>CAVWHO010000015.1:0-202200 GCA_963754875.1 Nitrospirota bacterium
CGAATCGACTACTCGGCGCACGCGGACGGCGCTGCCGAGATCGAGGAGCTGTTCGGCGTGCCGGCGCGGCTGCTCCGCAACGGCGAGGGGTGGTCGCGCGAGACGTTCACGAACTTCGGCACGCACAACTCGACGCACGTCGACGCGCCGTACCACTACAACTCGACGATCGCGCGGCGAGCCGGCGCAGACGATCGACCAGCTGCCGCTCGAGTGGTTCTTCGCGCCCGGCGTCGTGCTCGACTTCACCGGACGCGACGACGGCGACGCCGTTCGCGGCGGAGGAGCTGGAGCCGGCGCTCGCCGCCGCGGGCCACGAGCTGCGCGAGCGCGACATCGTGCTGGTGCGGACCGGACTGCGACCGCTTCTACGCCGAGCCGGACTACATGTTCCGCGGCCCGGGCGTCACCGCCGAGGCGACGGAGTGGCTCTTCGACCGAGGCATCCGCGTGATGGGCATCGACGCGTGGGGCTGGGACCGGCCGCTGAACGTGCAGGCCGCGGAGGCTCTGCGAGCGCGACGAGCCGGGAGTCTTCTGGGAGGCCCACCAGGCGGACCTGCCGTACTCGCAGATCGAGCGGCTGTTCAACCTGGCGGAGCTGCCGCCGACGGGCTTCACGGTCGCGTGCTTCCCGCTGAAGCTCGTCGGAGCGAGCGCCGCGCCGGCGCGAGTGGTCGCGATCGTCGACTGAGTCGATGGCATCTCTGCGCCCCGAGACACCCGCCGATTGTGCGGCCGTACGCGACATCGTGAGGAGAGCGTTCGACCGGGAGGAGGTCGTCGATCTCGTCGATCGGATTCGGTCGTCGGAGAGCTACGTCCCGGAGCTCTCGTTCGTGGCCGAGAGCGACGGGAAGATCGTCGGGCACACCATGCTGAGCTACGTCGACCTCGTCGGCGCGCGGTCGGCCCGCCGCGTCCTGACGTTGTCGCCGGTGTCCGTCGCGCCCGAAGAGCAGGGACGAGGCATCGGAGGCTCGCTCGTCAGGACAGCCGTCACGGAGGCGGATGCGCGGGGTGATGGTCCATCGCCGGTTCGGCTCGGGCCAGGTCGTGAGCATCGGCGTCGAGGGCCTCTGGCGCTGGGGCTTCAACGCCAAGGTGGAGGGCGTCAACACCGCGTTCGACCGGTTCTGGGATCAGACGATTCTCTGGCTGCTGGCCGGGCGCGATTTCATTCCGTCGAAGCAGTTCTCCTTTCGCCCCAGCTCGGCCAACATCCAGCTCGGCGAGAAGGTGTATTTCCGGCTGAACCGGGCCAGGAACCCGGACCCCAAGGTCAAGAAGGTGCCGGTGCGGCTTCTGCTCGGCGACAACGAGGAGGTGGCGCGCCTCTCGCTCGCGCCAGCGCCCGGCCAGGATCCAGCCGGCTGACCGCCGAGTTCCTGCCGGAGCAGCTGGGACGTTATCGGGCGGTGGCCACGCTGCCGGACGGCACCACGCAGGAATCGCGCTTCATCGTCTTCACCGAAAACCTGGAGGAAACCGAAGTGGCGACCGACGTGACCTATCTCGAGCGCTTCTGCGAAGCCAGCGGCGGCCGGCTGATGCAAGCCGGCGAGCTGCGGCAAACTGATCAGCGAATTCAGCGACGAGAAGCTCGACGCCCCGCCCAAGACCCGGCTGAAAAGTGCCTGGGATCAGACTTGGGTTTTCTACCTCGCGGGCCTACTGTTCGGGGTGGATTGGTATCTCAGGAGACGTTGGGGGTTGAGTTGAGGACTGCATGATGCAAATGAACCAGGAACTACAGTACCGCTCCGGCGAGGCACGGGTCGATCTGTTTGCGGGCCTCGGCGCGCTGGTTACAGCAGGGTTATCCTCTGGGCTGACTCTGACATGCGCGAAACCTCGCTCGTGTTGATGGCTCTTGCTGGCTACCTGCTCTGGCGCGCGGCCCAAGCCTGGCGGCGGCCGTACCTGGTTCTGGGAGTTGACAAGCTCGTCGTCTTCGAACGTGGCCGTCCCAGACACTACATCGCCTTGTCGGCGATCACATCGATTCATCAAGGTTTCAATCGAACGATCCTGCATCTGCGCGACGGGCTGAAAGTCCCGGGTCAGCCACCTTGGTTTCATGCGCGGTAAACATAGACCTTCAAGCACGCCCTTTCGGAGCGGTTGAAGGAGGTCACCATATGAGTCCAAACCGGCTTCGCCCCGCGGCCCCGTTTTGGAGTGCGGTGACCTGTCACTGCTTTGCGCGCTTGGCCGACTCAAAGGGATCGGCATCCAGCCCAGGGTTGCGAGCGGCTCTGGGAATGTCCTGCGCGCCCCCACTGCGACGGCGACCGGGCGCCGTGGGGTGGGATTCCTCGGACTCCAGGGTAGGCGCGCGCGCAACCGGGCGCGAAGTCGCCTGCCGAAAGCGCGGCCGGGTCCGCGCACTCCACAGAGGCAAATCCAACCCTCCTGTGGCATCTTGAACATGATTTGAAACACAGTTGATCTCATGCCCGCAACCACGCCCATCACCCAGCGCCTCGCGGCGGCGGATCGCGCCCATCAACGCGAGATGGGCGGGAGCGTGCTGTTCCGCTGCGCCAAATATGCGCTCGCGCTCGTCCTGCTCGGGTTCCTGTTCGACGTGCTGCTGCATTTCGGCGCCGGCGTGCGGCTGGCCTTCTCCCTCGCGCTCCTGGCCGGCCTCGCCGGCTTGCTCGGCTGGAGCTGGTATCTCGCCTGGGTGCGCCGGAACCAGCTCGCCCACATCGCCCGCCTCCTCGAAGAACGCGATCCCGCCCTCGGCTCCAAGCTCATCAACGTGCTCCAGTTGCAGGGCCAGGCCGACGACGCCCAACTCAAACCGCTCACGCGCGAGCTCTCCCGGCTGGCCATCGAACGTTACGGCCAGGAACTCGCCCACATCGATTTCGAGCGGCTGGCCCGCACGCCGCAGTTGCGCCGCGAACTCAAGCGCGCCGCCTGGGCGGTCGCCGCGTTCGCGCTCGTGCTGGTGCTCTTCCACCGCGTCTCGGTGGTGGAGCTGGCGCGCTTCGCCGATCCGTTTGGCGATCATCCGCCCTATTCCTTCACCCAGCTGGCCATCCTCGATCCCGGCCCCGACGGCACGAACGTCATTTACGGCCGCAGTTTCCTGGTGCGCGTGAAGGCCACCGGGCACCGGCCCAAGGAGGTCTTCCTCACCGCGCATCCGGTGGACCATCCGGAGCAGGCCGTCACGCTGCCGATGTTCGACAAGGGCGGCGCAGGGTTCCATCAGCAGCTCGACAACATCCGCACCGAGACGATCGTCTTCGCGCAGACGAAGGACGGCGCCAGCCGTCAGCAAGCAAGCATCGCCTCGGCGTGATCCTCGTGCCGCAGCTCGACAAGGCCTACGTGCGGATCACCCCGCCGGCCTACACCGGCCTCAAGGCGGAGGAGAAACCTTATGCGTTCAAGGGCGTGCAGGCGCTGGCCGGCAGCGAGGTGCGGTTCCGGCTGCAATCCAACCGCCCGCTCCGCGAAGGCGCGCTGGAAGTCACCACCGGCGACGCCCCGCCGCAGGTGGTGAAACTCGCACTGAGTAGCAGCCGACGTGAGGAGGCTCCATCCAATTCCCAATTCCCAATTCCCAATTCCAAATCTGAAGCGAGCCCCACGTCGGCTGCTACGAATCAGGAATTGGACCAGAAGTCGCCGGCGCCATCACCGCCCGCGAATCCGGCCGCTTGCGCTTTCAGCCTCACCGACGTGGCCGGCATCTCCGTCGCAGGAAATCTGGGAAGGCGCGCTCACCGTCACGCACGATCTGCCGCCGGAGATCCGCATCGTGGATCCGCCCAAGGACGCCTTCGTCGCGATGGATTTCAAGTTCCAGGCCCAGATCGAGGCGACCGACGATTACGGGCTCAGGATCGTCCGCCTGCATCGCGCCTTGAATGGCAGCTTCTCCCGCGCCCAAGGTCGTGAGCTACGACGCCGTGATCCTCGCGTCGCACGAGACGCTGGACTTCAACTTCGCCGACCTGGGCGTCCAGCCCGGCGACGTCATCTCCTTCTTCGCCGAGGCGATCGACACCGCCCCGGAAGCCCATCTGGCTCGCAGCGAAACCGTCCACCTGGTCGTCATCAGCGTCGAGGACTACAACAATTTCCTGCGCGAGCAGACCGACCTGGCCGACATCGAAGCCAAGTACCACCGAGTTGATGAACCAGTTGCACGACCTGGTGGAGGAGCAACGCAAGCTCGGCGAACGCCAGCCCAGGCGCTCGAGGAGAAGCTCGCCAAGGCCGACGCCAAGCAGCAGGACGCCCTCCAGCAGGAACTGGACGGCCTGCTCGCAAAACAGAACGAGCTGAACCAGAAATTGAATCAGCAGGCGGCGCGCATGGAGAGCTTCGTTCGCAAGGATCCGCTCTACGACGTGGAGGCGGAGTTGCAGGAGACGCTGAAGAAACAGGCGGATGCCATCCGCGAATCCACGAAGGAAAACAACGCCGCGTCGCAGCAGATCGCGCAGCGCAGCTCGCCGCCGAACGGCCCGCGCCAGATGGATTCGGCATGATGAACGACTTCAAGCAAGCGTCCGACGAGCAGGTCAAGAAGCTGGGCGGCGTCGAGGAGCAGACCCGCGAGGACATCGCGCAGACCCTGCAGGACATGAGTCAGATGCAGGAGATGATGAAGGACTTCAACCAGTTCGAGGCGTTGTTCCAGGCGCAACAGGCGTTGACCGACCAAGCCAAGCCCTACAATCGCACCGGGGAACTGAGCCGCGAAGATCAGCTCGCGCTCAAAGAGCCTCGCCGCCACGGAGAAGCAGGTGGGCGACATGATGGAACGGCTGGAGCAGAAACTGCGCGACGACTCGAAGGCGGCGAACAAGCTGTTCCCCCAGGCGGCCCAGAGCGCGTGGGATCTCGCCGACAAGATCGAGGAGGCGCGGATGCAGCAACTCGCGCGGCAGGCCACCAGCCAGATGCTCGCGAGCAAGGGCGAGGGCTGGTATCAGTCTTGCCGGCGGTTGCGCAGCGAGATGGAGAAGCTGTTCGGCCAGTGCAAATCGCAGGGCGGCTCGCCCGGTCCGCAGGAACTGGATCTTGAGTATCTGCGCCTGACGCGCGGCATGAATCCGGGGGGCGCAACTTCCAGCAATAGTCGCAGAGCCGGAAGTTCGGCCGGCCCGGCATGAATCAGGGCCAGGGCCATGTCCGGCAAAGGCGACGGCCAGGAAGGTTCGAGCGGCTACGCGGTGATGACCGGCGAGATCCCGATGTGATGGGCAACGAGTCCTTCGTGATGCGCTCGGACGTGGCGTCGAAGATGTCGCAGGCCGGGCGGGCTCGGCAAAGGCATGGTGGACCCGAACGGCAGCGGGCTGGTGCTGGAACAAGCCGGACAAGCTGAAGGGCTGAACCCGGTCGACCGCCAGTCCGGCGCCGTGTCCTCCGAGACCCTGCTGGAGGAATACAGCGAGGTCGTGGACAACTATTTCAAGACGATCAGCAAACAAGGAACTGGAGGTGGGAAATGAGCAAGCACTCGTCACTTGGAAGACGCGAACTTTCGTTTGGTTTCCCACCCCTTCCACTGAACCGCCCAAAGATTAGGGGGAGGACAAGATGGGAAAGCCTGGATCTTTGTCCTCCTCAAAATCTTCGGGTGCTTGCTTCGGCGAGTTCAAAGGTCTGAGGCGCGAAATTCCGTTTGGAGAGTTCACCCCGGTGAGGGGAGAGGGAACAGCCCAACGCGCCCTCTTCAGCCAATGCCTCCGAAGCCATCGCCCAGCCATGCGGGTGCTGAATTCCCCAAGCAGCGTCCGCCAGCTTCCTCCCTCTCCCCTCGACGGGGAGAGGGACCGAGGGGAGGGGTGGGAAAGCTCAGCTCGCCCATCGCTCTCTGACGAGTCTCTGTACCCTGCTCTTGCTGGCCCCGGCTTTCACCCATGCCGCCACGAAGGCTGCGACACCAGCCGCAGCCAATCCCGCTACCTCCGATCTCACCGTGCTACAGCGCGGCAACCTGGTGTATGCCGGCAACCAGAGTTCCGTCTGCTTCGCCGACCGCTTCCTCGCCGACGTCGGCCGTCAGACCAATCTCAAGGTGACGAAGAGTTTCTGCCCGGTGAAACTCGATGCCGACGGATTGTTCGATTACCCGTTCTGCGTCATGTCCGGCAACGAGACGTTCGCCCTGTCCGAGAAGGAACGCGGCAACCTCCGCCGATTCCTGCTCAACGGCGGCTTCCTCCTCGCCAGTCCCGGGGTGCTCGGACGCCAGTGGGATAAGGCCTTCGCCAGGAACTGAAGTGTGCTCCCCGGACCAGGCGCTGAAGAAGATCCCGATGACCATCGCACTTCGGCGTGGAACTGAATTTGATGCCTGACGGACATGCACGGCAAGGTGGTGGCGCTTGAAGACCTTGAGATCATCGGCGGTTGGTGCTGTGCATTCCGGCGGCTGGCCTCAACGACGTGGCCACCGCCAAGGGCTGCTGCTGCTCCGGCGGCAACGAAGTCGCCGACCCGGCCAAGGTGAACGTGAACGTGTTCACGTATGCGGTGGTGTATTGAAGAAGAAGTGCCCGCCAACGCTCACCGGATCGCCTTGAGCAGCCGCCTGGGATGCGCCGGGTGGACGGGGAACAAGTCCGCCTCGTTGAAAGCCAGGACCAGCGACTCTTCGTCAATGTCCAGCAAGTGCTTGTCCGAAGTCACCAGCACAGGAATACCCATGAGCGAAGTCTGGGCGAGGATCTTCCCGTCGTTCCGTTCGGTTTCAGGGAGGAGGGACGCATTCATCAGCCGTTCAGCGAAGCGATGCGGCAATCGCGAGTCCAGTCGCGGACAACCCGAAAGGCTGGCAGGCCCAACCGGCGAGCTTCTCCAGGGCGACGGCTGCGAAATGGCACTGTGGCGCACGGCCTGACTCGGCAAGCACCTCGCAGTTCGGCCAGCACCGTGGGCGGCACCAGGAAGTTGTAGCCGCGACCGGTGAATTCCTCCATGAAGTCGCACACGAAATCTTTCCCCTCGGCCAGGTCGAGCAGGAAATTTGTGTCAAGCGCCAGTGGTTTCTTTGCGGCTGCCCGCCATACACCTTCACCATGGCTCGTGCAAATATTCCGCCTCCTGTTCCGGGGTCAACTTGCTGGCCAGTTTCCGCACCTCGGCCGCCCAACGTGTGCCGTTGGTTTCGTCCGGATAATCGAGTTTCTTCCGCTTGCCGGCTTTCCGTTTCATGCGTGGCAAAACTACGCGGTTGGACCGGCTTCCGCAAGCTCCGGGCAGTTCGCCCGGCCCGAACCCTCGGCGAACGGCGCGCGGCTGTCCCAGCCGCAGCACTTCTCCGCCCACAGTTACGCCAGCCGTGACTTTCGGCGAGCGCGATGGCAGAATGACCCGGGCAATGAGAGCAGCAGCATTTCACTTCCGGCCTGGAGATCAACGGCCGGCTGGTGCTGGTGTATTCCGCCGATGGCCTGAACGACGTGGCCAACGCCAAGGGCTGCTGCTGCGGCGGCGGCAACGAAGTCGCCGACCCGGCCAAGGTGAACGTGAACGTGTTTACCAATGCGGTGGTGTATTGACGATCGAGCGTTTTCGCAGCGGCATGAGCACTCACAACCAATCGCCCCACCGGCAGCAAGAGCCAAAGGCAGTGGGCGGCCGCGCCTGAAACGAAGCCGGCAGGCACGCGCTTTGGAGTGCGCCGGCAGAGCGCAGCGGCGACGGCGCTTTGGCTGTGGCAACGCGGCTGTTTCCCGGCCAAAGCGGTGTCGCGCTTCGCTTGCCACCGCACTCCAAAACGCCGCAGCCCCTGCAATGGTCAGTGTTCGCCCACAGCCTACTCCTGCTGCTCTTGTCCTCGCCCTTTCCGGCTGCTCCAAATCCCCTGCCCCGAAACCCTCCGACCTCACGGTTTACTTCACCTGCGACACCCATGGGCGGCTGGTGCCGTGCGGCTGTTTCACCGGCCAGTACGGCGGCATGACGCGTCTCAAGACCCTCCTGGACGCCGAGACCACCACCAATGCCCTCCGGCTCGACGTCGGCGATGCCATCGGCGGCAGCGAGGATTTCGATGTCATCGAGTACCGCTACCTGCTGCGCGCCTACGCGGCGCTGAAGTACGACGCGTTGAACCTCGGCCACCGCGAAGCGCAGCTGTCCGCCGCGCAGTTGCGCGAGCTCAAGAGACCGGCGCCGCCGCTGCTCAGCGCCAACCTGCTCGACAAAGCCACCGGCAAGCCGTTCTTCGACTCCTACCGCATCCTCGAGCGGACCGGATGGAAGCATCGCCGTCATCGGCGTGCTCGACCCGCGCGGGTTTGGACGACGTTCTCGGCGAGGGGCTGGTCGTGGAGAGATGGAGTCCACGCTCAGCCGATTGCTGCCGGAGGTGCGCGCCAAGGCGGACCTGCTCGTGCTGCTCGCCTTCACCGACGAAGCAAACGCTGACCCGACTGGCGGAGCAGTTTTACGAGGTCCAGGTCATTCTCGGCGGCAAAGTGCAGCCAGCCGTCGCAAGTGCTTCAGAAGCGAGAACCGCAGCCTGATTTATTACGTCACCAACGAAGGCGCGCGCGCTGGGCATCCTGCGGCTCGCATCAGCCGGCGGCGCGCAGCCGCCGTGCTCGGCAACGAAATCCGCCTCCTTGACCAGATCCCCCAGGACACGACCTTCCGCGCTCGGCCAGGACTTATCGCGACGAGGTGCGGCGCACCCAGCTGGCGGTGCGATGATGCGCGACCGGTCGCCGGCGACATGGTGCCGGGCGTGCGCACGGTGGCCACCTACGTCGGCAGCCAGCGCTGCCTGGCCTGCCATCCCACCGCCGGCGCGGTGTGGGCGCAATCGGCCACGCGCACGCCTTCGCGACGCTCTGGCGCGCCAAGGCGGATGCCGACCCCAAGTGCATCGGCTGCCACACGACCGGCTTTGGCGCCGCCATCGGGTTATCAGCGTGAGTTCGGCCGGACAAGCTCATCGATGTCGGCTGCGAGAGCTGCCACGGGCCCGGCAGCCTGCATGTTCAGGAACGCAAGGCCGCGCCACCGGGCATGGTGGCGGAGTGATTCAAGTACCGTCCGCTGGCCGCGGGCGATTGCCAGAAATGTCACTACGGCGAATTCAGCCGCGCCGTTCGATTGGGACCAGTTCTGGCCGGCTGATCAAGCACGGCAAGGAACCCAAGGCCACCGCCGCAAGGACGCCATGAAACCCGAACCTGCCTTCCTTTGTAGGCTGACGCCACGTGTGGCCAGCCGTTTCCTTTCCCCTCACCCCTGCCCTCTCCCTTGGGGAGAGGAGAACCGGGTCCAGCGCGGGAGGAGTTACACGCAGCAACACCTTTCCAAGCGACGTGAGCTACCTGTTCCCTCTCCTCGGGGAGAGGGTCAGGGTGAGGGGAAAGGAGCCGGATCGAGTTTGCGACGCACCACCCAGTTCACGGCCGGGAATTGGACCGCAGGTTTCTTTGCTGTGCTCCTGTTCACCGCCCTGCCCGCTCTGGCCGACATCCCGGCCGGCTGGAGCACAAATCTCTCGGACACTTTGACGTCCGCCGCGACGAATGATCGTCCGGTGCTCCTCACTTCACCGCCACGTGGTGCGGGCCGTGCAAATTGATGGCGGCAAACACGCTGCCGGATCCCGTCGTGCGCAGCAACCTGGCCCGCTTCGCCTGCGTCGCGCTCGACCTCGATGCCAACCAGGCCGCCGCCCAACAGCGCGGCGTCTCTGCCAGTCCCGCCTTCCTCGTGTTGAACTCCGCAGGGGACGTGATCCTGCGCATGGAAGGCTATCGGGATGCGACGCAATTCAATGCCTGGCTGGAGGAGGCGGTGAAGACCGCCCACGCCGCCGCGCAGAAGAAGGTGTCGGCGTTTCTGAAGCAACAAGACGCCATCGCCACGGCACTGAAATCATCCGATGCGGCGGCCCGCCGGCAGGCGCTGGCCGACCTGCTGAATCTCTGCGCCGACCGCGAACCGTCGCACCAGCATGTACGCTGCCGCTCAACTCAAGGCCGTGGCCGCCGCCGATCCGAGTGCGCTGCTCGATGGACTGGAGCACCCCCGCCTGGCCACACGCATTGCCGTGGCAAATCAGTTACGAGAAACGCTGGGCAGGGAGATTGCGTTCGATCCCTGGGCCAGCCCGGCGGAGCGCGCGAAAGTCATCACCGAACTCCGTCAACAGTCCTTTCCCAAGATCGGAGGAAAGCCTGTGCAGGCGGAACGGCAGGAATGAACCGTGGCGGCGACGGCCTCGTCGCCGGAGCGCGGGCGCGGCGCCTCGACGTACGACTGCGGTTAAAGGGCCATGAGCAGAACCGAAAGGAACACGCGAAGCTTCCGAGGTGATTGCCTTCACCGCCGATATCGGCCAGGGAGAGGAACTCGAACCGCTCCGGGAGAAAGCGATCAAGACCGGCGCGAGCAAGATCTATATCGACGACCTCCGCGAGGAATTTGTCCGGGATTTTGTATTTCCCCTGCTGCGCGCGAATGCGGTGTACGAAGGCCGCTATCTCCTCGGCACTTCGATAGCCCGGCCGCTGATCGCAAAGCGCCAGATCGAGATCGCGGAGCAGGAGGGCGCCGAGGCAGTCTGTCACGGTGCCACAGGCAAGGGGAACGACCAGGTCCGATTCGAGCTCACCTACTTTGCGCTCAAGCCCGACGTAAAGATCGTCGCCCCCTGGCGCGAATGGACCATGAAGGGCCGCGAGGAATTGATCGCTTATGCCGAGAAGCACAAGATCCCGGTCATGGCGACCAAGTCGAAGCCTTATTCTACGGACCGCAACCTGCTCCACATCAGCTACGAAGGGGGCGTACTCGAAGACCCGTGGAAAGAATCAACGAGCGACATGTTCACCATGGCCGTGCCGATAGAGAAGGCTCCGGACAAGGCAGAGTATGTGGAAGTTGAATACCGGTCCGGAAACCCCGTTGCGATCAACGGTAAACAGATGTCTCCTGCCACGCTCCTGGCCGAGGCGAACCGTATCGCCGGCAGCCATGGCGTCGGCAGAGTCGATCTCGTCGAGAACCGCTACGTGGGTATGAAGTCCCGCGGTGTATATGAAACTCCGGGCGGTACGCTCCTCCATGCCGCGCACCGGGCTGTTGAGTCCATTACCATGGACCGTGAGGCAATGCATCTCCGCGACAGCCTGGTTTCCCGGTACGCAGAGCTTGTGTACTATGGATACTGGTTCGCGCCCGAACGTTTTATGCTCCAGGCATTGGTGGATGAGTCCCAGAAAAACGTGCTTGGCACGGCACGGTTGAAACTTTACAAAGGCAACTGCGACACCATTGGACGCAAGTCGTCTGTTTCGCTCTACAATCCCGAGTTTGCGACGTTCGAAGCGGACCGCGTTTACAATCAGAAGGATGCCGAAGGATTTATCCGCCTGAATGCGCTCCGACTCAGGATCAAGAGTAAAGTAGGAAAGTCGTAAAATTACGTCAGAGGGCACCGGTAATTGCGAAGATCACGTAAGCAGGTTAATTGCTCATCATGGCCAAGAAAACCAAGAAAATAAAAAAAACAAAGAAGACAGCCAAGCCCTGGGGCGGGCGCTTCACCGCAGCCACGAATGAACTCGTTGAAGAGTTTACCGCTTCGATCCCCTACGACTGGCGGCTCTACCCCTACGATATCGCAGGCAGCATCGCCCATGCAGCCATGCTGGCGAAGACCGGCATTATCGCGAGGACGGAAGCGCGCAGGATCATCAGGGGACTGGAAGACATCCTGAAGGAAATTGCGTCCGGCTCTTTCTCGTTCAAGATCGAGCTTGAAGACATCCATATGAACATCGAGAGCCGGCTGATCGAAAAGATCGGTCCTGTGGGCGGAAAACTCCATACGGCCCGCAGCAGGAACGACCAGGTAGCCCTTGATATCCGCATGTATCTGCGCGATGAAATCGCCGGCATCCACGATATCCTGAGATCGCTGCAAAAGGTTCTCGTTGTGCTTGCGGATAAACATCAGGGCGTGGTTTTGCCCGGATACACGCATCTCCAGCGGGCACAGCCCATTCTTCTGGGCCATCATCTGCTCGCGTATTACGAAATGTTCGAACGCGACCGGGGCCGGCTCGAAGACTGCTTCCGGCGCGTCAATGTCATGCCGCTGGGCGCCGGGGCCCTCGCCGGAACGGTGCTTCCTATCGACCGAACGTTCGTGGCAAAACAGCTCGCTTTCGACAGCGTGAGCGAAAACAGCTTGGACGCCGTGTCAGACCGGGATTTCGCCATTGAGTTCGTCTCTTCCTGCGCCCAGATCATGATGCACCTCTCTCGCTTGTCCGAAGAGCTCGTCATCTGGTCGTCGTCGGAGTTCGGGTTCATTACGCTGTCTGATGCATTCACTACGGGATCGTCGATCATGCCGCAGAAGAAGAATCCCGATGTGGCAGAGCTCACGCGCGGAAAGACCGGCCGGGTGTATGGCAGCCTCACGACGCTCCTGACCCTCATGAAAGGGCTTCCGCTCGCCTATAATCGCGACATGCAGGAGGACAAGGAGCCGCTCTTTGATGCCGCGGATACGGTATCGATGTCGGTTACGGTCATGGCTGAGATGCTCAAGGACGTCGTGGTCCATGAAAAAACAATGCGGCTGGCGGCTGAAGATGGTTTCATAACCGCCACCGACCTTGCTGATTACCTGGTCAGGAAAAACATCCCCTTCCGCCGTGCGCACGAAATTGTCGGCCGGGCCGTACTTCGCGCTACTGAATTGGGATGCGGCCTCGGCGACATGTCTCTTATCGAGTACCGGAAGCTCTCGCCGCAGATCAGCGAAGATGTATATGAGGCCATCTCCGTCGAAACATCCGTGGCCAGAAGGACCTCCTACGGCGGGACAGCCCCCGTAAACCTGAAAAAACGTCTTCAGACGCTCAAGAAAATGAGATGAATACCGGAACCCGGTGGCGTTGTGCAGCCTCTCTGGCGCTGGTCCTGACGGCAGTAACGGCGTGCGCTTTAAAAACTGATCCGCTCATACCCGCTAGCCCGAGGCCGGAGCAGGTGAAAAACATCAAGGCCGCAACCCGGGACGCCAGGGTGTTTTTGTCATGGCCGATCCCGACCAAAAACGTCGAAGGCGTAAGCATGAAGAATGCCGATATTCTGCTGTTTCGCATTTACCGGGCCGAGTTCGGACGCGAACGGAAGAGGGCCCGGTACAAGCAGTATACAGAGCTGAACATGTCAAGTCCGGCTCCGGCAAGCGTTCGGAACAGCGTCGTCTTCTGGTCCGACGACCAGGTGAAATACGGCTATATCTACGGGTATCGGATCAGAGCAGTGAGCGTTCGCGGCGGAGTCAGCAATCAATCCGAGGAAGTACGGATCACACCGCTCTTGGGCCCCGCGCCACCGAGGGGGGTCAAAGCCCTGGGTGGAGACAGTTATACGCTCATCACCTGGGAAACGGTAACAACCTGGGTGGACGGCAGCCCGTATAAGGGCTTCGTCGGATACGATATCTACCGCGGCACGGAACAGGGCCTCTATGACGAACCTCCGTTGAACAAAGAACCGCTCACGGTGACGTCGTATAAAGATACGGGCGCCGTAAACAACAGGACGTACTATTACCTTGTCCGTTCCGTGAACAGTCCGGTTCAGCCCTGGAAGGAGAGCCCTGATTCCGTGGAGGTAACGGCCACTCCAAGGGACCTGACGCCGCCGAACAGACCAAAGGGGCTGACGGCGGTACCGGGGGTCGGCAGGGTGTTCCTCTCCTGGAATGAAAACAAGGAGGCGGACCTTGCCGGGTATCACGTGTATCGCTCAACGAAGCACGGCAAAAATTACGAACGTTTGACGGACAGGCTGCTTCTACGGACAACGTATTTGGACGAAACGGTCAAGACAGGTGATACTTATTACTACGTTCTGACCGCTGTGGACCAGTCTGGAAACGAAAGCGAGTATTCGCACGAGCTCAAGGTTCATGTCGAACGGCTCAGCAGGGATTCATTCACGACTGATACATCGAAAAGCGAGAAACACGGCAACTGAAGCGCCGTCTTTCTTCACGGTTGTTTTTCCACAAACCGGACAGGATGCAGCATGCATGATTTTCAGTATAAAAACGGCGAACTGTACTGCGAAGGGGTGCCGGTAAAAACGGTAGCACAGCGTGTCGGCACGCCGTTTTACCTCTACAGCAGTAACACGCTCGCCATGCATTTCCGCGCCTTCGACAGCGCGTTCGCCGACGTTCCGCGTCTTATCTGCTATGCTTTGAAGTCCAACTCGAACAGCGCCATTCTCCGGCTCTTGGGTCGCGAAGGCGCAGGCGCGGACATTGTTTCGGGCGGCGAACTGTTCCGCGCTCTCCGGGCCGGCATTGACCCGAAAAAAATCGTCTATGCCGGCGTGGGTAAGCGCAAGGACGAAATCGAATACGCGCTCAAAATCGGCATCCTCATGTTCAATGTCGAATCGGGCGAAGAACTCCATGCGCTCGAACGAAGCGGCAGGCGAAATGCGGTCCACGGCGCGCATCGCGTTGCGGGTAAACCCGAACATCGACCCCAAAACGCACGCGTATATTTCGACGGGACTGAAGGAGAATAAGTTCGGCATCCCGATCGAACAGGCGCTCGAATATTACCACATGGCGAAGTCCCTCTCCCACGTGGAGATCGTTGGCGTGCACCACCACATCGGCTCGCAGATTACGGAAGTCCAGCCCTTTGTCGACGCGCTCGAAAAGGTCGTTGCATTCGTTAAGGAGCTAAAATCAGCCGGCATAAAGATCAGATACATCGATATCGGCGGCGGGCTCGGCATCACCTATAAGGACGAAACGCCGCCGCACCCCAAGGAGCTGGCACAGGCAGTTCAGCCACTGTTGAAAGAGTCTGGTTGCACGCTTGTGCTGGAGCCGGGCCGGGCAATCGTCGGGAATGCTGGCATCCTGGTGACAAGTGTCCTCTACCACAAGGGCAGCGGCGAAAAAAAATTTGTTATTGTCGATGCGGGTATGAACGACCTTATCCGGCCGAGCCTCTATGAAGCATACCACGAGATCAAGCCCGTGGTCGAGCAGTCGCCGAATCCGGAGCAGGGAGTATTCGATGTCGTCGGGCCCATCTGTGAGTCCGGCGATTTCCTGGCCAAGGATCGAGAATTGCCCTTGGTGCGGCGAGGCGAGCTCCTCGCCGTCATGAGCGGCGGGGCCTACGGTTTTTCCATGTCGTCAAACTATAATTCACGCCTCCGCGTTGCCGAGGTGATGGTCCGGGGCAGCGAATATTTCGTCATTCGTGAGCGTGAAACTTACAATGATCTCATCAAGGGAGAGAAGATACCGAGGTGGCTTGCGGGATAAGCCCGCGATTCACCGCGAACCCATGCAGACTCGAAGAGTGATCGACAGCAGCAGTTCCTGATCTCCCTTCGAGGTTATTGTCGTCACGAGGTATTTATGAAAAAAATACCATTCACAAAAATGCAGGGAAGCGGCAACGATTTCATCCTGATCGACAACCGCAGGAGCATCCTGAAGGGAAAGAATCTGAAAGACCTGGCCATGACGGTCTGCCACCGGCATTACTCGGTCGGCGCCGACGGCTTAATCGTGATCGTGCCTTCAAAAAAAGTCGATTTCAAATGGCGGTTCTTCAATGCCGACGGCAGTGAGGCCGCGATGTGCGGCAATGGCTCCCGCTGCGCCGCACGCTTTGCGCTCATCAAGAAAATCGCCAAAAAGGACATGGCCTTTGAGACGCTCGCAGGGACCATTCACGCACAGGTAAAGACGAACTCGATCAGGGTCCAGCTCACGGACGCAGCAGGACTCCGCATGAACATTGCCGTGCCCCTTGAGAGCGGCATACGGATGGGCCATTTCATCGATACCGGCGTGCCGCACCTGGTCTATTTGTCGAAGGACATCGACAACGAAGATGTGGACCGTGTCGGCAGAACGACCCGGTATCACGATCTTTTCAAGCCGGCCGGAACGAACGTGAACTTCATCCAGATCCAGAACAAGCACAAGCTCCGCATCAGGACCTATGAACGAGGAGTGGAGGGTGAAACCCTGGCGTGCGGCACGGGCACGGTCGCGGGCGCTCTCGTCGCAGGCGCCCTGGGCGCTGTTTTTTCTCCCGTCGAGGTCCATACCTTTGGTGGAGAAAAGCTCACGGTATCATTCGAGCGGAGCACTGAGGAATTTACCGGCATTCAACTGGAAGGGAAAGCCGAAGTTATTTGCGAAGGAGTGGTTTACATTTAGTCCGGGCTCCGGGATTGAAACCCGAAATATTGGACTCGAGGCCGAGGACTGCTGTATAAACGAAGGAGGTTGTAATGTTTAGAGGTTCCATGGTTGCGATTGTAACGCCGTTCAAGAATGGCAAAATTGACGAAAAGGCCCTCGGTGATCTTATAGAATTTCAAATAAAAAACGGCACAGACGTGATTGTGCCGTGCGGAACCACCGGTGAGTCCGCAACGCTGTCTCATGAGGAGCACCACCGCGTTATCGAGTTTACGGTCAAAACCGTGAACAACCGCGTCCCCGTCGTGGCCGGCGCGGGCTCCAACTCGACGTCCGAGACGCTGGAGCTCACACGGTACGCGCAGAAGGCGGGCGCGAACGGCGTTTTGCTCATCACGCCGTACTATAACAAACCGACACAGGAAGGGCTTTACCAGCATTTTATGAACGTGGCCGATTCGGTCGACATCCCGATCGTTCTGTACAATGTGCCGGGCAGAACAAGCGTCAACATGCTCCCTGCGACGGTGGCGCGTCTCCGTGAAAAGCAAAACATTGTCGGCATTAAAGAAGCGACCGGGGACATGAAGCAGGTGAGCGAGATCATCCGGCTCTGCGGCCGGGATTTCGATGTCATCTCCGGTGACGATTTTACAACGTTTCCGCTCCTGGCCCTCGGCGGCGTTGGTGCTATTTCTGTGACGGCCAACATCGCGCCTGCGGACTGTGCCGCCATGTTCGATGCGTTCTTTGCGAACAGGACCGACGAGGCCCTCAAGCTTCACTATAAGCTTGAGCCGCTCCACAGCCCCATGTTCATCGAGACCAATCCGATCCCGGTCAAGACCGCGCTTGCGCTCATGGGCAGGATCGGCGGTGAGTTCCGGTTGCCGCTGTGCCCCATGGCTGACGCGAACAAGGAAAGGCTCAGTAAGGCCTTGAAGGACTACGGGCTGGTCTGATCAGAAGCATGTGCCAAAGAGGATGCAGTGGAAATTCTTGTTCCTTTTTCCCATGCTGTCCGTTAATCCATGTTTGAATACCTGAGGTGAATTATGATTAAAGCAGTGGTGACTGGCGCAGCCGGCAGGATGGGTTCGCGCATCATCAATGTCCTTTCGACCTCGGAAGGCATCCGCCTTTCAGCGGCGATCGAGCGTAAGGGGCATCAGCTTGTCGGCCAGGACGCCTGCGCAACGGCGGGGCTCCCGGCAGGCGGGGTCCTGACCCTTGTGACTGATGACCTCGTTGCCGCGCTTAAAGCCAATGATGTCCTTATCGACTTTACCATGCCGGAGGCCAGCCTTGAGCACATACGGACCTGCGCCGAGCACGGTAAAGCAGCCGTCATCGGCTCGACCGGATTTTCTCCGGAACAGCTCGACGAGGTCGCCAAGTACGTCCAAAAGATCCCCTGCGTGCTCTCCCCGAACATGAGCATAGGCGTGAACCTCTGCTTCAAGATCCTCGCTGAAGTCGCCAAAACGATCGGTGAGGACTATGACATGGAGATCGTCGAGGCCCATCACCGCATGAAAAAGGATGCGCCCTCGGGCACGGCCATGAAGATGGCTCAGGTGATCGCCCAGGCCGTGAACCGGAACCTCGACGAAGTCGGTGTCTATGCCCGAAAAGGCATGATCGGCGAACGATCGAAAAAAGAGATCGGCATTCAGACGCTCCGCGCCGGGGACATCGTCGGCGATCACACCGTGATGTTCGCGGGGAAAGGCGAGCGAATCGAGATCACCCACCGAGCACACAGCCGCGATACATTCGCGGCAGGGGCCGTGCGTGCGGCGAAATGGGTCGTGGGCATGAAACCCGGGCTCTACGACATGCAGGATGTGCTCGGGTTGAAATGAACGCCTTAAAAATTTGGGTGTGTCGAGCCTTTTTAAACGCAGCACCTGAAACAAAGCAGAATTTTTCTTTGAAAGGAAACCGAAAATGAAAAGATCGTTCAGCCTTGTCATCACACTTGCTCTTCTGAGCCTACCGTTCCTGGCAGTCACTGCTCATGCCTTCCCGCCAAAAAAGGGCGATAAACCCTGCATAGAATGCCATAAACTCGACAAGAAGGACGCGGAGGTCCTTGTAAAAAAAGTCGTTCCCACGGGCACTGTCACTGACATCAAGGAGGCCCCGATCAAGGGGGTGTGGCAGATCGACGTGAGCGCGGGGGAAGGAAAACACGGGGTTCTGTACCTGGATTACTCAAAAAAATTTCTCATTGCAGGACAGATCGTTCCTGTCGAGGCAATCGGCAAGCAGGCGCCACCCCGGAAAGTTGATGTTTCAAAAATTCCCCTGGAGCATGCGATCTTGCTGGGTTCCAGGAACGCGTCAAAGAAAGTCATCGTGTTCAGCGATCCCGACTGCCCCTACTGCCGGGAGCTTCACAAAGTCATCAGGCAAATTTTGCCTCAACGGAAGGACATTGCCTTTGAGATCATCCTGAATCCTCTTCCGATGCACAAGGACGCATTTAAAAAAGCTCAGGCCATCCAGTGCTCTAAATCAGCTGAAATGCTTAACGAGGCATTTGCCGGCAAGTCAGTGCCTGAACCCACCTGCCCCGCGGACCAGATCGAAAAAAACAAGGAGCTGGCTAAATCGCTCGATTTCAACGGTACGCCGACGCTGGTTCGTGACGATGGCACGGTGCTTTCGGGTTATCTTCCTGAAGAGAAACTGATCGAGTGGATCGATAAAAAACAGTAATTCCGGGGGCTGGATGCGGCTCGTTCGGTTTCAGGTTGAAGGAAGAGAGGCCTGCGGCATCGTGCAGGGCGATACGGTTCAGGAGCTGGATGGGGGTTTCTTCGGCCCATTGACAATACTGCCGGCAACCTACAGTCTCGACGGGGTGAAACTTTTGGCCCCGTGCAAGCCTTCCAAGATCGTTGCCGTGGGACTGAACTACCGTGATCACGCCCTTGAATTGGGTTTTCCAATACCGGAAAACCCAATTATTTTTCTGAAACCACCGACCACCATAATCGGACCGGGCGACAGGATCGTAGTACCTGCCATGAGCAGCCGGATAGACTATGAAGCGGAACTGGGGGTCGTGATCAGGAACGCGACGCGCTGCGTTTCCGCTGAAGAGGCGGCAGGCCACATACTCGGCTATACGTGCGCGAACGATATTACTGCCCGGGACCTGCAAAAGCAAGACGGCCAGTGGACGCGCGCCAAGTCATTCGATACCTTTTGTCCTGTAGGCCCTTGGATAGAAACCGACCTCGACCCGGGAAATCTTCTCGTCGAGTCTTATCATAACGAAAGGCGAATGCAGTCTTCCCGGACGTCGCAGTTCATTTTCAGCGTCGATCGCCTGCTGAGTTTTATCTCAGAGATCATGACGCTCAATGCCGGCGACCTCATCATCACCGGCACGCCGGCGGGCGTCGGGCCGATGCGCCATGGAGATGAGATTGAGGTAAGGATTGAGGGGATCGGAAGGTTACTCAATTCTGTTCAGTGATATTTTAAGAACTTTTTTCACTTATCAACTCGCGGAGGAATTATTGGTGACAACAGAGAACGAACCCTATGTTCAATCCCTCTTTGCCGATCGGCTCGGCGGCACGATGTTCGGCAAAGAACATAAAATATACAAATTCGAGAAGATCAAACGGGCAAAGCGGGCTGCATTGGCGGCCCATCCTGGCGTCGAGCTCATAGACTTCGGCGTCGGTGAGCCCGATGAAATGGCTTTCCCCGGCGTTGTGCAGTCACTCCAGAAGGAAGCGGAGAATCCGGAAAACCGCGGTTACGCGGACAACGGAATCCAGGAGTTCAAGGACGCGGCTGCCCGGTATCTTCAAAAAGTCTATGGCGTCGGCGGCATCAGTCCGGACACCGAAGTTCTCCACGGCATCGGCAGCAAGCCTGTGCTCGCCATGTTCCCGGCAGTATTTATCAATCCCGGCGATATAACACTCATGACGGTACCCGGATATCCGATCATGGCTACCCACACCCGCTGGTACGGCGGCGGCGTGGTGAATTTGCCGCTCCGTGAGGAGAACGATTTTCTGCCTGACCTCGATTCTCTCTCTCCGGACGTTAAAAAACGGACCAAGCTTCTCTACATCAATTATCCGAACAATCCCACGGGCGCGGGTGCGACGATGGCCTTCTTTGAAAAGATTGTTCGCTTTGCAAAAGAGAACAGTGTCGTCGTCGTGCACGACGCGGCGTATGCCGCTCTTACCTACGGCTCCAGACCCTTTTCGTTTCTTACGGTGCCGGGGGCAAAGGAAGTCGGCGTAGAAATCCATTCTCTTTCGAAGGCGTTCAATATGACCGGCTGGAGACTCGCGTTTGTCGCCGGAAACGAAAGGGTGATTGCGGGCTATGGAAACGTAAAAGACAACTACGACTCTGGCCAGTTCAAGGCCATTCAAAAAGCAGGTGTCTACGCTCTCGATCATCCGGAGATTACGGATGAGATCAGGGCCAAGTACGAGCGGAGGCTCAGGGCCATGTCCTCGGTCCTTGCGGAAATGGGATTTAACGCAAGAATGCCGGCAGGCACCTTCTACCTCTACGTGAAAATGCCTAAGTGCGTCAAGAACGGCAAGACGTTTTCGAATGCCGAAGAGTTTTCCGAATTTTTAATCACCGAAAAACTGATCAGCACAGTGCCCTGGGATGATGCCGGATCGTACATCCGCTTCTCGGCGACCTTTGAGTCCAAAGGCAAGGCTGACGAACAACGGGTGCTCGAGGAATTCAGAAAGAGAATGGGCGGTCTGCGATTTGAATTCTAGGCAGCGTATCACGACGACGCACCATTCATGAGCGGCCCCCCTCCGGCAGGAGCCTGAGGCTCCCTCTAATAACGCAGCCGCCCGCCTGCACCCAGCATTTGCGAGTGCAATAGCGTAGCCTGCTCTTGCGAAAACGCGGCCATAAACGAGTGCATGGCGCGGTTTACGACGCAATACCCCCGGCAGGAAGTCGGGGGATTGCAAGTCGCGGGATTCATGATGCACGGTACTTCCAGCGTACATTTAGAAATCTATGTCAGTCATTGCATACATCGGGCTGGGCTCGAACATGGGCGACAAACTTGGCACGTGCCGGCGGGCAATCGAAATGCTGGGCAAGGCCGGTCGTCTGGTCAAGGTATCTTCCTTTTATTGCACCGAGCCTGTCGGTTATGCAAACCAGGAAGACTTTGTAAACGCCGTGGCAGCAATTGAAACGCTGCTGTCTCCTGCGGCGCTTTTAGCGCGCTGCCACGTGATCGAGGATGCGCTCGGCCGGAGCAGGCTGGTCCGCTGGGGCCCGCGCACAATCGATCTCGATATTCTTTTTTACGGGGACCAGGTGATCAACGATGCGGAGCTTACGATACCTCACCCCCTGATGGCAACGCGGGCCTTTGTTCTGATCCCGCTTGCTGAAATCGCTCCTGAAACAGTGCATCCGGTCCTCAATATGGCAGTCACACAACTTCTTCACGGTCTTCGTGACGACCACCGGGTAGCGCTCTGTGACGCACCGGCCAATCCATCATGAACGAAAAAATCGGTTCTCTTCGGCATACGAGGTACATCGTTACGGAAGGCCCCATCGGCGTTGGCAAAACGAGCCTCACGACCCTGATCGCCGATGAGCTTAAGGCGCATCTCCTTCTTGAACGCGCGGAGGACAATCCTTTCCTCTCGGATTTTTACCGCGACCCTGCCCGCTACCGGTTCCAGACGCAGATGTTCTTTCTGCTGAGCAGGTTCAGCCAGCAGCGGGAAATGACGCAGCCGGACCTCTTCACGCGGATCACCATCAGCGATTACCTCTTTGACAAGGACAGGATTTTCGCCTATCTGAACCTCGATGAGCATGAACTGGCGCTGTACGAACAGTTCTATAGGATCCTTGAACCGAAAATTCTTAAGCCCGACCTCGTGATCTTTCTCCAGGCGGACACGGACACGCTGCTCCGCCGCATCAAATTGCGCGCCAGAGCCTTTGAAAAAGAGATCAATCACGAATATATCGCCGCGGTCAACGAAGCGTACAACCAGTTTTTTTTCCGGTACAGCGATACTCCGCTCCTTGTTATCAACACCTCCGAGATCGATTTTGTATACCGCAGGGAAGACCTCGACGATCTTCTGAAGCAGATCCTGAGCATGAAACAGGGCACGCAGTACTACGTGCCGGTGTCGAGAAAGCGGTAACCGTTGCCGCACCCAAAAGCACTTACACCTGTTTTTTGCGGTTGCGGTTTATGAGAGGATTGTGTAAGATTCAGCTTATCCATGGCGCTCTATATTCTGAAACGGGTCCTCCTGTTCGTCCCCACGCTCCTTGGCATCTCCCTGATAACCTTCATACTGATGAAGCACCTTCCCGGCGATCCCGTCGTGGGTATGGTGGGCGAGCGTGCAACTCCTGAGACCGTCTCCCGGATACGCGCTGAACTGGGTCTGGACAAACCGCTGCCCTATCAGTATGCCCTGTACTTGAAACGCGTCTGTACCGGTCAGTTCGGGCGTTCTATCTACACAAACCGCAAAATCTCCGATGACCTTGTCCAGAAATTTCCGAACACGGTCAAACTTGCGCTTGCCGCGATGTTCTTTGCGTCTTTTTTCGGCATAGGCTTGGGAGTTTTCTCCGCAATGAACCGGGGTACGGTTTGGGACCGCGTCGTCACGCTCGTATCCGTCGGGGGCATCTCGGTCCCGGTCTTCTGGCTCGGTCTTGCCCTCATGCTCCTGTTTTCCTTTTATCTTCGATGGCTCCCCCCGTCGGGCATGGGCAGCGGCAGCCTTATCTACATCATTCTTCCGGCAGCTACCCTTGGAACATTTTCTCTTTCCTACATCACCCGCGTTACCCGATCGACAATGCTCGAGACCCTTTCCCAGCCCTATGTTGCAGCTGCCCGCGCCAAAGGACTTTCGGAAGCGGCAGTCGTATTGAAGCACGCACTCAAGAACTCACTAATCCCCATCGTCACGCTCATCGGCCTGGACCTCGGCTCGTATTTGAACGGTGCGGTGCTGACCGAAACCATTTTCGGCTGGGACGGCCTCGGCCGCTATGCTCTGGATGGTATTATTAAACGAGACTACCCCGTCATCATGGGGGTCGTGCTCTTCGGCGCCGTCATTTTTGTGGCCATGAACCTGATCGTGGATATTTCGTACCATTTCCTTGATCCGCGGGTAAGGGTAAAAGGTGAAGCTTAGAAGTTCACAGTCAACAGGGGAAGGACGAGACCAAATTGACGGCTACGTCGCACAAACTCATGCTTAGTTATTTTTCCATTAAGGACCTGGCAAAAAATATCCCTGCAATGATCGCGACAGTCCTTCTCGTGACACTCGTGATTGCCGCCTTGGCCGCGCCTGTCCTCACTCGTTATAATCCAGAAGATGCCGATCTTGACAGCCTCAAGCAACCACCAAACAAAACACACATCCTCGGTACGGACAGTATAGGACGAGACATATACGCTCGCATTCTTTATGGCGCACGTATTTCTTTAACGATCGGAGTCGCAGCCGCTTTTTTCTCCCTCTGTATCGGTATCTTCTTCGGGTTGGTTGCCGGATATTTTGGCGGCAGGGTTGATGCTGTTCTCTCACAGTTTTTTGACATTTTCCTCGCCTTTCCCAGCCTGATTCTCGCTATCGGTATCAGCGCCGTCATGCCTGCGGGACTGACTTCTGCTATGCTCGCTATCACACTCGTGGGATGGGCCGGGTTTGCGCGGCTCGTTCGCGGCATCACACTTTCTCTCAAGGAGCAGACCTATGTAGAAGCTTCGCGCGCGCTCGGCGCGGCGCCCGCGAGGATACTCTCCACACACATCCTGCCGAATGCGCTCCCCTTGATCATTGTCGCTGGCAGTTTACGCGTGGGTGGCTTCATCCTGCTCGAAGCAGCGCTTTCTTTTCTCGGGCTCGGCGTCCAGCCGCCAACACCGACGTGGGGCTCGATGATCAGTTTAAACCGGGCGTTCATAAATTCCGCGCCCTGGATGGTGATCTTTCCCGGTATTGCCATCAGCATCACGGTTATCAGCTTTAATATCCTCGGAGATTTTTTACGGGACAAACTCGATCCGAGAATGCAGGTATGAAGCTGCCTTGCCCTTCAGATTCTGTTGTTGACTGCCCCACTGTTAAATGGTATGTTCACGGGCGCACGGGCATTGTTCCTGGTGTTTCGACCATACTTTTATGCAGCAGTTTTAAGACGAGGTCATATTTAACGTAACACGGAAAGCTGGAAAGGAAAAAAATCAGATGTCGTCTCAGGAATCAAAGTGCCTGCCTTCGCCCTATTTCGTTATGCGGACTAAACCCACTCCTGCATCTTGGGAGTGGCTACTTCGCTGTCTTATTCTTATCAGTCTCCTGTCTATTTTTTATGCAACTATTACCGGCAAGGCCTTTCAGTCTCTGTTCCGGTTTGCCGAGAGTGGGCACTGGGCTTCGATGCTTATCAAGCCGAGCATGCTATGGTCGTCTATGGGCATCTTGCTTTTGTTCTTCAGAACCCTGCTCTGGTTTCGCTATCGCCCCATTGATCCGGCAGACCCGGCTGATGCGCCATTGCTCACGGTGATTATTCCGGCTTTCAATGAGGGACCCATGGTGGAGAAATCAATCGACTCGGCAGTGGCTGCGAACTATCCCTCCGACCGTCTCGAGATCATTGTTGTTGACGATGGGAGCACGGATGACACGTGGAGCTACATTCGAGCCGCGGCTGGCCGTCACCCTCAGTTGGTAACACCAATCCGACTGCCGAAGAACAAAGGTAAGCGTGCTGCTCTTGAAACGGGCTTTCGCCGGGCGCGCGGCGAGGTTGTCATCACTATCGATTCTGACAGCGTGATCGAACCCCATACGCTGCTCGCGATGGCGGGACCCTTCCGGAACCCGTCAATCGGGGCTGTCGCGGGCAAGGTCCTCGTTTATAATCGTAATAAAGGGATCATCCCCCGCATGCTGCATGTTCGCTTTATCCTCTCCTTCGATTTCTTGCGCGCCGCCCAGTCAACATACGGCACGGTATATTGCTGTCCCGGCGCACTGTCTGCATACCGCACCCGCGTTGTCAGGGAAGTGCTTGACGCATGGGTCAACCAGACCTTTCTCGGCGAACCTTGTACCTACGGTGAGGACCGTTCCCTGACAAACTTCATACTTTCCCGTGGGTACGATACCGTCTATCAAAGGACGGCCGTAGTACACACAATCGCTCCCCGCACGTATGCAAAGCTTTCCGGGATGTATCTCCGCTGGGATCGGAGTTACATTAAGGAGGAAGTTCGCTTTGCGCGCATCATCTGGAAACGTCCTCCCTTCGCCCGTTTGATCGCGTTCATGGACATTCTGGTAACCAACCTTCGCTATCCTGTCAACTATAGCATTATGGCTCTTCTTTTCATCATCTCCATACACGATCCGCAAGTCATTTTGCGATTGTTGTTTGCGATCGGTTTCATATCGTCGCTCTATACGCTCTATTACCTGCACAGCGAACGCTCCTGGGATTTCATCTATGGAATTTTTTACGCTTATTTTTCTTTCTTTACTCTGTTCTGGATTTTTCCGACCGCGTTGCTCACCGTACGTTCCCGTTCGTGGATGACCCGGTAGCGTACCCTCCGGTAGTCACCATTTCCTAAAGAACGTTGCTAATCTCAGCCTTGACAACGCTGGGATAACGAACAAGGACTGCCTGGTAAGGCAAATAAAATCTAGATATTGCCTTGGACTTCTTTCATTTTTCAAGGAAAGAGTATAAATTCTAGCTTAACATTTTCCAAACTCTTCACTTAGCTTTTTTGGGACCTGGTGTATGTTGCATCCTGAAACATTGGTGTTTCCACTCTTAGCAACAGGTCAACACTTCATTACGAATTTTAATGCATACCCAAAAATACCTTCGACGTCCCTTGTCAGAATTATTGACAAGATTTAGCATCAGGCATATAGTCGTCTTCAATACTGAGAATAAGGAAAATAATAAATGGCCCTGTGGAAAACTCAGACAACATTGGACCAGCTCAAAGCGCGATCAAAAAACACATTAGCCGATCATCTCGGGATCGAATTTATGGAGATAGGTGATGATTATTTGAAAGCGAAGATGCCGGTCGATTACAGAACAAAACAGCCGGCCGGTTTACTCCATGGTGGGGCTTCGGTTGTATTGGCCGAAACATTAGGGAGTGTCGCGGCAGGATTATGTATAAACAGAGAAAAGAAAGCGATAGTTGGACTGGAAATTAACGCAAATCATATACGTCCCGTAACTGATGGGTGGGTTACCGGCGTAACGAAGCCAATTCATGTTGGAAACACTACTCAAATATGGGAAATCAAAATTTATAATGAACAAGATAAACTTATTTGTATTTCACGGCTCACAGTGGCAAACATAGAAAAATAGTATCACTGATTCTTCCGAACTCTGCACATCTGATAAAATAACCAAAAGTCCATATTTCATATCGAATCTTTTATTAAAGCAGAGCACCTCAGGTAAGTTATAACCATTAACTTATAGTAACATTTATGTTACTTTATAAATCATAAATGCCTTATCGGAAAGTAACAGAATATCTGAGCAACGGGTCATCGCCCTTTGCAAAGTGGTTTGCTGGCTTGGATGCGTTTGCTGCGGCCAAAGTTACCGTGGCTCTCTATCGTTTAGAGCAGGGCAACTTTTCAAACGTCAAAGCGGTGGGAAAAGGCGTCTCAGAATACAAAATAGCCTTTGGTCCTGGTTATCGAATATATTTCGGACAGGACGGCGCAGAAAAGAAGTAAGGAGACATTATGGCTATTACGCGCAAATTTAGGACAACAATTATGGATCGTGCAACGTCCGACCCAACTTTTCGTCGGCAGATGTTAACCGAAGCTGTAAATGAATTGCTTGCGGGCGATCTTGACGCCGGTAAGGCTATGCTTCGTGATTACATTAATGCGACAATAACCTTTCAGCAGCTTGCAAAAAAACAGAAAAAAACCGATAAAAGCGTTCATCGCATGCTAGGACCTCGCGGAAATCCGAGAGCTGACAACATCCTGGAGATTATCAAGATACTGCAGGCCTACGAACGGGTGCATCTCCGCGTAGAAGCACATAGAGCAGCGGCGTGGCACAATACTGAATCAAGATTGTAAAAATCGAATTATTCTCGTTGCATTATAAACATCCTGAATTCGTGGAGTATCAGTCCTTTGCAATAATGTAATTTTCAACTCGAATTCTTCAATCAATATCTACCCACTCTCACCATACGATATCACGTGCGACACCCCCGTCCAGGCGCTCCCTAAAACCGTAAATTTCTATCTTGGTAGGAATGGATATTTCTACTTCGGGTTGACACCCTGTTAGATATCGTTGACATTTTTTTAGGTCCAGCATATCTTCGTGGAAGAACGGGCATATGAGCATTACCCACTTGACAAACAAAAATAGACTCCCACCCCAGTGGAGACGACCTGCGCCGTTGACACTTCATAAGGTCCAGAGAAACAGGAGCAGTTTTATCATACGCTGAATCCTAAATGGAACTTTTTATGCTATCATTATCGGTATGAATGCAGGATGTAGCAAAGATGAAGGAAAACCCCTTGAAATAGCAGTACTTTATGTATGGGCGTACGCTATTACTGGACTGGTCACAGAAACGTTTGATTAGACAATATACATAGCTATTTGTAGCGATTGTCGGAAAAGAAGCTAGTCGTGAACTGCTGGGATTTTAATAAGTGCGAGAATAAAGATGCTTGCCCTGCTTATCCATCGAACGGCAGAAAGTGCGCCATAGTATTAGGAACGATATGTAACGGCGAGGTTCATGAGAACTATCATGATAAACTTGTTTGTTGTCCTAATTGTGAGTATTTTAAAAGTGGCTATCATGTGAAAAGCGTTGATTAAGAAAGTCCTATCAGACCTCTGAACATTTCCCCTAACATCCACACATTAGATTTCGCCACATGCTTCTTTGCTCTCCTTCAACGAGAGATCGGCTATTCCAAACGCGACGAGCGAATCCAATAGACCTATTCCGGTTAGTTCAGAAGAGCGACCTCATGAAGGAATTTGATGCCTTCCTTTTTATAACTTAATCCTACCGAGGTCTATCATGGAAAATGATTTTTTACAGAAGACTAAATGAAGTGGACTTTGTGATTGAGGACATAGTGGCGCAAACGAGAGAGTGTTCAGGTTTTAATTACTTTCGACCATACCGATATAGATATTCTAAAAGTTGACTTAAAGCACTGAATGCAGATAGAGAGTCAACCTTTTCTGCTAGAATTGTGATAGCTCAAGAACGCATGACAAACCCAACGCGGGATGTCAGTATTCGGCGACAGGAGGAAACAATGAAGGTTAACGATCCTGTATGCGGGATGACTATCGAACATTCCGATGAAGCAGCCGTATCTTCATTCAAAGGCACAACCTATTACTTCTGCTCTTCATCCTACAAAGAAGATTTCGACAAAGACCCGGAAGCTTTCATCGAAGGAAAAGCGGTGTCTGCACTCAAAACGAAAGAACCAGAATACGGAGAAATGTTCACTTGCCCCATGCACCCCGAGGTTCGACAAGCAGGACCGGGCGCCTGTCCCAAGTGTGGCATGCTCTTGGAGCCGGTCGAGCCGATTATGGCTTCGTCCAAAATAGAGTGGACTTGTCCGATGCATCCAGAGATAGTGCGCGATGCGCCTGGAAGCTGCCCCATCTGCGGCATGGCGCTCGAACCGAAGACAATCTCTGCCCAAGAAGAAACGAACCCAGAACTCATTGACATGACCCGTAGGTTCAAGGTTAGCACTGTTCTTACGATCCCGCTCATGTATATCACCATGGGCGGCTACTTCCCCGCGATCTCGCCGGAGAAGTTCGTTCCCATGGAGATGTTGAAAGTGGCTGGAACTGATCCTGGCGACTCCCGTTGTGCTCTGGGGCGGCTGGCCGTTCTTCGTGCGCGGGTGGAAGTCGATAATTTCCTGGAACCCCAACATGTTCACACTCATCGGCCTCGGCGTTGCCATTTCCTATGCCTATAGCCTCTTTGCCGCATTCTTGCCGGGCATGTTCCCCACCGTTTTCCGCAGCGTAAACGGGGAAGTGGCGAATTATTTCGAGGCTGCCGCCGTTATTACGGCTCTTGTGCTGCTGGGCCAGGTACTGGAACTTCGAGCCAGGAGCAAGACAGGAGCCGCCATCAAGGCCCTGCTTGGGCTTGCGCCAAAAACCGCGCGACGCGTAAAAGAGCGTACCGAGGAGGACGTCCCACTCGAGCACGTGCATGCCGGTGATCTCTTGCGTGTACGACCTGGTGAAAAAGTGCCGGTGGACGGCATCGTCGTAGAGGGATCCAGCAGTGTAGACGAATCCATGATCACCGGCGAATCGATCCCCGTGGAAAAACATCAAGGCGACCGCGTTGTCGGCGCTACCGTGAATGGGACGGGCTCATTCATCATGCGGGCCGAGAAGGTCGGCGCCGAGACTCTGCTGGCGCAGATCGTCCACATGGTGGCCGAGGCCCAGCGGAGCCGCGCACCCATCCAGAAACTGGCGGACATCATCGCCGGTTATTTCGTGCAGATCGTGGTATCAATCGCGGTCATAACTTTCATTGTATGGGCATTGATTGGGCCTGAGCCCCGTTTGGTCTACGCTCTGGTGAATGCAGTGGCCGTGCTGATCATCGCCTGCCCCTGCGCCCTGGGTCTCGCGACGCCCGTGTCCATCATGGTTTCCATGGGCAAGGGCGCCACGGCAGGCGTGCTGTTCAAGAATGCCGAAGCCAAATCCTTCTAAGTCCCATCTTCGCTGCGGCGGCCATGAGCTTTAGTTCGGTTTCAGTAATCGGCAATGCGCTGCGGCTCCGGGCGGCAAGAATTTAACGGTTACTGAAATAAAACCAGTCGAGCTTTATTGAATATAAGGGAGTGGGAGAAATAGTATGCGAAAGATCATGTTGCTGGTCATCGCGTTGCTCTTGTTGTTGTTCTTGTCTCTTGATGGGTTTACCCAAGAAGAAAGCCATCAGCACAAGCACCATAGACACCCGGAATATGCGAAGATAATAAATCCCATTTCAAAGACTGAAGAGTCCATCGCTCAGGGTAGAAAACTATACGCGAAGCACTGTATAGCATGTCATGGAGAAGCTGGAAAAGGAGGAACAGGCCCAAATCTTTCAACACCGGTTCGGATCCACGGAAACACTGACGGCGAAATATTTCATGTTATTACGGACGGCGTAGCGAAAACAGCCATGAAAGGATTCAGGAAAGAATTGTCGGACGAGATGCGGTGGCATCTTGTTAATTACATTACAAGTTTGAAAAAATAAGAAGCAAATTAGTAATGAGAAAGAATAAACGTTAACTTAAGTATCTTTTCACATTCGGAGATGCTCACCTTCTGCTAAATCCGGTTGTATGAAATAATACATTTCATTGAGCATGCGCTTCAATTCGTGGCGCGTGCTTTTTTATTTCTCACGTAATTTCTTGATTTTCCAATCAATAATTTAGACCTCCTTTTGGCCCGTTCATTGCATTTATATCACTCAAGGAGGTGAAAGTGAATTATCAGATAAGTACAAAAAAAAATTCTGAGAATTTATATTTAGCAGTCAAACATTCTATGGAGGGAAAAATGAAAACACGTAACATTGCAATATTGATTTTAGTGATTATGATCGGCCTTGCTCTGTCCCATAATTTGTATGCAGCAGAGCCTGCGCAGGTTGCAGCCGACCATCTTTCGATGGCAAAATCATACGAAGGCAAAGCTGCTGACCAAGATGCGATAATTGCAGAGCACCAGCAAATGAAAACTGATTACAAAAAACGCTTCTTTATTAATGAAAAGCTTACGCCATCAGCCAGAATGAAAGAAATGGAAAACCACTGCGATGCGATCATACAAGATGCCCAAAAATTGAAAACTGAATTCCTGGAATTTGCAAAATGGCACAAGATGAGAGCTGCGGAGTTACAAGGACAATAAGGCGTATGAAAGAATACGGAGCACAGTTGACGGCATGAACATAACTCTCAAGAAGTCAGCACTGCTTGCGCTCTGTTTCGTATTCTTCTCGGCCGTTGGTGGTTTGGCTTACAAGACGCTATCATAGCTACCTGAAGTCTAGATTAAATAAAATTATGGATCCAATATCGTTTAGTTTTGCAATAGTCACAGCTATCTCTTTAACCATACTAAAGACTAAGAGAAGAATAGTAGCATTTTGCTTTAATGATTGAATCACTTTGTGCAGAGTTGGATAATGTAAAGTTGCACAACATCGAAACAGTAAGCAGGGCGCTGCTATTAGCCTGAAAGGAAACAATAGACAAAGAGATGAGATTGGGCCTTATTCTTCAACGCAAATTTTTGGTTGCGAGGTTGTAATATCGTCATAGAACTAGCCTCACGTGTAGCTAATTCCGTCACGTCAAGCCGTTGTTCTTCTCGGAGTAAATCCCAATAATCTGGCATGCGTCGATGATGGTTCTTTCACGACTATCCTCTGCTTGAAATCGATAATTATCATGCGTCGGTGTATTCAGAAATAGATGAGGCGACATTAAGGAAATTACAAGTCGCAAAGTTCTTTGTAACCTTTTTGCCGTTGTATCGTCTAATTCACAATTGCAGTAAAATTTAGTTTATTTTATGGAGGATGTACTTAATGCAAAAGCACAAGAAACTCAAGGTAATGTTAACTCTCACTCTTTTAATCGGATCTCTGTCGCTTCTTTTTGGTTGTGGCGGAGGAGGAAGCAGTGCAACAACTCCGGGAGGAACAACAGGCGCAAACGGAATGATCAACGGCACAGCGGTCAAGGGACCGATCAGCGGAGGAACAGTAACGGCATTTGCCATCACTAATGGGACCATGGGCATGCAACTGGCCAGTGGAACAACGGACAGTCAGGGAAATTTCAATATGTCAATCGGCGACTACACAGGTTCCCTCATGCTGCAGATGAGCGGCGGGACCTACGTGGATGAGGCAACCGGCGCTACGGTGACCATGGCTCCCGGCGATGTGATGACCGCCGTTATGACAACGCTAGCTACCGGCTCGACGGTTACCGGAATTCAAGTGACCCCTCTTACCTCCATGGCCCAGGCAATGGCGAATAATATGGCGGGCGGCTTGATGGATGCCAATATCACCGCAGCGAACACCGCAATAGGAAATTACTTCATCGTGAACGACATCCTGCATACGACACCCATGAACCCACTGGTATCCGGCTCGAGCGGTACCGCGACCCAGGACATGATAAACTACGGCATGGCCATCGCGGCAATATCGCAGACCGCAAAGGACATGGGAATGACCTCCTCATCCAGCATGGTCACGGCCATGATGAATGACGCGTCGGACGGCGTTTTGAACGGCATGATGGGAAGTACCCCAGTCATGATGGGCGGAATGATGGCCGGCAGCTCTATGATGACTCCTACTACGGGAACGAGCGGGCTGGCCACGGAAATGGCGACGTTCATCACGTCCACCCTGAATAAGTCAGGCGTAACTGCGACGGACATGACGACGCTCATGAACAAGTTGACTTCTTCGGCGACCGGAACCATTCCGAATGGAGGAGGAACTCCGATGAACGGGATGGTTGGCGGATCAGTATTTAACGGGACGATGGGCAACACGACGGTCATGGCCTACGCAGTGACTGACGGCGCCATGGGAGCGCAGCTTGCCAGCGGGACCACGAACAGTATGGGCAACTTCACCCTGTCCCTCGGCGCCTATTCTGGTCCTGTCATGCTCAAGATGAGCGGAGGGTCGTATACTAACCTGGCAACCGGCACGACCATAAGCATGTTGGCCGGTGATATGATGACCGCAATCATTCCGACCATCTCAAGCGGAGCCACGGTGACGGGCATTCAGATGACGCCCCTTACCTCCATGGCCCAGGCAATGGCTCAGGCAATGACGAACGGCATGTCTGATGCCAATATCACGGCTGCGAATACTGCAGTTGGCAACTACTTCATGGTCTCTGACATCCTCCAGACAATGCCGATGAATGCGGCAATATCAGGATCCGGCGCTACCGCAACAACGGACATGAAAAACTATGGCATTGCCATTGCCGCCATGTCTCAGTATGCTCAGACCATCGGCATGGCCGATCCCGCAGCACTGATAACGGCCATGATGAACGATGCGTCGGACGGAGTCATGAACGGCAAGATAGGAAGCACCCAGATAACCATGGGTGGCATGGGAGGCGGCATGATGGGCGGTGGTGGCACCATGATGCAGCCTACGGCTGGAACAAGCGGGTTTGCAACTGCGATGACCACGTTCATGGGGTCAACAGCGAACAAATCCGGCCTTTCAACTACGGACATGCAGACCCTTATTAACACACTGGCTGCGTCGAACGGAACGATTTAATAATCACATATTGTTACATGAAATTCCGTTTCATCAATAAATAATTTAAGACAGCCGGAGATCGATCCGGCTGTCTTAAATACCTTCATAATCCAGATACATTTTGCGTATAAAAAACTGATACTTTAAGCCATCTTATTCTGTACTAATATAATTGCTATAGTTGCACGCAATCTTCGCTTTCGTATGAATGTACTTTGCTTCAAACTTATTAACTGAAGTGATTAATGTATTCAAATATGAGAAGTTTATGTCAACAGAAGAAATAATCTCAAGGAGGAGACCATGAAAAAGTTACTAGTAATCGCAACAGCAGTGATCGGATTTACAGCAGCAACAGCATTTGCCCAGATGGGTGGGCCGGGAGGACCGGGGGGGGGGCAAGGTCCGCAGGGAGGAATGATGGGGGCCCAACAATCTCAACAGATGATGGGCAACCAGATGATGAGCCAGGACATGATGCGTGATATGGCCGGAATGATGCGACAGATGAACGACATGATGGGAAAGATGTCAGGGTTCATGGAACACAATGGCGGCATGAATCATGGCAGGATGATGAATATGTCCAAGATGATGGGAGAAATGTCCGCAAATATGAAAGAGATGTCAGAGCGGATGTCGCACGGTAAGATGGATGCTGCCCATATGAAAAAAATGCAGGAGCGCATGAAGAACATGGAGCATATGATGGGAACCATCGAGAAAGAGGAGAAATAGAGCATGAACAAGTGCGTGAACAGACTCAAGCAAAAAAACCGCTCCGATTGCATTACCCATGCAAATGCGTCACATTGCACAGCGAGGACGTGCTTATCACGGGCTGTTCACGCACTCATTGCTCTGGTTATTATTCTTATCCTGCCAGGAGCTCTGCGTGCTGAGGAAGGCCGGAGCTATCTTGATATCAGCGGAGGCTACAAAACCGGTACTTTCGGCACACCTTACCGATCAAACCTCGGATATGTTTCGACAGGGCTTGGCTATGTTACCCCGGTCTATGATGTGAGCATAACGATTCCCTACCTCTTTTTATCGAGTGAGAGTCAGAGCGGTACGAAAGATACAAGTGGGATCGGCGATATAATTCTTCGAGGCGGTAGAGTGCTGGTTGTGGAAACATCGAACGGTTTTTCTCTTGATGGCGCGCTCGCTTTAAAATTGCCAACAGCTGACGACACAAAAGGGCTGGGTACAGGTGAAATGGATTTCGGTGCATTTCTGAACGCGCATCAGAAGGTTGCCGATGTAAAGCTTTCTTTGTTTGGAGGTTACATTGTAGTAGGTTCACCTTCGAACGTCAGCTACAACGATGTCTACCTCTATGGTTTGGGAATCTCAAAGGTGTTCGGGTTTACCGAGCTATATGGCTCCCTTGAAGGAAGGAGTGCTACTGTTTCAGGCGCTCAAAGCCCTCAGGAAATCCACGCTGGAGTATTCCATGTACTGAATAAAGATTACGCTATCAAAACAAGTACATTTGTCGGGTTAAATAATGGCGGACCCAATTTTGGGTTTGATGCCGGTGTCGTACGATGGTTTTGACAACTTCCGTCAAAGGTGTTGAGCACTCTGCCATGTCATAAGAAAAGATATGTTGAACCTGGAAATCATACTTAAATGACTTGCATAATGCTATCGGGATTCTTTGCCCTCGACATAAAATTGACATTGCAGAGCAGTAGATGTATTCGGCAATACCAGGCCGTTTAACAAGTTCATTTTCTCCAGAAAACACTACTTAAATCCAGTACCCTCGATGTCCAATTGCAACGGAACAAGAAAGTTCCCTCAGCTTGCCCAATTCAAAGCTTTTTCTTCATAATACGGTCATCTGCAAACACCTGCGCATGTCCATGACAATATCAGTTTATAAATCATTGGATTAGTGTTAGTATAAGCAATATGATCGACAGCATCCGCGCGAAAAAATCCCTGGGCCAGAATTTCTTACGGGACCCGCACTATCTGAACAAAATCGCCGACGCTGCGAGGATAGGTCCCAATGATCAGGTGATCGAGATCGGGCCTGGCCTGGGCCATCTTACTCACGTCCTGACCCAGCGGGCGCGGAAGGTTCTGGCCATCGAGGTGGATGACCGGCTGATCCCTCTCTTGCAGGACGAGTTCGGTGCAACGCGCAATTTCGACCTCCTCCATGCTGACGCACTGGAATATGACTACGATTCGCTGAGCGGATCATGGAAGGTCGTTGCCAACCTGCCGTATTATATTTCCACTCCCCTCATTCAGAAACTCATTCTGCACCGGAGCAAGTTCGTCAGCCTCACGCTCATGCTCCAGAAAGAAGTCGCGGAGCGCATCGCGGCCCCTGCCGGCGGAAAAGAATACGGGTTCCTTTCCGTGCTTGTTCAATTATATGCAGTCCCGAGGATCGAGTTCAAGGTGCCGGCGGGGGCATTCACTCCCAGGCCGGAGGTCGACTCGGCAGTTATGACGCTCGTGATACGCGATTGTCCCGCCACCCATCTAACAAGCGAGGACTTCTTCATGCGTGTAGTTAAAGCCGCGTTTTCCCAACGCAGGAAAACGCTCAGAAACTCTCTGAAACAGCTCAAGGTAGCCAACGAAAAAATGGCAACGGTTTCGGATAAGACGGGCATTGATCTCGGCCGGAGGGCAGAGACCCTTACGATCGAGGAATTCGGCCGCCTTGCCGAATATTTACTTGCCTGAACAGATGATCTCGTACGTACCCTCCTTGCGTCAGCATGAGGCCTTTCCTGTGGAACGCATTACCCCCCGGCAGGAACCGGGGGATTTTAAGATGACCTGTCGATCTGCAGCTGCTTCCTGGTCATCAGCATCCGGAGAGTGGCGGCAGATTCTCCGTCCGCGAGCCCCGGCTGCATAGCTATTGTGCCGGGTTCCTACTTTGTTTGAGCTTTAGCTCGTGTCTTCAAGGCCTTTTCACCTTGACATTTTTTCACCTTTCCCTATAATAAACGCCTGATCTTCAGTTCCTGCCAGGGAGTCCCTTATGAAAGATGCCATCATAAAAGCGTTTGATGAGAGCGCCCAGATCAAAGTCAAATTCGTCAGAGAGAATATCGACAAGATTATCGACGTAGTACAGCTCATAGCCCAGGCGTTCCGCGAAGGGAAGAAAGTGATACTCTTCGGCAACGGTGGAAGCGCTATGGACGCTTCGCATATCGCCGCGGAATTTGTGAACCGCTTTCTCATGGAACGGCCGCCCCTTCCTGCTATCGCATTAAATACAGATGCTGCGGTGCTCACGAGCATCAGCAATGACTACGATTTTTCGCAGGTGTATTCCAAACAATTGTCCGCATTGGGCCATGAAGGCGACGTGGTGATCGGCATCAGCACAAGCGGCAACTCACCCAACGTGATCAAGGCAATTGACGTGGCAAAAAAGAACGGCATGAAGACTGTCATCTTAACAGGCGGGACTGGCGGTAAAATGGCCGCGATGGCGGACGTTACCTTCATTGTCCCGACAAAGGTCACGGCGAGGATCCAGGAAACCCACATAACCCTCGGTCATGCCATCTGCCAGATGGTGGACGAAGAACTTTTCGGCAACCACAGTAAATAAGCCGCATGAAAAAAATCGATATCTCTCATATTAAATCCTATTCGCTCAAAGGCCGGCCAAGCAAGGTCCGGATCAATGATTTTTCCCGGCCCCACACCAAGGGCGCAGGTTTCCAGGATTTCTTTTCCTCTCTCCCGAACATTCTCGCTGCACAACATTTTAAGGACGTGGTCGCCGCCGTTGTTCAGGCCCGGAAAGACAAGCGGCCGGTGATGCTCGGCATGGGTGCCCATTCCATCAAGGTCGGACTGAGCCCCGTGATCATCGACCTCATGGAACGCGGCATCATCTCGAGCCTGTCGCTGAACGGTGCGGGAATCATCCACGACTTCGAACTGGCATTCATCGGCCAGACATCGGAAGACGTGGACAAGGAGATCCTTTCCGGCGCTTTCGGCATGGCGGAAGAGACCGGAAGCATGCTGAACAATGCAATCAAATCTGCAGGTGAGGACGAGGGGATCGGCGCTGCTGTCGGGAAGATGATCAACTCCGGCCCTTTCCCTTACAAAGACAAAAGCCTTCTTGCTGCCGGTATCCGCCTGAACGTCCCCGTAACGGTCCATGTCGCAATTGGAACCGATATCATTCATATGCACCCCTCCTTCGACGGCAGCGCCACCGGTGCTGCTGCACACCGGGACTTTGTGACCTTCTGCTCGCTGGTATCCGAGCTCGAAGGCGGAGTGTACATCAACCTCGGCTCCGCTGTCCTTCTCCCGGAAATATTCCTCAAAGCCGTGACTCTGGTCCGGAACCTCGGCCATTCACTCCAGCACTTCACCACGGTCAATATGGACTTCGTCCAGCATTACCGTCCGAACACCAATGTCGTGCGCAGACCCACCCAGGGGGGCGGCAGAGGGTTCGCGCTTACCGGCCACCATGAAATCATGTTCCCACTTCTCGCTGCGGCAATCATAGAACAGCTCTAAGCCCAGGAACTCAGCACATCCGACTGCCTGACAACGCATCGCAGTGCGTCTCCATATAAACAGATCAGAGTGGTCATATTCTTCCTTGCTACGATCCTCCTCTTGCCCCCAGTCCGAAATACTACAAAACCGCCGTCACAAGCTCAGATTTCGACATGGTAGGCCATTCACTCCACCGGATAACCGTCCGATTTTACAGAAAAAGCAGCATTGGCAATCATTTTGCAATATATACGGTCAACTAAATGACTACTGAAAGTCACTCCGGCTATCATCTCTTTTCACTGAGCCGACATCGTTTACGTTCAGAGTCAAAATCTTAACCCCAGCCCCCCCCGACGCCTGCGGGTCTTGGATGTGTTTACTTCCGAGACGCGCAGGCGTCCCTCCTTTGTGCTTGCCTTTTTTCGGCTTATGGTTTAAAAAAAATTTCCGCAAATTCCCGTTTTTTTCGTGTATAGTATCTAATAAAAAAACCACTCCTGCCATACAAACAGTGGCGTAAATCCTCTGGCTTTGTCGAGCACATGGTCGTAAAGATAAAAATTTATGCAAAAAATACCTATTACCCAGGCTGCGCCGGGCATGGTGCTCGCCCAGGAAATAAGAAATTCCGACGATCCGTCGAGCATGACCATCTGCGGCAAAGGCGTCAAGCTTACCGAGTCGCTGATCTCACGCCTGACACAGATGGGCGTGCAGTCGGTGAGGGTAGAAGGCCATCCCGTGAAAGTGGAAGGTGAAGCTACTCTGGAAGAGATGCTTGCGGCGCTCGACAAACGGTTCAGCCGGGTTGAAGACGATGATTTGATGAAGAAGGTCAAGGAAATGTACCGAAAGCAGATCTTCCGGTCCCTGGGAGAAACCGATGGAAGATAAGCGGTCCGCAATCCGCGCCATCATACGCGATACCAAGACGTTGCCTACACTTCCCGGAATCATTGCGAAACTCGGCTCTCTTGCAGACAATGATAAAGTCTCTGCGCAAGAGATGGCCAGGGTCGTCTCCGCCGACCAGGTGCTCTCTGCAAAGGTCTTGCGGCTCGTGAATTCCGCATTTTACGGATTCCCCGGACGGGTCTCTACGGTCTCGAATGCGCTCATTCTCCTCGGCGTAAACGTCGTAAAAAGCCTTGCCATCACCAGTTCGATCTTCGATATCATGGAAAAAAACGTCGTCGGCTTGTGGGAACACTCCATGGGCGTCGCCGTCGCCGCAAGCACTATTTCCCGGACGCTCAAACTGCCCGACCCCGAAGAAATTTCTACGGCGGCGCTCTTGCACGACATTGGGAAGGTGATCATAAAAATCAAACTCGAAAGAGACTTCGACCAGCTCACGTCGCTTATGGCAGAGAAGTGCATAACTTTGCTCGAGGCCGAACGCGAGCTGCTCGAGACCGATCACGCAGAGATCGGCGGGTGGCTCGCCCGTTCCTGGCTTCTGCCGGAGAAACTGATCGAACCTGTTGAGTTCCATCATCACGTGGACAAGTCCTCGGTCCATCAGACCAAAACCGCCGTGGTGCATATCGCCGATGTCCTCATCAAGGCTTCGGGGTTCGGCTTCAGCGGGGACCAGTTGGTCCCCCGGATCCAGCCCGTTGCCTGGAAGAAACTTGGGCTGAACGAGACGCTCCTGGAAGCAATCATCGTGGAGATCGAAGACAAACTGGTCGACGTCAAAAATTTCAGCCTCGAAATTCAAGCAAATGATGAATCCAAAGCGTAGGATCGCACTGCTCTCCCGGGACCGCACCCTGCACACGCATCTGGGGCTCCGTCTCGAAAGCAAAGGATACCAGGTCGTGTCCCTGCCTGAGCCGTCGCAGGTGCTCGGATTTATCTATTCGGACCCGCCCGATCTTATGCTGATCGACCTGTCCGGGGCGGATCCGTCGTATCAGCAGATTTTGCGGGATCTGAAGCAGGACAGCTATTTCAGCGTTGTCCCCGTCGTGGGGCTCATCGCCGGGGCGGACATTGAAACAACGGCCTGGGACCAGTACCCGCTTGACGACTTCGTTTCACTCCCGATCAACTATGACGAACTCTTCAGTCGCATTTTGCTTTCCTTCCAGCGCTTGCAGCGGATCTTTGACAACAACCCCCTCACTAAACTTCCGGGAAACACCTCTATCCAGCTGGCAATCGAACGGGCCCTCGGAAAGTCGATGGCGGTCTGTTACGTCGATATTAACAATTTCAAACCCTATAACGATACTTACGGGTTTTCACGGGGCGATGAAGTGCTCCGCATGGTCGCCCGGATCATGTCGAATACGGTGAAGGAGTCAAAGGACAATGGCTTCGTCGGGCACATCGGCGGTGATGACTTCGTTTTCATTACACCGCTGGAGAACGCGGAGACGGTCTGCAAAACCATTATCGCCAGATTCAATGTCATTGCGTCGGACGTCTTTGGAGAAGAAGACAAGGCAAAGGGCCACTACCTTGCAAAGGACCGGAAAGGCATTGAGCAAAAAATCCCTCTCCTCGGAATATCGATTGCCGTAGTGCCGACGAACAAACCGCATGTGCAGCATGCGGGCAAGGTCGCGGAGGTCGCCGCGGAACTCAAGAAGCTCGCTAAAAAATCCAACGAAAGCTGCTATGTCGTAGACCGCAGGGGTAGCAGGGAATAAAGATTTGTCTTTGCCCGGCGCTAGCCCTTATCGAACGTTCCCCTTCTTCATCCCATTCATTTCTCTCCTCCCTTTTTTCCATGTTCCCGGTGATTGCTCTGTTGATGACAGCCAGTTCTTATCCTGAAATTTGAGCTATAATAAATGTATGGCACGGCCATCGTGAGCACGCAGAATAAAGTCAGAATCTCTGGACATGGTCAGAGTAAGGCAGGGTCCGATGCCCAAAGAAGACGTACTAGAGGTGCAAGGTAAAGTAATTGAAGCCCTCCCGAATGCGATATTTCGGGTCCAGGTGGAAGGGGGCCCTGTGATTCTTGCCCACCTGTCCGGAAAGCTTCGCATACATTATATTAAAATCCTGCCCGGCGACCGGGTCACCGTCGAGCTTACGCCCTATGATCTTAAGCGTGGAAGGATTACTTACCGCTTAAAACACGAGGCTGCGTGATCAGCCGGTACGAGCGACGGCGTCGTGTTTTTTATTGTTTCCATTCGATTTCCTCCCCTGCCCTATGTTATACTCTCCCTATTCGACGCTTCTGAAACAGTTCCAGGCGGATGGAAAACCAACGATGCTTCTGCAAAAAGGAACGCTATGGAAATGCATAACCGCTACTACCGAGCGGGCGCTCGCTTCCGGCGCGCTGTTGCCCGCACCCACGGAATATACCTTTCTGGAAGACAGCGGCATCCGATTTTTCGTCAGGGTTTTGGCGGGCCTGCAGCGCAAGGATGAGGCGCGGAAGAAGCAGACAGCTGCTTCGCGGGGGAGAAGCAGGCCAATCCCTTTCTTCCACCTGAGAAAGACCTTACGGTTGCGGACATCTCCGACACGCATGTCGCAATCCTGAATAAGTTTAACGTTGTTGATCATCATCTCCTGATCGTCACACGACGCTTCGAGGATCAGGAGATGCTGCTGACGGCACATGACTTCGAGGCCGTCTGGATCTGTATGGCTGAATTCGACTGTCTGGGGTTCTACAATGGTGGACGCGAGGCAGGAGCAAGCCAGCAACACAAACATCTGCAGATCGTGCCCCTTCCCCTGGCCCCTGAGGGACCGTCAGTGCCGATCGAACCGCTGTTGGTACGGGCAGAGGGAAAAGATGTTACGACGGTTCCGGGCTTTTCCTTCCTCCACGCCTTTCAGAGACTGGGCCCAGGACTCGCCAGATCACCGAATCTCGCGGCAAAAACAACATTCGAGTTTTACAGCAATATGCTCAAGAATGTCGGCATGACTCCGCCTGCCGCAAACGGAGAGATTCGCCAGACCCTGCCCTACTGTTTTCTCATGACCCGCGAGTGGATGCTCCTTGTCCCCCGGTCGAAGGAATTTTTCGAAGATATTTCCCTCAATTCCCTTGCCTTCGCGGGTTCGTTCTTCGTTCGCAGTGAAAAACAGCTCGAACGTTTGAAGTCCTTGGGTCCGCTGAAGGCACTCCGAAGCGTCGCAATCCCGACAGAACCATAGGCCTGATCCGGATTGGTCCACGGGATGCCGACTCGTCTTTCTTTTACAACACTAGTGTAGTGTCTCACAAACGACTGGTGTTATCAGCCTTTTTCTTGCGAGAGCGAGGTAATGTGCAGCCTGGCTGAATTTTCTCCAATGTTTGTTTGCAGCGTCCAAGTTTCTTAACGATCGATTCAACGGTTGCGGTCCATACAAACGGTTTTGGGTCTTTGTTCCAAGCAGCCAAATACTCTTCGATAGCGCTCTTGAGCGCGTCCACGCTGACAAAGACTCCGCGACGTATTCGTTTTCCCGTCAGTTCTCCGAACCAACGCTCAACAAGGTTCAACCAGCTTGAACTGGTCGGGACGAAGTGGGAAACAAAACGTGGATGCCGTGTTAACCATCTCTGGACTTTGGGGTGCTTATGCGTGCCATAGTTATCCATCACTATGTGCAGCTGCTTTTCGACCGGGAATTCAGCATCCAGTTGCTTTAAAAACTTGAGAAATTCCTGATGGCGATGCCGAGCATAACATTGACCGATCACTTTACCTTGCGCCAATTCGAGCGCAGCAAAAAGGGTTGTCGTGCCGTTACGCTTATAGTCATGAGTCATGGTACCGCAACGCCCTTTTTTTAAAGGAAGTCCCGGTTGTGTACGATCTAACGCTTGAATCTGGCTTTTCTCATCCACACACAGCACTAATGCTTTTTCTGGAGGATTGAGATAGAGCCCGACGACATCGGTAAGCTTTTCCAAGAACCGTGGATCGCGTGACAACTTAAATCCCGTGGTTCTGTGCGGCTGAATATGATGACTTTGCCAGATCCTATTGATCGTTGCTTTGCTCACGCCCTGCTGTTCAGCCATCGTTCGGCAACTCCAATGGGTGGCTCCAGCAGGCTTCGTTTGCAGTGTGGCATTAATTATTTTATTAATTTTGGTTGCCGTTAACTCTGGTTTACGTCCGCGACCTGCCGCAACTTCCCAAAGGCAGTCCGGACCTTCACTACAGAACCGCTGCCTCCATAATGCAGCCGTTTTATAATTGATTTGCATTTGCTTTGCGATGGCCTTGTCTTGTTGGCCATTCGCAGCGGCTAGAATAATTCGACACCGTTGAGCAACTTGTTGCGGGGTGCGATGAGCCCGCACCCATTGCTCTAGTTCTTGTCGATCAGACTCAGTAAGGTTTATGGTTAAAGCGTGTCGTGCCATGAACAGCATCCTATCACAAATCATGACATAACACCAGTTAATTGAGAGACACTACACTAGTTCATAACCGGAAAAATGATTGAAGGGTGCGATTGAGGGTGGGGCCACAGGAATGTAACGACAAGGGGAACTGTCGGACGGGTACTTATCTGCCTGCGCCTTTCTTGGAAACTGCATCCTCTGCAACTGCTCTCCTCCGCAGCAGGAACAGAGCGATGCCTGCCAGCGAAGTGAGAGCGCTTAATATCTGGCCCATGGTAAATGGTCCTGCGACGAACCCGAGCTGGGCATCGGGCTGGCGAAAAAACTCCACGATGAACCGGAACAGGCCGTAGAGAACAAGAATAAGGGCGGTCATCATGCCCGGCCTATGCTTTTTGTCCTTGGCTATCCAGAGGATGGTGAAGAGCAGCACGCCTTCGAGAAAAAATTCGTAGAGCTGGGAGGGATGGCGCGGCAGCGGCCCGCCGGCGGGAAAGACCATGGCCCAGGGCACGTCAGTGACCCGGCCCCAGAGCTCGCCGTTAATAAAGTTCCCGAGCCTTCCTGCCGCGAGTCCGATGGGAGCGGTTACGACAACCAGGTCGGCCACGGTCCAGAAATCGACTTTGTATTTGCGGCAGCACAGATAACCCGCTGCAAGCGTGCCGATCATCCCGCCGTGAAACGACATTCCGCCGTGCCAGACAGCAAAAATCTCGAGAGGATTTTTCAAATAACTTGAGAGATCGTAAAACAGCACATATCCGAACCGGGCGCCGAGGATGAGCCCGAAGACCAGATAGGTGTAAAGCGATTCGAGAAATGCCTCGGGTATCGGCGCTTTCCCTTCTTTCCCCTGGCCTTTGCCCTTCGGGCTTCGGGCCTGCTTCTTTATCTGATGCCTGACCAGAATAAAGGATGATGCAAAGCCGACGGCGTACATGAGCCCGTACCACCGGACGGCAAAAGGGCCGATACGAAAAATTTCAGGACTTATATGCGGATAGGGGATCATAGAAAACCGTGCGGAGCAGTTCTATTTTGAAATTGAGAAAAGCAAGCACTCCGTCATACTAGGGAAATGGCGTAATAGGGACAGACGGTCAGTATGCCCGGATGTTCCTCAACGCGGAAACGATCTGCATTGACCACCCATGCCCGGTCGTCACGCATCTCAAAAAAATCCGGAAATGCCTCTGCGCACCCGCCGCAACCCTGGCAGAGACTATAATCAATATTGGGAATGGCCATGCCTATCGAAGTCCGTTCACCCCTACAGCTGTAAATAGTATACCAGAGCAGGGACCATGAAACAACGAACAAATAACAACAGATGATCCCGCTGCAGAATCACTCGCAAGACCTTTTAATAAGCCTTTTCAGTTTTGCAAAATCTTTGATGAATTTCGCCTTCCCTTCAGGAAAGCGCATGGCATAGGCCGGATGAAACGTGGTGAAGTATGTCCTCCCGTCTTTCCGGACGATCCTGCCGTGCTCCCTGGACAGTTCCTGCTTGCTGTTGAGCATCGCAATGCATGCGGTGTTCCCGAGAAGAACGACGATCTTTGGGTCGATGATCTCGATCTGGTGGAATAAATGTTGACGGCCATGAATAATTGCCGCTTTCGCGGGAATTCCGCGCAGGGGAAGATAATGGACGGGGCTCGTAATGAAGACTTCCTGCTCACGCAGCCCGATGCCCGCCATGACCGAGCGCAGAAACTTGCCGGACCTCCCGATGAAAGGCCGCCCGATCTTCGCCTCTTCCTTGCCCGGCGCTTCACCGACAAGAACAACAGCCGCAGCCGCACTCCCCTCGCCGGCTACCGCCTTGCCCGTGCCTCCTTTTTTACAGAGAGCGCATCGGTCGATTTCGCGCACGATTTTGCGGAGCAATCGTTCCTTGTCCATCTCTTACCTGCGAATATCGATCATCTGCCGGGAGGGTGATTGCCGCAAACCTGTAGTGTTCGCACGAGGACATACTTCACCACGAGGCAAGAGGACCGCGCTGATTGCCCGGCGGAAAGACCTCGCATTCGGCGCTTTATGCGTACTTTTTCTTTTTCCGCATCATCTGTATCACGCGTCCGCCGTCTCTCTTCAGCCAGACCAGGCAAACGATGCCCGATAGGACCACGAGTGAACCAAGACCTGCATTGCCTCGATTGAACATCGCTATTGAGCCGGCGACCATAACGATGAGAAAACCGAGCGGGCTCAGGAGTTTCGACACGATTTCCTTCATCAGGGATATGTTGTTGAAACTTTTCCGTGCCTCGTCAAGACGACCGAGCTTTTCATAAACATTCCCCATGCTGAACCATATGAGATTGTTCTCCGGGTCAAGCTCCTTCACTTTATTGAAATACCGGAGCGCCCGTTCAGGGTCGATTTCCTGGAGCTGCAGAGCCAGCCGCAGCCACAGCAGAGACGTCGAACCTGCTTTCCGGTAATACTCTTCCGCCTTCTCGGTCCTGCCGGTCTCGTCGAGGATCACTGCTTTGAGGAACAGCGCGCGAGGGAATTCCGGATTGGCCGCAAGCATCTCGTCGGCACCTTTCTCAGCGTTGTCGTAATCTTTCTTTTCGTAAAGCTCAAGGGTTTTTTCAAGCTTCTTTCTCAAGGATTCCATCATTTCACCTCATCGGCGGTTATGTAAGACCAACTCGTCGGCAAAAAAAATTGCAGTGGTCACGACGTTTGGCTCTCCATTCTCTCTTGTTTTTTCGTCAGCTCGGCAGCGAGGTCCTTAACGTAGCGGTCGATGGTCCTCCCGAAATCGACCGAGAGGTGGGCGAACACCCGCATAAAAGGGTTCTTTATTTCCGCCTGTTCAGCGACGGTGACCCTGGTCACATCGATATTCAACCCGTTGAGATTTATGATTCTGCGGCCGTGGAAAACAGCGGACCGGACTATTTCCATTTCATAACACTTGAACGGCGTTTTTTTTCGCGTCTTGAAGGTCGACGGCGCACCGTTTGCCGGAAATTCTGTCCACACTTCATACTCGGCGGTGCGCTCCAGGATTTCAACTTTTTTCAGGTCCGTCCTCCATCGGGGCTGTTGTTCGACCTCGGTCACGATCCGCCAAATTTCCTCCGGTACGGCGTTAAACTCCACGACCCTCTGTGCGGACTTCTTTTTCGGCAGGAACAATCCAACAACAAATACCAGCAAAGCCAGGAGAACAAGGCCGACATGTATGGCGATAACCGTATTCATGTGGACGATTCCCATTTTACTCCGCGTTTCGATCGTGATCTGAAGTGTTTAGAATCAGATCTAAAACTACTATCCGCACAGCCGCGCTTGCGCCATTGTGCAATGACCGAGATCCGGCAGCGGGTACACAGCAACCGGATAGGTTTGAAAAACCCGGCCCGAACTGTTCACGGCAGTATTTTCTTCCGGAAACAGTACTATAAACTATTTCAAATAGCAAGAATATTGATACGAGAAGGTCAATAGCTCCACCTCTTATTTACAGCACTAGATGCATCTTTTTTGACTTTTTTACCCGAGTGCATAAAATGCTCCGGAAGATCAGGCAGACCGCAGCAATTGTGCTATCATTTTGGATAGAGATAAGAGTGTGGGAAAGGATAACGCATATGCAACAAGTGCGAAGGATGGATGTTTTTTCGCTTTTCGTTGCTCTTCTTTTCTATTCTCTCTTAACGGAGGCCGCATCTATGAGCACCCTTACCATTTCGAGCCCGGTATTTCAACACAACGGCCGCATTCCGGCAGAATACACGTGTGACGGCGCCGACATTAATCCGCCTCTTGCCATCGTAAACAGTACACCTGGCGCCAAGTCGTTGGCATTGATTGTCGACGATCCGGACGCACCTAGAGGCACCTGGGTGCACTGGGTCGTCTGGAACATCAGCCCGGACATCAAGGAGATAACGGAGCACATGGTCCCCTCCGGAGCGTCAGAGGGCATGAACGATTTCAGGAAGCGAAGCTACGGCGGCCCCTGCCCGCCGTCAGGGACCCACCGGTATTTCTTTAAGCTCTATGCGCTTGATACAACTCTCGCCCTCAGTTCGAGTACGACTAAAGCAGACCTTGAGCGGGCAATGAAAGGACACATTCTCGGGCAGGCAGAGTTCGTAGGACTATATGCAAGGAAGTAGTAAAGGCTGTTCAGAGTTTTCCGCTCATTTTATAGATAAATACGAGGATTTCCGCCACGGCTTTGTAGAGCTCCTTCGGAATTTCCTCGTAGAGATCGATTGCGGACAGGACTTCCACGAGGTTGCGGTCCTCATGGATCGGAACGCCGTTCTTGCGGGCGAGGGAAATAATTTTTTTGGCCACAAGGCCCTTTCCCTTGGCCACGACGGTCGGAGCTGCGTCAGCGCCTCGTTTATAGTTGAGTGCGGCGGCTTTCTCTCGGGTATCTTTCATATGTCTATGTTACCATCTGTTCTTGCCAGCGGTCATTTGCCGCCACTGTAAGCAGTGCATTTGCATTCCCGGTTTTTTCCGCAGGATCTCACGCCTGTATGTTCACTCCCGCTGCGGGGTTGCTTTCAAAATTGATCGTCGGATGATGATGAACAACGACGTGCCCGAGCCTGAGCCCTGCCGAAACGAACTGTCCCTTGAGGACGTCAGTCCCCTCCTGAAGAAGACGGACGAAATCGCTTTTTTCCGCCATGCAGGTGACATGCATATACCCGCCCTGGGAAACCAGATTCACGCGCACCTTTCCCGCCCGTTCCAGATCGAGGTTCACTGTGCAGGTGAAGGACCGCTCGCCGACTTTGCCCCGGTCATACTCCCTCAGAATGACTTCTCCCTCCCGAAGTTCACGCCATACGAGCGGCAGGAAAAATTGCAACGTATCCGTAAGCTTCGACTGCAGTTGATAGAACTCGATGTTCCGGAGCACAGTATTCAACGCACCGAGCAATTCGTCGGTGTTCAGCCTGCCCCGCATGTGCTCCACGACAGCCGGCTCAAGGAACATGTCCTTGAGCCGAAGGAGCGAGGCCTTCAGATCGCCGGCGATAATGCGGCCCGCCTCGATGTCGGCCGACGAGCCTTCTGCCTCCATGCCGCTCACAAGGATCCTGAGTTTGGCCTCAAAAAAAACGCCGCCGTTCTCGAAAACATCCTGAAGAGTTTTCCCTGACAGGTTTTCAATTTGGAGCAGAAAGCGGCTGATGATGTCGGTCTCGGGGAGGCTCTCTTTGAGCGGTTCAGGGAGCGCGGCGAGCAGCCTGACGAGCTTCTCCATGCCCCCCGTTCCGGAATTGAGCCCCTCGAACTTATTCAGCGCTGAAAGGATCGTGCTCTTGATGGAATCGGCTTCTTCCGCACCATGACCCGACAACCTGAGGTACACGCTGTTTTCCTGCCGCTCAACCCGCAGGTTAAGAGTATCCCCTTTTTGAAGCGGAACTTCGCTCTGCACCTCCAGCATGGTGTTCTTGAGTCTGATTGTCGCGCTGCTGTCCGCACGAACATCGATCACTTCAGCAGTCACGATCTCACCGGCACGCAGCAGCGTTTCCCTCCCGTTCATGAGCAAGGAAAAAACATGGCCGATTTGTGATAGGGGACTTCCCTGCATACCCACTCCGGAGACGCGTTTTCGCGTTTATCGCGCTCGTACCATTATAGCAGAAACCCATGGAACTCTTGCCACTGATGCGGTTTTGTCCAATACCTGTCTGCGCAAAATTGCGCAATTTATCACTTTGAGAAGCTGTGTTCTGTATTTTTCATATGCCGGCAACATACATTAATAGCCTTTCCTCTGATTCTTTTTTTTGCGGCTGATCGGGCACGGAACATCCACGAGATCGGAGAAACTGCCAGGTTGTTCATCGTACTGATTACCTTCATTTCTCTGTTTCGGTTTGATGGTAATCGGGTGAGGTAGTTTGAAAAAGATGGAAATTCTGTTGCAATTGCCTTCTCTCCGAGGCCTGGGAGAACTGGCCGCTAAAAACACTATCAGAAAGCGTGTGGTAGGCTTGGGACCTCATTGCTTAATGGAGATAAGTCTAAGACCTTGTACCTTTATACTATCTTTGAAAATCCACTGTATTCATCCGCATTAGGGTCCATTATCTTCCCGTACGTGTCCTTGCCTTTGAATAGAAAATAGACATGTGAAGGATCGATCGTCCCGTTGCCGTAGCCATTTTGCGAGATAGTAAAAGTTACGGAAGCGCTGTTGCTTTGGGAATCGTAAACCACATTCGTTGGCTGTGCAGGAAGGTCCACTTCTGTAGAAGGCACGGGCAAACCGAAATTATAAGTATTGCTGATGAGTGGCCCATATTGCCTTCCAATTTGCCAGTTGGCTACATTCTCAACTGAGTTTTTATCCATTGCTTTGGAGAACGTGAAATTCATTGTAAAATCTTTTGTAGCGTTCGGAGCTGATAAAGATGAACTCAGGTCAGTCAGCGCCGTTCCCATACCGTCTGTTGTAATAAATCCATTTGTGTTGTAAGCTGCCAATAATTTCGGACTGGCGACCTTAGTCATGTAGGTCTGAAGGCTCGTGATCTGCTGGGTCGCTTTCAGATTCGTTAATGTTGCCAGCTGTTTCTGCGCATTAGCAACATCACCCATATCGGCATAGGCGCTTCCCAGTTCAAGATAACTATTTGCAAACGTTTTATCCATGGTAATCGATTTATTAAGCTGAACAATCGCGTCTTTATTATCTCCCATTGCCCTTAATACCTGCCCCAGTCCATAGTATCCGGTAGCACTGGTGGGGGCAATCTGGGTGACCTTTATGAATTGGCTCTTGGCATCACTCAAACGGCCGGAGGTAAGATAAGCCTCCCCGAGCGAATACCGGTTGTCGGCGGAATTGTAATTTAAGCGCACAGCTTTCTCATACTCTGCTTGTGCATCTTTCAATTGTCCGTTTTTAAAGTATATGTCACCGAGGGCCAGGTGAAAATTGTCCGCCGAGGGGAACACTTTGATAGCAGTTTTGTACGTTTTTATCGCATCGTCTGTTTTGTTCAGCTGAAGATAGGCCTTGGCCATGTAATCAAATGCCTTGGATGAATTATCAGAAGACAGAGAGAGAGCAGTAGTCTGTTTGAATTGTTTTACCGCTCCGGCGTAGTCTGTTTTTGTGTAGAGATCAATACCTCTCCCAAGTGCCAGGCCGGCCAAATTATCAATCTGATCCTGAGAGGCGACATTGCTTGTGAAAAGATAGTCGATTGATGACGCAGGTATGGGATCGCTATAACTCATTCAAACCGTTCCTGAGATTCGCATTCTCTAAGGTATTTAGAGGCTGATAAATTACAAATAACATCTTCCTACCATTTTTATCGGCTAAGCAGTCGAAAACTTTAACAGACTGTCAAAATTTTCGCTGTCATTTCATCATGTTTATAACCCGTCAAATCATTGACATAAATTTTAAATGATGTCAATTTAATCATGCCATTATTTAGAGTGCCTCCATGCTATACAATAGAAATTACTTCTAAAAATCAGCATGTTATACATAATATTTTTATGGTTTATTCATTCTCGCGGCTTAGGCAATATATTTGCAAGTTCAAAAGAGAATCTAAAGCATCTTCAGCACTTAATATCTTCATCTCAGTGCAAGCAGACAACAAGTGATCATAATTCACATAAACCCTATTGCGGCTACAAGGAAGGCATTCAATGATACATTGCATCGGTGATAGTCCTGTATATGTATTTACCGGAGTGGACACAATCGGTGGCAACGACATTCTCTTGGATTTCAAGACCTACCGGCTTGGCCCCCACACTGCGTATAATGCGATAACAAAATGGGATATAATCGAAAGCTTTTTAAAGAATTCCGTTAAACCAAGCGATTCGGTCATGTTTTGTTTTGGGGAGATCGACTGCAGAGTACATTTACAGAAGCAATCAGAGCTGCAGAAACGGCCCCTGGAAGACGTAGTGAGTGAGTGCGTGCAGAGATATTTTGCTGTATTCGAAAAGGCGAAACACTACGGTCATCAACTGCTTGCATGGAATGTCCCGGCGTCAAGCCTCAACAACGTGGGATACGGCGAGTACTCAACCTATGGCAATTGTAAGCAAAGAAATGAAGTAATCAGTCTGTTTAATAAACATCTCAAGCGGCTCTGCGAAAAAAACGGTGTTATTTTTATTTCGATCTTTGACAAACTCGTCGATGACGACGGGCTGACCAATCCTCTTTATTATATGGATTCCATTCATCTCTCACAAAGGGCAATGCCGCTTATTCAGGAGGTGCTGCGAAACCACGGTATACGACTTTCTCCATTGCAGCGCGATGAAGGCCGACAGCTTGATTATCTGACCACGCTGGCGAAATCCGGCACTGCCCTGGAATTCCGCAACATCAAATCATCTGCAGGATCACTGCGACCGCAAATTTTGCAATTCCTGTCACGGACCTTTGGTCTTGAAACCTTTATAGAAACAGGAACTTTTATGGGCGATACCACTTTCATCGCCTCCGACATTTTCAAAACCGTGCACACCATAGAACTAAGTCCTGAATTGCACCAAAAAGCGGTAAAGCGATTTGAGAACCGTTCTCACGTTCACGTGCATCATGGTGACTCCAGCAGTATATTCCCGGAGATACTCGGCCAAAATAATCAGAATGTGCTCTTTTGGCTGGATGGTCATTACAGCGAGGGAATCACGGCAAAAGGTGACGAAAACACACCCATCATCCAGGAATTGAAGGCGATCAAGAACGCACAGACAAAAAACGCAGTGATCCTCATCGATGATCTCAGGATGTTTGACACGACGTGGGACCATATCCCCCTGGATTCGGCCGCACGGGGTTATCCAATGGCGACATCTCTGTGTGCTGCAATACAGGAGATAGATCCATCATATGAATTCGCGGTTCTTGGCGATGTTTTTATGGCTTATCCAAAACGAGATCAGCAGGTAATCTCGCAAGTAGTTGCTGCCTGCACCATCAGCAGGCTTTACGATGGGAGCAACTATGAACTGCAAGAAGTTTTGAAAGCTGAAGCGGTAATCGGCGCAGCGCAAAATGAAGAATTGTCGTTCCTGCAGTGTCTCTATGTGCATCTTATCGGATCGGAAGAATATGGTTTTGGCCAACATTACCGGCTTTGGGCTGCGCTCACCCAGGCTGCGAATAAAAAGTACGACAGGGCATGTAAGGAATTACTGATCGCTATCAACCTCGGATGTGAACATTGGCGAGTCAACTGGTATCTCGCAAACGACGCTTATGAAGCCGGCTTTTATTCTCTTGCTGATAAATCTCTTGAAAAGGCTGAGCAGGCTTCGCCGGATTTTCAGGAAGCAATACACCTTAAGCAAAAGATAGCACGGGACCTGAGCGAACGGCGTCAGGAGAACAGTTTCACCAGGCAAGATCATCTGGAGATCGCCGTTCATCTGCAGAGAGCGGGAAGAACACAAGCAGCCCGTGATGAACTTCAGGCAATCCTGTCGGGCAATGCTTCTGACAAGGATGTTCTCTACGAGTACGCGAGTTGCCTCATCGAGGCGAAACAGCAAGAAGCCGCAAGCGAGCAATTACAGGATATATTGAAGCGTGATCCTTCCTACGCGAACGCTCAGAATAGCCTGGGCGTGATCGCCTATCAACAAGGTCATCTTGATAAAGCCATGGAATATTTCGGCATGGCGTTATCGCAAGAGAATCTGAATCACCAGGCATTGCAAAATGCCTTGATTCTGTCTAAGCAACTCGGCATCAGCAATGAAGCATTGTGTATGCTTCGCGACATACTGGTTAAATTTCCAAACGACTCAACTCTCGCTAACATTGCCCAACGGTTCATCGACGATCAAAAAAACGCCAAGAATCGGGAAAACACCAACTATGCAGCAAATGAGCAATTATCGTCTATGAAAAAAGGCAATAAATCTGCTGCGGCTACCGGCAAACCAGAAACCGGTTCATCGGCTGCAGCGGCGTCCGGGATTACTTCCGGAAGTGACTCACCGCATTCTAAGACATTCATCATTAACATGGTCTATGAGCATTTATCACAACAGCAGATGCATACCAAACATGCCGATTCGATTTCAATCATCTGGTCGGCCGTCCCGCTCGAAGGCTGCGACGTATATGCATATGTGAATGCAAGCAGCTTTCGCGGACGAATCGGCGGCATACAGGTGTTGTTAATGCTGGAGCCGGTCGTCGTATTGCCCGGTGAATACAGCGAGGTTGTATGGAGAAACTTCGACTATGTTTTTACCATGTGCGATGCACTGGTCGGAACGCACCCAAGGTTCGTCAAAATACAGTATCCGCGCGCCGACTGGATCGTTCCGGCGGCGAGCACAGAAAACCTCGATGGGCGTCGGAATAATTATCCAACGGAATCGCGTGCAAATGCAATCTGTATGATTAACGGAAACAAGCATTCCTTCATTGAGAGTGAATTGTATTCTAAACGCATGGAAGCAGCACTCTGGTTCCATCTGCACTCCGATATTCCGTTCGAGGTTTATGGACGGCCCCCGTTCGCATTACCCAATTACCGTGGCGCACTTTCACCCGAAAACAAACTCCCGACGCTATCGCACTTTCGCTACAGTCTCTGCTTCGAAAATACTAATCATCGAGAGTACTCTGCAGGATACATAACCGAAAAAATCCTCGATTGTCTGGAGACGCGCACCATCCCGATCTACCTTGGCGCTGTGAATATCGAACATTATGTCCCAAAAGAGTGTTTCATCGACATGCGCGAGTTCAAAAGCTATTCGCAATTGGACGCTAATCTGCGCTCAATGACCTCGGGAGAATATCTTCGCTTTATTGACAAGATAGATGATTGGGTCTCTCGGGGTGGCCTGCGCCCCTACTCCATTCACAGAGTTTATGATAAGCTGGCGTCGCTTCTGGCTGGAACAGCACTTGCCCTGGAGTGGCAGAATGGCTTGGTTTTCAATCATGCAACAAAACAATGGCATCCTGTAATCTCTCCTGCCTTATGGACATGGAATGATCTGGCAAATGCTGACCCACCGGTGAGTGTTCTTCCACCGAGACGCGCCGGGCAGGATAGCAACGATCTTACAAGACAAGAGAAGGCACACCAGCTGATCGATGAATTTGCCGAGTTCAAAGCCGATGCGGAGGAGAATATGAAATCAAATGCAGCATCGTTTTATAAAACGCTCTTGTCCGTCTGGCCAATTCACAATATTCCCCAGCAACAAAATGTCTTTGTGCATCCCGTTTGGCAAAAGCAGCTTACAGCTCTCGGAGAATTAATAACCCAGGGATTGCCCGAAAACTTCCTGCTTCACCCAATTTGCCGCGAAATGTTTGTACGGATTGGATGGAACAAACAGCAAGAGCATGAACTGTCCTATATCGACCAGCTCAGCAGCAAACTTCGAAAAAAAATATACTCCTTAAAAGAGTCGCCAATCGGATCGATTCCCCTTGACTGTAAGAAACTGCCTCTTTCCGTGAATACTCTCGGCATGATCTGGTATTTTGCGCGTATCCATGAACTTCTGGCAAAATCGCCTGCCACGGTTATTGAATTGGGTGGTGGTTTCGGCTCACTTGCCCGGGTATTCAAATCCCTTGGCAACCCCGCCCTCACCTATACCATAATTGATTTGCCGGAGATGCTGGCTCTTCAATACTTTTATCTCTCTGCGACCCTGGGACGAGATGCAGTCGAAGCTCATGTCAAGCCTGATGAACGCGTTGTTCCCGGAAAAATCAACCTCTTTCCGGTTTATGGAATCGAAGCTCTGAATCTTTCTGCAGATCTTTTTGTATCAACCTTCGCCCTCTCCGAGACTCCCCGGTTCATGCAGGAGCATGTCTGCGGAATTAAGAATTTTTTCAATGCACCCTTTGTTTATATAACCGGTCAGAATGTGACCGAACGGAGCGAGCTCGGATGGCAGCCTCCACAGACAATAGTCCAGCAAGCCCGCGACTCCCGCCAAAAGGTCGTAGTGAATCGTTTTCATATCGGCGACAACTATGAACTGATTGCTTCGCAACTTGTTCACGCCGGCTTAAACCATCCGGGGACTGCCGCACGATCACTGGGCGCGAGAGATGGCGGGAACGTTGTCCGGGAAGATACGCAGACAACAGCAACGCCGGCCCAACCAAATGCAAAAACAGTCGGGTTGACAGTCAGCAAAGACCGTGCGATGCAGTTGGAGGCTACCGTAAGAAGCTTTTTCAAGCATTGCAAAGACGCGGATCAGTTGCGCCTAAAAGTGCTTTATACAACCTCCAGCAATTTTCATGAAGCCCAATATCAGCAACTAAAACACGAGTATCCTGCTGTGGATTTCGTCCGGGAGACTTCGTTTAAAAAAGACTTCTTGGCAGTTTTGTCGGATTTTCAATATGTCTTGTTCATGGTCGACGATAACATCTTCGTTCGCGACTTTTCACTTGTGCATGTCACTCAAAGTCTCGGCAATAATCCAGATGCCATCGGGTTTTCTCTCCGGCTGGGAAAAAACACGAACTACTGCTACATGTTAAACAGAGCACAAGCTGTCCCTCCTTTTCAATTGCTGGACTACAATATGCTGAAATTCAACTGGACGACTGGAGAATGCGATTTCGGGTACCCTCTGGAGCTGTCGAGTTCGCTTTATCGAACTGCGAGTATTCTTCCGCTGCTGCATCAGCTTGATTTCAAGAACCCGAATACCTTGGAAGCTGCCCTGGATCTCAACAAACACCGATTTGCGGCGGGGAATCAGCACCTCCTCTGTTACGCAACATCGGTGGCATTCTGCAATCCGATTAATAAGGTCCAGACAGTCTACAACAATAAATCCGGCGTTGACACTTCGTATTCGCCTAGCCTGCTTGCGAAGCTGTACAGCCAGGGTTCCAGAATAGACCTTGTTCCTTTCGAGAACTTCGAACCGAACTCGTGCCATCAGGAAATGAATTTCCGGTTCGCAACCCCTTCCGAAGAACACGCTGCAGCCGCCACAGGTGACAGGTCTGCCCAATCGCTTGTCTCCATTATCATACTCAACTACAATGGTTTGGAACATATCCGGCCCTGCCTGGAGTCGATTCAGCGGAATACCCCGGAGCGCCACGAGATCATCGTGGTCGATAATGCTTCGACCGATGGTTCAAAAGAAGAGCTCCGGTCTCGCAGGGACATCACTCTCGTGGAGAATCAGACGAATATCGGTTGCCCCCCCGCGCGCGCCCAGGCACTGACGCTCGCAACAGGCGATTATGTGGTCTTCCTCGATAATGATACCATCGTCACCCCGAGATGGCTGACGACGTTCCTCGAACATGCCAAAGCAAATCCCCTCATCGGGATCATGGGACCGCGTTCAAACTATGTGTCAGGTTCCCAGCTTGTTCCCAACGTACCTTATAAGGATATCCCCGGACTCGAGGCGTTCTCCCTGCAGCTTGCCGCGGAACACAGAGATCAGCTTACCCGGACACGCCGTCTTGTCGGTTTCTGCATGTTCGTTCGAAGGGAAGTGATCGATAAAATCGGCAACATTGACGAATCATTCGGCAAGTTTGGTTTTGAGGACGATGACTATACCTGGCGCGCACATATCGCCGGTTTTACTGCCGTGATCGCAAATGATGTTTTCATTCATCATACGGGCGGACCACAGGGACGTGGAAATCAGCAGTACAACCAGCTCCTGTTACAGGCATGGACAGTATTCAGGAACAAGTGGGAGCTGCCCGCGAATCTGGCCTACGGGTCGCCGTTCGATCTTTCGACCATTCTAACAAGGCCCTTTGATCCGCGAAAACATTATCTTCCCCTTGTTGCCCGGTCCGATATCAAGGCGATTGTCCGTGAAGCGTCGGACCGCTCCAGGGCCGCAGAGAAGCCGTCGGTGGCCTCCGTTGCCGCGAAGGCGATCAAAAAAGCCCGCGAGCTTCAGGAGAAGGACCGGCTTGAGGATTCCATCGCAGCGCTGATGGACGGCATCGCCCAGGCACCGGCTGATAAAGCGCTTTATCTCAGTCTCGCGGAGATCCTGATCGAGGCAAAGCGATATCAGGATGCTCTTGATGCGCTCAATTCCCTGCCTGAGGAAGGAAAGAACGACATTGTAGCGCTTGCATTGAGAGGATATTGCCACGACGGATTAGGACTCTTTGCCGAGGCACATGCCGATGCCGACCGTGTTCTGGCGCGGCAGCCGAATTCAGCCATGGCTCTGAATTTAAAAGGCGTGCTTGCGTACAAACAGGGAGACAGGGACGGCGCGGAGCGGTTCTTTGCCGCCGCTGTCGCCGCCGGCCCCGGCTACGGGGAGGCCTATGCCAACCTCGGCGTATTAAAATGGTCCGCGGACAGGAAAGAGGACGGCCTCCCCCTGCTCGAAAAAGGGTTTATTCTTTCTCCGACTGCGTCTGAACTTGTTTCGCTCTATCACACGGCGATCGTTTCGGAAGGCCTCTTTGCCCGCGCCGAAAAGTTCTTTCAAGAAGCAAAGGCGCTTCATCCGAACAACAAAAGGATAGCCTTCTTGCTGATCGATCTTTTGAACAAACAGGAGAAACACGACCTCGCCATGCGCGAAATCGAGCAGGCCATGATCCGCTTCGGCATCGACGACGGAATTCTGGCCGCAGCTCTCGATGTGCGCGGGAAGGTTGGCCCTCACCACATGATACCATCCGGCAAAACGGAAAAAACGTTGAGCCTCTGTATGATCGTAAAAAACGAGGAGCACTGCCTGGCAAATTGCCTAGCGAACGCGAAGCCCATAGTTCATGAAATGATTGTAGTGGATACAGGATCGAACGACCGGACCAAGCACATCGCCCATGCCTTCGGAGCCAAGGTGCTTGATTTCGAATGGACCGAGGACTTTTCCAAAGCCCGGAACTTCTCCTTGTCAAAGGCTTCCGGGAGATGGGTCCTCGTTCTGGATGCAGATGAGGTAATCTCTCCTTCCGATTTTGCCGCTGTGCGCGAAATAGTAGATACTGCCGATCCTTCAAGGACGGCTTACAAGATAATGACGCGAAATTATTCAAATGAGGCGACCGAGCAGGGATGGAGGCAAAATCGCGGGGAGTACCCGGATGAGGAGGCTGCGACGGGGTGGTTTCCCAGCGAAAAGGTCAGGATTTTCGTGAACGATGAACGCATCAGATTTGAAGCTCCCGTTCATGAATTAGTAGAGGGCTCGCTGCAAAAAGCGGCAATAGCAATCAAGCCGTGCACTATATCGGTCCACCATTATGGAAGACTCGATGCTAAAAAAAGGGCGACAAAGGGCGAAACGTACTATCTCCTCGGCAAAAAAAAGATGGATGAACAAGGGGGCGACCTGAAGGCTTTGTTGGAACTCGGGATACAGGCAGGGGAATTGGGGAAATATGACGAAGCTGTTCAGTTGTTTAAAAAGCTTGTGGATGCCGATCCGAAATATTCCAAGGCCCTATTCTATCTTGGCTATACTTATATGGTCCTCGGCCGGCATCATGACGCCCTTCCCTATTGCAAAGAAGCGTATGCACTTGACCCCGGGGACAGGGAAGCCGCCGTTAAATATGCTCAATGTGAGATCGCGGTCGGAGATATTGCACTTGCCGTTTCTCTGCTTGAGGACATGGTCCGGAGGTCCCCTGATTCCATCGTTGCGGAAAGCCAGCTTGCAGTCGCGTACTGCGTTATTGGCGAGAGCGGGAAAGGGATTGCGATTCTTGACCGGCTGAGAGAAAAAAATGTGGACACTGCCTCTTTTGTCCGTGATCAGGCCGGCATTTTGCGTTCAGCAGGGAGGGTGGAAGATGCCCGGCGATTGTTGGCCGTAGCCGTGCAGGCCAATCATGCCTCGGCGAAGACGCAAAAACTTTTTGAGGAAGGTAAAACCGAAGACAGGGAGAAGGAGACGATTGCACGACCAATGACGACCAAAGGGTTGACCTCCATCATTATTGCGGTACAGGAGGGTCAGGAGCATGTAAAACAATGTATCGAGGCCCTGGAACGCAATACTCCCGAAGAACATGAAATCGTCATGGTAACGAGCGGAGCGAACAGCGTGGAGATCGAACGTCTGAAACGATATTCTAAGAAGCGAAGGAATTATCGTGTGCTCGATGCCGGCGGCGCAGCGGGATACGCCGCATACCTCAATAAAGGCATTGCCGAAACCTCGGGTGAATTCATAGTTCTCTTATCTCCCAAGACACTGGCAACGGAGAACTGGTTGTCAGGCTTACGAGAGTGCATTGATTCCCCTTCCCCCGCAGGAGTAGGGATTGTTGGCCCGATGACCAATGATAAGGCCGGAATACAGAAGGTACCCCGGATCGATTATGAGCCTCACGAGGGTCTTGAAGGGTTTGCTCGCGATTTCAGAGAAAGAAACCGACACCGGCGCGTCAGCGCCAAATATGTCGCTGGATTCTGCATGCTGTTGCGCCGTGACCTTGTGGAAAAGGTTGGGTTGTTCGATGAAAATCTGGGCAATAGCAACAGTGAGGATGAGGATTATTGTCTCAGGGCCGCACTTGCGGGTTTTAAAACCATTATCGCGGGAGACGTATTCATTCATCGAGGCGACGAGGAAGATACAAGAAGATATCGTCGGCCGCTGCTGCAGAAGTGGACTGCCATCGGCAGGGCGTCCGAGTTAAAGAAAAAATTGACCGCAAGAGATGCAATCGAGCGCGCGAATAAGCTATTCGAAAAAGGTCAGGACAATGATGCGGTGACTGAAATTATGAAGGGGATTTCTCATTCCCCCGAGGAAGCGACTCTCTTTTATTTTCTTGCTGGAATGTTGATTGAGGCAAAGCGTTACCCGGACGCCCTCGATGCGCTTAAGGGCCTGCCTGAAGCGGCCCAGCGCAACAGAAAAGGTCTTGAGTTGACCGGCTATGCCCAAGAGGGTATGGGTCGAGATGTTGAGGCCGAGGCGACGGCCGATCTACTCCTAGCTCTCTATGCGGAATCCGCAGCAGCAATGAATCTTAAGGGGGTACTTTCCTATAAGCGAGGAGATAAAGACGGCGCTGCTGTTTTCTTTCAACGGGCCAGAGCGCTGGACCCGGGCTATGGCGAGCCATTAATCAATCTCGGCATTTTGCATTGGGCCGCGGACCAACGGAGTGAAGCCGTGCAGCTCCTGGAAAAGGGATTTATTCTGTCCCCCCTGGCCCAAGATAATGTATCCGCATATTATAATGCCGTGTCCGCCCTACAAGACTGGGACAGGGCCGCGCTGGTCTTCAAGGAGGCTGCGTCTCTCCATCCTTGGAACAGGAGACTCGCTTTTTTCCTCATAGAGCTCCTGCTCCAGCAGGGCGATCTCAAGGAGGCAGCGCGGGAGATTGAGGACGGAATAATTGCATTCGGCAATGGCGACGGGCTACTGGATTCTGCCCTTGAGATCCGCGCGAAAGTCGGTCCGAAGCAAATCGACAGAGCCATTCGGAAAAAAGGAACGTTATCGGTCTGCATGATCGTCAAGAATGAAGAACAGCACATGGCGCGTTGTCTGAGGAGTCTTGGACCGGTAGCGGATGAAATGATCGTCGTGGACACGGGGTCGACAGACAGGACAAAGGACATAGCCCGCGCCTTTGGGGCAAAGGTTTATGATTTTGCCTGGACAAACGATTTTTCAGCGGCGAGAAACTTTTCTTTAGAGAAGGCGAGTGGGGATTGGGTCCTCGTCTACGATGCCGATGAGGTGTTGTCTCCCCTTGATTATTCCAATTTGTTCGACATCCTGCGAGCGGGGACGAAGCATAAGGCGGCGTATTCCCTGGTAACCCGGAACTATACCATGAACACCCCCCAGGGCTGGACCGCAAATAAAGGGCAATATCCCAAGGAAGAGGCTGGCAGCGGGTGGATGCCCACAGCCAAGGTGCGGCTTTTCGTGAATGACCCTCGTGTTCGTTTCGAAGGACCAGTTCATGAGGTGGTCGAACACTCACTGCTCAGAGCGGGCATACCGGTCAAAGCATGCGCCGTCCCGGTCCATCATTACGGCAGGCTCAATGTGGAAAAGACCGCGGCCAAGGCGGAGGAGTACTATGTCCTGGGGAAGAAGAAGCTGGAAGAAAAAGGGGGCAGCCACCGCGCGCTTCGGGAACTCGCGATCCAGGCTGGTGAGCTCGGGAAATATGAAGAAGCGATCGAGCTATGGAAGCGGCTTATCGCTCAAGGCGCAAGGGGCGAAGATCTGACTCTCGCCCAATTCAATATGGGAAGTTATTACTTTGTTCTCGAGAACTATGAGGATGCCCTTGCGATGTCGAAAAAAGTTTTGGAACTCGACCCTACGATGAAAGAGAACATCATCGTCTATGCCTGCAGCGAGCTTTGCGTCGGCGACGTGAAAATGGCGATCCCGGCCCTCAAGAAAATCCCTGACGAGGGCGCGGACTATCCGCAGGCGATTGCCGCGCTTATGATAGCGCACCTATTGAACGGCGACAGAGACGACGGAATTGCCTGCATACGCAAGCTCCACGGCATCCAGGTAAACGTTCCTGAATATTTATATACTTTTGCAACGTATTTGATAAAAGCGGACAGAATCGAGTATGCGGTCATCCTGCTTGAAGCGGCGATCGAAACCGGCAATCTTCATCAAGATACCCATGCTCTCCTTGCGAAGTGTCGGCGCAGACTGGGTGCCGGTGATGCTTCAGCGCGCATGGTCATGCGACAGCATTCTTAAATTGCCGATCCCCGTAGACCTGCAGCAAGATTCAAATTTATATTGATGAGAATATTGAGCTTCTCGGATTCGGGATCAGCCATGACATCGAGAATTTGTTTGTCGATAAAAAGACTTAACGTTAAAATGTCTTTTCTGATCTGCAGCGGGAGCGGGTTGTCCTGCCGGGCAAGCTCTGACTGAATGATGGTCCATATCTGCTGATTGAGACGCAATGCATCACTAAGCCTCTGGAAATGCCCTTCCTCTGCCCACCTGGCCTGGCAATCCTGAAGCTTCATCGCCGCATTATTGAGGGCTGCTGCTTCGATGTCCCGTCCGGACATGGTTGATTTTTGAACATTCTTATAAACCTGCATTTGCGTTGCGTACACGATTAATAACCTCCTGCTCATATTCGATGAGCTTTCGAGCGGCCTTCATGGCCTGGTAATACTCATTCTGTAAGATATGCTGACTGATGAGAGCAATTAAACCCCTGGTACTTGGAGCGGCCTCTAATACTTCTTTTACCAATTGCCAGTACACCTTATGGTGTTTGGCCAGATGGCTTTCATCGACGTACATGAGTTGAATGGCAAAGTATATGCGGCGACACGGTGAATCCGCTTCCTTTGCACTCAGAATATCCTTCTCGCGAAGAATGGGAACGTTATTTTCTACAAGAAAATCGCTCCGGCTTTTCCCGTTCGTGATGACTGCCCCGCCGATAATCAGGCGTTCGTGCGGTTTTAAAACGATTTTTAGAGCCATAATAGTCTCGATCCCGTAAAAGCCGGAGTATTATATCCTTATACTTTTACATTAATGATGGTTCCGCTCTGGACATGGTCCGCTTTCTGCGTCAGTTGTGGACTGATCGCGTCTTTGTACTGCTTAAGGTCCACGAGTGCGGCAGCAACTTCCTGGTCCGTAGACTGGTCCGTCAGCTTGGTGGCCGTCAGCGTATCCTTCTGTGCAGGAGCGAGAGGTGACTTCTTTATCTCATCCTGAACTCCTTTGATCCCTTTGATCAAATCCAGGCGCTGCGGGCTTCCGATGGGGAAAAAGGGAGGAAAGCTGAACATGATCGTTTCCAGCTGGTCTTTAATATAATTGGTGTCGGCCAGATTGGTCAGCACTTGAGCGGTGGCCCCAGAAGACCTGGCGGCGTCTGAAGAACGATTCTGGACGGCGGCTGATGTGCCGTTTTTCTTCGCCGTGCCTGCACCATCGGCCGACGCTGTTTGAAGGTTTATGCCGGTGACATCCATGACTCTCTCCTCTGGATTGGATAGATTTTAGAAAAAGACGGGAGGAGTTTCACCTCCCGCCTCGATCCGTAATCCTAACGCTAGGCGAACAGCCTCAGGACCGACTGTGCTGCCTGTGAAGAGAGTGACAATGCTGTCGTACCAAGAGACTGACGAGTTTGCAGCATCAGCATGTTGGCGCCTTCCTGGTTCGTATCAGCCAGCGTCAGGTTGTCCGAGCCCGTGGTGAGAACATTGGTCAGTTGTGTCGAAAAATCCTGACGTGTCTGGATGATGCTGAGGTTGTTGGACATTGATCCTGAATCGTTCTGCAAGGTCGTCAGAGCATCATTCAGTTTGTTGATGTCCTTTGTCACCGCATCGTTACTCACCCACCCGTTCTGCGCCTCCGACAGCCCGAGTCCGCTGCTGGTAGCATCGAAGCCCTGCACGTTGAGGGAATGCCCCCCTCCGAAGTTCACGACGAGCGCGCTTGGTGACGCGGTGGTCAGGAGGTTAACACCCTGGAACGAGGAGTCCGCTGCCATAGTGTCGATCTGGCTCAGCATGGATTTATACTGATCTACCAGACCCTGCAACTTTGAATTAGAGCCGCTGCCTGCAGGGATAACCGTGCCTTGAATGGACTGAGACGAAATAATATCCGTGTTGGCGATGTTTGTTCCACCGGTGGTGGTGAGTGCTTTAATGTTCAAGGTGTTACCGCTCACTGAAGCAACCTGGAACGGGCCGATGGTGCTGCTCACAGTCGTATCTTTCCCGATTGAAGCTGCAAGGTTACTGGCGACCTGCGAGTTAGAATATAAGTGGCTGTCGTCTATTCCAATGCTGAACTTGTCCGCAGCTGCCGTTCCGGTGACCGCTGTAAACGTGGTGCTGCCGATCATAACCGTATCGCCAACCTTAACATTGTTAAGGGTGAGCATTTCGGTCGCGAAGGAATTACCTACTCCGTTGCCTTTGACTATCGACACGTTCAGATCACTCGACGCCGTAATATCGGTGTTAGCGATGCTTGTTCCACCCGTGGTGACGAGCCCTTTAATGGTCAGGGTGTTGCCGTTCACTGAATCAACCTGGAATGGACCGATGGTGCTGCTCACCGTCGCGTCTGCCGAGATTGACGCAGCAAGGTTATTGGCAACCTGCGCGCTGGTATACAAGGTGCTATCGTTAGTACCAATGCTGAACTGGTCCGCAGCTGCTGTTCCCGTGACCGCCGTAAACGTGGTCTTGCCGAGGGTAATTGTATCACCCACCTTTATAGTGTTAAGAGTAACTGCAGCGGTATCGTATTGGCTGCCTGACGACCCCGTTGAACCGAGACCGGTGGCTGACTGGGCCAAAGCTTTGGCGGCGTTAATCAGGGTGGTAATGGACGAGATGCCCTGGTTCGCGGCCTGGATCGTCTGGATTCCATTGGACATGCCGTCTTTGTAGCCGGCGAGGTCCGCAGCGCGGTTGTTAAGCGCCTGAGCTGCGAAGAAGTTGACCGGATTGTCCAGCGCGCTGTTGACCGCCTTGCCGGTGGAAAGACGTTGCTGGGTTCTGTTTAGAAGAGTTACGGTTGACTGAAGACTTACGAGGTTTGCCCTCATTCCTGATGTTAATGAGATATCATTGATAGCCATGGTATTACTCCTTTTTCTAAGGGTTAAATTTTTCCGGCATTCTTGCCGGCACTTGAAGGTTTCGGGTTGGCCTTTTTTTGCTTCACTCCTCCTTCCTGACCTGTTTGCCTTCTGCCTTCTTGACAGTCTTATCGGCCGAAGGTTAAAAAACTTTAATGAAGCCTTAATCCACTGGGCGAAAACCTCTTTTTATCAGTCCGTTTTTCGACTCCCTGGACTAAAGTTTCGGCCAATTCTGACGATAAGAAGTACAGAGGTACGACCAGATGGCTCTGTCGGGCGCAGGAGGATGAAACATGACGGCCTTCCCATTTCAGATAAATGAGGTACATCACCTCTACAACAGGCTCTCGAAGCTCAAGCCGTCCACGATCCTCGAAAAAGACCAGGTCGAGCCTCAGGACGTTGTCCAAATCTCGGCAGAGGCGAAGAAGCGGCAGGTCCTCGACCAGGCAAGGTCCGAGGTAATGGAGCAAATACGGAAGACGCGATAGCAAGGATGGATGAAGGCCGTGGAGAAAAAAAACTTCAGGATACTCGTCGCAGACGACGACGATATAGTACGTGATGTAATTACGACACTCCTTTTGAGGGACGGGTTCTCTGTGACCTCGGCGAGTGATGGCCTCGAGGCAATCAATTTACTCAGGACTGAAGATGTCCATCTGGTCATTAGCGACCTGATGATGCCGGGTGTCGATGGTATCGAGGTGCTCAAGTTTGCCGTCCGGAGCAATCCTGACATCGCCGTCGTCATTCTTACGGCGTATGGGACCCTGGACACGACCCTTGAAGCCATCCGGGCGGGGGCCTATGATTATCTCACCAAACCGTTCAAAGCCCAGGAAATATCCATTCTTGCCGAGCGCGCCTTTCAGCGTTCACTGCTGATCTACGACAACCGGGAACTGAAGAAGAACCTGCGCGATACTTACCGTGACCTGGGGCTGCTCAAAAACATCGTGGCAAGCAACAACCCGGAAGTGACGTCCGGCTGGCTTGAACGGATTGAAAAACTGAAAATCATGAACGTGCTTCTGGCGCAGGAAGCGGACGTGCTGAAAGAAAGGCTGGTCAAGGGATATGCACAGGAGCAAGATATTAATCGTTGATGACGACCCGCTCGTGCGGGATGTCCTTTCAGCTATTTTTTCTCACTCGGGAAACTATCGGGCCGAGCTCGCCTGCGACGGCAACGACGGGCTGAAAAAAATCCAGGAAAGCGGACTTCGATGTGGTATTCACGGACATCACGATGCCGGAGATCAACGGCATTGATTTCATGAAAACGGCGTTCAAAATCAACCCCTCCCTGCCCGTGGTCGTCATTACCGGCAACGCCACCATCGAGAATGCAATCAACGCCATGCGGGAAGGGGCCAAAGATTTTATCACCAAGCCGTTCAACGTCTCGACCGTCACCTCCGTCGCGGACCGCCTCATCGGCGAACGGCGGCTGCTGAAAAAAATCGATTTTGGCGGCAACCGCGATTCCTTTATCGGCCGGCTGAATTCCGAGCTGTTCAAGCGCTTGCAGGAGATCAGCGTCCTCCAGTCCGTCAGCACCGAGCTTGACTCCCTGCACAACAATAAGGAGATTTATGAGAAGGTCGTCGAGCTGGTTTCGCGCCTCCTCATGGTCAAGGAGGTCTCCTTCGGAATCATCGAAAACGGCACGCTCAAAATCCGCGCAGCCGTCGGCGCGCCCGTACGGGACATCGTTGTTGCTGGCAGTCTGTTCGAGCACGTAGTAGCGACGGGCAAGCATTATCTCTCGACGTTCGGTGAAATCAGCCCCCATACGGGCGGGCCGCTCATGACGCCGTTCTTCGCGATTCCCTTAACCATCAACAACGAGGTGTTCGGCATCCTCAACCTTGCAAACAAGGCCGACGGCACTGCCTTCACCGACGACGAGATCTCGCTTGCGCTCACCTTCGTGAAAAAGGCGGCCCAGCGCATCGAGAACAACGCTCTCTACGAAGTATTCTATAACAACCTCATCAATACGCTCAAATCGCTTGTCAACAGCATCGAGGCGAGGGACTCTTATACCAAGCAGCATTCGGAGCGCGTGACGACCTATGCACTTCGGATCGCCGAGACCATGCACCTTCCCGCCGAAGACCGGGACGCGCTCGGGTTCGGCGGGTATCTGCACGACATCGGCAAGATCGGCGTTCGCGACACGATCCTGCTCAAGCCGGACAAACTCACGCCCGAGGAACGGAACGAAATCAACTTGCATCCGGTCATCGGCGGGAATATAATTAAGCCCCTGCGGTTCTTTCCCAAGGAACGGGAACTGATCCTCCACCACCATGAGCACTTTAACGGCAGCGGCTATCCTGACGGACTCTCGGGTACGGACATACCGGTAACAGCGCGGATTCTCGCCGTTGCTGATGCCTATGACGCGATGACATCGTCGCGTCCCTATAAACAGGCGCGTACGCACGAACACGCGGCTGCCGAACTTTTGCGGAACTCCAACACGCAATTCGACGGCAAAATCGTACGGGCTTTTTTGCATGGCTTTGCATGACCGGTGAGGCTGTTACGTGACAATTATTCCATATTTTCATTGCATCTTCGGTGCGAACGATTTTGATAGTACGCAGACCTGGAAAGGGAGGACACCATGGGGTTACGCCCCGGAGATAAAATCAGTTATAGACTGATGCCGGATATTGACCTCTACAGTGCCACCGTGCAGTTTGTAGACGAGAAGACCATGGAACTCCGGATGGATGCCGATGCTCCGGCCGTTGTCAAAAGCGGGCAATACGTCATGATCAACGAATTGGACACCGATATCGAGCACTACTCCGAAGTGACTTCCCGGGACGGACAAACACTGCGGTTGCGGCGGATGTGGACCGGGAAGCGCGGCTTTTTCCGGGTGGACGATGTATTTCCCGTCATTTACCGGATCGCGACGTAGAATGCAAAGACCGGTGGACGGAGTCCCGCATCTTTTCCGGATTCGGACCGGGCGTGGATGAGCTCGAACGTGCCCGATGAGACGGTCAGCCCCAGGGTCTGGAAAATGCTCGTCGACATCAATGCCAAGCTCGAGCTGGTCCTGGAGAAGCTCAATCTGGAAAACGAAGGGCTCACCCAGTGCGGAAAGTATTCCCGTGAATATCAGCGCGTCGGGAATCCGTTTTTCTCTGGACCACCCGGTCGAGATCGGGAGTACTCTTCGAACTCAAGATGCTGCTTCCGGTCTATCCCCCCGTCGGGGTCCTTGCTCACGGCGTCGTGGTCAGGGTTGAAGCGCCGGATGAGCGGCAGGTATGAAACATCGCTGCGCTTTATCGACCTCGTTGACGAGGTCCGCGATGTCATCATCCAGTACACACTCGAAGCGACAGCGGGAGATCATCCGGCGGCAGCGGGATTGATGCAAAGCATGGACAGAGCGACAGCTTTATAGGGATCATGTTCGGGCTCGGGGCCATTATCGGCGGCAACCTGCTGGAAGGCGGCAGGATCGATTCGATCCTCCAGCCGACGGCCGCGCTCATCGTTTTCGGCGGGACCGCCGGGGCGACGTTTCTCAGTTTCCCGTTCCGGGACGTGCTCAAGGCCATTGCCTCCCTTCGCTTTGTGCTGTTCAGTGATACGCGGGACCGCAGAAAGGTGATCGCGAGCATCATACGGTTTTCGCAGATCGCGCGCCGCAGCGGGTTCGTTGCCATCGAATCGGAGATCAACAATCTCGACCACCCCTTTTTCAGAAAGGCGCTCGCCCTGGCGACGGCCGGCATGATTCCCAAACTGCTCGTCGAAACCACGGAGCAGATCAACAGCACCTTCGAGGACGAAAGCAGACGGATCGCCAAAGTGTACGAGACCGCCGGCGGTTTTGCGCCCACCATCGGCATCCTCGGCGCCGTCCTCGGCTTGATCCACGTCATGGAAAACCTGTCCGATCCAGCGAAGCTTGGAGCAGGTATCGCCGTAGCGTTCGTGGCGACCATATACGGCGTGGGTTCGGCAAACCTGATCCTGCTTCCCATAGCGAAAAAGCTCATTCACCGGTTGAACCGCGAGCTGGCGCTCCGTGCTATGATCATTGAAGGGGTCATCGGGATCCAGTCCGGTGTCAACCCGCACTACCTCGAGGAACGGCTCAAATCGTTCATGGAAGGAACTGACAGGGATTGACGGCCATGCACAAGAAACGTAAAATAGAAGAAGAGGAGAACCAGGACCGGTGGGTCGTTTCCTACGCCGATTTCATCACTCTCCTTTTCGCCTTTTTCACGACGATGTACGCCATCAGCCACGTGGACCTCGGCAAGCTGGAACGGTTCTCCGGCTCCATGAAGTCCGCGTTCAAGACCTCTGGCGCGGGAGACCTCGTCAAGGGCACGGTCATCAACGGCATCAGGCCGATCAACTATGCGGACATCGGCCTGGAAAAGGACGTTCTGGCAGAACTCAAAAAATTTGGTATAATTGAAGCCATTGCCGTTGTCCGCGACCAGCGGGGCGTTTTGATCTCGTTCGGGGATTCTCTCTTCTTTGAGAGCGGGTCCGCTGAATTGCGGCGGGAGTCCCGGCCCTTTCTTTCATCGGTCGCATCTCTCATTAAAAAGTACCATCGCGATGTCCTCATCGAGGGGCATACGGACAACCTGCCCGTTCACAATTCGACCTATTCGTCGAACATCGAGCTGTCGTGCCGGCAGGGCGTCGCGCGTCTATGCTTTTCTGGTGAGCGAGGAAGGGGTCAATGCGGGACCAGATGGGCGTGGCCGGTTACGGTGAATACCGGCCGGTTGAATCGAACGCAACACCTGAGGGACGGGCGCGTAACAGGAGGATAGATATTGTCTTTGTCTCAAAAAAGGACGGGACATAACGTGCTCTTCATCGAATACAGCCGGGAGAGGTGTGATCGCATACGCTCTGTCTTCGAGAAGTGCCGGGGGCGATCGAAAAAATCGACTGTGCTCCCATCGCCGGAAGCCGCGTTCACGGTCATACGACAGGAGGCCGTCGACGCTGTATTCGTGAATCCTGCTGAACATGATTTGGTTGCCGGCCGAATTCGTGAAGACACTGACGCAGACTGCGAGGCCGGTCCCCGTGATCATGGCGCTGCCGCACGTCGACGATGACGCGGTGCTGCGGATGCTCCAGGCCGGCGTCCTCGAATGCGTGGCTGCCGATGCGGTGGATGCCTACCCTGCTGCCGCCCGGCGCGCTATAATCCGCTTCGAGGCTGCGCGCAGCAACGCGGAGCACACCGAGGCCATCCTGCGCAGTCAGATACAGTGGATGTCGATCATCGACGCCATTACCGACTACATATTCGTGCTCGACAACGCACACACGCTCGTGAACGTCAATCATGCCTTTGCCGAGGCGATCGGCAAGCACCCGCGCGAAATCGTCGGCAGCAGGATTTCGGACGTCTTCGATCTCGATGTTCCCAGCGAATCGACCCGCTCCGCCGTTCTCGAAGACAGCACGCCCCGCACCTATGAAAAAAAGATCGGCGAGGAAATCTATCAGATCAGCGTATTCCCTTTGCTGGAGGACAATCGCCCGCTCACCATTCACGTGATGAAAAACGTCACCGAGGTGAGAAGGCTGAAGGACCAGCTCTACCATGCCGACAAGCTCGCCTCGATAGGACTGCTGGTCTCCGGCGTCGCCCATGAAATCAACAACCCGCTGACGGGGACCATCGCCTATACCGAGCTGCTGTCCATGAAAGTCAGCCGATGAGGGCGTCAAGGCCGAGCTGAAAAAAATCCTGGACAGCGCCGAACGGTGCAAGAAGATCGTGGACAATCTCCTGACCTTCTCCCGGCAGCGCACGCCGTCGAAGAGCCTTGAATCCATCAACGACATCATCGACCGGGCCATCGATCTCCGGAGCTACTGGCTCAAATCGAACAACATCCAGATCGTGCGGGAGTACGACCCCGTTTCCACGGTGTTCGTCGACGCCCAGCAGATCCAGCAGGTCGTGTTGAACCTGCTGCTGAATGCGGAGCAGGCAATCGTCGGTTCGGGCCAGACCAAGGGAGTTATCACGTTCCGCACGCGGTCAAACAAGGAATCCCGCAGTGTTACCATCCAGGTCATCGGACAGCGGACCCGGGCGTGCCCCAGAAGGTCGCTTCAAAAATATTCGACCCCTTCTTTACGACCAAGCCGGTGGGCGTCGGCACCGGACTGGGGCTCTCGATTTCACACGGCATTGTCACCGAACACGGCGGGACGATCCGTTTCACAACGCCGAGCAGGGGGGGCGCGGTGTTTACCATCGAACTTCCCACGGGGTGCTGCTCCCTCGGGGGCACGAATACTAAGGAAAGCAGGCAGGTAGAATAACCATGTTTGTCATCATCGGCATCGTCGTTGTGCTCGGCTCAATCATCGGCGGGTATCTCATGGAAGAGGGCAATCTCAGCGTCCTGTTCCAGCCTGCCGAAGTCGTGATCATTTTCGGCGCTGCGCTCGGCTCGTTCTTTATCAGTTCGCCGGGAAAAGTCGTAGGGCTGGTTTTTAAAAATGTATTTTCCGTCATTGCCGCAAAGAACCAGAGCAAGGCAAAGTACCTGGAGCTGCTCTCGCTTCTGTACCAGCTCTTTTCCAAGATCCGGAAAGAGGGGCTGGTGTCGATCGAATCGGACATTGAAAATCCGCCGAAAAGCCCGATCTTCCAGAAGCACTCCGGACTGCTCTCGAACCACCATGCGCTCAATTTTATTTGCGACAACCTCAAGGTGATCATCACGGCGAACATCCCGCCGCACGAGCTTGACAACCTCATGGAGATCGAGATCGACACACACCACCATGAGGCCATGATACCGTCGCACAGCGTCGCAAGGATCGCCGACGCCCTGCCGGGTCTCGGCATCGTCGCGGCGGTCCTGGGCGTCGTGCTCACCATGGGCAAGATCTCCGAACCGCCCGCGGTCCTCGGCCACTCGATCGGCGCGGCCCTCGTCGGCACGTTCCTGGGCGTGCTCATGTGCTACGGCTTTGTCGGCCCCATGGCCGCCAACCTCGAACACCAGGCCCGCGAGGGCGGCACTTTTTTCCAGGTCATCAGGGTCGCACTCGTTGCGTTTGTGGGCGGCTCGGCGCCCCAGATGGCTGTTGAATTCGGCCGACGGGCGATCCCGGACAAGGAAAAACCGACGTTCGACGAGCTGGAGAAGCTGGTGAGGGGCAGGGTGAAATGACCGATCAGAAGCAAAAGATCATTATTAAAAAGGTCAAGAAAGTCTCCGCGGAAGGCGGGCACGGCGGAAGCTGGAAGGTCGCCTACGCGGATTTCGTCACGGCCATGATGGCCTTTTTCCTGCTCCTGTGGCTCCTCACGATGACTTCGCAGGACAAGAGGGTGCAGCTTTCCAACTATTTTAAATTTTTCTCCATTTTTAAAGCGAGCGGCACATCGTTCATGGGCCAGTCGAGCGAGATGTTCAAGCTGCCGAGTGAAAACGAACGGAAGGTTCCCCAGGAAACGCAGGGCACAGTCAAGTCAAGTCCGGAAGTGTTCAAAGAGGCGATCAAACAAGCCATCGAGGAAAAGCTCGGCGACATCAAAGACCAGATTATGGTCGATGTGTTCGAAGGGGGCGTGCGGATCCAGCTCGTGGACAAGGAGGGAAAACCCATGTTCGATCTCGGGTCCTCGAAGCCTACACCGCTTGCATCAAGGATCATGCAGGTGATCGGCGAGCAGATCAAGAACCTTCCCAATCCGGTTTCCGTCGAAGGCCATACCGACTCCCTGGCATACAAGTCCTCAACCTATGGCAACTGGGAGCTTTCGACCGAGCGCGCGCTTGCCGCAAAGAAGCAGCTTGAAGAGTTCGGTCTGAACCCCGCTCGCCTCACCCGGGTCGCGGGCTATGCCGATACTGTCCCCCTTGTCAAAGAAAATTCCGAAGACCCCCGCAACCGGAGGATCAGCATCATATTGCTGTTTCCCGAGGCCCAGGCACAGCCTGCCCCCCCGGCTCCGGCTCCACAACCTTGAGCGGGTTAAAACGCAGCCTCTCTTTTTACCCGTTGCGAGGCATTCCTCACCTGCACTTCGTTCTCTCTCCTCCGAACTCTGAGCTTCGCACTTTGTACTCTGTACTTTACACTGCACTTTGAACTATTCCTTATCCAGCGCCTCTCTCACCTTCCTGAGCAGGACCGTGGGTGAAAAGGGCTTCAGGATGACCTCTACCCCCTCTTCCAGCATACTCTTCTGTTGCACAAAGTCAGTCGGGTAGCCGCTCATGAACAGGATCCCAACGCCGGTTTTCCACTTTCGGATGGCATCATACACTTCCCCGCCGCTCATGCGCGGCATGATAACGTCGCACAAAACAAGCCGGATCCTGTTCCTATTCTCCAGGAATCGCTCAACAGCATCCTTACCGTCAACAGCAGTAATAACCGTATACCCGAAGCTCTCGAGCGTCGATTTTGCCAGCCCCCTCAGAGTCTCATCGTCTTCAGCCACGAGAATGGTCTCTTTGCCCTGAAGGCGGTCCTCGGCCTCAGGCAGACTGCTTGCTCCCGCAGGGACCGAAGCTGTCGCGGCAAGGAGCGGCAGATAGATTTTGAACGTCGTGCCCATCCTCGGTTCGCTGTAACAGTGGATGTAACCGTTGTGCTGTTTGATGATGCCGTAAACCATCGAAAGCCCAAGCCCCGTGCCCCTTCCCAGGTTCTTGGTCGTAAAAAAAGGCTCGAATATTTTTTCTCTCGTCTTTTCATCCATTCCGTTGCCGGTGTCCGTCACCGATAAGCGAACGTAATTCTGCTTTTCGTTGCCTGGACCGGCGCCCAGCTCGTCCGGCCCCACGACGGTCGTTTCGATGGAGAGTTTCCCTCCCTGCTGCATGGCGTCGCGGGCGTTCGTGGCAAGGTTCATCAGGACCTGCTCGATCTGGCCCACGTCGGCATTCACGATGAGGTCTCCCGGTGCAAGCTCGGTCCGGAGGTCGATGTCCTCGCCGATGATCCGCTGAAGCAGCATCTCGACCCTCCGGATGTTTTCATTGATATCCACGGGTTGAAGGTTGCTAATCTGCTTTCTGCTGAAGGTGAGGAGGCTCCGGGTCAGGCTTGCCGCCCGGTCCGTGCCGGCGAGAATCTGATCGAGATAGGGCCGTTGCGGATCGTCTGCGCTTATCTTCATTTGTAGGAGCGATGCATAGCCGATGATCGCGGACAGGATATTGTTGAAGTCATGGGCGATGCCACTCGTAAGCTGTCCCACTGCCTCCATTTTCTGGGCCTGGCGGAGCTGACCTTCCAGTTTCTTTTTCTCGGTAACGTCGACTATTATCCCGATGATCGCGGTCTTGCCCTGGTAATACGCTCTTGATCCGAAAATTTCAGCATGAATGACTTCTCCCGACTTCTTCAGGCCCCGCACTTCGTAACGGGTGAACGAGGAATCCGACGACGCCTGTCTTTCCGCGGCGTTTTCGATGATGTGCCGGTCCTCGGGCACGGTAAGATCAAGCGGCCCCTTATGATCGACGATTTCGACGGACGAATAGCCGAACATTTCAGCAAACCGCGGGTTGACATACTTGAACACGTAATCCTGAATGATGTAGATGCCGACCAGCGACTGCTCGGCCAGACTCCGGAACTTGCTTTCCGACTCCCGGAGCTGCTCCTCAAACTGCCGGTGTTCGGTGACGTCCGTCAGGATTTGCACGGACCCGGTCAACCTGCCGTCCGCGTCGAGGATCGGATCGATCGTGACGTTGAACCAGTGCATCTGCAGTCGCAGCATCATGGATTCCCTGCGCCGGGACTGCAGCATCAGGGTAAAAGCACAATCCGAACCCGGCTCCTCCGCGGGATGCACGATGTCCCAGTGGGTCTTGCCGAGGATCTGGTCCGGGGCCTGTTCAAGCAAATACAGCATAGCCCTGTTGCATCGCACGACTTTCCCGTTTTCATCGGAGATCATGATTGCGTCGTTCATTGCATCGAAGGTATTGTCCCACAACCTGACGGACGCGCGCAGTTCCTCTTCCATGCGCTTACGTCCGGTAATGTCGGTAAACATGCCCAGCAACCGCTGTTCTCCGTTTAGTTCGATCAGTTCGGCCGAGATGAGCAGGCTGCCGATCTCGCCTGACTTCTTCCGAAACTTGGCTTCGAGATTCTTGACCCGTCCCTGTTCACGGAGCATCCTGACCATTGCCTCGCGTTCTTCGCGGTAGACCCACAGCTTAAGATCATACGACGTACGACCGATAATCTCCTCGCGTGCATAGCCGTAGTTATTCAGGAATGAATCATTGACATCGTAGAATGTTCCGTCATCAAGGCCGGAGATCACAATCCCGATGGGACTGCTGTGAAACACCGTCGAAAAACGCGTCTCGCTCTGCCGCAGCGCATCTTCTGTGAGGAATTTCGCCAAGGCAACGGCAAGCTGGTCTGCCAATCTCTCCCACAGCCCGATCGTCTCAGGCGAGAAAACCCCTTTCCGGCGGTCGTTCAGCTGAAGGAGCCCCAGCCGTTGTTCTCCGAAACGCAGAGGGAGGAGGGCCACCGATTCGTATCCTTCGCCGTTGCATCGGTTCCGCGTACGGGCCTGTCGGTCAGCTTCGGTTGTGCTGCGCAGCAGTTCCGTCGTGTTGTTCGTCCAGAAGCTCCCGTGCCGGGTGAAAAACGACTTCGAGGGATTGAACCGACCGCAGATCACGTTGCCACACATGCATTCAATGACGGGATTCCCCTCGCTGTCTCTCATTACACAGTTGGCATTATCCTTGGCGCAGAGGCTGTTCTCGGCCAGGACGAACTCCTTCGGAAACCCGCGCGCTTCGAAGTAGGGGTAATCCTCCCCTTCCCGCAGACGAACGCCGACAGCCTCGCATCCGGATTGCTGCTGGAAGAACGTTGTCGCCGCCCGGATTAGTCCCCTCGTGTCCGTGCTCTCGTTCACGAACCGGAGAAATTCGATCGTTATTTCGCGTTCCTGTTCCGCCCGCTTTCGCTCGGTGATCACGTCGAAGACAACGACAAAGTATTCTTTTTGCTGACTGTACACCGATATCAGGAACCAGGTGCTCAAAGCCTCTACATGCATCTCGAAACGCTCGGGCTTGCCCGTCAAGGCCACTCTCCCGTAAATCTCGAAAAGCCCGGGGTCAGCTTCGCGAATGCCCGGAATCACTTCCGTCACTTTTTTCCCAATGACGTTCTTCAGCCCCGTCAATCTTTCGAATGCGCTGTTCACATCAAGATAGACGAAGTCGTGCGGCCGGCCGTCCTCATAGAGCATCCTGCAATACGCGAATCCGTCGAGCATGTTCTCGAACAGCGAACGGTATCGTTCCTCGCTTCCGCGGAGCGCTTCTTCGGCCCGCCTGCGCTCTAAGCGTTCCTCCGCTTCCTTTAACGCCCTACGCACCGCCGGCGCAAGGCGGGAGAGGTGGTTCTTCAGGACGTAGTCCGTTGCGCCGCTCTTGAACGTTTCAGCGGCCCGATCCTCCCTGCTCGTTCCGGACACGAAAATGAACGGCACGACGGGATAGCGCTCCCGCGTCAATTGCAGTGCGGAAAGTCCGTCGAAGGACGGAAGCGTGTAATCAGCGAGTATGACGTCAAAACCGCCCTGTTCGAGCCGGGCCGCAAAGTCGTCCCTTGTGTTTACGCGATCAATGACGCAGGAAATCCCCTCCTCGTCGAGCTTCGCGTGAACGAGTTCGGCGTCGATCGCGCTGTCTTCCAGGTGTAAAATCCGCAAGGGCAGGTTCATTTCACGTCCTTTCCCCGACCGTGAGCCATGCTGCGTCCCTTTCCGGTGACCGTCCGGCACCGGGCAGTACTTCGTTTAAAACCGCCTGCCGATTCTGCTTGCCAACGAGCCGTCGAGGCATGGGGCGAGGCGTGTGCGAGCAGCGAGGCCCCGAGCGCCATGAAGGTAAGGCTGGTCGGCGCCGCGGGCGGGATGACGGAACTGTCGTCGAAAAGAGCGACAGTTCCGATGCCGGCTGCAAGGAGAAGGAGGCTGAGTATGGTTATCAGATATTGATACGAGGGGAACGGGAACGAAGGAGCGGTATCTGTCGGTCGTACAGACATCATATTAATCTTCCTGACGGGTCGCATGAATGATAATAATGAAACGGTGATAGTCACGGCGCATCATTCGACGAAAAGACTATAACAAACTATAGCAAAATTTGGAGTGCTTAACTGCAAAAAAGCGGGGTATTTTAAGGGTATGCCGGGTTGTCAGTTTATTTTTTATCTGCAAAACAATAAAAACGCCGTTGATTACTTGAGTGGAGCCTCTCAGGCAGGAGCCGGGGGATTGCAAGTCGCGGGATCGAATCAACATATACTCTTTTCTTGAAGCTTCCATTCGGCCTGGATTGCTCAGATGCTCCTTCGCCCCTCTCTGCACGCAGTGATATCAGTGCTCTCCTATCCATGCATGACTATCTGCGGCACATCACGCAAAACTTAAGTTTGGGCCTGTTCCTGCCGATAAGAAGGGTACAGGTTTGAATGAAAAGGAGAATTACCCGTGAGCGCCCCGCTGCCTTCCCCTTCCAACGCAGAAACGCAGGACATGCGGCCCCTCCGCAGCATCATTGAATCAGGCGAAGCATGGCTCGTGAACCGCATCCTCAACTACGCGAAACAGAGGGACTATGTAAAGTATACCTCCACGCTTGTCGAAGCTTGGCGAGCATCCATTGCGGGTTTATCTTCCGCACTCCTCCAGATCATCGATGCCGGCGCCGTATGCCCGGAGCCCGGTCCCGACGAGGACTTTACGAAAGACCCGCCGGCCTTGTTCGGCATTATCGAGGCGCAAAAGCACCGCTCCCGCGGGGGCGCCATCGGCATGTTCCTCGGCCTGATGAAGTATTACCGTCAGAGCTATCTTGACCTGGTACGTCAGGCGGAACTGGACCAGGAGAAAAAGAACGACTATGCGGTGTTTATCGGCCGCTGCTTTGACCGCATCGAACTCGGTTATGCCTCGGCATGGTGCACCCAAACGAACAATGAGACCGTGACCGATCTGCGGGCCGCCAACCATTCGCTCACCCATGAAAAGAACCTTTACTTAGCCCTGTTCGAAAGCATGCCCGATCCCGCCATTCTGTTCAATGAGAGGCACGAGCTGATCAGCGCCAATCACGCTGCCATGCAATTGCTTTCGGCAGATGCGGCTTCCGGCGAAACATATTACGGACCGGCGTCGGATCTTCCACTCGCCTTTCCCGCATGGGTGAATGCGCTGCCGGACCGGCTGTCTCCGGAAACCGGGGAATCCAGTTTTACGAAGCGGATCAATAGCGCCGGTGGTGTTCTTTTTTTTGAAATCCGCCTTAGGCGCATACTCGACGTCAGCGGCAAGTTCTCCGGCTTGATGGCGGTCCTGAAGGACATTACCTTGCGTGAACAGACGCAGGAAGCGCTGGGAAAATCAGAGGAGGCATTTCGCGCCCTCTTTGAGAGCTCCCGTGACGCGATCATGCTTCTGGACCGGAAAGGGTTCTTTGACTGCAACAAAACGACCCTCGATCTTTTCGGATGCACGACGAAAGAGCAATTTGTATCCAAACAGCCGAGCGACCTGTCTCCGCCCCTGCAGCCCGACGGTCGGGAATCCCTTGCTGTAGCCCAAGAACGCATCGAAGCCGCGTATGCCGAGGGCGTCCAGTTTTTCGAATGGATACACCAACGTATGGATGGTTCGACGTTTCCCGCGGAAGTGCTCCTCAGCCGTTTTGACCTCGGTGAAAAAACCGTATTACAGGCAGTCGTCCGCGACATCTCCGCGCGAAAAAAAGCGGGAAAAACTCTCCGTGACGGCCAGCACGCCCTCCAGCAGAAGTATGCGGAACTGAATCGCGTGTTTACCCTTGTTGAGACAGCCAAGCGCGAATGGGAACGGACCATGGACTGCGTTGACGACATGGTGCTTCTCGCGGACTCGGGTGGAAGGATCAGGCGTTGCAACAAGGCATTGGCGCAATTCATCGGCAGACCGTACGATAAAATTCTCGGAGAAGACTGGACATCGCTGCTCAACGAACACGAAATCGAAGTTGAAAAGCAATTTGAAAAAAACGGCGACGTCTTTCATAAACCGTCGGACCGGTGGTTCACCGTGAATTCGTATCCCGTCACCGGCATCAGCGCCGACGCCGGCGCGGGCTTTGTCGTTACGTTTCATGATTTTACGGCGCGAAAAAAAATGACCCATACCCTCGAACAGAAAAATCGGGAGATCGAGGAACATCGGCAAGCCCTCCAATCGGCGCTCAATGAACTTTCAAACCTGATCCAGCAGGCAGAGAGCGAACAGACGTTCGCGGTCCGGTTCAAAAATCCGCATCTCGCCACCTGTCATGAAATGACGTCCTGTACCGAGGAAGCATGCCTGTGTCACGGAAAAGAGGCGATGCGGTGCTGGCAGATCGCCGGGACCCATTGCGGCGGGAAGGTCCAGACCGCCGGTGCACAGAAGCTCAGCAACTGCAGCAACTGCACGGTATTTAAGGCAGCAACCGCAAATCCCATTTACCAGATTGGCGAGCACTTTAACAACATGATGCACATTCTCGACCTCAAGAACAGGGAGCTCCGAAACGCCTATTCGGAGCTGCAGACGACGCAGGCAAAGATCGTTCAGCAGGAAAAAATGGCGTCCATCGGCCAGCTTGCCGCGGGTGTGGCGCACGAGATCAACAATCCCATGGGGTTCATCTTGAGCAACCTGGGGACACTCGACAAATATCTGTCACGGCTCATCGAATATTCGAGCGTCCTTGCCGGTGTTGCCTCGGGGCTGCACGACATCGCCGTCGACGAACGTCTTGCAGCGGAACGCAAGCGGCTTAAGATCGGCATCATCATGGATGACGCGAAGAAACTGGTTGCCGAGTCTCTGGACGGCGCAGAACGGGTCAAAGTCATCGTTCAGAACCTCAAGAGCTTCTCACGCGTAGACCAGGGCCAGGCCATCAGCGCCGACGTCAACGAGTGCATCGAGACGACGCTCAATATCGTCTGGAACGAACTGAAGTACAAGGCCGCGGTCAATAAGGAATACGGCGTGCTGCCGCGCATCTGGTGCTACCCGCAGCAGCTCAACCAGGTGTTCATGAACCTGCTCGTGAACGCGGCCCATGCCATCGACCGGCAGGGCGTCATCACGATCCGCACCTGGGTGGACGCGGGAAGCATCTTTGCTTCCATAGCCGATACGGGCTGCGGCATACCGCCGAAAAACCTGACAAGGATTTTCGAGCCATTTTTCACTACGAAAGAGGTCGGCAAAGGCACGGGCCTCGGTCTCTCAATAACCTACGACATCATCAAAAAGCACAATGGCGTTATCAACGTGCAGAGCGACCCGGGCAAGGGAACGGTATTTACGATCGAACTCCCGATTAAGACCGCGTATGCTCCCGTTGCAAAGGAGAGCGTCGTATGACCCGCAGCATACTGTTCGTTGATGACGAACCGGGCGCGCTCGCCTCGCTGCAGCGGACCTTTCTGATCGTCCCTATCGCAAAGGACTGCCGCGCGAAGCGCGCGTCGCACTCATGCAGGAATTGAAGGGTTCGCTGCTCGACCCGCGGATTGCAGGCATTTTTTTTCAAATCATCGGCCGACAAAAGGAGGCGCCATGACGGAGCCCGTCACGTTGCTGTTCGTGGACGACGAGATCAACATCCTCCGGTCCGTGGAGCGGATGTTTCTTGACGAGAACTATCATATTGTGACCGCGGGGTCCGGCGCGGAGGCCCTCCGGATCCTCGAGTCTGGGTCGCCGGTCCACGTAGTTGTTTCCGACTACCGGATGCCGGGCATGAACGGCGTGGAGCTGCTGCGGACAATCCACCACCGGTGGCCGGACACGGTGAGGATCGTGTTGTCCGGCTATTCGGACACCGCCGCAGTCGTGTCCGCGATCAACGAAGGGGGAATATTCAAGTTCATCGCAAAACCCTGGAACGAGGACGACCTGAAAATCACCATTGCGAACGCGGCCACGCTGTATTTTCTCCAGAAGAGGGTCTCGGAGCTGGTGCGGGAAGTGAAGGACAAGAACGAGCTTATCGCGCGGCTCCAGGACCAGTTGCACGCCGCGGCAACGCAGCACGGAGGGGGAGCGTCATGAACACGGGCGTCCGGCCAGTCCAGGTCCTGTTCGTGGACGACGAAGAGAACATTCTCAATGCGGTCAAGCGGCTGCTCATGGACGAGCCTTGCGAGATCGTTACCGCGAATTCCGGGGCGGCGGGCCTCGACGTTCTGAGGAAGAACCCGGGGATCGGGGTCATTGTTTCCGACCAGCGCATGCCCGGCATGTCGGGGGCCGAATTCCTCGAGAAAAGCCAGGGGCCCAATCCGCATGCAACGCGTCTTATCTTGACGGGGTACGCGGACATTACGGCCGCCGTGGACGCCATCAACAGGGGCGGCGCGTGGAAATACCTGGCAAAGCCTTGGAAGGACGACGAACTTGTGCAGACCATCAGGGACGCGGCCGAGCGTTTTACGGTGCTCGGCGAAAACCGGCGGCTGACCGAGATTGTGAACCGGCAGAACGACGAACTCAAAAAATGGAATGCCGAACTCGAACTGTACGTCCAGCAGCAGACGCTGGATATCCAGAAAAAGAATAAAGTTCTCGAGGAGCTGAACGAGCGGCAGCGGAACCGGTTTTCCGAAAGCATCCAGGCTTTGGCGGGGCTGATCGAACTTCGTGATAAGGGGATGCTGAACCATTCCCGCAACGTGGCGAAACTGGCCGGGCGGCTTGCGGCTGACCTGAAGCTGTCGGCCCAGGAGAGCGAAACCATCACTACGGCGGCCATGCTGCACGACATCGGCAAACTCGGCATCGCCGATGTGATCCTTGCCCGTGATGAGGCCGATCTGTCTGGCGATGAGCAGAAGGAATACATGGCACACGGTGTGCGCGGCCAGACCGCGTTGGACGCGGTGGAGGGCCTTCGCGGCGCGGGACTCCTCATCCGGCACCATCACGAGGCGTTCAACGGCGCCGGTTTTCCCGACGGACTGAAAGGAGAAGCCATTCCGCTCGGCGCAAGGATCATTGCTGCCGCCGATTACGTGGACCGGGCGATCGCCAAATCGCCGTCGGGTAACGCCGTGGAGTCCGCACTTTCACTCCTGCGGGGGGAGGTCGGCAGGCGGCTCGATCCGCAGCTTGCGCCGCTTGTCGCAACTGCCGCCCGGGAGCTTTTTGCCGAGCTCTCCCTGCCTGGGGAAACCAGAGAATTGGAACTGCTGCCCACGGACCTGAAAGAAGGCATGGTCATTTCGCGCAACCTGCTGAGCGGCACCGGCGTGCTGATCCTGGGAAAAGGCATCACGCTGACGAAAAAGAACCTTGCGTCCCTGGTCCGCTATTTTCACAACGATCCGCCCAAGGGCGGTGTATTCGTCAACATCAAGAGGTGAGCTGTGATAGAGTTCGATGAGCTCGGAAAACGCATGGTCCCGAAGCTCGTATACTACGGCCCGGCGCTGTCCGGCAAAACCACGAACCTGTTGCAGCTCCATGATCTGCTCGCGAAGCGCGGACGCGGTGACCTGATGGTGCACGACACGAAGGACGACCGGGGACGATTTTTTTCGGCATGCAAAGAATCGGACCTCATGGCCAGGGCGGGAGGAATGAAGACGCTTCTCGACGACGGCAGTGAGAAGGTTCGCGGCGGCGAAACGACCTTGGAGGAACTTCTTCGGGTGATCGGGCCTCAAACGAAACCGGAGCGGACCTGCGAGGGATGCGGCAAGGGGGTTGATTCACGGTTTGCTTTTTGCCCCTATTGCAGCATGGCCAAGAGTAATTTTTGCGGAAAGTGCATGATCGTTCTGGATGAGGACTGGCCCGTCTGTCCGTCCTGCGGCATGCCGAAGGGAGGGGTGCGATAGCTGATTGCTGCTTGTTTGGCAGGGAACGATTGAAGCTTTTTTTTGGAAAGCCTGCATCCAGCGGGCCCGGCGTTTCACCCATCGCGTCACGCGGCCTTACTTACCATTCGCACTGCATTGGTCCTTTCTTTACCCGGGTTTTATTTCTTATCAGCCCGCGGTTCGCACGCCGTATGGCGGATGACCTTCCCCTTGACCATATACACGACCATTTCCGCGATATTGGTGGCATGGTCGGCAATCCGCTCCAGATACTTCGTAATGTAAGTGAGGCGCACGGCGCGTGAAATATTTTGGGGGTCTTTGAGCATATACACAAGCAGTTCGTTGAAGATCTGACGGTTCAGATTGTCGACAAAATCATCGGCCGCGCATACGCTGACCGCAAGATCGGCATCGCCGGCTACGAATGCGTCAAGGCTGTCCTTGAGCATTTTCTGGGAAGCCTCGGCCATGCGCGGAAGGTCGATATAGGGTTTGAGCGGGGGCTCCTCGTTCAGTTCTATGGCCCGCTCGCAGATGTCGACGGCGAGATCTCCCATACGCTCGAGGTCGGTGATGATCTTGATGGCGGTGGTAACGAAGCGGAGATTGCTGCCCGTCGGCTGCCAGATGGCGATGAAGCGGATGCATTCTTCCTCGATTTCGACGTCATAGTTATTGACTACGGCGTCGCCGTCTAAGACCTCTTGCGCCGCGCTTCTGTCCCGCTCGACCAGGGCTTTGACGGACTTCCTGATGGACTCTTCGACAAGGCCGCCCATAGCGAGCACTCGTTCCTTGAGAGTTTCGAGATCCTGTTCTTTCTGTATGGCCATGGCAACTCCTTATGATGGTTCAACATGCAATATTCACTACAGAATCAATTCCACACTCCGCATTTCCACATTCCGAATTCTCATCATCCAAACCGTCCGGTAATGTAATCGTCGGTCTGCTTATTGTCCGGATTGGTGAAAATTTTCTCCGTGGTACCGTATTCGATGAGCTCGCCCATGTACAGAAACCCCGTCATGTCCGACACCCGCGCCGCCTGTTGCATATTATGGGTGACGATGATGATCGTAACGTCCTTTTTCAGGGACACGACGAGTTCCTCGATCTTGGCCGTCGAAATAGGGTCCAACGCCGAAGTGGGCTCGTCAAAGAGGAGGACCTCGGGCGAAACGGCCAGGGCCCGCGCAATGACGAGCCGCTGCTGCTGTCCGCCCGATAGCTCATAGGCGCTCTCGTTCAATTTGTCCCTGACTTCCGTCCAAAGCGCGGCGTGTTTGAGCGCTTCCTCGACACGTCCTACGAGTTCGGATCTATTCCTGATGCCTTTCAGCCTGAGGCCGTATGCTATGTTTTCAGCAATGCTCATCGGAAAGGGCGTCGGTTTCTGGAATACCATGCCGATGCGACTGCGAAGGTTGATAAGATCTACGTCGTTTGCCAGGATATTTTTCTCCTGGAAATGGATCTCCCCCTCATACCGGTGTTTCGGGTACAAGTCGTGCATCCGGTTGAAACAACGAAGCAGCGTGGTCTTGCCGCACCCGGAAGGACCGATCAGGGCCGTCACCTTGTTCTTATAGACCGGCAGCGATATGCCCTGGAGAGCTTGGGCGTCTCCGTTGTAGTAAAAATCGAGGTTTTTGACCTCGATCTCGATCGTCACAGTCACCGCTTATACCTCCACTTTAATATAAGTCTTCCGGCAATGGTAAGCATAAGGATGAAGAGGGTCACGACTAACGCCGCGCCCCATGCCTGTTCATGCCAGCTTTTATAGGGCCCCATGGCATACTGAAAAATCGTGACCGTTAGCGATGCAATCGGCCTGTTCATGTCTGCTGAGAAAAAATTGTTATTGAACGACGTAAAGAGGAGCGGCGCTGTTTCGCCTGCCACGCGGGCGATGGACAGGAGAATGCCGGTCAGAATGCCTGTGGCGGCCCCGCGGTAAACGACCTGGATGATCACCTTGTAATAGGGGGCCCCCAGCGCAAAGGCGGCTTCCCGCAGCGTCCAGGGCACCAGCGACAGCATGTCCTCCGTTGTTCGGAGGACCACCGGGATCATGATGATCGAAAGGGCAAACGCCCCTGCCCAGCCGCTGAAATGATGGAGCGGTCTGACAAGAATCGCATAAACGAAAGCACCGACAACAATGGATGGAACGCTGACCATAATGTCGGAAATAACGCTGATGATCCTCGCGATCTTCTTTCCCCGCGCATACTCGGCCAGGAACGTCCCTCCCAGGACGCCGACGGGCACTCCGATCAGGGTGGCGGCCAGGGTGATCATCAACTGCCCGATGAAAGCGTTTCTGAGGCCGCCGCCTGCGTCTCCCGCGGGAGCCGGGTCGTTAAAGAACAGGCTGAGGTGCAGAGCACCTAGGCCATGGATGAGAACGTCGCTCAGAATATAGATAAGCCAGAAAAGACCTACCGCGGCGGCAAGGCCGGACAGCGTGAGCGCGATGAAGCTTTCTATTTTTCTTTTTTTCTCGATGTTCATCTCGAATACTTCCTCTCTGCTTTCAGAAGAAAGAATTTCGCAATTGCTAGGATGATAAAGCTCATCACGAACAATACGAGTGCGAGATAATAGAGAGAGGAAAGATAGAGTGCGCTGTCCGCTTCTGTGAATTCGTTCGCAAGGCTGACAGTTATCGTCGAAGCCGCATCCAGGAGCGACGTGGCGATCTTGTGATTATTTCCGAGAACGAAGGCAACGGCCATGGTCTCGCCCAGGGCCCGGCCGAGCGACAGCGCCGCCCCGCCGAAGACGCCCAGTTTTGAATAGGGAAGCACCACGTTTTTGACTACCTCCCACTGGGTCGCCCCGATGGCATAGGCCGATTCCTTGACCACGGCAGGGGTCAGGTTGAACGAATCGCGCGCAATGCTTGCCGTAAAGGGAATGATCATGATGGCGAGGATCACGCTCGCGGTCAGTAAATCGATGCCCATGGGGGTGCCCTTAAACAGGATGCCGATGACGGGCGCCCTGCCGAGAGTGTTCTGGAGCGCTGGTTCGATATATTTCGACATGATTGGAGCGAGGGTGAACAACCCCCACATACCGTAAATGATGCTCGGGATCGCGGCCAGAAGCTCGATGGCGACGCCGATCGGGCCTTTCAGAAAATTGGGCGCGATTTCTGTTACGAAGATTGCAATGCCGAGGGCGGTGGGTATGGCGAAAATAAGTGCGAGCGCCGTGGTGACAAAGGTGCCGTAAATCGTGGTTGCTGCGCCGAAGACGCCGGTAACGGGGTTCCAGACCGTCGAGAAGAGAAAATCCACGAGACCGAATTTGCCTATGGCGAGCGATGATTCCTTGACGAGTACAATAATGATGCCGACGATGAAGAAGATGACAGTGAAGGATGCTACGGCGGTAAGAGACAGAAAGATCAGCTCGGGAATTTTTTTCTGGGGAGATATGGCCAATGCAGGAACCTTTCTGTTCAATCAAAGGATGCAAAAAAAACGGGTCAGGTACCAGCACGATATGTACCTGACCCGTAGATATGAACTGCGTACTCTGTACACGAAAGCTTAATAGTTGATGTGGTTTGACTTCCAGTAGGCGCGGATCTTGTCTTTGAGCGATTTCGGGAGCGGAACATAGATGAGATCCTCCGCCTTTTTGTCGCCGTGGATGAACGCCCAGTTGTAGAACTTGGCCACCTTGGCATTCGAGTCTTTTTTCTCTTTCCCGAGAAGGATGAACGTGGCGCCTGCGATGGGCCACGCTTTCTTGCCCGGGGCGTTGTTGAGCCAGAGGTAGAAGTGCTTTTTCGGATCGAAGCTGGCGGATGCGGCCGCGTCCTTGAAGGTATTGAAGCTCGGCTCCACGAAATTGCCTGCGCTGTTCTTGAGGAGCGTGTAGGTCAGGTTGTTCTGCTGGGCATAGGCAAATTCTACGTAGCCGATAGAGTTCGCCTGCTGCATCACGTAGTTGGCCACGCCTTCGTTGCCTTTGCCGCCGATTCCCGCGGGCCAGCTCACTGAGGTGCCGGTGCCGACTTTCTCTTTCCAGGCGGAGCATACATCATTCAAATAGCCGGTGAAGATCGCTGTCGTCCCTGACCCGTCGGAGCGGTGAACGACCGTAATGTTGCCGTCCGGGAGGTTGACGCCGGGGTTCATGCTCTTGAGCTTCGGGTCGTTCCAGTTCGTGATCTCCCCCAGGTACATTTTGCAGACCGCTTCTGAATCGAGCTTCAGCTGTCCGGCCTTCACGCCGGGAATGTTCACCACCAGCACGACGCCGCCCATCACGGCCGGGAACTGGAGCAGGTTGTTCTTTTCAAGAAATTCCGGCGTCTGAGGTGCGTCTGATGCGCCGAAGTCGACGGTTCGCTCGGTGATCTGCTTGATCCCGCCGCCGGAGCCGATGGACTGGTAGTTGAGCTTCACGCCGGTGACCTTGTTGTACTCATTGGCCCATGCGGAATAAACCGGGTACGGGAAGGTGGCGCCTGCGCCGTTCAGCATCTCTTCCGCCTGCGCCTGATTGATTGACATCATTCCGATTAAGAGTAACGCTATTGCTAAAATCCGTTTCATGTAATTCCTCCTTTTTTCTTTTTGAAGTTGGTACGTTATACCATCGAATTGTTACAGGATTGTTACAACTTGGTTAAGCTTTTGTTAAATATTTCCGATAGTGGCCTCCTTGCCTACGGTTTTTATTCATCATAACAACGCCTTACAAAGGGGTTGTTGTTACAATGGTATGCGCTCTCCTTCGGAGCAGGATGAACTGAGGTAGTGCGCGACCTTATTGCGCAGGTTCGTAATATCGCCTTTGCATATATATCCCTGGACGCCGCAGGTCGAAACACTTTCTCTCAGGCTGTCCTCATCATTGGACGAATAGAAAACGATCCGGATATGATTGGTGTCCCTCCTGGATCGCAGCAGCATCGCGAGAGTATCCCCGGCCAGCACCGGCATATTGATGTCAAGCAGAACGAGATCGGGCTGGAGCTGACTCACGAGGTTCATTACCCCGTTCCCCTCGCTCTGGGTAACTATCTCGAATCGTTCATCTTCAAGCAGTGCCTTCGTGACATCGAGAAGCATTTCATCATCGTCAATTACCAGGATTCTCTTTTTGATTCGCACGGATACGCCCTCTTCAACGAGCCCTTTACGGTTTTTTATGCCTGCAATTTGAGATATTGGCTGACCTTGCTTCGCAAGTCGGTGATATTACCCTTGCAGATATACCCCCGCACACCGTGGGTCTTCACAAGCTCCCTCAAACTGTCTTCATCATTGGACGAATGGAAAACAATAGGGGTCGTCATTGCATCGCAGTAGGGTTTAATGATGGCAGCGAGTTTATCGCCGGACAGCGCAGGCATATTGATGTCGAGCAGCACGAGATCGGGTTGCAGTTCCTTTACGCGATTCGTCGCGCCGAGCCAACTCTTATGTGTAATCACTTCGATTCGGTCGTCTTGGAGCAGTTCTTTGGTCGTATAGAGATGCAATTCATCATCATCGACTACCAGTACCTTCTTTTTATTCCGCGTCATACAAGCCTCCCTGTTCTATAGAAACAATAAACGTCGTGCCTTCGCCGTAAACACTCTCCACGGAGATGGAGCCGTTGATGAGTTCGGCGAGATTCTTGCTGATGGTCAGTCCGAGCCCCGTCCCTTCATGGGTTTTGGTTTTGGCGTCCTCGATCTGGCTGAATGCCGTAAACAGCTTCTCCCTATGCTCCGACCTGATGCCGGGGCCGGTATCGCTGACCGCAATTTCGAGCTTGCTGCCGATAAAGGAGAGCGATATGACGATTTCTCCCCGGTCGGTGAATTTTGCGGCATTACTCGCGAGGTTCATGACGATCTGGCGCAGTTTGATGGGGTCCGTGGTCGCCATGACGGGCATTGACGGCGCCATGACAATGACCTTCACCGGCTTGCTCCCGACGAGCACCCGTGTTGTCTCCGCTATATCGGTAACGAGCGCCGAGGCATCGAAACGCCGCCGGGCCACTTCCATCTTCCCCGCTTCGATCTTCGACAGATCTAGGATGTTCGTGATCACGGTGCGAAGGTTTGTTGCGCTTGAGATCATGAATGAGAGCCGTTCCTTTATCTGTTCGATCGACCCCTTGTCCGCCGCCATCCGAAGCAGTTCGGCAAGCCCGATAATAGCGTTTACCGGAGACCTGAGCTCGTGGGTAACGTTTGCGAGAAACTCGGATTTTACCCGGTTCATCTTTTCAAGCTCCTGTGCGCGCGCGCTGGCCATTTCCTTCTGGAGGATATTGCTTGCCAGAGCGTTGCTTTGCTGGATCACCAGCTGTTTTACCGACAGGAGGCCCCGGTAGGCACCCTTGGCGGAGGTCACCAGAATCTCGTCGTAGATGTCCTGCGGCGGCCGCTCCAGGGCCTTGTCGATTACCACGTCGAGCCGCTCATCCTCGGGCACGATGAGAGGGCTCGTGTCGGCTATGGCGATGATAGGGTATTTCCCGTAGAGTTCGAAGCCGAATCTCCGGAACAGCGTAAAGAGCAGCTTTGTCCTCGTGACGAGGCCGACGGGCTCGTTCTCCTCGACCACGGCGATTGCATCCAGCTCGGTAGTCCTGAAAAACCGCTCTGCCACCTTGTTCACGACGGTCTGAGGCTTGACCAGCTCGTTGGATATGATGAGTTCCCCGACGGGGAGCACGTTTTTCTGTGCGTTCGTCGCTTGCATGGAACCTCCTTTTTTATTCGGATGCCGTTTTTGCAGTGTCCCGATCTTTTTTGCATCCACGCTTCCCTGTTCTCATGCCACGTCCCGCGATGGGGGGAGCGCCGCTCTATTTGCCTTGATAAAAGACACCGTAAAGACGCTGCCTTTCCCCGGCCGGCTGGTGACCGTGACTCCGCCGCCCATGGCATTTGCCAAGAGTTTGACGATATAGAGACCGAGTCCCGCGCCCTTTATGCGTTCGCTGCCCACGGCACGGTAGAACTTATCGAAGATCCGGGCCATATCAGCGTTCGCTATTCCGTTCCCTTCGTCCCTTATGAAAATATCTACCCGGTCGTTCTTCTCGTCGAAGGAGATCCGGACCGTTCCGCCCTTGTGGTTATATTTTACAGCGTTGGAAACGAGGTTGATCATGATCTGCCTGATTGCCGTTCCATTTCCCCGGACAAGCGACGTCGTGCTATTTTCTGCGATTATTTCAATATCCATTTTTTTTGCCGTATCATGGAAATAGTCGACTACTTCATTGACCAGCAAACCGATGGCGACCGGCTCGCTGGACAAGCGCTCTTTCCCATTCTCGAGCCGGGAGAGAAGTGATGCGTCTTGAAGAAGGCTTTCGGCGTGAACGGCGGCAACATTGATTGTTTTCAAAAATTTACTCGAATCGTCCTTCTGCAAGGCAAGGGAAGAATATCCTCCGATGATGTGCAATGAGTTTTTCATTTCATGTACCATATAGCGTAAAGCCGTGTCCTGCTCCTGCTCACGGATTTGAAGCTGCATGATCGTCTGATACCGGTCGATGTGCCTCCCTACTTTCAGCAGCAGTTCTTTCATGGAATAGGGTTTCGACAGGTAATCATCAGCCCCGAGGCTGAGCCCTCTGATCCGGGCCTCTTCGTCGGACAATGCCGTGACCACGATGATCGGCAGCGACTTTCCTTTCGTGCTCTCCCGTAGAATGCGGCAGACTTCCCATCCGCTGAGCTCGGGAAGCATGATATCCAGCAGGACCGCGTCGAGCCTATGGCATTGAACCGCGTCGAGGGCTTCCTCCCCGCTTCGCGCGATCATTGTTTGATAGTTTTCTTTTTGGAGATGGTAGCTGAGAAGTTCGGCCAAATCATGCTCATCTTCAACAATGAGGATCTGTTTTTTCATTAAGCGTTCATCCCGGTTTTTTTGTGCACTTGCAGCGTGTACTATACGTGGATTATGTTACCGGAGTATGACGGCAAGGTTAAATGTTGGTTACTGCGCGCGCACGAGAAGATATAAGGACAACCGCATGCATGGATTAGCTGGCGGAGTGTGCATTGAAAAGTTTTATGGCTGGGCCTTCAGCGGTAAAGAAACCTCTGCAATCGTTCCCTCGCCCGGTTTACTCGCAAGGGAAATCACGCCATCGAGCTTTTTCACAAGGGCTTTGACAATTCTGAGGCCCAGGCCGGATGTCGCAAGGCCGTACATTTCATCATCATGCCTGCGATCGGATGACTCAATCACGGCTTGGATCTGTTCCGGCGGCATCCCGTTGCCGGTATCGGCAACGGTCAGCCTGATCTTGTCGTCGTCTTTGCTCAGGATCACGGCAATCCTCCCCCGGGTGGTAAACCTCGCTGCATTGTTCATGAGCCCCGTCATGATCTGCCTGATCAGGGACGGGTCCGAGTAAATGACGACGGGACCGGGGCAGGAGACGTCCATGACGGTGACCGGCTTGTCCCCCACGATCGAGCGCGCAGCTTCCGACACGTCATGGAGCAGTGCAACAATGTCGAAGTGCTCGCCCACGGCTTCTGCGCGCTCTTTTTCGAGTTTTGTAAGTTCGAGAACAGAGGAGAGGGACGACGCAAGGTCTGCCGCTCCTGTCATGAGGAGCGAGAGCCGGTTTTGGACGGCTGCTAATTCTCCTTTTTCGTATGCCACCCGCATGAGTTCGGCCATGCCGAGCATTTCATAAAGCGTCTGCCCGATATTCTGCGTCGCCCGCGAAATGACCGGCGAGATCAGACGAGGCGGCTCCCAGAAGGCCCGAAGCTCCATCCCCTGGACAGCGTTTGTGTTCAGGGACGGGAGAGCGCCTGCCTCGGCGGATGTGCTTCGCAAGCTTCGTTTCCTTGAATAAGCCGGGGCATGCTGTAGTGTCTTCATATTTTCTCCCTTCTCCATTCAGAACAAAGCGTGTCCTTCATGAAACCGGGGCCGCCTCTTTCGGACGCATCCTGAACAGAAAGAACAGCGCAGCAGCCAGAAGCAGCAAAAAGTAAAACGTAAAAAAACGCCAACCTGCAGTCACGATGCCGATTGTCTCGGCCGGCAGAAATGAGCGATAGAAAACAGAAAAAAGGGCCTCTGCGCCGCCGATGCCGCCCGGCGTGGGAACGAACGCCAGCAGCGCAAAGACGATCACCTGGAGCGCCATGAACAGCATGGGCCGGGGAGTGATGCCGAGGCCCAGGAGCAGCAGGGAGATGATTGAATACCGGCAGATCCACTGGATCGTCGTGAGGGCCATGGTCAGGGCAAAAACTTTTTTCCCCTTCAGGACGATGGTGTGATACGTCGCAACGAACTCATGGCAGGAGCCCCTGATGCGGCCTGTAATTGTACGTAAAATAGGAAAGCGCTCTGTGATTTTTTTTGAACGACGGCTTGCCGCAAGTGTGCCTGCGAGGAGCAGTAGGCTTGCTGCTCCCGGCAAAATCCAGCATGATACATGCCCGAGTCCGGCAGTGGAGCTCCTGACAATCGGTAGGTCCCATGCTGAAGACATTGTGAGAGCTATGGGGACCATGACGAGAAAAAAAAGGGTGTCTTCGAAACTTTCAAGTAGTGCGAGGGACAGTGCCGCGCCTCCGGAAAACCCTTGTTGCATCAGCATCCAGGTTTTTATCGGTCCACCGCCGACCGCGGGAGGGCTTGCAGCTGCACCGAGTTCCACGCCTATCGCAATAGCGAACATATCCCGGTAACGCTGGTCTTTGCCGAGGAATTTGCTCCAGATGAGGAGCCTGAACGATCCGGTAAACCAGGGAACGATACACAGAAGCATTGCAAGGACAAAGTACGCCGGCGAAAATCGCACAACAGAACTCATCATCGCATGATCCGTGAACGCGAACAAATAGACTATGTTACCGATGACGCCGATCGGTATAAGAATGAACAGCTTATTGAACAGCATATTCATTCGTGTTCCCGGATTTTCTTTGGGCGCTAAAGGACCGGGGATTCGGTTTCTGGCAACTTCATGCGCAGGTTGCATGTCGCTCCCGTTCCAGGGCTTCATGATAGGCCAGGAATTGACGGGAACCATCCTTGCCCAGATACCGCTCCAGCATCCGGGGCTCTGTCTTCGTCAGGTCGACCATGATCAGACCGTCAAGAGCATTTCCAAAGGCCGGGTCCACATTGAAGCCGGCGATCGTGCCGCCGAGCTTGAGATACTGCTTCAGCAGGACCGGGACCCCCTTGCGGTCTCTTTCCACGCAGGATATCAGTTTCGACAGTTCCTCGACATCCTCCTTCAGGAGCTGGACCGCGGCATCGATGTCCCAGCCCTTGAGTGATTTCGATTGAAGCGGCTTTCTTGCTTTCACGAATCCGGCCACATCATCCTGGTATCTGGCTTTTTTCAGATAGCCGACCATGAGCTGTTTCGACAGGGCATGGTACTCGTCGGTGATGCTCACCGGTCCGAATAATGTTTTATACTGCGGGTTATCGACAACGAACCTGCCGATTCCTTTCCAAAGGAGCAGAAGCGGAGCAAAGGATTTCTGATATTCCAGCCGAATGAAGGAACGCCCCATTTCCAGCGCCGGACCGAGCCGCGCGATCAGCGCCGGTTGATAGCGGAAGAGGGTGTTCGTATAGAGTCCGCGTACGCCCTGCTTTTTCACGATCTCATCGGTCTTGCCGAGACGGTAGGAACCGACGACCTGATTTTTTTCAACGGTTCCAGATGAACAGGTGGAGTATAGGTATGATCGAACCGGTCGAGGTCAACGGCTTTTCCCGGTCCCTTCGCCCACGGCGCGGAAGGTGATCTCGCGCAGCCTGCCGATCTCAAGCAGGATATGAGGTATCTGATCGGCCGTCGCTTGAAGCACGAGATACTCGCCGTTTTCATGAAGGATCTGGCTCGGCGGCAGCTGACGGATTTCTTCCGCCATGACCTCTGTCGTTCCGGGGCGACATGATCGCGCCCATGGTATCGCGTTTCGCCTTTTGGACATAAAGGCGGCAATGGCGGGAGTCTTTTGCCTGACTGCTGCGATGCTCCAGGATATACGTGCGAAGCCTCAAGTAGGCCGTCATATCGGCATCCTGTTCAAAGGAAGCGAGCTTCTTGAAGGAGATGAGGTCTCCGACGCGCATTTTGATTCTTTTTGTCCCTTGTTCAACAGTTCATTCGGCAGCATGGCAGTGCGGAGGAACGGATGGACCATGCCCGCCATGTGAAAGGCCGCGCTGTTCGTGCCCTGGAAGAACATCGGGAGCACCGGCGCGCCGGTCTTTCGGATGATGCGGGCGATACTGTGGCTCCAGTCGGGATCGGTGATCGTGCCTTTCTGCAGGTCGAAATGAGATACCGCGCCGGCGGGAAAGACCACGAGCATGCCGTTGTTCTGCACCCACTGGATGGATTCCCTGATCGGTTTGATGTTGTCGCGGACCGATGTCGTTCCCTTGAAGGGGTTTACGGTGATGAGTAAATCCCGTATTTCCGGTACGGCATTCAGCAGGTAGTTGGCCATGAACTTGACGTCGACGCGCATCTTGCGGAGGATCGATGCCAGGATCACGGTTTCGATGCCTCCGAAAGGATGGTTTGCCACGACGATCACCGGACCTTTGGCCATCATGATCCGGGCAAGGTCTTCTTCCGGCAGATCATAGGAGACGCACCAGTTGTCCCAGGATCTTGTCCGGGAACGGCCGGTCGTCCCGCAGCCTGCTGACGTCGTCATAGATCCGGTTCAGCCGGGGAAGAGCCAGGACATGTTCTATCGGTCCTTTGACCAGGGAAAACAGTTTGTTCTGGAGCGGGTTCTTGAAATCCACGTTCAGGTTGAATATCCGTTTGGTTGTGTCTGATTCATCATGCCTCCTTGAAATCAGTTCAAAGTTCACTAGTTCAGAGTTCAAAGTAAAATCATTCGCACTCCTATGCACTCTGAACTTTGTATCCTGTACTATTTTTTGTGCACTCCGAACTCGAACTATGATCTATATTTACGCCACCCTCGCCCGAATGGTGTCCGTGATACGGTAACTCCAGGACCAGACGCCTGTCTCCGGGCAGGGAGACAGACGGGAATCGCGGCCTATCACATACCGGTTTCCCCGCCAGACCACGGTTGAGCTCAAAAGCGGCACGAACCACAAAATTCCGATGAGAAGGTCTTTGATCGGGGCCAGCAAATAGACGAGTGACGACGGTTTGTGCAGATCGGTCCTTGCGCGACGACGCCTCGATCGCTCTCCCGATGAAGGCATCGCCGAGAATTTTTACCAGGCCGACAAGGACCGCACAGGAGAGGGTTTCACGAGACGGCTTGAACAGGATTGGCAAAGAAGCGATAAAAACCGGATTGGCAAGAAGTTCTGAAACGTATTTGATCCCCGCCGATCTTCCATCTGAGCTTTCCCCACCGCGTATGGCGGTTCAAAAAACGTTTGACGCCCCAGTACTCATTCACATTGCTGACCAGGTAATTCGACAAGACGACCCTTTTCCCGCTCCGCTTCATTTCCCGTCCGATGATGAAATCTTCAGCCAGGATGTCTTTGAAGGCAGTAAGACCTCCGAGCATCTCCAGATCGTGCTTCTTCATGAGCATGGACTTACCGATGACGCAGGGCATGCTGAGGAACCTGTCGAGAAAGCTGACGCTCCCGATAATGAACGAGTTCAGGTGAAGGTTCTCAAAAAGAGCGCCAAAGCTCCGTCCGCCCACTCCCTGGATCAGGTTGCTGACGAGCCCGACTTCGGGGTCCTTGGTATGTCCCATGATTTCTTTCAGGTAATTTTTGTCCACCAGTGACATTGCTGTCGCTTATGAGAATGTAAGGATGACGGGATTTTCGATACGCGGGGATGAGGTTGTTGACTTTGGGGTTGAGTCCGACGTTGCACTTCTCGATGATGAGGGATATGTTTCGGTCGGGGTATTTGTCCTGGATTTTTTTTGCTACTTTGTACGCTGGATCGTTGAAGTCTTGCAGGCAAAAAAGAACTTCGTATTCAGGATAGTCCTGGGTCGCAGAAGCTCGCCAGGTTGTCGAAAAGGTTGTCGTCGAGTCCCCTGAGCGGTTTCAGGATCGAGACTGGCGGTGAATAGTTCATGTCCTGAGCTGATGTCCGGGTGGACGGTTTTGCGCTTTCTCTTGATGAGCGAATAGGCAGCACCAATCTGAAACAGGTAGAGAATGGTTCCTAAGATTGAGATCGCCGCACATATGACAAAGAAAGTCATGTGGCTCCTCCTTTAGTTTTTTTCGGGACCAAGGCAACCGCGTTGCCGTGAATCACGCCGACATGGTCGGCTCGCTCCAAACTCAATTCCTGAAGAGCGTGATCGCTACTCCTTTGTTGTGCCGTATGCAATTTTTCACCGAGTCCACGTTCTTTTCGCAGTTCAGCAGCGTTTTCCATGAGTACAAGTGCCGGGCCTTGTGAAAATCGCTGTTGGCGATATAGGGGTATTTTTTCAGGCTGATCACATTGAACACGTCGTCCCGGTTCGCGATCTCCCAGGCATCGATGTATTTTGCGTACTTGTCGCGGTTGTTCCAGAGAAAGAGCGTGTCGGGGTTCATCATGTCCGGCGTATGATGAGGATGGCAGGCGACCGTCAGGGTGTCCTGGCGCTTTGCTTCGAGAAAGATCTCTTCGTAGCTCATGCAGGCGGGAACGAATTCCTTGATGTCCAGAATAAGCAGGTGGGCCGATTCGTCCTTTGATATATAATTCTTGCTGATCTCTACACCCGGGATCACGAGCATCCCGTATTTCTCCCATGCCCGCGCCCTTTCGCTACGGACCGTGGAAAGATATTCATCGAAGTTGTCTCCCCTGACGGACAGGTTGAAGCTTCTCGCGAATTTTCCCATCACGTTGTCGCCGTTTACGACATGGTCGGTGATCGCAATGACATCAAAACCGGCCTGCCCGAAAAGATCGACCGTCTTTCTCATCTCCAGCGAGCCGTCGGAAAAGGTGGTGTGAATATGAAAGTCACACAAAAGCATTGAATATACCTTACACTCCCGCTGTTACAGGAACATGAAGGAACTGTTAAGTTTTCGTTAAATAATCATTCATGCCGCCTTACCGCCTATACCGGCGAGAAGCATGCCGGTCTCCGGGGCGTCTGCATTCGAGCACCAGCGACTCGATCACCTGCTCGATGTCCTCGTGTCTTACGCGCTGCTCGGGCGTCATGGAAAGCACTGCTTTTTTCATGCGCGTCTCGAACGGTTCTCCGCCTTCGATGACGTCATGATCAACGATGGTTACGTTGAGGGGGTCGGTGAAATAGATGTCGCTCACAACGCCGCTTTCGATCTTTATGATGATATGGTTCATAGTATTTCTCCTTGCACTGTTTATTTACGGCACTTCATTGCTGATTTTTATGAAAATCCTATGATGCTGTTGAGTCTTTCAATGAATGGACAGATGATAGAGGAGAGGTATTACGGCAGTATGAAGAAAACATGAAAGTTCGATTAAATTTTCTGATTGGCCCAGATCAGCAGGCCAAAACAGGTTGCAGCCGTCGTCGGGCTGTGCTGGATGTTAGCAGGACTATCGGGAGATACTTGTTTCGAAAACAACTTATCACATTCCGCGAATGATAAGGACAATGAATAAGATACCGATGAGCAGCCCTGCTGCAGTCAGAATGTATTCAATTGCTTTCAGCATAGTTTTATTCATGCCTAATTACCTCCACATTTTTCCCCGGCTGCACGTTACTGCTGCCCTAATAAACGTTCTTTAACGCCCCTGCTGACAAGAATCGGAAGGAAGGTTTTCACTTTGATGTTCTTTTCCAGTTCTTCCAGCACTTCCCGATAGGACCTGTTAACAACTTCCGCCGGCATGCCGAGTTCATGCACAAGCCTGTCGATGGCTCGTACGTGCTGATCATTGTCTTCGTTGTAGCCGGACCGGGAAATATTCAAAGACGTCTGCTTCAACATGGCAATTCTCCTTCTCGGTTCGAAATATGACTCCGCATATACTGTTGACCGATTTTGGTCGGATTCAGTTTCCTCTCAAGACCTTCGCAAGAAACACGGGGCAGCAATCGAAGTCTTCCGTAAGACAGTAGGTCATGTTTTTCCGTTGGTCAATGCGCATCGTCATGACCGATGCGGAGCAATACTGGCTATGAGCTTTCCTGTAGGGACAAATTGAATCCTCGGTGCCGCTGACCGGCGCCTTATTTCCGAAAGTAGTTTGAGCAATGTACATGGTATCCTCCTGTTGTGTACCGATACTACACGATGAATGTTACAGGAGTATGATGTTCTCGTTACATGATCGTGAAATAATCAGTGAGCTAGCGCACAGAAAAATGTCGGTTAGATCTTCGACCGGCTCTGGATCAGGTAGGCATAATAGGTTGCGGCGCTTGTGGGGGAACGCTTGAGCGTCTTGAAGTCGACCCGGTAGAGGCCGAACCGGGCATCGAGTCCCTGGAGCCATTCGTAGTTGTCGATGAGGGTCCAGTAAAAATAGCCCCGCACATCGAGCCCGTCCTTCAGGCACCGCTCGACGACGTCCACATGGCGTTTCATGTATTTTACCTTTTCCTCGGTATCGTGCGTTGCAATGCCGTTCTCGGTGATGATGAGCGGGACATCGAGCCGCGAAGCGTAGCGGAGGACCTTTGCCAGGCCGCGCGGGTGGACTTCCCATCCGAGATTCGTCAGGCCGTGGCCGTCAATGTCCGGATAGCGGAGTTCCACTCCCATCTTCTTGAACGGATTGAACCGGAGGTGGATGCGGGTATAGTAGTTCACGCCGAAGAAATCGAGCTTGTCCTTGATCGGGACCTCGATCTCCACTGCGCGGGAAAAGGGAAATTTGACGATGAAGACCCCGGTCCGGAACGCATTGATGATCGAGTGATTGTAGAAGTAGTTTGCCGATTTCTTCAGGAGCCGGTCGAGGGGGTTCCATTTTTTCCAGGGGGCGAACACGGACATGTTGTGCGCGATGCTGACCCGGGCATCGGGGACATAGTCGATGGATGATGTCGTAAGCCTTGCCGTGGCAGGTGAATATATTTTTGAGCGCCACGAGGGACACGGGGAACGTCCCGGAGGCCGGGAGGCGTGCAGCCGTCGAGGTAGCCGCCGATCAGGATGACATAGGGCTCATTGAAGGTTATCCAGTATCGGACGTTCCTGAGCGTCGAGACCATCATCTCGGTGTAGCGCAGGAATTTCTCGATGGACGCGGACCAGTGCCAGGGCGACCGCTCCAGAAACCAGCGGGGATGGGTAAAATGGTGGAGCGTGACCATGGGCTCGATGTTGTAGCTTCGCAGGATGTCGATGATCTCCTGGTAGTGCGCGATGGCCTCTTCGTCCCAGGTGTCTTCGCGCGGCTGGATCCTGCTCCATTCGAGGAGAAGCGATAGGCATTGACGCCCAGTTCCTTCAGGAGTTTGAGGTCCTCCCGGAAAAGGGCATAGTGGTTCGTTATCAGCGGGGATGTCCCTTAAGACGGGGTCCCAGGTCGTCCAGTCCGCGTTGGGAGAGCCTTCGAGCTGAAAAGCCGATGTCGCAACGCCCCACTGAAAGTCTTCCGGGAAAATGGGCCTCTTTGTCCGGTCCCCCATGTGAAACTCACTTTCCTTTCTCTATCTCCAGTGGAAGAGCATCAGAAGAAGTATTGTCAGAGAAATCGCAAACAACACAATATCCTCAATTTTGCCGAGAGGATTCTTATTCATGCTGTTATCCATGTTTCGCCGTTTCCATTTCCTGGACTTTTTCCGGGGAGAACACAACGGCCAGCGTCCTGATTCCTCCGATTACTAGAATCAATACCGCAAGCGCAATGATCATTCCCTGCTGCAGGCTGTGCTGGTAAAGCCCGATCATGATTTCACGAAGAACGAAAACGAGTGCTGCGTCGGTGATGAAGGTTATTTTAAGCCGGTGCACTGAAAAATATTCAATAATACTACGCAGCAGTTCGATGACGATAAACATCGAAAGGATGTTGGTCACCATCAAGTCAAAGGCGACCGCCAGCGTCTGGCTCCCGAAAATGGACCGCAGGTCCAGAATGACCCGCGCGATTCCCATCAGAAGAGCGATGATGACGAGCGGTATCATGAATTTGATCATGCCGTCAACGATCCTAGTAAAGTATTTCATTAAAGCTGTCTCTCCCTTATCATCAGTAAAATCCACTTCGTAATTGTTGGAATGCGTGGATGTTTCTCGCCGGATCTCGATGCCTAACTGCGCTGCTGAGTATTTCCGCATTGGTTGCCGTCACGGAGCGCGCTGTATGAAGCGAAACTATACTCCAGCGCTGTTACATCGGCATTACAGTTTGATGACAAGTTGATGAAAAGAATCTTATGTGGGTTGGGAAATCGGGATGATCGTAATGGAGGGTGTTTAAATACGCGCTTTGGAACTGCACTGCTTCACAGGTCGGCGTCCACGTAATAGCCTACTCCCCTTCGGGTCTTGAGGCACGCGGGATTTGAAGGATCATCTTCGATCTGGGTCCGGAGCCTCCGGATATGGACGTCGACGGTCCTCGGTTCGATAAATGCCTCGCCCTTCCACACCGCATCCAAAAGTTGTTCCCGGCTGAATACCTTGCCTTTTCGCTGAACGAGATACAGGAACAGTTTAAATTCCGTTGCGCTGAGCTCCAAAGGGGTAGTGCCCTTGCTAACGCTGTAGGTCTCCGTATTGATGCTCAGTTTCCCGATGCGGATAATCTTTTGCGTTGCTGTTTTTTCACCTGCTCGCCTCAACACTGCCCTGATTCGCGCGACGAGCTCTCTGACACTGAACGGTTTTGTCATGTAATCGTCTGCGCCGCTTTCCAGTCCCAGTACCCTGTCCATCTCTTCGCCTTTTGCCGTAAGCATGATAATAGGAGTGACGGCTGTTTTGGGGTCGTTCTTCAAGATGCGGCAGAGTTCCCCGCCCTGGATATAGGGAAGCATGAGGTCGAGAACCACCAGATCAAATTTGTCTTTCCTGATTTTATTGAGTGCTTCTTCTCCGTCTGAAGCTGTCGTGACCTTGAATCCGTCTTTTTTGAGATTGTAGGATAGGAGATCGACAATATCCGGCTCGTCATCAACGATCAGTATTTTATTATTCATGAGCGTAGTTATAACATACCGTCAAAGAGAAATTCAATAGCAGGGGGAAGATTTAACAGAAATGTAACATTAGTCCGCGTGATGGGAAAAGAGGACCGGCTGGATTGATGAACAAAAAATGCACTCGATCGGGGATGTATCCGCTCGCTTCACTTCAGCAATACATTGTCAATTTTTCGCGCAACGGGAACACCTATCCATTGGCTTCCCGGCTTACGGCCGCGGGAATGGCCGATAGCGGCAGCACCCGGTCTACGGCTTTGAGCTCGATGGCCTTTTTCGGCATGCCGAAAACAACGCAGGACTCTTCGTCCTGGGCGATGTTGAACGCCCCCGCTTCTTTCATTTCGAGCATCCCCTTGGCCCCGTCGTCGCCCATGCCGGTCATGATCACGCCCACGGCGTTCTTGCCCGCGTACCGCGCGGCGGACCGGAACAGGACGTCCACCGACGGCCGGTGGCGGGAGACCAGCGGCCCGTCCTTGATCTCGACGTAGTACCGCGCGCCGCTCCGCTTCAAAAGCAGGTGGTGGTTCCCCGGTGCGATGAGCGCCCGTCCCCGGATCACCGTATCGTTGTTCTCCGCTTCCTTGACCGAGATCCGGCAGATCCCGTCGAGCCTCGTCGCAAAGGCCTTGGTGAAATTTTCCGGCATGTGCTGGACAATGACGATGCCCGGCGAGTCGAGCGGCATGGCCTGCAGGAAGGCGCTCAGGGCCTCGGTGCCGCCGGTTGACGCACCCACGCAGATCGACCTTTTCCGTCGTCCTCAGCATGGCCTCTGACTGGAGGTTCGCTTTTGCAAGGATCGCGTCCGCCGTGAGCTTCGGCGGGATCGGGCGGTCGTCATGGGCTCTGCGGTAGAGTTTGCTCTTCGCCAGGGCGGCCGCCTTCACGGCGTCGCAGATCCTGACTTTCGACTCTTCCAGGAATTGCTTGGTCCCGATCCGCGGTTTCAGGATGATTTCGACGGCGCCGTATTCGAGGGCCTTGAGCGCGGTCTCCGAACCGGCTTCCGTCAGGCTCGAACAGATGACCACGGGCATCGGGTGCTGTGTCATGACCTTGTGGAGGAAGGTAATGCCGTCCATGCGCGGCATTTCCACGTCGAGGGTGATGACGTCGGGGACCTCGCGGCTGATCTTGTCCGCTGCAATATAGGGGTCCGCCGCTGTTGCCATGACCTCGATCTCGTGGTCCGAGTCGAGGATCTCCTCGAGCGTCTGGCGCACCACCGCAGAATCATCGACGATGAGTACGCGGATTTTCTTCGACATGAACGCTATCTCCGGAAGGTAAAGAATATTTGTCGTGCAACGGCTAAAGCCACAGCGGGACTGTGGTTAATAAAGTTTCATTCCTGTTCCTCGTGCCAGGTCAGGTTTGCGACCTCCACCTTCTTTAATCGTTTCAACAGGACCTCCCCGGTATGGGTATAAAAAAATATCTTTCGTCCCTGGAGGCCGCCGACGTCTTTCACGTTGAGCTTCAGACCTTCGGCGTGAAGGATCTTCTCGGCGGAGATGATGTTCTGCCTGCCGACAGACACCGCGCCCGGCCGTTCGATCCCGCGCGTGAACATATCGGCCCCGCCGAAGCATTTTACTTCGATCTCTCCGCGCCGCACCTTGTAGCGGTCAAAGATCCGGACCATCCGCTGGATAGAACAATCAACGTACTTGAGCCCTTCGAGACAGTCGCCGTAGCATTCCTTCTGCCCGCTGCACTTCGGCAAGAGGCCGTGGCAGATCGCCCCCAACCCTCTGCGGCGATGGAACATCGTGACGGACAGGCAGGAGCCGAGCACGGTGACAACCACCGCAGGCTCTTCGGAAAAATACATCTCTTCTGGCTTGAGATAGACTAAGGGGAATTGCTCTTTCAATCGTTCACACTACCTTCCGGTAAATAGTCGACGACATTCGAATGAGGGGAAGGTCGAACCCATGTACGGTCTCGGAATGTCCGAGGAAGAGGTATCCGTCCCGTTTGATGTACCTGCAGAGCCGGTCCAGCAGGGCGCCCTGCGTCGGCCGGTCGAAATAGATGATAACGTTCCGGCAGAAGATCGCATCGAGGGACGCTTCCCGCAGGGGGTATTTTTTATCCATCAGGTTGAGCCGCTGGAATGCGATGCCGGACCGGAGCTCGGAAACCACGCGCACCTGGCCTTTGGCCCGGTCTTTGCTCCGCAGAAAATATTTTTGCTTCAAAAACAGCGGGATCATCGAGATCTGGTTTTCGTCGTAGATGCCGTCTTTGGCTTTGTCAAGGACCTTTGTCGATATGTCCGTGGCCATGATCGTGAATTTGAAACCCGGGTTCTGGCGCTCAAATTCACTCATCACCAAAGCAAGCGTATAAGGTTCTTCACCTGAGGAACAAGCGGAGCTCCATACCGTAAAGGGGGCACGCATGCGGCTGTCGCCCCCTTGCATGAACTCAGGAAGCACGGTCTCGGAAAGAAACGAAAAGTGGACCGGCTCGCGGAAAAAATCTGTCTTGTTCGTCGTCACCGCGTCGATCATGTGGACCAGTTCGCTGCTGCCGTCCGGTGCCTTGAAGATGAGGTCGCAATATTCCCGGAACGAGTTGACGCCCAGAAGCCTGAGCCGTTTCTGGAGCCGCGACTCGAGCATGGTCCTTTTGACCGGCGGCATTTTGATTCCGCAGTGACCGTAGATGAAACGGCTCAGGCGCTCGAAGTCCTGTGTGGTCATCTTGTGCGTGGTATCGATATAGGTACGGCTCTCACTCATAGGATTTGCCTGTTGTACCACTCGGTGATGTGTTCTTGCGGATCAACGCTCCTTGTCGGATCGAGGATGAGATGAGAGGTGGAAAGCGGTCAGGCCTGCGGCCCGGGAAGAGAGATCAGGGGCGGCTCTTTCTTCCCGGACCAGTATTCTCCTATGCGACTGCCGATTTTGCTTCTTCTGCCTGGGTACTGTCCTGCACCGTCTGCACGAGCGCAAGTTCGCTGGTGGAGAATACCTTATCGATGTCGAGGATGATGATGAAATTGTTGTTTTGTTTTCCCATGCCTTTAATAAATTCCGTGTTTAATCTCGTGCCGATCTTCGGGGCCGGCTCGACCTGGCCTGCTTCGAGGTCCATCACTTCCTGCACTGAATCTGCAAGCGCTCCGAGAATGGTGGTCTCGTTGTCCACCGTCACTTCCGCAATGATGATGCAGGTGTTCACCGTCTTCTCGGTCTTCGTCATGCCGAACTTGAGCCGCAGGTCGACCACCGGCACCACGCTGCCCCGCAGGTTGATCACCCCGCGCATGAACTCCGGCGTCCGCGGGACCCTGGTGATCGTCGTGAAGTCCAGGACCTCGCGCACCTTCGTGATATCGAGGGCAAATACTTCATCGTCGAGTTTGAACGTCAAATACTGCGTTGTTTCCATAATGCCTGATGTGCTCATCAAAGCCTCCTTGTGATGCAGAAGTCAGAAGCCAGAATCCAGATCGGAAATCTTGGCTGGATTTCTCCTGACTACTGAATGCTGACTCCTGTCTCCTTTTTTTTCAGAATTTCTCAAACTCCACATCCCGTAAATCTTCGTTACCCTTCATTTTATTATGCCCCATGTTCAACGCCACGCCGCTCTGTTTGACTGTGGCACCTGTGACCTGGGTTTTCGGGAGCAACTGCACAACCTGTACTTTATGAGTGGGCGCTGCGGGCTTCGACGCGGCTCTGGCAACATGCCTCGTTTCCGATTCTCCGGTCTTGAAGAACCCGATCGTGCTCTGGAGCTGTTCGGCCTGGGACGAAAGCTCCTCGGCAGTAGAGGACACTTCTTCCGCTGCTGCGGCGTTCTGCTGGATCACCTGATTAAGCTGCTCGATCGCCGTGTAAATCTGGCCTGCACCCGTGGTCTGCTCCTTCGAGGCCGCGCTGATCTCCCGCACCAGCTCCGCGGTCTTCTGGATGTCCGGCACCAGCTTGGCCAGCATCTGGCCGGCCCTTTCTGCGACTTCGACGCTTGTGGTTGACAGCTTGCCGATCTCGCCTGCCGCAGTCTGGCTCCGTTCCGCAAGCTTCCGTACTTCCGAAGCCACCACGGCAAAACCCTTCCCGTGCTCGCCGGCGCGGGCCGCTTCGATCGCTGCATTCAAAGCCAGCAGGTTCGTCTGGCGGGAGAGCTCTTCAATAATGGCGATCTTCGATGCGATGTCCTTCATGGCCCCTACGGTCGCGGTTACTGCCTTGCCGCTCTCCAGGGCGTGGGTGGCGGACTTGAAGGCGATCTTTTCGGTCTGTGACGCGTTGTCCGCGTTCTGTCTGATCGAGGCGTTCATCTCCTCGACCGAGGATGACGCTTCTTCCGCCGCCGCTGCCTGCTCCGTCGCGCCCTGGGACATCTGCTCCGCGCCCGCGGCGAGCTGCTGGCTGCCTGATGCCACGTTGTCCGATGCGCCCTTCACGTCTGCAACCACGGGCCGCAGACGCTCGACCATGTTTTTCATCGCCATCAGCAATCGGCCCGTTTCGTCCATAGCGCTTGCCTCGATATCGACGTTCAGATTGCCTTCAGACATGTCGTTTGACACAGCCACAGCCTTGGCCAGCGGTTTAAGCATGAGATGGACGATAGCTATGACAAATCCGGTCATCGTTAACACGCCGATCAATCCGAGCACAATATAAAAATATTGCATTGACTTGATCCTGCCAAACGACGCCGTGAGCGGCACCTTAATGCTGATGGCCCCAAGGACCGTCCCTTCACTTACCCGATGGCAAGAAAGGCAGTTTTTCCCCATGAGGTCTGATTTCGCAATGTAGGGATATACTCCTCGGATGGAGGCGCCCTCAATCACCACTCGTTCTACGCCGTTTTTTAGAACCTCTTTTTCAAGGGGGTCTGATTCATAGTCTTTGACGTCCCCGCGTCCAAAGTCCTGGTCCACAACTTCTGATCGTATCACCCGGAGGTCAATACTTTTTTGCATTTGATCAAGAAATGGTCTTTTCGTCTCTTTAATGTTGTTCGCCAACATCATTGTCGTAAGGGTATTTAAAATGGTATCTCTATACCCCTCAAGAGTTGAATGCTCCACCTCTCGAAAGACAATAAGCTCTGTCTTGTAACCGGTGACTATTGTCATAGCCGTTATTCCTATTGCAATAAAGAAAATGATGGGCACAGTCAGCTTGAACTTTAACGAAAGACTCTTAAAATTTTTCATTTGGTCCTCCTTGTCCTGCGCCCCGTTTTGTCAAAATACTGCGATTAATTTTTCTGATTGCTTTTGCTTTTCAAGATGTTCTTAACAATTCTCTTGTCTCCCCCCTGAAAATGAGCTAAAAGTAGTGTTGATAACACCCTCAAGGGAGAGCTTGCTCATGTCGAACACGTCGCGTGTTGCTCGTTTTATCATCTGGATCTGTTCCAAGTTCACTCGCGTTGAAATTGAACAGATCGCCGCCGGGTTACAGGATGTTCTCCAAAATCGCAATCCGGAAGTGAAACCGAAAGACGATTTTAAAGAGAAGCATCCAAACTACCGGCAGTTCGCGGTCGATCCAAAACCGCCGCTCACCGAACCGCTGCTCGAAAAAAAACACAAGAAACGAAAGACTACAACCAACTCTTAGCTCAGTACGAAGCGCTTCACGGAAAGCCTCTTGCTGCTGTAAAGCGCTGGGGCAAGTCTCATGCACTCCCCAAACTGGTTTTTTGCCCCGTCTGCAATGCCCCGCACGACTATCTCTACTACAACGACGGTAAGAAAAAATCTCAGATCAGGTGCAAGGTCTGTGGTCACTTGTTTCAAGCCGACCAGAGATTCCGTAAAAACGATAAGTCAAAATACTTTTGCCCCTACTGCAACCACGCTCTCTTTCGTTGGAAAATGCGGAAAGAGGTTACGCTTTACAAATGCCCCAACGATGACTGCCAGCACCGCGTCCAGGCCATCGCAAAACTTAATCCGGCTGAGCGTGCATTACAGAAGAAACGAAGCTCGCAGTTCAAGCTCTGCTACCAGTACCGGGAGTATCATTACAAACCCCAAGAGCTTCTTCACTCTGAGCCCGAAAAGCCGATCGTCGAGCTTACGAAGATCCATAACTCCGAGAACGTCCTCGGCCTGATCCTTGCCTTTTATGTTTCCTTCGCCGTTCCAGCCAGGAAAACCGCGGCTATTTTGAAGTCCGTCTTCAATATCAAAGTCTCTTATCAGACGGTCCTAAATTATGCGGCAGCCGCAGCGTTTTACTGCCACAGCTACAATCTCCAGCGTAAAGGCCCGATCGATTCTATTCAGGCTGGCGATGAAACGTATATCAGGGTCCTGGGGAAGCATCAATACGTCTTTTTCTTCATCTCATCCAAGAGCCTGAAAATCACCGCCTACCATGTTGCCGATAACCGGGGAACGCAACCAGCAATCATCGCCATGAACGAAGCGATCCGTACCGCAGCTCCCGGTCAGGAGATTATCCTCGTGACCGACGGCAATCCTTCCTACCCAGCCGGCATCCATTTTCTGAATGCTCAGGAAGGCGATGATCCCGATATCCAGCACCACAAGGTCATCGGCCTCCAAAACCTCGATGCCGAGTCAACGGAATGGAGGGCGTTTAAACAGCTCATCGAGCGCTTGAATAGGACCTACAAGTATCACGTGAGGCCTGCGGCCGGTTTCAACAGTAACAACGGCTCCGTGGTCCTGACGACGCTCTTTGTGACCCATTACAACTTTCTCCGCCCTCACATGTCATTGAACTACAAGCCACCCGTTCAATTGCCGGAGCTCCAGGCCATTACCACGCTTCAGGGCAAATGGGCGAAGATTCTTTCTCTCGCTGCTTAAACTTTCCGCCTGCTACATCTCAAAGAACGATCTCGTTAATGGACTTCTGTTGCCTGCTGCGTCCCATGCCGACGGTCGATCCGCCGCTAGATGATCTGGCTCCCCGTCGCTAACCTTATCCGTCGATCATTTCATAGGGTCTACTCTCATTTTCATGAAAGTTTTGACACTATCCTGCGCCCTTCGTTTTCCTTAAAACTTTTCGAACTCCGCGTCCCGCGAATCTCCGTTACCCTTCATTTTATCATGCCCCAGGTTCAACGCCACGCCGCTCTGTTTGACTGTGGCGCCTGCGGCCTGGGTTTTCGGGAGCAAATGCGCGACCTGCACCTTGTGCAGGGGCGTGGCATGCTTTGTTGCCTGTGGAAGCGCGTGTCGGCCTGCTTCCCTGTCGTCAACCTTAAAAAAGGCAATCGTGCTCTGGAGCTGTTCAGCCTGGGACGAGAGCTCCTCGGCAGTAGAGGACATTTCTTCTGCTGCGCCCGCGTTCTGCTGGATCACCTGGTTGAGCTGCTGGATCGCCGAATTGATCTGGTCCGCGCCCGTGGTCTGCTCCTTCGAGGCCGCGCTGATCTCCTGCACCAGTTCCGCGGTCTTCTGGATGTCCGGCACCAGCTTGGCCAGCATCTGGCCCGCTTTTTCCGCCACTTCTACGCTCGATGCGGACAGATGGCTGATCTCTCCAGCCGCAGTCTGACTCCGTTCCGCAAGCTTCCGCACTTCCGAAGCCACCACGGCAAAACCCTTCCCGTGCTCGCCGGCGCGGGCCGCTTCGATCGCCGCATTCAAAGCCAGCAGGTTCGTCTGGCGGGCGATCTCTTCAATGATAGAGATCTTCGATGCGATGTCCTTCATGGCGCCTACGGTCTCGGATACTGCCTTGCCGCTCTCCATGGCGTCAGCGGCGGATTTGAGTGCGATCTTTTCGGTCTGCGACGCATTATCCGCGTTCTGTTTGATTGTGGCGTTCATTTCCTCGACCGAAGATGAAGCTTCTTCTGCCGACGCCGCCTGCTCCGTGGTCCCCTGGGACATCTGCTCGGCACCCGAGGACAGCTGCTGGGACCCCGAGGCCACATTGTCCGATGCGCCCTTGACGTCCGCCACGACGGTCTTGAGCCGCTCGACCATGTTCTTCATGGATGTGAGCAGCTGGGCGGTTTCATCCTTGCCCTTTACGTCAATACGAATATTGAGGTCGCCCTCTGCCATGCTGTTGGATACGGCCACAGCTTCTTTGAGCGGCACGGTTATGCTTCGTATTAACAGGAAGGAAGTCACCAGACTGAGCACTGTCCCGATCAGGATAAGAGTTATCGAGCTGAAAAAAACCGTATGGTACTTGTCGGAAGCGGTTTTCGCTATCGCTGCAAACGCCTCTTCCTCTTGTTTCTGCGTCGATTCGGCGATGGAGGCGGCGAGTTCCGTAGGCTCCCGGTCCATGCCCTTTACCATAGTATCCACGGTATGAACGCCTTTGAGGTCGCCCGAACCATAGTGGCTCAGAGCGTCGTGGTATTTGGAACCCATCTCCAGATGCTTTTTCAGAAATTCATCGACTTTTGACGAGTCCAGCTTCAACGACGTGAGCAAGCTCCTTAGCTTCTGCCCCTTGCTCTGAACCGCGGACTCTTCTTTCTTAAAGTTTTCCTGGTATTTTACAAAATCTTCCGGTTTGTAACCTCTTAATAAAGTATCTTTCCATTCCTGGACCTGTTTCTTGAAATTGAGCACAACGTCATCGGCATCGATGACTGCCTGTGTGTATATTTTGGCAGTCCCCATGCTTGCAACTAGCTGGCTGTTCGTGCTCGAAATGCCGTGCAGCAGATATACGCCTATGCCGATAAGCAGGAACGACATGAACCCTACCAGCACATTCAGCTTCACACCTATCTTTTTCCCCTCTAGCATCATAAGTCCTCCTTGTCATGTTGCGTTTCATGTCGCTTCCGGATTTAATTGGTTGTCAAGCTCACTTTCGCCGCTGTTTCAGGACTGGCCGCATCCCTTGGTAAGAAGCATTTCCTGTTGCTCAACGAGCCGGATAAGCTTGGGAACATCGAGGATCAGCGCCACAGACCCGTTTCCCAGGATCGTTGCTCCGGAGATGCCGTCCACGTTGCGGTAGAACGAGCCAAGGGACTTGATCACGGTCTGGTGTTCGCCGACAACGGTGTCCACGACCAATCCGACCCTCCTGTTCTCCACGCTCGTGATCACGATCTGCTCGAAGTCGGGGCGTTCTCCGCCTGCGAGAAAGTGCTCGCGGAGCCGGATGTAAGGCACCAGCTGCCCGCGTACGTTGGCCAGACGCCGTCCGTGGGTGCTTTGTGAATCGTTGTGCGTCAATTCTACACATTCCTCGACAAGGGACAGGGGGAAAATAAAATGCTCTTCTCCTATCCGCGTCAGGAAGCCGTCTATGATCGCAAGGGTAAGCGGGAGCTTGAGCGTAATCGACGTGCCTTTGCCTTTCACACTGCTGACCGCGATAGAGCCGCGAAGCGTATCGATGGCCCGCTTGACCACGTCCATTCCGACGCCGCGTCCCGAAACGCCGGTGACGACCTTTGCCGTCGAAAACCCCGGCTCGAGGATCAATTCCCACAGCTTGCCTTCGGAAAGGTCTGCGTCTTTTTGGACCAGTCCTTTATCAACGGCCTTCATGCGGATGGCCTCGGCATCGAGCCCCGCCCCGTCGTCTTCCACGCGGATCAGCACGTGAGCACCCGAATGCACCGCGGACAGGCGGATAGTTCCGCATCTCGCCTTTCCGGCGGCCGCGCGCGTTTCCGGATCCTCTATCCCGTGATCGATGCTGTTCCTGATGATGTGGACGAGCGGGTCGCTCAAACGCTCGATGACGGTCTTGTCCAGTTCCGTTTCGGCGCCTTCGGTGGTGAGCTCTATTTCCTTGCCCAGTTCTGCGGACAGATCGCGCACGAGCCGCTTGAACTTGCTGAACGTCGTCCCAATCGGCAGCATGCGGATGTTCATGGTTGTATCGCGGAGCGAAGCCGTAAGCCGCTCCACTTCCTCGGCTATCGAGGACAGTTCGACATGCTGGGCCTGAAGCGCGGTCTGGCTGAGGCGGGCCTGGACCGTAACGAGCTCGCCCACGAGGTTGACGAGGCTGTCCAGCTTGTCCGTCGCCACCCGGATGCTGGTCACGGCATCGGCGCTCTTCCGTTGCTCGCGCATTTCCCGCACGTGCTGCTGCTCGACCAAAGCCGACTGCACTTTTTCCGGAGAGACAATGCCGGTCTCGACGAGCATTTCTCCGACTTTCTTCTGCGAATGCAGCACTTTTTCGAGGTCCTCGGTCACCAGGTCTCCGCGTTCGAGCAGGATTTCCCCGAGCTTCTTATATGCAGCTTCACCGTCGATATGTCCTTCGCGGTCGATGACGCTGATCTTTACGTAACTGGTGTCTTTCACAAAAATGAAAACGTCCTCGATCACGTTCAATTCACGGTTGGTCGTCAGGATGATATCCCAATAGGTATTGCAAGCATGCGGATCGATAGTTCCGAGATGGGGAATGGCCTCCGTTTGGGCCACGACCTTGCAAGCGCCCAGGGTACGCAGTTCGTCGATAAGCTTGACGGGGTCAGTGCCCCGGACAAAGACCTCCGGGTGGGGCCAGAACCGGATCCGGTAGGTGACGGACCGTCCTGCTCCTTTGTTCGTTGAGGCGGCGCCCTCCGGCGCGGTTGTCGTTTTCGCCGGCGCCTTCGCGTCAGGGACCAGCTCCAGCAGCGCGGTGATGATTTCCCTGGACTTCGCCTCGTCCACGGACCCGTTCTGATAGTATTGGTCGAACAGCGCCCTGATCTGGTCGCGCGCCTGAAGCGTCAGGTCGATGATTTGCCTGGTCGCGCTCGCTTTGCCGTTCCTGATTTTGTCGAAGATCGACTCGAGCTCGTGAGTGAACGCGACGACATCGTGGAACTCGCACGCGCCGCCCAACCCTTTGATCGTGTGCATGGCCCGGAAGGCCCGTCCGATCTGCTCCGCGTCGTCAGGCGTCTTTTCGAGTTCAAGCAGGGCGCTTTCCAGTTCCGCCAGAAGTTCATAGGCCTCTTCCTTGAACGTCGTGCGGAGTTCCTTGACGATCTGGTCCGGAGTGTATTCGTCCTGCATGTGCAGCGGTTTATCCACTGTGCGCTCCTGAAATATCGACCCAAAGACAGCTCTTGTCCAAATCCAGTTTGCAGCCCGCGTGGCGGGAGAAGCCGGACGCGTCCACGGCTTCCTTCAGCGCCTGGGGCGCGGTCCCCTCAAGCTCGACATGCTTCTTCTGCTGCGTGGCGCTCCGATGGAGGGAGCAGAACAGTTGCAGCAGGGACAGGTCTACCTTCTGAACGTGGTCAAAGACGATAGCAATGTCATCAGTCTCTCCCACGGCCTTGAGGAAAGCCTTCTTCAGCTCTTCGGATTGCGGCAGGGTGAGCTCGCCGTTCAGCACAACTCGCAATTTTTCACCTGTTTTTTCGAGCGTTACTCCCATAAGTCCTCCGCTTCTTGAAAACTAAATCACTTAACGCAATCGGGTATCTTTGAAATGGCATACGAAAGAGATGCGGCAAAAAACAGTTTTAGGTCCTCATTTCAGCCCTCACTGTTGTCTAACTGATCACCTCTGACCGTTCACACCGAAGCACCTGCGGTCGCATTGCGCAGGGAACCCGTTCGCTGTTCTGCTTCCCGGATGAGCTTTGGCACATCAAGGATCAATGCCAGCGTGCCGTCGCCGAGGATTGTCGCCCCTGATACGCCGGGCACGTTTTGATAAAACTTTCCCAGGTTCTTTATCACGGTCTGATGGCCGCCGATGACGTGGTCAACGACGAACCCGACCCTGCGGTCGTTGACCCGGGTGATCACGATCTGTTCGATCTTCGGCTGGTCGCTCTCGATCAGGAACTGCTCGCGGAGCCGCAGGTAGGGAACGATCCGGCCCCGTACATTGGCGATATTCCTGTTGTTGGCGACGTTCCGCTCGATACTGCTCAGTTCAACGCACTCCTCGACCAGGGAAAGAGGAAAGACGAAGTGTTCGCCGCCGATCCGCGTGAGGAACCCGTCGATGATCGCCAGGGTCAGCGGCAGCTTGAGGGTCATCGTCGTGCCGGCGCCCTTGGTGCTGCTGATATCGATCGACCCCCGGAGGGCATCGATGGTCTTCCGAACAACGTCCATTCCCACGCCGCGGCCGGACACGCTGGTGATTTTTTTCGCCGTTGAAAAGCCCGGTGCGAAGAGCAGCGCAAAAAGCTCCTGCTCCGACAGGTCTGCATCGGCCGCGATGAGCCCTTTTTCCACGCCCTTGGCGCGGATGACTTGCGGATCGAGGCCGGCCCCGTCATCGGCGATCCGGATCAGGACGTTCGCGCCGGAATGGACGGCGGAAAGACGGATGGTCCCCTGCCTCGGCTTGCCCGCTGCCTCGCGGTCCCTGGGCGGCTCGATGCCGTGGTCGATGCTGTTCCTGATGAGATGCACGAGGGGGTCGCCGAGCCGTTCAATGACGGTCTTGTCCAACTCGGCCTCTGCTCCCTCGGTCGTCAGCTCGATCTCTTTGCCGAGTTCGGCCGAAAGGTCCCGCACGAGGCGCTTGAAGCGGCTGAAGGTGGTCCCGATCGGCAGCATGCGGATGCTCATGGTGTTGTCGCGGAGCCCCGCGGTCAGGCGTTCGACTTCTTCGGCAATAGACCGGAAGTCCGTTTGCCCGTTCTGTTTGTTTGCCGCCGCCTGGCTGAACCGCGCCTGCACCGTGACGAGTTCTCCCACGAGATCGACGAGCCGGTCCAGTTTTTCCGCGGGCACCCTGACGCTGAGGGTGGACTCCTCTTTCTGGCGTTTTTCCCGCACGTCTTTGATATGCTCCTGTTCCGCAAGCGCAGAGACCACTTTTTCAGGCTCGATCGCGCCCATCCCGACAAGGATCTGGCCGAACCTTTTTTGCGAGGAAAGCGCCTCTTTGACCGCTTCAGGGGTCACATCGCCGCGTTCGAGCAGGATATCTCCGAGCTTTTTATTATACGTTTGATAATCCGTCTGACCGGCCGCATCGATGACGTCGGCGACCTCGATCTTCAAATCGCAGCCATCGGCGACGAAGATGAACACGTCTTTGACGGAGTTCAGCCCGCGGTCGGTGGTCAGGATGATGTTCCACTCCGTATAGCAGGATTCAGCGTCGATTTCGTTCAGGTAGGGAATCGGATCGGTCAGGGCCACGATGGTACACTGCCCGAGACTGCGGAGTTCCTCCAGCAAGAGCACGGGGTTGCCGCCGGTCTTGAACATGTTTTTATGCGGACGGAAAGTGATGCGGTAGGTGGCGATCACATCGCTTGCGGCCGTTTGAGGCCGGGAAGCGGCAATTTCCTTGTCGGACGCCGGGGATTTGGGTAGTCCTTGCCCGGGGGTGAGGCCCTTCAGGTCTGCGATAATGGATGCGTTCTTCTGCTCCACATCAGGGCCGGTGCCGTCGGGCGAATCGAGCATCGACTTGATCTGGTCCCGGGCGGACAGGGTCAGGTTGATGAGGTCTTTGGAGACCTTCATCTTGTCGTTTCGTACCAGGTCGAAGACGGTCTCGATCTCATGGGTAAACTTCGAGACTTTGTCGAACCCGAACATGGCGCCTGAACCCTTGATGGTATGCATGGCGCGGAAGACCCGGCCGATCAGGTCCTTGTTGCCAGGAGTCTCTTCCAGTTCGAGCAGGGCCGTTTCGAGCTCGGCCAGCAGTTCACCCGCCTCTTCCAGGAAGACCTGACTGTGCTTATCTTTCGCTCCCACGCGCTCTCCCGCTGGCTGTTGCTAAACTTTTTAAAAAAATTTCCCGCGGCGGGAAACTCAGGGAAAAGTTGTTTTCCATCGTTTTCCCTCCGCGCTCTTTGCGTCCTCTGCGGTAATAACGAATTTTTATCTCTTACTGTTCACTTAACGAACTTTTTTACCACATCCAGCAATTGCTCAGGCGAAAAGGGCTTCACGATCCACCCGCTCGCCCCTGCCTGTTTGCCTTCCTGCTTTTTGCTTTCTTGTGATTCCGTCGTCAGCATGACGATCGGCGCGAATTTGTAGTCGGGCATGCTCCTGAGCTTTTTGATGAGCTCGATGCCGTCCATTTCCGGCATGTTGAGGTCGGTAATGACCATGTCGACCTTGGCTCCACCCAGTTTCCCAAGGGCGTCCTTGCCGTTTTCCGCAACGAGAACGTCATGCCCCGCGTCCTTGATCGTAAAGGATACCAGCTGTCTCATGGATGCGGAATCGTCTACTACGAGAAAAGTCTTTGGCATGCGGTCTCTCCCGAATGTGCTATTTGCCCTGTGCGGCGAAAAGCGTATTTTTCATGACGGTCCGTTCTGATTCCATGGTGTACATTTTTTCGAGCCATTCGGTGCGGCGCTCGATCGTCTGCGCGTGCATCCGCTCGTTCACGGCCTGGAGGCGCTGCCGCAACTCTTCCGACTCCTGCTTGAACTTCAGGAGCGGATCAATGACGTGCTCGATGCGCTGCCTCGTGATGTCCTGGAACTGCATGGACATGATGATGCCGCTGATGTCCCTGGCAAGCGCCTCATTTTCCGTCTTCAATTCATCGAACCGGTCCTTCGCGCCGGCCATGACGCCATCGAGTGTCGTCAATGCATCCTCTACGGTTTTTCCGGCGTCGCTTGATTTTTTCGCATTTTCGCTCACGCTTTTATCCGCCTTTTGATGGATCGTATCCATGTCCGTTCCTATTTTGTCGATCAGCTTTTTGATCTTGTCCGCGGCCGTGTTCGACCGGTCGGACAGCTTGCGGACTTCGTCGGCCACGACACTGAACCCCTTGCCGGACTCTCCGGCCCGGGCGGCCTCGATGGCGGCGTTCAACGCCAGGAGGTTTGTCTGCTGCGCGATATATTCGATCTCTTCGACGATCTTCTTGATGCTCTTCGCGTCGTTCGTGATGACTGCCATATCTTTCTGGGTCTCGATCCCGGCGCCGGCGAACGTGTCCAGGCTCGCCATGATTTCCGCGAAGGTCTTCCGGCTCACCTGGATGAGCGATGCTTCTTCTCCGGTGGCGCCGAAGCCCGTCAGCGCATTGGCCGCATTTTCGGCCTGCTTCCGTGCGCGGCCCACGATGCGCATGAATTTATCGCCCATTTCGAGCGTGGCCTGTTCAGTCTGCTGGGTGACTTCCTTCAACTGCGTAGTCAGTACCGGCGTGATCTGGATGTTGGCATCCAGATGGGCGGTCAATGGGCCGATCACGGCATGTAACGCATCGACCTGTTGTTCCCGTTCCGCGGCCCAGGTGCATTCCATTGATGCCCGATAGGCTTTCAGAGCCGCGAGCGCCGCATACAGGGCGACTCCATAACAGAGCGCTGCCGCGGTAATACGGATCGCCGCCTGACCGATGAAAGACGGCACAGCAGCAAGCAACAGTGCGCCGGCTGTTTTTGTTTTTTCATTCCATTTCCATGCGTGCATGGCGATTCCGCCTGACGGGGGTTAAAAACTTTTTTATGAATTACGCTTTACTTATCGGCACGCAGGACAAGATCTTTACTCCTGATTTTGCAACGTTGTGCAGTCACAGCACCTGTGGGTACGGAAAATTTTCCGGCTGACTAAACCGTTTGTTACAAGTTGCATGTACATCTACAGTCAATCCGCCCTATCGACTTGTGGACATACCTGTAACTCCTAACGTTGTGAAAAGAATGCAAGAGTAGTGCCTCAAATTATTCCGACAAAAATCAACGGTCTGTCTGGTCTGAGATGTCGAAATTAAGACAGTCGTCAAGATGGCATGCGGCCGGATTTTAGCTTAACGCATTAAGTAATAATCGTATATGCAGGGTCGTTTTTCAGGCAGGGGAGATTTGACTACCCCATGAGTGTGAGAATATCGGCAGGCAATTTATTATTAATATCTAAGGAGGCTGATGATTTCCGCTTCTCGTTTCATGACATATTTTGCAATGCTCTCTTCATCCCACGGGTGCGGCCTGATCTCTGCGCCATAATGGATCCCTTCCATGCTTTCCTTCTTATAGCGGAAGATGCCGGTCGTGAGAATGATCATGTCAGGATCGGGCAGCTGTATGGTGAGGCTGAAGACGCTGTCAACGGGGAAATGGCGAGGACAGATAAAAGCGATGCCCCTCGTGCTGATGTCGATGACCTTACACGCGGTCGTCGGTTCCCCGGGAGCGAAGACATACAGCGCTACGGGTTTCTTCTTGTTCGGCTGAATTCGGATGTCTTTTTTTATGAACAGGCGGTCCGGCAGCGAGGCGTGAATTTCCGTGTCCGAGGTCATCTGAATATCGACGATCGCTTCGTGGTTGAGCTGACGGAAGGTATAATATAATTTGAGTGGACTTCCTTTTTTCATGGCCTGAAGAAAAATCGCCTGTTTAAAACGGTTCAGAACGATGGAATCGTCCATGATCGCTTTTATTGCGCATATCCCGCGCGCGGCGACCGGCACACCGTGTTCCTGGATATCCATGGCCACGATGACCGGAATTCCTTCCTTCTGGAGGTAGGCCAACTGCTTGCGGATGGTGGCGGCGTCCTCAACCGGTTTTGTATCTGCCGGAAGAATGGACGGAGCGAGAGGCGGAAGCACCGGAGGTAAGGAAACACGGTAATGCCGCGCCGTGAACAGGATATAGTGGACGATGTCGTACACCGCTTCGCTGCCCATTTTTTTCAAATCCAGGACAAGGGCATTGAAGCGCTGCAGATCGGGCTCATACATGATCGGTTCGGGTGAAATGATGAGGATCGGGCTGACAATGCCCCGCTCCCTGGCCTCGGCGAGAAAGTTCAGATAATCATCATCGATGCCGACGACCGCGATATCGTCGGGCTCGGCATGGTGGAGAAATATTTTTTTTATTTCATGGTCCGGCAGCAGCCGGACCGGTAGTTCCTCGATGGTAAAGAATTCACTGAGTTTTGGCGTGGTCCAAATCTGCATACACTATTGTAGCATATATCGACGACGGCATAAAGTATTTTACGCGGCACGAATTGACTCACAATAAATGTTACCCAAGCGCATTTTGAAAAGTATCGTTGACTCATAATGCATGTTACCGGAACTATACCCCAAAAGGAGGGTTAGTTCTGATGAGCCCACGATCAAAACGAGAGTATCTGGCCGCAATCGTTAAACGGTACCGGGCCGCCTCCCGGCAGATAAAGACAACGATCCTGAACGAGTTCTGTTTAGCCTGCGGATATCACCGAAAACATGCTCTCAGGCTTCTGCGGACCTTTCGGCGATTTACTCAAAAGGTTCCGGCTAAGCGAGGCAGAAAACGGGTCTATGACGCTGAAACGCTTCTACTTCCCTTGAAACGCATCTGGAAGACAGCAAATCTGCCATGCTCAAAGCGCCTGAAAGCCATCCTCCCTGAATGGCTGCCGGGATATATCAAGACCTATGGCCCGATCTCTGAGGTGACGGCAGTGGCCCTGCTCAAAATATCTCCTTCGAGCATCGATAGGATATTGAACCCGGTCCGTGCACAGTATACCAAGCACGGCAGGGCCACAACCAAACCGGGTACGCTTTTAAGAAAGCATATCCAGGTCAAAACCAATCAATGGGATGAATCCCGGCCAGGCTTCATCGAAGCCGATACTGTAGCCCACTGCGGAAGCTCTACAGAGGGTATGTACGCCAATACCGTCGATTGCGTGGACATCGCCACCGGCTGGACCGAGCAGCGCGCTGTTTGGGGCAAAAACTATCAGGGTGTCATTGACCAGATCAAGGATATCGAACAATCCCTGCCGTTCCCGATCCTGGGCTTTGATACGGACAACGGTACGGAGTTCTTAAACCATCACCTGCTTCGTTATCTGACCGAGAACAGGGTCCGGCCGGTTCAATTTACCCGAAGCCGTGCCTACAAAAAAGACGATAACGCTCATATCGAGCAGAAGAACTGGACCCATGTGAGACAATGGATTGGCTACGATCGCTTGGGCTCTCCGGAGGTTGTTCCTCTCATGAATGAGCTCTACACATCAGAGTGGAGGCTGTTTCTGAACTTCTTCTGTCCTTCGGTAAAGCTGCTGGAAAAGAAACGAGTTGCCTCAAAGATCGTGAAACGCTATGATAAGCCCAAAACCCCTTATCGGAGAATCTTGGAGTCTCCCAATGTCTCCGATGAAACAAAGCGTAAACTCAAAGAACAATATAAAACGCTAAACCCATTTGAACTGAGAAAAGTCTTGGAGGTTAAGCTTAAAAAGATCTTCAAACCGTAAAACTGAACCTATACCTACTTACTATCTTCCGGTAACATTTAATTATGAAGCAACTGGGGCACAAACGCGTCTGCGGCAGGTCTTCCCGAAGGGCACACACCCCGTGCATATCGCAGGGAACGGTTCGGATGCCGCAGCCGGGGGATTATTGCTGATTTTTTTTGCTCGACAATCGTGGCCAGGCGTCGCGTGAGTGCTGCGGCCTTACGCGGCTCCATGACCGCGATGATCGCTCCGGCTTTTTTGCTTTTCATGCGGGTCATGATGCGTAGTGCCGTATCGTTGTCCATGGCGGAAATCCGCGCTGCCGCGTCTTCCGGAGGCATCACCTCATAGGCCTTGACCACGTTCTCGATCTTATCGCCTTTCACCTGCTCTACGCGTTTGAGCACGTGCTTCCATACGGGCCAGCAGCCGCGTATAGGTCTCGATCCTGGCTTCGACCTCTTTTTTCAACGCATTCAGTCTCACTTCATCGCGTTTGAGCGCTTCTTCTTTTTCCTTCAGCTCGACGCGCTTGGCTTCTATGACTTTGACCGGATCGTCCTGGGCAATGGCCGCAGATGCAATAAAACACAGACGGCGGCAAGAGACTAGCAGGAAACAGAATGTGTCCGTTGTTCACTGCGACTGCTGTCATTCCGGCTTCTGCTCCCTGCTGTTCATTCTTCTCATGTTCCCGGCCTTTCTGCAGAGAAACGTAAAGTCTGCTTCCTTCTGCTCGCCTGCGACGATCTCTTTGTCCTGCTCGTGGACGATCTTGTCGTGCAGTTTTTCAAAGAGGCGCTGTTCCTTAAAGGCCTCCACCATGGCTTTCTGTTTCTGATCCACTTCCGCGGCGCGAACTGCGACAACGCTCTTCTGTTGGTCGATCTGCTTGGCGAGGTGTTTTAAATAGGTATCGAACAGCTCGATCTCGGTCGCCTGGATGGCGCCCACCTGTTTCCGCGCAAGGTCGGCGCTCGTTTTTTTATACTCCCGGTCCAGCTCGTCGAGCTTCAGCCTGCTCGGCGTTCAGCCGCTCCTGCGCCTTCCTGACCTCTGCTTCGAGCTGCTCTTTGTTGAATTCCTTGATCTCGATGATCTTGGACACCATCTTTTCTTTCGTCATGGTTTGCCCCCCGCGTTCTCAAACAGGAGGTAGAGGCCCTGCAGGCTGTCGGCAAAATCGCGCCGCTCGTTCATTCCCTGCTTGAGGTACGTCCGAAGCTTGTCGTAGAGTCTTGATTGCCTGGTCCACTTTCGGATTGGAGCCTTCCTTGTAAGCGCCGAGGTTGATCATGTCTTCCACTTTCTTGTAGGTTGCCATGGTTTCCACGAACCGCGAGGCAAGTTCCTTGTGTCGTGCGTCCACGATATCGGGCATGAGCCTGCTGATGCTCTGGAGCACGTCGATCGCCGGGTAATGGCTTTCCATGGCCAGCTCGCGCGACAGGACGATGTGGCCGTCGAGAATCGACCGGGCCGAATCTGCCACGGGATCGGACATGTCGTCGCCTTCCACGAGCACCGTGTACAGGCCGGTGATGCTGCCGCTTTCCCTCGGAGGTGCCGACCCGCTCGAGGAGCTTGGGAAGCAGCGCAAACACGGAGGGCGTGTAGCCCTTCGAGGTGGGCGGTTCGCCCGTGGCAAGGCCGATCTCGCGCTGCGCCATGGCCACGCGGGTCAGGGAATCCATGAGCAGCAGCACGTCGCTTCCCCTGGTCCCGGAAATATTCTGCAATGGCCGTCGCGGCGAGGGCGCCCCGCACTTTGGCCAGCGGCGGCTGTTCGGACGTCGAGACGACGATCACCGATTTTTTTATGCCTTCTTCGCCCAGGTCCTTCTCGATGAACTCGCGCACTTCCCGTCCGCGCTCGCCGATCATCGCGATCACGTTCACCGACGCCGCCGTATACCGCGCCATCATCCCGAGCAGCACGCTCTTGCCCACGCCGGAGCCCGCCATGATCCCGATGCGCTGTCCCTTGCCGCAGGTCAGAAGGCCGTTGATCGAACGGATGCCGAGGTCGATCGGCTGGGAGATCCGCTGCCGCTTCAAGGGGTGCGGCGTAAGGGAGTACAGCGGGTATTCCCTGCCCACGATGGGTCCCTTCCCGTCGATGGGCTCCCCGCGGTCGTTGATCACCCGTCCGATGAGCGCCTGGGACACGCGCACGGAAACCTTTTTCCCGATGGGCAGGACCCTGCTGCCGGCCTTGATCTCGGAGAGATCTCCGACGGCCATGAGCAGCACTTTCCCGTCCCGGAAGCCGACGACTTCGGCGTCGAGTTCAACGTGCTCGGAAAGGATCCGGCACGATTCGCCGATGCTCGCCTTCACTCCCGTTGCCTTGATGATGATGCCCGGTGATCTCGATGACCCGTCCGTAGACCTTCATCGGCTCGGTTTCGGGGACGGCCTTGATATAGGAAGACAGATCAATCATGGTTTAATCCCGATGGACGACAAGCGATCATTCGCTTCGCTCACGGTGACGATGGGCGTATTCGTTCACTGCTCGTCTCGTCCCTCGTCTCTCGTCCCTCGTCCTTCTCTCTTTCTCACATTCTTACCCCTGGGCATGGTGCGCGCTCAGGTCCTTGATCAGGTTCTTCAACTGCTCGTCCAGGTCGGTCACCACGTCCTCCACCGGCCCCATCACGACGGTGCCGAACGGGGAAACCGAGGGATCGACATCAAATACGATGTCGGGATGGATCCGCGTCAGATCGGGCTTGTGCTTCATGAAAAACTCGTAGAGCGCGGGGTTCACCTTGATCGTGATCTGCCCCGTCCGCTCGAGCTTCAGGAGCCCCTCTTTCGTCATCTTGACGATCTCCGTCGGCTGGACGGTCAGTTCCTTCACGACGATCTTCCGTGCGATGCTGACGGAAAGTTCGACGCATTGCGTCTCCATTTCCTTCAGCGATCCGCTGTCGCAGCGTCGTGACGTCGGCCAGCAGGGCGTCCAGCTTGTCGATCAGCACCTTCGCTTTCTTTTCGCCCATGTCGAAGCCGGCTTTTTCGCCCGTCGCATACCCTTTCTCGTAGGCTTCCCGCTCGATGCGGTCCGCGCCGTGGCCCACGATAAAATCATCCTTGAGCGCCGGCATATCGAAACGGGCGAGTGCCGCGTCCTGTCTGATCCGTTTAGACAACAACTTCTTCACCGCCTCTCCCGGCAAGGACGATCTTGCCGTCCGTCTCCAGTTTCCTGGCGACCTTCACGATGTTCTGCTGCGCCTTTTCCACGTCGGACAGCTTGACCGGTCCCCGCGTCTGCATGTCTTCCTTCAGGATCTGCGCCGCGCGCTGAGACATATTCTTGAAGATCTTCTCTTTGAGCGCCTCCGACGCCGTCTTGAGCGCCAGTGCCAGTTCATCGGTCCCCGTCTCCTTCAGGATCATCTGAATGCCGCGGTCGTCCACCTTGACCAGGTCGTCGAACACGAACATGAGTTTTCGGATCGAGTCGGCAAGTATGTTGTTCTGCTCGTCGATCCTGCCCAGGACCGATTGCTCCGTGGACCGGTCGCACTGGTTCAGGATCTCGGCGATGGCCTTGGTGCCGCCCATGCGCAGGCCTTTGCTCTTGCCCATTTCGAGCTGCCCTTTCAGCACTTCTTTGAGCTCTTCGATGGCGTGCTCCGGGATCCGGTCGGTCGAAGCGATCCGCATCGCGACGTCGGACTTGATGGTGTCCGGCAGGGCGGAGAGCACTTCCGCGGCCTGCTGGGGTTCGAGCAGACAGATGATGAGCGCGATGGTCTGGGGATGTTCTGATATGAGGAAGTTGACAAGGGTCTTGGCATCGACCCAGCGCAGGGATTCGAGCGGCCCCTCTTTGGACGCCAGTTCCATGATCTTCAGCGCGCCGTCCTCGCCCAGTCCTTTCGAAAGGACTTTTTTAACGAATTCGGCGCCGCCCACGCGGACGTCGCCGCGGTTGACACTTTCCGCCACCTCTTTCAGAACATTATCGATCGTGTCCCGTCGAAAGGGTCTTGAGCCGCGTCATGTACATCGTGATCCTGCCGATGTCCTTGACATCGAGACCTTTCAGGACTTCGGCTGCCGCATCTTCGCCGAGGGAGCTCAAAAATACCGCGGCTTTTTCATAACCACTCAAAGGCATGCCCCACTCCTTACCCGGCTCTCTTTGTCGCTGTACTCTGAACCCTGTATACTTTGAACTCTGCACTATTATTTCTCTTCCAGCCATCCCTTGATGAGGTTCGTCGCATCTTTCGGATTCTTCTTGGCCCAATCGGTCAGCTGCTCGCGGGACGACCGGTCCGGGGCCGGGATCGCCCTCTGCATGTCGCCGCCTGCAGCCTGCGGCAGGCTGAGCTGCTGTTGCGGCAGGGAGAGCGGCGATGGTTCGGTCAGCGTCTTCATGAGCGGTTTTATGACGAACAAGAAACAGCAGCACGACCCCGATGAGCGGAACAACATACTTCGAAGCGGTCATCACTGTCGGCATGACCTGTGATGGCGCCTGCGCCTCTTCCATCTCTTCCTGCGGAACGACCTCAAAGGGCAGATTCACGACCTTGACCTCGTCACCCCGGTCCGCGCTGAAGCCGACCGCCTTCTTTACCATGTCCTCGAACTGCCGCACTTCGTCTTCGGTGCGGGGAGCGTACTTTTTCTCCGTTGAGCCCTGTACAGCTGCATAGGTCCCGTCCACGAGCACGACCGCGGAAAGTTTTTTAATCTCACCGGTCGGACTGACCACGTGGCTTACGGTCTTGGTGAGCTCATAGTTGATGGTCTCGCTCTTTTTTTCCGATACCGCCGGTGTGCCCGGCAGGGCCGCTGCGGTCTGCTGCCGCCCCGGAAGGTTCGAGGCAACGCCGGGAACGCCGCCGCTCGTCCCGCCGGTGGATTTTTCCGTGCTCCGCTGCTCGCTCCTCGCCACCTGGCTGTCGGGATCGTATTTTTCTTCTGTTTTTTCCGTCTTCGTAAAATCGAAGCTTGCGGCCACCCTCACTTTTACCTTGCCCTTACCCACGACCGGTTCGAGCATGCTGATGACCTTGGCCTCTACATCGCGTTCGTAGTTCCGCTGATACTCGAACTGGCCGCCGGATTCGGCAAAGTTTTCGTCGACAACGGACGTGAGCATATCGCCGTTGTTGTTCACCACGGTCACGTCCTTCGGCGTCAAGCCCTTCGATGCTGCTCGATACGAGATGGACGATGCCCTGGACCTGGGATTGCGAGAGCCTTCTGCCCGGCCGGAGCTTCAGGAGCACCGAAGCTTTCGGTTTATCGTCCTTCTGCACAAAGAGCGATTTTTCCGGGACCGCCAGATGGACCCGGCACTGCTCGACTTCTGCCAGGGACCGGATCGTCCGCTGGAGTTCTCCCTCGAGGGCCCGGCGATAGTTCAGCTTCTGCACAAAGTCGGTCATCGTGAAGCTTGTCTTGTCGAAAAGCTCATACCCGACCCCGCCGCCCTGGGGCAGACCCTGGCTCGCCAGCTGAAGCCTGACTTCATACACCTTATCGGCCGGCACCATGATCCCGCCTGCTGACGCGGTATAGGGGATCTTCTGCTCGTTCAGCTTCTGGATGATGGCGCCGGCATCTTCCTCGCTCAAATTCGCGAAGAGGAGCTGCTGGTCCGCCTTCTGCGACCACGTCATCAGAAGGATGCCTGCGGCGCTCACGAGCGCAAGCACGATGAGCAGCGCAAAAATTTTTTTCATCGGTAACGTTTCGTATCTGTTCGCCAACGTCTGCCATAGCTTCACCTCATACGAAAAGTAGTACAGAGTTCATAGTTCAGAGTTCATAGTAAAAATCCCAATCTTGCGGCTTATACGCTCTACTCTGAACTTTGAACTTTGTACTCTGAACTAGCTCATTTACACCTGCATGTTCATGACGGTCTGGTACGCGGAGATCAGTTTGTTCCTGACCTCGACCATAAGCTGAAAATTCATGTCGGCTTTTTCCATGGAGAGGATCGCTTCGGTCGGGTCTCCGCCTGATGCCAGTTCCTTCACTGCCTTGTCGGCATCGGTCTGCACCTGCGAAATCTTGCCGATCGCCTCCTGCATCATTTCATCAAAGCCCGAAGCCGGTTCTTTTCCCGCCGGCTTGACCTGGGGCAGCCCCTGGCCCATGCTCGCACCGTTGATCTTAATGTCACTCATTTCCCGCCTCCCAACATCTATTCCGCAATCCGAAAATTCCACATTCATTTCTTACACACTCCCGAGTTCCAGCGTTTTTGAAAACATGGCTTTCGACATGTTGAATGCCGATACGGAGGCCTCGTAGGCCCGCGATGCCATCATCATGTTCACCATCTCTTCGATGATATTCACGTTCGGCATCGCCACGAAGCCGTCCTTGTCCGCGTCGGGGTGGGACGGATCGTACTGCATCTTGAAGGGGGAATCGTCCTTCACGATGCTGCTCACTTTCACCCCCGTGAGGCCGTCCTGGCCCGATGCCAGGGGGTCCGTGGTAAACACCACGTCCTGCCTGCGATAGGGCCCGCCCTCGGCCGAACTCGTGGAATGAGCGTTCGCCATGTTGGAAGCAATGACGTTCATCCTCTGCCGTTGTGCCGCGAGCGCTGAAGCGCTTACCGAAAATACTCCGAACGAATCCATTTTGTCACCTCACTGTACCAAGCCGGTGAATCGGAGAACCAGGGACGGGGAGGATGAGCCATCCCTCGATCTCCCGATTCATCGGTTTCCTGATGCGAAATTTTTCTATGCCGTCTTGAGCGCGTTCTTGAACATCTGGATCTTTTTCTTGAGCAGGGTGATCCCCGCTTCGAAGAGCATGGCGTTCTCCGTCATCTTCGCCACTTCCTGGTCCATTTCCACGTTGTTCTTGTCGGCCCAGGGCTTCGTATCCTCTTCCTGGACCTCGCCGGACGCGTTTCCCCCTGATCCGGCCTGCAGGTGTCTCGCGTCGGTAATGGTCATGCTCATCTCATTGCCAAGGACCTGGCTGAACTTGACGTCCTTTGCCCGGTAATTCGGCGTATCTACGTTCGCAATGTTCGAGGTAAGGACGTCGTTCCGTATACTGGCTTGCCGGACAAGCCGTTCCAATACGTTCATGCCGTCAGACATAGGTCCCTCCTGCTGACTTTACAATCAATAACCGTGCCAGAGTGCTGCCTGGGAATGCGGGAATTCGGAGAATCGCGAAATTCGGGAGAAAACCCGGAGTATCATCAGTGTTCAATTTTTTTCTAAACTCCGCATTTCCCCTCTCTCCGCATTCCGCAGCAGGAATTTCTTTCACCCTACCGGCAATTTTTGCCCATATTCGTTCAGCTTGTTCCTGACGGTCCTGACGCTGACGCCCAGCAGTTTTGCGGCCTTCGACTTGTTGCCGTTCACGTCTTTGAGCGTCTTCAGAATCACGTCCCGTTCCATGTCCTTCAGTTTCCCGTTCGCCAGGGTCTGGGATTCGGCCTGGTCGAGCATGAAATCGGCGGTGTCCACGGCCGCTGCCGCTGCAGAGGAAGACCGAACGCTGGATGACGTTTTCCAGTTCCCGCACGTTCCCGCGCCAGGACATCTGCTTGAAGGAACGCAATCGCAGACGGCGTGCACCCCTGCAGTTCCTTGCCGGCCTGTGCGGAAAACCGCTTCACAAAAAACTGCGCCAGCATGGCAATGTCTTCCGGCCGCTCCCGGAGCGGCGGCACTTTGAGCGGAAACACGTTCAGCCGGTAGAACAGGTCTTCCCTGAACCGGCCTTCGGCGCACTCGCTGGCCAGGTCCCGGTTCGTCGTCGCGAGGACGCGAACATCAACGCGCACCGGTTCCTTTCCTCCGACACGGTCGATCTCGCGCTCCTGGAGCACGCGCAGGAGCTTGGCCTGGAGCATGAGGGGCATCTCGCCGATTTCGTCCAGGAGGATCGTGCCGCCGTCAGCCAGCTCCATCTTTCCTTTTTTGCGGTCCACAGCCCCGGTGAAAGCGCCTTTCTCGTGCCCGAAGAGTTCCGATTCAAGAAGGTTGTCGGGAATGGCGGCGCAGTTCACGGCGACAAAAGGTTTGTTCTTTCGCTTGCTCGCCTGGTGGATATAGCGGGCCAAAAGCTCCTTGCCGGTGCCGCTCTCGCCCGTGATCAGGACGGTAATCTCGCTGCCCGCGAGGTTTCCCGCGAGCTGCACGATCTTTTTCATTTCTGGATTCTCGGTCAGGATGTCCTTATCGGCCGCCTGCCTGCTGATGATCGATTCGATGGTCTTGCTCAGGGCGTCAAAGGAGAAGGGTTTCATGAGGTAGTCCGTCGCGCCTTCCTTCATGGTTTCGACGGCGTTCTCGACGGTGCCGAACCCGGTGATCACCAGCACCGGCATGTACCCCATGCGGCGCCGCGCTTCCTTCAGGAACGTGAGCCCGTCCATCTTCGGCATCTTCATGTCCGTTACGATCAGCGAGTAGGGCGTTTCGTTCAGCTTCCCGATGGCATCGACGCCGCTGTCGCACAGCACGGCCCGGTGGCCGAGCCGCTGGATCGCTTCGGAAAGTGCTGCGCGCATCTGCGGGTCGTCATCGACGACCAGTATGGGTTTTGCGTTCGAAGTACTCACCGCTTTGCTCCTTTACTTCCGGGGGCTCCGGTCGACGGGAAAACACGTTTCCATCTGGTCAATCGTCGGCTAAACTTCCGCGCCAACGCATACTCCCGTCCGCTTCTCCGCGGCCGTTGCTGCTCCGTGATTGGTCCTTTCCTGAACGACGGGAAAGCAAAGCCGGAAGGCGCTGCCCTTGCCCGGCTCGCTCGTTACTTTGATGTAGCCGCCGACGGACCTGCATGATGTTTGACGCTATCACGAGGCCGAGGCCCGTTCCGCTGTCCTTTGTCGTGAAGAACGGGTCGAAGATGCGCTCCAGGTCCTGGCGGGGTATGCCGCATCCCGTGTCATTGATGCTCACCACGACCGTATCTTTGCCCCTCTCCAGGCGAACATCGATAGCGCCGCCGTCCGGCATGGCCTGGATCGCATTGATCATGATGTTCATGAAAACCTGCTTCAGCAGTTCGGCATCGCCGGACAGCTCGCATGCGGTCATCGCTGTGGAGAGCCGCACGTTCCGCGAGTCCATCATCGGCTGGAGCAGGCGCACGGATTCTGTCGATAACGCTATCGAGCCGCATGGCTTTGAGCGCCGGCTTGTTCGGCCGCGCGAAGAAGAGCATATTGGTCAGGATCGTATTGAGGCTGCCGATGCCCGCCGTTATGCCCTGCGCAAGGTCCTTGTGCGAGGTCGTCGTGAGTTCTTTTTCAAGCATGCTCGCGAAGAGTTCGATGCTGCACAGCGGGTTTCGGATCTCATGCACGAGTTTGGCGGCCATTTCGCCCATGGAGATCAACCGCTGGTTCCGTTCGTGCCGGAGTTCGAGCTCCCGAAGCCGGGTGATGTCCTTGATTAGAATTACCCGTCCCTGGAGACATCCCTCGGCATCGACGACGTCGGAGCGGGACAGGATGACCGTATAGCGCTTACCACCCGCTTCCAGCACGGTGTCCGTGTCCTCCGTGGTCAGAGAGAATTCGATCGCAGCAACGGGCTTGCCTACGGCCTCGGCAACGGAAGTCTGGAGGAGTTTTTCTGCCGACCGGTTCATCGTGGTCACCCGTCCGTCGGGGCCCGCCGCGACGATCGCTTCTTCGAGATTGTAGAGGATGGCCTTGAGATAGTCCTTGTTCCGCTCCGCATCGGCAAGGGCGTCGTTCAGCTGCCTGTTTTTGATTTCGAGTTCGTTGGACAGGTGGGCGATCCGGTCCTTCAGCTCTCCGTAATACGTTTCGAGGCTCTTCGATGCTGCGGCAAACGTCTGGAATGCTTCATTCAACTGGTCGATCTTCATCAGCACACCTATTCGGCCCTTCTTCGGAGCTGGGCCCCCTTGAGTTCGGCGGCGGCAAAGCGTCCGATCGCGTCGTTTTCCGCCTGTATCGCTTTGAGGGAGTTCTCGGAGTCTTCACCCTTCGCAATGGCCGCTATGCGGTAATACGCCCATTCCGTATCAGCCGCGGTCTTGGCGTCCCTGGGCGCCTTCCCGGGTCTCGCGGCAACGGCGGCGCGATAATAAGCGAGCGCCTTTTGCCTGTTTCCCGCTGCGTACAAAATATCGGCGAACCGCACGGCGATCGTGGGCGAGACGCTCGTCTTCGCGATGGCCCGCTCGCAGAATGCCGTTTCCTTCTTGATGTTCGCGAGCAGCTTCATCGAATCGAGAAGCAGGCGAACATCGTCTTCGCTCACGTCATGGATTTTCATAATCGACTCCGCCGCGTTCGTGCCCTCCTGGGAGGCCAGGGAGATCTTGGCCCGGATGCGCAGGACCGTGTCGCTGACGACCGCCGGATTCGCACGCTTCAGATAGTCGCGTGCGGCCGCCGCGTCGCCCAGGTCCGCGTAAAAATCGGCAAGCAGCAGCAACGCTTCCGATTGAACATCACCGGTGCCGTACTTGATGAGCCAGGAGCACACGTCGAGAAAAGGCTTGCCGGCGCTCCGAAGGTGGGGGGCGATTTTGACGATCGAAGCGGCCCGTGACGGATCCAGGAGCAAGCTTCCCGCCGTGTTCCATAGTTTGACGAACTGAGCGGGGTCGCGGTCCTTCGCTTCATTGAATATCGCCTCGATCTCATTGAGCGCGGCGGGGACCGGGTTCCTGCGCAGAATGAGCTCTCTCAGGAGTGCAATGGACTCATTAAATTTTCCCTGGGTCCTGTACAGTCTGGCCAGAAGGACGAGCGCAGCATCGTACTGCTTCCCGTAGGGATAGTTCTTCTTGATCTCCAGGAGCGAGGTCTGGGCTTCCTCATTTTTCCCCGCCTGCATATAGGCATCGGCACGGTTCATGATGGCTTCGCGCCTGAGGGAGCGCTCCGGTGATTCCGCCGCAGTGTTAAATGCGGCCACTGCATCATCGAACCGTTTCTCTGTTAAAGCAATAAGCCCGAGCCCACGGGCCGCTTGGTATTTAAAGGCCGGATCTTTCACCAATTCAAAGAAACTCCTCGCATCGTTCAATTTGCCCATTCGCCGATAACTTTCTCCGAGGTTGTAAATCCATTCCGGCGATGAACGGACCAGGTCCGGGTCCTGCTCGATCATATCGCGGAAAATCTTGTGCGCCTCCTCGTTTCTGTTCAGGGCTTGGAGAGTGATGGCCCTTTTGATCAGCGTCTGGTGTGATGTCCCCGCTTTTTCATAGTGATCGAGCGCCTCCCGGAATTGCCCGAGCCGGTAGCGCGCATCGGCGATGCCCAGGTGCGCCCGTTCGGAAAAGCTCGAACGCGGAAATTGTTTAAGAAAGGTTTTAAAGCAAACAGCCGCTTCCGAGGAATAGCCCATGCCGGCATACACCTCGGCCCGCTCGAACAGCATACGTTCTTTATCTGCCGGTGCATTGGCGTATAGATAAGCCAGCCGGTAGTGCTCGATGGATTCATAGGGGTGGTTGAGCGCAGTGAGCGCCCGCGCATACACATAATGATAGTCCGAGAGTTCCTCGTGTGATGGTCGATAGGCGGAGAGGGCGTCGATAGTCATTGCCGGTTTGTTCTCGGCAATCAACACCTTTGCCCTTTCCAGGGGGGTAGGCGGAGTGGCACGCTCTCCTGCCTTCACATTGTGCGTGTTCGCAAGGATGAGCATGAGCGTTACAAAGATAAGAAAATAAATCCTCATGTCCGTGGGTATAAGCAACAAGCGTGCCCGGAGATAACAGGTTGAATTTTAATGAGTATAGGTTGGAGAGGGGCTGTCAGTTAACTGACGTTGACGAAGGATTGGCGGAGAAAATTACCGTTTCTGCATCTCGATTCCCATTTTCTTCATTTTCTCGAGCAGTGTCGTGCGGTTAAGGCCGAGCAGTTGTGCGGCTTTACTCCGTACGCCGCCTGCCTTCTCGAGGGCCTTGCGTATCATGTTCCGTTCCATGGTGCTTACTATTGCATTCAGGTCAATGCCGCCTTCACCGATTTCGACAGTGTTGTTTTGCGCGGCAGCAGGAAGCGCAGCAGTTTCGCCATGCCCCAGAGGCTCCTCAGCCGACGACGTCGCCGTTGCAAGAGCGGCAAAGGTCAACTGGTGAAGTTTTTCCGGTAGGTCAGATACTTTTACGACCGGACCGGACGCAAGGATGGTCAGGCGCTCGATGAGGTTTTCGAGTTCACGAACATTTCCCGGCCAACCGTATTTCAGAAGGCATTCCATGGCGTCCGGTGAGAACGTGAACGGCTCCCGTTTTCTCTTGCGGCAAAACTCTTGGACAAAATGGGCCATCAGAAGAGAAATGTCCTCGATCCGGCTTCTGAGCGGAGGCAGATGGAGCGGGATCACATTCAGGCGGTAGAACAGGTCTTCCCGGAACAACCCGTCTTTTGTCGCTTTTTCCAGGTCCTTATTCGTGGCAGCCAGGATGCGCACGTCCACTTTTATCGTCTTCACACCGCCCACGCGCTCGAACTCTCGCTCCTGAAGCACCCGGAGCAGCTTGACCTGAAGCGATGGATCGAGCTCGCCCACCTCGTCGAGGAAGAGCGTTCCCCCCTGCGCGAGTTCGAAGCGGCCGACGCGTGTGTTGATCGCTCCGGTGAAAGCGCCCTTTTCGTGGCCGAACAGTTCCGACTCGAGGAGGTCTTTCGGAATGGCGGCGCAGTTCAGGGGAACAAAGGGGCCGCCTGCACGAGAGCTGTTGTTGTAGTGGATGGTCTTGGCGATGAGTTCCTTGCCGGTGCCGCTCTCTCCGGTGATGAGCACGGTACTGTCCGTGTCCGCGATCTTTTCGATCAGTTCGTACACGACCTGCATCCTCGGTGAGTCTCCGATGAGCCCCTTGAAGTTATACTTCTTCTTGAGCTGCATCTTGAGCATGACATTTTCTTTTTGCAGTTTCGATACGGAGAGCGCCTTCTCGATGACGATCATGAGCTCGTCGAGGTTGAAGGGCTTGGTCAGGTAATCGAATGCGCCGAGCCGCATTGCTTCGACAGCGGTCTGGACCGTGCCGAATGCCGTCATGACAATGACGGGAATGCTGACCTTGGATGCGAGGACTTCCTTGAGCACGTCCATCCCGGTGACGCCGGGCATCACCAGGTCCGTGAGGATAAGATCGAACTTCTCCGCCCGAAGCATGTCGAGGCCCGTTTCACCGTTTTGGGCGAGCGTAGCCTCGAATCCTTTTTCTGAAAGAAACGAACGGAGTACGTCCCGGACAGTATCGTCATCTTCTATGACAAGAACTCTATGCATGTCGTAGCACTAACATAACAAATTAAATCTTCTCTGTCAACTGATTGACAGGATAAACCACTGCTAAACATTGCCTGATGAAAGAGGTAGCGCTCCGTCACGTTTTCGCGAGCTCTTATGAAAAAGTCATTCCTTTGACACTGCTCGAAAAACTTATCTCTTTATTTTCAACATGATGGCTCCGGCATAGTATTTGTATATGTTCTCAGCATTGACATAAGGAGGAAGCTTATGGCCGAAGAAAAAGAAGATAACCAATCTGATGAAGAAAAAGCGACGAAGCCAAAAAAGAGCAACAAGAGCCTGTTTATCGTAATTGGAATCATCGTGGTTGCTCTCGCCGGAGGCATTGCCGCATATTCTCTGCTGTTCAGCAAGGGCGGAGAAAGCGCAGCGGAAACAAAACGTGAATTGAAAAAGGACACGAAGACCTCACTCATCGCACTTGATTCGTTCGTATTGAACCTCGCGGAGCAGGGGAGGTTCCTGAAGGTGACGATGCAGTTCGAAATCGCCGATCAGGCCAACCTGCCGTTGGTTACCGAGAGGACCCCCCAGCTGCGCGATGCAATAATAACGCTCATGAGCAGCAAATCCGCGGAGGCCCTTTCGAGCCCCGAAGGAAAACTGCAGATCAAGGATGAGCTTCTCCTCCGGGCCAACCAGGCGATAGGAAAGGACGTGTTTAAAAATCTCTACTTTACGGAGTTTGTAATGCAATGAGCGACATCCTTTCCCAAGACGAGGTTGATGCCTTACTCAGGGGCGTGCAGAAGGGCGAAATCGGCACCGAGGAGGCAAAGCAGAAGATCATGACCGGAGTGAGGGCCTATGACCTCACGAGCCAGGAGCGGATCGTCCGTGGACGCATGCCGGGCCTCGAGATGGCGAACGAACGGTTCTCCCGGTTCTTCAGAAACTCGGTCTCCACGCTGGTCATGAAATTCGTCGACATCAGCATCCACAATGTCGCGATCATAAAATTCGGCGAGTTCATGAAGACCATTCCTTTTCCCTCGAGCATCAACATCTTCAAAATGGAGCCGCTCAAGGGATACTCGCTCCTGGTCCTCGAAGCCCCGCTGGTCTTCGCGTTCGTCGAGTTTTTCTTCGGCGGCGCCACCGTGCGGAACGTCAAATCCGAGGGGCGGGCATTTACCACCATCGAACAGCGGGTCATCAAGAAGGTCGTTGCCATGGCGCTCACGGATATCGCAAGCGCCTGGGCCGGGATTTCGCCGATCAAACCCGAGCACGTCGGCTCGGAAATGAACCCCCAGTTCGTGACCATCGTGACACCGAGCGAGATCGTCATCAAAATCGAAGTCCACATTGAGGTGGAAGACTTTACCGGCAAGCTTTTCTTCTGCATCCCCTATTCCATGATCGAACCGGTGAAGGAAAAACTCTACTCGGGGATCCAGAGCGACAAGTTCGATATGGACCAGCGCTGGGTCAGCCGGCTGAAAGAAATCCTCATGACCTCGGTGGTCAATGTTGCCGCGGAAATCGGCAGCGCGACGCTCACGTTCGGCGATCTGATGAGCCTGAAGGAAGGCGACGTCCTGACCCTCGACACCTCGACCACCGACGACCTGGTCGTAAGTGTGGAGGACACGCCTAAATTCGGCGGGCGCCCAGGCTTTAGCAGGGGAAACCAGGCCCTCCGGATCACCAAGATGCTGACGTAAAACGGAAATCCCCATTCAGAAAAGGAGCTACCTAATGGAACAGGCTCAAGCAACAGGCAAGACTCAGGTGCAGAATCCGCCGCCCCAGGGAGCACGGTTCGAGGAATTGAAGGCCGGCAACGGGACCGGGGGAGTACAGCGGGACATGGATTTTCTGCTCGACATCCCGCTCGAGGTCTCGGTGGAACTCGGCAGGACACGCATGCTCATCAAGGACCTGCTGCAGCTCGGACAGGGGTCCGTGGTCGAGTTGGACAAAATCGCCGGTGAACCCATGGAGATACTGGTAAACAACAAACTCGTGGCGCGAGGCGAGGTTGTCGTGGTCAATGAAAAGTTCGGGGTGAGGCTCACCGACATCATCAGCCCCACGGAAAGGATTCAAAAACTCAAATGATGGACCTTTACCTGCATATGGGACTCGCGTTGGTTCTGGTCAGCGGATTGATCTTCCTGCTCGGCCTGTTCGTCAAGAAAAAACAGGAAAAGGGCAGCCTGATGAAGATCATGGGATATCAGTCCCTGGGCCCGAAAAAAGGGATGGCCATGGTCAAAGTCGGCCAGGAAGTGCTGCTGCTCGGTGTAACGGCAAACGATGTTAAATTGCTGAAGACCCTGAGCGGTCTCGATGATGAGACCGGACATCACCGGTCTTTCGAACAAGTGGCTGCAACCGTCGCGGCCGATACCGCAGAAAGGCTCGATGCCTTCACCGCTGCGGGAGGAACCATGGAGCACCGGCAGCTGGAAAAAGCCGACCGGGTGATCGTCGCCAACACGGGCGATAAACTCAAGAAACTCAGGGCAATCAAGGACGCTTTGGTATGCAATTAACCGATCCCGCAATCCAGGTATTTCTGATCATCAGCTTTCTGTCCTTTCTGCCGGCAATCCTGGTCATGTTTACGTCCTTTACCAGGATTGTGGTGGTGCTCTCGTTTTTGCGCCAGGCGATCGGCGGCCAGCAGATTCCGCCGAACCCGGTGATCATCGGCCTCTCGATCTTCCTCACCTTCTTCGTCATGTCACCGACGATCGACGTGATCACGAAAGACGCGATCGGGCCCTATATGGACAAGAAAATTACGATCCAGCAGGCGATCACCATTGCATCGCCGCCCCTCAAGACCTTCATGCTGAGGCAGACGCGCCAGAAGGACATAGCACTTTTTTTGAATATCGCGAAGACACCGGTGCCTGCGACCCCCGCAGACCTGCCCATGCGGATCGTGGTGCCGGCATTTGCGATCAGCGAGCTCAAGACCGCCTTCGAAATCGGCTTCCTCCTCTTCCTGCCGTTTTTGATCATCGACGTCGTTGTCTCGAGCGTACTGCTCTCCATGGGCATGATGATGCTCCCGCCCGTGCTCGTATCGCTCCCCTTCAAACTTTTGCTCTTCGTGCTCGTGGACGGGTGGAACCTGGTCGTGGGATCTATCGTAAGGAGCTTTCAATGACCGTTGATCTCGTAAAAGAGCTTTCCGGAGAGGTCTTCAAGACCGTGGTGATTGTGTCGGCCCCGGTGCTGCTCGTGAGTCTTGTGGTGGGCCTCGTCATCAGCCTGTTCCAGGCAGTAACGCAGATCCAGGAGTTTACCCTGACCTTTGTGCCGAAAATTCTGGCCGTCTTCGTCACCTTGTTCCTCTTTTTTCCCTGGATCGCGAGGGTCTTGATCACATACACCACGGACCTTATCACGAAGATCCCGGTGTACATACGATAAAAAAGTACAGCGTTAAGGAACTATGGAATCATACGCCCACTACATACCGAACTTTCTTTTCATCCTCCTCCGGGCCGGGATCGTGTTGAACATGCTCCCGTTCATCGGCAGCACAAGCCTGCCGCACCAGTTCCGGATCGGCCTTGCCGTGGCAGTCGCTCTCGTTCTGACGCCGGTCGTGGATGTTCAGGTCGCAAAAAGCGCCATTCCCCTCGTCGTGGTCCGGGAAGTCATGTTCGCCATGATCTTCGGTCTGGCAGCGCGGTTCGTCTTTTTTGCAGTAGACATGGCGGGCCAGGTCATGAGCAACGCGACCGGCCTTTCCATGGCCGCAATCATCAATCCCGAAATCGGCCAGACCACGGAGATATCGCAACTGTACAGCATCATCGCGACACTCCTGTTCTTCGCCATCGATGCGCACCATGATCTTATTACGATTTTCGTCAGGAGCTACGAACTTGCCCCTCTGGGGACCATCAACATGCAGGGAATCATGACGGCGGGAGTTTCCTTTACCACCAGCATTTTCATCATCGCGCTCAAGATAAGCGCCCCTGTGGTCATCATCATGCTGATCACGAACATCATCCTCGGGTTCGTTTCAAAAGCGGCGCCGCAGATGAACGTGTTCTTTGTCGGCTATCCCCTGTACCTGTTCCTCGGGTTCTTGACGATGTTTTTGAGTCTCCCGGTTTTCGTTTTTGTCATGGGCAGGTATTTCAAGGGCATCCCCGATGAGATGGGCAGGGTCTTGCTCCTCATGAAACGATGATCGGACAAAGGCAGAAAGAGAGTAGTTAAGGATTTTAGCCCTATGCTCCATCCGGTTTTTGAAAGGCAGTCATGGCGGAAAACAACGACAGAACAGAACAAGCAACACCGCGGCGGCGCGAGAAGGCACGGGAAAAGGGCCAGATCGCGCGAAGCCGCGAGCTCGTTTCCATGGCCACAACGGCCGGTATTCTGTTCGTGTTCTACTTTGCAGGAACGTCGTTCATGAGGAACGTCACCGGGCTTACCGGCAGGCTATTGGGCCTCCGCTACGGCAGGGACCCGCTCACCGTTATGCGGGCGGCATCCGTGGACATGGCGATGATCCTTGTTCCCTTTTTCGCAGCCGCCATCGTGTTCGCGGTTCTCTCCAATGTGCTGCAGGGAGGCGTCCTGTTCAAGCCGCTGTCGTTCGACCTGTCGAAGCTTAATCCGCTCTCCGGGATGCAGAACCTCTTCTCGATAAGCGCTTTGCCGGGCCTTTTCAAGAGCACGTTCAAATTCATTCTGGGCATCGTCCTGTTCTACATTATGGCCAAGAAGGCCCTCGTCATCCTGCCCATGACCTCAGCCATGGAACTGCACGATATCCAGTCCGTCGCATTCGGTCTTATCGGCAAGACCGTGGCCTATGCGTTCACCACCTACTTCGTCCTGGCCCTGCTCGATTATTTGTACGAACGATGGAAGTTCGGCCGCTCTCTCAGAATGACCAAGGAAGAGATCAGGGAAGAGGCCCGTGAATCCGAAGGCGACCCGCTTATTAAAGCAAAGATCAGAAGTATGCAGCGAGACATGGCGCGCCGGAGGATGATGGAGGCCGTGCCCAAGGCAACGGTGGTGATCACCAACCCGACCCACATTGCCGTGGCGCTGCTCTATAAAAAAGATCAGACCTCTGCGCCCAAGGTCATTGCCAAGGGTAAAGGATACGTTGCTGAAAAAATCCGGGAGATCGCACGCAAGCACGGCGTGCCGCTCATGGAAGACAAACCCCTGGCCCGGGCGCTTTTCAAGGTCAAACTCGACTCGTTCATCCCTGAAGAGCTGTACCGCGCGGTGGCCAAGATTCTGGCATACATCTACAAACTGAAAGGAGCGGCCTGATGAGCGTTTTAGAACAGATACAGCAGCGGGGAGACGTCATTGTCGCGGTGAGCGTGGTCTCCATCGTGGGCGTCATGGTCCTTCCGGTACCGCCCTTTATTCTGGACCTCCTGCTGTCTTTTTCCATATCGCTTTCCATCGTGATCCTGGTGTCGGCTGTCTACATCAAAAAGCCCCTGGACCTGTCGGTGTTTCCGACGATCCTGCTCATGACGACCCTCTATCGCCTGTCGCTCAACATTGCGTCCACGCGGCTGATCCTGCTCCGGGGGAACGAGGGCATCGACGCCGCGGGCCAGGTGATCAAGTCCTTCGGCAGCTTTGTCGTGGGCGGCAATTACGCCGTCGGCTTCATCATCTTCCTGATCCTGGTGGTCATCAACTTCGTGGTCATCACCAAGGGTTCGGGCAGGATCGCCGAGGTCGCGGCCCGGTTCGTCCTCGACGCCATGCCCGGCAAACAGATGGCCATCGATGCCGACTTAAACGCAGGCATCATCAATGAAGCAGAGGCCCGGCGCCGCCGGTCTCAGGTCGCGCAGGAGGCGGATTTCTACGGAGCTATGGACGGCGCCTCCAAGTTCGTACGCGGTGACGCCATTGCCGGCCTGATCATTACCAGCATCAACATCATCGGCGGGTTAGCCATCGGCACTCTCCAGCAGGGCATGCCCTTCGTCGAAGCGCTCAAAACCTACACCGTCCTGACCATCGGAGACGGCCTCGTTGCCCAGATCCCGGCACTCCTCATCTCCACGGCCGCCGGCATGGTCGTCTCCCGCGCCGGTTCCGATGCAGACATGGGCAAGGACATCTCCAAACAGCTCTTCGTCAACCCAAAGGTGCTGCTCACGACCGCGGGCATCATGGCCGTGCTCGGCATGGTCCCTGGTTTGCCGCACATTCCTTTCTTCCTTCTTTCTGCGGCATCGGGGGGCCTCGCCTATGCCCTCGGACAGGGCGCGGTGGAGGAAAAGGCGGCCGCGGAGCTGCACAAGGTGGAAGCGCCGCCTCAGGAAGCTCCCATTGAGACGTTTATCGAGCTCGAACCTCTCACATTTGAAATCGGCTACGGTCTCATCCCGCTCGTGGAAGGCGGCAAGGCTGAGCTCCTGAGCAAGATCAAGGCCATGCGCCGACAGCTGGCTTCCGATCTCGGGTTCGTCGTTCCGTCGATCCATATCAAGGACAACCTGCAGCTCAGGCCCCACGAATACACGCTTTTGATCCGCGGCATCGAAGTGGCGCGCGGCGAAGTCATGATGGGATATCACCTGGCCGTTCCCGCCGCAGACGCCCAGAAGATCGAGGGTATTCCCACGAAGGAGCCGGCGTTCGGCTTGCCTGCATACTGGATCAGCGACCGCGACGTGGAACAGGCGCGGGCCAGAGGATATATGGTCGTCGATCCGGCCACGGCCATCGTCACGCACCTCACGGAACTCATCAAGGCGCATGCCTGGGAGCTGATCACGAGGACCGAGGTACAGAACCTGCTCGACAGCGTGTCGAAAAACTATCCCAAGCTCGTGGATGAGCTCATTCCGGCAAGCCTCAGTCTCGGCGGTCTCCAGCGAGTGCTCCAGAACCTGCTCAAGGAGCGCGTTCCGATCAACGACCTGATCACGATTCTTGAAACGCTCGTCGACCATGCGCCTGCGACCAAAGACACCGAACTCCTGACGGAAGCCGTGCGCCAGTCGCTCTCGCGGTTCATCACCAAACAGTATATCGCCTCGGACGGCGGCCTCCACGCGATGACCCTCGACCCGCGCTTTGAGCGGGCACTGATCCAGGCCACCGAGTCCGGCGGGGCCATCAGCCCTGAAGTCGTAACGAAGCTCATGAAGTCGCTGGAAAAAGCCATTGCGAATGAACGCAATCGGGGCCTCCAGCCCATCATCCTCTGTTCCACCCAGGCGCGGCGGTTCCTGAAAAAGATCACCGATCGGTTCCTTTCTTCGCTGGTCGTGCTGTCGAATGCCGAGCTGGCGCCGAGCGTGCGGCTCTATACTACCGGAGTGTTGAAATATGAAGATTAAGAAATTTACCGCCAGAACATTTTCCGAGGCCCTCGCACTGGTCAAGAAAGAACTGAGCCAGGACGCCATCATTTTATCTACGGAAGAAAAGAAAGGTTTGCGGCCCCACGTCGAGGTCACGGCGGCCGTGGATTATGATGCCGCGGAAGTCCGCGAAGTTCGGAGTTCCGGGTTCGGAGTTCAAAGTGAACTGCAGAAACTACAACCCAAAACTCACAACTCACAACTAAAAACTGACTCGTCCCCCCGTCCCGTACGGGTCACCCCCTACAGCATGACGCCGGCGATCGATGATGCGGCCGACGACCTCAAGAGCGAGATCGCCGGTCTCCGGCTGATGATCGAATCCATGAAGAACAACGGCTACGAGGTGTCCCTGCCGTCAAAAAAACGCGCCATGATGACGTTTCTCAGGGAACGGTCGATCCGCGAGGAATTCGCCCTTCGCCTCTGCGACCGAACCACGAACATCGACGAGCTCCCGCTCATGGTCTCGGCCGACATCAAGATCAAACGGCAGGGCGGCTCCCGCAAGGCCGTCATGCTGGTGGGCCCCACGGGCGTTGGTAAAACCACGACGCTGGCCAAGCTCGCGGCCCAGGCCGTCAAGGCCGGGAAAAAAGCCGCCATCATCAATCTCGACACGTACCGGATCGGCGCCGTGGAGCAGGTGCGGATCTATTCGCGGATCCTCGGCATTCCCCTGACGACGGCCCATACCGGGGAAGAATTCAAAAGCACCCTCGCCAAATACGCCGAAAGCCGGGATATCGTGTTCATCGACACGACGGGGAGAAATCCCCGGGACGAAGCTTACATCGAGAGCATTGCCGGGCTCTGCAATTCCGACGTGCCCCTGGAGCTCCACCTTCTCATGGGCGCGAACGTCGACGATGAATCGATGATTGAGGCGTACCGCTCGTACCGGAAGCTCCCCATAGACTACCTCACGTTTACCAAGGTGGACGAGGCCGTACGCTTCGGGTCCCTGTACAACATTCTCATCACCTATCAGAAGCCGGTTGCCTATCTCACGACGGGCCAGCGTGTCCCCGGCGACATCGAAGCCGCGACGGTCAACAGGCTGGCAGGGCTCATCGTGAAGAAGGAGTGTTATTCATGCTGACGGAACCGCTGCAAAACAAGAAATACGTAAAGACCATCGCGATCGCCAGCGGCAAGGGCGGCGTGGGCAAAACTAACATCGCGGCCAGTCTCGCCATCGCCTTGAGCAAGCTCGGGAAAAAAGTCGTTATCGTGGACGCCGACCTCGGACTCTCCAACATCAATATATTGCTGAACAAGCATGCAACGTATAACATCGGCCACCTGCTTGACGGGTCGATCACGCTCAAGGACATCCTTATCGACGGGCCGCAGGGCGTCAAAATCCTGCCCGCCGGGGAAGGCGTCCAGGACCTGACCCGCCTTGACGAGTTCCAGCGGCTCAAAATCCTCGACGCCTTCGATTCCTACGACGGCGATATCGACATCATGCTCATCGACAATTCAGCAGGCATTTCGGAGAATGTGACCTTCTTCTGTTCCGCTGCGCAGGACCTCATCATTGTGACGACGCCGGAGCCGACCGCATGGGTCGACGCCTATCACCTGATCAAAGTCCTCTACACGGAATACCAGGAGAACAAGTTTCACGTGCTCGTGAACGCCGTGAAAAACGAAGAGGAAGCCGACGATGTGTTTCAGAGACTCGCGCAAGCGACGGACCGGTTTCTGAACATTTCCCTCGACTACCTGGGCTACCTCCCCTATGACGAGGACGTCAAGAAGGCGGTACGTTCGCAGGCCGCATTTATCGACCTCTATCCCAAGAAATTCATTTCCAAGTGCGTTAACGAGATTGCGGCAACGCTGATCGACCGGCCGCAGAAAGTCAAGGGCTCGCTGCAGTTTTTCATCGGCAATCTGCTTTCGGCCCGCGTAGATCCGGCCCGGGAACAGGTGCGTTAGGAGCAATGCGAAACAATCAAAATGGAGAGGGTGCGACGATGACAGATTATAAAGTTGAAATGAGCGAAGCGGAGAAGGAGAAGATCATTAACGATTCCCTTCCCTTTATCAAGTATACGGCCTATCGGCTGGCACACCGCCTACCGCCCCAGCTTGCGGTAAACGACCTCATCAGCGTCGGGATCGTGGGCCTGTTGGACGCGCTCCAGCGCTATACCGAAGGCCGCGTAAAGCTCAATACGTTTGTGGAATACCGGATCAAGGGAGCCATGCTCGACGAACTGCGGTCCCACGACTGGGTGCCGCGGTCGCTCAAGACCAAGATCGGCCAGATCAGAAAAACGCACCGCGAACTGGAGCAGGACCTCGGTCGCATGCCCCGTGAGGAAGAGATCGCGGAGCGGCTTGAGATCACCCTCGACGAATATTTCCGGACCGTCCAGAGCGCCAGCAACGCCGTCGTGTTCAGCTTCGAGGATTTCCGGGACAAGATGTATGAAGAGAGCGATATGGACGTGATGGAATGCATCCCGGACCCGGACGCGAAGAACCCGCTCGAACTCCTTGAAGAGAGCAGTTCGAAGGAAGCCCTTGCCCAGCTCATCGAACGCCTGCCGGAAAAAGAGAAGCTCATTCTGTCGCTGTACTACTGGGACGAAATGACGATGAAGGAAATCGGCAAAGTCTTGCATTTGACCGAGGGACGGGTGTGCCAGCTCCACAACCAGGCGCTCATCAGGTTGAAGGCCCAAATCAACCTTCCCGTCCACCGCTAGTCCTGTTATTTCCCCCGCCCTGCAGATTCTCTTCCGGCCCGTGCGGGCTAAAGAAATATTTGTTTTGTGACGATAAGAGCACTACTGAGGTCTATGCATGAAACCAACCGAGGAACTTTCTACAGCGATACGGGACCTTGCGGCTCCCGATCCGTCGGCGCGGCGCATTGCCGCGGAAGCGCTGGCAACAGCGGATGAGCGGGCCATCTACCCGCTCATCCGGTCTCTCCGCGACGAAAACCCCGGCGTGCAGGACGCGGCCATGCGCTCCCTCATCGCGATCGGCGGCGAAGTGACGGCATACATGACGCTGCCGCTCCTGCGGGAAAGCCCTTTTCTCCGGAATACCGCGCGCATCATTCTGAGCCAGATCGGCATACCCGCGGTCCCGCTCCTGCGCTCTCTGCTCGCCGACAAGGATGACGACATCCGGACCTTCGCGGTGGACCTTATTTCGAACATCGGCTCCTGCGATTTTCCGGAAGAGCTTGCGCGTTTGCTCGAGACGGATCCGAACCAGAATGTGAGGGCTTCCGCTGCCAAGGCGCTGGGAATGCTCGGATACCGCGGCGGCCTGCAGGCGCTGATTAACGCGCTCAAGGACAGCGAATGGGTCTGTTTTTCCGCCCTCGAATCCCTCGCCCACCTCAACGACGACGCGTGCGTGGAGCCGGTCCTTGCCCTGCTGCAGGGTCCCTCGGAAACGGTGCGGTATGCGGCGATCGAAACGCTCGGCAGGATGGGCACCAACCGGGCAGTCGATTCTTTGATTGGCCTCCTCCCGAAGTCAAACGATATGGAAAAATCCGCAATCGTGAAGAGCCTTGTCCAGATCGGCATCACTCCGGCCATGGCCCAGGTCGCCGATCTGCTGGTCGACCTGTACGTAAAGGGAGAATGGGACGACCGTCTCCTCGCGCTCACGGGGCTTGCCGATCTGCGACACGAGCAGGCACTACCGGTCATTCTGGACAGCGCCGGCTCTCTCGACCCCTCGGCCCCGGAAAGCGAAGATCGGCTCTTCGCGGTGAAGCAGGCGCTCCTCCGGTTCGGTTGTGCTCCCCCGTTGATCGCAGCCCTTGCCGACCCGGCGGTACGGTTCCGTGCAAAGACAATCGCCATTGAAGTCATCGCCGAACTCCGGTGCCCGGAGGCGGTTCCACCGTTGCTCCGGATTATGGACGGGGACCTGCGCGAGGTGCGTCGGTCCGCCGTTCTTGCGCTCGCGGAAATGCCGGGAGATGAGGCGCTCCAGGCGCTTAGGAAATGCATCGAGGACCGCGACGGTCACGTCCGCAACGTGGCCCTTTCCGCTCTCGGCAGGATCGGCGACCAGGCGTCATTCGACCGTCTCTTCCGCCACCTCGATCTCGAAAATTACCGGGACGTGCTCGAAGAAACGGTCAAAGCTCTCCTGATGATCGATGCAAACCGGCTCTTCTCCTCTCTGGACGCCCTTTCGCCGAGGGTAAAGGAAATACTCGGACGGAACGCCCGGAATGTCGACGTCCTCCTTACCCTGTCCCGCGACCGGGAACCCGGCATCCGTCTCGCCGCGCTTACGGGTCTCGGCCGGGTCCAGGACGAGCGTGCCCGCAAGCGGCTGTCCGAGGCGCTTGCCGAAGGGGACCCGGAAATGAGGAAGGCCGCCGTTCTGGCGCTGGGCGCGCTGCACTGCTCCGTCGACGATATGAAGCAGGCGCTCGCAGACAGCGATATGTGGGTAAGGCTCTATGTGGTCAAGGCGCTGGGGGACTCGCAGGACCCGGCTGCGGCCGCGGCCGTCCTTCCGTTGCTCACAGACAAGGATGTCCCCGTCGTTCTCTCGGCGATCGATGCTTTGGTCCAGCTGGGCAGTGCAAATCCGGCCGCGCTGCGTGCTCTCCAAGACCATGGCGATGAAACAGTACGGCAACGCGCAGCGGGCGCAATGGAGCGTTTATGCTGAACCCGGTGTTGCCGGACATGGTCTTCAAACAGATCAGGGATTTCATCTACGAGAAATGCGGAATCTACATTTCCGATGCAAAAAAGTATCTCGTCGAAAAAAAACTCGTCACGCGTCTTCAGCAGAAAAACCTGAACACCTTCGAGGACTATCTCTCTCTGCTGAAATACAGCAGCAACGGCGACGAGCTCTCGAAGCTCTACGACGCCATAACCACGAACGAGACCTATTTTTTTCGGGAGCCGCAGCAGTTGGCGGTCTGCGTCGACACGGTAATCCCGCAGGTGATGGAACAGAAAAAGTCCAGGGACATCAGGATCTGGTCTGCAGCCTGCTCCACCGGAGAAGAAGCATATACGCTGGTCATGATGCTCCTGGAAAAAAAGAGCTGTACCCGTATCGACGTGGTCGGTTCGGACATCAGCAACGAAGTGCTGGAGTCGGCAAAAAAAGCCGTATACGGTTCCTACTCCATGAGAAACGTGGCGGAGCCGTTCTTGAAAAAATATTTCCGCAGCAACGGCTGGACCCACGAGCTTGATGCGTCGGTCAAAAGCATGGTCAGGTTCACGAACATCAACCTTATCGATCCCGGCAAAATGCGGACCCTTCAGGCCATGGACGTCATCTTCTGCCGGAACGTGCTCATCTATTTCGATGACAAGGCAAAGCAAAGAGCGGTCTCACTGCTCTATGACAGCCTGCGGCCCGGCGGATTCCTCTTTATCGGCTCGTCGGAAAGCCTCCACAGCGTCACGAGGGCGTTTAAACCGGCCATATTCGGCAAGGTCGTTGCCTATCAGAAGGTGTGATATGAAAATACTGATCGTAGACGATGATTCAACGACAAGAAAACTACTCGGGCTGTTCCTGAGGTCCAAGGGATACGAGGTGGCTTATGCGGAAAACGGCATCGACGGCCTCGAAAAACTCGGCCAAGAAAACCCCAATATGATCATCAGCGATCTCAACATGCCCTATATGGACGGCATCGAGTTTGTAAAAAGTGTGCGGTCCGATCCGGCCCGTGCGGAGCTCCCCATTTTGATGGTGACGACCGAGGGGGACCCCGAGGAACGGGAACGCGCGCTCTCGGTCGGCGTCAACGGCTACCTGGTCAAGCCGGTGACCGCCGAAGTGGTGATCCAGCATATCCGGCATATATTGAAGAACATGTTCGCGCAAGGAGGAGGTTCCCATGCCTGATTATAAGATGAAGATCCTCGTGGTCGATGATTTTTCGACCATGCGTCGGATCGTTAAAAACGTCCTGAAGCAGCTCGGCTTCGAGAACATCGACGAGGCAGAGGATGGCGCGCAGGCGCTCGCAAAATTAAAAAGCGGCAGCTATGGTTTTGTCGTGACCGACTGGAACATGCCGAACATGGACGGTCTCGACTTTTTCAAGGCCGCGCGTGCGGAGCCGAATCTCAAGGAGCTCCCCTTCCTGATGGTGACCGCGGAAGCGGAAAAGGAAAAGGTCATCATGGCGATCCAGGCAGGCGTCAACAACTACATCGTCAAACCCTTTACCGCGGAAGTGTTCAAGGAGAAAATGGACCGGATCTTCGAGAAGCTGGCGAAAAAGTAGCCGCGGCCGACAGGCCGCTTCGCTTGCAAGCGTGCAAGCCGATTAGCGAGGTGCAACGTGCCTGATGAAATGGAAGAAATAATCGCCGAATTTGTTACCGAATCGGAAGAGACCCTCGACAAGATCGACCCCCTCTTCATCGAGCTTGAGGCGAATGGTGAAGACAAGGAAATCCTGAACCGGCTGTTCCGGAGTGTCCACACGATCAAGGGCGCCGCCGGCTTCCTGGGTTTCCAGTCCATGGTGGAAGTATCCCACAGCGCCGAAAACATCATGAAGAAGCTTCGGGACGGCGACATCACGGTCTCTCGGCAGCTCATGGACATCGTCTTGAAGAGCGTCGATATGCTGAGGCTCCTGCTCAGGCACGTCAAGGACAAGGACGGCGTTCGGGAAAATACGACGCCTCTGGTGCAGGAGCTTAACCAGGCGCTCGAAGCGGCCCTTGCGGCTGCCGGCACTGCCCCCTCTGCTGAGCCAGCTTCTGCTGTGCCTGCAGCTCCTCCCGCATCGACGGCGCCGACAGTGGTCCCCATGGAGCAGAAGAAAGCTGCTGCTGCGATGCCTGCCCCGGTCCTCCATGAGGCTGCGATTGCGGAGAGCGGCCAGCAGAGCGAGACGGCGGCGAGGCCGGAGTCGCTTCAGACGCTCCGTGTCGAAGTGAACAAGATTGACAAGGTCATGGACCTGACCGGAGAGGTCGTGCTCGTCCGGAACAGGCTCCTGAATATTGTGAGCCGGCTCGAACACCAGTACAGCGACGACCATGACGTGCAAAGCCTGCTCGAGGCCGTTTCTTTCCTCGATCTCATCACCTCCGACATGCAGCTCGGCGTCATGAAGATGCGCATGCAGCCCATCGCAAAAGTCTTCAGCAAATTTCCGCGCCTCGTGCGCGACCTTGCCGGCCCGCTGGGAAAATACGTCGACCTGAAGGTGGCCGGAGAGGACACCGAGGTCGACAAATCAGTGATCGAACAGATCGGCGATCCGATGGTGCACATCATCCGGAATGCCATCGACCACGGGCTCGAACTGCCGAAGGACCGCATGGCAAAGGGAAAATCGGAGAAAGGCACGATTTCCATCACAGCATCACAACGGGGGAACCAGATCGTCATCGAAGTGTCCGACGACGGCCGGGGTATCGACCTCGATAAAGTAAAAGCAAAAGCGCTCCAGAAAAAACTCATCACCGAGGACGAAGCCGTCCGCATGACGGACGAGGCTGCCACCAACCTCATCTTCCTTCCCGGCTTCTCCACCGCCGAGGTGGCCACCGAGCTCTCGGGCAGGGGCGTCGGCATGGACGTGGTCAAGACGAACATCTCGAAGCTAAACGGCACCGTCGAGATCGCGACGCACAAAGATCGAGGGAGCGTGTTCACGATTCATATTCCCCTGACCCTTGCCATCATCCAGACCCTCATGGTGCGTTCCGGCAAAGCGCGCTACGCGATCCCCCTTGCGCCCGTCGAAGAAACGCTTACCGTGTCCGAGGGCGACGTGTCCGATATGGGAGGGACCGAAGCGCTCATCATCAGGGGCAAAGTATATCCCCTCTTTACCCTCTCGAGTGCGATCGGTGGCGTTCGGGACGCCAAGACCGGCTGCAAGTACGCCGTCGTGGTGGCCATAGGGGACAAGCGGTTCTGCATCGGTGTCGATGAACTCCTGGGCCAGGAAGAAGTGGTGATCAAGACCGTCTCGGGCATCAATACGGGGTCGTCGTTCATCCTCGGCGCGACCATAACAGGCGACGGGAAAGTGGTCTTCATTCTCGATCTTGCTGCCATTTCAAAGAACGCGTACAACCTTGCGCAGGTTTCATGAAGGAGGGTCCCGTGCAACAGTACATCGGCTTTAAACTGCACACCGGGGAGTTCGGAATCCCGATCACGAAGGTCCGTGAGATCATCAATCTGCCGGAGATCACCAGGATACCGCAGTCGCCCCCCTACCTGAACGGCATTACCAATCTCCGCGGGAGCGTCATTCCCGTGGTGGACCTGAAAAAACTGATCAAAGTTCCGGCAACGGAAGCCGGCGGCACCAAGGTCATCGTTATCGCAAGCGGCAGGATAACGTTCGGCCTCCTGATAGACGGTATTACGGGTGTCATCAGCATCGATGAAGGAATGATCGAATCTCCGGAGAACCTCCCCCAGGGACATGTGGACCAGGTCGAAGGCGTCGCAAAGCTCGACGGCAGGCTCATCGTCCTTCTGGACATAAAAAAATTGATCCCCCTCGATGACATGAGTCTCCTCGAAGACATGGCAACGGAGGTAAGCGCCGAGGACGAGAACGGCAGTGTCCAGGTGACCCATGCAATACAGACCATGGCGGGCGAGGTCCGCGTTACGGAGCTTCGAAACGCAAAAACATTTTTTGAGAAGACGAAAGGCATCAGTCCCGACGATCCCCGCAAGGAAATCCTTGAGGATATCGTGAGCTTCATGACCGCGGTCTCGGAGCATGATTATGAGAAGGCCGACACGGCAATCCAGCAGATCGTACAGCTGGGCCAGGGAGACCTGTTCAAGGAGGTCGGCAAAATAACGCGAAAACTGCATGACGCAATTAAGGGCTTTAAAGAAGCTGTGGACCCGCGTTTAAAGGGCCTGACCCAGGCGGAGATCCCGAATGCCGTGGACAAGCTCCAGTTCGTGATCGACAAAACCGAGGAAGCCGCCAACAGGACCATGAGCGTCGTAGAGAAATATATACTGTCCATGGACGATCTCGCCACCCACCTCCGGAAAGTCCAGGGGCCTCCGGAAACGGTAGCTTTTTTGAAGGAGTTCAAGAACGGCCTTGAAGACGATCTGACGGAAATCCTGACGACCCAGTCCTTCCAGGACCTGACCGGCCAGACGATCAAGAAGGTCATCACGCTCGTTCATGATATTGAAAACGAACTCGTTCGTCTTGTCTCGTCCTTCGGCGTTAAAATCGAGGGGGCAAAAGAACCGGTAGCTGCTGTAGAAAAGGTTTCGCAAAAGGACGTTGATGAGCTGTTGAAGGATCTCGGCTTTTAGGGAATGCACAGGGGGCGCGACGCAGTCGATGACCCGCCCATCACTTTTTTATCGGGAGGAGAGTATGGCACTCATAGACTGGAATGACAATCTCAGCGTCAATATCAAGGAAGTCGACTCGGAACACAAAAAACTCATCGGCATGATCAATGAACTGCACTCAGCTATGGGCGCGGGAAAAGGCAAAGACGCTTTAGGCAAAGTCCTCGCAGGGCTGGTGGAATATACGAAAACCCATTTTTCCTATGAAGAGAACCTTATGCAGAAGCACAACTACCCCGGCTACGTGAGCCACAGGGGCTTGCACGATGCTCTCGTCAAGAAGGTCCTCGGTTTCCAAAGTAATTTTCAAGAGGGTAAAAGTCTTGTCACCGTAGAAGTCATGAACTTTTTGAAGGACTGGCTCACGAACCATATCCAGAACACCGACAGGAAGTACGGACCGTTCTTAAACGGCAAAGGGGTTGTATAGAAAAGGGAAGTTTTTTGCCCGGCTCAGGAAAAGGGCCGGCCGCGGCGTTGCCCTGATACGCTCACCGCAGAGAAAGTACGGAAACCACCATGACCGTAACAGTGCTCATCGTAGACGATTCGGCGTTCATGCGGAACGCGCTTACCACCATGCTCGGGTCTGATCCCGAGATCAAGGTGGTCGGCACGGCGCGGGACGGCGTGGAGGCGGTCGAGAAGACGGCGCTGCTCAGGCCGGACATCGTCACCATGGACGTGGAAATGCCGCGCATGGACGGCATCGAGGCGCTCCGGCTCATCATGGACAAGACGCCGGTGCCCGTGATCATGGTGAGTTCGCTCACCACCGAGGGGGCCCATGTCACCCTCGATGCGCTGGACCACGGGGCCGTGGATTTCATACCCAAAAACCTTTCCGAGCTTTCGATCAACATCGTGAAGATCAAGGCAATGCTGATTGACAAGGTAAAGCAGATAGCAAAGAGCGGCGTGGCAAGAAGGACGAGGCGAAGCGCGGCGACAGCCGCGCGTCCTGTCGACAAGCCCAGGATGTCGTCGATACTTGCTACCGGCGCGAGGCGGGTCAGCATAGTGGCCATCGGCACGTCCACGGGCGGACCGCGCGCGATCCAGGAGATCATCCCCCGCCTGCCCAAGGACTTTCCGGTTCCCATCGTGATCGCGCAGCACATGCCGCCGAACTTCACCAAACCCTTCGCCGAGCGCTTGAACCAGCTCTCCCAGATCGCGGTGAAGGAAGCCGAAGAAGGCGAGACGCTCAAGCCTGGCGTCGCGCTTGTGGCGCCGGGTCGGGGCCATATGCGCACGTCGCGTCTCCGCGGAATCGAGACGGTGGTGAACATTTCGGAAAACCGCGAGGAATTCATTTACCGGCCTTCCGTCGATTATCTCATGCAGTCCGTTGCCGAGTGCTTCCCCGGCAGGGCGCTCGGGGTGATCCTGACCGGCATGGGCAGCGACGGCGTCAAAGGTCTTACGGCGCTCAAACAGACCGGCGGCAGGATCTTTGCTCAGAACGAAGAAACCTGCGTAGTCTACGGCATGCCGCGTGCCGTGGTGGATGCAGGCATTGCGGACAAGGTGCTGGGTATAGAAGAGATGGCGGGAGAGATCATCAACGCGGTTTGACCAAGCCTGGCAACGGGGTGCGGGAAAACGAGCCGGATTTTGAAACAGCAATTCATCAGGGGGTATGTGTGCAATGAAGATAACCTTGTCAAAGAAGCTCTATGGTGCAGTGGGCGTCGTGCTCGTCGCGATGATAGTGATATCAGCCATGTCCTATTTCACCAACCGCAGCCTGATCAAGGGCTACCAGCAGCTGTCTAATGAGGACGGCGTCCAGATGCAGGTGAGCGTCCATGCCGAGAACGAGCTCGGCCTGTCGGTCCAGGCATTTAAGGACTACCTGCTCCGGGGAGACGATAAGTATGCAAATGACTTCCGCGAAAACATCGGCAAAATCCGTGATGATATGGCCGTTTTCGAGAAGCTCGTCGAGTCCGAGGAAGAGCGGACAGTGCTCGGCAATGCGAAAGAAGCTTTCGCAAAGTATGAGAACTCGATCGACAACCTGATAGCGGGAAGGAAAACGAACCACGATGCGGCCTATCTCGACAAGAGCGTGCGCGGAGCTGATAAGCCGCTCCGGCTCGCGTTGGAAGAGATGAGCAATGTGGCGGAGCAGGCCTATTCGGAAAAGAAAGTTATGCTCCAAAAGCATGCCGTACGTAGGGAACTGATAGAAATCGCCATCGCCCTCATCGCAGTCCTCGTGGGCATCGTTCTCAGCACCCTGATCATCAAAGGCATCCTGAAGTCCATCCTCCAGGTCACAGCGGCTGCCGAACATGCGGCCAAAGGGGACCTGTCCCACGAGATCACCGTGCACACCACCGACGAAATCGGGGAAATGGCCCAGAGCTTCAACCTGATGATCACGAACATCCGGCGCATCATCGGCGAGATCAACGCCGCAACCAGCTCCCTGGCCTCCAGCTCCGAAGAGCTGTCGGCCACCTCCGACGACATGAGCAAAGGCGTCAACCAGCTTTCGTCCCAGACCGAGCAGGTGGTAACGGCCATGACCGAGGTGTCCCAGACCATCATGGACATGGCAAAAAACGCCAGCAATGCAGCCGCGGGCAGCAAGAACGCGTCGGAAACGGCAACGAAAGGAAAACGGACCGTCGATACAACAGCCGAGGACATGGTCAAGATCGCCCAGACCGTCCAGGAGGCAGCCGGCACCATCGAGGAACTGGGCAAAAGCTCGGCCCAAATCGGCGAGATCGTGGCTGTGATCAACGGCATAGCGGACCAGACCAACCTGCTGGCGCTGAACGCGGCAATCGAGGCTGCCCGGGCGGGTGAACAGGGCCGGGGGTTCGCCGTTGTTGCCGACGAGGTGCGTAAGCTGGCCGAGCGGACCGGTCAGGCCACGAAGGACATCGCCCAGCGGATCGAAGCGATCCAGGCGGCAGCGGGAGAATCGGTAGATGCCATGAAACGGGGCAGCGACGAAGTGGACAAGGGTGTGGGCCTTGCCAAGGAAGCCAGCGCGGCCCTTGACTCTATCGTGTCCGCCTCGACGAACGCCATGGACATGGTCCAGCGCATTGCTGCGGCCACGGAGCAGCAGTCCGCTGCGACCGAAGAAGTGACCCAGAATATGGAGAGCATTTCGGGCATCAGCAGGCAGTCCTCGGCTTCAACGGAGCAGATAAAGGTATCGGCTGCAGAGCTGGCGAAGCTGGCTACCAGCCTGAAGGAGATGACAACGTTTTTTAAGACGTAAAAGAACACATAGGAAAAACATGGATGATCGTCTTTTTTACAACGCCGTGAATCGGCGCTTTCATGGGCAGATGGACATTCTTTGATTCGTTGAGCTCTTATGCTTACAGATTTTTTTCATCAGATCGTGGCGGAACGTCACCTATTACACAAGAAGGAGGAAGTAGAGATGAAGAAAGTGCTGGGAGTGGTACTGATGGTAAGTTTCTTTATGGTGAGCCTTGGTTTTGCCGGCGATAAAGGCACACCGGCCGAAGCGAAAGCGCTGGTAAAAAAGGCGATCAGCTACATCACGGCGAACGGCAAGGACAAGGCCTTTGATGCATTCACGAACAAGGATCCGCAGTTCATTGACAGGGACCTTTATATCTTCGTCTACGACATGAACGGCAAGGTCCTGGCCCACGGCCAGAACCCAAAGATGGTCGGAAAAGATCTGTATGATCTCACTGACCCCGACGGCAAACTGTTTGTCAAGGAAAGAATCGACATAGCAAAAACAAAGGGCAGCGGCTGGCAGAATTACAAGTTCTCCAACCCGAAAACAAAAAAGATCGAGGAGAAAACCTCGTACATCGAAAAGTATGATGCTTTCATCGTGGGATGCGGGGCCTATAAATAGCCGTCAAGCGGCCGGCCGGGCATGCTCCCGGCTGGCCGCCGTCTGAATCCCGACGCGACACTCGCACCTCAGCTGTCATTCGCAAAAGGACCGCACTGCTGTCCTTTTGCGAATGGGACTCTGAACCGGACCGGGCAGCACGGATTTTCCAAACGAAGGAGCGTGGTTGGTGATACCGGCAGTGGACTTCAGGGAAAGGACGGCAGAGTTTAAGATAAACAGCGGCGGGCACGGCAGCGTGTCCGGGAAAATCCGCAGGACCTCGCTCGCTGTAGTTCAGAGATGACGATATCACCGAAATTGTTGAGGAGGACACTATGAAACAATTGCTGAAAAAACTCAAAAAATTGCTGGCCGGAATGTGGTTCACCAAGAGCAGCGCGGGAGCAGGAAAGCGCACGATAACCAGGACCAAGACCTATGCACGCCGTTCTCAGCCGGGTGCTGCCAGGGGTGAAGCACCGGCAGCCAAGCCAAAACGAAAGGCATCTGCACCGGCGAGGCGCCGCAGGCAAGCGAAGGATTAAACGACCGCGCTCCGGCACGAAGCCGCAGCTTTTTTTCTGGTAAAAAGGAGGTCATGATCATGCAGACAACCGCGCATACGGAGATGCTCCAGCTTGTCACGTTCAAGCTGGACGGGCAGAAATACGCCGTCGATATCTTGAAAGTACAGGAAATCAACAATATGAAGGAAATTACTTCCATACCCAATGCGCCGGCGTACCTGGAGGGAGCCATCAACCTCCGGGGCAAGGTGATCCCGGTCCTCAATCTCCGGAAGAAATTCGGATTTGAGGAAAACGCCAGCAGCGAGCTTCGCAAGATCGTCATCATGGATGTCCGGGGGGTCATCATGGGCCTGGTCGTTGATGCGGTATCGGATGTCTTGAGGATAACCCGTGACGTGGTCGAGCCGCCGCCCCCGGTTTCTTCGAACGTCAGCTCCGAATTCATCGCCGGCATCGCCAAGCTTCCCGAAGGACTCGTCATCTTGCTGGATATGGACCGGCTCCTCGACGCCGAGGAACACAAGACCGTATTTGGTGAAGCACCCGTCTCGTAAGGATGGCAATGTTTCGCTCAATGGTGGGGGAACTTATGATAAAAAATATGATCTATAATATGAACCTGAAGAAAAAATTGTACATCATTTTCGGCGTCATTATTGTGGCGACCGCCTTGGGTATTACTATCGGCGTGTCAGCCTTTTCCCGCGTCCAGGTGGGCGGGAAAACCTATAGCGCCATCGAGCGGAACATGCTGATTGCCGATAATATAGCCAAGCTGCGTGCGAATCTAGCATTCGTACGGACCACTCTCCTGACCATGATTATCGATGATGATGCGGGAAGGCGGGAGTCCTCTCGCCAGGACATAAATGGCCTGTCCGTTCGGATCGATGAACTGTTCGACCTTATCGATGGGCAGCTGAAAGCGTCCGATCATCCTGAAGTGGTGGAAAATATAACGGCAGCTCGTGATGCCTGGACCGCATTCAGGGAAACACGGGACAAGGAGTTAATTCCCGCCATCCTTGGAGGAAAGACCAGCGCGGCGATGGCGCTCGCCCGCGGCGTTCAGTCGGACCGCTATCTCGTGATGTCGGAAGAGACCAAAAAAGCGGTCGATCGCGTGCGCGCAGAGGTCCCCGAAACGGTGGCCCGAATGAAGGGCGAGTCGCGTTTGATTCAGGTTTCATTTATTGTCGGGGGCGTGCTCATTGTCCTGTTCTACATCATCGTAGCCTTCTTCTTTTCGAAAACCATCATAATCCCTGTCGGCCTGGTTTCTGACCGGTCGGCGCAGATGGCGCAGGGCGATTTTTCCCATGCTGCCCTGCATGCACGGGGTAAGGACGAGATCGGCGCCATGATCACGAACTTTTCGACCATGACATCAAAAGTCGGCGACGCCGCATCGCGACTGAAGATGAGCATCATGAATCTTTCTTCCTCGTCCGAAGAGCTGTCCGCGACGGCGGAGGACCTTGGCAAGGGCACTGCGCAACAGACGCACCAGGCAAAGGAAGTGGCCGCCGCGACGACCCAGATGTCCCAGACGATTTCCGAAGTGGCCCAGAACGCCGTCTTGGCGGCAGACGCTGCCAAGAACTCTTCGGAGAACGCTACGACAGGCAAGGAACTCGTAAAAAAGACCGTCGAACGGCTGGCTTCAATCACTGAAACGGTCGGGGAAGCCTCGCAGACGATTGAAGAACTTGGCAGAAGTTCGGGACAAATCGGCGAGATCGTGAACCTTATCCATACCATCGCCGACCAGACAAACCTCCTCGCACTGAACGCGGCAATTGAGGCCGCCCGTGCAGGAGAACAAGGCCGCGGTTTTGCGGTGGTCGCCGATGAAGTGAGAAAGCTGGCGGACAGAACCACGAGCGCAACCAAGGACATAGAGCAGAAGATCACCACCATCCAGGCGGAAGCGGAAAAATCACTCGTAGCGGTGAAAAAAGGAAACGCCGAGGTCGAGAAGGGAGTAGGCCTGGCAAAGTCCGCCAGTGAAGCCCTCGACACGATCGTCAAAGCGTCAACCCAGGTCCTGGACATGATCCAGCGCATCGCGGTGGCCACCGAGGAGCAGTCCGCGACCGCGGAGGAGATCAAAAAAAACATGGGGACCATCTCCGAGGTGACAGACCAATCTTCGGAGTCGACGAACCAGATCCAGCAGGCCGCCCATACTCTTGCCCAGCTGGCGTTGGAAATCCAGAACAGCACAGCCTGGTTTAAAACGGAAGGCGCTGATCCGAAGTAGACAGTCATAAGGCGCCGCTGGCCTGAGGAGAAAAGACATGCATATTAACAGGCTGCTCAAACTGATCGTAATGGTCCTCGCGATAATCGCGATTCTGGGCGCTTTTTCCGTCTTTCTTCAGCTCAGCGCCATGTCTGCCGACGGGAGAGTGGTAAATTACGCCGGGATCGTCAGGGGTGCGACCCAAAGGCTCGTCAAACTGGAACTGGAGGGGCAACGTTCGGATGCCCTGATCAGCAAACTGGATATTATCATGCAGGGACTCTTGACAGGAGACAAGGAGCTTCAGCTGCCTCCTGCAGCCGATGAAGTCTTTGTTGCAAAAATGCAGGAAGTAAAACAGGAATGGGAAACCCTTAAGAAGGACATTGCCGCATTCAGGCAAAATCCGGCAACAACGCGTGAGCAGCTTCTAAAGGCAAGCGAGTCCTATTTTGAATTGACTAATGCGGCAGTATCGTCAGCGGAGGCCGCTTCCAAAGCGAAGACAACAAAACTGCAAACCCAGCAGATGTGTATTCTACTGTTAACCCTTATTATTCTTGCCGTTGTCTGGACCATCAGCAGCAAGAGAATATCCCGACCCCTCAGGGACCTTGCCGACAAGCTGGCCCCTCTTGCCGAAGGCGACCTGAGGGTCTCCATCGGGCAGACAAGCGACGATGAGATTGGACGACTATCAAAGGATATGGATAAAGTAATTGGGTCATTCAATACCATGATTCAAGCCATTCTGGAAATCGTAAGAGATGTCGTGGGCTCCATTGATATCATGCGGGTAAAAATGAAAAGCACCCGCGAGGCGACCGCCCTCCAGTTCCAGCAGGTGGGTCTGATATCAGCCGCGGCTGACGGCATGATGGGTACGATCGTGAACGTCAGCGAAAACTCCTCGAGTGCAAACGAAAGTTCTTTGTCTGCCATGAAGACCGCTCAACAGGGCAAGGAGGTCTCCAATGGGGCCGTACAAACCATACAAAGCGTCCATGCGACCACCCTTGAACTTTCCGACGCGGTCAGCGGCCTTAATAATAAAGTCTCCGAGATCGGGGAGATTGCGACGGTGATCAAAGGAATCGCCGATCAGACGAACCTTCTGGCCCTCAACGCGGCCATCGAAGCAGCCCGCGCAGGCGAACAGGGCCGCGGCTTCGCGGTCGTCGCCGATGAGGTGAGGAAGCTTGCCGAACGCACCATTCAAGCCACCGGCGAGATAGATTCGAAAATAGCCGGCGTCCAGGAGAAAACCGAAACGACCACCCGGTCCATGAAAAAAGCCTCGGAAGAAGTGACGAACGCAACCCGACAGATCAGCGACGTGGGCAATTCCCTGGCCTCAATAGTCGAGGCGATCAGCAGCTCCCATGCCAAGATAGCAAAGATTTCGGGAGCGGTAAGCGAACATACCGTGGGGTCTCTCGACGTATCGGTCAATATTGAAAAGACCCTGAGCGTTTCCCATGACGTTCAGGACATGACCGAATCGATGGTGAAGGAGGTGGACAATCTCATCCTCATCGCGGAACGGCTGCGGTCAAAAACCTCCGTCTTCACCATAAAAGGAAGCGCTCCGGGCATGCAACCGGGGCGATAAGAACAAGGTCGGACAAGTTTATAAGCAGTTGGAGGCAACCTCGAAGGAGGTGATTGGCCTCCTCGATATGATAAAACAGGAATACCGGTAGAAGCATCTATGGAAAACCAGCGGATAGATACCCCTGAGAACATTAAAAAAGCGGAAGAAATCCTCGGACAGATCGGGCTTCCCCTCCAGCCGAGGGCCGTCATGGATATCCGCAGGGAGATGGCAAAACCGGACCCTGACTTTCAAAAGATAGTGCATTCTGTGAGCACGGACGTCGCGCTTTCGGCCGCAACCCTGAAAATCACCAATTCCGCTTTTTTCGGCGGGATGAAGACCGATTCCATACCTCATGCCCTCCTCCGTCTGGGGCTGAGCAACTTCTATTCCATCGTGTTGACGACAGCGCTGTATAACGCAATGGGGTGCGGCACAAATCGCGCTCTCGACAAGTTCAGGAGACACTCTTCGTCCGTGGCACTTGTCTGCTCGCATATCACGCATAAGCTTCAGATTGACCTTGAAGAAGCAGCGTATACGCTCGGCCTTTTCCATGATTGCGGGGTACCTCTTCTTCTGAGGAAATTCCCGGACTATGCGAAAATGGCCGACTATGCGTTACCCTCTTCGCCTTTGGAGGCGATCCCCGACTACTTCGAATCGGTCGTCGGTCTCGAGACGGATCGCTACAACACGAATCACTGTATCATGGGCTATATCATGGCTAAGTCATGGGGACTGTCGGATACCGTGCTTTCGGTAATTTTGAACCACCACAACATCAGCATGCGCGCGCTGAAAGACCCCGTCCGAAGAAAGTTGCTGGGGATTCTGTTCCTCGCAGAGTTTATCTGCCAGTCCTGTGATCCGGACACCTATGCATTCCATCAAAATGCGTCGGAATGGCATGGTGTTCACCACAGGACCCTTGCGGTGCTCCGGGTAAATCCCGTTGATATCAGGATACTGGAAGAGGAATCATGCGAGATCATAAAAAACAATGACTGGCTTTGACGAAATCAAGCACATAGCTGAAAGACTCTCCGTCCTTGGCGTATCGTGCGACGCAGCAGTGAACGACCTTTTCAACGATCTGCTTGCCGGACTTTTTAAAAAGGCAGTCATCGTAGGTGACGCCGAAGAAGGCGGCAAAAAGCTGCGTAACGGCGATACGGACGTCCTTATCGTCGATGGTGCCCCCCCCACGCTTGACGGGCTGAAGTTGCTGAAGGAAATACGGCGGACGGATCAGAAACTATCGATCATCGTGATCGTTTCCCGTGAAGACGCCGGGGGCGTGTTCGACGCAATTTCCCACAGCGCGACGCAGTTACTCGTAAAGCCTGTTCAGGTGGATAAACTCCTGAGCGCGTTGGATGCTGCCCTACAACGCAGCATGGGAGAACGTCAAAAACTGTTGGTACACGAGTTAACGCTTACGAGACAGCGGGAACGGCAGAGGCTCATTGAAGAAAAAATTTCTTTTTTTAAGGCATTGAGCACCATCAGAAATGATTTATATTATAAAAAACTCGACGTTGTTGCAGCAGACGGGGAAAAATCGGAGTGGCTCATCAATATCCGCTATAAGCCGAAGGACGTGCTTTCCGGGGACTCCTATTCGATCAGGACCGTGGATGAGGACCGGGTTTTCGTGTTCCTTATTGACGCCATGAGCAAAGGGCTTTCCGCATCATTTACCGCGCACCTGGTGACCGCTTTTGCGAACTATTTGATAGACAGGGAAAAGAACAATTTCAACTTCGGACTCTTTGTCCGCGAGTTTCAGCAATTCATCCGGCGAAACCTGCACGAGGAGGAGCCCTTGTCGGCCTCTCTTGCTCTTCTGGACCTGAAGAAGGGGATCATGGATTATGCGCTCTTTTCCATGCCCCCTCTCTATCTCCAGACAACCCATGATGAGGTGCTGAAACTCAATGGCTGCGCTATACCGATCATGAGGGATGCTCATGAAGTTGAACTCCGGCAGGCGGCGCTGCATCAATGCAAAAAAATACTGATCTGCAGCGATGGGTTGCTGGATCCCGACTATTATGAGCATCTTGAAGAGGATTTTGCCTCCTCATCGTTCAAGAACATGCTCTACAACCGGTTTGTCGACAGGGTGGGCGAAATACGGGATGATCTTACCATGGTTTTTCTCAGAAAGCTTGGAGGAGCAGTCCGCTGGGAGAAAACGTTCACGATACGCGCCCTCTTCGATGAAGTAAACCGATCAATCCAGGATGTTGAAAAGCTGCTCACGACAATGGAGTATCGCTTCGAGTTTGTCATGGAATGCATAAATGCATATACCGAGATCATCATGAACGCCTATGAGCACGGCAGCCTTCATATAGGGTCAACGCTGAAGAACAAGCTTGTCAGGGCGGGTGAATATGAAGACTACCTTCTCAAGAGGGAACAGGAGGCGGGCGCAAAGATAACGATTACCCTGAAAGCGCTGGCGGACAACAAAAATGACATCGTGGTGGTAAAAGTCCGCGATGAGGGTGAGGGATTCGACACTGTCATCTTCAGGGAAACTATTCGCAATCCGGAATTTGTGGACGGGAGAGGGTTAAAAATGGCCCGCTCGCTCGTGGATGAATTATATTTTAATGATGTCGGCAATGAAGCGATACTTATCAAGGTGGCCTAAGGAGGAGGTATGATGCACATTATTGAGGTCCGCACAGTTATGGGAGCAACATGCTCTAGGGAGGTGTCCAAATGGACATAGCCTCGACGGGCCCATCCGAACTTACCATTCGGGGACAGATTCAAACGCTCGAAGATTATATGCGCATTAAAATAACCATTGTGGACCTGGGAGGCATTAACGCTATTACCATAAAAATTCCGGACTCACTGTTCATAACGTCTGCTGTCATAGGCTTTTTTCTGGTGCTCGTTCGTGAAAAAAAAGTGCGTCTTTCTCTGCTGGTGGGAAACGAGAAACTGCTCAAGCACCTTGATGTGCTGCAGCTGTTGTCTGTCCTGCAAGTGAAAAAGGTGTAGCCACGGGAGCCAACGACACGAGCGCCGGGGCGCTGCAAACCCCCAGATTCGCCGAGGTCATGACTTACTTAACTGAAAAGAGATTATTGATGGCATTCATGGACCGGAACGACCGTCAGAGCGTCAGGAGGCTACTATGGTGAGTCGAGAGAATACATCCGATGCCGACGCAGCTCGTAAACAAGAGCTCCGGGACATCCAGGCCCAGAACGCCGCAGATGCCAGACGCATTGCCGAACTGCGTGCTGAACTTAATGCGGTCAAAGCAGAGCATTTACAGGAAATGCTGGCGCGCACCCGGGTGGAAGATTCTCTCCGGGAGTCGGAAGCGCGGTACCGCACGATCTTTGAAACATCGGAAGCTGCAACGATCATCATCGAAGAAAACATGATCATCTCCCTCGTGAATGCACGTTTCGAGACATTGACCGGCTATACCAAGGACGAGGCCGAGGGGAAGCTTCCCTGGACCATCGGCATCCTTCCTGAAGACCTCGCGCGGATGCAGACCTACCATGTCCAGCGCAGAAAGCAGACCGACGCGGCCCCGAGCCGGTACGAGTTCAGGATCAGGGACAAGGACGGCGCTGTCAAGGACATCTATGCAAACGTGGCATTGATTCCCGGGACGCGGAAAAGCGTGGCGTCCCTGATGGACATAACGGACCTGAAAAAGACCGAACGGGAGCTGCGTAAATTGTCGCTTGCGGTCCAGGGCACCTCCGACTGGGTCCTCATTACTGATCGAAACGGCACCATTGAGTATGTGAATGATGCAGTTGTCGACCTCAGCGGTTACCGAAGAGAAGAGCTCATTGGACAGAACCCGCGAATTCTCAAATCAGGCAAAAACGATCCTGGGGTCTACAAGGAGATGTGGGCAACGATCCTTGACGGGCGGTCCTATCAAGCCATCCTGACCAACCGCAAAAAAGACGGCCAGCTTTTTGAGCTTTACCACACCATCACGCCACTCGAAGATGAAAATGGCGAGATCTCTCACTTTGTTGCCACATCAAAAGACCTGACTCAGATGCGGCTCCTGGAGGAGCGGCTCAATTACGTTGCCAATTACGACAGCTGTACCAATCTGCCGAATAAAACCCTGCTGCTCGACCGGATCAAGCTGGAGATCCCGCGCGGGGAATTCCGGAAGCGGCTTGTCGCCCTGCTGGCCGTGGAAATCGACCGCTTTACCTTCCTTAACGAAACATTCGGCACAGCTTGCGGAAACGGGGTCCTTGCCGAGGTCGGCCGCCGGCTCACGACTGTCGTGCGCGAGGGGGACACCGTGGCCCGACTGGGGGGAAATACCTTCGGGGTCCTGCTCGTGGACATGGCCCAATCTCAGGACGTCATCTTAGTTGTGAGCAAGGTGTTCAACGCGCTCAAGCCGGCCATCTCCGTCGATGGCACCGTTCTTACCGTGGCCGTGCACATAGGAATTTCGGTCGCACCCCAGGATACCCAGGATACCGACGCGCTTGTCACAAACGCGGAAATTGCACTCTCCAAGTCTCAAGAGCAGGGTCTGAACACGTACCAGTTTTTCACTGCGGACATGAACCGGGCTGCGTCAACCTTTGCACAGCTCCAGAAAAGCCTTTTCCACGCTCTTGCGAATAACGAGCTCGCGCTTTACTACCAGCCCTATTTCGATGTCCATACCCGCAAAATCGCGGGAATGGAGGCCCTGCTCCGCTGGAACAGCCCCGAACACGGCTTCGTCTCTCCGTCGAGCTTTATCCCCTTGCTCGAGAAGACCCGGATGATCATTGACGTAGGGAAATGGATCGTGCAGGAGGCCTGTCGCCAGATCAGGGCCTGGCAGGACAAGGGCTATGCCACGGTGCCTGTCACCACGAACCTTTCCGTAATCCAGTTCAAACAAACAGACCTGGGTGAGTTTCTGGAACAAACAATAGGAGCTTCCGGCATAGACCCCCGGAATCTTGCCTTTGAGCTGACAGAAAGCTCGCTCATGCAGAACGAAGAAAAGGTACAGGCGCTGCTTGCCCGACTCAAGGAGCTGGGATGTCCGATCAGCATCGATGACTTCGGCACCGGCTATTCGTCCCTGAGCTATCTCAAAAAACTTCCTGCAGACAACCTTAAGATCGACATCTCCTTTGTCCGGGACATCGCGAACAATCCGGACGACGGTGCGATCGTTTCCAGCATCATCTCCATGGCGCACAATCTACGACTCAAGACCATCGCTGAAGGTGTTGAGACCGAGGACCAGCTCAAGATCCTTCACATCCTGCGCTGCGACATGGCCCAGGGATATTACTTCAGCAAACCCGTGACAGCAGCAGTTGTTGAAGAACTGTTGGTTAAAAGGCATGATGCGCTGAGAATGGATGGGGCCCGCTAGAGGGTACGTGTTTTCCTCCTGTTTGAAACCGAACGGCTACAGCCGGCCCATCTGTGATTTACCGATGAATTGTTACGTCACACCGCCCCGCCTGTTGACTATATAAAGATCACAGGCCAACATTTCTTGAGGATACTGGCGGCGGTTCTGGCATGCAGGGAGGGCTGATGAGAGGCATTCTGCGCACGATGTTCTTGCTGTTGTGTCTTTTTGCAGTTCCTGTGCCCGCCCGGGCATCGGAAGCACTCATCGGGAGCGGGTGCTCCGTGAGCGTGCCGGGATATCTGTCCGACCTGGCCAAGGCCTATGAGAAGGAAACCGGCGTCGCGGTCCTGGTCCTGGGCGGCGGGAGCATCCGTGGCCTCGCGGACCTAAAGGACGGCAGGATGGATTTCGCCGCGTCCTGCCAGTCGAAGTCGGCGGACGACCCCGCGGACTTTGACTACATCATCGCCTCCTGGGACGCCCTCGTGTTTATCGTTAACAAGGCAAACCCCGTGAATTCCATACGTCCCGGGCAGGTCAGGGACATCTATGAAGGCAGAATCAACAACTGGAAAGAGCTCGGCGGTCCCGACATGAACTTAATTTCCGTTATAACGACGACGAAAGGCTTCGGCGGCATCGGCGAAGCCCTGGCGAAATACATCCTGAACGGCAAGCGTCCGCTGAAGCAGAAGAATTCGACCATGCAGGCGTCTTCAACCACTATCTGGGAGCAGCTTGTCGAGGATATGCGGGAGGCCTTCGCCAGTTCCGGCTTCGGAAGTGCACGCAAGCGCAACATCAAGATGCTGAAGGTAGACGGCATTGCTCCGACCCGGGCGAACATCATATCCGGTAAATACCCGTACCGGAGGCCGCTGTACATCGTCATCAAGAAAAACGCCCGGCCGGAGGTCAGGCGGTTCGTCGATTTCGTCCTGAGCGCGAAAGGACAGAAGATCATATCCTCCATCGGTATGCCGTCGCTCGCTGATATCAAATGACATTCTCGCTGCGTACAAAGGTGACCTTCTTCATTACGGTCGTGGTGCTGGTCGTCAGCACCGCCAGCACCGCCTTGTTCTTCATCGCACAGAAACGGAGCCTGGAACGGGAAGTCGTGGCCCGGGGGGGCGCCCTGTCCGAGGCCCTGGCGCGGTCCGTGAATGAGGGCCTCGCCGCGGAAGACCTCAACCTCATTAAGCAAGTCCAGAATATCGTCCATACCGACGATATCGTCCTTACCCAGGTGTTCTCGCCGGTCTGGCTCGGCATCGCCGCGGTCCCGGTCGAGCAGCTGAACGTTCCCCCCGGCCCCGCCGCGGTCGCATACTTCAAAACGCATAAAGAGGAGCGGGATCATTTCACGGCCGATGACGGCATGTGGATCGATGTTTACAAGCCGGTTTTTCTCGATCCCCACGACCCGAGAATCGCGAGAAAAATATTCATCGGCTATGTCCGGCTCAGGATCTCGACGCAGCCGGTGATTGCGGCCGCCCGCAAGGCCGCATTTTACAACATCCTCGACGCTGCCATCCTCACCCTGGTTGCAGTCCTGTTTCTCCGTCTGATCCTCGGGAAATACGTCGTTTCGCCGCTCCTGGGTCTTCACCGGGCGGTGTTGCAGCACAAACTCGGTGAGACTCCCGAGAGGGTCCCGGTTTTTGCGGCCGATGAAATCGGGCAGCTTTCCCGGGAATTCAACCTGATGAGCGCCGCCGTCAAGGAACGCGAGGGCCGGCTTGCGGAGGAAAAAGAACGTCTGGCAGTGACCCTGCGCAGCATCGGAGATGCCGTGATCGTTACCGATGTGGAGGGAACAATCACCCTGCTGAACAAGGTGGCCGAGCAGCACACGGGTTGGACGGCGTCCGAAGCCGTGCATAAGCCACTCACAGAAGTTTTTCACATCGTCAATGAAAAGACAGGCGAACGCTGCGTGAACCCTGTTGAAAAAGTCATAGAGTCCGGCGCCATCTGGGAGCTGGCCAATCACACCGCCCTCATAAAAAAAGACGGGACGGAGATTGTCATTGAAGACAGCGCAGCACCGATCCGTGACCGGGAAAGCAGGACCATCGGTATTGTGCTCGTGTTCCGGGACGCGACGGAGAAGCGCAAGAGGGAAGAAGAACAGGTCAAAGTGGAAAAGCTCCAGTCCCTCGGCGTGCTTGCAGGCGGTCTCGCCCATGATTTCAACAATCTTCTCACCGCCGTGCTCGGCAATATCAGCATGGCGAAAATGTATGTCGACGGCCGCAGTAAGGCGTACGGGCGGCTGGTGGAGGCGGAATCGGCTTCCCGACGGGCAACGGAGCTGACCTACCAGCTGCTTACCTTCTCGAAGGGTGGAGCGCCCGTCAAGTCAACAACGTCGATCGTCAATATCATCCGGGAGGCAGTGAGTCTCTGCCTCCATGGCACCAATGTGGCGGCCCGATTCAACATCGCCGAACATGTCCGGCCCGTGAACGTCGATAACAGCCAGATGAGCCAGGTTTTTAATAACCTGATCATCAACTCCACGCATGCCATGCCGAATGGTGGCGTGATCACCGTTACCGTTGAAAATATCGTGCTCCAGGACAGGGCGATCGCCGCACTGCGAGCAGGAGTCTATGTGAAGATCACCATCCGCGACGAAGGGACGGGAATTCCCGACGAGCATCTCACGAAAATATTTGACCCCTATTTTACCACCAAGCAGCAGGGAAGCGGCCTCGGGCTTGCGTCCGTCTACTCAATCATAAAAAAACATGACGGCCATATCACCGTTGCATCGAAACCCGGCCAGGGGGCGGCCTTCCATGTCTATTTACCGGCCTCGCAAAGCGTTTCGACGGTCCAACCTGCCGCACCGGCCTGCCCCGTTGTCGCTGGGCAGGGAAGAATTCTCATCATGGATGATGAACAGCTCGTCCGGGATGTTTCAGGAGAGATGCTGAAGGAACTTGGCTATGGTGTTGACTTTGCACGGAACGGGGCGCAGGCAGTCGAGATGTACCAACAGGCGCAGGAAGCGAAGACGCCCTTTCATGTCGTGATCATGGACCTCACCATCCAGGGCGGCATGGGAGGCAAGGATGCGATCGTCCACCTGCTCGCATTCGATCCTGATGTGAAGGCAATTGTGGCGAGCGGTTATTCGAACGACCCCGTCATGGCAGAGTACAAAAAATTCGGGTTTAAAGCAGTCATTATCAAGCCCTACACCATTGACGTTTTCAGCAAGACGCTCCGCGAGGTGCTGCAGTAAGCCCGCCAACGCCTCCTTTGACGGCCATACCAGAACAGCGGGGACAACCCCCGATGTCCGTCCCTGTACCGAATCCTTACCGGGAAATTGTCATTGCTCATAACGTATGATAAATTCATCGCATCTGAGCGTATGCATGCGTCCGGCATTTCGCTGTTTCCTGCGGCACCTCATAAAAAAGGCCGCGGATCTTACAATCCGCGGCCTTTCTCGGTATTGTCGCCCTCTCTACTGCTTAAGGTTCACGAGCTCCTGCATCAGCTGGTCCGTCGTAGTAATGATCTTCGAGTTCGCTTCGAACCCGCGCTGCGACGCGATCATGCTCACAAACTGCGTTGCGAGATCCACGTTCGAGAGTTCGAGACTGCTCGAAAGCACCTTCCCGAGGCCCGAGGTATTTGCCGTGCCGACGACGGGCTGACCCGAATCGAACGACTCGGCGTAAAGATTTTTGCCCAATTTTGTCAGTTCCGTTGGCGCTATGAACCGGGCAAGCGCCACCTGGCCGATTGCCCGCGTCTGGCCGTTCGTGAATACCCCGTCGATGACGCCGGCATCTGATACGTTCACACTCTGGAGGGACCCCGAGGCATACCCATCCTGGTTCACGCTCATGACCGAGTTGCTGCTTGCATACTGCGTTGACAGGTCGAGGCCGGTTCCCGGCGGCGTTTCGCCGGTGCCCGTGCCGTAGTTAAAATTGACCGTTGACGCAGCTACTGCAGCGCCGAAGTTGAAGGTAACCGCCGTCCCGCTGTTGTCCGTGTTGAGGGAGCCGTCCGTATTAAATACGAGTTGCTGGACCGTGGCGGCGCCCGTCGGTACACTGCCCGCGCCGCCTGATGTCTGGCCCGGTTCTATGAGCTGGCTGGGTTGCGCCTGGTCCGCATAGGCGTAATGGACGTCCCACGTGTTCGCCGCAGTCTTCACAAAGTACATCGTTACGGGATGGGCGCCGCCCTGGGAATCATAGACCGTCGTGGTGTTCGAGAAATTGTAGTTTGCAGGATCGTTCGGCACGCCGTCCCCGTTGCCGTCAAGCGTGAATGCGCCTGCCGGCGCAGTCGCCGAAGCGTCAAGGTTGATTGCCGCGTTGACCCGGGTCGTGGCGTTCGCCGGGCTTTGGCTTGCCGCAAGCTGCAAGTTGCCGATCGTACCGGTTATGTTCCCTGCCGCGTCGGCAAGGTAGCCCTGTAAGACGTACCCGTCGGGATTCACGATGTTTCCGCTCTTGTCCAGCGAGAACTGGCCGGCCCGGGTATAGGAACGCAGGCCGCCGTTGTTCACCATGAACAGCCCGTCGCCGTCAATGGCCAGATCCAGGCCGTTTGACGTGGATTCAAACGAGCCCTGCGTGAAACTCGGCGATACACTCGTTACCTCGACCCCGCGGCCGACCTGCGAAGATCCGCTGGCGTCGGAGATGCTCTGGCTCAGCACGTCGCCGAAGGCAACCGTACTTCCTTTAAATCCGACGGTGTTCATGTTTGCGATATTGTCCCCGATCACGGAAAGCGAGGTACTGTTTGCGTCCATGCCGCTGACTGCCGTATACAATGCCGATAACATATCAAGCTCCTCCTAATATTTCGTGAACGTCTCCGAGCTGAACCTGCGTCGAATTGTCCAGGGTCAGAGAGGTCACGTTATTGTTGAACGAAATCCCGGTCACCGTTCCGCTGGTCAAGGGCGTCGCGGTGATAGCCTGCCCCGATCCGTCCGCGGCATTAACGGCAAAGGTATACTTGCCCGCCGGAAGCGTATTGCCGTTCTGGTCCCTGCCGTCCCACGTATAACTGTTATTGCCCGCCGCCTCTTGGCCGAGCACTGCCGTCTTCACCAGGGCGCCGGTTGCGTCATAGACCGATACTGAGACCGCGGCAGCATCGCTCGGGAGCGTATAGGACATGACGGCTTGCCCGTTGAGCGTGGCCGTGTTTCCCGTAACGACGACCTTTTTCCCGATGAGGTCCGAGGCCATCGTATTCTGCAGCGAAGTCTGGGACGCAGCCATGTTCGTGAGCTGGGTATTAATGTTCGTCAGTTGTTCGACGGAACTGAACTGGGCAAGCTGTGCGGCAAAATTCGCGCTGTCCATGGGGTTCAGCGGGTCCTGGGCCTGCATCTGTGCGGTCAGAAGCTTCAAAAAATCATTCTCACCCAGGGTCTGGGTCGGCCCTGCGGTTGCCGCACTTGCTGTTTGGGTGGCGCTCGTGGCGCTTGTTATGTCCATATCCCCTCCTTGTACGATCTAAATGAAAATATTCACCATGCCCCGTGTCGTAGTTGTGCTTGGTGAAATGACTGACTGAAGGGCGGGCCTGCTGCTTTGCCGGGCCTCGTCCTGCTGGTACGAATCCGAGCCGTCCCGGGTCCCCTGCTGTCTCAGTGACACGGAAAACCCGCCGACGCTCACGCCGTCTCCGAGAAGAGAATTGACGATCTGCTGCATATTGTTTTCAATCATTTTTTTCGCAGCGTCATCGGCCACATTGATCTGCGCGTTGACGGCCCCTTTATCGAGGCTCAGGTTGATATCGAGTTTACCAAGACCGTTGTGGTCCAACTGTACGGCAATACGGTTTCCGTCCTTCACGATAGAGACCGCATGGTCAAACGCGTCGGAAGAATCAACCCCATGGGGCCGCGTGGCAGCCGGAAAAGCTCCGGTGTCCGTTGTTTGGACAGCCGCGTCACGGGGCGCCGTATGCTGGCCTGAAGATTGGGCCTGCTGAACCATCGTTGCGAAGTCCGTCTTTGCCGGCCCGGATAGCGTCGGCTCTGTTTTTTGTCGTCCCTCGTCGTTTTCGCCTTGCCTGTTCAATATTGCGGCGTCCTGCAGCAGCGAGGCGTCGCGCTTCCCGGACTTGTCCGATAAATAAAAAACATTCTTGCCGTCGAGATCATTCTGTCCCGTTTGCGCATTCCCGTCCGGGGACGTTCCTTTTGTTTCTGCAGGGGCCTTCCGAACACGATCAGGGTCTTCCAAATTCTCCTTGATGTTCTTCAGCGACTCGGCAAACTGGGCTGCTGCATTTCCCCCGTCTGTCGTTTTGTCTTGATTTTGAATTCCCAGGAACAGCTTGGAAATATCGGCTTGCTGCTGAGCCGCAGGCTGGGCTTGAGGTTGCTCTGCGGGCTTTCCAGCCGGCTGCGTCTCATCGCCCAGTTTCGCCGCGTCAAAAGGCGTTTGCTGTCCATTCTGGAGGACTGCCGCCAGCAACTGGCCCAGCAGAATGCCGAAGGCAGGATCAGCAGTGTCGCCTGCTGCGCCGGGTTTGGGAGCTGCGGCCGGGCCGTTCTGTACGTCCGATGACGGGATTTTTGCTGCCGGTATCATGAGCATGGTACTCATCGTACTCATGCCTAGAGCAACTCCCATGCCAGAGCGACCAGGGACTGCAAATCCGCTTTCATTTGATTGAAATAGCTGTAAAAATCGTACTCTCCCTTTCCGGCCCCCTGCTGCACTGGGCTTCGCGTGCATGAACACTTTTTGCCGGAGAGGGAAAATTTTTCTTAGCCGGGGATCTCCGAAAAGAGCCGGCCGCCGAAATGTTGTATTTACCCACGAACAGGGCATTCAAAAACGTGAGCCCCTGCTTTTTCCATGATTAAAGTTACAAGCCCCGAATGCCGATAAGAACGATGGGAGACGAAGATCCATTTCGGGAAGCCGATGACGGACAGTGACGTAAAACGTTTCATCAAACAGCTCCACGATCTTTCCACCACGCCGGCCTTACTGGGTAAAATCCTTTCCCTCGTAGGAGACGAAACAAAATCAACAGAGGATCTGTGCGAGCTGATATCGTACGATCCGGCCATGGCCCAACGGGTATTGAAAATCGCCAATTCCGCCTTCTTTGCGCATTCCGGCCAGATCAAGGACATTCATCAGGCAGTGCTCTTTCTCGGCCTGGACAGGATCAAGTCCATCGTCATGGGCATGACGGTCATGAACATTTTTCCATCTTCCGGGGCGTTCCGGGTGGAAAATCTCTGGATCCACAGCTATGAAGTGGCGTTCCTTTCCTCGGTGCTGACCGAGAAGATCGCCATTACCATGCCGCAGGAGTCGTTTCTGGCAGGACTGCTCCACGACATCGGGCGAATCGTGTTCTACAGTTTGGACCACGCATCATTTCAGACAATCGAGACCACGGATACCATGCTCGAGCAAGAAACCGCGGTCTTTGGATGCACGCATGCGGAAGCCGGAGCATGGTTTGCCGAAGACATCGGCCTGCCGGACAGTATCGTTTCGACGATCAGGTACCACCACAAGCCGTCTGCCGCACCCGGTGAGATGAACCTTGTTTCCCTGGTTTCTCTCGCAGAAGCATTTGCCAGGATGTTCAGCCCGCGCGTAGAGGACGATGGTATCTGGACACGTGAACATGACGCCATCCTCCTTGAATTTTCTCTGTTCAACGAAGATATTCACGCCATCGGCGACAGATTCAGCGCCGCGCGTGACGACATGGAAAGCTTCTTTGCTTCCTGATCACTGGCTCGAATGATATTCCTAACAACCTGCGCAATTCTTTTTTTCATCTCAATATCCTGACCCGTTCTGACTTCGCACATGATTAAATTACATCAACTCGTCAAAAAGCTGACGTCATTTCATATTCATTTCCTCTCTTGCAAATCGACATTATAGGTCATCGTTTTCAAGCCAATCTGCAATGATGCATAACATACTGAAATACCGGTGCTTTATTTACTCTTTTTGTTCTCTAAAAAAATCATACTCAGTATATGACTGTCTATGAATACAATCTTACTATGGCACGCCTCTTGCTTTTTAAGATACAGATGTATGGCTGTCATAAAACAGTCAATGGCTAACAAACAAGAGGACCCAGGCGATGCCGATAGAACCTCCGGGAAAAATAAGCGGGTTGAAGATAGTACGGCGTGAAGAAAATGCGACCCTCGGGCAGAAGAAAAAGCAGGCAAAGAAAGAACGGCCGAAGCAGGAACAGGAAAAAACCGGGAAGATAGACATTAAAATCTGAAATATGGGAAAGAACATCATAACAGCCGACGCAAAAACGGCGGCAACGAAAGAAAAGAACCTCCTGACGCTCGAGCTTGCCGAGATCAAGGAGATTTCGGAGCTTATTTTTAAAAAGCTGGAAAAGAAAATACAGGCCGTCGAAACGCTCGAAACAAAGGTGGACAAAAAAATATCCCTGTTCCAGCAGCTGATGCAGCAGGCGGCCGGCAACGCATCACCGTCTGCTGTTGAGACATCACTGGACGGCAAAATGGCAGCGCTCAAGGATACGATCCAGCGCTCGGAAGCCGCCGGATCACAGGCTCTCGCCGCACTCGAAGCATCGATGAAAACGAAGATGGCTGCATTCCAGCAGATGGTCGAGCAGTCGGAAACAGCACGGTCACGCGCGCTTGCTGCACTCGAGGCGGCGGTGAATAAAAAAGCTCTTGCCGCGCTCGAAGCATCAATGGAAACGAAGATGGCCGCATTCCAGCAGATGGTCGAGCAGTCGGAAACAGCACGGTCACGCGCTCTTGCTTCACTCGAGGCGGCGGTGAACAAGAAGGTGTCCGCCATCGAAGGGCTGGTCCGGCACGAAGAGACGCTGCAGAAAAAAATCGAAGACGTCACTTCGCGGGAAGCGTCGCTCGACAAAAAGGCAGCCCTCCTCGACCGGCTGATCCAACGGGCCGGCGTCCTGGAGCAGAAGATACAGAACGTTGAGTCGCTGGAAGGATCGATTGACAAAAAACTGGGCGCCCTGGAACTTCTGGCGCGCAGGGCAGAGACGGTTAAGTCCCACTGGGGAGGCGCGGGCCGCCAACACGAAATCTTCGCCCTGTGCCAGAAAGGACTCTCATCGGCAGAAATCGCCGGGGCACTGGACATGCCGCAGGGTGAAGTAGACCTTACCCTGGAGCTGAACGCGCAACAGGCCTGAGGCAATTCTTACCACGGGAGGGAATTTTTTTCCCGGTATGGGGAAGCGGGTCTCAAACACGGTCCTGCGAAACAGCTCACAGTAAGGGCGTGAATATATGATGAATTTTTTCAGCTTCTCAGCAGAGCAGGAAAAAACAGGCCGCTGGCACGAGACTTGCTCATTCAAGGACTGACATGTACAAAGGAATCTACATAGCAGCATCCGGGGCCGTATTAATGCAGACGCAATTGGAAATGATCTCGCAAAATTTGGCCAACGCGAACACCGCAGGGTACAAGAAGGACACGCTGGCGTTTAAAGATCATCTCGTGCAAACGGATGCGAGCACCGGGCCCGACGGCCGGGACATGAGCGATTATTCCGGCTCCAAGATCGATATGTCGAACGGCACCTCGGTCAAGACCGGTAATACGCTCGATATCGCCCTCGATGGCGACGGTTTCATCGCGCTCGAAGGCAACCGGTATACACGCCGGGGAGACCTCAAAAAGAACAGTGACGGCTACCTTACCACCCATGATGGGATCAAGGTCATGGGCACGGGCGGTCCGATCTCGCTGCCGGAAGACAGCACGCAAATCAATATCGACCTGGAGGGAAAGGTTTCGGTAATGCAGGCCGGTAATGCACTGCCGACGGAGATCGATACAATAAAGATAGAGAATTTCGGTCCCGATGCCGGCATGACCGAGGCAGGCGACGGGATGTATACGTTTAGCGGCGAGGGAACGCAGTCGACCGCGACGGTGAAACAGGGATATATCGAAACGTCGAATGTCGATGCGATAAAGGAAATGGTGCGCATGATCGATACCATGCGGGAATTCGAGTCCTATCAAAAAGCCATTCAGATGTTTGATAACGCCACATCAAAGGTCACTAACCAATTGGGGAGTCTCTAACATGCTAAGATCACTTTTTATCGCCGCGACGGGAATGGAAGCACAGAAACTGAGCATCGACGTGATATCCAACAACCTCGCCAATGTCAACACGACGGGCTTCAAGAAAAGCAGGGCCGACTTCCAGGACCTGCTGTACCAGACCATCAGGACGCCGGGCGCGACGTCCGCGGAAGGCTCGCAGATCCCGTCGGGCATCCAGGTGGGTATGGGGGTAAAGCCCGTGGCGGTCGAGAAAATTTTTCAACAAGGCGATTTTGTCCAAACGGGCAACAAACTAGATACGGTCATCGAAGGCGACGGCTTCTATCAGATTCAGACGCCGGACGGCACGACGGCTTACACCCGGTCCGGCGCCTTCAAGCTCGACAGCGACGGCCGGATCGTGAATTCCGACGGCTACCCGCTCGACCCGTCGATCACCATTCCGGCGAACGCAACGGACATCAGCATAAGTTCCGACGGAAAGATATCGGTGACACAGGCCGGCAGCTCGACGCCGACGCAGATCGGCCAGATCGAGCTGGCCAACTTCATCAACCCCGGCGGCCTCAACGCTCTCGGCAAGAACCTTTTCCAGCAGACCGGTTCGTCGGGAGACCCGACGACCGGCAACCCGGGCACCAACGGGCTCGGCACCATCTCGCAGGGATTCGTCGAAATGAGCAACGTAAACGTCGTCGAAGAAATGGTGAACATGATCGTGAGCCAGCGGGCGTACGAGATAAACTCCAAGGCTGTCCAGGCATCCGATCAGATGCTGCAGGTCGCGAACAACTTGAGACAATGATATGTTAGTTCTACTCAAATTTGATCTGTTCGCGCGAATTCTGGGCAAAAAATCTTGGACACGGATAAAGGCGGATTTTGTTTTTCAAAACCGGGATTACATCATTTATTTTTCCGCCTTGATCATGGCCTTTATCGGATTTTATCCGGGGCAAAGGTCTATTCTTTAGTTGCTGCCGGAGGCAGTGCTATGAATTTGGAGTGCGAAATGCGTAATGCGGAATTTAAACGCGGCGGGCGGACAACGAGGCTTGCTTCTTTCTTCCTCCTTGTTTCACCCGCCGTCCTCCCTATCGTCACGGCGTTCTTCTTTTCGTTCCTTCAACCTGTGGTCGCTTCCGCCGCGTCCTGGAGTCACCGAGAGCGAGCTCAAGATCCTACTTGAAGGAACACTACCCCTGGGCTGAAGTGGACATCAGCGATCTCCAGGTGAGCACTGCTCTTCCAGCGGAACGGCCCGTCACCATCATCGTGGAAAAAACCCCTCCCGGCCGCTCCGTGTTCCGGTTCGAGTTCCGAAAGAGCAGGAGCATAATCGCAACGGCACTGGTCAAGACCTTTGACCGGGTTTTCATGAGCAGGACCGCATTCAGAAAAGACTACGTGTTGCGCGCGGGCGATTTTTATCCTACGCTGATGGAGACCAGCCGCCTTCCGAAGGGCGCAGTGCGGGAGGAAGGCAGGCTCATCGGAAAGCCGCTCGTCCGCTCCATTGTGCCGAACGCTCCCATTACGGACTCGATGGTGTCGGAAACACCGATCGTGAAACGGGGCCGTAGCGTCGTTCTTTGCGTCGAGTCGGCGGGATTTTCGATCAAGGCGATGGGCGAGACCATGCAGGATGCCGCGGTCGGCGATTATGTAAACGCAATGAACCTGTCATCGAAAAAGATCGTGACCGGTCTGCTGGTGGACGAAGACACGGTCCGGGTGGAGTATTGAGATGAAGAGCAGTCATGCGGTAGAAGTGGGAAGCGAGGTGCGGATTGAACAGGCGGAACAGGAAGTGCGGGTCCGACTCCTCGTCGTCTTCATTTTATTGGCGTCGTCCTCCTCGTCCTGCGCTTCCACACCCAAGCTTCCTCCCCCGCCGCCGCGTTACGTGTACCAGAACCGGCCGTCCGACGAGACCAGGATGCCGACCCGGGGAAGCAACTCGCTCTACCGCGATACGGCAAGCCTGTACGAGGATGTGAAGGCCCATCGTTTGAACGACCTCATCACCATCAACGTCGTGGAAAATATCTCCGGATCGGGCACGGCCGACACGGCGGCAAACAAAGCATCGACCGTCGACGAATGGCGTCAACAGCCTCCTGGGCATACCGATGAACCTGAACCTGTCGAACCTCTACGGCAAGGGCAATACGTTCTCTCCCACCGTAAACGGTGCGGCAAAAGAAGACTTCAAAGGCAGCGGCGCGACGAACAGGGCGGGAAGCCTGGTCGGAACGATCACGGCCAAAGTCGTCGAGGTGATGCCGAACGGTATTCTTTCGATCGAGTCCAGAAAAGAAATTACGATCAACAATGAAAAACAGATCCTCATCCTCCGCGGCATGGTCAGGCCCGACGATATCGCGGTGGACAATTCTGTTTTGAGCAACCGGATCGCGGACGCCGAGGTCTTTTTCGTCGGCGACGGCGTGGTACAGAACAAACAGGATACGGGCTGGCTCGTAAAATTAATGGATAAAGTATGGCCATTCTAAGAAAAGCAGAATACAGGGGTCAGGGGGCAGGAGTCAGGAGAAAAAAAATCGTGAGGCTGCTTTTCTGTTTTTGCCTTACGCTGGCTACTGGCTACTGGCTACTAGCTACTGATATTCACGCCGAGCGTATCAAGGACATTGCGAGCTTCGAAGGCATGCGAGAGAACCAGCTGATCGGCTACGGCCTCGTGGTCGGTCTTGACGGCTCGGGAGACAAAGGCAACCAGACGATCCAGACCATCGCCAATCTGATGAAGCGGATGGGATTGACCGTGTCCATCGCCGATATTAAAACAAAGAACGCAGCGGCCGTCATGGTAACGTCCTCTCTCCCGCCGTTTCCGAAACCGGGAATGAAACTGGACGCCCTCGTTTCGACGATCGGAGACGCCAAGAGCCTGCAGGGGGGGACCTTGCTTCTCGCTCCGCTCAAAGGACCGGACGGCAAAGTGTACGCGCTCGCGCAGGGCGCAGTGTCTGTCGGCGGGTTCATCGGCGGGGGCGGCGGTACGACGGTCCAAAAGAACTTCACGACGGCCGGCAGGGTGCCGAGCGGCGTTACGATTGAGAACGAACCGCCGTTCACGCTCGGTTCCGGGAACAAGATCAGGCTTTTTTTACAACGGCCGGATTTCACGACCGCGACGGAGGTCGCCCGGAAGATCAACGAAGCGCTCGGCGACGAGACGGCAGCCTCGACACTCGATCCGACGACCATTACGATTAAGATCCCCGAGCAGTATCGGGGCAAGCTGGTCCAGCTGATCTGCGCTCGTGGAGGGTCTTGACGTGCCCGTGGACCAAACGGCACGCGTGGTGATCAACGAGCGCACAGGAACGGTCACCATCGGTGAGAACGTCAGGATCTCTCCGGTCGCGATTGCACACGGCAACCTGACGATCGAGATCAAGACCGAGTACCGGGTTTCGCAGCCGCCGTCCGTTCGCACCGAACCAGGCCCAGACCGTGGTCGTGCCGGAAAAGACCGTAAATGTAAAAGAGCAGAACGCTTCGCTCATGCAGGTGTCGGGAGCCACGCTTGGCGAGGTTGTGCGGGCGCTCAACGCCCTTGGCGTTACGCCCCGCGACCTGGTATCGATCCTCGAGGCGCTCAAGGCCGCCGGCGCGCTTCGGGCCGAGATGGAGATCATCTGATGCGGGACCTGTCGAGCATACAACCTTCTTTTACCGGGAATATCGAGGAGCTTCGCAACAGGAAAGATCCCGCGGCCGTCAAAGCGGTCGCCAAGGAAATGGAATCACTTTTTGTGTACGAGATGCTGAAAGTCATGAGGGAGTCATCGGGCACGTCTTCGTCAGGCAGCCTCGGCAGCGACACGTACACGAGCATGTTCGACATGGAACTTTCCAAAGTCATATCCCAGCGGCGGCCTCGGTTTGGCAGACATGATTGCAAAGGAGATGCTCGCCACGACCAATAAAGCAGGACAGTCTCCTGCACCTGCAGCGCCGTCCCAAGGGACAGGTCGCAAAAGCAGTCCCCGGAATCGGAAATTCAGGCGGTGCTTCCTGACATCACCAATCCCCGCATCAGCTCCGGCTACGGCACACGGCATGATCCCGTTCAGCGGAGAGCTTAAATTCCATCATGGTCTTGATATCCCGGCACCGGCGGGAACGAACGTCCATCCGGTTAGGCCGGGCACGGTCCTTTTCAGCGGTCAGCAGAGAGGATATGGAAATGTGGTGATCATTGATCACGGGGACGGTTTTACGTCCAAGTACGCGCATAATCAGGAAAATCTCGTACAGGAGGGAGAGAAGGTCGATTCAGCGTCCGTTATAGCCCGGGTCGGTTCTACCGGAAAATCAACGGGCTCGCACGTTCATTTTGAGGTGGCCTACAGGGGTCGAGATGTCGACCCCGGCATGCTCCTGGCCCACAGGTAAGATTAAAGTTTTTCCGGCAGTTGCCGATAAGAAAACCACAAATCTTACCTCGCAGAGGAGGACCACATGAACATCAATTCCAGCAAGCCCCCTGAAGGCCAGGGACCGAACCGGAGTGCCCAGCCGGCGCAGAACGTCCCGAAACCCGCGAACGTTGAGTCAAAAGACAACGCGGCCCCGGTCAAGAACGCGAGCCCGAAGGACCGGGTGGACATATCAAGCAGGAGCAAGGAAATCGCCGATATCATGTCTGCGATCAACCAGCTCCCTGACGTGCGGACAGACAAAGTCCAGGAAATCCAGAAGAGCGTCGAAGCCGGCACCTATTCCGTGGATTCGAGCAAAGTCGCTGACAAGATCCTGAAAAACATATGAGCACTGCCGATCACATAAAGTCCATTCTCACCGAGCAGGTCAACGGCTACCGCACCCTCCTCGAAATTCTCCGGCGGGAGCGCGAGTCCCTGCTCCACTTCAATGCGCCTGAAGTCGAGGCCCTTTCGAAGGAAAAGGACACCATCGTCCTCAAGCTGAAGCTCCTCGAAGAAGAGCGTATCCGGCTCGTCCGGTCCTTCGTTTCGGAGCACGCCGTTGACGAAAAGGCCGCATTTCAGACATTAAGCGAGAAGACCGGCGATGATTCCTTCCAGCGGCTGCGGCTGCAGCTCATCTCGCTCCTCCAAAGCATCACGGAACTGAACGGTTTCAACCGTGTATTGATCGAGCGTTCGGTAACGGTAGTAAAGAACGCCCTGAACTTTCTCGGTTCAATAGGCGTGACCGTGCAATCCACCAAATCAGGTTCGCTCCTGTCGAGGGAAGCATAAATGGCTCTCTCCGGCCTCTATGAAATCGGCAAATCTGCGCTCATTGCCAGCCAGACCGCGCTCGCCGTAACCAGTAACAATATCGCGAACGTCAACACTCCCGGCTATTCCGCGGAGTCCGTGACGCTTGATATCGCGTCCCCAACCTCTACCAGTGCCGGCCAGGTCGGTAGCGGGGTGACGGCGGCGAACGTCACGCGTAACTACAACAGTTTTGTTGAGGCCCAGCTTTTGAACGAACAAAAAAAGCAGAGCATGTCCGCGTCCATGGACCAAACCTGGGGACAGGTGGAACAGGTATTGAACGACTCGCAGGGCATCGGGCTTTCGGGACCGCTCTCCAACTTCTTCAACGACTGGAGCGCAGTAGCCGCCAGCCCCGATTCTTCGGCTGCCCGTTATCAATTACTACAAGATGCGAATACGCTTGTCCAGACTGCGCAGTCGATCGCGAGCAGTATCAACGACACGGTGAACAATGCCAACGCCACCATAACGACCGACGCCAAGCAGGTAAACACACTCGCCTCGGATATTGCATCGCTCAATCAGCAGATAGTCGCGGAGGAGGCGGGCACTAGGGGGACGCAGGCGAACACTCTGCGGGACCAACGGGACGCAAAACTCACGGCGCTTGGCAAGCTCGTCGACTTCACGTCATACGAAGACCAGAATGGATCTCTCACCGTTGTCGTTGGAAATCGGAATCTCGTGTCTGGCTACCAGACCAACCAAATGACCACGGGTTCGGACACGAACGGCAATACAACCGTGATTCTAGACAACACCGACATTACATCGAACATTCAAGGCGGCGATATCGGCGGACTCATGCAGTCCAGGAATGACATCCAAACGAAAACGCTCGCGGGGCTCAATTTGCTTGTTGCTTCGATAGCACAGCAGGTGAACAGCGTGCATACTCAAGGATTCGGCCTCGATGGATCCACAGGAAATAACTTTTTCACACTGGCCGTACCCACGGCCAGTAACGCAGCTACGGCAACAATTTCACCGCCGAAAGTGACCGGCCCGGCTGCACTCACTTCAAATGAATACATGGTGAATTTCAATGCAGCAGGCACCACATATACCATCAGCAATAAACAGACCGGTGCAATCCTTGCGACCAACGGGTATACATCGGGGAGTGCCATTAACTTCAACGGGTTGAGCTTCACCATCACTGGCGCAGTCGCGAATACTGACAGCTTCACCATCGGGAGCCCACTTCCCACAGCCATCAACAGTTTCGGCGTTGCAATAACCGATCCTAATAAGGTCGCTGCCGCGTCAACGGCCGCAGGAGTCCCCGGGGACAACGGGAGCGCGAGCCAAATAGCTCAGCTTACAAACACAGCGATCGGTACGCTCGGAAACACCACCTTTTCAGGATACTACAGCGGTGTGGTGACCACGGTCGCATCGACCAAACTGGCAACATCTGACAGCCTTACATTCAACAATAATCTCTTGTCTCAGCTGCAGTCCAGTCGCGATTCGGCTTCGGCCGTGTCGCTCGATACCGAAGCGACCAATCTTATGCTGTTCCAGCGGTCCTATGAGGCCGGAGCACAGGTAATCAAAATTGCCGATGAGCTTGTCCAGTCGGTCCTCGCTCTCGTTACATGAGATCGTGTGGGTCACGATCAATAAGAACATAAATACGCTTTCTTAGGATTCTTTTGCTGATTTTCTCCGCCGACGAAGTCAGCGGATGTCGTGAACGGGGTAAGACCATGCAAATAACCACTTCTACAATATACAATCAGATCCGAAGCGGTCTCCAAAACTTCCAAACGAGTTATTCAGATCTGACCACGCGCCTAGCGACGCAGAAGAAAATCCTTGCTCCTTCCGATGACGTCGCGGGCACAATGCGCGCCATGGATTACCAGGTAAGCATCAACAATAACAGCCAGTACAAAAACAACATAACCATGGCTTCGACGAATCTCAACCTGACAAGCACCGTTCTTACAGGGGTCTCAAGTGCATTATCGACATTAACAAATTTGACCTCGTCCAGCAGCTCAGATCCTGCCACTTTGGCTTCCTCCGCGCAACAGGCAGCGCTGGTGCGAGATGAGCTTTACGATTACGCGAACACAAATAACGGCAATGGTGGTTATCTTTTTTCAGGATTTCTTTCCAACCAGCAGCCATACACAGTCCAAAACCAGCCCCCCGGCACAGTGCCATCCACGGCGTATGTCTATAACGGCGATAATGGCGCGCTCAACGTCCCGGTCGCCCCCGGCGCAACTATGCAAGCCAATGTCACCGGCAACGAGGCTTTCAGCTTATCCCAGAGCGCTCTTCCAGCCCAAGTCAATTTAAGCAATGGCCAAATAGTCCAATACGCTGCTGGAGCGGGCACAACCGTCAACGTCACAATACTGCAGTCTGACGGCGTGACAGTTGCAGACACGTTTAGCTTTTCGAACATGATGGACATGGCCAATATCATCAGCTCGGCTATCGGAGCGAATAATACGTCCCGTATCGAAGCAATGGCCCAGCCACTGAGTAAGATGCTGGACCAAGTGAATGCTAGCGAGGCTCAAGTCGGTACTCGGATAAATGCTCTTACTGACCAGTCGTCCCAACTAGACCTGAGCACGAATACCCTGGAAAACGAGCTCTCTTCGGTCCAGGATGCGAACACGAACGAGATTTCACTCCAGCTCACGCAGACCGATACGGCGCTGAAAGCCCTCTATTCGACAGCAGCACAGCTCCTCCCCCAGTCACTCATCAGTTTTCTATCAACAGGGTCAGCTGGATAATCTTCTCCAACCGAGTAGCGCCAGCCTTTATCGAACTCCATAAAAAAAGGCCCCTATACTATGGGGGCCTTTTTTTGTAGGTACTTTTCGTCCTCTCAGAGGAACAGTCCTTCGACGATTTCCGAGTTCACCCGGTGGATCCAGTGGAGGATGTCGTACTTTGCCGGCTTCCGGCAGGTCTTCAAAACAGAGCCCGACATAGTAGGCCCTGTCCTGTTTTCTGGCGTGATAGACCGTGGCGCGGACCGTGATGTTGCCCAGCGCGATCATGTTGAAGTTGACGTTCAATTTGGAGCCGATGCCGATCGGGCCGCCGACTTCCAGAAGGCAGCCGGCCGGGCCGATGTTCTTTACCACGGCGGCGTTCGATTCATCGGAAAAACCTTCGAGCGAATAGGTCACCGACGCGTCCGTGGCCTTTCTCATGAACCGCCTGGTCCCGCCTTTGACGGCCACGGCTTCGGCGATGCTGATCGGATGGTCCTTTCCCTTTACCATGACCGGTGACAGTTCTTTCCAGGTCGCCTGATCGCCGATCTCATCGGCGATGATCTTGCTGACCAGCACCTGTCCCGGCTGCGCAACGCCGCAGAGCCGCGCCGCGATATTGATGTTGTCGCCGATCACCGTATAGTCCATGTGGTCTTCCGAACCCATGTTGCCCATGACGACCTCGCCGCTGTTCAGGCCGATGCCGATGGCTGATCTGTTTTTCCCCGGCCGCCGCCCTCGCCGCGTTCAAGGCCCTGCAGTAGCTCTGGATCTCCACCGCCGCGCGGACCGCGTTGATCTCCATGCCCTTCCCTTCGAAGATGGCCATGACCTCGTCGCCCACGAATTTATCGACGATCCCTCCCCAGTGATGGATGACCGTGGTCTGCAGGTTCAGATAGATGTTCATGAGACTGACCACGTCCTCGGGGCTCATCTTCTCGGACAGGGACGTGAAACCGCGCGCGTCGGAGAACAGGGCGGTCACGTACTTCCGCTCGCCGCCCAGCTTCAGCTGCGTCACGTCCCGGTGCTCCTTGATGGAGAGGACCGTTGACTGGGACAGATATTTTTCCATGAGGAGCTTTTCCCGGAGGCTCAGGATCATCTGGTTGAAGACGTTGGTCAATTTCCCGATCTCGTCGTCGGAGGGGACCGCGACCAGCTTGCGCAGGTCCCCGCGGGCGACGACCTGGATGCCTTCCTCCAGCGAATCGAGGGGTTTCGTGATCATCGCGGGCGAGCGCGAAGGAGACCAGCAGGCCGACGACGACGAAACCCAGGGCGACCCAGAGATAGGTGATTTTCTGTTCGCGGATCGCTTCGTTCAGCGCTTTTTCGGAAAGCCCGATCCGCGCGACGCCGAGCTTGAGTTTTTTCGTCTGCAGCATGATGGGGATCGAGGCGTCCAGAACCGAATCGTTGTTCAACACCGTCTCCTGGAACAGGAGCGCATCGGCCTTCAAAGCCGCCTTATCAGCCGCTTCGGAAAAGACTGCCCCCTTCTTCGAAAAATCGCTGTGCGCAAAGACGCGTCCCTCGTCGTCGATGACCATGGCATACACGACGCCTTCTCGCTTCTGGATGTCCGTGATGGTGGAAAAGACCGGCAATTCCTGTTTGGTCAGCAGGCCTTCCTTGCCCACGTTCGCAAGCTGCTGGACCAGGACGGCAGCCCGGCTGTTCAGTTCATTACGAAGGATCGCATTCTGGCGGGCAAAGGTCACGACGCCGAGAGAAAGAACGGCGAGGCTCAGGACCATGATGAGCGTGCCTGCAATCTTATAGCGGACCTTGATCGAGGAAAAGAAACGGAACAGCCAGGAATGGCGGAGCGGTTGCTGGACAATCGGCTTTGCCGGTGCAGGCGCAGCTACTGCGCTCCTTTTGTCAGGAGGAGTTTTCTGCACGTCCGTTGCCGGCCCTGCGGCACCTTCGTTTTCGGCAATATTATTTCCGCCGTCGTCGCTCATTTGGATTCAAGTTCGTTCAGCGTTTTCAATATCTTTTCAATCTTTCTGAGGTTCTCCTGGGCCTTAATCCCGAGAGCGGTATGCGGGCCGAGATCAACGACCTCCTCAAAGGCCCCCTTGGCGTTTGCATAGTCCTCCGCGGAATAATATTGAAGGCCCTCGTCATAATAACGCTTCTGAGCCTTCGCATCAACCGGCCTCTGCTGCGGACGGACCACCCGTTTGGGGTGCCGCGGTGGCGGCGGAGGGGCTTGCGGCGCCGTAGCACAGCCGGCAACGATGAGGAACGCAGCGCCGTACAACAACAGTTTGCGAAACGCTGTTTCTGTCAACACGAACTTCCTTGATATCATGTAACGTGCTTCCTCTCTGTTACGGAAAAAGAAACCAGAACACGCCGTTTGTTGTGAATAACCCGCATCCTGTTTGTTTCGCGTGGGAATTGAACCGTGCGCCCAGAGGGGACATGGACGGAATTAAAATTTTCTGGACAAGCATATCACACGAGATTCGCTGTTGTCAACGTGATTGCGCAACTGGTCCGGGCAGCCGGCCAACCTAAAACTTTTTTCCTGTGCGCTCGGAAAGCACCGACAGCCCGTGCGGAAACGCGGCACTGCAGGCAAGAGATTGCACGCCCCTTCAGCCCTGCTCCCTGCCTGCGGCCTCCCGTGCAAGCATCGCTTTTTTCCGCGCAATGCCCCATCTATAGCCGCCCAGTGCGCCGCTCTTCTGCAGAACGCGGTGGCAGGGAATGAGGTATGCTACCGGGTTATGGGCCACGGCATTCGCGATTGCGCGCACGGCTTTCGGCTGTTTGATGGTCCTGGCGATGTCCGAGTAGGACACGATAGTGCCGCGCGGGACGGTGAGGAGCGCTTGCCAGACCTTGAGCTGGAAATTCGTGCCCACGAGGTGGATCGGAAGCGCGCCTTTCGGATACCTGGAGTTGAATATGCGGTCGACATAGGGCCGGGTGCGCGAAGGGTCCTCGGCAATATCGGCGAGACGCCATTGTTTCCTCAGGTCAGCGACGATCTTTTTTCGATCTGCCGGTCCTGCAAAGGCGAGATGGCAGATCCCCCTCCCCGTTACTGCCACGAGACATTCGCCAAAGGGGCTCGGATGGACGCCGTAGAAGATCTTCACGTGCAAGCCGCGCTTTTTGAACTCGCCCGGCGTCATCGCTTCGCTGTTCACGAACAGGTCGTGTAGCCGGCCCGCGCTCGACAGGCCGCTTTTATCCGTGACATCAAGCAGGTTTGCAGACTCGTCCATGACCTGCTTTGCGTAGGAAACGGTCAAAAGCTGCAGGAACCGCTTCGGGCTGATCCCGGCCCAGCGCTTGAAAAGCCGCTCGAAATGGTACTCGCTCAGGTGGACCGCCTGGGCGATTTTCTTTAGATCAGGCTGCTCGCGGAAATGTTTCTCCAGGAAGAGAATGGCCTTTTCAATGCGCTCGTAATCTTTTGCCAGTGATTCTCGGTTCATGGTAAATACCTCATCTTGATGTTATCATAACGCGGTGTGTATGCCGACACAACCCGATTCTTGCTCTTTTTGGGACCACCAAAGGCTGTCATCGATGAAAGCTCCAGAAAGATTCTCGTACTTTCGGGGAATTGCTGGTATCTCAGGAGTGATATCTTTTCAGCAAAAGAATTGAATATCGCAGAAGGCGAATGTCAAGAGTAAAGACCTGTATAACCATATAAAGGGCACCTCCAGAGCATACCAGAGTGGTTAAGCTCTGATATGCTCTTGGGAGAAGAGACCAATCTTATCCCAGGAGGTGCTTTATGAGATTGTACACAGGAATTGATCTACATTCAAGCAACAGTTATCTGGCGATCATCGATGAAACTGGTAAACGGGTGTTCAAAAAGAAGCTTCCCAATGATCCGGAACAAATTCTTTCCGCTCTCGCACCATACAAGGATACGATTATCGGCATCGTCATCGAGTCCACGTACAACTGGTATTGGTTGGTGGATGCACTCATGGCAGAAGGATACAAGGTGCATCTCGCAAACCCTACGGAGATCAAGCAATATAAGGGGCTCAAGTATTCAGACGATCAGCATGATGCCTTCTGGCTGGCCGAGATGCTGCGGCTCGGGATCCTTCCCGAAGGCTACATTTACCCGAAAGAAGATCGACCAGTCCGTGACTTGTTACGCAAACGAAGCCATCTCGTAAAGCTCAGGACCTCGCTCATCATCAGTTTGCAGAACATCATTTGCCGTAACAACGGGTTCCGGCTCAAGACGAACGACGTCAAGGCATTGAAAACGGATCGCGTTGCGCCGTTTCTTGAGCAGAACGAGGACCTGGCCTTGGCCGGCAAGATCAGCAAGGAGTCCATAGATTTTCTGACGCTCAAGATCAAAACGGTTGAGAGCATCATAGAAGACAGAATGGAGCTGCGCGAACCATACAAAAATCTCCTCACGTTGCAGGGAGTGGGTAAAACGTTGGGACTTACCATCATGCTGGAGACCGGCCCGATCAGCCGCTTCTCGCAAGTCGGCAACTATTGCTCCTACTGCCGGAAAGTTTCAACCAAATGGATCAGCAACGATAAGAAAAAGGGCAAAGGGAACAAGAAAAGCGGCAACAAGTACCTGGCATGGGCCTTTTCCGAAGCTGCCGAGATCGCCCGACGCTATTATCCGGAAGCCCGGGCATATTACCAGCGCAAGATGCAAAAGACCAACGCCATGATAGCCCATCAAGCCCTGGCCCACAAACTGGCGCGGGCAGCGTATTACATCATGCGAGATGGAGTTCCCTTTATGCCGGAGAAAATCTTTACACAAAGTTCATAGGCTGGCTGGGACGGTGAACCTTGCTTAGGGTTGGCAAAAAACCACGAGACCTGATTGGTAATCCGTCCCACCCTTTTATAGCGTTATCAGCATCTTTACTGCCCATGCCGCGAGCCATCATGGGGCTGGTTAACAACCATAAGACTTGTACATACTCCTGGACACGGCATGGAACCGAAGATTTTCTGGTCCGCCATAAGGCGGAAAGGGTCATGGATAAAAAGCTTCACCAATGACCTTAATCCCGATGGGTGACTGGTGCAGTGAAGACTGACACCGAAACCGAATGAAACTGCGGCAATGGTAATGATGAAGATAACGAAAAGGCTCGGCGAGAAACATTCGTTTCTCGCCACAAGATAGCTTTTTCCGCTTGACGGTGCCCTTTAAATGGGTGACCTGAGATGTTCATCTGGTATTCTCCGCGTACTCCGTTTATGGCCGCGTTTTGGACACAGCAGGCTTACACCTCCGCGGGAAACGTCTCTTCTTCTTAATTCATCCTTCCTACGTCTTACTTCCTGCTTCTTAATTTAATAAGGATTCATTTGCCGAGCAGGGCCATGATGCGTATAATAGAAAGAAAATGGGTCGAATCCAGCTTCATCTTCCCCGGAAACGCCATCCATGATAAAACTGAAACGAAAGTATTTCTGGTGCGCCTCTATTACGGGTTTTCTGACGATCCTGGTGATCGCCATGACCGTAGTCGTCCCGATCTACCTGAATTCCGCGGCTGTAAAAAGTAGGATCAAGACCGCGGTGGCGGAGAAGCTCGGCGGGAAAGTTTCCTATGGGAAGATCGATATTTCTCTGTTCCCCCGGCCCCAGGCAACGATCGAAGATCTCAGCCTGGCCTATCCCCATACGTTCAGAGGCACGCTCCGGTCCCTCAGCATTGCCCCGCAGATCCTTCCCCTTCTGAGAGGCCGCGTCCAGTTCTCCAAGATACGGATCCAGGAGCCCGACTTCAGGATCATCATGCCTGTTGCGAAGCCGGACACGACATCCGAGGCCCCAACCCTGGAGGAAGTGAAAGCGAACATCAGGTCTGTGCTCGGCTATCTGCAGATGATAGGCCCCAGACTTGTTGTCGAGATGGACAACGGGAAATTTCTCCTGAGGAGAAACCACAGGGATTTTCTGTCCCTGAAAAATGTGGCCGTTCATTTCAATGCCCCGCCCGGCGACATGCACGTCCTGGTCAAGGCCGGCACGGACCAGTGGGGAGATTTTACCCTGAGCGGAGCCTACTCCTTTACCGAAACCCAAACGGAGATCCGGGATGTGACCTTGTCCCTGGGACACTCCAGCCTCACGAACTTTTCCGCGCTCCTCTTCTGGGACCGCAATCCGCGCATTGAAATTCGTTCCGGCAAGGCCGAGTTTGCGCTGAAGGAAATCTATACCTGGCTCAAGTCATCAGACAGCCTGACCCCCTTTATGAAAGAGCTGTCGTCCTTAAACGGCACGCTCTCGATCACGTCCATGCAGGGACGGGGGTTGATCTCCGAGCCCGAGAAATGGCGTCTGCGGCTGATTGGCGAAGCTCGTCATATCGAATTCTCGTCCCCGCGGCTTCCCGCTCCCGTTATGGTCAATTACTCGTTCACCGTCGAGGACAATCTGCTGGAAATAACCGAATTGTCGGCGCGCATGGGCACGTCTTCCCTGTCTCATGTGTCCGCGCTTCTTACCGGACGGGACAATCCCGTGCTCGAGCTCCGGAGCGGCAACGCGGCCATCAATATCACCGAGATCTTCGGTTGGCGCACCTGGCATCCGGCATTGGAGCATCTTCTCGAAGGAGTGGACACCCTGGCCGGAAAGTTCACCCTGACCGCGCTTAGGATCAACGGGCACCTGTACCGGCCCGAGACATGGAGGATCATGGCCAGCGGCGTGCTGGATCGCATCGTCTTTCATGCGCCGATACTTCCTGGCCAGATCAGCCTGGTGCAAGGAACGTTCAGCTATGTTCCCGACAAACTGTCTTTCAGCCTGAAGCAAGCCTCGATCCTCGACTCGACCATAACCGGCACCGCCGTGGTGAGCAACATCACCACGACCGTGAGCGACGTGGACCTGACGCTGAACGGCAGTTCAGGCAGAAAGACCGTTGACTGGGCCTTTGAGAACCTCAAACTGCCCCCCGAGCTCATGGTCAAGACCCCCCTTGCTCTTTCCGATGCCCATCTGGTCTGGCAGCGGAAAAAAGGCGTCTCCTTTTCCGGGACCGCGTCCGTAGCAAAGGGACCGAAGTTCGACCTGGACCTCTCCCAGCAGGGCACGGATCTGGCGGTCCATAAACTCACGATCAGGGACCAGGAAACAAAGGCGTCGTTCACCCTGAACTGGCAGAAGCAGGCGGCGGACTTCTCCTTCTCCGGTCTTCTCGCGGAAACAACCTTGAGCAGGATATTCGAGCAGGGAACCTTCGGGAGCGGGACCATGCAGGGCGACCTTCATTCCAAGGTCCGCACTGACGAGCCGCTCAAGTCGCGGATACGGGGAAGCCTTACAGGCAGCGATCTGTTCATTCCCTGGGGAATGCCGATCCCGACCACGGTGAACAAGTTCGTTCTCCACGCCGAGGACGACGTGCTCACCGTCGACTCCGCGGACGTGACCTGGGGCAAGAATCATCTCTTCCTGACCGGGGCCGCGACCACGTCGGACGAGGGACTTGCCTTCGAGCATGACGCTCACTGCAGACGGCATTGATATCCAGACGATCCAGCAGGCCCTGAAGCAGTCAGACAAGAAAACCGCACCTGTCCCCCCGACCGAAGAGAAAGAGAAGGTGAGGTCGTTCCCCCTGCCGCCCTATCGGGGCTGACTTCACCGCCTACTCGACGTACGTCAAGTTCGGACGCTTTACCCTGGCGCCCGCGCACGCCGTCATGACCGTGGAGCCCGGCAAGGTGGGCATGGAGTTCAACAATACGAAGACGTGCGGAGTTTCTTTGGCAGGCGCGGTCCTCATGTCCGGGGCAACCATGTCGTTCACCTTTACGCCCTCGGCAAAGGCGGAGCCCCTGGAGCCGACCATCGACTGCCTGACCGGCAAGGAACTGCACATAACCGGCGACTATGACCTGACTGCGGATATTCAGTCCCACGGAACAGGCACGGACATGCTTTCCGCCCTGGAAGGCCGGGTGGATTTCAAGGCGCGGAAGGGAAAGATCTATCAATACCCGACGCTCGCAGAAAGTACTGTCCGTTCTGAGCGTGCTCGAGATCTTCCGCGGGCGGATCCCGGACATCGGGGGAAACGGCTTCCCCTACAACTCCATGGCGCTCCGGGGAGACATTCACAAGGGCGTATTCACGATCGAAAAGGCCTACATCGGCGGGCAGTCGCTGGACATCATTGCGGAGGGAGAGGTCGATCTGGGGAAACAGAAGATCGACGTGGTCGTGCTCGTGGCGCCGTTCTCGACGATCAACTGGCTCATCAGGCACACGCCGCTCCTCGGCACGATCATGGGAGGCACGCTCATCTCGATCCCGACCCGCGTGTCCGGCGATCTGACCAATCCTGACGTGGTCATTCTCTCCCCCACGGCCGTGGGGGGGAGAATAGTGAATCTTCTGAAAAATATCGTCACACTACCTGTTGAAATCATCTCGCCGATCTTGCCGAAGGAGGAGAAGAAGAAGTGATGCGCAGAAGACTTGAGGAGGGCTTGAGAGTCAGAGCAGGTTTGCAGACTCGTCCATGACCTGCTTTGCGTAGGAAACGGTCAAAAGCTGCAGGAACCGCTTCGGGCTGATCCCGGCCCAGCGCTTGAAAAGCCGCTCGAAATGGTACTCGCTCAGGTGGACCGCCTGGGCGATTTTCTTTAGATCAGGCTGCTCGCGGAAATGTTTCTCCAGGAAGAGAATGGCCTTTTCAATGCGCTCGTAATCTTTTGCCAGTGATTCTCGGTTCATGGTAAATACCTCATCTTGATGTTATCATAACGCGGTGTGTATGCCGACACAACCCGATTCTTGCTCTTTTTGGGACCACCAAAGGCTGTCATCGATGAAAGCTCCAGAAAGATTCTCGTACTTTTGTTGAATTGATATTATTTCAGGCAGTGGTATCTTTTAAGCAGAAGTGTTGAGCATCAGGGGCGCACCGCGCTCAAGTGTACAATAAGGAGATGAAGACATGAAAATAAGTGAATTACCCCGCAGCAGAGCTGCGGGGCATCCTAAATGCGCTAGAACCTAAAGCCAACTTGCTCATCATGCTGATACCGAATATACTTTCTTATAACTTCTGCCGTTACTTTGTCGCCAACCGAACGGACAAAGTAGCCGTCATTCCAGAGTTCTCCTCCCCAAAGTTTTTTCTTTATCTCGGGGAATTCTCGAAACATCATCTTTGCCGATATGCTTTTGATTATCTGTACTACCCTCGCTGGAGCATACTTCGGTGGCACAACCAAAAACAAATGCACATGATCATCCATTGCTTCCATCGTATCTATTTCAAATTCATATCGCTCTGCGATCTCACGAAATATCTCTTTCAGTCTCGTCGTCATTCGATCGCTGAACAGCTTCCTTCGATATTTTGGTATCCATACAAAATGGTACTTCAGATCATAGACGCTATGTTTGCTTCTTCTCAATGGGCTCATGGCCCGTATTGTAACAGATTCTCATCCTGACTTCGTCAGGATATCCTTTTCATCCCAGCAGCAGAGCTGCTGGGTATTTCAGGATGTTTTTATAAAATTGGTATCGTCGGATCAGGCAGTATCGGGGGAACGCTTGGAATTCTGCTCGCAAAGGCAGGTTACGAGATCTTCTATAGTTCAAGACATCCCGGTACTCTCAAAGACCTCGTCAGGATTGCCGGGGCCAAAGCCCGCGCCGGGACCGTGGCCGAAGCAATCGCATTTGGAGAGGTGATCGTGCTGTCAGTTCCCTTGAAGGCCATACCGGAGCTTGACGCTGAAACAAAGGAGTCCCTGAAGAGCAAGATTGTGATTGACACGTCGAATCCTTATCCTCAGAGAGACGGGACGATTGCAGAAGAGGCAAGGAAAGAACCGGGTGGCATGGGCACTTTTGTGGCCCGTCTTCTACCGGGCGCAAGGATAGTAAGGGCGTTCAATACGGTTTATTCTGAAGACCTCAAGAAAACAGTGAACAACAAGGGTGAAAAAATCGGGATTCCGATAGCCGCCGACGACGAGGAAGGATTGAAAGCCACCGCTGAGCTCGTGGAGCAGGCGGGTCTTGACCCTGTTGTCGTAGGAGGCTTGAGCACATCGAAATTGTTCGATGTGGGAGCAGCTGTGTATGCAACGAGCGCCCCGGCAAGAGAGATCAGGGAAAAATTAAACTTAAAACCTGCCGGGTCAAGGCGTGCGGCTTAGTCGGATCGAGAAGAGGGATTATTCAACAGGAGGTTGGCTATGGAGACACTTTCTCAAAAATGCGTGGATATCAATGCGGTCGGTTCATTCTGCGACTGCATCGCCGGCGAGGAACCCGTGGATCCGGCGGCAGAGGCATTCTGCAACCGGGCGAAGTCCGATAAAAACATCACTGGCGAGGATCTGGCCGAGTTGAAAATGGCGTTGATAGATCTGGAAGATGATGCATGCTGCTGCGACTGCTAGGAAAGAGGGCTGCGGCTTCACCCCAGGGCGGCACGGAAAAACCGACAGGATGTCAAGAAAGCAGACCGGACCCTCAGATGCTAAACTGGCAAAGTCTAACATTAAAGGCCTGCCCCCTCAGATGTTTGCGTGCTGCAGAACCTGAGGAGAAAGAAGGTACGGACTGAGGGTGAGGTGCAGCTGTGGTTGGACCCTATACGCCTCTGCTTTTTACCTCAAAGGAGCTTTTCTGCTGCTTGTCCTTCTGCTGCTGCACTTCATGTACATGCTTCATTGTTTTCTGCTTCTGGCTCTTTTCCTTGCCCTTCCTGCCGCCCTTGTCTCCCATTGCGCGTCTCCTTTTTCTACCTGAATAGTGTGCATTTGATTATTATACCATTTATTTTTCTTGTCAGGGGCACAGGAGAGATCGGGAGGGGATGATATTGTTATAAAAGGGAAAGAGGTAAATGAGGGTTTCTACTTCTCGATCCTGGACATGCATGCCAAACATTAACGGGCTGTTGCCCAAATCATATTGAGAAAGCCGCTAAGTAATGCTATATTGCTGCGACGTTAATCATGACATGAGGATTCGATAGCCATGATGGGATCGCAGCAACCGCTTCAAATTTGACTTCGCCTATGGAACGCATGCGCGAATAGGTCGTTCAGCCAATGCACGATACGACATCAAAAAGCGTCAGCCCCCGGTCATGGATAAGGATGCGTTCCTGGTCAAGGGATGCCATACTTCTATTATAATTCGGGATTGCGTTCCCGGGGGCGGAAAGGATTGAGAGGCAGACTGGAAAAGGGCGGGGAGAAAGGGAGGAAATTAAAAAAAGGAACAGTCAAACAGTATAGACCTGACAATATGCTATTCTATGTGTGCTTTTGCCGTTTGGAGAGCAATATCTTTATCCTTGGTAAACAGCCTCCACTTCATGTTTGATGAATGAATACCTGCTCTCTTGTCTTGACCTCTGCAGTAATACCAGTGTCCAAAGCGTTCGACCGTAGAAAAGGGATGATTGCCTGTACAGAGAATCCCGCAAGGTTTGATCTCTTTAAAAAAAATCGTTTCCTCCGGGACTTCATCATAAGACATATCCGCCGGCAAGATGATTTGAGATACATCCACGTTCTCTGCTTCCTTTTCATCAAGCCAATCTGAAATTTTCATTTGATTTTTATCTCCTGCAGAAACCTACGCCTGTGATCGAATCAACCGCTCGTAATAAGGGAAAGAGAGAGGATGTTCCGGCCCCGAGACGCTCTAGTAAAAAAGGCCGCTAAGTTTAACTCAGCGGCCTTCGGCTTGTAACGTTCCGGGTAACCCAATATCAGATAAGACCGCCGGAGAAGAAAATGCTCTCGAACGTACGATTCAATGTCTTGCTCGTGAAATTTTTCATCTCCATGCCGGGCTGACACTTCACTTCCTGCCCGACCTTGACTGCCGTAGCCGGTATGGCGACCCAGGTCTTCTTCCCGCTATTCTCAAGGCAGACATAGGTATAGCCGCCGGAGTTCATCGTTTCCACCACTTTCCCGGAAAGAGGAAATGCTGCTGGCATGGGTGCACCAGGCTGCATCTGAGCTGCAGGTGCAGGGGCAGCGGCTTCTTTCTTAGTACACCCGCTTGCGATGACCAAAAACATAACGCATACTGCAAAAACCAGTGTAGACCGTTTCATTATCAATCTCCTTTTTTGTTAGTACCGGAGCACTCAATCAGCTGAATGAGATAAGCGGTACGAAAATTTTAACGGTGTAAATTTTACTGTTTTTGTCGTGAACATGCAAGCCCGTTTTTTTGTACTTTACACATTTTACACTGAATTGCACTTTGTTACTTTGGTGCTATGCGAAGTGAATCTCAGGGAAAAACTGAAAGTCAAACATTAGAGACCTGGCGCTATGGTTTGATCAGTTCGCCAATGGCCCGTATCTGCAAATCGCGGTCCTTCTTCGGACAATTCTTGCCTTGACAGGAGAAGTGAAAGGGAGAGAAAACGGTCTTGTGATTGGAATGAAATAAAACCGGCGGCGGACCATACCCGGGTGTCGGCTCGTCATGCAAAACAAACCTGATAGAACCTGATAGGGTCTACTTTCTTGCCATTCAAGTCACTTCAAATAATTAAGTAGTAAACCCCTTGGGGGGGCCGGTCTTTAATGTTGATATTCTGCCAGCTTTTAAAGTAAGAAGCATGAAGTAAAAAATAATAAGACAAAATTTTCTGCCTTTCTAATTCTTCCTTCCTACTTGTTTCAATGATATCCTTGCTCTCCGAAGGGTTTGAGCTTCTCCAGCCACATCGTCTCGAGCGCTTTCAAGTCATCTAGGTAGTCGTACGCAGGATCGTCAACGGGCTTCAGTTCGTCGAGGACCTCGACAACGAAGTTCTGCTCTCCCATCTCCTTCCAGTCTTTTGCCAGGCCGGGGCTGGGGAGAAAGGTCCCCATCTTGAGCTGAAACCGTATGCTGTTGATCGTCCCCGCGGTATTGGCGCTTGCCGTAAGGTAAACGCGGCCGTTCTTGAGGTTCTTGACCTGCACGATCCCCATCGGATGGATGGTTTTTTTGTATTCCTTGATCATTTCTCTGCGATTCATTATTGTTTCCTTAACGTCCCCTTGGGGTCAGATCGTGCAGATTGCTACTGCAAATTATTGTAAACTTTACTCCAGAGATTGGGAAATGTCCAGAAAAAGAGATAGACCTCTGACGCTTTACAGGAGAAGTCCAAACAGATATAATTCATACTGCTTAAATCGAAAGACAAAGCATCTCGCGCAAGGTCGCGTTCAACCTTCGACACGCTCAGGACGAACGGAGAAGAACGCGGACAGACCGTGCGCTGAAATTTGAATTGGACGACAGGGTGAACCGATATGAAAGTGGAGATCTCTAAGGAAGAATATCTTGAGCTGCTGGACATGGTCCATATTGCAAGCTGGGTCCTGGTGTTCCACAAAACCGAGCCGGACCCGCGTATAGATAGATACGACAGGATCACGCAGAAGCTCTACGCCCTGGCAAAGGACATGGGCTATGCGGGCCTGATCAATTATGATCCTCGGAGCAAGAAATACCGCCCGTCGAAAACATTGGAAGAGACGACCGACACCTGGCAACTCATCGACGAGTTCGTTGACCGCTCCTTTTGGGACGAGCTCGTCATCCGGTTCACGGAGCGGGACGCGGCCCGCAAGGCAGGGAGCTACGAGCAGCTGGACCAGTTGAGCCACGAAGAACGGCACGCGCTGGAGGACCCCATCGAAGAGAAGTATTCAAAGGAGTTCGACGACAACGGCATCGAGCATTTGGAAATCGAGGAGCACTACGGCAGTTCAACGCCCGTAGTGACGCACGACTGAAAGGTTCAGTGAAGAAAGGAAACCTTGGGGTCAAAGGAAACTTTGGGGTCTTTACTCTTGACATCCCTGTGCGCAGCTTAGTATGAGTTCCTCGTCGAGAAAGGTTAAAAGCCGGCAAATTTGACAACCTCTTCGAGCTTTCTCCTTCCACTTCTGAACTTGTTCTGCGGGCTGTCAGGATCGGGATGGCCAAGAGCGATGCCGATGACGATCGCGAAGGTGTCGGGGATGCCCAGTTCCTTCCGGAGGATGTCGGGATGGGCTGCGAGCGTGACTGCCACGGCCGACCCGATCCCCTGCTCTTCTGCCGAGAGCATGATGCTCTGGCTCAGGGCGCCGAGATCGAACATCGACCACGGCGTGAGGCAGCGGTCCATGCAGAGGTAAACAACCACGGGCGCGCCAAAGAGCTTGTAGTTCATCTGCATGAGGTCCGGGATGGCCTTGGGGTCATGGCACACCTGTTCCAACGCCTCCGTGCGCCCGCTCTTCAGCGCTTCCATGCGCACCCGGCACGCGTCGGGCCACTCCTTGGGCATGGTGATGTCCGGGTTCCGGGGAACGCAGTTCTTGAGCATCTCGGCATAGCCTTTGCGGACCCGCTCGAGAGGCTCGCCTGCAGCGACAAAAATCTCCCAGGGCTGGGTATTGGCCCACGACGGCGCAAAGAGCGTTGGCTCAAGGATCTTCTTGATCAGGTCGCGGGAAATCGGGCCCGGCTTGAAGGCACGGGTGGTACATCGTGTTTTTAAGGCAGCGCTGACTGTGGACATGGTTACCTCGCTCGTAAATGACGGGAATCTGGAAGGCGGCTGTGCAATTTTAAAAACTTTACTACAAGTACCCGGGAAAGTCCAGCGCGATTCAAAAGCGGAATGGAGGATCAGGTGACAGATGGCAGGCGATTTATTTCAGCAATTTATCGTAATCGGCATGCGTTCCTATCCAGAACAACAGAAGCCCCTCTTCGACTTCAACGGCAAGGGCGCGGTGTCTCATGTCGACTCGCACGGACCAGTACTTGCCTGTTTTCTTGATATGGAGGGATGGATGCCTCGGATCCTCTTTCAGGAGGGAGAGATTCTTGTCAGCCAGAGTTTGAATCTGTTCAGGAAGTTGGTCGTAACACTCCCAGAAAGAAGGGCCGGCAAGGTGCTTCATAACGGTTTTGCTTTTCCTTTTCGATAATCTCCCAGCGCCTTTTCCGCGACTGGGTCGAGCTTCCCGGACTGCGCGTCCTCCTCGATCTGACGGTCCCACCACGCGGCATCGAACGACTCGAACCATGACCGGAATTCCGCGAGCTGTTCCAGAGACAAGCCGGTGATGGCTTTTTCCAGTTCTTTGACCGTGATCATTTGCTCACCTCTTTTATTTGGACATCTTTTCCCTGCACGCCGTCGTCGTTTCGATTAAATCGTACCACTCTTCATCCCCTCAGTTCTTTGAAAACTTTACTACAAGTACTCAGGAAAGTCCAGCCTGTTTCAAATGCAGAACGGGGAGTGCAGGATCAAATCTTTTCTTGCTTGATGGGCAGTGGTCGGACGCAGGCTTGTTCAAAGGAAGACGACGTGAGGCAGCACAAATGAAAAAGCCCCTTTTCTCAAGGGGCGTATGCACTGTTGGACTTCGTGAGATTATTGAATGGTGGTCCCAACGGTCATCTAATAGATTGTCCAATGCGTTGAAATAATGAGGCCGCTTTGAGCTCAACTTTGTCACTTGCCCCCAAAGTTACCCCAGGTCTTTTGCTGTCTCTTACTACTGAACCACTCAGCCGTCGTGAGTTCATTGTGGAATTTGGCCAGTATTTCTCTTGCACACTTCTACCTGAAAATTGCAAATAAACGAACATCTTTTAAGGCCTCCACCTACTACTGTTGGAGTTGCAAGATCGAAGAACTCCAACAAATCCGGTCGTAACATTCAGAACGCGCGGGTCAGTCGCGTCTTTTTTGCGACGATCTGGACCCGCTCCTTATTCATTGAATCGCTTCAATGTGTTTACATTTAGGATACGCACTGCAGGCCCAGAATTCTTTCCCTGCATTCTGTCCTTGCTTGGCAACACGCCTGACCATGCCAGATGAGCATTTTGGACAGCTTTTTTCTTTCAGTATTTCTTGTGGCTCTGCTAGATGGTCTGGTGCGGACGGCCGCGTCTTATTTTTTATATAACCTGTCAAATGTTCTCTAATTTCATTGAGGTTATAAACATTTTTTGCTGGGATTTGAAGGAGCGGAACATTCGCCGCCTTGCACGCGTTCAAAAGAAAATCGTCTCTTTCTGCTCTATTTGTTGCCTTGTGTGAGCTGTCATTCAGTTCCACAGCGCATATAACAGCTAAATCGGTTTTATTACATAGCAGAAAATCAAAGTGTTTTGCTGAGATTTTGTTGAATGCTTTTTGGCGCGCACTTGGTGACATGCCTTTTTGCGGTGTGATGACATCCGCAACACGTACTTTCCCAAAAACTTCTAGTTCCTCTCCCACAGTCTGTTTTAATACGCCTAAAAATGAGCGCTCAGCTGGCGTGAAAAGTATTCCGACTTTTTGATAAGGATAATCTGCCTGCTCTTGTTTACCCGAAGTCTGCTTTAAGACGAAGACAGCTACGGCGATAATGACAATAAAAACTAATGCAATCCAAATCATGTCATTTCCCTTTCTGTGGATAACACCCCAGGTGAACGGCTTACCCCGAAGGGGTAAAGTTCGTCTCGACCGGTTTGATGGCTCGCGCTGCTTTCGCGCGAGACGTCAGGTCGGCCGCTCACCTGGGGTGATGGGCCGCGCGAAGCGCGGGCCATCGCGCGCCTGACGCGCCGCCCTTTGGCGCGTCGCTGTAGGCGCAAGTTAGAAATACCTAGACCTTGTGTTTAAAACGATCATTGCCTCGTCTCTCGTTCTTTCAACCCATCAAAGTAAGACCACTTATATAGCCAAGCCAAGTATTTGCTGATCCCATCGACATCGGGGAATAGGGAGCCATATGTTATGCCTGCTGCATTTAAGCTACGTTTTATGGGCCAACATGAGTGCCGATCGATTAGCCATTTCTCGAGATTGGGATGGCTAAAGCCGATATCTGGTTTCGGATGTATCAAGAACACGCTTCTTTGAACCGGGATCCTTGCACTTATGTGTGGAGGACGATACATCTTTACCGAGTTGATACCCGAAAAGATATTTCGACCTTCAGTGTCTTCATCGATCTCTTCAAGCCCCTTTATGCAGTAGATCACGCCGTCTTCTTTTCCAGCCTATTCGACCGCCAAGAAAGCGGCGACAAACAAACTGGCACTCCAATCGAGCAGTCGAGTTGGAAGGCCATGATGCTGGGCAATCGCCAACCATTCAATTTCCGACTTGGGTTCGCGCTGAAGATGCGGTCGCACAGCCTTCTTGAAATCTTCAAATACACGACGCTCGTCGGTGAGCTTGTATGGGTACTTTCTTGGCGAGCCAGATTCCGTATCATACCGACCGACCTTAGGTTTCAGTTCTTTATACAACGCGCTCATTTCACCACGAAACAACCATCCTTGATCCTGGTATTCTTCCAGCCATGCCGTAAGCTCCTTCCACGACGATATGCTTTTTTGTTTAACGCTCATAGGTGTTACCTCGTTTTGCTGTTAATCGGGATAGGAAGGAGCCTCGCGGCTCCTCGCCTACAATGCGGATAGGCTAGAAGTCTTTTGGTGCATTCCACCATTTAGGTGAGGAACTTAGGTGAGGAACCAACATTTCCAGAACTCTTATTTTAGTTCCGAGTCACCCATGGTAAGTCGCCATCATCCAAGACTTGGAATTTAATATTTGAATTATTAGCTTCCAGAATTTTCATCTTTATTGATTTAAAAACAATTTCATTTGTTGTGTTAAGGTCGTACTTTACCTCTTGGTAAAATGAGGGCCTTGAAAAATCTTTTATAAACTCACGATAGTTTATAACGATAACATTATTCATTACACCACTATAAATCAACTCAGCGGAAAAATCTCCATCAGCTTGAATTATATTATCTACACGTTCGAACAATTTATTATCTTTTAAATTATCAAAAGATGCTCTCTTATATTGCTCACGAAATGCACTGACCACAAATATCTTCTTAATGTTCTGCATTACAGGCTTATCATCTGTTATTTCACCATCTTTATTGACAATTATCGCGGTATCATTATTGTCAACTTCTTCGCAAGTCAATATATATTTACTTTTATCATTACGAAATCCATTATACGCAATCCACCGTTGACCAGGAGCCAATTTGCCGCCAGGAAACTCTTGAACAAAACGTGGTGTAAATGCTGCATAAGAATAAGCTTTACCAATAATACGAATCATTACTGAGCCTGCACTCGCATCTCTTGTACGACCTATAACATAATTTTTACCAACAACATCATCATGTAGCGATGTTATAGGGCCACATCCTGTGACAACCAATAGTACCGAAATCCAAATCAGTTTTATCATATTGACCTCACTTTATTATTAGATACGTTCCCAGAATACTCATGCAGAGAAATGATTAAGATGGAAGTAGTGCGATTTTAGTACGAATCTGATTGTGTTGTAAGGAAGATAATCAGGGTACATTTGGGGTATCTGCAGCAAATATTCTAGATGAAACATGAAGGCTACAAAGAATTAGGTCGACAAACACTTCAGGAAGAACGGCTCGCCGAACGTTGCGACCATGACATATTAATCTTCGTGTTTCATTCTACCGTCGAAACCACAAGCATGCTTTTGTGGCAAATTGAAAACGCTACGCATTTCTTGGTCGTAACATGCAAATGAACGTTGCAATAACCGGCGCTTGACGCTTTGTTAGGCACTGGGCCGGTGCCGCAGCGCTTAGCTTACGGGTTCTTCAGAAGTCTCAAATAGAAGGCTGCAAACACTAAGACGATGCCGATGTTCACCATCAGCCGTTCCCAGAATCGATTCCTAAAGAACAGTAAATCTACGCTGACGACAACGGCTGTCAACATCACAATGTAAAGCACGACGGACATGTTCCTTGTCATTTCAATCACCAGTTCAAATATATCAAAAGCCGCCTCCCCATGGTCCAGACCGTCTATTCGGTCCATTTTTTCATGAGACTATCGATGATTCTGTTGTCCTGGCCTAACAGATTTACTCAAAGACAGGGTTGCCTTGTCACCACAGCGGTCGTTAATTATTCCACCTTGAACGTTGCGGACTTGAGCGCCTTTCCGGACTCATCGAGCACATCAACCTTCCAATTGCCTTTTTTGCCGCTAATCGCCTTGTAACTCCACGTACGCCAATGCTCCGACTTTTTGACATGCTGGGTCGCCCTATCCGTTTCCCGCCCAAAAGTCCAAGCATAGGTAATCACTTGATCCCTTGTCACATTCGTGAGTTCAAGATAACAATAGACCCTGTCCTGCGATGCCGGGAAGGAAGCGGCGATACCCGACGGCTGCCGGTCCTCGACTGATCGTGCGATTACCATACGTGAAATGGTCAGGCTCGCGGCCACAACCGGAACCGCGGCAGGTGCTGAAGCAGCAGGGGTAACGGGCAACGTTGGAGGGGCCGGTGGAACCGAGACGGCGGCTGGCGCGGAAGGAGTAGGAGTGGTGACAGGCACCGCTGGAGGCGGAGCGGATGCCGGCACAGAAGGAACCGGGGGCTTTATCTGCGTGCTCAGCAGAAAAACCAACGCGATGAACAAGACCATAAGACCGATGACCACTTTGCTCTTCATATATCTTTCTCCTTTTCGACCCGGGGCCTTGCAGGCGACGTTGTTGCACCTCTTGCGTTCTCGTACGTTTTACGTTTCCTCGGGCGAGGCCTGCAATTGATGCTCAACCAGGCTCCTGCCGCCTGAAGTCAGGCGATACTTTATCTTCATGAATATCTTAAGTTTCAGCTAATAATAAGGCAAGGCTTATTTCACTCTATTCCAAATGTGCGGCCTTTTCAACCAACTGAAGCATGCCTTGCTTCACTTGAATCAATAGGTGATGGTTGGTGTGCACGCCAGAAGTTTATGATACCAGAATCAGAATAAAATTGGTTAACACTTTTGAGATGAAGTATTGACTGTTTACAAGAATGGCAACTTGACTAGTTCAGGAAGAACCAAATGATGCTTCTTTCGATCGGAAGGTGTTACGCCAATTTAAGTTAGTTTATGCTTCAACGTCCAATTTGCTGCTCCAGTACTCTATAAAAAAATAAGCCCTATGGAAAATCAGTCGTCTCTTGTTCTTCCTTAGAGCGGTTCCCCGCACTTGTGTGGAACTTTAGACCGATTGTTTTCGATCGCTTCGATGATTCGCTGTACCTATGTTCTGACTATCCTCTTGGTTCTTTGCAACCAACGCACGGTTGATAATCTTATACACGGAGCCGCCTCTAGAATTCCGTCAAAGTGATTGTCTTTTCGTTAGAGTCCCGGCTTCGATAAAGTACCCCATGCGACCGTGACACGGTTGCTCGGATAGAGTTCACTGACTAAGCAGTCTTAGCAAGCATGACCTTTCCGATTTCTTTTTTGGACGATCCAAGGGCAATAATTGATCGCACGATAAGGTCGAGAGATACGGAAGATTCCGCACGCTCGATTTTGGCGACACGAGACTGGCTGGATTTTATCCTGGCAGCAACCTGAACCTGAGTGAGGTTCTTTTTCTTCCTGAGCGCCTGGAAATACTGGGCGAGAGCCAGCTTCATCTCGATATACTCTTCCTCTTCACGGTTTAAATTAAGAAATTCGGACACAGTGCCGACTTTCCAGCCCTTCTTTTCAAGATTCTTAATTTTATCTTTTTTCATTATATTCACCTCACCTAGCTATCATAATGCACAATTCTTTGCTTGCAGACATCGATAACATTTTTCGGAGTTTTTGGACTTTTCTTCTCGAAAATCTCCAAGATAATAACAGCATCATCGTCCAACCGGTATATTATTCTCCACGTTTTATCCCTATCACTGATCCTCAACTCATGACATCTGTTACAAATCGACGTCATCGGCCTTGAATGCGGCATTGATAGCCGAACATTTTTCTGCAACATCCGCAAAAGGTATCCAGCCTCAATCCGCGCTTCCTTAGAAAGAGGCGGGGTCTTGACTTCTCCGTGCAACCATACAATTGGTTTTTGTTTCATCTAATGATATAATATGTCATTTTTGACATATTGTCAAATACAATATTATTCATTAGTCGCGTGGACTACGCTTATTTCTTACTTTAGATTTTGCACGAAAACTAAAGTAACGTAGCCTCTTATTTTAGGTAGGGAATGTTAGCGTAGGCTAGGGAGCAAGCCCGGGTGACTTGATCTTTTTTAGCAATTTAAAGAATTCGTTTTTCATTCTTGTTCATTCTCCATTTGCGCTAAAATCCGCTA
>CAVWHO010000016.1:0-648585 GCA_963754875.1 Nitrospirota bacterium
GGGTTCGCGGGTAATTCGTGGTAATTCGCGGACAAAGAGAATCCAATTTTGTTGTATACTCATTAATACTATATTTACAGAAAGAGGGCGCCCATGAAAGCCACTGTCACCCAACAACATCTGGCGCACGGACTGAGCATTGTCAGCCGTGCCGTTTCTCCGCGCAGCACCCTGCCGGTGCTGGCCAACGTGCTGGTGGCCACCGATGAAGGCCGTCTGCGCCTTTCGGCCACCAACCTGGAACTGGGCATCACCTGCTGGATCCCGGCGCAGATCCAGGAAGAAGGCTCCATCACCGTCCCGGCGCGCACCTTTGTCGACCTGGTCGGCACCTTCCCACCTGACACGGTGCAGCTCTGACCCTCGACACGCGCACCCAGACCCTGAACGTGCGCTGCAACAGCTCCGTCACACGATATCAAGGGCATCGACGCCCAGGACTTCCCGCCCATGCCCGTGCCCGACCTGACCGAAGGCGTGGAACTGAACGTGGCCGATTTCAAAGAAATGATCCAGCAGGTGGCCTTTGCCGCCTCCAGCGATGAAGCCCGCCCGGTGCTGCAGGGCGTGATGATGAAAGTCACCGAAAACGAGATCACCCTGGCGGCCACCGACGGTTTCCGCATTTCGGTGCGCAAAGCAACCGCTGGCCAACCCCATCAAGCAGAATTTCTCCATCATCATCCCGGCCCGCGCCCTGAGCGAACTGGCGCGCATCGCCGGCGACAGCGACAGAAGCTGTCACCATGGTCGTCCCGCCGGGCCGCGGACAGGTGATCTTCCACCTCAAGGACGCCGAACTGGTCTCGCAGTTGATCGACGGCAACTTCCCCGATTACCGCGCCATCATCCCGCAGAGCTTCAAGACCCACACCATCCTCTCCACCCCGGCCTTCCTCAAAGCCTGCAAACAGGCCGAGATCATCGCCCGCGAAGGCAACAACGTCATCCGCCTGAACATCCTGCCCGACGACGACGGCCCGGGCGAGGTCGAGATCACCGCCCAGACCGAAGAAACCGGCAAGAGCGATATCCAGATGGATGCCACCATCGAAGGCAGCCGGCTTGGTGATCGCTTTCAACGTGCGATTCCTGCGCGAGGTGCTGGATGTGATCAACACGCCCAACGTGGCGCTGGAAACCAACGCCAACAACACGCCCGGGTGTGATCCGCCCGGTGGGCGATGACAATTTCGTGCATGTGATCATGCCCATGCACCTGGGCTAAACCTCGCTCATCACCGAACCTCATTCCCCTCTCTGCGCGAGAGGGGAAATCATATCAGGCACGATAATTATTTCTAGAAATAATTAAATGGATTTTCTGCCCAACTCCTCCGAACGACTTGCTCAGCCTCACCCTGGCGCTGGGCCAGTATCCCATCCTGGCGCCGCGCATCCGCGCGCGCATGCGCGAGGAGCTGTTTCAACGCGCGGCATCATTGACCCAGCACGACTTTGAAGCCCAGGTGCGCGACGAGGCCATCCAGACCCAGGAGCAGGAAGGGATCGACAACCCCTACGGCAGGAACCCACCGAGATCATGGGAGCTGCGCAAGTCGCATCGTGCGCGACCAGCTGACCGACCTGCTCTTCAGCCAGCACCTGCCTTTCGAGCTATTGGAAACGCTTGATCAGCGAGGTGCTGAGAGAACGCGGCGTTGCCTCAGCAGCGACATGCGCCTGGCGATCAACCCCGAACTGGCGCCGCTGGATCTGGTCTTCGAGCAGGCCATGACCATCGAAAGCATGCCCGAAGCCGAACGCGCGCAGCTACGAAGCCCGCCTGGAAGAATCGCAAGGTGGTGCTCATCCGCACCCTGATCAGCGACCAGCTGCGCTACATCAACATTGCCAAGGAATGGTTCACCATCGGCGACCTGGCCGAGATCCGCCGCCGCAAGATCGGCGCCGGGCGCATCGGCGGCAAGGCCGCCGGCATGCTGCTGGCGCAGCACATCCTCAAGAACAATCGCCGAACTGAACGCAGCTGCCCTGCATCTCGCATGCCCGAATCCTACTTCATCGGCTCGGACGAGATGTACACCTTCATGTCGATCAACAACCTGGTCCACTGGAACGACCAGAAGTACAAGACCGAAGACGAGATGCGCGCCGATTACCCGCAGATCGTGGAGGATTTTCAAGCAGGGCACTTTCCCGCCGGATATCCTGGACCAGCTGCAGACCATGCTGATCAAGATCGGCAACAAGCCGCTGATCGTGCGCTCCTCCAGCCTGCTGGAAGATAATTTCGGCACCTCTTTTGCCGGAAAATACGAGAGCATCTTCTGCCCCAACCAGGGCACGCCTGAACGAAAACCTGCACAGCCTGACCCAGCGCCATCGCGCAGATCTACGCCTCCACCCTCAACCCCAATGCGCTGCTCTACCGCCGCAGCAAGGGGCTGCAGGATTACGACGAGCGCATGGCGCATCCTGATCCAGGTGGTGGAGGGCGAACGCTTCGGCGACTATCTCCTGCCGCACGCCGCCGGGGTGGCCTTCAGCCGCAACCTGTACCGCTGGGCGCCGCAGATCCGCGCGCGAGGACGGCTTTGTGCGCCTGGTGTGGGGGCTGGGCACGCGCGCCGTCGACCGGGTGGGCAACGATTACCCGCGCCTGGTCGCGCTCAGCCACCCCCTGCTGCGCCCCATCCAACGACCCCAAATCCATCCGGCGCTATTCGCAGCAGTACGTCGACCTGATCGACCTGGAAGACAACACCTTCAAGACCCTGCCGGTGCACGATGTGCTCGACTGCGCGATTACCCGCCGCTGCGCTACCTGGCCCAGGTGGACGAGGACGGCTACTTTCGAATCGCATGCGCACGCACCGTGATGCAGGCGACCCGCGCAACCTGGTGCTGACCTTCGACGAACTGCTGCGGCGCACCCCCTTTGCCGAGCGCATGCGCGAGATCCTGCACATCGCTGGAGCAGGCTACCACTCGCCGGTGGATGTGGAATTCACCCTGCAGCATCGACGAACACGGAGAGCAGCCAGCCCGCAGCTGTGCATCACCATCTTGCAGTGCCGCCCGCAGAGCCACTGCTGGCAGACCGAGGTGGCCACGCCTGCCCGCCGACCTGCCGACCGAGGACATCATCTTCTCCACGCGACTTTATGGTGCCCGCAGGGCATGATCCGGACGAGGTGGATTATGTGCTGTACGTGCCGCCCGAGGGCTATTTCGCCCTGCCGACCAATGAACGACCGCGTCCGAGCTGGCGCGCGCCATCGGCAGGCTGAACGCCGCGCTGAAGGGCGAGCGCTTCATCTGCGTCGGGCCCGGGCGCTGGGGCAGCTCCAACTCCGACCTGGGCGTGCCGATCGATTACGGCGATATTTACAACACCCGCGCGCTGGTGGAGCTGGCCGGGCGAGGGCATTGGCGCTGCCGCCCGAGCCTTCGCTGGGCACGCATTTCTTCCAGGACCTGCTGGAAGCGCAGATCTACCCGCTGGCGCTGCAGCTGGACGACCCAAGGACTGTGTTCCAGAAGGAGTGCTGGAAGCCGCGCCCAACCACCTGCGCGAGCTGCTGCCCGGCGCGGAGGAGATGGAGGGCTGCCTGCGGGTCGTGAAAGCGGAAGAACTAGCCCCAGGACAGGGGTTGTTCCTGGTGATGAACGAGGAGATCGGCAAAGCCATCGCCTGGTTCCAGAAACGAAAATAAAACTTCCCGGCGGAGTGTCCACCGGGAAGCAACTTAAATTGAATTGAAAGACAAGGCGGGGAAAACGGCTACTTTTTCTCTTCCGGTTCATCCCCGGGTTCTACATCCGCTTCGTCCTCGACTTCATCCTCTTCGTCGTCAAGGTCTTCATCGTCCTCGTCGTCATCTTCTTCGTCGTCTTCGTCATCCTCATCTTCATCTTCAACGTCGCCAAGTTCCGCGATCTCCGCCTCGATTTCCTTCTCTTCCTTGATAAAGCGGTAGATCAGGTAGACGTTGAGCAGCAGGAAGAGCGCCAGGATGCCCTGCACCGCCCAGTACGACCAGCCGATCTGGCCGAGGAAGACTGCCAGCGCGTCAACGATGGTATGGTAGAGAATGGCGACCAGGAACCAGACAAAGGAGCGGTCGGCAACCGATTTCCAGACCATAATGGAAAGCAGGATCTGGGTGCTCATGGCGATGATGCGCTCCACCCCGGGCAGCAGCCCGAGATGCCAGGGGGAACTCCAGAAGCCCTGGATCTGGGAGAGCATATAGGAGACCTGGTCACTGGAAACACCCTTGGCGATCTGTCCGCCGGCGTTGTAGAAGAGCACGGTGATCATGGTCAGGATCAGCCCGCCGTAGATGGGCCAGTAGGGGAAACTGGCGATGAGGATACTCTCGATGCCCCCGTGCCCCGCGCCGAGCGCCAGGGCGGAGCCAAATTTCTTGCGTTTCCTGCCCAGCACGGTGAAACCGATCCAGCGCATGCTTTCCTCGAAGAAACCGGTGCCCAGACCGACAATGAGGGCAACCACAACCGGGGTCCACTGCTGGGACGGCATCGGCAGGGTGCCGGCGTTGAACAGGTCAAACACCTTGCTGCGCACGAAGGAGTTGAGCACCGCCGCCACCGCGAAAGTCGCCACGCCAGCCAGCACGACCAGCCAGGAGACGCGATAACGCTTGACAAAGAAGATTGCCAGGAAGATCGGCAGCCCGATCATCACCAGGATGGAAAGGAGATAAGTTAGAAGCAGGGGGACACTGATGGTCATTAGATTCACCCGGTCTCGGATTTCCGCGGGATTTGACTACCGCGGAAGAGAACGAACCAAGTATATGCTTTTTTGATAAAACCCGCTACCCTCAGAAATAACTGTTTCACGTGAAACAATTCAGATTCCAGAAGCCAGTAGTTTTTCGCGGTTGAAGCTGCGGATGGCAAGCCGGATGAGAACCAGGTCCACCAACCAGAAGCCGGTGCCCAACAGCAGCCCGACGATCGGGCTCAGGTACAAGCACCCCGGTCATTTGCCCGGCGAGCAAGGCGAGTACCAGCAGCACCAGCGAAGCGCTGGATTGATAAGCGCCCATGAAGGTCTGCGCTTTGGCGCGAGATGAGCACGGTCGCGGTGATGCCCAGGAGGGCGATCGCCGGCGCGACCCAGAAGATGAGCGGGTACCAGTTGACCAGCGGAAACCAGATACGCTGCATCAGCGGCCAGGAGACCGCGTTGAGCACAACACTGTAGGCGAGGAAACTGCCGACCGTGATGACCACGGCGGGGATGAAGGCGGCTAGGGTCTTGCCCAGGAACAGCTCCAAATCGGTGGCGGGGGTGTAAAGCAGCGCTTCGATGGTCTTGCGTTCCCGTTCCCCGGCAAAGGACTCCGCGGCGATGACCGTGGCGTACATCAGCGGCATGATCAGGAAGAAAGGTGCGAAGAAATATCCCAACATCATGACGACGGTGGCTCTGTGCGCCGTTCAACCCGGCGATGCTTTGCAGCATGGCGGCGGGCATCTTCTCCAGGAAGGTGGCCAGGTCGGGGTCGTTGATCAGGCTTTGCGCCGCGTCCCTGCCTGCGGAGATGGCGAGCACCATGGCGACCGGGAGGATGACCACGAAAATAAGCGGCACGATCAGGATGGGCAGCCAGACCGCCTTGTTCTGGCGCGCCTCCTGGATGTCCTTTTTTGCGATGGTGATTACAGTGTTCCAGTTCATTGTGCCTTCTCCCTTGCTTCCGCCTGCAGGCTGAAGTAAATCTCTTCCAGCGAACGCTTGACCGGCGTTACGCTGGTAATCTGCGCCTTTGCATTCACCAGGTTCGTCACCAGCTACCGGGATGACGGACTCTGCTTCCACTTCCACACGCAAGCGCTTCTCGAGTGACTCAACATTCAGTACACCGGGCAAACGCTTCAGGTTGCCGGGTTCTTCGACTGGCTGGAGCAAGTCCACCTCGACCCACAGGTGCGGGTTCATGCGGCGGTCGAGTTCCTCCAGGCTGCCCAGCGCCATGAGGCGCCCGGAGCTGAGAATGGCCAGCCGGTCCGCCAAACGCTCGGCCTCTTCGAGGTGATGGGTGCAGAGGAAGACCGTGACGCCCGTCCTCGCGGCGGATGGATTCGATCATCTCATGCACCTGCTGCGTGGATTCCGGGTCAAGGCTGGAGGTGGGTTCATCCAGAAAGAGGACAGCGGGCAGGGTGAGGAAGGCCCGGGCAAGCGCCAGGCGCTGCTTCATGCCTTTGCTGAAGGTCTGCACACGATCGGCTGCACGCGCGGAAAGTCCGAATTTTTCAAGAAATTCCGTCGGTTCTTTTTAACACAAGCGATTCTGGCAGCCCGTAACAGCGCCCGAAGAAATGCAGGTTCTCCCTGGCGGTCAGGCGTTCATACAGCGCGTTGGTCTCGGTCAGCACGCCCGTGCTGCGGCGCACCTGCTGGTCCGTGCGTCTGCGGGTCGAGGTCCAGCACGCGCACGCTGCCCGCGCTGGGATGATACAGCCCGTTGAGCACGCGGATGGTGGTGGTCTTCCCCGCGCCATTGGGACCAAGCAGGGCGAAGACCTCGCCCTTTTCCACGTTAAAGGTCAGGTCGTCAATGGCGGTACGATCTCCAAAGCGGTGGGTGAGATGGTTGACTGTGATGCTGTTGCTCATTTTTCTCCTATTGTTTCACGTGAAACATTCTTTTTGAATGCGATGAGTGTATATCCAAGGTTCAGGGGTCTGCGAAATCAAAGAGCGGGTTTCACAGACCCCTGTTTGCCGATTAGCCTTACTCGTCTTTTCGTGCTTGCTGCGCCAGGGCAGTGATCCCGGACATCCCGCCCAGGTTCATGGTATCCACTGCGCTTGACGGCACGATCACCAGGGCGCCTTTGTCCTTGAGTCCTTCGAAGAGCATGTTCATGGCGCGCAGATGCAGGGCGGTTGGATTATCGACATAGGCTTTGGAGGCTTCGGCAAAACTGGCGGCGATCTGCATTTCGGATTCGCCCAGGATGACACGCGCCTGGCGTTCGCGTTCGGCCTGCGCCTGGCGGCTCATGGCGTCTTCCAGGTCGGCCGGGATGATCACATCGCGGATCTCCACGGACTGCACGGTGATGCCCCAGGGGGTGGTGCGCTCGTCGATGATCTTCTGCAGTTCCGCGTCCATCTTGGCGCGCCCCACCAGGATGTCCGCCAGGGTCATTTGACCGATGATCTCGCGCAGGGCGGTCTGCGAAGCCCAGGCGATGGCGTTGCGGTAGTTCTCCACTTCGAGCGCGGCTTTCTCGGCATCCCACACCACCCAGAACAGCACGGCGTCCACATTGACCGGCACGGTATCGCGGGTGAGTGTCTTCTCAGCGGAGAACGGCGTGACCATCACGCGCTGGTCGATCCAGTTGGTGATCGAATCGAGGATGGGGATGATCCAGAACAGGCCGGGACCCTTCAAGCCGCGAAACTTGCCCATGCGCAGGACGACTGCCTTTTCCCATTGGCGCGCCATCTTGATGGCAAAGAGCAGCAGGAATGCCACAACCATGACCGGACCCACTATCATCAGAATCTGTTCGTCCGGTACGCCGCGCGTGTCCATAACAGCAGCGGCGATGACCGCTGCTGTCATCAACAGGATGAAGATGGTCAGGGCAACAGGGCTCATATGCACATCCTGTTTCTTTGTCTCCCGTTTGGCTTTTCCGAAAGTATCCTGGGTGCTCAACTCATTTGTGTCCAACTGATTGCTGTTATTCGTTCTCATTCTTCCTCTCTTTTATGGTCATCATTTGATAATATATTTTTGCTGGCTGTTTGAATGGTGAAAGTCAGGGTGTCAAGTATCTCTTCAGGGTGGTACCCCTGTTTGAACAAAGCGGCGACGAATTGCTCCATCTGAGTTTGCAAGTTGATTGCACGCTTGCCCGCCTGCCGTTCCTCGCTCCAGGGTTCAATGATGTAAGTGCCACGTCCCTGTTGGGTGGAGATCAAGCCGGCTTCGTCGACGCTGTAGGGGCCTTCATGATACTTGCCGGCGTTTTGGCGGCAGCGGCCATTGCCAGAAGTCTCACGGAACCGATCCAACCTTGCAGCGGGGAACGGAAATAATCGGCAGCGGCAATTTTGATTACAAAGTGGGGACAGTCGCAAAGGATGAAGTGGGACAACTTTCGAGACTCATCGATTCCATGACGGAAAATTTAAAAAGGTGACGGCGTCACGGGATGAGCTGAACGAAGAGATTGCCGAGCGAAAAGAGGCGGAGGAAGGCCTGCGGGAAAGCGAGGCGCGGTTCCGCCTCATGGTAAAGAGCGTGCAAGACTACGCGATTGTCATGCTCGACGCAGAAGGGAATGTAGTCAAATCGGAACGAGGGAGCGGTACGAATAAAGGGCTATGCACCGGAAGAAATAATCGGTAAGCATTTTTCGTGCTTCTACACCGAGGAAGATAACCTCAGCGGAAAACCCGCCCGCGAACTTAACGAGGCAGCCGCCAAGGGGAGCTTTGAAGATGAGGGTGTCAGGGTCCGAAAGGACGGATCACGATTTTTTGCCAATGTGGTAATTACGGCATTAAAGGACGACGCCGGGAATCTGAAGGGTTTCTCGAAGGTCACGCGCGATATTACCGAGCGCAAGCAGGCGGAGGAGGAAATCCAAAAGCTCAACAGGGAGCTCGAGGCGCGCGTGATCGAACGCACGGCCGAGCTCGAGAGCACCAACAAGGAACTGGAGGCCTTCGCGTATTCGGTGTCCCACGATCTCCGCTCGCCGCTCCGGAGCATCGAGGGTTTCAGCCTTGCCCTTCTCGAAGATTACGCGGACAAGCTGGACGACACGGGCAAAAGCTACCTTGACCGCGTCCGGAATGCCACCGTGCGGATGGGGCACCTCATCGACGATCTCCTCAAACTGTCCCGCGTCACCCGCAGCGAAATGAACCGCGAACGTGTCGACCTGAGCGTCATCGGGAAGGACGTTGCGGGAAGGCTCGCGCAAAGCCACCCCGAACGGTCCGCGGAATTCGTCATTGCCGACGGCCTTACCGCATACGGTGACGCCCGTCTCCTGACCGTGGCGCTTGAGAACCTGTTCTCCAATGCGTGGAAATTTAGTGAAAAAGCCTCCCGGAGTGTGATAGAATTCGGGGTCACCCACAGGGAGAATGCCGAAGTATTCTATGTGAAGGACAACGGCGTGGGGTTCGACATGACCTATGCGGGCAAGCTGTTCAGCCCCTTCCAGCGGCTGCACAAGATCGAGGAATTTCCCGGCACCGGCATCGGCCTTGCCACGGTCAAGCGCATTATCAACCGCCACGGCGGCCAGGTGTGGATCGAAAGCGAAGTGAACAAGGGGACGACGGTGTATTTTACGTTATAAAACGGCTTCGGGTCAACCTCAATAACCTTTTTTCGTTACTCCGGCTTGTGCGGAATAACATCTGAGGGGAAAAGCCAGAGACTGGAATTCGCAACTGAACTGTTACTCAGGAGGAAAATATATAATGAACACCAAAGTCATTCTGTTAGTCGAGGACAATCCCGATGACGTGCAGCTCACGCTCCGGGCGCTTAAAAAAAGCAAGATCATGAACGAGGTGGTCGTGGCCCAGGACGGCGTCGAGGCGCTGGACTACCTGTTCGGCACCGGCAAATATGCGGGACGCGACACGAAGATCCTGCCCCAGGTGGTCCTGCTGGACCTCAAGATGCCCAGGATGGACGGGCTTGAGGCGCTTCAGCGCATCCGCAAGGACGAAAGGACGAAGCTCCTGCCCGTCGTTGTTCTGACCACGTCGAGCGAGGACAGGGACCGCGTCGAAAGCTACAAGCTCGGCGCGAACAGCTACGTCCGAAAACCCGTGGACTTCAACCAGTTCGCCGAAGCCGTAAACCAGCTGGGGCTGTACTGGCTGGTGTTGAATGAAACGCCGTGATGAAAATAGTTCAGAGTTCACAGTTCTGAGTTCGCGAGTAAAACTTGGAACTTCATTCGAATCCGCAATTTGAACTCTGAACTTGAACTTATGAACTTTCATGTCCAAACCCTTACACATACTGATCGTCGAGGATTCCGAGGACGACTGCCCTCCTGCTCCTCCGGGAGCTGCGGCGCGGCGGCTACGAACCGGTATACGAACGCGTCGAGACGCCCGAAGCCATGCAGAACGCGCTGGCGCGAAAGCAGTGGGACATCGTCATTTCCGACTATCTCATGCCGCATTTCAGCGGTATTGCTGCCCTGGAACTCCTGAAGAACAGCGGACTCGACCTGCCGTTCATCATCGTCTCGGGCAATATCGGCGAGGACATCGCCGTGGAGGCCATGAGGGCCGGCGCCCACGACTATATCATCAAGGGCAGCCTTGCCCGGCTCATCCCTGCCGTGGAGCGGGAACTGCGCGAGGCGGAAGTGCGGCGCGACCGCAAACAGACCGAAGACCAGCTCGATCAATCGCGCCGGCGACTGGTGGAGACGCTCGAAACCATCAATGAAGGTTTTTTCACGCTCGACAGCGACTGGCGGTTCACCTATGTGAACACCAAGGCAGCCGAGATGTGGGGGAGAAGACAGGGGGGACCTGATCGGCGCGACCTTGTGGGACATCGTGCCGAAGGCAATGGGCTCCATGTTCGAGGAACAGTACCGAAAGGCCATGAAAGAACGGGTGCCCGTGCAGTTCGAAGCAATGTCGCCTCTGCTCGACGTCTGGGTCGAGGTGCGCGCCCATCCGAACGAGGACGGCATTGCCGTCTATTTCCACGACATCACGGACCGCAAAAAGGCGGAGGAGGACATCTCCCGCCTGAACCGGCTCTATTCCGTTCTCAGCAAGGTCAACGAAACGATCATCAGGATCAATGACACCGAGCAGCTGTACCAGGAGGTCTGCCGCATAGCGGTCGAAGACGGAGGATTTAAAATGGCCTGGATCGGCCTGACCGACCCCGCAACGAACGGATCGTCCCCGTCGAAAGCTACGGGGACGAGGGCGGATACCTGATGAAATCTTCCGTCGTTGCTGCCGACGTCCCGGAAGGCCGCGGCCCCACGGGCAGGGCCGTTTTCGAGGGGAAATACCTGATCTGCGACGACATCGAGCACGACCCCATGATGCGTCCCTGGCGCGACAAGGCGCTGTGCCAGGGCTTCCGCACGTCGGCCGCCTTCCCGCTCCGCTCCGGCTCCGACAGGTCATCGGCGCTTTCACCGTGTACGGGGACCATCCCCGGTCCTTCACGAAGGAGGAGATTGGGCTTCTCTCCTCCCTCGCCGACGACGTCTCCTATGCAGTCGACTCCCTGTCCAATGAACAGCTGCGGAAAGAGGCTGAAAAGAGAACAGAGGTCACCAATGCGCTGCTCAAGCTTTTTACGCAGAAATACTCGCGCAAGGAATACCTGGATGCTGCTTGCGGACTTATCCGCGAATGGAGCGGCATTCACCACGTGGGCATCCGGCTTGCCAACCCGGACAACCAGATCCCGTTCGAGTCCTGCGAAGGATACGATAGCGCGTTCCTGAATGAAGAAAATAATCTGTCGGTCGAGAAGGACCATTGCATCTGTACGCGGATCATTGCGGGGACGCCGGAACCTCCGGACCTCGCCGCTATGACGCCGAACGGTTCGTTCTTCTCCGGCAACACGACGAGGTTCATCGATGATCTGACTGATGAAGAACGGGCGCGGTACCGCGGCGTTTGCATGCGTTACGGTTACAAGTCGCTCGCCGTCATCCCCATACGCTACCGTGAAAAACCCGTCGGCGCAATCCATCTTGCCGATGAACGGGACGGCATGTTACAAAAAATACCGTCGTGTTCCTCGAGCAGCTGGCATACATCATCGGCGAGGCGGTCTTCCGGTTCGGCATGGAGGACGATTTGCGCAGAAACTTCGATGCCCTGCAGAGGACGTCGGAACTTCTTGAACGGTTTTTCTCCACGACCCATATGCTCGTCGCATACATAGACCAGGATTTCAACTTCATTCGCGTGAACCGGGCCTATGCTGAGGCGGGTTACAGCGCGCCGGATTTTTACGTCGGGAAAAACCATTTTAACCTCTATCCCAATGAGGAGTACGAGGCGCTATTCCGAAAGATCGTGGAAACGGGCGAGCCCTACCTGGCCTATGAGAAGCCGTTCATGTTCACCTCCCGGCCCGAGCTGGAGGTTGCCTACTGGGACTGGAACGTGTTGCCGGTCAAGGAAGCCGACGGCCGGGTAAGCGGGCTCATCTTCACCCTCATCAATGTCACCGCACGCAAACGCGCAGAGGACGAACTGCGGCAATCCCTCGCCTACAACCGGAGCCTGATCGAGGCCAGCCTCGACCCGTTGGTCACCATCGGCCCCAACGGACAGATCACCGACGCGAACGCCGCTGCCGAAATGGCGACCGGCCATCTGCGGGATGAGCTCATCGGCACCGATTTCTCCGAATATTTCACCGAGCCCGCCAAGGCACGCGCCGTCTATCAGCAGGTGTTCCGCGAGGGCAAGGTCATGGATTATGCGCTCGAAATGCGCCACCGCACCGGCCGGGTGACGCCGGTCCTGTACAACGCCTCCGCCTATCGCGACGATGCCGGAAAGATGATCGGCATCTTTGCCGCGGCCCGCGACATCACCGCACTCAAAGACGCCGAACGCCGCACCTCGGCCACGAACAGCCTGCTGCAGCTGTACACGCGAACCTACTCCCGCAAGAACTATCTGGATGAGGCCGCTGAGATCATTCGCTCCTGGTGCGGCTGTCGCAATGTGGGCATACGGGTAACGGACCAGGATGAGCGCGTTCCCTTTGTGACCTGCGCCGGATTCGACAACTCCTTCATAGAATCAGAGAGCACGCTGTCCCTTGCCGTCGACCAATGCGCGTGCACGCGGGTCGTGTCGGGAATACTGGCCCCGGAAGACGCCAGTGCGATGACGGCGCAGGGTTCACTCTTCTACAACAATGCCGTGACGTTCCTGGACAATCTTCCCAGTGCGCAAAAAAAGCGGTTTAGGGGCACCTGTCAGCAAAGGGGGTTCAACTCGATCGTCGTGGTCCCCATCCGCTACCGGGACAAGACGCTCGGCGCCCTCCATCTCGCCGACGAACGGGAGGGGATGTTCCCCCTGAAGACCGTCGAGTCCCTGGAGGGGATGGCACTCATCATCGGGGAGGCTCTCTACCGGTTCAGCATAGAAGAACAGCAGGTTCGCCTTGCCTCAGCCGTAGAATCCACGGCTGAAGCAGTCGTCATCACCGAGCCCGCTGCAGGAAAAATTCAGTATGTAAACGCTGCTTTCGAGCAAATTACGGGGTATTCTAAAGAAGAAGTCTTGGGTAATACGCTCCATTTCATGGACAGCGGAAGGCAGGCTGGCGAGTTTTACCAGGAACTCAGGGAAACAATCAGGCGTAAAGGCGTCTGGCGGGGGCTCCTGGTCAACAAAAAAAAGGACGGTACCCAGTACTATGAAGACTGCACGATTTCTCCGGTCTGGGGGCCGTCGGGAGAGCTTTTAAATTTTGTGTCCCTCAAACGGGACGTTACGGAAAAACTGCGGCTCGAGTCCATTGCCGAGTCGGTCAGCACCATGGACAGCATCGGCTACATTTTCTCGGGCGTGCGGCATGAGATCGGCAATCCCATCAATTCCATCAACATGATCCTCGGCCTTATGAAGGCAAAATTGTCTACGCTGTCTCAGGAAGCCATCGTCGATTATCTCGACCGGATATTCGGACAGATCGGCCGGGTCGAATTTTTGCTGAGGTCACTCAAAACCTTTAACATGTACGAGACCCAGGAGCCGCAGGACCTGAGCATCCCGGCGTTCATGGAGCAATTCCTGCCGCTCGTCAGGGAAGATTTCACGAAAAAAGGAATTGACCTCGATCTGAAGCTGGATCCCGCTGCTGAACGGATCTGCGCCGACCCCCGGGCGCTTCAGCAGGTCCTGTTGAACATCCTGACAAATGCCTCCGACGCCGTCAGCGAAAAGGAACATCCGAAGATCGAGCTGCGCATCCTCAAATCGGGCCGTATGATCCACATCCAGGCAGAGGACAACGGTTCCGGGATCCCCGAAGACAAGATGAAAGACTTGTTCAAACCTTTTTACACGACCAAGGCCAAAGGCACCGGACTCGGGCTCGTGATCGTCAAAAAAATGCTGACAAAAATGAAAGGGACGATCGAGGTGGAAAGCCGCAGGGGCGAGGGTACCCTGGTTACCATATCGCTTCCGGAGGGAAAGCATGAGCAACGGTAATGTGAAAAAGACGTTTCTCGTCATCGATGACGACAGAGTGTTCGCAAATGCCGTCAGGGACTACTTGGCGAGTGAGGCCGTCGAAGTCCTCGTTGCCAATACGGCCATGGATGGCCTCGCTTTCTGCCACCAGAAAAAGATCGATGTCGTCCTCCTCGATCAACAGCTCCCCGATGGAGAAGGCCATACACTCTGTTCCTCCATCCTGAAATGCAACGACCAGACAAAGATCATCTTCTCGACCGCGTTCCCGAGTTTCGAAAACGCCGTGAAGGCGATCCGGTCCGGCGCATCCGATTACCTGTCGAAGCCCTACGACCTGGAAGAGCTGGGCCTCGCTGTCCGGCAGGCGTTCCGCACGCTGGAGCTGGAAAACGTGGAACAGATCCAGGATTATCAGCGCACCCGGGAGAGCGAAGAAACCGTCGTCATCGGCGGCGAGGGCCTTTCCGAAACCCTGAAGCTTGTGGATCTCGCGGCTACCACCGATTCGCCGGTGCTCATTACCGGAGAGACCGGCACGGGCAAGACCCTTGCTGCCAAAGCGATCCATTACCGCGGCCGTACCCGTAAAGCCCCGTTTATCAGCATCAACTGCGCGTCCCTGCCGGAAAGCCTCATTGAAGCGGAGTTGTTCGGGTATGAGAAGGGCGCCTTTACCGGCGCCGTTTCCGCCCGCAAGGGACTGTTCGAAATGGCCGAAAACGGGACCCTGTTTCTTGACGAGATCGGTGAAATGCCCATGCATTTGCAGGCCAAACTCCTTTCCGCCATCGACGAGAAAAAACTGAGACGGCTTGGCAGCGAATCTATCCGGCCGGTCAGCGTCCGTATCATTGCGGCAACGGGCGTTAAACTCGAAGATTTTCTGGGCAAGACCTTTCGGAAAGACCTCTATTACCGCTTGAGCGTCGTCCGGATACATATCCCTCCGCTCCGGGAACGCCGCTCCGATATCCCCGGTCTCTGCAAACACCTGCTCAAAGCGCTTACAGACGGCCATGAGGTCGTGTTATCGGAAAGGGAGATCGCAAATCTCTGTAGCTATGACTGGCCCGGAAATGTTCGTGAATTGAAAAATATTCTCGAACGGGCGTACCTGCTCCAGCGAGGCAGCGAGTTCAGGCCCTCGGAGCTGCTGGGCCAGGCGCCGAAAGCGACGCTGGCCGAAGCTGCCAGCAGCGGGAGCACTGATGCGGAGGCCCCCATTCTGCCGCTTGAAGAAGTAGAGATGAACCATATTCAATATGTGCTCGGACGATGCGGCGGCAATTATACGCAGACTGCGAAAGCACTCGGCATATCCTTGTCAACGCTCAAAAGAAAACTGAAAGCTCCGGGATGAAATGTGTCAATCTCGATGAACTCGGAAAAAATCGAAGGAAACGGTCTCTCTGGCGTCACCCCGGTTCGTCCGACTCTTATCATCACAACGTCGCAGGTGTTTTTTCGTGAGTTATCCGCCTCCATTGATCCTGCATTCGCTAGTCGGCGCACTCTTGCTTCCTTTCGCAAGTCAAAATAACCTCCCCCTCAAAATAAACCGTTCAAAATGACCCGATTAGGGCTAATATAGTCCCATTTCGCCCTCCTATCCCCTTGATTCTTCACGCTTAGATATTCTGGCATTGGCCTTGCTTTTACAAATGTACCGATGTGGCAAATCATTACCCTAAGGTTTCACCCATGACTGTCAGCTACATGTCTAAGATGACCGGCAAAAAAACGAAAACTGTACTTGTCGTAGACGACGAGCAGGAAAACCTCCGTTCCTATGAGGAAATCCTTCACGACATGGGCTATCAAGTCCTACTGCAGCCGGACGGGGTCTCTGCTTTGGCGTTTCTTCGCGAAGATGTCGCAGTAGATCTGATCATTACGGATTTCCGGATGCCGGGCATGAACGGCATCGAATTCATCACGGATTTGCGACAATCGCGGCCTTTTGTGCCGGTGGTCATGATCACTGCATATGGAAACATCGAGACCTATCTGCATTCAGTCAGTCTTGGCGTGTTCGAGTATGTGCACAAGCCAGTAAAAAAAGAAGAATTCGAACGCATCGTCAAACATGCTCTGCATGATGCTGGCCCGGAAAGCGCGGCCGATGAGGCGGGGCTATGAACAACATCCTGCAGACAGCCTACTTAACACGAGGGGGAAGAAAAATGACGCAGAGGAAGCTTTCACAAGAAGTGCGAGAGTACACAAGCACAGAGCAAACACAACACTTTTTTCCGAGGAGGCTGTCATGAGCCCATGGGACCAGATGGTGGAAGAATTTCCTGGCATTGATACCCGGGACGAGGAACGCGAAGAAGCTCACGGTGACGCTTCACTTCACGGGCATGAAGACCATGCCGCTGAAGCGGCCCGGGATGCTGCACAGGACAAAGGGCTTGACGTCATCAAGTTTTACTTTAAAGAGATCAGAAAATTGCCGCTCTTGAACTTCGAGCAGGAGCAGGCGCTCGCCAAGCGCATCGAAAAAGGAGACGAGGAGGCCCGCGCCCGGATGATCGAGGCCAATCTGCGCCTCGTAGTTGCGATCGGCAAGAAATACATCAACCGGGGGCTGCCGTTTTCCGACATCCTCGAAGAGGGAAACATCGGCCTGATCAGAGCAGTTGAAAAATTCGATTACAAGAGGGGCTTTAAGTTCAGCACCTACGCGTCATGGTGGATCAGACAGTCTGTCGAACGGGCGATCGCGAACCAGGTGAGGATCATCCGCCTGCCGGTCCATGTTGCGGAGATTGCCAATGCCTATATGCGCACCGTGCGCAAGCTGACCCAAGAGCTCGGCCGCGAACCGGCGGCAGAAGAGGTCGCTAAAAAAATGAAGGTCAGCGTCCAGCGGGTGCGCGCGCTCGCCCAAACGTCACGGGACACCTATTCTCTCGACATGCTCATCAGCGATGAAGGCGACGATACCCTGAAGGACGTCTTGCGCGACACGAACACTCCCTCCCCCGCAGCGGCCGTCAATGAACAGGGCAGACGCAAGTATCTCAACGAAGTTATTGCAGAGCTGCCGGACACCGAGCAGAACGTCCTCCGGATGCGGTACGGCTTGAGCTCGGAAACGCCCCGAACGCTGGACAGCATCGGAAAACAGTTCGGGATCACCCGGGAACGCGTCCGGCAGATCGAAAAACAGGCGATCGGGAAGCTCCGGAGCTTGACCCGGAGCAGGGACATGGAGCTGGTCGACATGCTGTAACGGCCTGGCGAAGGGACCAAACAGAGTACCGGAGCCGAGGTTGATGGAGAAAGCGGGAGACCTCATGACAAACCTCTGTGCGACAACCGGGGAAGGAGTTGCAGTCGACTGTGACGCAGACGTAAAAAGCGTGCTGCTCGTAGATGACGATCAGCCATTCCTCTTCAGCCTGTTAAGGCGGGTGAAGAATATGAATGGCGGCTTGAACGTATATACTGCCGCAAACGGCATACAGGCCAGGGCCATTCTCAACACCGTACCCATAGACCTGGTGATATCGGACGTGACCATGCCCGTGATGGACGGTTTGGAACTTGCGCACTGGCTTGCCGAAGCGAGGCCGCAGGTCCCGGCAATCCTGATGGGTTCCCGTGCCGAGCCGGAAACAATTGCCGCCATTACGGGCAAGGGGTTTACTTTCCTGCAGAAACCGCTGGATGTCCGGGACCTGGCCCGCGTGATGCAGCTGTTGTTCAATGGAAGATAGGTGCGGACGCGAAATAATTTTTTTCGTGCACCTCCTCTGCTTAAAGAGATACATCGATTACAAACCAACCGGCGGAACACGTTCTTGCCCTGTAACGTATCACATACTCGCAGTCCCCAACAACGAGGGTGCGTATGCACAAGCATCGCATCCATCGTTCTCTCCTCCCTTCCTCCATTTGCTCTTTCGAGAGCGGATGGGGGAAGTTCCTTTTTTTGCGCATTTACGAAGCGGCGCAATTTCGGGGCCTGTTCGTATTTTTCTCCAATGCTTGCACAGCCCTTTTGTGGACACTTTAATCCACTCAAGCCGCCACGCTTCACCGCCTGCCACTCTTGTTTCCGCATACAGAAGTAGCAAGCGTTCCAGAATGCAGCGTGACATGGGCGGTTTGCAACTTCATCATGCTATAATTGAATAAACCGAGAAGTGGCAATTGTTCGTGTAAATTCGCAACCTTGCTGCCGTGTTTTAAACTTTTGCGTTCTTGCGTGAACCGCTTTCAGGTTCCGGTTTTTCAGGAAGAGGATACAGGGAAAGGGGGAGACGAGCGATGGTTACTGCATACGCACTTATAGAAGTACCCGCAAAACGTTCGGAGGCGGTTGTACAATATCTGCATACCTACCCCGAGATCAAGGAGGCGGCCGCCGTCTATGGCGATATCGATGTGGTTGCCAAAGTCCAGGCGGCCTCTCAGGACGACCTTGACCGGGTGATCATGGACGTCATCCAGGGTAACCCTGACGTCAAGGCAACTCGGACCTTGGTCGTGATAGAAAAAATACACTGGACGAGATAACCGTCCTCCATGAGCATACCCGCCCTTTCTGGCAGAGGGTGTGTGAGAGGCCGGAAGAAGGGACAGAGGGGGCCTCAACACCGGGACCTCCTCCTACCAAAGCTTTTTCTATACAAATACAAACGAAATAGTAGTCGGCAAAGCCCCCTCACGTCCTGCTCCTCCTTATGGTCGCGCTCCGGCAACCAGCACGCCATGAAAATGCGGGGGGCAAAACCCGATCCTCTCCGCCGGGGGCGAGAGGGCTTTGCGTTTCTGTACCCGGATAGTTATATCTTTACAACATGCGCTGCCTTGGGGCCTTTGGGGCTGTCGACAATTTCAAACGTTACTTCCTCGCCTTCGGCCAGGGTCTTGTAGCCTTCACCCTCGATTTCGCTGAAATGCACGAAGACGTCTCCGCCGTCTTCCTTTTCGATGAACCCGAAACCCTTGGACTCATTGAACCATTTCACTTTACCTTTTGATGCCATCTGGACTCCCTCCTTTCCGCTCGAGCCTTCGAAAGTACGGAAGGTCAAAAACAAAAAAGCCGCGAAGCTGAGAGTCTCGCGGCATTTCGTACTGCAAAAACTTCCGAACTTCTATACTGATATTGTCTCTCGCTGTTTTCCCGATGTCAAGAGGCAAGTTGAATGGCGGCATTCCTGTTTCTTTGGGGCTGCAAAGCCCTTACTTCTGCGACGATGTTCTGATATAATGAAAACATCCGCGTTATTCGATGCATGAGATTCGTCCCGCAGCGGCAGACAGTAAATAGTTTTTCAACAGCCCTTTTCGGGCCGATCAATCTACGAGAGCACAAGGTGACTATTCTATGACGGAACCCAGAAGCGGGGAAGCGCACAAAACCATCCATCTGAAGGACTATCGGAAGCCGGATTACCTCATCGAGACCGCGAACCTTGAATTCGACCTCGACGAGACGCAGACCCGCGTCAAGTCGCTCCTGACCGTCATTTGCAACCACGACAAACACGAAGGCATCCACCCCCTCGTTTTGAACGGCAGGGACCTTGCGCTCAAGGCAGTGAAGATCGACGGACAGGCACTGCGCGAGCAGGATTACAAGCTCGATGCCTCGTCGCTTACGATCCTGCCGGTCCCCGACCGCTTCACCCTCGAAATCGAAACCGAGATCAATCCGCGGGACAATACAGAGCTCTCCGGTCTCTATCTCTCGGGTGGAAACTTCTGTACACAGTGCGAAGCCGAGGGTTTCCGCAAGATAACCTATTATCCAGACCGGCCCGATGTCATGGCCCGTTTCTTTACGACCGTCGTTGCCGACAAAAAGAAGTATCCCGTACTGCTTTCGAACGGCAACCTGATCTCGAGCGGCGATCTCAAAGACGGAAAACACGTCGCAAAATGGCACGACCCCTTTCCCAAGCCCGCATACCTCTTCGCCCTCGTGGCCGGCGACCTAGCCCGCATCCGGGACAGTTTCACGACCATGTCGGGGAAGAAGGTCGACCTGAGCATCTTCGTCCAGCACCACAACCAGGACAAGTGCAGCCACGCCATGGAGTCGCTCAAGCTTGCGATGAAATGGGACGAGGGGACCTACGGGCGCGAGTACGATCTCGACACGTTCATGATCGTTGCCGTGGACGACTTCAACATGGGCGCCATGGAGAACAAGGGCCTGAACGTCTTCAACTCGAAGTACATCCTTGCGAAGCCCGAGACCGCCACGGACGCGGACTACCAGGGCATCATGGGCGTTGTGGGACATGAATACTTCCACAACTGGTCAGGCGACCGTATCACGTGCCGCGACTGGTTCCAGCTCTCGCTCAAGGAGGGCTTCACGGTGTTCCGGGACCAGCACTTCATGGAAGACATGACCTCGCGTGGCGTGAAGCGCATCAGCGACGTGAACGTCCTCCGCACCCACCAGTTCCGCGAAGACGCAAGCCCCATGGCGCACCCGGTGCGGCCCGAGTCCTACGTAGAGATCAACAACTTCTATACCCTCACCGTTTACAACAAGGGCGCCGAGGTGATCCGGATGATGCGGACCCTCCTTGGTCCTGAAAATTTTCGCAAAGGCACGGACCTCTATTTCTCGCGCCATGACGGGCAGGCGGTCACGACCGACGATTTCGTGAAGGCCATGGAGGACGCCACGGGCGTCGACCTCGGCCAGTTCAAGCTCTGGTATTCCCAGGCAGGAACGCCGCAACTGCGGATCACCCGGACTTATGATGAAAAGGCGAAGACTTATACGCTCGCGATCAAACAGACCTGCCCTCCCACACCGGGGCAGCCCGGGAAGAAGCCCTTTCATATCCCCGTTGCAATCGGTCTGCTCGGCGAGGACGGACAGGACCTGGAGCTGAAGATTGCAGGGACGACAGGGGGACGGGGAGCCGATGGAACAAAAGTAATCCAGTTAAGGAAGGCGGAAGAAACCTTCGTGTTCACCGGCATTCCCCATAAACCGGTGCCCTCCGTTCTGCGCCACTTTTCAGCGCCGGTCAAGGTTGACATCGATCTCACCGACCAGGAGCGGCTGTTCCTCATGGCCAGTGACTCCGATGAGTTCAACCGATGGGACGCTGGTCAGCAGCTTGCGGTCAAGCTCATCCTTCAGTTGATCAGGGACATGCAGCAGGGCAAAAAACTCAGGCTCGATCCGCAGTTCAGCAGCGCCTTCAACAAAATTCTGGGAAGCTCCATGGATGACAAGGCCTTCCAGGCTTTTGCCCTCTCGCTTCCTGCGGAGACCTATCTTGCAGACTTCATGGACGTGATCGACCCGACGGCAATCCACGAGGCGCGCAGGTTCGTGCAGAAAACCCTTGCAACGGAGCTGCGGGACACGTTCTTTGCGGTGTATTACACGAACCAGGATTCAGGGCCGTATAAGGTGGACCAGTCCTCGGTGGGACGGAGAAGCCTGAAGAATACCTGTCTCACCTATCTCATGGAACTGGACGAGCCCGGGGTCCGGAGGCTCTGCATGGAACAGTTTCGGACAGCGGGGAACATGACCGATGTGATGGCAAGCCTCGCGAACCTGGCGAACACCGGCTGCCCGGAATGCCCTGATGCGCTTGCGGCCTTTTATGAAACGTGGAAGGACGATCCGCTCGTCATGGACAAGTGGCTTTCGATCCAGGCCCTGTCGCGACTGCCGAACACGCTCGAGACCGTAAAAGCGCTCATGAGCAATCCGGTGTTCAACATAAAGAACCCGAACAAGGTCCGCTCCCTGATCGGCGCTTTTTCCGCCAATTCCGTGCGGTTCCATGCCCCGGACGGCGAAGGATACGCCTTCCTTGCGGACCAGGTCCTGGCCCTCGATCTCATGAACCCCCAGATCGCCGCACGCCTCGTCTCGGCTTTCACTATGTGGAAACGGTATGATAAAAAAAGGCAGGCGCTCATGAAAGCGCAGCTTGAAAGGATAATGCACGCCCCGAAGCTGTCGAAGGACGTGCATGAGATCGTATCGAAGAGTTTGGTGTGAGAGGAACGGTCTCAAGTCATTAAAAGTCTCAAGTTTCAAGTCCCAGGTCTCAGGTTCGAGGTTAAGTCCGTTTTGCTGGTTCAGGGTAGGTTCGCAATTACCTTTGCTGGTTCAGGATTGAAGCCTGAACCGCCCATTAATGTTTTGGTTCAATCTTCAAGATTGAACCAACATTAGGACTGAGTCGGCCCTGACGTTCGCACTTACCTCAGCACTCAGTCCTGCTTTTGGTTTTACTCAGTCCTCCTCTCTCAGTCCTTGTTTCTTACTCGGTCCAGCCCATTTCTCCAGTTCAATCCGTATATTCTTCGCGAATATATCCAGGTCCACGGACTTGTTCAGAAAACTATTCGCACCTGCTTTAAATGAGGCCTCTTTGTCCGATTCCAGGTCCGAATGCGTGACGATCACCACCGGTATACCGCGGAGGCGCGTGTCGTTTCGTATTTCCCGCAGCACGTCGAAGCCGTCGAGCTTCGGCATCTTCAAATCGAGGAATATAAGCGACGGCGGCGTTGTCGCTCCCCTGAGAAAGGAAAGCCCCGCATCGCCGCTCAAGGCCGTATCAACCCGGATCTCCCGGCTGATCTTCGCCAGGACCATTTTCGTCAGCAGGATATCGTCCTCGCTGTCGTCGATGATGAGAATCGATTTCGGATTTCGGATTGCGGATTGCGGAGTTTTGATGCTAGCGTTATTGCTCATTTACGTGCGCCTTTCGCCGTTCTGATCGATGAAATAGTTATCGCCAGCAACTCATCCGCTTCCTTACATAAGGTTCGCCGCATTGTTGGATGAAACCCTTTGCTGGTTCAGGCTTGAAGCCTGAACCGCCCATTAAGGTTTTGGTTCAATCTCCAAGATTGAACTAGCGATGGAACTTTATTATAGTCAATGCAAATTGCTGAGTCCGTTTTCTCAGGTCATCCTTGTTCACGTATTTTCTCCCATGCTTATGTGTTCATTTCTCAATCCGCAATTGTTTCTTCCCGGATGCCCATTCCGCAATCCGAAATAGTCTTTCTTCGATGTTTATTCCGCAATCCCCATTCCGCAATCCGAAATCAGATGCTACCCCAGCGTGAAAAACACCGTCGCTCCCTTCCCCACTTCCCCTTCGGCCCAGACTGTGCCGCCGTGGCGGCGGATGATGCGTTCGACGATGGCGAGGCCGATTCCCGTGCCCTCGAACTCCTTTTCCGTATGCAGCCGCTGGAACGGGAGGAACATCTTGCCCGCGTAGGTCTGGTCGAACCCGGCGCCGTTGTCCCTTACGAAATAAACTGGTTCGGAGTCAGAAGCTTTTGAAACTTGAGACTTGGAACTTGAAACTTGAGACTTTATAACCCCAAACTCGATCCGGGCATTCGTCGTTTTCGACGTGAATTTCCAGGCGTTCTCGACCAGGTTCGTGAGCGCGACCCTGATCAGGTTCGGGTCCACGGAGGCGCGCAGGCCTTCGGCAACAGCGACTTCGACGCTCCTGCCGGGGTCCGTTTCGCGGAGGCCGGCCGCAAGCGAGGAAACAAGCTTGCTGAGATCATAGTCCACCCGGTCCATATCCTGTTTTGAGATCCGCGAAAGGCGCAGAAGGTCCTCGATGAGGTCGGTCATTTTCTCCGAGGCGTTCGTTATACGCGTCAAATAATCCTTCGGCTGGTCTTCCAGCTTGCCGCCGAAATCCTCGATGAGGATTTTGGAGAAACCGGCCATGGTGCGGAGCGGCGCCCGCAAGTCATGGGACACCGAGTAGATGAAGGCTTCCATCTCCTTGTTCGCGGATTCCAGCTCCTTGTTCCGCGAGGACAGATCTTCGGTCACGTTCAGGAGCTCAGCCTCCGTCTTCTTGCGCTCGGTGATGTCTCGCAATATTCCAAGCAGGCGGCCATCGGGCAGCTGTCGGCCGACGACTTCGCCCGTGAACGTCGAACCGTCCTTACGACGGAATTGCCATTCGTTCGTCGTAACCGAGCCGCTGGCCAACGCCGACATCTGGGCGGGCATGCGCGAGATGTCTGCAGGGGAAACCACATCGGTGACCGACAGCCGGCAGACTTCTTCATGCGTGTACCCGAGCATCCGTGCGCCCGCGGTGTTGACGTCGATATAGCGGCCCTGCGCGTTAGCCAAAAAGATGCCGTCCACGGCCTGCTCCACCAGCAACCGGAAGCGCTCCTCGCTCTCACGAATAGCTTCCTCCGCCCGCTTGCGCTCGGTGATGTCGAAGCTGAAGTTCAGGACCCGGTATACCCGTCCTTCCTTCAGCATGGGGACGAACGTGAGGATCAGGTCATACCGGCCCGTGGGCATGGTGAGCGATGATCTCGACAGTTTGCGACGCGCTTGTTTCATAGGTACGCATCAAGCGCAGGCCAGAAGGCGCTCCGCGTCTCCTCGTCGTACATCTCGTCGACCCGGCGCCCGACAAAATATTCCAGCGGTTTTCCGACGCGCCGGAGCCCGGCCGCATTCACGAACTCGTATCTTCGATCGGCGTCATAGATGGCGATCGCATCGGGCATGTTGTCCATTGCCAGACGGAACAGCTCCTCGCTCTTTCTCAGCTCTTCCTCCGCGCGTTTGCGCGCGGTGATGTCGAACGCATAGATCCGCACGACGTTGAACTGGGGAGCGAGATGAACGGTCTCGCCGAAGATCCGGTCCTTGATCGAAACTTCGCGGTACAGTATCGCTTCGTTTTTATTTTCCAGGTCTTTTAAAATATCATCGATATCCGCGGGCAGAAAGAGGAGCAACGTTTTCCTTAGTCCGTCCCGAGTTCCGTCAGGATCTTGAGCGCTAGCCGGATTGCAGAAGGTGACGCTGCCCGCCGGGTCCACCTCGCAGATGGGATTCGGGTTCAGCTGCGGGAAGGAGGCGAGATGTTTTATCTGTTCTTCAGCCTTGTGCCGTGCGCTGATGTCGTGCGCGATCTTTGAAACGCCGACCACCCTGCCGTTTGCGTCCCTGATCGGCGAAAAGGTGAGTGAGACGGGAATGATTAGCGCCGTCTTTCCGCATACGTACGGTCTCGAAATGCTCGATGTGCTCCCCTGCTGCGATCCTTTTGAGAATTTCCGGGACCTCGTCCACGTGCCCGGGAGGAACGAGGAAGGAAATATTTCTGTTGATCGCCTCCTGGGCTGTATACCCGAAGATCTTCTCTGCCCCGGCGTTCCAGGTCTGGATCATGCCGTCCAGGTCCTTGCTCATGATCGCTTCGTCGGCGCTTTCCACAATGGCCGACAGCCGGCCCTTGATTTCTTCGTCCCGCTTGCGTTCGGTAATGTCCGTATACGTGACGACCACGCCTTCGATGCGGCTGTCCGACGTACGATAGGGGAGCGTGGCGCGGATGTACCAGACGCCATCGACCGCAATCTCCTTCCGAATCGGCACGAGACTGTCGAGGACCGACTGGGCGTCGGCTATAAGGTCCGTCCCGAGGTTCTCCTGCGACATGTCGATGATCGGCCTGCCCACGTCCGAAGGAAGGAGCTTCAGGAGCTTCGAGCATAGCGGGAGTGAAACGCTTCACGCGAAACTGATGGTCGAGAAAGATGGTGGGGATGTTGGTGCTCGTGAGGAAATTGTTCAGGTCGTTGTTCGTTGCGTCCTGCTCCTCGATCTTGGCCTGGAGCTGGGTATTGACCGTGAGCAGTTCTTCGTTCAGGGACTGGAGCTCCTCGCGCGACGTTTCGAGCTCCTCGTTCGCCGCCTGGAGCTCTTCGTTCGAGGACTGAAGTTCCTCGTTCAAGCCCTTGAGCTGTTCGATGTTGCTCTGGAGGTCCGCACGCGTTGCTGAAAGCTCGCTTTCGAGCTGACGCACGACGGTCTCGTCGACAGCTGCGGTCTCTGCAACAGGGTGCTCCTCTGCTTGGGGAACGCCGCGCTTCTCCTGGAAAACGAGGAGAAAAATGTTCTCACGCAATTTCGAGATACGGAGGATGACGGTCCTGTTGGCCTGCGCATCTTCTTTCCCCTTTGTGAAGGCGGGGCCGCCCTTTTTCGCTGCCTTTCGCGGAGAGGGGCTTTTTTTACTTCTTTTTTTTCCAGGGGGGGACTGAGGGGGCTGTTCGCCCTCATTGGGAAAGCTCACCCTGATGGAGACCGGCTTCGCTTCCTGCGCAGCCCGGTAGATCGCCCCGCGGACCCTGCTGCGGAGGTTCTCCGGAAGCAGGAGCAGCAGGTTCTGCGTTGGCAACCCTCTCGGCTGAAGCAAGTATTTGTTCGTTGGGCCGTTGTGGTACAGGATGTCGTAGTTTTGGTTGAGCGCGATAGCCGCGGGTGAGTATTCTTCGAGCAGGGAATTCTGGATGAACTCGGTGATCGTGGGCTGGTTCGCAGCTGCCAAAGCCTGGCGCGAGGGCACCGACAAAGCGCGTTCGGCGGCAAAAGGCACGGAAAGGGAAAGCCGGGTCGGGGCCGTGCGTTCGAGCTTCCGGTAGACGCGGCATTTTTTATTGCCCACGCTCCTGAAGAGCGCGCTGTTCCTGCCCGTGGACTCTGCGTTGCCGAGGAAGAGATACCCTCCGTCCTTGAGGGCGTAATGGAAGAGCGCGATGCTCTTCTCCTGAGCGTCGGGTTCGAGATAGATCAGGAAGTTCCGGCAGATGATGAGGTCAAGCCGGGAAAAAGGCGGGTCAATCATCAAGTCCTGCTTGGCGAAAACAACGCATTCCCGGATTTCCTTGTTGATGACGACGGACAGGCCGTCCTCGGAGAAGGTGAAATACTTGCGCAGGAGGTCTGCCGGGACATCGGCTGCAATGCTTGCCGGATAGGTCCCTTCCCGCGCTTTTTCGAGCGCCCGGTCGTTCACGTCCGTGGCAAAAACCTGGAGCTCGCGTTTTTTGCCCGCGAGGCTAAGCTCGTGGTGGAGCAGCATGGCAATGGAATAGGCTTCCTCGCCGCTGGCGCAGGCCGGGGACCAGACGCGGACCGGAGCGTCTTCGTTGCTCGCCACGAGGTGCCGTATCACTTCGATCTTGAGCGCCCTCCATGCAAGCTGGTCCCGGAAGAAGGACGTGACGCCGATCATGAGGTCAAAGGCGAGCGCGGACGCTTCCTGTTCCCTGTCCGTCACGACCTGGATATAGTCCTGAACCGAGGTCACGCCGCTCAAATACATCCGTCTCCTGATCCTGCGGTTCACGACGTTCTGTTTGTAGTGATTGAACCGGTAGCCGGTCTTCTGCCGGATCAAGCTGTAAAAGGTCTCGAATTGCGCGGCAGTGACCACGTCGTCACGGCTCATGCGGACCGCGTCTGCTATGGCAAGTTTCACGATCTCCCGGGAGATGTCTTCAGGCTTTAATACCTCATCCACCTGGCCTGTGCCGATCGCCGCAAGCGGCATGCCCGGAAACTCGGCAGTGGACGGGTCCTGCACAAAGACGGTGCCGCCGCTGCTTCTGATCGCCTGGATCCCCCGTGCGCCGTCCGTGCCTGCGCCGGAGAGGATAACGGCAATTGCACGGTCTTCCGCTTCTTCGGCCAAAGAGATAAAAAATTCATCAATGGGGAGATGGACATGCTCCTGCTGCGGAGCGGTTAAGTGAAAAAAGCCGTTTTGAATTTTTATTTCTTTTCCCGGCGGACAGAGGAAGAGCTTCCCCGGGAGCGCCTCCATATTGTCCTCAATTTCGAGGACCTCAAGATGGGGCGTTCCCTTGGCCAGCAGTTCGGGAAGAAGGCTGCGGTGCGTGGGAGACAGGTGCTGCAGAAAGACGATGGTAAAGCCGAACTCCTGCGGCAGGGCCGCCAAGAAGCACTTGAGGGCGTACAGGCCGCCTGCAGAAGCGCCTATGCCGACTATGGGCAGGGTGGCGTTTGGAGCGCTATGTCCAGGCGTCTTTTTATGTTCCATATCAACTTGTTATCCAGGGATTTGGAGGAATGCAAGAATATGCAAATAATTTATCACAGCAACAATGCAAAGTAAACTCAAATTCAGGACGAACTTAGGACGGAGTGAACAACAGGACTGAGGGGAAAGTGCTGAGGACTGAGTAAATGCATAATGCTTGGCTTTTCACTCAGAGTCCCCGTTACTCAGTCCTCAGTCCTGCTTCTCACCCAGCCCTGCGCGAGTAGCCCTGCTCCTGTGCTATAAAGTCCAGATGGAGCGTAGCCAGGTCCTCGACAGCAAGCATCTCCGGAGGCGTGGGGGAAAAAGCCGGGATGACCTTGATATAGCCGCGGCACAGGTCGCACACTTCCACACGCATCCGTTCTTGCTCCTCATCTGCAAACAAGGACTGCTGAGTTTTATGATCTTCATTGCCGCAGTAAACGCACGTGAGTCTACGGAATCGCCAGTCCGCGCCGCAGGAACCGCAGCGCAGATGTTTTACCTGATCGTTTTCCTGAAGCTCACCGAGCGTTGCAGCAGCGCCGCAGACGTAACAAACTCCCCTGTTCCAGAAGGCCCCCTTGACAAGAGGGGCCAGTTGGTCGTGGAGAGCATGCAGTGCCGGCTTGAGAGCGTTCTGCGCCAGCACCGTGACAAGTCCGGGGTCGAGCCCGAGTTCCCTCATTTCCCTGTCAATCTTGTTGCGATCGTTTGCGGCGATAGAAGGCAGAAGCGCACCGAGATCGAGCCTGTCCTCTTCGAGGGCCTGCACGACACGGTGCAGCTCTGTGCCTGAAACGTCTGCAATCTGTTTCCAGGGCAGGCGGAAGGTGCGCGTCTGGTCCTGAACAGCGGCGTGCTCGATAGCCCGGGCAAGCTTGCGCATGAGGTCCCCCATCGCCGTGATATCGACTTCAAAGTCGAGGTCCTGGAGAAGCGGCAGCCCTTTCTCCATCTTGGCGCGGGCATCTTCGGCGCTGAGCGACAGCGGCGCGACAGTGAAGTCGGCATCGCGAAGCATTGGCAGGATGGCTTCGTAGACCTGGGCCGCGTTTTTCAGGTCAGGCGACTTTTGCATCAGCGCGCGCAGGCGCAGGATTATCGGATCATCGGCAATTTTTTGTCTGGTCATTATTCCTCGCAATCGAGAATGTAAATCTTTTGCAAATGCGGACCGATACAGAGAGGGCTTAACCCAAGCTGAGAAACAATGTCAAGCTCGGCGGTTTGAGCGCGCGAGCGGATTCGTCAAGAGCGAACGCATGATGAGCGGTATGCCGACCGCAGCCGGCAGCACCCAGTAAGTAAAAGGCGGCAAGTCCCTCCACACCGGAAGGTTCTTGCCGTTGTCAACATAGAATGCGGTTAACATTACTATGTAAGACAGGCCCATGCCGCTGATATGCAGCTTGACCCGGCCGCGCCACCTGTTCCGCAGGGCTGCTCGACCCAGGATCGCCGTTACAAAGGACAGGCCCCCCAGAATGAATAAATGGTAATCCTCTTTCCAGCGCACTGCGGAAAGTGCGGTCGCCGACAGGAATACCGCGAGCAAACACCAGAAATAGATTGCCCCGGACGTTGAATGGCGGCCGCGGCGTTTTCTGGTCAACATCGCGACAATGCCGGTTACTACGCAGATGAGCGCGACCACGACGTGGAAGCCGACTATCGTCAAAAAGACCGGGCTGACTGAGGGAATCTGGATTCCGGCGATAGTGATCATATCTTCTGATAGGAATTTTTCGTAGAGTAAACCAAAAGCTGGTTAGAAAGGCCCTTTCCTGCGGCCCGGCTCGTAAAGTACGTTACGGCCTGACTTCTTGAATTTTGAGTCAAGCTTTAGATCAAAATGAAAATCAATCTTCACACGAAGCCACTAAGCCACAAAGAAAAGAGAACCTTGAATCGTCTTTTATCTTTCTTCGTGCCTCCGTGCCTTCGTGTGAGACAGGTTTTTGATTCTTGCTTTTTTTCTGAGGCTTGCCTCGTTAAATTATTAATTCACCCAAAAAGGCGAAAGCTTTGATTTAGGATTAATCCGCTTTTATCATTTGTTAATCCGGCTCTTCAGTGTCCAACCGCTCTTTTTAGGATAAAACTTCTTTCATGGCAAGTGACAGGTCGAGGATTGCACGTTCCCCGTCTCCTACGAATGTGGACCCGTGCATCGTTGCTACGGTCTTCGGCTTGAGAGCTGCAAGGCGACGCAAAATTCCCCCGGTTTTCGGGGTGTACGGCAGGTAATCGGCAAAAGGGCCTTTCTGGTGTTCTATCAGCATCTGCTTGAACCGGCCCACGACGTCCGAGGAAGTTTGCGGTTCAACGTCTCCGGTCTGGTGGAAAAGGTCTGAGCACAGAAGCGTTCCGTGAACCTCTTCATAAAGATGGCTCGCCTCCCAGCAGTGCGGCACCTGGGGTGTTTGCAGGAACCGGAACCGATATTTGCCCGTGACCACCTGTTCGTTGTCCATGAGCGCTTTTGCCGGCCGCGCTGCAACAACATCGTCGATGCTGACCACTTTCCCGACGAGCGTGCAGACGGCAATGGCCCCGGGCGCTAGGGCCTGCCATTTGGAGAGAGAACCGCACTCGTCAGCCTCGAAGTGGCTGAAGCCGATCCAGCGGATCTTTGACGGATCGATCAGGCTTGCAACAGCCTCGCGGACCTGGGGAAAGAGCCTGTTCATCCCCGTGTGATACAGGAGCGGCTCTTCGTCGAGAACAAGGAACTGATTGAATTGCAGGTTTGATTCCGGAACAAAAGTCGAAATGCGATAGAGGTCCGGCGCTATTTCCGTGATCTTGGTCATCAGTTACACGCTTTTTTCCTTTTTCAATTGGATGCCGAACGATTGAGTCCCGGATAGCACGTGCTGTCCTACCACCAGAAGGCTGCTTGGAGCATCATTGATGGTCTAACTAGGTTTTACATATCGGACGCTGTGGAACCCATCCCCACCCCAGCCCGCCCCTTGAAAGGGAGGGTGAAATATTTCTCCCCCTTCAAGGGGGAGATTACCTCTGGATGCCGGATCAAGTCCGGCATGACGACAAAGGACAGGCAAAAAAAGAGACTCAATTTACAGCTGCCCCGCCTGCACGAGACTGATCCTCAGCATGAGGCCGCCGAAGAGCACGAGCACGGCGGTGAGTGCTACGACGCTTTCGCCTGCTGCACCAAGTTTATTGCCACGCCAGTAAAGCCAGAGCGGGAGGAGAATGCCGGCAAGGACTGTGCCGCCGAGGAACAGGAAACCGTAGAAACCGGTCAGGATCGGGGCAGCATATTTGCCGGCTGCAATGAGCATGATCGCAATAAGCGCGATCTCGATGATCATGGCCACACGGTCGAATCTTTCAAGGTGTTCGAATGTTTCACCCGTCCCGATCTTCTGCCTGGTCATGAACAGGACGATCGCCGCGGCACCGGTCGAAGCGGCGGATGCTATAAAGAGCGGGCCGATCAGCGGGTCCGTCGCCTCCCACAGCGGTCTTGCCGTGGTGTTCAGCAACACTCCGGTGTAACCTGCCACGAAGAAACCGAAGAAAGCTCCGACTGCGGCGTATACTTTATGGGGGATGCGGATGAAGAGGGCATGGGCCTTCTGCAATCCCCGCGACTTGAGGCGGTTGTCCTCGACCAGGACGTTCAGGAACGAAACGAAGGACATGCCGCTGTAGATGAGCAGTGCCCACGTGCCCACGGAGAGCGGCGACGTCGTGTTCATATAGGGCACGCCGTCCTTCGTGTAGAAAAACAGATGCCAGAAGCGCAAGGGACTCCCCAGGTCCGCGATGAGCAGGACCGGGGTCACGCAGATCAGCGGAAAGGCCAGATAGTAGGCGATCTTGCTGACAATGCGCAGGTTGTCCCTATTGAGCAGTTCCAGCAGCGAGCCGATGAAGTATGCTCCGGCCGAGATCCCGCCTATGTAGAAATACATGGCGATGTAGTACCATTCCCAGTGCGGTGCCTGCGATTCCAGGGCCATCATAGTACACCTCCAAATCATCATTTATCACCGCGGAGACGCTGAGAAAAGCAATAGAGACGAGAAGAGTGTTGTCATTCCTGCGAAAGCAGGAATCCAGATCCTTTTTAAAAAGTCGCTGGATTCCGGGTCAAGCCCGGAATGACGAGGCTGACTTATGATTTTCTTCGCGTCCTCTGCGTTCTCTGCGGTAAAATAACGTTGTTTACTGCTTCTTTTCCGTTTCCTTCATCCCTTTATCTCTGAAGCTGATGAGCGCGGCAACTGCCACGGCAATTGCGGTCACCACCGTAAGAGCCGCGGACTTGAACAGCCTGCGCTGCGGGACCACCGGGTTCAGCGGCTGGCCGTACACGATGGGGTCGTCCATGAACAGGTAGAAGACGTTCAGGCCGCCAGCTTCGTTGTACCCGTAGATGTTCGCTTTACTGTTGCCGATTGATCTCAACTGAGCCAGCCGGGCATCGGCTTTCTGCTTCAGTTCCACGACTTCGCCGAAGGAAATCGAGCCCGTGGGGCAGGCCTTTGCGCAGGCCGTGCCCAGACCGTTGTGGATGCGGTCGTTGCAGAGCGTGCATTTGTGCACCGTGCCCGTCTGTTCGCTGAAGGAGATCACGCCGTACGGGCATGACGGGATGCAGTACTTGCACCCGATGCAGACGTCCTGCTGAATGAACACGTTGCCCATGTCGGTCCTGACGATGGCCTTGACCGGGCAGGCGTTCAGGCACCCTGCGTCGTTGCAGTGCTTGCAGGAATCGCTCGAAAAGAACCAGTGCCCGTCAATGCGGTTCTCGTTGAACTGTTCGATGAAGCGGACGTGCCGCCAGTCCGTGGCCGAGAGATTTCCCGTGTTGTCATAGGAATTACCCGTGAAATTGAACGCCACAGGATAAGGCCGGTCAGGCACCTTGTGAAAATGTGCCGGTTCGCCCGGAAGCCCGTTCCATTCCTTGCATGCGACCTGGCAGGCCTTGCAGCCGGTGCAGATCGAGGTGTCTACGAACATTCCCTTTGCCATTACGCAGCACCTCCTCTCTTGCCTGCCTGGATGTTGCAGGTGAATACCTTCCCTTCGTGGATCGTAACGTTCGGGTCGGCAACGAGCGGCGTAAGATTATTCACTACGTCTCCTTCGGCCCGGGCCTGCCAGCCCCAGTGCCAGGGAAGGCCGATTTCGTGCACCGTTTTCCCGTTCATGGTAAACGGCCGCATGCGCCTGGTCACGAGCGCTTTTGCCTGGATCTTGCCGCGCGCTGTCTCGATGGTCATGTACTCGGCGTTCTTGATGCCCTTCTCCGCGGCAAGCTCCGGAGAAATCTCACAGAAGAGCTCGGGCATCAGTTCCGCGAGCCACGGAAGCCAGCGGGTCATTACACCGGTCAGATGGTGCTCTGTCAGACGGTACGTGGATACGACGATAGGATACTTCGGGTCAGCTACCTCGTGATAAGGGTTGCCCGGGACCTTCCATGTCTTGGCCACCGGGTTCGACTGCTGTTTGTACAACTGGTTCTGGACAGGTGATTCATAAGGCTCGTAGTGCGCTGGCATCGGGCCGTCTACGAGGCCTGCAGGAGCAAAGAGCCATGCCTTGCCGTCCGCGCGCATGATGAAGGGGTCGTTCCCTGAAAGCCAGTCAAACCCGATGCCGTTGTCTTTGCCGCGGAAGTGTGGGGCCTTGGTGGGCAGGAAGTCGATGCCTTCCCCTGCCGGAGAGACCCAGGAGCCATGGGTGATCTTGCCGCTCGGGTCTTTCACTTCCTTGTTCGGGTCCCAGTAGATAAGCTTCTTCTTCTCCGACCACGGCCTGCCCTGGAGATCGGCAGATGCCCGGTTGTACATGATGTGGCGGTTCGCGGGCCAGGCAAAACCCCAGTTCGGAGAGATCCAGTTGTCGCCCTGGCGGCTGCGCGCTTTGTTCACGCCTTCTTCGGGGATCACGCCGGTATAGATCCAGGCGCCACAGACAGTGGAACCGTCTTCCTTGAGAACTGCGAAGGTCGGAAGCGGCTTCTTGTCGTCCCACGTGTAACCGTTGATCTCCTTCAGGACCTTATAAGCAGAAGGCTCGTCCTTGATCCGGAAATTCGCAACCTCGGCCGGCTCGGGCTCGTACTCCCAATAGAGGTTCCTGATCGGCCAATCGTGATCTTTTGGGGAGTTCGCATACATCTTCTTGAGCTGTTTGCCCAGCTTGTACGTGAACCAGATGTCGCTCCTGGCGTCATCGGGCGGGTCCGCAGCCTTTTCGTGCTGCTGCAGCAGGCGCTGGGTATTCGTGAACGAGCCTTCCATCTCCGAGACCATGGCAGCAGGAAGGAAGAAGACCTCGGTCTTGATGTCCGACGGCTTCACCTCGCCCTCGGTGACCTCAGGCGAGTTTCTCCAGAAGGCAGCAGTCTCGGTCTCGAAAAAGTCGCGCACCACCATCCAGTCAAGCTTCGCCAGCGCCCTGCGCTGGTACCTCGCGTTCTGACCGCCCACGGCCGGGTTCTGGCCCATGACGAAGAAGCCCTTGATCTTTCCGTTCATCATGTCTACGAACATGGGCAGATGGGAATGATCGCCGGTGATCTTGGGATGGTAATCGTAGCCGTAGTTGTTCTCTTTCGTGGCCGCATCTCCCCACTGGGCCTTGAAGTAGGAAACAGCGAACTTGGGGTAATTTCCCCAGTAGCTCGTTGCAAGCGGCACGGATTCGGTCAGAATAAAATCCTTGAACGTTTCGTGGTTCTTCCTGGCATCGGGCATGTTCAGATATCCCGGAAGGGAGTGGTACAGCGTTGCGATGTCCGTCGATCCCTGGATCGTGGCATGGCCGCGAAGCGCGAGCACTCCTCCGCCGGGACGGCCGATGTTGCCCAAGAGCGCCTGCAGCATCGCGGCCGTGCGGATGATCTGGACACCGACCGTATGCTGGGTCCAGCCCACCGCGTAGACTATGTTCGACGTCTTGTCCCTGCCGGAGTTATTGAGCAGCGTCTCAGCGACCTGAAGGAACTTCTCCTTGGGACAGCCGCAGATTTTCTCTACCATCTCGGGTGTGTATCGTTTGTAATGCCTCTTCACTATCTGGAACACGGTATGCGGATTCTTGAGCGTAGGATCGGTCTTTGGCCTTCCGGGCACGCGCTGCAGGAGAAGATCGGTGAAGGTCTTTGCCTCGGAAACGGCAGGCGCAGGCTTTGGCCCGCGCTGGTACGACCACGTCTCGTTGGAGTAGGCCTTGCCGTCAGCGGAAAGGCCGGAGAACACTCCGTTCAGGTCCTCCGTGTCCTTGAAATCGGGATTCACGAGCGTTGCCGCGTTCGTATAATTCGCCACGTATTCCTTGAAGAACGGGTCCGTGTTCCAGCGTTTGCTGTTGATTACGTGATTGATAATTCCACCGAGGAACGTGATGTCCGTGCCTGCACGGATGGGCGCGTGAATATCGCACAAGGCCGAGGTGCGGGTAAAGCGCGGGTCAACATGCATCAAGACAGCTCCGTGGTCGGTTTTCGCTTTGAGCGGCCAGCGGAATGCCACAGGATGGCACTCGGCCATGTTCGAACCCATGATCATGACTGCATCGGAGTTGACAAGATCGCGCGGGAATGTTGTTGAACCACCGCGACCGAAGGAGACCCCCAGACCGGGGACCGTGGAAGAGTGTCATATCCGCGCTTGATTTTCGAGGTAGACCACGCCCAGGGCGTGGAAAAGTTTCTGGTGAACGTAGTTCCATTCGTTGTCCATGGTCGCGCCGCCGAGAGAAGCAAGCGCGTACGTGTTCATCACGCGCTTCTTGACGGTCCCGCCCTTCCCGTCGGGCATGTCCTGGTACTCGTTGAAGTTGTCATCGCGCATTTTTTTCGTGAGCTCGGCGATCCGGTCCATGGCCCAGTCGAGGGGCTTATCTTCCCAATGGTCGCTGCCCGGCGCCCGGTACTTGACCTTGGTCCAGCGCAGATCGTTGTTTACGAACTGGTACGTGGCCGCTCCCTTGGGACAGAGCGTCCCCTGGTTGATCGGGGAATCGGGATTGCCCTGGATGTCGATGATCTTGCCCTTGTCATCGACCGTCACGATCTGGGCGCAGCCCACGGAACAGTAAGGGCAGAGGCTCGGGACCTGTTTTCCCGACTTGATGGGGACCTTTTGGGCCTGCATCTTCGCGGCGATCGTGTCGGCGCCCAGGCCCACGGCTTCGGCGGCAACCGTGGCGCCGATGGCCCCTGATGATATTTTCAAGAACTGTCTTCTCGTAACTTCCTTCATGAGTATCGCGGCTCCTTTCCCAAGCTGGCTTCATCCCTATATTTTGAATAATTTTCAAAAATTTGCTGTATGCAAAAAAGATAGCGCGCAGAAAGTATGATGTCAAATTGAGCAGCAGTTTTTTGACACGAAAGGCTTACGAATGAGACGGGAAATGCTCTTTGTTGCGGAATTGTTTGGCCTATACTTTTACGAAGGCAGTGATTCGTCTCTCCTTTTTCCCTCAGAACTTCCTTTCAAAAGCTAAAAGCCGTCTCGCGCAAAGGCGCCAAGCTCGCAAAAAAAAGCCAGGTCATTTATATTTTAGAACCATGACGTAACGGTTTTCTTTGCGTTCTTTGCGTCTTTGCGCGAAATGATTCTGATTTTGTCCTTGGGAAATGAAGCAAGGAAATATCTATAAATGATGATGCATTCGTAAAAAGTCGTCATTCCCGCTTGCCTGCGGCCAGCGTTTACGAGTGTATGGCGGCGAGTGCAGGCTGTCGGGAATCGTAGTGCGTTACAACGTACTGAAAAAGAACGATTCCGGATTCCGGACAAGCCGGAATGACATCAAAGAGAGGGGCTCGACTTTTTACGAAATCGTCATAAATAGAGGACAGCAAAAAAGAGGGCCATCAGGCCCAGCCCGAAAGGTACGCCGATCGCGGCCCACGCCCTGCTCGATATGCGCAGTTTGTTCGCCGCGATAATGTTAGGAATGTTGCCCGGAACCAGCATGCCGCCGGAAATGATAAGACCCATGATTATACCTTTCACCTGTGCAGTGGACATTGATGGTCCCAGCTCCGCAGCAGCAAGAGTGGCGTTGTCGAGGATTGCCGACATGATGTTGGCCCAGTAAAGCGCCGGGGCAGGCATGTGCAGGATATACCGATCGACCAGCGGCTTAAAGCCCGCGCCGAGCAGTATCAGCGCCATGACGAACACATAGACCTTGAATGCCCGCAGCGCTATATGTTTGAAGGGCTCGACAAAATCTTCGGTGAGACTCTCGGAGCGCGCGACCTGCTTACCCCGGGAAAGACCTCCGACCAGGGAGATAACGACGAGCCCCGGTAGTATGTAGGCCCCGAAGACACGCAACAGCATCAAGAAATCGTTGTCGAACGCCCCGCCCCTGAGCTTGGCAGCGGCTATCGTGGACAAGGGCTCGCCGATCGGGGTCAGGGCCGCGCCCATGCCGATCGAGAAGCAGGCAAAGACGACGAGGCGCGTTTCATATTTTTTGTCGAGGCTGATGGCGCTCACGACCTCGCACAGGACCAGCGCGGCGATGATCGCGGTGATCACGCTCGAAAGCAGTCCCAGGGAAAAAATAAGCAAAAAGGCGAAGGTCCGCGGCCCGAGCGCATTTTCGATTGCAACGATTTTCTTCCTCAACGGCTCGCGCAACGCCCGGAACGCGAGCCCGAAAACGAGTGTGGCAATGGTCAGCTTTACAGGTTCGAGAAATGCCGACTCAGCAAGCCGCATGGTCAGAAGCGGCTCCGGCCCCATCAGGTGAGAGAGCACCAGCGTACCAGAACCGACAACGAGCAGGAACAGTTCGAGGTTATGCTCGACTTTCTTCACGAGCAGGGGGAAGAGCAGAATCAGTATAAAGATGAATATGAGAACGTAGATGATCATCGTGAGAGTCCTTGTGCACGTACCAGCTAGTGCTGAGGGCTGGAGAAAAACAAGGACTGAGGTCAAAGTGCTGAGGACTGAGTAAAGGCGCACTGCTCAGTTTTTCACTCAGTCCTCGTCTCTCATGCCTCAGTCCTCAGTCCTGCTTTTGGTTTTACTCAGCCCTGCATCACCGAACTAAGCACCTTCCGCAGCCCGTCGAAGCTGTACGGCTTTTGGAGGAAGGCCTTGAAGCCGTGGGCTGTATAGTTCGAAACCAAGGCATCGTCTGAATACCCGCTCGAAACGACTGCGACCACCGCAGGGTCGATTTCCCTCAATCTTCTCATCGCTTCTTCGCCGTTCATCCCGCCGCCGCGGACCGTCGCATCCAGAATGACCACGGAAAACGGCGAGCCCGCTGCCTGAGCCGCACAATATTGTTCAATAGCAGACTCGCCATCGTACGCGAAAACCACCTCCTGTCCGAGCGCTTTCAGCATCTCGCCCACCGAATCGCGCACGACCTCTTCATCGTCCATGACCAGGACCCGGCCGCTTTGGATCGTGACGGCGGTTTCCGTTTGCTCGGATACAGGCACTGCCGAGTCGCTGGCCGGCAGCCAGATGGTGAAGCAGCTTCCCTGGTCCACGACGGACGTTACTTCGATCATCCCGCCGTGGTTCTTGACGATCGAGTACGACGTTGCCAGACCCAGGCCGCTCCCGGTCTTTTTGGTCGAGAAATACGGTTCGAAGATCCGCTGGACATGTTCCTCCGGGATGCCGATGCCGGTGTCCTTGATTTCAATCTTGACCCATCTGCCGGGTCCGGGGACGCCCGACGGGGTCGCACCCCGGTCGAAATTCTGCGCCGAGATCGTCACGAACCCGCCCGAGGGCATGGCCTGGTCGGCATTGAGTACTATGTTCTGGATTACCTGGCCGATCTGGCCCTCGTCCGCCTCAACGGGCCAGAGGTCGTCGGCAAGTGCAAAGCGGCAGTCGGACCGCGAACCGCTCAGGGCAAAGCGGGTCGCGTTCTCCATGACGGGCCCCAGGGACATCGTTCTTTTCACGGGCTGCCCGCCCTTGGAAAACGTCAAAAGCTGGCTCGTGAGGTTCACGGACATCTGGAGCGCTTTCTCCGCCTTGTCGAGCATAAGGACGGCCTTGTCACGCTGGTCTATCTTGAGCTTGGCCACGGTGAGAAAGCCGAAGACGCCCTGCAAAAGGTTGTTAAAATCGTGGGCGATGCCTCCTGCCAGCACGCCGATCGCCTCGAGCTTCTGGGCCCGAAGCAGCTCGGCTTCCGCGCGTTTCCTCTCGGAGATGTCCCGGGACACGGCAATGACCACGCTGCGGCCTCCGTACATAGCCGGCATGAGGCGTACTTCCTGGGGGAAGGCGGTACTGTCGGATCGCACGCCCCAGAAGTCGATCATTTGGGGTTCGCCGTCATATGCCCGCCGGATTGCTGCGGCCACTGCGGCGCGGTCAAACATTCCCGGCACGGAAAGCTGCTCCGCCGTTTTGTTCAGGAAAAATTCGCGCGAATACCCGTACATGTCCTCGGCCCCCTTGTTCACGTCCAGGAAGCGTCCCTTCTCGTCCTGGATGCAAATGGCGTCGGTTATGCTGTTGAACAGGTTGCGGTAACTTGCTTCGGACTCGCGCAGACGCTCTTCCGCCTGTTTTCGTTCAGTAATGTCGTGAATGATGGAAAACAACAGGACCCTCTCTTCCGTCTGGATGGGAGAAGTATGGACCTCGACGGCGCGTATTTCTCCGTTTGAGAGGCGATGGGGGAAGGTGAAATAGTTGCAGTCCTCATGCAGGGCTTGAAGCCGTATCGAACGCACCTCTTCCGCAGACAACGTGTTGATGTCCTGGATGCGCATGCGTTTGAGCTGTTCGGAGGAATATCCGTAAAAGCGCTCGGCTGCCGCATTGGCATCGACGATTTCTCCGGTATCCGGATCGATGAGCAGCATGACGGCATTGTGTTTCTGGAACATCAGGCGGAAACGTTCCGCACTCTTTTGTACTTCTTCGAGGAGCTTCACGTTTTCAAAACGAAGCGAGATGGACGAGGTGATGGTCCGGTGGTGGTTGAACGAATACGAGGTAAGGGTCATCAGGTAAATGATGATCAGAACACCGATGGTATATTCGATTTCTCCGCCTTCGATGAAGCAGCGGATGGCGTAGAACAGCAGGGCCGGGGCCATCCATGCCGTAGGGCCCAACCGCAGGGAGGAATGGGACACTGTCGTGGCCGCGGACAAACTGGCAATCACCAGGACGAATAGGGAGATGAGCCCGACGTTGTGCGCAGGGAAAATGATGAAGGAGGAGAGTCCCCAGATAACGCCCGACACCAGGGCGAGGAGGATATAGACGTTTTTCCAGTATCCACCGTCAAAGGGATGTTCCCGCACCCTGGCGTATCGGAAATAAAACACGATCCTGCTCAGGACGATCGCCAGGACCATCCCTATCCATACGACGATGTGCGTTCGGGGGACCGCGGCGCGCGCTGCATAAGCGAGGACGAGGGCCACGACGAAGGAGGCAAGCTGCATCGTCGGGAGGTCCCTGAGTGCGAGGTTGACCTGCTCGCGTACAATGCCGACCTGAAAGTCCTTCCCTGGTTCGGTTTTCTTATGCATACGGAGCTCCCTGCTGGTTCTCGGTCAATGCGTTTTTTTATAATACCATATAAGCTTTGCGAGGTCTTTATTTTTTTAGCGGATCAAGAAATACAAAGGAGCTTGGTAGGGAAGAGTTGAGAGACGGGGGGGATAGGAGCGGGCCTGACATGTTTCTCGGGCGGGGATCCCGCCCAGACACAAAAAAGGGCCGGCAAGCAATTGGGACATGCCGGCCCAGGAGTTAGACAGCGACATCTCAAACCGCCCCGTATCCGCGTTGCTGTCCCTGCAACCGGGCGGCGACGCCTTTGGATGAACTAGGATGGACCGAACCCGAGATGAGCGTCGCGTCCATCCCGGTATGCCATCAATCAGCTTAAGCTTTCACCTTAGCAAGTTTGAAGAAATCGATGAGAAATATCACGACACCTGCGGCAAACCCCCATGCCGAAACCCAGAACACGGCATACCATAATCTCATATACCCCTGGGTTGTAAGGAAATCCATGCCTAGAACTCTCTGGAAATAAACCTGCACGATGCCTGCAATAGCAAGGGACAAGGCCATAAGCCCCATGAAGGAGCACATGAACCAGAAGGCCTTGATACCGAGCGACTGTTTGAAATTGGGCAAACCCTTCAACTGCGGCATTGCGAAATAGAACATCGTGAGGTTCAGCATGGCATAAGCGCCGAAGAACGCGAAATGGCCGTGAGATGCTGTTATCTGGGTACCGTGAGTCCACTTGTTGATCTGCGGCAGTGTATGTGCGAAACCCCACACCCCGGCACCGAAGAAATGCATGACAGCACAGCCGACTGCCCAAGAGAGGGCCACCCTGTTCGTAATCTCGGACTTTCGCTCCCGCACAACGCGAAGGGTATCAAATACCATGAAGAGGATCGGCAGTGGTTCAAGGGCGCTGAAGATGCCCCCCCACCAGAACCAGTAGTTCGGCGTTCCAATCCAGTAGTAATGATGTCCTGTGCCCACAATACCGGTGAACAAGACAAAGCCGACTTCGATGTAGAGCCACTTCTCCACCAGTTCCCGGTCAACGCCGGTGAGTTTCATAAGCATGAAGGCCATGATCGCGCCGGTAATAAGCTCCCAGGCACCTTCCACCCAAAGGTGGATCACCCACCACCACCAGAAGTACTGGTCCGAAAGGTTCTTCATGAAGAATACGCCGAAGAGAAACATTCCTGCAAGCATGACCAGTCCGCCCAAAAGCACGCCCTGGATCACGGTCCACTTCTTGGTCTTCAGCATGGTCATGAAAATATTAAAGAGGAAAATCAGTGCCACGACGACTATCCCGAACTTCAGTACCGTGGGCTGCTCCAGAAACGGCATGCCCCATGTCCAGCCAAGAAGATAACCCACGATTGCCGTGACGCCGATGAGCGCAAACAGCACAAGCTGGAAATTCGCAAGTTTTTTACTGTAGAGCTCGGTCTGCGCCTCTTCGGGAATTATGTAGTACGTACCGCCCATAAATCCGAACAGAAGCCAGACCACGAGCAAGTTGATATGTATTGCCCGCGAGGTGTTAAATGGAACGATGCTGATGAGCGGGTCAAAATCCCACACGTACTTGGCGCCCGTGATCAGACCGAAAACGATCTGGAGCCCGAACAGGACCGCCGCAATCATGAAGTAATTCATTGCGATCTTCTGTGATTCGTATTTCATCTCATCCCTCCCTATCGAAGCCCCGCGAGATAGCTCGCAAGGTCGTCAAGATCTTTCGGGGCAAGCTTTGCAAAGCCCGGCATGATGGATTTTGCATTATGCGATTTCGGGTCCCTGAGTTGGGCCTCGATCCATGCCTTGTCTCTCCTGCTGCCGACCTTAGTGAGGTCCGGCCCTACGGCACCGCCGACACCGTCCAGCAGGTGGCATGCGGAACATCCCTGGGCCTTGTAGACCGCTTCGCCCGGACTGCCGGAGGTCACTGCCGTGGCCAGGAGGGGTTTCGGAGGCCAGTTGTTCGTATCGATGCCGTTCACCCAGGTGAGGAAAGCGACCACATCAACGACCTCCTGGTCCTGAAGATGAAGGTTCGGCATCTTCCTGGCATTCGGCCATACTTTCTCAGGGTCTTTCAGAAATCTGGTGACCCACTCGGCGTCGCGAGAGCTCATAACTTTCGTAACATCAGGAGCATAATAGCCTCCGATGCCGAGAATCGTGTGACAGTCATTGCAGTTATATTTCTGCCAGACCCACTTGCCCGCGACGACGTGAGCATCCAGCTTCTCCTCCTGCGTTCTCTTCGGCATTTGCACCAAAGAGTCGTAGGTGAGGGCCAAAAATATCACGGCCGAGATCACGGTACCCCAGATAAAGACTGCTTTTGCCTGCGACAGAGTCATGACTCCTCCTTTCGACTAAAGGAATTTAATCCCCTTTTTCGCTCCCTGTTATAGCCCGGATAGGTATCTATTCGCATCCTGGCAATTACTGGTCCCGCATTTTGCCCCGACCGACTACCGTGGACTTTTCGTCAGCGTTAAGTTCGAACACGTGAGGGCAAACCTCGGCACAATGATCGCAACCGATGGAATGCCGCCATTATATTTAGTCCTTCACCAATAGGTTATGATGTATATCATAACAGAAAAGGGAAGGAACCCCCTGAAACCCTCCCTGCCCTGGTCGTACCTGTTCAATTCTGATCATCATTCCAGAAATCTACGGAAGAACCACTGCTTGGTCCCTTCCACGGCAAAGAGGTAGAAAAACACGAGACCGGTAAGGATCAAATAAAAGGACAATGGCGGTTCTACAAACCCGAAGTATCTGCCGAGCGGCGTGTACGGGAATATGACGGCAAGCAGTACAACCGTGAGAGAACACAAGGTAAGCCAGAAGCTCGGACGGCTTTTGAAGGGGTTCCTGCGGGTCCGGATAATGAAAATGACGAGCACCTGGGTCGCCATGGACTCGACGAACCATCCGGTATGAAAAAGCTTTTCCCCGGCATGGAACACATGAAGCATGATGTAGAAGGTCAGGAAGTCGAAGAGAGAACTGACCGGTCCCACGGCCAGCATAAAATTTTGAATGAACTTCATGTTCCAGTGCCGCGGGTGGGTAAGGTATTCCTCGTCCACGCTGTCGAGCGGGAATAGGGATTTCCGATACATCGTACAGGAGGTTGTTCAAAAGGATCTGCACCGGCAGCATGGGCAGGAACGGCAGGAAGAGCGTTGCTCCGGCCATGCTGAACATGTTGCCGAAGTTGGAGCTTGTTCCCATGGCGATGTATTTCATGATATTCCCGAAGGTGCGGCGGCCTTCTACCACGCCTTCGTAGAGCACGTTCAAGTCCTGCTCCATCAGGATCATCTCAGCCGATCCCTTTGCCACGTCCACGGCGCTGTCCACGGAAATCCCTATGTCGGCCGAATGGAGCGACGGTGCGTCATTGATGCCGTCTCCCATATATCCGACGACCCTGCCGCGCTGCTTCAAGGCAAGAATGACCCGGTTCTTTTGCGTAGGGTTCACGCGGCAAAAGAGATTCACGTTCTCTACGCAGGCCGCGAGCGCCTGATCGTTCATCTCCTGCATTTCCGTGCCGGTCATTACGCCGATGATCGGGAGGCCGAGCTGCTCGCAGATATGCCGGGTCACGAGTTCATTATCGCCGGTCACCACCTTGATCGCCACGCCGGCCCGGGTGAGCTTTGCTAATGCTTCTTGAGCGCTCTTCTTCGGCGGATCGAGAAAAGCGGCGAAGCCGGCAAAGACCAGTTCCGTTTCATCGTTCACCACGGCATGATGCTCGGTTTGTTCTATTCGCTTCCAGGCAACGCCGAGCACCCGGAAACCCTCGCGCGCGAGCGATTCCGAGAGCGCCTGGACCCGTGCCAGGCTGGACTCGTCCATCGGCTTGAGATTGTCATCACGGTCCTCCTCATAATGAGTTGAGAGCCGGAGGATGTCCTCGGGTGCGCCTTTTACCACGAGGAGTCTCTTCGCACCGTTATCAACGATCACGGAAACCCGTCTACGCTCGAAATCGAAAGGGACCTCGTCGATCTTTTTCCAGGAGGTGATGTCTATCTCTTTGTGCTCGAGGATGGCGTCGTCCATCGGGCTCCGTAGCCCTGATTCGAAAATAGCTGTTCAGAAAAGCAAGCTCAAGAACACGGCTGCTTTCGCGGCCGAGGCCGTCCACGTGGCGCTCGAGCCGGATGCGCGCCTCGGTGAGCGTGCCGGTCTTGTCCGTGCAGAGCACGTCCATGCTCCCCAGGTTATGGATGGATTCGAGCCTTTTGACGATCACCTTCTTCTTTGCCATGCGCATGGCGCCCCGCGCCAGGGTCACGGAAACCACCATGGGAAGGAGTTCGGGCGTGAGGCCGACGGCAAGCGCCACGGCAAAGAGGAATGATTCGAGCCATGGCCGGTGGAAGTAGGCGTTGACGAGAACGACAAAGAGCACGAGCAGGATCGTGAAGCGCATGATAAGAAGCCCGAAGCGCTGGGTGCCCTGCTCAAACGAAGTGGGAGGAGCCTTTGTCGTGAGCGTGTCCGAGATCTCGCCTAACGAGGTGTTCGGCCCGGTGCGACAGATCAGCACCGTCGCAGAACCGCTGACTACCGACGTGCCCATGAAAACGGAGTTGACCGCATCAGCCATGTCCTGTCCTGCATCGGGCAGGTCGCGCGAAAACTTTTCAACAGGATAGGATTCCCCGGTCAGGAGCGCCTGGTTCACAAAGAAGTCCTTTGCCGCAAGCACGCGACCGTCCCCGGGGATCAGGTCTCCTGCCGCAAGAAGCACCACATCCCCCGGCACGAGCGATGCCACGGGAATTTCGATGCTCTTCCCGTCGCGCAGGGCCTGGACGCGGATGGCGACGGACTGGCGCAGCTGTTCTGCAGCCTTGCCTGCCCGGTGCTCCTGGACAAAGTCCAGGGTCACGCTCATGACAACGATCGCGCTGATGATCAGGAAGCTGGTCACGTCGCCGGTAAAGGCGGATACTGCGCTGGCGACGAGGAGGATGAGAACAAGGGGGTTTTTGAACCTTGCGAGGAACTGGAGCAGGAGCGCGCGTTTTCGCGGCGGACGCAGCATATTCGGGCCGGTTTGCGAAAGCCGGTCAGCTGCCTCGCTGCTCGAGAGGCCGGAGGCGGTCGAGTTCAGTTGTTTGAGAAGTGCTGGTACGGATTGCTGCCAGAAAAGGGTTTCTGTCTTGGATGGGGAAACAGTCATGATGCGGTTTCCTTATGTAGAGCGAGAACACGAGACGACTTATGAAAGGGCTCGTTTGCGTCGCTCCCCGGCCCACAACGCTAATACGATAAGAGAGGCAGCATCAAGGCACGTCACTTTCTTCCCAGATGACTTCCTTCATATCAGGCATGGACGACAGGCGTTTGACGATATCTGACCAGTGTTTCTGGCTTTCGTCTCCGTGATGCAGACGAATCCGGTAGGTTACCGTGTTCGCAGTGACATCCCGATGGTAATTAACGAACTGGAGGGACAGGTCGTGGTATTCGGCAAGGACGTCCTTGATGCTGCCCAAGAGTCCCTCGGTTGTAACAGCCTTCACCGAGAGGATCGTATATATCCTGCGATGGGTAAGGGCCTTGACCGGATAGGCAAGGTAGAGACTCGCGAGGATGACGATTGTCGTAGCAATAGCGGGGACGATGTATCCTGCACCGATGGAAAGGCCGATGCCGGTTACGGACCACAGTCCGGCCGCGGTCGTCAAACCGCGCACAGAGCCCTTGCCCTTGATGATCGCGCCGGCCCCCAGAAAACCCATACTCGCGATAGCGTACGAGGCGATCCTGCCGGGATCAAGGCGCACGACCGATTTGTCTACGGCTAGCTCTCTGAAAAGTTCTTCCATATGCAGCGAGAGCATCATCATCAAACAGGACGCGATCCCGACGATGAGGTAGGTCCTGAAACCGGCCGCTTGCCCGTGTGATTCCCGCTCGAAGCCTATTGCGCTGCCAAGAACGCTCGCAAGCAAAAGCTTGCCGATATCAGAGAGGAGCTGAGAGTCCATGCAAAGACCTCCTTCGTATATTCGGGCTCTTTCCCGGTCCGTCTGGTTCTGCTATTTTTTAAACTTCTCCCGATAAGTAGCGCCGTCCTTCCAGGCATGCCCCACGTTTTCTCCCACAGACCAGAAGCGGTTGTCGGGCATGGTCAGGAGAAATGGCCTGATCTTCTTGACATCGGGCTTGCCGTCGGAGAGAAAGCGTTCCTCGGTGAAGATCGTGATTATTTCGCCGATAAAAAAGGCATTCGTAGGCAGGTCAACGGTCTGAACAACCCGGCATTCAATGTTCAGCGGACAGGAGGTGATGAGCGGCGCCGACTTCAGTTCGCCGTAATACACTTCGAACAGTTTTGACTTGTCCTCACGTTTGGCCGAGGCGATGCCGCAGTAATCGGTCACCGCGATCATGTCCACGGTAGGGACGTTAATGCTGAACTGACCCGTTTCCCGGATGGCCTGGTTGCTGGCGTGGGTATTGCCCACGCAGATGCCGAGCATGGGCGGGTTGAAGTTAGTCCGCGTAAGCCAGTCGAGGGCCATGAAGTTGACTTTGCCCTGTACATGGGTCCCCAGGAGCGTCTGCGTCCAGGGCAAACAGAACAGATTCTTTTCAACGGTTATCTTGCCCATTTTCCCCTCCTTTGACGATGTTACGAGCTGAGCAGCCTGTTCAGTACTTCTTGCAGTTCACCAACAGTGTAGGGCTTTTTGAGAAATGCGACGAAGCCCTGCTCACGGTAGTTCGAGGTGACAGCGTCATCGGAGTACCCGCTCGATACAACAGCCTTTACGCCGGGATCGATCTCCGACAGCTTTCGCACTGTTTCTGCGCCGCCCATCCCGGCGCGGATCGTAAGGTCCAGAATGACAACGTCGAAAGAGTCCCCCGATCGTTTTGCCGCAAGATACTTTTCGATCGCCTCTTTACCGTGCACGGCAAACTCCACACTATGCCCAAGGTCCCTGAGCATTTCTCCGGCAACATCACGGATGACTTGTTCATCGTCCATGACGAGCACCCTCCCGCTCCGTCCCGCAGTTGCTGCTGATTTGACCTGCGTTGCTGTTCTTACTGCAGCGATCGCCGGGAGATAAATAAAGAAGGTCGTCCCCTTACCCACTTCTGACCTCACCTTGATTGAACCCGCATGGTTCTTAATGATGGAATAGGATGTGGCAAGGCCGAGTCCGCTCCCTTTCTCCTTGGTCGTGAAATAGGGGTCGAATATCTTCGTGAGATATTGTTCCGGGATACCGATACCACTGTCCTTGATGGCGATCTCCACGTAGAATCCTCCCTGCAAACCCGGCGGCAGATCTTTGCCGGCGGGTTGAACGTTCTTCGCCGCGATCTCCACCCGTCCACCTTCGGGCATGGCCTGGTCGGCATTCAGGATGATGTTCTGGATCACCTGACCGATCTGGCCCTCGTCCGCATCTATCTGCCGGAGCCCGGCATCGATAACCAGGTGGTAGTCCGATCGTGAACCGCTCAGGGCGAACTTCGCTGCATTCTCGATTACCGGGTGGAGATCAATTGGTTTTTTTACCGGCTTGCCGCCTTTCGAGAAGGTAAGAAGCTGGTTCGTCAATTTCACCGTGAGGTGAAGCGCCTTCTCGGCTTCCTCAAGCGCGGCAAGGCTTTTCTCTCTGTCGTCTCTTTTCAGCTTTGCGAGAGAGATATAGCCGAAGACCCCCTGAAGTAAATTGTTGAAATCATGGGCGATGCCGCCTGCCAGCGTTCCAATGGCTTCGAGTTTCTGGGTCTTGAGACGCTCCTCCTCCAACAGGTTTTTTTCAGAGACATCTACTAAGAATCCAACAAGGCTCTGCCAGCCGTCTACCTCCATGGGAACGCTTTCGATGCTCATCCGCACGGAGGAGCCGTCCTTCCGTTTGATGGTCCTTTCCGTAGTATGCACTTTCCCCTCTGCATGGGACTGGAACGCCGAAACCGATTCCGAAAGTTCCTCCTCGGCGGTCAGTTCGGTTGCCTTGCGGGAATGGAGGTCTTGGTCGCTATAGCCGAGCATCCGGCAAATCTCGGGATTGGCGTACCGAATCTCACTCGTCACGATGTCGGCAACCAGGATCCCGATGGGTATTTTTTCGATGATGGTCCGGAAACGGGCTTCCGAAGACCGCAGGGCATCTTCCGCCCTCTTACTGTCGGTGATGTCCCGTCCCGTGGCCTGATACTCAATGATATTTCCGTCTTTGTCGAATATCGCGCTGTGCGCCCATTTATGCCACACGACGCGTCCGTCGGGCAACACGACTCTGGCTTCAGCAATCAGAGAAGTGTTACGAGAATCAAGTGACTCGATTTGACGAATAAATGACGCCCTATCATCTTCATGCATGAAGGGATAGTAGGATTTCCCAAGCAAATCTTCTCGCTTCATGCTGAGATATCTGCACAGCGTATCGTTGACAAAGGTCATGATCCCGCCCGGGAGAAAGCGCACAACGAACTCTGCCTGGTCTTCTACAATTGCTTTATATCGTCTTTCGCTTGCCCTGAGTGCCTCCTCCGCCCGTTTGCGCTCGGTCATGTCTTCTATCACGGCCAGGGAGCGGACAACGTTTCCGTTGGCGTCACGCTCGCCGGTGGCCGAAAGCAGCACATCCACCAGGTCGCCTTTCTTTTTGACGAACTGATAGGAAATATCCTGCACAGCACCATCCCTGAAGAAGGCAGGCTGGACGACCTCCCGTGCGTATTTCCGAGATGCCTCGGTATAAAAATCCGTCACCGGTCTGCCGATCACCTCGCTCCGCTCGTATCCCATGGTTTTAAGCCAGTGGTCGTTGACCTCGACAAGCGTACCTGTCCGGTCGATAGAATGGAGCATCACCGGCGTGTTATTGTACAGGATGCTGAACTTATTCCTGCTCTGATTCAGCTGGTCAATGGTTTGTTTCAGCTGTTCCGCCATCTGGTTGAAGGCGCTGATGGTCACGGCCATTTCTGCCGGACCCTGTTCAGGGATTCTTGCGGAATAGTCCCCAGAGCCGATACGATGGGCTCCAACGGCAAGTTCGACCAGGGGACGCAGGCCAAATCTTACGAACAGAGAAGTAATAGTGATGGCAAGCACCAGCGCGAGCAGTAGCACCTGCATATTCCCCACGAACATGGACCACATGTGATTTACTGAGGGCGTTGTGGTCAAATGCAGTTCAACGGTCCCATACTTCCTCGTTCCGACAACGATTGCTTCTTTTTTCGAGAACGCAGGCATAGCGATCTGCGAAGTGAACCACTGCGGAGCAATTGACGTTACCGGTTTGTCTTTCGCCGAGATGCTCTTACCAAAGGAATCTGTGTAGACGATACCAGCAATATATATGTCCTTTACGTTAGCGTTCAGCATGTTTTCGATCGTGGCATAGTCACCGATCACCGCCTGCTCAGGGAGGGTTATAAGCAGCAGGCTCATGTCATCGTTGAGCTGTTCGTTGAGTTCCTCTATAGAGTGCCTCTTCTCATGCATCATGGACGTGAAGAGCAGCACAGCCGCGCCGATTAGCATGGCGCCGGCCATCAAGATACTAAAACGGCCGGTCAGCCCCATGCGGTTCCATGCCCTGGGAATCAATGTCCTTTGCATTCGTCAGAATCCTTTTAGTACCGTCGTCTTGTAAAACTCACGCTGGTTCTCATAATCCTGCATCCCTGCTGCCACGAAACCAAAGGGTGGGCTTTGCTTGATCACCGCCGCGCTGGCAGCGAGGATCTTCCGCCCCTCCGGGTCCGAAGCCATACCAACGAGTGCATCGCGGACGGCCTTCACCTTCTTCCGGTTGACCCGGCGGTTGACCGCTATGGGCATATCGGAAAACTTGGAGGAAGACCACAGTACACGGTATTTGATGTGCTCCCGCATCGCAAATTCCTGCATAACCTGCGAGTTGATTGACGCGGCAGGCACTCTCCCTGCTTTCAACTGGCCCATGGCTCCTTCCTGGTTTCCCGCGAACACCGGCTCCACGTGAATGCCTTTCCGAATCAGGGCATCCATCGTCACGGTATAAGCGACGAACGCCGTTTCGGACGGGAAAGCGACCTCCCTGCCTTTGAGGTCCTCCAGGACACGGATCGGCGTAGTATCGAGCACTACGATCTGTCCCTGGATCAATTCCTCGACAGGACGGGCAATCACCTGGTAACCTGCCTTGGATATACGAGGGATGAAAATATGGTTCGAAAACACAAAATCGAACTCTTTCTGTTCAGTCAATCTGTCCGTTTCCTGGACGGTTTTCCCCATCTTCAACTGAAGCACGACCCCGCTCTTTTTGCTCACATAGTCCAGAATAGGATTCCAGTATTGCGCCGTCAGCACCGGGTTTCGCTGGTTCAGAACGCCGAAGGTGTGGACCTGCTCTCCGGCGAATGCCGTACTCATGAACAGCGGGAGCAGCAATATTGCAACCGGCTTTATCATTCGTTTCGGTTTCAACATACCTTCCTTATATATACTCAGCGGCGGCTTGACCGCGGATGTCCTGCTATCTGTCCCATTATGCAGCTGGCCCTCGTGACCGTGACTGTTGCAGAACCCCGCTTTCGGGAACCTGCAATGACTGAGTAGAAATGTCATCAAACAGGATATTTATCGACAACACATGCGCGAGCGCATTCATTTAGGATCTTTGTATGATTTATTGCTATGGTTTAACTTGCTCGGCAAATCTTCCCCGATAGGTAGCATGACCATCGCACTTCTCAAATATAAATTGGCAAATCTTGGTGCCAGGATACAGGGCCAACGGCCCATGCCCTAAATTCACTATTTCAAGGACCTGATGGTTGGAGATGCCCGGATGCATAAAACCGGCCGTAACATGAACAGCAAGTCCATACCGTGCGAATCTGCTTCTTCCTTCAAGCCGACCGGACATATTATCGGCAAGAGTAATTTTTTCTTTTGTGATTCCGAGGATCATCTCTCCCGCTTGAATAACGATATAGCCGCCGTCTTTAACGTGAACATCCTTGGATATCGCTTGAAAGAGAGAATCATTCTTTACGTGATAGACCTTTGAATGTTTTTTAAAAATTCTGAAATCATTCCCCAGCGTCAGATCGATTGATCCGGGCCCGATCTGCGCTTTGTCCAGGGGTTCAATGATGATCAATTTATTTTTTAAAGCTTTTTCGATTTCTTTCCCGACCAATACGCTCATCGTTCTCTTCCTCTCAATGAATACGGCTTTTATTCTCTGCACGTGCTTCTTACGTCCATCATGAATGCCCGCTCAGTCCGTCGCGTACCTTACAGGTCCAACAACACTTATCGACAGTGTCGTCCGGGAGGTAACTACAGGGTCACGGGCTATCTCAGGAGGACCTGCGGTTCCAGGGATATCTTCTCTCTTTTCCTTTTCTCCGATCAGCGCCCTCGTAGTTCGGATCATTACCTTTTCTCCGGTCTTCACCTGACCTTCGGTTATTCTCTGACCTGTGTTCTTTTTTCCCCATAAGCCCTCGCTGTCTTTTGTAAAGCGGGCGTACAAGCCCTACACATCCACACCGTGACTGAAGCATATCAACGGCAAATTAATCTGCAAAAACTGTCGGTTCTTCAATGATATCCGTGCGTCAGCTATATACTTTTCGGCGGTGATTTTTGCATAATGGTTAAACGATACTCTCTGATTGAAGTGTAGCTAAATGACAGGAGGGAGTCAATTTAAAACGACAGAATACAGTGCCGGGTACAGGGCTGCGTTCTGCGTTTTGTCCCCTGGGCGGGATTGATACGGCAGCATATCTTGCCCCGCACTTCAGGAACCCTGTTTTGCTTGCGCAAGTAATTTCTGTTTGTCACTTCGGGAGGCGGGCCTGTGCGGAACGATACCGCAAGAGCGAACGAGCGATGATCCGCATTCCCAGGGTAGCGGGCGCCGGTCAGTTCGTAATGGGGTAAAGTTTCTTCCGGAGCGGCAGATCCCCGGTTATGTCCCGGCGGGAGGGCGAAGACAGCAGCAAGGGTGTACGGAATTCACAACGATTTTCTGCGGTCCCCGCCGAATCGTCTGTCTCTCAAACTTCGCCGTTCAACAAACTTTTCAGGCCCTGTTGCAACGGGCCCTTCCCAGCTGCCGAGACCGCCGCGGAGACACTTTGCGTTAAAGCCGCGGTTATTTAAAAGGAAGGCGGCAACCATGCCGCGTGAATCGTTGGTACAGTAGGTAATATAGGCTTTCGTGGTATCAAGGTCGGCATATTTCTGGCGAAGGGCCTCGACAGGAATGCTCAGCGCGCCCTCAATGTGCTCTTGCTCATATTCAATCGGGACCCGGGCATCGATGATCACATACTTATCCCGGTAGTGCTGAACAGAGATGTCCTCGGTAAACATATTGTCGAGAAAGGCCGACTTCAGGATCTGGTCGAAATCTATCTTGTCCAGGGCATACACCGTCGTCTCCTCCAGTGCCCGGCAGGTCGCATTCCGGGGGTCGTCGCGGATAAGCGCTTCTTCTCCGAACCCGGCCCCTTCAGCCAGTACGGCCACTTGTTTTTCTTCGCCCTCTCCTTTACTCTTTTTTAAAACGGACACGCGGCCCGATTTCACGATGTAGTAGTAGTCCCCCTTTTCGCCCTGGACAATGATATCTTCGCCGAGGGCATACGTTTTTTCAGTCATTCGCGCCAGCAAAGCATACATCCTGTCCGGCTCCAGGAGGATAAAGGGCTGAAGCGTCTTTATTTTTTCGTACTGTGAAATTTCTCCGGCTTTCTTGAGGAGAACGTTCTTGAATGCGCTCTCGCGGTGCAGGATACTATCAAAATCCGGCTTTGGCAGCTGATAGAGGGTGACTTCGTTGAGGGCCCGGACCGAGGCCGAGTGTATGGAGCTCGTGAGGAGCGCGACCTCGCCGAATCCCTGGCCGCTGGTGATAATCGACAGCTTCGCCAGTCCGTATTTCGTATTCTTGGTTACTTCGAGCCTGCCCTGTTTCACAAAATAGAATGAATCGGCCAGATGGCCCTCTTTTGATATTTCCGTACCTTTGGGATGGGTTACTACGTTGAACTGACGGGCAAGAATTTCGAGTGAATCCTGGGACAGACTTCTAAAATAATTATGCTTTTTCAATTCATAAACCTGCAACGACATACTATTCTCCTCATGAAATGGATAGGGATAAGACTGCATGACTCAGTTCGATAGGATGTGCTAAAAGCAGTCAAACGGTGTTAATATCCGGCGTTCCAAAGCCCGAACAAGAGAGATTTACTTAATCACTTTTTTAAAAAAATATCAACGTAAAGTTCCAATTTTAGCTGGGTATTTCTAGGGTAGCCGTTGCATAGGTTAGCCGTGAAAACAAGAAATGCCGCGTCGTACCTCTTCGAGCCGGGTCTTGGCATCCGGTTCTGCGACAAAAAAAGTCTCGAGCCTGTCACAGATATAGTCGGCACAATGTGCACAATTCTCGACCCCCTTCTGCAGGGCGCACTTTCTGATTTTGCAGGCCTGGGAAGCAGTGAAGAGCCTTCCTCGTTCGGTCCGGCAGCCGTCGCAGTCCGATATGTCTTCCGGTGCGTACATCACCCCGTACTTCTCGTTACAAATGTGGGCGATATGAGTTCTCATTCTTGTTTGTTGTTCCTCGTTGTCTTCCCTTGTTGCAAGATAGATAGGGCAGGTATGACAGACCAAACCGCAGAAAGCGATCGTTTCTTTCATCTGTTTCCCTTTCAAACGGGTTATCAATGTATGCCCAATAAGCTGACTGGCTTAGGAGATTCGAGACTAGTAAAAGTCTATCTAAAGGGCTGGTGCAAGTCAATGCAAAATAATACAACAGAGTCGGACCCTCGGCACGATCGTCCATCCATAAAATGTAATACCCCGGTAACACGCAAAGTTGCACGAAGCGTTGACAAGCACCTATGCAGCGTTATATTTAAAGTAGGTAATTTTATAGACAAAAAGAAAAGAGGCGATAACGATGAAAAAGATTTTAGCCATTTTGATGGGAATGGCGTTTATCCTTACCTTGGGGTTGGCGTTCGCCGCAGAAGACATGTCGGGGCCCCAGGGTACAAGTGATAAAATTATTCGCGATGAGGATATCCAGCATCTTGACATGGATCAAGATCGCGCAACGGTCAACCAAATGCCCACGGAATCAGGTACCGAAGGCTCGGGTGCAGGAGGAGTGAACAAGGATTCCGACAGTACGTACAAGGATAGTGACCAAAGCACAGCTCCTCTTGAGAAGACCCCGGCAAAGCCAGGCGCTGAAGGGTTGGGAGCGGGCGGTTCGAGCAACGATTCTTATAGTCCCGGTTATTAAGGAACGTCCTGCGAGTATATAGGAATTCTCTTACTGAGCGGTTTCGCGAGTGGCCCGGACGCTCCGTCAAGGGGAAGAGTGAGGATGGAGAAGCGCTTCCCTTGCCTACTCGCAGACGATATCCTGCGGCCGTGTGGTAATTCAATAATCTGGCGGCAAGAACGGGTTTAAGCCCTGTTCCGTGGCCAGGGTAAAGTTATTGTTAGTCAATGCGAATTTCCCGCGTTATCGAGCACACTTCGTGAACGTTTTTATGGTTTAGTACCGCGGTACGGCGAGGGCGAGCGGAAAATCAGGTTCATCGTGCTTCCATACCTGGATGGCAGAACCTCTCTGAAGCAGTTCACGCCATATCTCGGGAGACTTCTTTTCAAAAACCGATTGTGCATCAGCCAGGACGACGAGCCAGTCGCCCTGCGCGACTTCCCGGTCAAGCTGTCCTGATGACCACCCAGCATACCCGGCATAGATCCGGAATTGTCGTCCCTTCTTGTCGACGCCAGCCAGATGTTCCAGGGTATTCTTGCTCGAACTGACATAAACGTTTCCGAACACAGAGATTGACTCAATTGGTTTTTCACGGACCGAATGAGCATCAGCATCCGGTATCCTTCAACGGGGCCCCCGTAGTAGACGAGTGCCTGTTTTTTTCAGACCCGGAACAGAGGGAAGCACTTCAAGCAAAGGCACGTCGGTGGGACGGTTGATGATGAGACCTGTCGCGCCCTTGGAACTGTAATCGATCAGCAGGACAACGGTCTCCTGGAAACGGGGGTCGATAAGATTTCGGGTTGCAACGAGGAATTTACCCTTGGCAGGCAGCACGCTGAACGGATCCGGCTCAGTCATTGCAGGCGCGTCGGACATTCGGGCAGGCAAAACGTCAACACTTTCCCCGGCATTTACGACGGTCAGAAAGTTAGACAAGCGCTGCGGCAATAACGGCTCGCGAAAAGCATCTTTCGCAGAGATCTGATGATTCCAAACAGCATTGACAGCTCCCTTGGTCAGTCCAGTGCTTCTGTCTTAAGGTTAACAAAAGTTCGTCGGAGTGTCAATGCGAAGCCGTGTTAAAAACTAGTCTCAAGTCTCAAGTTTTAACCCCTCAAGCTTGAACCCCCAGGTCAGACTCGTGGTTTCACGACCTGAGACTTGAGACCTGAGACTTGCAGCACGAAAGCGAGGTTTCGAAGAGGTGATTGGGGGAAGCCGGCAATTACTTCAGGTAGGAAGAAAATAAGGGGCGTAATTTCCTTCAGTATTTTTTCCGCCTCAACCGGGACCATGACCGCAAAAACGTTGAGCTTCACGAGGGCATGGATATTGGCATCGCTCTTCGCGGCAGCTCTCATCCTCAGGCCGAAGTCCTTGTTCAATTTTTTTACTTCTCCGTAGATCCTGAAGATACCGTCAAGCGTCCATTCAGGCTTCTTTCCGGCCTGACTCCTGATATATTGCGCCATAAGATACATCGAGACCATCCTGAAAATGGTCTCTTCCAGGCTTGCAAAAGGCAGATGGTATCGGACCATCGGTTTGAGGGGTTCCATGATGGGGCAGCCGCTGGTCGTCATGATAATGCCGAGCAGCGGACTTAAGCCTTCCTGTATCGAGCCGGCTTTAGTATAAATACGTTCCTTCACCGTCACCGTTGTCGTTGCTATGTCGGGACCGGTCACGTCCTTGAACGCCTGGGCAATTTCCGAGAGATTTGCCGCAATCGGGCAGTACCGCGTAAGCGTGGTGTTCAAAGGGCAGATCGAACACTGCTGGAAGTCCAGGTGCGCCCAATCCGGCGGTTCAACGTTCTGCTCCCGGATGAGGGCGAGGGTCTTTCGGTCAAGGAGGATCGTAAATTTTTTTTCCTGGCCTTCGTTCAGTTTGAAATCATAAACGATTTTGATATGGTCAATCATGTGCTCTGCCTCTATACGGTGAAGTGAAATTGTGTTTCATAATATACTGCACGCCGGGGATTGTCAAGATCGGCTCCGATTCCGGCAAACAAAAAAGCCCTTCACCATGTACTGGCAAAGGGCTTTCTTTATTGATCAGGCGGGGTCTCCCCTCACACACTGCTCTCGCGATAGCGCGGGTGCAAGGCCTATCCTCTCCCCCAAAGGGCGAGGGATTAATAGACTACACGTTCTCTACCATCTCCCATACACCGCAGGGACAGATGCCCGAGCAGAAGCCGCAGCCGATGCACTTCGATTCGTCCACCACGTACTCGAAGGACTTGTTCGGGAGTTTCTTACGCGTGATGGCGCCGTAGTAGCACGACTGTTCGCACATGCCGCAGTCGCGGCAGGAGCCGCAGGACATGCAGCGGTCAGCTTCTTTCTTCGGCGAAAATTTTATGTCGCTGAGCCTGCATACTTCATAATACTCGGTCTTGATCCTCTCGTAGGGGATCATTCGCCGTTCTTCGGGCACGTAATCGGTGTTCATGAGCAGGGAGTGGATCTTGTCCGCAGCGACCTTGCCAGCTCCGATGGCGTGGGTCACGAGGCCGGGCTTGGTTGCGTCGCCGATGGCGAAGACCTTCACGTCCGAGGTCTGGCCGAGATCGTTGATCGTGATGTAGCCACGGTCCGTGTTGATGGACTGCGGCAGGAAATCAAGGACCGGCTTATCGCCGATCGAAATGATCACCAGGTCCGCGTCGAGCGAACTGCAGTCCTTGAAGAAGATCTTCTTCGCTTTCGCGTCGTACTTCTCCGTCAGCTTCGGGAACAGGACCTGCGTGCCCTTTGACGAAGCAAGCTCCATTTCCTTGCCGAACGCGGCCGGCTTTTGCACGTCAACGGCGATCACGGATTCCGCGCCGTGGTCCCAGGCCTGGCACGCGATGTCCATGCCCACGTTGCCCGCGCCGATCACGACGACCTTCTTCCCCTTCACGCTCCGGGGTTTGCCGAAGTTGATCTCCTTCAGGTAATCGATGCCTTTTACCACGTCCTCGTGACCCGGGAAAGGGATAACGCGGCCTTCCTGGGCGCCAACGGCAATGACCACCAAGTCGTGGTCCTTGTAGATTTTCTCGAATTTCTTTTTGTCAACCTTGGCCCTGGTCTGGACGTTTACCCCGATCTCGGCAAAACGCGCAAGCTCCTTGTCCAGGATCTTCTTGGGCAAACGCTCGCGGGGAATGCACATCTCGATCTTCCCGCCGATCTTGGGCGATGCCTCGTAAAGATCAACTGTATGGCCTTTCAAGCCGAGCTGCCATGCTGCCGAGAGGCCCCCCGGACCGCCGCCGATCACGGCGATCTTGTTGCCCGTTGCCTTTGCTTTCTTCGGTGCCTTGAGATTCAAGGCAGCTGCGCCGTATTCTTTAATGTTGAGCGGCTCGTCAACTCTGCCGCGCGTGCAGTCGGTCATGCAGAGGTTCGGACAGATCGTGCCGCAGACCGTTGCCGGGAGCGGGCTGTACTGGAGTACGAGAGCAAGCGCTTCAGCCGTTCTCCCCTGCCGTATGAGAGACGCGCGCTTGTGCGACGGTATGCGCGACGGGCAGGCATAGGCGCAGGGGGGGAGGTACTTGTCGTTCTTCCACTGCGGCTTCCAGCGCCGCTCCTCGCCGGTTGTGATGTACGGAAGCACTGAGCGGTCGTGAGTGAGATAAGCGCCGAACATGCCGCCCTTGCCCACTTCCTTTTCCCACTGGTTCAGGCGAAACTCGGTGAGCCCCATCTTAAGCTTACCCTTTGCCTTGTTCTTCTCAGCCGGCGTAAAAGCAATGAACTTCTTCCAGGCACTCCTGTCCTTCGTAAGTTCTTCATAAGAGGACATGCGGTCGATGGCCGTAAGATACGGTTTCATGTTCGTGGTGAGCCACTCCCAGTCCTGCTCCGAAAGGTCCACGAGCTGAACATCGCCCTTGCTGTATTCCTTGATCGGACCGCGGAAATAAATCGTGCCGCCCACCATGCCCACGCAGGGACGGTAGCCGAGGATGTTTTCGGGATCGCGGGGATTCACGCCGCAGACCACGGCAATGCCGCCGGCCTTGAACTCGGCAAAAGAGTCTCCCACGCCCCGGAAATACCAGGACTCCAGATTATCGAAACGCGGGTTCTTCTTGGTCATGGTATCGCAGCGCGCGCCGCCGCCGCCCTGGACATAGAGCTTGCCCTGGGCGCCTGCGTTATGCGCACCGTTCGTCACGTCGCCCAGGACCGTAATGACAGCTCCGCAGTTGAGCCAGCCTGCGTCGTCGGAGGACGAACCCTTTACCAGGATCTCCGTCCCCTCCATGCCCATGCTGCCCACGCGCTGGCCGACCGTGCCCTCGACAACGACCTTCACCTTGCCGTACTGCGGCCAGATGCGTCCGCCGATGCCGTGCTGGCCATCCGCCGTGATGAAGAGTTCCTTGGCGCCGTCCTTGATGGCTTTCTGGATCTGCTCTTCTAAATTTTTCGAAGAGACCCGTTTTCCGTCGATATTGCCCTTGATTATCATTTTTTCCTCAAATGATTTTTATCAACTTCAAAAGATTCAGGGGAAAAGGGGAAGCGAGAGGCGAAATGGTGAAATAGAAGACTTAGTTTCAAAACTTAGTCTCTGATTCATTTCTCCCTTTCTCCGTGTTTATCCCCATTTTCCTGAAAGATTCTGAATTCTATTTTTTCTAACAAACGTAGCTGATCTGCAGCCTATCAGCGATTTCCTTGTCGTTCACGCCCAACGCATCGGACATGCCGATCGGAAGTTCGGTGCTGCGGCCCAGGGGCGCGAAGATCTTCTTGAGTTCCACATCCGCTGCCTTGAACACTTCGACGACCCGTTCTGCCACTTTGTCGGGATCGAGCCTGCGGTACAGTTTAGGATCTTGCGTCGTAATGCCGCGCGGGCACTTGCCGAGGTTGCAGACGTTGCAGCGGTTGTACTCGTCGCCGAAACAGCCTGCTGCCGCCTGCATCATGTACTTACCGGTGTCCACGGCAGATGCGCCGAGCATGATGAGCGCAGCAGCGTTCGCTGCCAGGTTCCCGCCCTTGCCCACGCCGCCTGCGGCGATGAGCGGAAGCTCATTCTGCTTGCCCTGTTTCACGAGATCGAGGTAGCAGTCGCGGATGTTGGAGGCAATGGGATGTCCCATCTTGTCCATCGATACGTTATACGCGGCGCCCGTGCCGCCGTCCTCGCCGTCGATACAGAGTGCAGCGGCATAAGGATTACGCGCGAGGTTGTTCAACACTGCACGGGCCGTTTTGGTGCCTGAGATTTTCGGATAGACCGGCACGCGGAAGCCCCAGGCCATGGACATGGACTGGATCATCTTCGCAACAGCCTCTTCGATAGAGTACTTGGTCTGGTGTGTGGGCGGTGATGCCAGGTCAACGAACTGCGGCACGCCGCGGATCTTGGCGATCAGGCCGAGAACTTTGTATGCCTGGAGCAGGCCGCCGTCTCCGGGCTTTGCGCCCTGGCCGTATTTGATCTCGATTGCTGCCGGATCTTCGATCATGTCAGGAAGAGCACGGATGATCTCGTCCCAGCCGAAGTAGCCCGACGCGATCTGGAGTATGAAATATTTCATATACCGCGATTTCAAGATGCTCGGGGGCATGCCGCCCTCACCCGAGCACATGACCACCGGCAGACCTTCAACTTCGTTCAGATAGGTGATGCCCATGGCAAGGCCTTCCCACATGTGGGGAGAGAGAGCGCCGATGGACATGCTGCCGATGCGGATGGGATAGATCTCGCGCACCGGCGGGATGAACGTCTGGTTCGCGAGGATAAGCCGGTCGCCTTCCACCTTGAGCGGGAGCTGCTCAGCGGGCAGGTTCCTGCCCAAAAGCGTCCTGATGCGGAACTCATGACGACCGGCGTCCAGGGCCGGGTCGGTCAGCATCGAGATGCGCGTGAACTTGAGCTTGTCCAGGGTCGACTGCGACGGATCGTTCCTCCGTCCGCCGCGCATGAAAGGAATGCCGCCCTTGTTTTTATAGTGGTACAGCTTGTGCTGGAAATTGTATTCCGGGAAAATGGCGTCCGTGGGACAGACGAGCGAACAGGTCCCGCAGCCGATGCAGTAACGGTCGATTTCCGTGACCTGCCGCACCACCTGGGTAAGCCTGCGCGTGACCTTGGGCTCGGGGCTTGCGCCTTCCGAGGACACGACGCGCTGGGTGTAGACCGTGGCCTCGATGGACTTCATGGGACAGACGGCTGTGCAGCGGCCGCAGCGGGTGCAGCGGTCCTCGCGCCATTGAATGATATAAGGAAGCTCTTTTAACGAGAGCTGATGATTTTTATCTAACCGTGAAGCTGATTCCATACTTTAACCTCCCGCGCACCGGGCGCGATGATCACCATGTCGTACTTCATGGGGAAGATGTCCGTTGACTTGTCCCGGTCCGGGATCGCGCTGTCCACGCCGCAGACCTCGGACATGAGCGCGTACTTGCCGGGCTTGCCGCCCACTGCGCCGGGCCGGAGCTTCTTCGAGTCCTGAACCATGAAGACCGTGCCGTCGGGTGTGAACCCGATGACGCAGTTCGGACCGTCGATGCAGAGCGGGCGGAGCGATTTCTTGAGGAGCCTGAGCGCAGCAGCGTCGGAGCGCTGGCTGATCTCCGCGTCTTTCATCGGCGTGATGATGTCCTTATAATAATGGAGCGGATACCCGAGGGACCGGTTCGTGTAGTGCATGATGTGCGTGAAGACCTCGGAGTCCGAATTGTAGCCCATGTAACCCGGGTTGCCCCGGCCCATGAGGAACTCGCGGATCGGCACGAAAGCCGTGTTCTCTCCGTTCGTCATCGTTGCGTAGCCCTCAATGAAGAACGGATGGCAGGCGTAAAGGTAGATCGCGTAGTTGGTATTCTGCCTTCCCTGGGCAAGGACGATCTTCGATTTGAGCCCCGATTTTTCAAGCCCGAAAAATTCGCCGAGCTGCAGGGGATCACCCACTTCTTTCAGCGTCAGCACATCGGGATAAAAGGAGAAGACAAAGAGCGATCCGTCCGGTTCACCCATGCACCTGAGCGTGAGCCGCGTTTGCATGAGCAGGTCTTCCTGCTCTTTCTTTGATTTGTCTTTGTACGCAGCGGGATAGTCGTAAACCTTCGCGATATAATGATCGCGCCGCTCGACACCGGGAACGTTCTTGATCGATGGCTCCCAGGAGAACTTCTCAGCGAAGCCCTGGGCCTTCATGTAGTCCTCGAGCATGCCGAGGCCTTTGTTCGAGCAGATGGCCGACAGCGTAGGGTATTGTTTGAAGTCCGCGAACGGTCCCGCCATGTCCTTCAGCATGAGCCCGAGGCCCGACCCGTCATGGCCTTCCTTCATGGTCTCGAGCGAGTGAATATTTTCCATGGGCGAGATATAGTCGCCCGACGTGATTGCACTCAACCGGCACATTCTCGTACTCCTGTCCTTTGGTCGCTAAGTTTCTGAGGGATCTGGTTTGGGCTTGGTTCCGGCGGGATGACCCTCTGCATGCAGATGCAAACGCTCCTGCACACTTTTTCAGCAAAGGTAAAAAAAGCCCCTCATTCGGGGGCTTTTGGCTCTCGGGAAACATGACCGAGTCGAAGTACAATACACCTGATCGCGTTCTGCTGTCAAGCCGAAATTTCGCTATACTCCCGGAAGAACAGGAGGAATTAGGAGATGCGCGAAGGCATCCTCGCATTAGAAAGTATGATATTTCAGGCGGGGTATCTTCATGCTGATTTGCGTCTGAGAACGGGTAGAGAGGCGCTTGTGTGGTAAAAGATTATTGCAGGTGAACGTCTTTTGAACATTCCCGCCTTCTGTTAGGAAGGCGGGAATTGACCACTACTGGCACTTCCTGCAGGTCTTTATGCCGAGGAGCGCATAGGGCGGGCACCAGCCCATGACGCCCGTAGCAAGCGGTACGATACCGAGAAACGCCCAATTGGTCTTCGGCCCCACAAAAGCGAGGGAGAGAATGAATAAACCCGCGACGATCCTGATCGTCCTTTCCCAAGAACCGACATTTTTCTGCATAATCTGTTCCTCCTTGATTGCGGTATGAGCCGGCCGCGCTCCCGGCCGTTTATGTAGATCACCATACCAGATCAAAGGAACGATGTCTGTGACTTTGTCACAGAGGTACCGAGGACGACGGATGACCGCTCACTCCGTTCGCTACGACGATGGACGAAAAATCTTTCCTTCACTCGTCCGTCGTCCGTCGTCTCTCGTGCATCATCACCTCAGGAGGGCTATCGAATTCCGGGACAGCTTGACCAGCTGTTTTCGTTCAAAATCCTTGAGCAGGCGGCTGATTACTTCGCGGGACGTGCCGAGGTCGTTTGCGATCTTCTGATGCGTGGTCTCAAGACTGCCGTCCTTTGACTTCTCGCTGAGATAGTCCATGAGCCGCTGGTCCATCCTGCCGAAGGCCACCTCCTCCACGAGTTCCATGACCGAGGCAAGCCGCCGGCTCAGAAGAGTGAAAACAAAGTCCCTCATCGTTTCATGCTCCATCACGAGCCGGCGGAAAACCGGAGAAGGCACGAGCAAGAGGTTTACGTCCGAGGTCGCCACGGCGTTAGCGGGATAGGTCGTTCCGGAGAGGATGCAGGAGGCGTTCAGGATACAGGTTTCGCCGGGACCGATCTCATAAAGCGTGATCTCCCTTCCGGTATCGCCGACCTTGAACACCCTGATCCCGCCCGACAAAATAAAGGCGATCGCCGAACAGGCGTCGCCTTCGGCATATATTTGGGCATCGCGGGGGATTGACTGCTGTCGTCCGGCGGCAAGCAAGTCCTGTACAAGGTTTCGCAGACCGCCCTGGAACGGTGGAAATGTTTTTACAAAATCGTCTCTGGACATCATGGCCGGCACCTCCCTGCTTTTCCTATTATATCGGACTTCCTGGGCCGGGCAAATAGAAAAAGAAGGGGCTGTAGCCCCTTCTTCGTTCAGGATAGCATCCGAGGCATATTTCCCGCCGCGTGTGATGCCGAGCGTAGCAAAGCACTATTCGAATATTCCGCATGGGACTAAACATATTTTTGTCCAGAATAGTCAACACCTCTAGCCGGGTTTTTCAGGGGACTATGCTACTATGCTGATGAGATGAATGGCCGCACAAAAAATTCCCGGGAGCTCGCAAAACTATTACGATAGAACCCTGAGATCGTTGGGCTCATGGATCGGTTCAGAACACGCATTTTGGCCGCAGGGTATGACGCGGTCATGATCGTCCCCATAAACGATCGCTGCGTACACTTTCCCCGTGAGAGCCCGGGCAGTGGCGGCAAGGTCGCTCCCCGGCGCCGCTTCAACAGCAAGTTTGAGCATGCGAAACGACGCATCAAGACTGCAAAAGTAGGTGCCTGCATGCACGCCTATTTCGCGCGCAAAGCCGGCAAAGAGCCTGAGCGACTGCTCGCCGAACTGCCGGTATTCGTCCTTTCCGGTCATGAGGGACAGTTTCAGCAGCAGGAGGATGGCCACGGCGTTTGCCGAGGGATGAGGAGTGTCCTCGATCTTCTTGAGCCTCGTGCCCAGCACCTCCTGTTCCGTGTCGAAGAAGCCGCCGTGAGCGGGATCGAAAAAATTTTTGATGCAGGTTGTCATGAGCTCTTCAGCCAGGAGAAGATAGCGCTGCGCGGCCGTTGCTTCGTAACCGGCAACCAACGCGTCGATGAGGTGAATATAATCATCCAGGCCTGCTGGGATAGTCTCTGCGTGCATCAGGGCGCGGCCGCCGTACCGTTCCTTCAGGATGCGTTCAAGGCTCTTCACACCGAGGGCCCTGATTTCTTCATCGCCCAGCACGTTAAATGCATGGAAATAGGCGGCAATGAGCATACCGTTCAGGGACGTATAGAGGGTCCGGTCGATAAAGGGCGTCACACGCTTTGACCTGGCAATGAGCAATTTTTTCTTTCCGCTCACAACGATCCGACGCGCGTCTTCGACGCTCTTCCCGAGACTTTTTGCAATCTCCTCAAGGGGCCGTTCTTCGAAGACGACCTTTTTTGCGGGATCATGATGCATGCTCCCCTTTTCATGCAGTAAATAAACCGACAGTACGCCATACTCTTCCGGGCCGAGCGCCGATCTCAAATCTTCATCGGTCCAGGTAAAGTATCCTCCTTCGTCATCCGGCGTTACGTCGGCATCCTGGCTCGCGTAGAATCCGCCCTGCGGATCGGACAGCACTTCCCGCGTAAAAGTGATAATGTCCATAGCGATGTCGCGAAACCGCTTGTCTCTGAATACTGCGAAAGCATCCGTGTAATTTCTGAGGAGCCCCGCATTGTCATCAGCCATCTTTTCGAAGTGCGGTACAATCCACGACTCGTCTGTAGAATACCGATGAAACCCGCCGCCGAGGTGGTCGTGGAACCCGCCGCGCGCCATGGCATCGAGCATTCCGCGCGCGGCTTTGGCCGCCGCAGGATCGTCCTGTACCCGGGACCTCCGTAGCAGGAACTCGAGGGCCCCGGGCATGGGGAACTTGGGGGCCGAACCGAACCCGCCGTGTTCCCTGTCAAATTGAGAAAGCAGGGAGCGCTCAGCCTCACTGATCAGCGTCTCGCTGATCGTAGACGGCTCAAGGGCCTCTGATTTGAGCGCGTCCATCACCCGCCGGGAGAATGCCGCGGCGTCTGCATGTTTGGTTTCGTAGAAATTACTCACCGCCGTAAGTACTTTCTTGAACCCCGGCCTTCCCTGTCTGTCCTCGGGCGGGAAATAGGTCCCCCCGTAAAAAGGCTTTTTGTCCGGCATCAGAAACACGGAAAGCGGCCATCCGCTTCCGCTCCCCATGGCCGCAACCGCCTGCTGATACCTTCGGTCAATGTCGGGCCGCTCGTCACGGTCCAGTTTGATATTGATGAAGAGTTCATTCAGGAGCCGCGCGGTCTCTTCCTCTTCAAAGGACTCTTTCGCCATCACATGGCACCAGTGGCACCATACGGCTCCCGTGCTCAGGAACACGGGTTTGTTCTCCCTGCGTGCGCGCTCGAAGGCCTCTTCGGACCAGGGATACCACTCGATCTTCTGGTTTGCGGCGTGCTTGAGATAGGCCGACTTTTCATTTGCGAGTCTGTTCATAGCAAAAGACAAATCCGCCATGGAGGTTGGTACTGCGACGCGGAGCTATAATTGTACCCGTGACCGCGGCGCTCTGTGCCTCTGGCTTTTCTGATTTTTAAAACGTCTTCGGGTCTTCCGGCGGGAGAGATGTTTCGTCAAAGGGCATTACGCCAAGCTGGACCATCACGGAATCGATGTCCCTGACAAGTTGCCGATACTCATATCCCGGCAGTTCTTCGTGCAAGGCCCGTTCGGCTAGACGGTCGAACGCATCGAAATCAAAGGTACCATCGAGCACGCGCGAACGAACGAGCGCGGCATACAGCGTCCTCTCGTTATTCAGGTCCTCGCCAGGTCGAACATCGAGGCGCACGCGGAGGCCTGGATCTTCAACATAGGACCTCATTGCTCCTTCGAGCGCGTCATAAAGCGTCACGACCCCCGCAGCGATTTTACCCTCTCTCAGTCTGCGTTTACCGCCGCGAATGTGGAGCCGCGCGCGCAGGAACGGCCCTTTCCCGGGTCCGAGTTTTTTTTCGTCCATCAAACCAAAGTGCGGCATAAAAACCTCGCCTCGCTCAGGAAAACGACTCTCTAGGGGCTGCCTTCTAATCGTCTCTTGTAGCCTGATTAAAGTATAGCACAGGGGAAGGATGCGGACATTATCCGGAAACGGATGGCCCCGCGAACAAAAAGGGAGGAGAGGAGTGACGATGCTCCTTAAAAATGGAAACAGCGCCTTGGTCAGACCGGGGAGGAATAGGCGTAGCCGTTGTTTCTGTTTTCCTTTACGACGTACATTGCAGCATCGGCTTTATTGACGAGCGTTTCCACGTCATCGCCGTCCTGCGGATAAATGCTGATACCGATGCTTGCGCCGATCGTGCACACATGTCCCTTGAGATGGAAAGGCTCTGAAAGAACGGCAAGGATCTTCTCTGCCACGATACCGGCATCCATTGGCGCCGCGATACGGCCGCAGATGCCGATAAATTCATCTCCCCCCATACGCGCAACGGTGTCGGCTTTGCGGGTACAGGTGGTCATCCGTTTCCCTGCTTCGACGAGGAGCAGGTCCCCCACTTCGTGGCCGAGCGTATCGTTGATCTTCTTGAAGCGGTCCAGGTCCATGTACAGGAGAGCGAGGACATAGTGGTTCCGCTTGGCGAGCGCCAGCAGCTGGTTCATGCGGTCAAAAAAAAGCGTGCGGTTCGGCAGCCCCGTAAGCGTGTCGTACAACGCGAGCCGCTGAAGCCTTTCTTCCACGATCTTCCGTTCGCTGATGTCCCGGAAAATCTGCTGGATCGCCGGCCTCCCCTCGTAGGTGAAGAATACTCCCGCGACTTCCACGTTGATCTCCTTGCCGTCGAGGCGGATGAATTTTTGTTCGATCCAGGGCGCGCAGTTTTTGTTCTGTTCAATGAGTCGCACCCGTTCGGTCGTGATCTGCCGGAAATCAGGATGAACGAAGTCCATGATGTTTGCGCCGATAAGCTGCTCGGGACCCGCTGCTCCGAGGAAACGCGCGCCAGCAGGGTTCAGAAAAACGAATTTCCCTTCGGCATGCACGGCAATCCCGTCCGGAGAAAGCTCCACGAGCAAGCGGTAGCGTTCTTCACCTTCCTGTACCGCCGCTTCCATCTGTTTTCGTTCCTGGAGAAGATGCTGCTGGTAAAGTACGCGGTCGATGACCACGGGAAGCAGCTCGAAGTACTTCATCTCGACGTCTTTGACGATATAGTCCTTGGCCCCGAGCCTGAGCGCTTCGACGGCCACTCCTTCGTTCCCTTGCCCGGTGACCATGATCGTCGGAACGACAGTTCCCCGCTCGTTAAGCGCACGGATGACGTCGATGCCGCCGCGAAACGGCATATTGTAATCGACGAGCAGCAAATCGTAGTGCGTTGCCGCAAGTTTCGCGAGCCCCTCCTCGCCGTCTGCGGCGGTGTCGATGATGTAACCGCGGCGCTGCAGGCTCTTCTGCAAAAGACGGGCGAGCCCGGGGTCGTCTTCCATATAGAGGATGCGGTTTGCCGTTCTATCAACCATTGCCGTCCCCCCTCGTGGGAATTTTTACAACGGTGAGGAATATCCTGAGCTTTTTGAGGACATCGGAGAATTGATCGTACACGACCGGTTTGGTGATGTACATGTTGCAGCCGAGGTCATGGCACCGTTCGATCTCCTGCGGGTTGTCGGTCGTCGTCAAGACCACGACAGGGATGCGCCGTGTGCGCTCGTCTTTTTTGAGCCGTTTAAGCACGGTGTAGCCATCGATCACGGGCAGGTTGAGGTCGAGGAGAACAAGCATCTGCGGGGGGGCCTGCGGTCTTCCTGAATTTTCCGGGGGAAGCAGGAAATCCAGGGCCGTAGCGCCGTCTCGAATCAACGTGATCGGGTTGATAAGCCCGGCGCGTCTGAGGTTCTTCTCAATCAGTATCGCGTGGCCAGGATCGTCCTCGATCAGGACAATAGGGACCTCCTCGGATCCATTCATCTTTCTCTCTGTCTCCTCAGGATATCAGACCTCTTTTTCGGGCCGCTGTATCGTAAAGCTGAATGTCGTCCCGACGCCAGGCACGGACTCGCACCAGATGCGGCCTCCCTGGAGCCGCACCAGCGTTTTCACGAACGCGAGCCCCATGCCTTCCCCGGAAACATCCTGTTTCCCGACGCGCCGGAATATCTCAAAGGCTTTAGGGATGTCCTCTTTCGCCATACCTCTGCCGTTATCCCGGACATGGAAGACCACCTCGTTGCCGTGCTCCTCGGCCGTTACTTCGATCTCACCCGGACGCCCGGGCTCGAGATATTTTATCGCGTTGTCGAGCAAATTGCCGACGATCTGTTCGAGCGCCGTCTTGTCCGCAATCACTTCCGGAAGGTCCTTTGAGACTACGCGGACGTGCCCATTCTCGATCTGGTGGGCGAAGGAATTGAGGATGCTGTGGATCAGTTCCCTCATGCATACGGGTTCCGGATTCAGCTTGCGCCGGCCGGCGCGGGACAGCTTGAGGATGGAGCTGATGAGATTGTCCATTCTCGTGACCGACGACCGGATAAAAGTGAGGGCCTCGGGAATATCCTGTTGCAAAATGGGGCCAAGCTTCATTTTCTCAGACGCATCAAGCACCGGAAGGTGCTTCCGGAAGCACGGCTCGATTTCCTGGAGCGACCGGTCAAGCTCCTCGGAGAACCCTTTGATGTTGACCAGCGGTGCGCGCAGGTCGTGGGACACGATATAAGCAAAGTTCTTGAGCTCTTCATTGATCTCACTCAGCTCTTCAGAGTATTTCTTCAGTCGTTCCTCCGCCCGCTTGCGCTCGGAGACATCTCGGAAACTCCACACCCTGCCGACGCTCTTGCCTTCCAAACGGTGTGGGATGGAATAGCGTTCGAAAATGCGTCCGTCCTTGAAGTGCACCTCATCGAAGTCTTCGGCCTCCGGCTTATCGTACAGCTCTTTGACCTTATTAACAAAAGACTCCGGATCCTTTAGCTGGCTGAGGACGCGCCGAAGGAGCCGATCATCGTCCTTTTGTTCCATGAGATCCGGAGGAATACCCCAAAGCTCCATGAACTTCTTGTTAAAGTCGACAACTTTTCCCTGGCCGTTGACGACAAGTATTCCGTCCGCAGTGGATTCCAGCGTGGCCCGCTTTAGAGAGAGTGATTCCGTAAGTCGCTCCTCAGCCTGTTTGCGCTCGGTGATATCGCTAAAATACCAGACTCTTCCATAGTACTTCCCGTTGGAAGCAAACATCGGCGAGGAATATCGATCAATTACCCTGCCGTCTTTCAGCAGGATTTCCTCATGACTCTTTTCTTCCTTGTGCGCGTACAGGTACTTGACCCGCGCTATGAAACCTGCCGGATCAGCGGTCTGGCTGGTGACCAGCTGCAGCACAGGCAGATCATCCTTGGCTGCCGCCATATCAGGCGGAATGTGCATGAGCTCAATAAACCGTTGATTGTACGATATGATAGTAGCGTCTTCATGGACCACCAGAATACCGTCGAGGGAGGTTTCCTGCTGGGTGGAGAGGATGAGATTCCTAAATTCCAGCTCGTTCTGGACGCGCCGTCGCTCGGTGATATCCTGTGCCACGCACACGATGCCCTGGACGCGGCCGTTGTCATCGTGCATGACCGAAGCGGAAAAGAGCACCGGAATTTTTCTCCCGTCCCAGGTTCGATAAGTCCGCTCACTCGTGCCGGCCGTCTCAGCGGCGAGCATTGCCAGGATATCTGATGTCCTGCCAGGCTCCGTCGCAACGATCGTGTCTATGTGCCGGCCGATGAGTTCCGCCTCAGCATAACCCAGCAACGTGCAGGCAGCGGCGTTCAGCCTCATGATCGTACCTTCGGGCGAAACCACGATCAGTGTATCCAGCATGCTCGCAATGATGTTGTCGACATAATCCCGGGAAACCGTGGTCCTCTTGAGGTCCTCGGTCATCTGATTAAAGCCGTCAACCAGCATCTGCAGTTCCCCCACTGTCTTGACCGTGACATGAGTGGAAAGATCGCCTTTTGCAACCCGCGCAGCGGCATGACCAAGTTCTATGATCGGATCTAATATTGTCTTTTTTGAAGTAATAAACAGCACCCAACCAAGCACTATTGCTACCATAAGATTGAGCGTAACGACAAAGAGTGCTGTTTTCACGATCTGTTTACTGATATTATGCTCCGACATGCCGATAGATACTTTGCCCAGAATGTCCGTGCCGATCATGATGGGAACAGAGATCTCTCTGACAGCAACGTGCTTTTTGATGGTTTCGATAATGTCCGAAAGTTCGCTGTCTCTTGACAACATCGGGAGGATTTCTTTAAGCCCCGGCCACTTAAAGTTAACACTCTCAAATTGGGTGGTAAGAATTTTCCCGTTGTTGTCCTGGATAATCGTATAGATGATTTCTTCATCGGTAATCAATTCGCTGTAAACAGTACTCAGTTGGGTGCCGCCATTCATGATTAAGGCGTTTTCGTTGCGTTTGGCTATGTTGGTCGCGAAACTGAGCCCCTTGCTCGTCAAAGCGTTTTCGAGTGTTGTTCCTACATTGAGTGCAATGACAGCGCTCAGCACACAGGTGCCGACAAAAAGGATGACAGATATGTCCTTTAAGAATTTATATCGGATGCTTTTCTTAAAACCCTTTTTGAACATGCTGCATTTCCCCATGCCGACTATGGTTTTCGCAGTCGGCTCCACATTGCTATTCTATGGTCCTTGTTACTTTTTTCATAAAGTCAGCAGGAATCTGAAACTGGCCGGCGTTTGCCGACCTCATGTTGAGAATCAAGTCTAATTTTTTCTGAACTCCTATGGGAAGAGAGGATGGCTTTGCGCCGTTCAAAATCATTGCTGCCTTCCTTCCCGCCAGACGACCTACGCGATAGGAATTTGCGCATACCCCGAGGAGCGCCCCCTTCTCTGCCAGGTCATCGAGGTGGGTTATGGTGATCACTTTTGCTTTATTCGCTATCGTTGCAATTATTGGAGCTGTCTCTCCGACAATACTGCTGCCCGTAAGATAGATTGCATCTGCGGTATGTACGACCTCCGGCAAAATCTGGCCCACTTCCTCTTTGTTGGTCAAAGGTACCGCGACGATCTTTATTTCAGCACCGGTTTGAAGCCCCTGCAGTTCTTTCAGTTGTGACTCTGAGTTTTTCTCGCCGGGAGTAAAAAGCACCGCCAGTCTCTTGAACGGCCCAAGTTCCTGCAGCCTTTGCATGAGGACCGACAAGGGGAACCGATTACTGGCACCGGTACTGTTGTTGCCTGAACTCTTCCAATTCCTGGTTATTCCTGCCTCTACAGGGTCATAAACCATGCTGAAGACTACCGGCACGTCTTTAATCTCTCTCGTGACCGCAGTGGTGGCAAGGGTGCCTAAGGTAACGATCAAATCCAATTTTGCTGCGGCCAATTTCGACACCTGTTCCGCCGCCCTTACATGACTGCCCTGCGCGTTTTCTATGATGAATGTTACTGCCGGTTTTTTATAACCGTCTCGCTCAAGCTGGTCCATAATGCCTTTCAGGGACTCGTCGTAACGGGTCTGTTCAAAAGACACAAGGATGCCTATTCTTTTCTCCGCCCATGGCTGGGCTTCTTTCCCGTATACGCCACAGCCTATCCAGATATTGTCGTCGATTTTTTTCACATAGGTCATTTTTGCTTCGATCTTCTTTGTTACCGGGTTTGTCCATTTATAGACAGGGGACCAGCCGCTCCCTTTTTTAGATGCAATATCGATATGCCCCCTTATGTTATATCTGCCGTCCGCATCCTGCCAGTCAAAGAGATTTTTCCCTACCAGCTTGGGGTTGTCCCCTTGCGCCAGACAAACGCCATGAAAATCGTAGGCGAATATATAAAGGTCCCTGTCTTTAAACGCGCCTTTCTTTTCAATTCCGGCGCGCGTGATCTCCGCCAGGGTCCTCTCTTTACCGTACTTTTTGAACCAATACGCAGCCTTTTCGACCAAGGCTTGTGCCTCTTCTTTTGTGCCCTGCTCGCTTTTTTGTTTGGCAAAGACAAAATTCACAGACCCTATCAAGAAAAGACTCGCCACAAGGGCTGCCAGTATCTTTTTCATCTTCTTGCCACCTTTTTATAAGACATTTTCAAGCACCGCGTCCTGTCTGCTGATCCTTGTTCCTTATCCATAAATCACGCTGAATCTGCACTGTTCTTTTTCTTCTTCAGGGAGCGTCGATCACCCTGTCTTCTCCTGCAGCGGCCCGTAAGAATGATGGTCCCGGGGGATGACGAAGCTGAAGGTGCTGCCCACCCCCTCCTCGGAATCGCACCAGATCCGGCCCCCGTGCAGGCGGACGAGGGCCCGCACGAAGGCAAGACCCACCCCTTCGCCCGGCACGTCCAGTTGCCCCAGACGGCGGAAAATGTTGAAGAGTTTCGGCAGATCGTCCCGGCTGATACCGCGGCCGTTGTCCCGGACACGGTAGATCACCCCGGTCGGAGTCCGTTCACCGCTGATTTCTATTCTTCCGGGCCGACCGCTGTCCAGGTATTTTACCGCATTGTCCAAAAGATTTCCCATTATCTGGTTCAGTGCCGTTCTGTCCGCCGTCACGTCCGGAAGGGAATTGACGATCACTGCAGCGTTCTTCTCCCGGGTTTGACAAGCAAGGCCGCGTATCGAGGACGCCACCAGGTCTTTCATGGAGATCGTCTCCGGTCTCAGTTCACGGTAGCCGATCTGTGACAGTTTTAGTAAAGCGTCGATGATACTCGCCATGCGTTCTACCGACGACCCGACAAAACCTGCTGCCGCCTGGATGTCATCCTCAAAAAGGGCGGCAAGACGTTTCCGGGCATAACCGGGAAGGTATTCAGCATTTCGATCGACGATAGCCTGGATATCCTGGAGTGAGCGGACAATCTCGTCGGTAAAGCCCTTGATGTTCACCAGCGGCTGGCGGAGGTCATGGGCCGCGCTGTAGATGAAGGACTTAAGCTCAGCGTTGCTGTCCTGCAGTTCCTCTGAATAGTTCTTAAGCTGCTCCTCAGCCTGCTTGCGCTCTGAGACACTTCGAAAACTCCACACCCTGCCTACGCTCTTGCCTTCCAAACGGTGTGGGATGGAGTAGCGTTCGAAAATCCGTCCGTCCTTGAATTGGACCTCATCGAAGTCTTCGGCATACGGATGATCATACAGCTCTCTGACCTTATTAACAAAAGACTCCGGATTCTTTAGCTGGCTGAGGACGTGCTGAAGAAGCCGATCATCATCCTTTTGCTCCATGAGATCTGGAGGAATACCCCAAAGCTCCGTGAACTTGTTGTTAAAGTCGACAACTTTTCCCTGGCTGTTGACGACAAGTATTCCGTCCGCAGTGGATTCCAGCGTGGCCCGCTTTAGGGAGAGAGATTCCCTAAGTCGCTCCTCAGCCTGCTTGCGTTCGGTGATATCATGGGCTATATAGACAGTTCCCACAAACGAGCGGTCCCGGTCATCCATTGCCGGTGATGCGGATACGCTGACGTCAAACCGCCTTCCGTTCCTACCGTACCAAGTCATCTCGTGGGAAACTGCGCGCTCTCCGGCATCGACGGTGGCTTTGAATTCGGCAAGAACGGGAAGAATCAAAACAAGATCGCTGTCGATAAGCTCCGTTTTTTGATAACCGAGCATCTCCTGGGCAGTACGGTTGATAACCCGGATCCTGCCTTCAAGGTCTACGACGATCACGGCACCTTGCATGGTTTCAAGGACCTGTTTGGTTACCAACTCCGGCGTAATGTCTACCAGCCGGTAGCGGAGGATGATGTATGCCATGCTCACGACGAAGATAGAAACAGGGATATAACCGAAAGCATAGAGGGGAATACCCAGCGCCGGGAGAATGTCGATCGCACCCAGGTATCCGCTGCCGAAGGTCAGGATCATGGCTCTGAGTCTTTTCTTATGCAATTCCGTCGTACTTCGCCGGTATTCCTTCCAGAAGAGTCGAAGGCTGAACACCATCATGCAGACGAGATACGCCATGGCGAAAACGGCAAAGGGGCCGTACCGGGGATAGTATCCCCAGGAATAATGGTACAATCCCGATATATACTCATCGCCCGTATAGACGCCGCAGGCGAACAGGAAAGAGAGCAGCAGGCCGGCCCGAAGCACGATGCGAAACTGTTGTCTCCTCTGGATGATCGCAAGCGTCAAGGCGATGATGCCGGCGGGGATGAAGACGACGCCCGCTTGCGCGGCCCTGATCCACCACAAGGCCTGGGTTTGATCGATACTCGCGTAGTCCGCACCATAGGCAAGAAGCCAGGTGCTGATGCACAGCGCAAGAAACAAAAACGTGAGGCCTAGATACGATCCGTGCTCCCGGATCATGACAAAAAGTCCAAGAGCCGCAATCGAGCCCCCCACCAGCAAAAGGGGGACGGCATAGATCGTGAGCGTGTAGTTGTCCGGATTCAGGACCTGCAGTATCATGCCTTCCCCATCGCCTTCTTGCCCGGAAGAATTCTCATCAAGATATCAGCACTTCTCCGGAACCTTGACGACCGCAAGAAACAGGCCGAGCCTCCGGATTGCCTCGCTAAACTTGTCGTACTCCACCGGTTTCGTAACATATGCATTACACCCCAGTTCGTAGCATCGCGAGACCTCGTGCGGCGTATCGGTGGTTGTGAGCATCACGACCGGGATCTGTTTGGTACGATCGTCGTTCTTAATAATCGTGAGCACCTGAAAACCGTCCAGGACCGGGAGGTTCAAATCGAGCAGGATGAGGTGCGGTGCTGTGTGCTCGTCCCCGCTGTAGCTGCCCTGCTTGAAAAGAAAATCAACGGCCTTCCGCCCGTCGTCAAGCGTAATGATGTCATTAACGATCCCTGCTCTTCGAAGGTTCCTTTCGATGAGGAGAGCATGGCCTTTATCGTCCTCGACCAGAAGGAATGTTACGGGTTGATGTTTTTCCATGTTTAGTTTTTTTCCTCTCCGTCCGAGTTACGCTTTGCGCGAGACGCGGTCCGGCACCGTCGATGTGAACGTCGTTCCATCCCCGGCAGTGGATGGATACTGGAGGAGACTTTCGCGCAAGGGGACGCATCAGGACCAACCGCAGCCTTCTCGGGCAGTGAGGCGGCTACTTCGGCACCGGGTCGAAAAGCCGGTGCGCCCCAGGACGAAAGCATGCAAACCAGGGAGCCCCTCCGGCAGGAGCCGGGGGATTGCACGTCGTGGGATTCAAAACCGCTGTTGTTTCAATGTCTCGGCCAGACAGTCCTTGATGGGTGAATAAGCACGCTGACGGAAATCATGGAGACCACGCTGTACGGACGACAAGCGACGTCAACTGCATTTACGCGCACGGCCCATCATTACCGTTACGCTCAAAAACCCGGCAATGTACATTTTTTATCGGCATTTCATGCAAAATCTTTATGGATTTTTTTGTAGTTCAGCGCAGGTAACGGTCTCACGGCGACCAGGCCGGCGACGTATAGTTTGCATCATTTGGCGTTATTCGCTCGACGTCGGTGCCGTCCGCATTCATGATATAGAGGTTGAATTTTCCTTCGCGGTTCGAGCTGAAAATAATCTGCCTGCCCGAGGGCGACCAGGAGGGGTTTTCATCGCTGCCCGGGCCGTTCGTAAGGATGCGGAAATCCGAACCGTCGGGGTTCACCGTCGCGATCTTGAACAGGCCATGGACCTGTGAGGCGAACACGATCCGGTCTCCCCGCGATGACCAGTTTGGAGATGCATTGTAGCTTCCTTCAAACGTGACCCTGCGGACATCGGTCCCATCGGTGCCCATGATATACACCTGAGGCGTGCCTGCCTTGCCGGACGTAAAGGCGATCTCCCTGCCGTTTGGCGCCCACGTAGGAGACACATTGTCCGACGCCCCGTAAGTGAGACGCTCCAGGTCGTTTCCGTTCCGGCTCATGGTGTAGATTTCCGTGCCGCTGTCCTTGGTCAAGGCCAGCGCAAGACGCTTCCCATCCGGCGACCACGCCGGGGATATGTTCAAGCCTTCGGTACCGGACATTTTCCACCGTTTGCCGGTTTCCATGTCAAGTCCATAGAGATCGGGGTTCTTGTCGCGGTAGGATACGTAGGCGAGCACCTTGCCGTCCGGACTCCAGGCCGGTGACAGACAGATGGAGCGGTCCGCCGTGATTCGCAACGGGCTCTGGCCGTCGTAGTCCATGACGTATAGTTCTTTGAATCGAGTCTTGTCCGACACATAGGCGATATGGGTCCGTGCAATGCCACGCTCGCCCGTGTACCGGGACACAATCTCGTCGGCGAAGCTATGGACCATGCGCCGAAAGGTTTCTTCATTGCCAAAATACTCCTTGTTCGTGATGCGCATTCCCGATGCGGCATCAAAGAGCTTTCCCTGCAGCACGAGGTCCTTGTTTTTTCTCTTGAGATTGACCCAGACCACGCCGCTCAAGCCGAAGGTGCCGCCGCGCTTGATCACGTCCACTGGCGGCTCGGTCTTGCCCGCGTAAACTACGTCCAACTTTTTCGGGTCCATGACGTCGAATATCTGGGAGCGCCTCAGATCGGCCTGCAGGACGTCGAGGGCCAGGGCGCGGAGCGCGGGCGAGCCTGCTTCATCGTTCACATCGAGCACTGCGATCGGGATCTTCTTGCTCTCTCCCTGAACGACTCCGAGGTAATACTGAGCAGACACGGGTGCGCCCGTGAGAACGCAGAGCAGTATGAGCACTATGAGACGTTTTATCATGAGTAATGAGTAGAGGTCATGGACCAATGGCGTACGCATCAAAAAAACATGCCCGATATACGCTTGACCGTGTACCTTGATTGATCGTTATTCCGCCATCAGATCGACGCTGAACTCCAGTGACTGCTTTCCAAACTCTTCCGGCAACGGTGGAAAGGGGTTCGACGACTGTATTGCCCGTATCGCCGCCTGCATAAACATTGTAGCTCCGCTTGAGTGATCCCCGTCGATGTTCACATTCAATACCCAACCTGATCGGTTAATTGCAAATATGACCCTGGCCTTGGCATCCTTAGCGTCCGGCGGAGGTCTCCAATTCTGTCCTATCTTATCGCGGACTTGAGTGAGATACCAGGAATATTTAAATTCCTCCTGCGGTGTTGTTACTGCGACGTTTTCAGTCTTGGCCGTTGACTTCTGCAGCTGCCCCTCGGCCGCTTCTGAAGGTTTTATTTCTTCAGGTTTCTGTTTCTGTTTCTGTTTCTGTTTCTGTTTCTGTTGGGAGAACTCCGGCATAGCGGCTTTTTTTGCGGTTGTTCTGGCCGCCTTGGGCGCTGCCTTTTTTGCCTTTTTGGGTTCCGCCTTCCTTTCTTCCTTCGGCGGAGGAGGAAGCGGAGCAGTCTGCTGGACCGGCGTCGGCGGCGTGGTCTCCGCCGGCAATCCCACAAGCTTTACGTTATAGAGCGGAGGGACATACACTTTTGGGGACACTGCCATATAGAGGAAGAGCGCGGCGGCAATGATGGCGGCATGGATGAAAAAAGAAAAGAAGACCGCAAGCGCCAGTTCGTAGCCTGACTGCCCGATCCTCTTCCCGGAAAGCAGTTTCATTTACCGGTCTCGCCCCCGGACGAGGCTTCGGTCACCATCCCGAGTCGGTCGATGCCCGCCCGTTTCACTACGTCCATCACCTGCACTACGGCGCCGTAGGGCGCGTCTTTGTCCGCCCGGAGATACACATTGATGAGCGGCTTGGTTTTACGAATAGCGTCAAGCACGTCTTTCAGTTTTGCAACGCTCACCCGTTCTTTTTCAACGAAGACCTCCTGGTCACGGGTGACCGTCAGCACGATGCGGTCCTCGGGCTTGACGGTGTTGGCCTCGGACTTGGGAAGGTTCACATCCAGCCCCCTGCTCATCATGGGGGAGACGATCATATAGAAGAAAAGGATCGTCAGCAGCACGTCGATGAGCGGCACGAGGTTCAACTCGCGGATAATATGCCGTTCCCGCCGTTCGAAGCTCATGACTTCCTCCGGAGGAGGTTCCGCTCGAGATAGCTCAGAAACTCCATGGAAAATGAATCACACCGGATCGCAATATCGCGGATTTTATCGGCGAAATAATTGTAGGCGATGATCGCGGGAATCGCCACGAACAGTCCCGAGACAGTGTTGATCAGCGCCGCCGCAAGACCCGGGGCCAGTGCCCCGATATCGCCTGCACCCTTGAGACCGATACCGTAAAAAGCGTCCATGATTCCCCAGACAGTTCCGAACAGTCCCAGGAGCGGCCCCACGGTCCCTGTAGTGCCCAGAAACGCAAGATAGCGCTCCATGTACACGATCTCGTCCTGCGTCGTGATCTTGAGCGAGCGCTCGATTTCCTGGGAGATGAGCGGCCGTTCGTCATCGGTCACCAAGCCATCGGGGAGGGTCTTGATGATGGACTCGGCTTCGCGGTACCCCTCGACAAAGAGCGTCGCCAGGGGGCTGAACTTCTTCGTTTCCGCGTACTTCAAAAGATCATGAATATTTTTGGTCTTCCGGTAAGTCTGAAGGAAGGAATGGGATTCCTTCTCTGCTCTTCGCAGGAATTGATACTTGAGCAGGATCATGGCCCAGGACACAACGGAAAAGCCCATCAGGATGAACACGATCCCCTTGCCGACCCATCCGGTCTCGCCGAAGAGACCGAGCACTCCCGTGCCCAAACCGGGCATTGCTGCTATTGCGAGCATGTATAATACCTCCGTCAGTCAATTGTAAATTGAAGATTAGAAATTTTAAATTTCGAGGCCTTACAACTACGATCTAAAATTTCTAATCTTCAATTTCCAATACCCCGTCAATAGACGCCGATCACTTTTCCCATCTCCGAAATATCATAGCCCCCCATGGCCACGATCTGGTCCCGGAATGCTTTGTCCTCACGAATGATGGCCAAGAGCGCCTGCATCATGGGCATGTCATAGAACTCCTGTCGTGATTGCCAGATCATACCGCTCCTGCGCCACAGGGATGAAATCCAGCTGGAGCGCCTGGGCTGCAGAGAGTACGGCAAGCCCCGTATCCGCTGCCCCGGAGAGCACGGCGGCAGCCACGGCCATGTGCGTAAATTCCTCGTGATCATACCCTTTTACATTCTTTGGGTCAATCTTTAATCGTTTCAAGTACAGGTCCGTCAGAAGCCGCGTGCCTGCGCCGGCCTGGCGGTTCACAAAGACCACGTCCTCGCGCACAAGGTCTTCGAATCCTTTGATGCCCTTCGGATTGCCTTGGGGAACAATGAAGCCCTGGGTCCGGTACACGAGGTTAATGAGCACGGTTTTTTGGTCCAGGAAGCATTTTTTTGATATAGCTTACGTTATATTCCCCCGTCTCCTCGTCAAGAAGATGGGTCCCGGCGAGATGGGCCTCCCGGCGCTTCAGCGCCAACAGCCCGCCCATGCTGCCCACATGGGCCGAGGAGAACGAAAACTCGGGATGTTTTTTCTTGAGGAAGTTCGCAAGCACGTCGAGCACATTGTCGTGAGAGCCGATACAGACGATCGTGTTCTCGATATCGTGGGAAGAACGAAGCAGTTCGACCGTTACCTCGTGGTTCGATGCAATACCCTCGCTCGAGGCCGGTACGCGGATGATGCCGTCAGCGCGTACGAGCGACATGAGTGCCCCGGCCCCCCGGGTCACTGGCGTGGCGATCAGGTTCCCTGCGACGCTGCCGAGCTTGACGCGGATGAATTCCTCCTGCCCCAGCGATGACGCCACCTGGCGGCTCAGCTTTGCCGTAATCGTTCCCGGGTTAGGAGGCATAGTGCCGAGGAGGGCGTAGATGAGCGGCTTGACGAAGAGATTGAACGTGAGCGCTGCCGAGACCGGATATCCGGGGATGCCGACGACCGGTTTCCCATTCACGATGCCCAGAATGACCGGCTTCCCGGGTTTGATCGCGACACCGTGCACAACGACCTTGCCAAGGTCGGCGATCACATCGGAGGTAAAATCCTCTCTCCCGGCTGACGAGCCGGCGTTGATCACCACGATATCCGAGTCAGCGAGTGCAGCAAGAATCGTCTTGCGCAGGAGAGCGGCATCGTCCTTGACGATGTTCTTGCGAATCGCATGGGCGCCACACTCGCTCGCCATCGCGGACAGCATGGTTGAATTGAAATCGATGATATCGCCCTTTTTGGGTAGGCTCCCCGGATCGACCAGCTCCGTTCCCGTAGGGATGATCGAGACAACGGGCCGCGGTCGCAACATGACTGAGGTATGCCCGCTCGCGATCATGGCGGCCATGTCCACAGGACGGACCACGTGGTTCTCGGAGATGATGAGCTCCGTTGCAACGATGTCCTCGCCCACGAGCCGCACATGCTGCCACGGAGTGGACGGCTTCAAAATTTCGATCTCGGAGTCGGAAACTTTTTCCACGTCCTCGATCATGATCACGGCGTTAAACTCATCGGGCAGGGGATCGCCGGTGTCGATGGCAACGGCCTGGGTCGGTACTGTGAGGCGTTTGGGTCTTGTTTCTGCGGCGCCGAAGGTGTCGATGAACCGGACGGCGTAACCGTCCATAGCAGCGGAATGGTAAAAGGGCGACGAGATTTTCGCGATCACGGCCTCGGACGTGACCCGGCCGAGCGCATCGCCTACTTGTATGCGTTCTCCTCCAAGCGATCCGCCAAGAACGGCGGTTTTGAGCGCTTCTTGATATTTCCGGATTGCATCGGCAAGCGGCTCGTTATCGAGATATTTTTTTTGCTTGAATGCCATATTGAGTGACCTGTCTGTTTCGCGGGGGTTATCCCGCCATCCCACGGTGCGTGATCAGCACAACCTCCGACTGGCGAGGCGAGGTTTTTTTGTTTCGACCTGTCACGGTGCCTCTGTGGCGAACATCCTTTAAAACAATCTCACTTCCACTTCTTCACCTGCTTCGATCCCGATTTTTTTTATTGGCACAACTACCGTGCCCACCGCCTTGACCAGCGTGCTGATAAGCCCTGAAGCGCCGAAGATGGGCCGGGCCCAGAGCCCGTCGTCCCGTTTTTCGAGCGCTACGCGAACATGGTCCTCGCGGCCGGGGCTGGAGGCGATACTTCGCGCGAGACGCGCCCTGACCGTGCGATAGGGCGTTACATTTTCGAGTGCAGGATCAAGGATCTCGCCGGCCAGACGGGTGAGTACCGGCTTAACAAAAAGCTCGAAGCAGATGCTGACTGCTGCCGGGTGGCCGGGCAATCCGAAGATCGGGACAAGGCCGTGGGACGACCCGACGAGGCCGACGACAAGGGGCTTGCCCGGTTTGATCGAAACACCGTGCACAAGTACGCCGGGCTGACCTGCACCGTTGATCACTTTTGCAGTGAGATCAGCCGTGCCGACCGAACTTCCGCCGGTCATCAGGACAAGAGCGCTGTCCTTGACCGCTCCATCGAGCGTTTGCCGCAGGCTTTCGTACTCGTCACGGATGATGCCCTTCTTCACCGGTTCGCCGTAACATTGCCTTATCAGACCTTCTAAATTATAAGAATTGCTGTCTCGTATCTGGCCCGGTCCTAGGGCCGCGTCTGCAGGTACGATCTCATTCCCCGTCGAGATAATGGCCACTTTCGGTTTTTTGAAAACACTGATGCTCATGATGCCCACGCTTGCGAGCGCCGACATGTCCTGAGGGCGCATGCGGTGGCCGCGGCCGAGGATGGTCTCGTCTTGTTTGATGTCGTCTCCGGCCTGGACGATATTTTCCAGCGGTGCAACGGACTTCACGACTTCGATATTACCGGCATCGACGGACTGGGTCTGCTCGAACATGACGACTGCATCGCCGCCCTTCGGCAGTGCGCCGCCGGTGGCGATCTTCATGGCTTCGCCTTTGGCAAGGGTACGATCCGGCATAGTCCCCATAAGGATATCGCCCACGACATGAAGAAAAGCCGGCCGCGATTCTGCGGCTCCGAACGTGTCTGCGCTGCTAACCGCATATCCGTCCATGGTAGACCGGTCAAACTCGGGAAGGTTCGAAGGGGAGATAATGTCATTCGCGAGGACACGTCCCAAAGCGGAGCTGATCGAAATCTCTTCCGTGGAAAGGCCAGGGAGGACAAAGTGCTCGTTCAGGATCTTGAGTGCATCCTCACGGGTAATAACACCGCTCCTGCCAAGCATGTCTTTAACGGTCATGAATTACCCCAAGATGAAACAAATGAACCGTGAAGGTGTACGGTACCTGATGTTTTTTTATGATCGGAGCGTCCTTGCGGTTCGGTATTTATTTTATTGAGGACTTACTTTCCTGCCGCCTTCGTCTTCAACTTGCGTACATAGGATGCAGCGCGCATGCCGGCAACGGACCCTTCACCGGCCGCTGCCACGATCTGCATGCCGCCGCAGGTGCAGTCCCCCGCCGCAAACACGCCGTCGAGGTTCATCCGCTGGTGTTTATCGACAATCAGGCAGCCGCGGTCATCGGTCAGACCTCCTGCCTTCAGGATAAGCTGCGAAATGGGTGTGGAGCCCATGGCGATGAACACGCCTTCGAGGTCCAACACGGTCTCCGCGCTGTCGCGGCTGATCCGAAGTCCGGTGACCAGTTCATCGCCGACGACCGCGTGGATCTTTGAGACCGGCAGAATTTCGACGTTCGATTTGGACTTGAGCCTGTTCATGACCGCAGTCACAACATTGAGTTCCCTGTGCGGGACCATGATCACTTTCTCCGCGAGGTCGGCCAGGTGAAGCGCTTCTTCTGCCGCTTCATCATCGGCGCCAACGACCGCCACGGTTCGTCCTTTAAAGAAGTTGCCGTCGCAGGTTGCACAATAGGACACACCCTTGCCGAGGAACTCCTTGGCGCCGGGCACTTCAAGCTTCTTCCTGGCCACGCCGATTGCGATGATCACAACGTGGGCTTCGTACACCTCATCACGCGTGCGTACCCGCTTTACCTCGGACTGCAGTTCCATGTCCACGACTTCCACGGGAAAGGTTATCGTCGCGCCGAATTTTTCAGCTTGTTTTGCCATGATCTGGGTCAAATCCATGCCGTTGATGGTTTCATACCCTGGATAATTTTCGATGTGCGCGATCTTGGCCGTATAACCACCGACGAAATCTTTTTCCAGCACGATACATTTCTGGCCTGCTCTGCCGAGATAGAGTGCCGCAGTCAGCCCTGCCGGGCCGGAACCGATGATGATTACGTCATAAAACTGTGCCATGCAAATCCCTCCTTGATGCCGATGAATACTCCATTTTATCCGAGAGCTGGGGACAAGTCAACTGCGTAAACGTTTTTGAAGTTTGAGAGAGCGGGTCCTGTCCCGGGAGTAACCAGAAAAGTGATGCTTGTTCTCTTCTTGTCTTGCGGAGAACGTCGCGATTCGGGTACTATGGTGCGATGCCAGAGGAGGGTTCATGACAAAGGAAAAATTAATTGACGCGATTCGGTCCGGAACGGTTGACAACCGGCTCAGCTGCGAAAAGGCGCATGAGCTGTCTGCTGCGCTGCGCATCCCGTTACGGGAGATCGGCGTGCTTTGCAACGAATTGAAAATAAAAATATCCACCTGCCAGCTCGGCTGTTTTTAACTTTGGCCACGAACGCGTTCGCTGGTGCACGGACACGGGCATCTGTCTTAGCCCGTAATGATAAGCGGTGAATGCTCTCGCTGGTTCAAGGTTCACGGGGAAATAGGCCAGGTTGGGGAATCAGGAGATAGAGGTAGGGCCTGGGGAACTCTGGTCGCCCCTTATGCCGGGCATGGTCAACTTGTCGCAGTAACAGGTGACTCTGTTCTTGCCCAATGATTTCGACCGGTAGAGAGCTATATCGGCTTCGTGGATCAGCTCGGAGACCGGCTTCATCGAGTCCACTTCCATGGTAGCGACGCCGAGACTGACGGTCACTCTTTCATTCGGGTGGGCGACTTTTACGGTAAAGGGATACTCATCAACGGATTTTCGTACGCGTTCGGCAACTGCCATGGCTTCTTCGATGTCGGTCTCCGTGAGCAGGACGGAAAATTCCTCGCCGCCGTACCGGAAGCAGGTGTCAGTGCTGCCGGTCCGGCATGCCGCTTTCAGCAACGGGCCCATCTGCGCGATCAGCCTGCTTCCTTCGAGGTGCCCGTAGCGGTCATTGATCCGTTTGAAATCGTCAATATCGATCATGATGAACGAAAACTCGCGGCCGGTTCGAAGCTTCCTGCGCACCTCGTCGTCAAGTTTTTCGAGCAGCACACGGTAGTTTAACATCCCCGTCAATTCATCTACCCGCGAAAGTTCAAGAGTCTTTCGAAAGAGTTCCGCCTTCTCCAACCCGGCCGAGATGAGGTGGGACAGGGTCCGGAGAAGGTCGAAATCCTCGACCCGAAATGCCGACGTTTTACTATGGCTGAATCCCATGACGCCGACAATGCGGTTTTCATTCTTGAGCGGAATGCCGATATAACTGCCGTAGTCTTTCTGCTCATCGGGGTGGTGCAGAAAACTATCGAATAGGGCGGTGTCATCCAGAAAGAGCGGCTCGCCGCTGGCGGCAATAGTGCCCGGCGCCCCGTTATCGAAGTAGATGACGTCCTTCATTTTTGACTGCGAGGAGGGGATTATACAGGAGGATCGGTTCCAGTCCCGTCAGGTCTTTTTTTACGATGTACACGGAAGCATCTTCAAAAATGATGGTCTTGCCTATGATGGCGACTATTTTTTGGATCAGTTCGGTCGGTTCGAGTTCCGACGCGATGATTTTCCCGACCTCATAAAAAAGATGAGTCTCCGTCAGTTTTCGGTAGAAGAGGGTCTTGAAATCCCGTTCTCCGGCAGACGGCGTACCGAGTTTTTCCGCGGTTTTTTTCACTTTTGGCATCACCCACCTGCTCGATCCATAAAATGGGTACTTCTACAAAAGGAGTATACCACATTTTTATTTTTTAAACCACAATTAATTTTCATTTTTTCTGCTTAAAACTTTTTGTTCATTAAAATGCTACTTTCTGTCTGTTCCAGCGGGCAATAGCCGTAGTTATGGCGGTACTTGACAAGTTTCGCGGGCGCTCGACGGAATCATGGACAGGCCGCATCAGACAGGCCGAATGCCGCTTGGGAAATATGCTCTCTCTAAAGGACGAGGTCGGCAGTTCCCGTTTCGGCTACTCAAACATCATAACGCTCCAACCGTCTGAACGCCCGTTCTGAAAACGAGATGTCTGTTCTCGCGGTCGATAACCACCCGCGTTCCTTCCTTCACTTCCCCGGAAAGGATCTTCGAGGCAAGCGTATTCAAAATTTCCCGCTGGATCACCCGCTTGAGCGGCCGTGCGCCGTACATGAGGTCGAAGCCATCTTCGGCCATCAGCTCTTTCGCACCGTCGGTAAGTTCGATCTCTATTTTCTTGTCCGCCAGCCGCTTCTGGACCTGACCGACCTGGATCGCAACGATCTTTTTCAACACCTCCGCATCGAGTGGATGGAAGATGATCGTGTCATCGACGCGGTTCAGGAATTCAGGCCGGAAGTGCTGTCGCATCGCCTCCGTCACGCGTCTCCGCATCTCGTCCTCGTCGTTCTGGAGGTCCTGAATATATTGACTCCCGATGTTCGACGTCATGATGACCACCGTGTTCTTAAAATCCACTGTCCGTCCCTGGCCGTCGGTAAGCCTGCCGTCGTCAAGGAGCTGGAGCAAAACGTTAAACACTTCGGGATGCGCTTTCTCGATCTCGTCGAAGAGAATCACGGCATAGGGCCTGCGACGGACCGCTTCGGTAAGCTGTCCCCCTTCTTCATACCCGACGTATCCGGGAGGAGCTCCGATCAGGCGGGAAACCGTATGTCGCTCCTGGTATTCGGACATGTCGATGCGTATCATGGCCTGCTCGTCGTCGAAAAGAAACTCGGCAAGCGCACGCGCGAGTTCGGTTTTGCCCACACCCGTGGGCCCCATGAAGATGAAGCTCCCGATCGGCCGGTTCGGGTCCTGGATCCCTGCGCGGGCACGGCGCACTGCATCGGACACGGCAATGATCGCGTCGTCCTGGCCGATGACACGCATGCGCAGGCGGTCCTCCATATGAAGGAGCTTCTGCATCTCGCCCTCGAGCATCTTGCTCACCGGAATACCGGTCCACTTGGACACGATCTCCGCCACGTCCTCCTCGTCAACTTCCTCTTTCAGGATCTTTGTCTCGGCCTGCACGGCACTCAGTTTGACCGATTCCGCGTCGAGCTGCTTCTGCAAATCGAGCAGCTTGCCGTAGCGCAGTTCCGCCGCACGGCCGAGATTGCCTTCCCGTTCGGCCTTCTCAGCTTCGATCTTGGCCTTTTCGATCTGTTCCTTGGTGCCCCGTATTTTCTGGATGCCCTCTTTTTCCGATTGCCACTGCGCCCTGAGGCCGCTTTTCTTTTCACCGAGCTCGGCGATTTCCTTCTCTATCTTCGCGAGCCGCTCGCGCGAGGCCGGATCATGCTCTTTTTTTACGGCTTCGCGTTCGATCTCGAGCTGCCGCGTCCTGCGTTCGACCTCATCAAGTTCGGTCGGCATGCTGTCGATCTCCATACGGAGGCGCGAGGCTGCTTCATCTATCAGATCAATGGCCTTGTCGGGAAGGAACCGGTCGGCAATATAGCGGTGCGAAAGGATCGCCGCGCTCACCAGCGCCGCATCCTTGATCTTGACGCCATGGTGGATCTCATAGCGCTCCTTGAGACCGCGCAGAATGGATATTGAGTCCTCGACTGATGGTTCGCGCACAAGTACCGGCTGGAACCGCCGTGCGAGCGCCGGATCTTTCTCAATGTGCTTGCGGTATTCGTTCAAGGTCGTTGCGCCCACGCACCGGAGTTCGCCGCGGGCAAGGGCCGGTTTCAGCATGTTCGATGCGTCCATGGCGCCTTCGGCTGCCCCTGCTCCCACGACGGTATGGAGCTCGTCAATGAATAAAATCACCTCGCCGCTCGCTTCGGTCACTTCCTTGAGAACCGCCTTGAGCCGGTCCTCAAATTCGCCGCGGTATTTTGCGCCGGCAATGAGGGCACCCATGTCGAGCGCAATGACGCGTTTGTCCTTGAGCCCCTCAGGCACGTCACCGGAGACGATACGCTGCGCGAGCCCCTCGGCGATCGCGGTCTTGCCCACGCCCGGCTCGCCGATAAGCACCGGGTTGTTCTTGGTCCTGCGGGAAAGCACCTGGACCACGCGCCGGATCTCTTCATCCCTGCCGATCACGGGATCGAGCTTGCCACGCCTGGCCAGATCGGTCAGATCCCGCCCATAACGGGCCAGGGCCTGGTACTTGTCTTCGGGATTCTGGTCCGTAACACGCTGGCTGCCGCGGATATCGACGAGGACCGTAAAGATCGCGTCTTTGGTAACCCCGTGCCTCGCAAGAATGTCCCGGGCCGCGCCGTCGCCGTCTGCAGCCGCGATCAGGAGATGTTCGGTGCTCACATATTCGTCCTTCAGCCGCTCAGCTTCCTGTTCGGCACGCTCGAACAACTTGCCGAGACGCGGAGAGAGATAGGTCTGCACCAGCCCTTCGACTTTCGGAAGTCTGTTTAAAACATCCTCAATATCCCCCTTGATCCTCCCCGGGTCTGCACCCAGTTTTTTGAGCAGGGGAGGAACAACCCCATCCGTCTGCTCAAGCAGCGCGAGCAGGAGATGTTCCGTTTCAATGTGCTGATGATGCCGCTTCGCCGCGCCGTCTTGCGCTGTTTGCAGTGCCTCTGACGCTTTCAACGTTAATTTATCGAACCGTGCCATGCTAACCTCCGTATGAATCAACGAGAGACGACAAATCCTGATGGATATCGTTCGCTGCGCTCACTCGGATGATGGACGAAAACCTTTGCGCCCTTCATCCTTCGTCCCTCATCCCTCGTTTCTAATAATCCGGATCCTTCTCACCGGCACGAGGGCGTTCCGCAGCTCTTCCCTGCGCCTCATCTCGCGGGCAAGTTCCTCGCGGAGCTGCAGAATAGTATCCTCCATTTCCTTCTGCATCTGCTCCATTTTCTCGCGCATCGAGAGAATAACTTCCACACCGGCGAGGTTCACGCCGAGTTCCCTCGTGAGCCGCAGGATCATCTCGAGCTTTTCTACGTCTTCCTCGGAATAAAGCCGCGTGTTCCCATCGCTCCGCTTGGGCTTGATGAATCCCTCACGCTCGTAAAGCCTGAGTGTCTGGGGATGGATCCCCAGCATCTCCGACACGACGCTGATCATGAATAGCCGGTGCTCACGCGATGCCATAATTTGTTCCTTTTGTACCAAGACAACCATGTTGCCGTTTTTTTATTTACGCCGACGCGGTCGGCTCGCTCCACATTACCTTTTCCTGAACCCCCTGAAGGTAATAGCGCTCCTCGGGTTGGAAGGGTGTAATCGGTCAAGCTCCCGAAGGAGTTCCTTGCCTCGATCAGAAAGTCCTATCGGCGTAACGACTTTAATCGTCACGTAGTGGTCACCTACGCCTACGCCGCCGAAATGGGGCACGCCTTTGCCTTTCAGTTTCATCTGTTGGCCCGTCTGCACCCCCTCCGGAAGGGTCAGAGATACGATTCCGTCAACCGTCGGGATCTCGATTTTCTCTCCCAGCGCAGCTTCCTTGACGGTAACGCTTGATTCCGAATACAGATTATCGCCTTTCCGTTCGAAATAGGGGTGCGACCTCACCTTGGTTACAATATATACATCACCCGGAGGTCCGCCTTTTTCGCCGGGACCGCCTAAGCCTGCCATACGTACTTTGGAACCGTTGTCAACACCCGGAGGGATCTTCACACTGATCCGGTCCGCCTTGGACGTAACTCCCCGGCCCGCGCAGTTCTTGCAAGGATTCTGATTGATTGTTCCTTCGCCGCGGCAGGTGGGACAGGGCTGCGCGATTTGCATGAATCCTCTGCCCTGCGAGATGCTCCCTGTGCCCATACACGTCGGGCAGGTACGGGGCGTGGTCCCCGGCTGCGCACCTGAGCCGTTGCAGACCGTACACGTTACTTCACGCTGAAGGTCAACCTGCATGGTTTTACCGAGGATTGCATCCTCCAGGTCGACCTCGACGGCATAGGTAATGTCCTCACCTTTTACCGGTCCCCGCTGTCTTGCGCGCTCACTGAATATATTGCCGAATATGTCCTCAAAGCCGCGAACGCCGGAAAAACCAGCGTTGCGCCCAAACCCTTCAAACCCCTGCCCAGGACCGGCACCTTGTCCAAAACTCTGATCAAATGCAGCATGGCCGAACTGATCGTACTGCTTTTTCTTTTTTGCGTCCGAGAGTACCTCATAAGCTTCATTGATTTCCTTAAACTTCCCCTCGGAAACTTTATCTCCAGGGTTGACATCTGGATGGTATTTTCTCGCGAGTTTTCTGAATGCCTTCTTTATTTCAGATTCAGTAGCGCCTTTTTTTATGCCGAGGAGCTCGTAATAATCTTTTTTTGTCGTTGGTCCCATAATGTATGCATACCTCTAATAATGTTATTATGTTAGTATTATAAAATATGAGTGCATCATTGTCAAGTATAGCAAAAAAAATTATGGTAGCGTATAACCACCATAAAGCAATACTTTCAAAAAAATGAGTACTATTACCCACTTTTATATACTTTTTAGCATTTTTTACATCAAACTAACTATTTCTTGACTGTTTATAGGTTATTTTTCAAATTGTCATAAGCTTTTTTTGCAACTTCCCTTACTTCCAAATCCTCAAATCCATCATTTCTATATACCCAAACCACGGCTCCATCCTGCTTCAGATTCTCAACCTGGCAGATTATTTTTTTAAAATCCTGAGGGCTAAACCGTTCTTTTAACAGAGGTACAATTTCAAGAGCATAAATTCTGGCAAGCGGATCTTCCTCAGCAAGTCCGCGCAAAACCACGCTCTTGAACGGCACGATCGACTCGGGACGGGCCTCGGAGATCTTTTTCAGTGCATAGAGAACTCCGGGTCTGAAGACGCGTTCGTCAATTGCGAATATTTCGGCAATTAAGGGGATAACATCCGACATTTTTACCGGATCAGCGCTGACAATTTCTCCCAGAATCTCAGGAGCTGACCATCCAATACCGCCGGATTCATCTGACAGGGACCATAACAGCTTCCGGATGGCATCTCGGAGGAAATCATAGTTGTTCTTTACGAACAGCGACGAAACGTGACCGATTGCCTTGATTGCCCGCCAGCCGACGAGCGTGGTCTTGTCATAGGAAAGCCGGACCAGAACGCTAAACACCTTCCTGCTCTGCAAGGCCAACGTTGTGACGGTTTCGTAATCATTTGCTTCCAGAGCATGCACAAGCGTCTGCTTCATTTCCAGCTGGGTTAACATCGTTCACCTGCAATCTACACACGGACCTCTTTGAAGGTAATCAACTCCGACAGTGTCATGGCCAGCCATGCCATGACCTGGACCGCGATGGGCAGGACCAGGCTGGAGAAAACTGCCATGGCGGCCCGGTTCTTCGAGGTCTTCTGTTCCTGCAGAACAGGCCCCTTGGCCGTTGTCAAGGCATAATTCAGCAGGATGGCGAGGGGCAGATAGGCAAGGACCCGAAAATAGAATTTCGTCTGGAGAATGACTAAAATCGCAACGAGGAGGACCACCTCAATGAAGGTGATAAGAGCTGTTCTTTTCATTGAAAGCTGCCATATTTTTTTAGAAAGGAAATATTTAACAACCAGCGTCAGGCCTACGCCGATCACAAACATTGTCGAGACGAATACGAATGTGCAGAAACATCCCACTTCCACGGCGCTTGCGGACGACGGATATGCCAAGAGTCCCGCAATAAGGACTGCAGTGCAAAAAAAGGAATTTAACCCCGCCTTGAGCCTCCCCTGAACATCCATACGGACCTCCCTTGAAAAAAGGCCGCTCCTCCCCTTTTGATGAGCGTACCCGCGGAACTAGGCTTGCCCTTTCCGGCAACAGACACCTTGCCCAGAATATTAATGAATGCGGTTCTTCTTGTCAAAGGAATTCGCAATAAAATGCAGCAGGACATGCCGATCACGTGAATTTTTGTTACAACTTTATGAGCTGCCCTCAAGAGGAAGGCGTGAAATACTCTATGACCAGTGCTTTTGCTTTAAGCGAATAAATATAATCGAGGGGAAAATCAGGCTCCCTCAACTTTTTCATTTTTCGACTTGCGTCGCGACGGCTACGAACCGCCCCAACTTCGGCCCATTATTATCTTCATGCCGCACGCCCTTTCCTATCACGGCCCTTTTTTATGACAGATGAGGCATTGCTCTTTGGGCGGATGAGTCGCCTTGAGCGGGGCCAGTTTGCCCGGAGCATGGCAATCTATGCAGGAAGCGTCGGTGGCCGCGTTTTTATGGCGTTCGTCCTGCGGAACAGGAGGAACTTTATGGTTCGAAGACAGGTAAAAGAGAAAGATCAGAATAAAAGCAGCTACGACAATAAGTATGCGGCTACTTTTCACGGAGACCTCCTGTTTGCAGTAACGGGAAACGACGCCTGCCCGCACGAAATCACGATCCTCGGGCGATTTTCTGCTCCCCTGATTTTCAGGGTACCGGCATTACGAGTATGCCGGTAACGAGAGCTTCTGTCAAGTCTTCATGAAGCTCACTTCGCCAATTGCACGATCTAAACATGGTCAGAGGAGAAGGTTTCTGGTATACTTTTTCTTAGTAACTCTTTTCCTCCACAAACTTCAGACTTCACGCCTCTTCACATCGATTTTCTTGTATAAGGAGCGTCCATGAACCATTATCGATTCGATGTCGCTATTATCGGGGCCGGACCTGCCGGAGTAGCTGCTGCAGGATCGCTCGCCGGCTCCGGTATAACCGTGGCTCTGGTTGAAGCTGGTGTGTACGCCGGGGCCGAAAACTGGTCCGGCTGCGTTTACTTCACGGAAAACCTCGCTGAAAAGGATTGTTTCGGCGCCGAAGCAATAGAGGCGGCCCCTTTTGAACGGCGTATTGCGCGCCGGGGCACTCTTATGCACAACGGGATCGACGTCATCGGCATCGAACTTACGAGTCTGGAGGCATTCAAGAACTGCTATACCGTTCTCCGCCCTGTCTTCGATCCCTATTTTGCTCATCTTGCCCGGGAGAAGGGCGCGGTCCACATCACCGGCACGACGGTGACCTCACTCATCAGGAAAGAAGGAAGGGTCGTCGGCGTCATGACGGATCGCGGTCCGCTTTATGCCGGCGTCGTTTTCCTGGCAGAGGGCGATGCTTCTCACCTTGTCCGGTCGGAGCAACTCGAGAACACCGCGCAGCCGCACTTTCTTCAGGGAGTGAAAGCCGTACTTTCGCTCGCGTCGGAGGAGATCGAAAAACGGTTCAAACTCGATCCGGGCAAAGGCGCGGCCTACGAACTGCTCCTTCGGAACCCTTCCCTCTCCGGCAGGACCGCAAAACTGAACGTCGGCGGTTTCCTGTACACAAACCGGGACAGCCTTTCGATGGGCTACGTTGTCCCCCTCGACAATCTGCGGGACTATTACCGTGGCAGCCACGACATGCTCTTTGAATGGATGCGAGGCCTTCCGTATCTCCGGGAACTGACCGAGGGCGCGGCGCTATCGGCTTACGGCACGAAGATCATCAGAAGCGGTGGATGGCGCGAACGGCCCGTGCTCGTTCAAAACGGCCTTGCAGTCGGTGGAGCATCAACGGGCCTCGGCGTGGACATTCCCTTCCCGAACTTCACCGGCCCTGCATCCGCAACAGGACTCTATTTCGCGCGGGCAGTCAAAAATATTTTCAAACGAGGGGGCGCCTTTGATGCCAAAACACTGAGCCGGGAATATCTTGAGCCGCTCCTCGAAAGCGTACATGGGGAAAACTCCCGCTATCTTTCCGCGTGGCCGGGCTATTTCGGGAAATCGAACGTCCTCTTCAGCAGGACCGTGGACATGGCCTGCGGCAGCGTTCACTTCTTGTCAAAGAAAGATATTGTCGAAACAGGGCGGTTTCTCAGAAACCATGTCCTTTCCGTTCGGGGGATCAAGGAATCAATCGTTGACACGATGCATGCAATCAGCGCGCTCAGGCTCTGGAGGCCCCTGGCAAAAACAGTGATCAATCCCCTGACGATCGGTCGCTGGTTCGCCAATCTTTTTAAAAGAGCGCCCGCCCCGGACCGGAAACTCGGCTTCATCATACAGATTGCCGGAAAAGAAAGGAACGCTGCGTCGCTGCCCTGGCCTACGGGCTCGCTTGTCAGACGGCTCTCTCCTGCACTTGTCCTTGCGCTCGAACAGATCTATGCAAATGACAACCGGCCTGCAGAGAAAAAGTTTTCTCACGCTGTCCGGAGTCTTCTGCAGGGACTCAAGCTGACTGATTTCATAATCCTTCCCGCCTTTGGCTTCGTTCTCGTTTTCTTTGCGCTCGGAACTGCGCTCTGGGATGCCTTTCGTTTCTATTTGCTCAAGACGCCTGTGGACAAGCTCCTTGCGGAACCGGTCATGGCGTACAATGAATCCCTAAGGAAAGCGCGTGATCTCGACGCAGTGAAACCCCGGCAGAGCCTGGAGGCGAAACTGGCGACGAACACCTACCATGTCGGGGACGCGTCGCACATCAGGACGCTCTGGCCCGAGGCTATCCCCGCCCATCCGGACATGTCTCAGGCAGCGCTCTGGTGGCTATGCCCTGCGCGGGTCTACGTGTACGACGCTCCACTCGCAGGCCGCGGCAAGGTCACGGTAAACTTCGAGAACTGTATCAAGTGCGAATCCTGCTGGAGGGCGGAACCTCAACGCGTGCTCTGGGGGCGCCACACAGATCACAAGCTTATTTACCGGCCCGACAGCGCAGCGATACCGGTTCTCCTGCATGCTCTTCGGGAAAATCTCCCTTCAAGAAAAGGGACGCATCCGGCGATTGCCCCCCTGGACGAAAAGCTCTGGTACCTGAACGAAGACGTGCTGCAGCTTGGACAGGAGGCGTTCAATGCATCATCGGCTTTCATTGATGCCGTTGCAAAGCTGCCCGCTTCGTCCGACCGAGGCAGAAATGCCTGGCCGCTTTCGCTCGGGAAAAGACTGTCCGAAAAACTCTTGAAGCTCGAAGCCGCTTTCACGAACGACGGCAGATACGCGCAGGCTGAAATTATTCAGGTCGAAAGGAAAGACATCGAGCTCAAGCTTACGGAAGGAAGACTTCTCCATGCGCTCTATTGCTGCCGCAGGTTTGAGCAGGGCATTCTGTCGTGGGTGCGTGAGGATGATGGTTATACGATTCCCGCATCAACAGTGAAAAAATATGACCGCACCCTCTCTTACGAAGAAGTCTCCCGCATCTTCCCTGACCGGATCGTAAAACAGTGGGAGGAAGAATTCATGCCCGATGCATGGGCAGAAACACTGCGGCAATTCATCCTCGAGCAGCGCGATAAACCGCTTGAGGCAATACGGGCGCTCTCCTCAGTGAACCCGGCCCTCGGACTGATTGCAGCGCACCAGCTTCTTGCCAATGAACTGCTCACGAAATCGAGTATCGAGCCTGGCCCGGGCATCTGCGCCGCAGCCGCCGACCATCTCGATATCGAAGAGGAGGGCAGCGGCAGCGTCCGCATAAAAGGCCCCCTGTCACTCGTCCCTATTGCGGCGAGCCGCACCCTGCTGCTCACGTCCGGTGGGAAAGGATACATTATCCCCCTTGCCGACGCGGGTGTTACGATCTCACACACGCCGACGATCGGGTTCAGGGCTGCGGGATTTGCCGATGTTTCGCTTGACGTGACCGTAACAACGTACGCTGTGCTATCGGCCGAAAGAACAGACATCCCTGAAGCTGCTTCCTACCTCGCCATCGCACTTGGAGCCGGCGACTACCTCTGCAAGAGGATAAAAGAACACGCTGCAGGAAGAGTTCAATTCCCGGGCCAGATGCTCGACACCGAGGGCAGGGATGGTATTGCGAAGCTCGGCGCAGTCAAGGCCATGATCGCCAGAACTGAAGCGTGGCGGCTCCTGCTTGAGAACCTTTACGACGTTTATGCCAAACCGGAAAGCCGAAATCCGCAAACCGAAATGAATTTCTCCCTCATCTGCACTTCGCTCGCTGCCATGTCTTTCAGCCCGGAGCCGGGCGCCATGGGATACGATGCGGGCCAGGTCTTCGGCGGATTCGCGTACTCCGAAGACGACCTGCTCTCGCGGTTCTACCGGGACAGCGCTCTCTTCCGGTTCCTGGCGCCGGGATACGGCGCATCGACTAAGCTGCATGCCGCTCTCGTCTCCCTCAGTGATGACATCGTGTTTTCCGGCTTTGGCGACCTCGGAAAAATTCAAAATGCACCGCTCAGGGACTTCGTGCACGGCCTTTCGGACGTTGAGAACAAATGCCGTACCCTGCCCGAAAAAGCAGATCCGGGTCTCACGGGTGAAGCGCAAGCCGTCATCATCGGCATTCGCAGGCTTCTCATCAGCATTGAAAACGGACTGAACCAGGGCAGGAGCACGGAACGAGAAGCTGCTGCCGCAGAAGTGCTCCTTGGTCTGGCGGAAGACGCGCTTCAGAAGGCCCGTCTCTCAACAGGACGCGGCCGCGTATCGCCCTTTGCTCTGTTCCCGGTGGAGCCCGGAGGTACGCCCGCCACGCTCGACAGGGACTATGAATCCTTCTGCAGAGCGCCCGGCGCTCCGCATATATCGGGTAGCTTCCTCCTGTCTGCATTCGACCGGGCATTGCGTTTTGTCCCTGAAGTGCAGCTCCATGACGCCCGCCTCCGAAACCGCTGGACCGAACTCACTGATTGGTTCAAACAGAACTGCCGCGACAAGAAATTCGAGGGACTTTTTATCGAACGGTATATCGAGAAAATCCACGGCCTTCCTGACGAGGTCATCGATGCCGTCAAGAACAATAAGTGGCTCGCCACGTACGTTCCGAAATCCGAGGACGGGCTCGGATGGCGCAAGGCTGAATATTACATCCTGAATTCCGCGGCAGGGAGCTTCGGTGACGCAGGCATCGATCTCCTCATCATGGCAAGCACGAGCATCGGCACAACACCCATTCTCCTGGGACTCGAGGACGAGCTGCCGCGCGTGCGCCAGGAACTGGCGCCCCTGGCACAGGATGCAGGCATTCTGGGCGAGATCAACACAAAGCTTTCCAGGATCATCGGGATGTTCTCGAACCCCAACCCGTCCCTGATCAGGAAAGAATACGAAGCGCTGATAAAACTCGTGGACGTCCGGGTCCGCCGCACCCGAGTGGTCAAGTATCTGGCCGCAAATTTCCTGCGCGCTTTTTACAGCGCAGGCATTGCAGGCAGGCGCGGCGATTTCAGCGGGTTCACTGCAAACCTCAAACACGCAGGCGGCCTTTTCGAAAACATCATGCCCGATGTCCGTGCCGCCCTGGAAGAACTTCCTCGGCGCGAGCGATGCCATAAACTTTTCCTCCGTTATCTTGGCCACGGCGGCGTGAGCGCCTTTGCTCTTACTGAACCGACCGCGGGCTCGGACTCCGGCGGTGTCAAGACCACGGCGAAGTTAGAGACGATAAAACTCCTTCCCCGTGATGACGGAAGGTATGCTTTCCAGCTTGACGGGCAGAACGACAAAAGCGAGCGCTATTTGATCGACGCAGACAAGATTGCCTTTACCGATCGGGGTATCTCATATCAGACGCCGGACGGGCAGTCTGCGTTAATTCAATATGACCGCTATGATTATGCAACTGACCAGGGGACGAGATACTACCTGTACCAGGGGAACGTCTGCGAGTTCCATGACATCGGCCAGGTGCGAAAGACCAATGCCGGGCTTACGTATGAGTATTACAGCCTGACCGGTGCGAAGATGTGGATCACGAACGGAAGCATCGCGACCCAATTTTCCCTTTTTGCCCAGACAAACGAAGGCGTCACAGGTTTCATGGTGGACCGGCACAGCGAAGGACTCAAGGTCGGGGCGGACGAAGAAAAAATGGGGCAGCGAGGCTCGCCTACGAACGAAATCTCGATCGACGCTGTGCGCGTTCCGCGCGAGGCCGTGATCGGCTACGAAGGCCACGGCCAGGTGAATGCCCTCGAAACGCTGAACGTCGGGCGCTGCGGTCTTTCCGTCGTGTCCGGCGCGCTCAGTCGCAAGCTGTTGGAAGAAGCACGCCGAAATATTCCCTCAACGCCGGAGCGGGACCGATTGCTCGGCGAAGCTGCAGCGATCATGTTCGGCAGCGAGTCCCTTGCCTACTACCTCGTAGGCCTATTCGACCGGCCTCACGAGTCGGTCCGCATGGAGTCAGCAATTGCAAAATATGTCTGCTCCGACGATATCCATGAACTCATCTCGCTCGTCGAGTATGCCTACGGCCCCTCCGGCCAGACGGAAAAGTTCCTGCTCGAAAAAGCGCGGCGCGATGCGCGCATCCTGACCATCTACGAAGGAACGAATGAAGTGCAGCGATTTTTGATCCTGAAGGACCTGATCGCCATGGCCCCAGCCTGGTCCGAGATACCCGTGCCGCAGGATGATCCCGCATCACGAACGCTTGCAGAATGGAAGAACAAGCTGAGAAACCAGGTGAAGGAAGCGGCCCGCTTGCTCGGCGATGCGTCGTGGTCCGACGCGATGCTCCAGCCCGCACTTTTCCCAATTGCCGATACGGCGGGTGAGGTCCTGCGGCTTGACTGCATATACTACCGCATGGAGTGGCTCGAACAGCAAAGAGCGGTCCTCGAACAGGGAGATCGGGACTACGTGCTCGATCTCCTTGATGCCGGCAATCGCGCTGCAGAAAGGTCCCTCGCGCGGCTTGCTTATCTCGACAAAAAGTACTCCTCTGCCCTGGCGCTCCTCCGGGAAAACAACACTATGCCCGAGGTACGCGCTGCGGATGCCGCCCTTGATGCTTTTGCGGAACACGAAAGGGTGGCTGGCCCTTCTCCCGGCAGCGTGCGGGCCCAACTGAACTGCCTCGTCATTGTCCGGCCCGTTGCCGAACTTTCTCCGCGCCCGAGGATCGCGGACAACGCGCTTCAGGAGATCCTGTGGCAACTTGATCCATGCGATCTTTCCGGTCTGGTCCAAATGCGGGAACTCAAACAAGCAAGCGATTCCAGCCTGACCATCGACGTGCTCATGCCCGGCGGCCCCGAGTTTGATCATCTTTTGAGAACAGCGGCAGGCGCCCGCGCAGACAACCTCCTTCGCCTTGCTGTCGATCCTGCGGCAGGTCCGGGATCTTACGTGAAGGCCGTGAAAGACCTCGAAGTGCTGAGACCATACGATCTCATCGTGATTGGTGCAGACTGCCTCGATGGCGACCGGAGTCTCGGCGCCTATTTGGCAGGATGTTTCAAGAAGAACCTTTACCGCAGAGACCGAATCGAAGCCAAACCGGACGGGACCGGCTTGACCCGTGTCGTACTGCCGGCAGTGATCAGCATGACCTCGCCAGTGAAGGACAAGGGCTGCGACATGAAATCGGCCGTAGCCGCCGCCTTTTCGATTATACGGGTAATCGGGCCTTCGATGAATGAGCCATCGACCGAGCCCGGTCGTTACGAACGAGTATCCGGGAAAGAAACCATTGCGCAGACTGTGACGGACACGGCTTCGGCAGCGGTCTATCTCAAGGAGTTTGCAGCTTCAGCGAGTGCTGCAGCTGCCGGAGAGTATGCCGGTCCGGTAAAGAAGGGAACGTTTGCGCAGGACAGTGCGGTCTGGGCTTTGCTCGGACCTCATGAGCAGAAATCCAACATCGCGGTGCTCCGTGCTGCACGGCTTGCTGCCGACCTTACTGGCAGGAAGGCGCGTGCCGTCATCCCCGCACCGAGAGGAATGTGGCCAGCTCTCCTCGGGCTTGCAAAAGCCCAGGGGTGTGAGCAGGCATTCTGTGTGGACACGCAGGACAATAGGTTGTCGAGTGAGGGAAAGCGAAAAATCGTCCGCGTTGTCCAAAAGACAGCGGACGAGACATTTCTCTGTGCAGGGCCGGAATGGACAGGCGCATTCGCCTACGCCGGCGGCGAGTCCGACAACCCCAAGTCGCCTGTCCTTCTCTGCTCCGGAGTTACGGGAATTGAAAAAGGAGGGACCGGCTCTCTCGCCTTTGCGCTTCAGTCCTATGAAGGTAAACTCGTCCGGCGTTTAGTGCAGAAACGCGGTTCTTCTTTCATCACCACTGTCCCTGAAGCAGATTTCCCTGTTGCTCCGGAAGCGTTGACGTTCGACGCCGCAGTCCTCGACTTTGCAATTGACCCCGAATTACTCATGCCTTTGCCGCCCGTAGCAGCCCCAACGCTCTCGCAGGCGGACGTTATCATCGATCTCGGTTACGGTATCAAGGATAAGGCGGGGCGTGAACTGGCGGAAAAACTCAGGACAAAACTCGAGGCACTGGGACTCGCACCGATGTTCGGCGCAACGCGCAAGGTGACGCAGGACTTGAAGCTCCTGCCGCTGGACGCCCAGATCGGCCAGACGGGCATCCGCGTCAACCCGAAGCTCATCATTGCGCTCGGCATCTCGGGCGCGCCGCAGCATATCGACTACGTCGGCACACGCGCGGAGATTCTCTGCTTCAATAAAGACCCCGAGGCTCCGCTCATGAAGCTGAACCAGACGAGGCCTTCACCGCGCGTTCATCCCATCGTGGGTGATCTTTTCGTGACGGTGCGGGAGATCATCGCCAGGCTTTCGTAACTGCAAGGGGATGTTGAAGAAACGGGGCTTTCATAAACCATAATGCCGACTCGATGCAGAATGAGGGACATGCGGTTTTGCGCACGATGTTTGGAGGGTGCGTCCCTTCGGGGGGAGCAGGCATCAACAGTTCTTTGTTACATGCATTTTCCCGATATGTAGAAATGTATAAGTCAAAAACAGCGAGACGCTCCCCAGACGAGGTATCTCGTAGGCTATCAGCGGCAGCTCTGGGAGGATTTCACGCCGGACTCCCGTAGGAATTGGGGATCATTAGGTTATTGCCCGACCGGTCTTCTCTCGAATCGCAGTACCCCGCTTCGACCATTCCAGTATACCGACAGGTGTTAATAACCTTCACTCACTCGATATCTACTGCCCCCCGCGCACAGGCCATACATAGAAATATCTGGTCTTATTGAGGTATTTCATGTTGCCCCAGACCATGTCGACGGCCCATGCCATGGCTGCATCGTTGGTATACGAGGTAGACGACCAATAGAAGTCGCTGGCCCGTACATTGGTGAATCCCTGGCTATTCAGCCATTCGGCGGTATTGGTCTGAGCGTTGTTAACAAGGCTTCCTATCTCCTTGAAGTTCGGCAAGCGCCAGTCATTATGTCCCAGGTATTTTTCAGCATTCAGTTTTGCCACATAATCAAGGGCATGCTGCCATGTAACCGCTCCGACGAATGTCTGGCTTTCTTTCCAATTAGGATCTCTTGTCTGCATAAGATTGCCGTTGGGCGCCCAGACAAGCCCCGTTAGATTGTCGGTAACCGTGGTATCAGCGTTTGCGGTAAACCGCTGAGTCGGCCAGGCAGCGCCTTTTTGCAGTTCTCCATCCTGCCCTGTATTCGTACAGGATATGACGTTGCCTGAGCTGTCATAACAAGTCGTCTGGCCGGTCTTGGGAAGTCTGATTGCGGTATCCTTACTTCCACCATTGCCTACACTGACAATACCCGTCACTATAATAACCGGCAATAATGCCGCAAACCAAAAGCCCTGTCGTACTTTCATGTCATAACCTCCCTATATTGAAATTAATCGATACGCTGTTAATGTCTACGACCATTTCATCGTATTTCCGTCTTGAAAAGCCAGCCCTGCGTCAACGTTATCAAAGCGGGCAGATACAGTATCGTCATTAAAGCGCTTAACAGCATCATGCTGACGATGAAAGCGCCCACCGTAATATAGGTGTAGACCTGGCACAGTTCGTCATGGACGCACATGATCGACACATTTTTTACTATTTTGGTCATAGTGTTTCTCCTTATACATGCCAAGTTCTTTTCTCCCTGTAACCGGAGCATCACCAAAAAGCTGTTCCAGGCCATCCTGCATCAGGCTGCATGCCTGACAAATTTTCTTGTTGGCGATTCCATAATAAACATTCGTGCCTTCTCTTCTTGTCGTGACGATGCGCTCCATGCGCATGAGGGCCAGGTGCTGCAACGAATTCGCCTTTGAAACTCCGAGTTTTTCGGTGATCTCGCCGGCAGTCAGTTCGCCTTCTCTAAGCAGGCAGAGTATCTCAAGCCTCGTGGGATTGGGAAATATCTTGCAAAAATCAGCGTGCAGCTTCAATATCTCTTTCTTCATGGCAGATTGCTGAACCCCCTCTTCATCTTCCAGAGGAAGTATTTCTCGAACCGGACCTTCATCCACTTCGCCCAGATGGTCTTCTTCGAATAGGAACTCTGGCGCGGCGGAAGCACGGGATAGGCCTTCATGTATGCGGCTGTGTTTCCCATGTCCATGAGACAAACCACGCCGATTTCCGACGGAGGAGGCGGGGTCTTCCCGGTGATGCCGGCAGCGATAGTTGCCGCGGCAATCTTCGCCATCTTCACCGTCATAAATCCGGTCTTGGGAACGCCCCGTCGGCACCGGCGTCGCCTCCGGCGGTGCGATGGCCATGGTAACGCCGATGGCAAAAATATTTTTAAATTTCGTGTGACGATAGTTCTTGTCAACCGGGATGAACCCGCGGGGATTTCCCAACGGCATGACGGCAGGCACGCCTTTGAACGGCGGCGCGATCATGGCGAGTTTGAAGGGTAGCTTTGTGCCGTCCTTGAGTTTGATTTCTCCGGGCGTCTTACGCCCGATTGCAGGGCCGGCGGGAGATCTTTTCCCACGTATCCCCGTCCACCTCATTAATATACTCTTTGATCGAAAAAACTTTGCCGCACGACGTGCAGCGGAAGGTGATTGTTTTTCAGCCGATGCGGAGTTCGACTTCTTTGCCGCAGATCTTACACTTCATAAAAACCTCGACAAAGAACAGGTGTCAGCAGCCAGAATCCAGTAGTCAGGAGAACACGCCGACAATAATCGCAACCAAGCTTCTGGATTCCAACTTCTGGCTCCTGCATACTGCGGCTCTTATTCCACCACATCCAGCTTGATCGACAGTTCTTTGAGCTGGGCCTGAGTCACGCGTGACGGCGCCTCGGTCATGACGCAGACGGCCTTTTGTGTTTTGGGGAAGGCAATCACGTCTCGGATCGACTGCGCGCCCGTAAGGATCGCCGTGATCCGATCGAGACCGAAGGCCAAGCCGCCGTGGGGCGGTGCGCCGTATTCGAGCGCTTCGAGCAGGAACCCGAACTTTTTCCTTGCATCTTCTTCTGCAATGTTCAGCAGGCCGAACATCTGTGACTGGACCTCCGACCGGTGGATACGGATGCTGCCGCCGCCGATCTCCGAGCCGTTCAACACGATATCATAGGCCTTGGCCCGTACCTTGAGCGGATCGGTTTTCATGAATTCGAAGTCTTCGTCCTTCGGCGCGGTAAAAGGATGGTGCATGGCGTCGTACCGCTTTTCATCGGCGTTCCATTCCACGAGCGGGAAGTCGGTGACCCAGAGGAAGTCCAGTTTGCTTTCGTCAATGAGGCCCAAGCGCTTAGCCACGAGCAGCCGCAGATAGCCCAGCGTCTCGGCAACAATCTTGGGGCTGTCGGCGATGAACATCATGAGGTCGCCGGGCTTTGCAGCAAGCCGCTCGGCCATGGATTTGACCTGGCCGTCTTTGAAAAATTTGGCGATCGGCGACTCAAACCCCGATGCGGTCACTTTGATCCAGGCAAGTCCTTTTGCTCCGAATACCTTTGCCTCATTCGTGAGGTCGTCCACTTCCTTGCGCGAAAGACCGGCCATGCCGGGAGCGGCAAACCCCTTTACCTTGCCGCCGAGTTCCACGGCCTGAAGAAAGACCTTGAAGGCGGAAGCCTTGGCAATGTCGGAGATGTCCTTGAGTTCCAGCCCGAAACGCGTGTCCGGCTTGTCTGAGCCGTAGCGGTCCATGGCCACGTGATAGGGAAGACGTGGGAACGGCACGGCGATCTCGATGCCTTTCACCTGCCGGACAACTTCAGCAACGAGCTTTTCCATGAGCGCAATGACATCGTCTTCGTCGATGAACGACATCTCAAGATCGATCTGCGTAAACTCGGGCTGCCGGTCCGCGCGAAGGTCCTCATCGCGGAAGCACTTGACGATCTGGTAATAACGTTCGAAGCCGGCCACCATCAGGATCTGCTTGAAGAGCTGGGGCGACTGCGGAAGCGCGAAGAACATGCCGGGATTCACCCTGCTCGGAACAAGATAGTCCCGGGCGCCTTCGGGCGTGCTCTTCGTGAGGAAGGGTGTTTCGATGTCTACGAAGCCGTTGCTGTCGAGGAAGCGCCTCACGGTCTGGGTGATCTGATGGCGCGTGATCAGGACCTTTTGCAGGCTCGGCCGCCGCAAGTCAAGATAGCGGTACTTGAGCCTCAGCATCTCTGCGACATCTGTTTCGTCTTCGATCATGAAAGGAGGTGTCTTTGCCTGATTCAGGACCGTCAAATCGGTCACGAGCACTTCGATCTCGCCGGTCGGGAGCTTGGAGTTCACGGTATTGCCCGGCCGGGGCGCAACAGCGCCCGTGACAGCGATCACGTATTCGCTCCTGATATCATGGGCCAAAGCATGGGCATTCGATGCCGTTTCGGGGTTGAAGACCACTTGCGTGATGCCGCCCCGGTCCCTAAGGTCCACGAAGATGAGTCCGCCGTGGTCTCGTCTCGTGTGCACCCATCCCATGAGCGTCACGACAGCAGCCACGTCTTTTTTTGTCAGTTCACCGCAGGTATGCGTTTTTTTTTGTGCTTTCACGGGCCTGATTCCCCTCTTTCGTCGTTTCAAAAACAGGCTGGATAATAGCATCTCATACAGCACAAAGTCAAGCGCCCAATGCAGGGGAACAGCGCCACGCGCCCCTGAAATCGCTGTCTGTCTTGAACGGGTTATGCTATAGTAAAAGACATGTCCGCCCGGATTGTCGCACTCGTGCTTGCATTCTTGCTCCACGGTTCTGCGGGGCAGTCCCATTCCCAGCCAAAGTCCCTTATACTGAAGCTCGACTATATAGCGGAAAAGACGGACTTAAAATAGCGGTCCCTCCCACGGTCGGGGAAATGCCGAAACTCGGTCTCGCGCTGGCTGGCGGCGGAGCAAAGGCCGCTGCATCGACCGAGGGACTGAAGGTCCTGGACAAAGAAGGTATCCCCGTGTCCTTCATTGCGGGGACAAGCATGAGTGCGGGCCCGTCGACACTTGAGACACGCGTGTCTGACCCCACTCCGGTATTCTTGTCAAGGGGTCCTACGAGATGGCGCAGCCCGGCTGTGGGAGCACCAATGCCTTTACGAAAGCATCAGTGTATGCTCAAGGGAACCTGCCGCTGGGAGATCGGCATACGATCATCATGGAAGGCTCCGGCAGGGTCGGCAGCGGCGAACTGCCGTACCAGGAAAAGTTCGGGATCGGCGGGGCAGACTATCTATTGGGATTTCCTCTCATGGGATACCAGCGCAGGGAATTCGTAGGTGCCGATGAGCTGAGGTTCTCGCTGTCCTACCGGTGGAAGATCAAGGACTACCAGCTCAAGGCCGTGAAGGCCCTCTGCCTGAACGTTGCCTGACAAGAGGCAAGTGTCTGGAACAGCAGGAGCTCGATGTCGTCCGGTAATTTGTGGAACGGGGTCGGCATCGGCCTGCACGCAGATACCATTATCGGGCCCGTTAAGCTCGATTACGCAGTCGGGGGACACGACCGTTACGCGGTCTATTTTTCAGCGGGATTCGATTTTTTGAAAGGGGGCTGCGAGCACACCTGCTCCCGGCACTCTGTACCGCTGTAATCATGCCTACCTGAACCGGTTCTGCTGAAGAGACGTCGAGGCACCGGTAACTCTGTGGCATTATCTTATGTTAGATAGCGCAGGTATTTTTTCAGCCTGTCCATTTCATGCCTTGCAAAGCATTCTTCCGCTCCCGCATCGATCAGACTTGCCCGGTCCTCGGTTGCAGCATGATTCGTGAATATGATAATCCGCGCTGCGGGGTTGTTCCTTTTCATACGTTTGAGCCGATTGAAGTAATCCAGACAGAACATCCGCATATCGAGGAGAACGGCGATGTCCGTCGCGTTTCCAGGGAAAACGGTCTCGTTGAACGCCCCTTGATCTGCGACATCAACCGAGTGTCCTTCGTCTTCAAGCTCGTATTTGAGAACACTCGCGAGATTTTTTTCGATGTCTGCAATAAGTATCCGTGCCATAGTTCCTGTTCATTCTTGACGATGCGAGGGAGTATTTTTCAATCTGGCATCGCTGCTCTTTTTGTCCAGACTGTTCCGTTCCTCTTTTACAAAGCTTTCCAGTTCCCAATAGAGATGCTTCAGTTTACCGAGTGCTGCAGACAGAGCGCATCAAGGTGATGCCGCTCGTCAGCCGCCCTTCAATCTATGGAAAAGACAGGCGTACAGCTGGAAGTTCGATCCCTCTTCTTCTCGTACCTTTAAATAAAAATCACATTGCTCGCAATGCTCGAACTTCATACCGCACATTCCCTGGACCTTGCCGCTGCACAAGGTGCCCGCGATCATCCAGCAGGCTCTTCCACTGTTTTTCCCGCCGTGCACGCCATTCAGACGGGTATCCGTCGTTGCCGGGCAAACGCCCGACACGGCGGCGCGTTCACCACCGGGTTCCCTTCCACAACCCTTCAATTCCCAGCAATTCAATTTTGTTATGACATCGTCCACGATTTCACCGCGTCCGGAAAAAAGGTCTCCTCTGAGGCTTTCTATTTCTTGGGCTTCTCCTGGGGAGTGGCCGGAGCTATTGATGGAAATTTTTGTTTTTCAAGGCACCGCTCTATCCCGAGACGCGTGACCGAAAAACCCAAGGCTGAGGGTTCTTCTTCCTGTTTCACTCGTGTCATGAATTCACAGCGCCAGCAATTATGTAATTTCTGCGCATAGGTGCCTTCAATTTTTCCGCCGCACAGGGATCCCGCCACGACCCAGCATGCCCTTCCTGCGTTCTGGCCGCCGTGGGCGCCGCCCAAGTCCTGAGATGTGGACACCGGGCAGATGCCGAGTTCTTGCGCTTTATGGCCGCCAGGCTGACGTCCGCAATTCTTGAATTCCCAGCAATTCTTTTTCATACCGTCCCTCCTGTATACCGTTCTCGATAATGCTCATCCCGTATCGCGATGAGGTGGCTGGTCCCATATTCTGTAAGACATTGCAGCAACCACGGAAAAACGTTTTTCCGTTTCCGACAGATTGACACCGAGGAATGCGCTGCATGAATGTCTAGCAAAAATATTGCCATCTCTAACCAATTGTTTTTTAAATTTTTAAGCAGTGAGAGAGCTGAAATGCCGGGCAATTTATCTTGGCATGACGGCAGAATGCCTGATTGAGAAGATGCGAAGGACAAAAAAATATTCAGGGTTTTACAATCACGGGTCCTGATGTTGACCGCCTCAACCCAGCATCCGTTTTATTCGCTCTTTCTGCTTCTATTTACACCACGCCTTATCGGGCATTCTGTCTTCCAGATAGGGAGAGATTCCCGACTGTGCAGCGTGCTCGCATCACTATACTATAAAAAATCAGTGCGTTAGCAATGGCAGCATTTATGCTAGGAGAAGACGGCGGGAGGGAGTGGGCATGAAAAAATATATTTTTATGATCGAGCTTATTTCACTTTTTCTCACACCAACGGCATGGTCAAAGATCGGAGGCGGAGATATAACGTTCCTGGTGAAAGATGCGGGGAATGTTGTATACAACCATGATTCCCATGTCGATAAATTGGGGCTGGGGTGTTCAGCGTGTCACTACGGTATTTTTGCCCGGGCCGCACATAACATCAGGGATAAAGCGACCATGACAGAGATGCAGAATGGGAAGTCTTGCGGCAGTTGCCATAACGGACGAAGAGCATTCGGGGTAGATAAAAACTGCTCACGCTGCCATCATAAATGACAACGTGTCAGCAGGAAAGTAACATCCGTAATTCCCTGTAGACGGAGCGGCGGAGCTGCATTTCTCACCGAGGGGACACATGACCCTGTGAAGTGAGCGTTGCGACGTGAGGCGGTATTCGGGAAAATAAATTTTTGCTAGAATGTCGGCAGGTGCGTCAAGCATAAAAAAGCCAGTTCTGCACTTTGCAAATCTTACCTCTTAAGTTGAAAGATCATGATACATGGAAAAAATTAAAAGAATAACCATCTCGGGCAAGCGGTATGATTTTTATCTGTTGTCGGCATGGACCGCGGTAATTGCTTTTGCTTTTATTTTTTCTGCTTATTATTATCATCAAAACATGCTCGGCCAGGCCGCAATCGAAGCGCGAACACACTTGGATCTGGATATGGAATACAGGTCTTTTATAACAACATTAGGAGGTGTGTATGTTCCCGCTTCGGTTGTTCGCCCGAATCCATTCCTCGTTGCCCGGAATAAAAATATCACGACAACCGAGGGAAATAAACTGACGCTTGTTAACTCGGCATATATGACGAGATTGTTATTCGACACAGACAATACAAGTACGGGACAGCCCGCTATCAGCAAAATTACCAGTTTAAAGCCCATTAATCCGGGCAACAAGCCGGACGCCTGGGAAAGGGACGCCTTGCTCTCCTTCGAGAAAGGTCGACAGGAGGCCCGTGAAGTCAAAACAATAAATGGAGAACCCTTTTTGAGACTCATGCGACCGCTCGTCACCGAAAGAAGATGCCTCATGTGTCATGCATACCAGGGGTATAAGGACGGAGATATCCGCGGCGGCATCAGCGTGGCCGTTCCGTTAAAACAGTATCTGAAAACAGAATCAAGAACAAGAAGCAAATTATTTATTATCGATATTTTCGTTTGGCTTATCGGATGCGCAGGGATCGTCGGCTTTTCCAGGGTCAGGCAAGAACAGGAAAAAGATCTTGTGGAAAGCGAATGGAAGTTCAGGACTGTATCAGAATCAACTCATGACTGGGAGTATTGGGCTGCTGAAGATGGGTCAATAGCATATATGTCCCCTTCCAGCACGATCATCACCGGTTACAGCCCCGAGGAGTTCTTAACGAAGCCCGACCTTCTCATGGAAATCATGCATGATGAAGACAGAGCTACCTTTAGTTGTCACTTGAGTGATGTGAGGGCCAAGCAACACCGGGAAATAGAAATCAGAATTATCACAAAGGACGGCCATCTGAAATGGATTGCTCATTCATGTTCTCCTCTCTATAAGAAGGAAAGATTCCTCGGAAGGCGTGTAAACAACAGGGACATTACCGAACGCAAACAGGCCGAGGAGGCCCTGATCGAACAGGAGGGGTTTTCAGCAAATCTTATCGGGCACTCGGCAACGGCAACTTTCGTTTTGGATAAAAACCACAAGATCATGCTCTGGAATAGGGCATGCGAAGAACTTACCGGGCTTCGTGAATCCCAGATGATAGATACCGATGACCAGTGGAAACCCTTCTACAGCTACAAGAGGCCCACCATCGCAGATTTCATTATTGACAACGATTTCGAAGAGCTTTTTAAATATTATGACAATTATACAAAATCACCACTCCTCCCCCAGGGAATCAAGGCCGAAGGCTGGTATCGAGATCTCGGTGGCAAGGACAGATACATCATCTTTGAGGCGTCTCCGATACATAGCAGCAAAGGAAAGCTGATAGCCGCGATTGAGACACTGCAGGATATAACGGAAAACAAAAAACTTGAGGAACAACTTCTTCAGTCCCAGAAGCTAGACGCCATCGGTAAACTCGCTGGCGGCGTGGCCCACGACTTTAATAATATACTGACCGCTATCATGGGGTTTTCTCATCTCACGCTTTCGAAACTGCCTGAAGACGATCCGTTGAGAGGCAACATGGATCAAATTCTCCTCGCGTCGAACCGGGCAGTCGAGCTTACCCAGGGTCTTCTTTCTTTCAGCAGGAAACGTATTATGAACCCTGCGCCGCACAGCCTGACTGACATTGTCGTGAAACTGAAAAAATTTTTGCTGCGGTTGATCAGGGAGGACATACAGCTGCTTATTACGCTGTCGGAGGAGGAACTGACTGTTTTCGTTGACAGCGGCCAGATTGAGCAGGTGCTGATGAACCTCGTTACAAATGCAAGAGATGCCCTGCCGACGGGTGGGCAAATAGCTATCCGAACTGAGTCTGCATACTTGGATGAGTCCTTTGCCGAGACGCATGGGTATGGGGAGGCGGGCAGATATGCCGTTCTCATTGTTTCTGATACAGGCAAGGGAATGGATGCAAAAACGAGAGATAGGATATTCGAGCCTTTTTTTACAACAAAAGAACAGGGGAAAGGGACAGGTCTCGGCCTCGCAGTAGTATACGGCATCATCAAGCAGCATAATGGATTTATCAACGTCTATAGCGAGCCGGGGAAAGGTACGTCGTTTAAAATCTATCTGCCTCAATTGAGAGGGAGCCACAAGGTAGAGCAAAGAGAGGTGCAATCCAGCACAATACAAGGCGGCTCAGAGACGGTACTCATAGCCGAGGACGACGCAGTGTTGAGGGAACTATCGTCCACAATACTGCGCAATCACGGATACCACGTGATCGAGGCGGTTGACGGCGAAGACGTAGTGGTCAAATTCAACGAAAACAAGGGTCGCGTGAAATTGATTATCTTCGACGTCATTATGCCGAAGAAGAACGGTTTAGAAGCGTATCAGGATATTCGGAGGATAGACCAAGCGGTGAAAGCAATTTTCGTCAGTGGTTATGCGGAAGACTTAATGAATAAAGAAGGTCTGCTTGAGCCCGGCATCAATTTCATTTCTAAACCCATTATCCCATCAACGTTGTTGCAGAATGTGAGAAAAGTGTTGACTTCGTAAGCCGGCAGGCGCCCTTAATAGAGTTACCGTTGAATAATTCGGCAGAGGGATTGCGATTCCACGCTTCTCAAACCGAACACTTACTACAGCTGAAAAGCGAGGAGTTGAACCGTGATAATGAAAAAAACTATTAACGGCAATATGTCATTGTCTTCGAAAATTGGTGCCCCCATTGTTGTCGCTGTATTTATTGGTATTGCCATTTCCGTACTTGTTACTGGCTATACAATGAAATTAATTGTTATTCAGGAGGTGGAGAAATCGACGCTGGAAACAACGCGAGATACGGTTCTGAATTCCCTTACAACAATGATGGTGAGTAATGATATTCAAAATTCAAAGAAATTATTCATCGACCAGATGAAGAATATTGTCGATCTGAAAGTAATCAGGTCAGATAAATTAAACGAACAATTTGGCACGGTTGAAAAAAGTTATACAAAAGATGATATTCAAGCGGAAGTACTCAGCAAAGGAGTAGAGAAAATAGTCCTTGAAGGTGAGTCTATAAGAGGGGTTTATCCCTATATTGCCAAGCGGAATATTATGGGGAGAAACTGCCTGAGCTGTCACAATGTGCCCGAAGGGACTGTCCTGGCGGCTGTGGACATAACAGTACCCCTCGGCGCCTCCTATGCGAGAATTAAAAAATTACAGTGGCTATTTGTCCTTTTGGGTCTTGCAGGAATTTTGACGCTCTTGTTTATTGTCCGTTACATAATGAAAGTCATGCTGCGGCCCCTCCACGAAGTTATAAGCAAAATAAAGGAAGTTTCAACGGGCGATCTTACCGTACATTTCCCTTATCATAATAATGACGAAATAGGGGTTCTCTCACGAAACATGGAAACAATGACGCAGTCGATTTCCTTATTAATCACGCGTATTCTGACAACATCCTCAAAAGTTGTTGATTCTGTCGATGCTCTTCAGCAAAGCGGAGACCGTCTGTTTACTAGCGCTAAAAACCAAGCCGTGCAGGCTCAACATATTGCGTCAGCGTCGGAAGAGATGAGCCTGACGATCGGAGACATAGCAAAAAATTCTTCCGTAGCGGCATCAATTACTTCAAACGCCATGAACATGGCGAACGGAGGAAAATCTGTCGCCGAAGGGGCCGTGCAAATAATCACTAATGTGGATGCCTGCAGTGCTGAGTTGCAGCACCTCATTAATGATTTGAATGAAAGCGCTATGGATATAGGCAACATTGTAACTATTATCAATGGAATTGCCGATCAGACCAATTTGCTTGCGTTAAATGCATCGGTCGAAGCAGCGCATGCCGGCGATAAGGGCCGTGGTTTTGCTGTTGTTGCTGATGAAGTCCGCAAATTGGCCGAAAAAACGATTAATGCTACAATAGAAATATCCAGCAAAACAAAAGCAGTACAGCAAAAAACAAACCAAGCTACTATATCGATGGAAAGTTCCTCGAAGGAAGTAAGTAAAGCCACTACACATATGAAGAGCGTGGGAGAACAATTACACCACATCGTGGATGCTGTTCAAAAAGCCAAGGACGAAATAATATCCATTGCTACAGCTGTTGAGGAACAGTCCTCGGTTGCCGAGAATGTCACGAAAAACATAGCAATAACATCTAATACCGCTCAAAGCATGGAAGATCTGGCAAACAATATTTCACATCAGGTTAATGCTTTAACCAAAGTAGTTACCGAGATGAGAGAATATTCCTCTGAGTTCAAAACTGCCTAAGGCGAACTGATAATGTTGGACCGCTGAAACAGATCACCGTTAGAGGTCACTGTCGCGGCAGCGTGATGGAAAAGGTCGTTCCCCTCCCCAATTCGGTCGTAACGCGGATATCGCCATGATGGTCAACAAGTATTTTTTTTGTAATCGCAAGTCCGAGGCCGGTCCCCCCGTTGGCAGCTTTCGTCGTATAGAAGGGGTCAAAGATCCTATTGATCTGCTCCGGCAATATGCCGCCTCCCGTATCGCTGATCCTGATGTTGACCGCCTCCTCCTCAGCAACCGTCTCGATGGCCAAGGCGCCTTTGTCGTCCATGGCGTCGAGGCCGTTTGTAATCACCGTGAGAAAGACCTGCCTCAGTTCCCCTTCGTTCCCATAGACGGTAAGGTTCCCTTGTGTATAGCCTCTCACCACCTCGACTTCTTTTAATCTGCCTTGAAGGCTGATGACCTCCAGTGTCCTGTCGATCATCTCATGGACATCGATCGTCTTTTTGTCCGGCGAGCCTTTCCGTACGAACGAAAGCATGCCTGTGGTTATATTTTTGCACCGCGCAATCTCTTCTTCGATGATCTCCAGATATTTCTTGAACAGCGCCGGCTCAAAGTGTCCCTGGTTAACCCGGTTCAAGAGACCTTCCGCACATCCCCTGATCGCGGCCAACGGGTTGTTGATCTCATGGGCGATGCTCGCCGCCATCTGTCCGAGAGATGCCAACCGCTCGTTCATGATGAACCGCATCTCTCGTTCCCGTTCCTGCGTCACGTCTCTTACGATATTGATGGTCCCGCCGGGGGCCCCATCGGGGTTCAGGTAAGGAAAGTGCGTGGTCACCAACGTTCTTTTATTTATCGGGTCCACCTGTTGGACATCAGCCGCGATGCCTGTTTCCTGTATCCTATGGTGCGGACAATCAGTATAGGGATCACGTGATTCGTGGACCAGTTCGTAGCATTTCTGATTGAGAATTGACGAAAAGCTCTTCCCAACATACGCAGCAAAGGCCTTGTTCGCCTTGATAATCCTGTATTCCCTGTCGGTGATGCAGATGGGGTCCTGGATATTATCGAAAGTATCACTCCATTCTTTCTCGGAACGGCTGACCTGAGCGACCAGATACTGAAGCTCCATGACGAACTTCTCCCGTTCCATCTCCATCCGCTTTCGCTGTGAAATATCGACCACCGCGATCCGGATCTGACCTGCCTTATCGTCGACATTATCGGCGATCGTACTCTGGAGTTGGGCGTAAAATGCCGGGGCATTTCTCGGTACTATCCTCAACTCGCAGGTCTGTAATGCTTGGCTCCTGAATGTTTCCTTACGATGGCCTTCGTAAACTGCAAGATCGCCCTTTTCGATAAAAGGGGTAAAAGATTCCCCTATCAACAGATGCCTGGTTACGCCCACCATATTGGCCCCGGTAAGATTCGCTTCCCGGATCCGACCGCTTGCATCAATCAAGAAATACCCGAACCGGAGAGAAATCAAAGAGGTCCCTATATCTGGCGCGGGAGGATTCAAGCTCCACCCGCGCGCGGTGCAACGTTTTTTCCGCCTGTTTGCGCTCAGAGATATCGCGTACGATCGCCACCATGTATCGCTTCCCCCCCTCGGCAACAGGCATGACGTTGATTTCAACGGGGAAGACACTGCCGTCTTTTCGCCGATGCAAACTCTCGATCATAAACGATCGACGCTTGAGGACGTCTTCGCACCTTTGTTTCCATGAGTGATCGTCCGGAATATTTAGGTCGAAGTCCCTTACCGACAAAGACAGCACTTCCGGGCGGGTGTAACCATACCTCTCGCAGACTTTCTCGTTGCAGTCCGAAAAACGGCCGGTTTCGTGATCAGTTACGAATATGCAATCGTTTGACCGGTCGATAAGCGCGCGAAACAGCCTCAGGTCCTTCTCAGCCTGCTTCCGGCTGGTAATGTCCCTCGCTACTTCAACAGCCGCGACGACCTCCCCCGACACATCGCGCACCGGAGATGCAATAAGTTCGTACGTTACTTCGCCCCGTTGTTCGATCAGGCCAGTTCGCTCCACGATATGGCGCTTCCCATCCTGGAAGGACAGCACAAGGGGGCAATCTTCACAGACAGCGTCCTTCTTCCGGTACGCCTTGTAGCAATACTCGCCGACATGGTCTCCGCCGACAAGTTCCCTGTGGAGCCGATTCTGATAAATGACCCTGAAATCCCTGCCCTGCATGCTGACGCCATCGGCTATAGCCACTATGATAGCCTCGGACTTGTTTTTTTCTTCTACGGTTTTTGCCAGCGCCCGACGCAACGTTTCTTCCGCCTGTTTGCGCTCGGAGATGTCCACAACGGCAATTCGGATCAGACCGTTCGCCTTGCCATCCTGTTCGACAGCCAAGCAGTGCAACTGAGCAAAAAACGGGGAACCGCTCTTTCTTTTGAGTTTAACTTCGCAAGGTTGCTGGTACTTCTTCTCGATGACTTCGGCAAAATGAGAGAGGAACACCCGCTGTTCTTTCCTGTCCGCGAGAAAAACGGAGAAGGGTCCGTTGATCACTTGCAGCCGGTTGACGCCGAGCAGGGTCGCACAGGCGAGGTTAATTTCCTTGATCGCGCCGCGGGCATCGAGCGCAAGATAGCCGACAGGCGCAAAATCGTACAAATCGGCCAACTTGTCGCGGGACGATTCCAGTGCCTCCCTCGTACGTCTGAGCTCTTCGTTCTGCATTTCGAGCTCGATCTGGTGAGTTCCGAGCTCATTGACGAGCTGTTTTAAATCATAGGTCGTGAGCTTGCTCAAGCCTTTCGTCTGTTCACCGAGCTTTTTCTTCGCCTTCCGTCGAAGGGCGGCGAGGGTTTCCGATTTTGAACTGGATTTTTTCGTAGGCATTCTTCTCACCGAATCCTCATTCTTCCACCCCGTAGCTTGCCAGCTTCCGGTACAAGGTCTTCGGGTCAATGCCGAGCAGTTCCGCCGCCTTGCCCCGCTGTCCTGCCGATGCGTCGAGGACGCGCAGGATGTGCTCCCTCTCGACGTCTTCGAGCCGCGTGGAGGCTGCCTTCGGGCCCGTGACAAGATCGAGAGGGAGGTCGTAGGGTTCAATCACATCGCTGCGCGACAGGAGGAGCGTCCGGTGCACGACGTTCTGCAGTTCCCGCACGTTTCCGGGCCACGGGTATGCTGTGAGGACGCGGAGCGCCGACTCGCTGAACCGCTTTTGCTTGAAAGCGGCGTCACGCTTCGTAAAGTAATCGATCAACGCCCGGATGTCCTCCTTGCGCTCCCGCAAGGGCGCAATCGGCACGGTGAGCGCCGTGACCCGGTAATACAGGTCTTGCCTGAAGGCCCCTTTCCGGATTTCTTCCTTAAGGTCCTTGTTCGAAGCAGCAAGTATCCTGATGTCCACCTTCTGCTCACGGGTGCCGCCGAGCCTGAAGAAACTCCCAGTTTCAATGACCCGGAGCAGCTTTATCTGGAGCGCAAGGGGCATGTCACCGATCTCATCGAGGAAGAGCGTCCCGCTGTTCGCGACTTCCAGGAGTCCGGGTTTTCGTGCTGAAGCGCCGGTAAATGCACCTTTTTCAAAACCGAACAATTCGCTCTCGATCATGTTCTCGGGAATCGCCCCGCAGTTGATCGGGACAAAGGGACCGCCGGCGCGCTTCGACTCCCGGTGGATGCTCGCTGCAATCAGTTCTTTGCCCACGCCGCTCTCGCCGGTAATGAGCACGGGGAAATCGGATTGAGCGACCTTTTTCGCGGTCTCCTGCAATTCCTGCATTACGCGACTCGCGGCAATAAGGTGTTTCCGTTCCGTCTGCCGCTGAATTTGCGTTTTTAAAAGAATATTCTCGCTGCGGAGCTTCTTTTTTTCGTAGGCTTTATCGATGATCGGTCCAAGTTCTTCCAGGCGGAATGGCTTCGACAGGTAATCATAGGCCCCGAGTTTCATGGCCTCGACGGCAGTCGATATGGTTGCGTTCGCTGTCAGCACGATCACTTCGGTGGGAATATCGAGAGACTTTATTTTTTTTAGGACATCGATGCCCACGAGTCCGGGCATGTTCAGATCGAGAAGGAGAACATCATATTCGTCCTGATCGAGCAGTTCCAGAGCCCGCCGTCCGTTTTCCACCTCATCTACATGAGTGTGATCGTTCGAAAGCTCCGTACGCAACACCTGCCTGATGTTCTTTTCATCGTCGGCAACGAGCAGTTTCATGACAGCTTGCCCCCGAAAACCATATCAACCGTGCTGGATAATCACGACAAGCCATTACGGCTCAATTAAAATAGTATACAACAGGACCGGTCTCTATGCAAGAGCGACCAGATTGTGCGACCAGATTGTGGAATCTGCCGTTGAGGGAATAGGTAATTTAAAAAAAGGGGGGGGAAGATGGGGGAGGTCAAAAAAAGACCGTCCAATTGAACACGCTTGCGAGGGAATGTTTTATGACTTTTTGGCGGCCTTCAAAAGTTTTTCGAGTTTATCTGATCCGACGCACTCTTTGGCGTAGGCGCACCACTCGATACAGGACGTGCCGATGGGCCGTGCATTCAAGTGACCGCACTTCTTGCACTCGGTCTCGGGCTCGTCGCTCCAGATCTCAATCTTCTCGCCGCACTTCTGGCACCGGATGTCTTCCGGTTTCGGCGACCGTATTTCCGCGCTTCCTGGACAGCCTTCTTTAAACATGGTCTTACTCTACACGACTTGCATCACTACGGCTATGATCTACATCATACCTTCCGTGAGCTTAATTCTTGACCGTCTCTTTTACGGCATCGATGATCTCGATTTTAAAATTATAGGGAATGATTGCCCGGTCTACTTCAACCGGAATAAAAAGATTGAACGACTTTCCCTTCAGACCCGCTGCAACATCACTGTCGAGCGGGAACAGCGGGTGAATGTCGTATCCCCTTCTTTGCTGGGAAAGAAACACATTGGTCACCGGGATCACGGCTTCCTGTATCGAGCTCTTTGCCAGGACGATCTGATCAGGGAACGGGTTATTCCTGTCCGGGAAACGGACCGTTGAAGGCATGATCCGGTGCGTCTGGTTGTTCACATCACTGTACTCGGAACGTTCCCACAAGATCCTGACATCGCGATCGCTTCGGTTGTCGAAGCGCATGTTGAACGACTGCTCCCCGACTGTGAAAGCGATCGCAATGACCCTGTCCCGGAACCGCAGTTCATTCGATGCCACGGGGTCCGTCATCCGGAATTTCAAGCCATACTTCGCGAGATTCTGGATAATCTTCTCGAGCCTGATATTGAGCGTCTCTCCCGTTTTGACGTCCTGGAGAGGGACGACCCTCGGTTTATAATTTTCTTTCTGTACTTCGAGAATCGCTTTCGACGCAAGCGCGGGGTCGGTCGGCACGTCGGCCGTTACCGTTGCCGGTGAGCGATACGTCTGTTCCTTCAAGTCCTTACCGGAGACGACCCTGATGACCGCATCCGGCGGATCGGCAAACACTTTGAAGTTCTTCGTGACCGTGCTTGAGCAACCAGCTGCAAGGACCGCTGCAAGGGCCACCACAACATATCGTCTCATTTATCCCTCCTCATAACACCTATGAACCATATAATAGTACCATATCCGGTCCGGGCTGTCACAAAAATCTCATTGCAGCACCACGTTGAACTCCAATTCCTTGTTTCCCAGCAGAAAAGGCTTCCGCATCACCTTCACCTTGATGGTTTCACCATGGTGTTTATAAAAAAGCACGATCTTGAGATCGTCAATCGTTCTGACCGGCGAGCCGTCAACGTCCAGGAGGACATCACCGGACCTGAGACCCGCCTTTCGGGAAACGCTGTCCGCGGGAAAATCCGTAATCAGGACCTTGACGCCCTCCTCCTTGAGCATGACCATCAGTTTGGGTGCAGTCACGCCCTCCTCCTCCTCGGAGAATATCAGGTAGTCGGCGATGCCCCGGTCCACATCAGCATCGTTCAGGATGGTCACATACTCATAGCCATTGCGCCGGAAAGCCCGTTTAGGAATTCCCGAGCCGTAGGCAAGGTGTCCCGATCCCGCAACCACGATCATTTGGCGCAAGGGGTTCTTCCGCAGATACTCATCAAGGGACATTGCCATGGTCTCGTCCCAGAGCACCTGTGCTTCATAAAAAAAATCGAAATTCATTTCTTCGCGGTTTTTATGCTCCGCGAAGGCTTGTTTCAACCGGTCGCGGTAGTCGTTATCGGAGAGGTCCAACTGCGAGGGGATATCCTTTTTTTCTTCGACGGAGAGGGAAGCGACGCCGCCCTTCGCCACTTTATCGATGATTTCCCTCTTCGCGTTCAAGGCAACGACCGGGATCTTCTCGGCCCGGGCGAAGTCGAGGATCGGCTTGTACAAATTGAAGTCAAAAACCCATCGCGAAAAATATTCCGTCTTCTTGAGGAACTCCCGCTCCCCGATTGCCCCGCCGATATAGTCATCCAGCACCTGTTGGAAAGGTCGCTGAAACATCTCCATGCCGATGGCGATCCTTGGGTTCTTTTTGAACAGTCCCTTGATGACCTGCAGCTCGACGGTATGGTTGCTGAAGCGGTCGTGATATTCCCCCACGTAAACGATCTTTTTACTTGCAACCTGTTCAATGACGCGGGAAAGCGTCTTGAGGTCCGCCATGTCGATGGCCACGGGCTCCGTTCCCTGTTCCATAGTCTTTTTCTTCTCCGATCCGGGTTTTTTTTGTGAGATCGCTTCCTGCGAGCCAGCTGGCGAAGAGCCGGCTTCACTGGAAGACGCGATGCAATCCCTTGTCCTTGAGGACAGAAGGAGGAGAGTGGCAAAAATAACAATCCCGATACTAACATATTGTTTTTTCATGTGTTCCCCGTATCCGAGATATAAAATAATGATCTCATATTACCAGAAAATGCGCAGGATGGCTATGTTTCCATCATAGGTTAATTGATATACGTGCTTTACCGTGTTACCTGAGCGAACTTAATGAAGTCAAAAAAGCCTAAGTTACCACGGAGTCAGCCAAGTAAACCACTCCGGGACCAGTTTCGGCCTTGCAGGAAACTCAGAAAAAACAGAATTTTATTATCTCTGTGCCGTCGTGTATTTGGTGCCTTTTTATGAGATTATGAATTTTAAAATGACAAATTGACTTGAATTTGCTTAAATAGATATCTATAATGGTTTCTTAGTACCGACTCTGGACATCAAGAGGGGGAATTTCGAATATGGCTGCAAAAAAGAGCGCCAAGAAGAAAGCTGCCAAACAGGTCAAAAAGAAGGTGGCAAAAAAATCTACCAGAAAAGCAACAGTAAAAGCCGCAAAGAAAGCGGTCAAGAAAGTCGTTAAAAAAACTGCTCGCAAGGCGGTCTCTGCCAAAAAGGCCGCTGAACCGAAACCCATTCGAGTTTCTCCGGCCGTGCAAAAACGCCACGAACTCCTGAAGAAAATCCTTCTGAAAAAGCGAAATGAAGTGGTAGACGGCCTGGAAACGCAGATGGGCCGCAGGCTGACGAGGGACATGGGCCAGAAGATCGACTCGGCAATGGACAGCGCCGATCAGTCCGCGCTGGACGTTGATCAGGGCATCGACTATTCCCTGCTGGAAATGAAGTACGAACAGTACAAGGACATCGCCGACGCCTTCCGCAAGCTCCAGAACAAAACCTTCGGCCTCTGCGAGGAATGCGGCGAAGAGATCGACATCAAGCGGCTCGAGGTGAACCCTCTCGCCAGGTACTGTATCTCCTGCAAAACGAAAAAAGAAGAAATCGAGAGGATACAGAAGGAAGAAACGAGATTCAAGGAGTAGGTTTTCAAACACAGCCTCACGGAGTCTTAATCCGGGTTCAAACCGTGTGCAGCCTCTGCCCCGCGTCTCTTACGAGAGACACAGAGCGGGGGAGCCGCCTGTGTTACGTAAGTTCGTGGTCAGTTACGGTTTTTCTTGACAAAAAGGCAGTAATCCAGTATCTTATGCCTCTAATTTTTCTTGGGGCGGTGTAGCTCAGCTGGTAGAGCAGGGGAATCATAATCCCTGTGTCCGGGGTTCGAGTCCCTGCACCGCCACCATTTTTCCCTTCACTGAACTCATTTTCCCCTTTTCCATGCTGCTCAATAAAATCAAAGACACTATCTCGCGTTTTGTCATGCTGGAACCTGGAAACCGGGTGCTTGTAGCCGTCTCGGGTGGACCGGATTCGGTATGCCTCCTTTCTGCCCTCCACGCTCTTTCCGCGGAATTAAAAATTTCCCTGCATATCGCCCATCTCGATCATATGTTCCGGGGTAAGGAGTCGGCAGAGGAAGCGAACTTCGTCGACGACCTGGGCAGGAAGCTGGGTATCCCGTCCACCATCGAACACATCGATGTCCCCTCCTATTGCCGTGAACACGGCCTCTCCCCCCAAGTCGGGGCGCGGGAAGTGCGGTACTCGTTCTTATCGCGGGTCGCGCTGTCGGCAGGAGCCGCTCGGGTCGCAACAGGACACACGGCCACGGACCAGGCGGAAACGTTCCTGATGCGTCTCCTTCGCGGCGCCGGGGCCGCTGGGCTTTCGGCCATTCCGCCCGTACGCAGAAACATCATCAGACCGCTTATCGAATCAACGAGAGATGATGTCCTGGAATATCTCGGGACTACCGGCCTGTCGTACGTGACCGATCCCTCGAATGCCAAGCCGCTCTACACGCGAAACAGGATCAGGCTGGAGCTTCTGCCGGTTTTGAAGCGGTTTAATCCCCGCATCGAAGAAAGACTCGCTTCAGAGGCCGGCCTGCTTCGTGACGAAGACTCGGCGATCGATGCGCACCTTGAAACTATTATGGAAAGCATTATCACAAAAGATCACGATTTCCTCACAATGAGACGGGATGAATTCAATGCCCTGCCCCATGCCTTCCGGCGCAGGATTTTCAGAACAATCACAGCCCTGGTCGGCCGGGAACCATCGGAACTGTCCCTGGTCCAGATCGATGAGACGCTTGCTTTCATGGCCACGTCTCAGACGGGCAGGTCCATGAACCTGCCGCGCGGTCTCGCGGTTGGGCGTGAGTACGATCGGTTCATCATCGGCACGTCAAGTGCTGTACAGGACTTTTCCTATGCGCTTGCCCTTCCCGGAACCACACTGATTCCCGAGCTCGGCCTGGCCGTGGAAACGCGGCTCACGGGAGACGGGGAAGAACATCCGGAGGGAGAAAATAATCTCTGGCAGGCCGTGTTCGATTATGATAAAATAAGCCCGCTTTTGACTGCCAGAAACAGACGTCCGGGCGATACGTTCTGCCCTTCGGGCATGGGAGGCAAGAGCAAAAAGCTTCAGGACTATCTGGTCGACAAAAAGGTCCCGCAACGGCAGCGGGGCAGGGTTCCTCTCCTCTATGCAGGAGCAGACCTCATTTGGGTCGTGGGATACAGGACGGATTTCCGGTTCCTGCCCGGACCCGACACGACGCGGACGTTGGTCGTCAGCGTAAAACGACGACAGGTATAATGCAAGGTTCACAATGCACGAGAGAAGGGCGTCGTGCATCCGGCATCAGGCTGCGCGCCGTACATTGTCATTTTTCGAGGAGGAATTCATGGTAGGTATCGATTTCGGCAAACCGCTTTTTACGAGCGAAGAAATTCAACGGAAGATCCACGAACTCGGATCAAGACTCTCTGCAGATTATGCCGAGAAGGACCTGCTGGTTGTGGGCGTGCTCAAGGGCGCCATATTTTTCATGTCCGATCTGCTTCGTTCGCTGAAAATCTCCGTCCGGATGGATTTCATTCACTGCACCAGTTCCAAAGGCAGCCATCCTGTCCAGATCATCGCCGACATGAAGGAGGACATCAAGGGAAAAGACGTCCTTCTTGTAGAGGACATCATGGACTCGGGCGTCACCGTCGATTTCGTGAAGAAAATGCTGCTGGAACGCGGTCCTGCATCGCTCAAGGTCTGCGTGCTCCTGGACAAGCCCGGACGAAGGAAAGTGCAGATCGAGGCTGACTACCTCGGCTTTCGCATCCCGAACAAATATGTCGTCGGCTACGGTCTGGATTACAAGGACCGGTACCGAAATTTGCCGTACATCGCCGTACTCCCGTACGAGGAACGGCAAGCGTAACCCCCCCGAACGAGCCTCAAACAGGATAAATTTGTTGTCACGCTGTCTTCAATATGTTAATATAAATGAATTCCGATAGGATTGGACACCTGTCGGCTTTTCAGGAGGTTCCCTTCGTGAGTGCATTCTATAAAAATCTGGCACTGATACTGCTGTTCGTCGTGGTATCGGTGCTCATCTTTAATCTGTTCAACCCCGTGAGCCAGACGGCGATGCAGATCCCCTTCAGCGACGTCATGGACAAGATCTCGAACGGTGAAGTGAACGACGTTACGATCAAGGGCGCAGAAATGTCCGGCACGTTCAAGACCGGCAAGTCCTTTAAGACGAATCTTCCCGACTATCCTGACCTGGTCAAGGATCTGCGGACCAAGGGTGTCAAGATCAACGTGGAACCGATCAAGGAATCAGGATGGTACAACTTCCTCGTGGTATGGGCACCGCTCATCCTCATGGCGCTCTGGTTCTTGTTCATCATGCGCAACATGCAGATGGGCGGAAACAAGGCCATGTCCTTCGGCAAAAGCAAGGCCAAACTCCTGAACGAAAGCTCCAAGAAGGTGACCTTCAATGAGGTTGCCGGCATGGATGAAGCGAAGGTGGAAGTCCAGGAGATCATCGAGATCCTGAAGGACCCGCAGAAGTTCCAGAAACTAGGCGGCAAGATCCCCAAGGGAGTGCTGCTGGTCGGCCCTCCGGGCACGGGAAAGACGCTCCTTGCGCGCGCTATTGCGGGCGAGGCGGGCGTGCCGTTCCTTTCGATCAGCGGTTCGGATTTCGTCGAGATGTTCGTGGGTGTGGGCGCATCCCGTGTCCGCGACCTCTTCGAGCAGGGCAAGAAGAATGCTCCCTGCATCATCTTTATCGACGAAATCGACGCCGTGGGCAGGCACCGCGGTGCAGGCCTCGGCGGCGGCCACGATGAACGCGAGCAGACGTTAAACCAGCTTTTGGTCGAGATGGATGGTTTTGAAAGCAACGAAGGAGTCATCCTCGTGGCCGCAACGAACCGGCCCGACGTGCTCGATCCGGCATTGCTCCGTCCCGGCAGGTTCGACCGCCAAGTCGTGATCCCCCGGCCCGATTTGAACGGAAGGGTCGGCGTTTTGAAGGTCCATACGCAGAAGATAAAGCTTGCCCCGCACGTTGATCTTGAAGCGATTGCCCGCGGCACCCCCGGGCTCTCCGGAGCAGAACTCGCGAACCTCGTGAATGAAGCAGCGCTCCTCGCCGGCAGAATGGGCAAGACACAGGTTGAAAACGACGACTTCGACCGCGCGAAGGACAAAGTCCTCATGGGCCTTGAACGGAGGTCCATGATTATCAGCGACGAAGAAAAGAAGAACACGGCGTACCATGAGGCGGGTCATACTATGGTCGCAAGGCTCATTCCCGGCACCGACCCCGTGCACAAGGTCTCGATCATCCCGCGCGGCATGGCCTTGGGTATCACGCTCCAATTACCGACTGCTGACCGCTACTCCTATGACCGGGAACATCTCTTGAACAACATAGCAATCCTGCTCGGCGGCAGGGCTGCGGAGGAAATCGCACTCAAGCACATGACCACCGGCGCAGGCAATGATATCGAACGCGCGACGGCGCTCGCCCGAAAAATGGTGACCGAATGGGGCATGAGCGACAAGATGGGCCCCCTCGCCTACGGCAAGAAGGAAGAGCAGATATTCCTCGGCCGCGAGATTGCACAGCACCGCGACTACAGCGAGCATACGGCCATTGAGATCGACGAAGAAGTCAAACGCATCGTATCGGACAACTACGAACGGGCCAAAAAATTGATCAGCGACCGCCGGGAAACGCTCGACCAGCTTACCAAGGCACTCCTTGAGAAGGAAACACTCGACGCTTCCGAAATCGATGCCATTGTCAACGGCCAGCCCGCGGTGGCGTAGGAGGCAGGCATGGGGCCTGTTCTTCGGATTTCCGGCCATGAAGTGTTCTCTATAACCGTGGATGGGCTCACGTCCGGACAGGAAGCGGCCATCCGCGACGCCATTACCGCATCAGACAACGGGGCAGGTCTTGGACTTGCCCCGTTTTTTTCTTCCTCGCAGCCTTTTTCGGAACTGGTTCTGAGCGGGACCGGGGACCGGATCAAGCGCGCCTCCCGAATGATTTCTGCCTCCGGCGGTTTTACCGCTGAACTTTCAAAAAAAATTGACTCTCTTCTTGACAACTATGCACGCTCAGATTATAAGATTGAGTGCAAGGGGAAAGTTCTCGATGTCGGCAGCCGCACCCATATCATGGGCATCCTGAACGTGACTCCTGATTCGTTCTCCGACGGAGGCCTGTTCGCTGATGTGGAAAAAGCTATTTCCCATGCATGGGAAATGGCAACAGCAGGAGCGGACATCATCGACATCGGAGGAGAATCAACCAGGCCGGGGTCGGAACCCCTTGCCGAAGAAGAAGAACTGCGAAGGATCATCCCGCTCATTGAGCGGTTGTCAAAAGAACTGACCGTCCCCATTTCCGTCGACACTTACAAAGCATCAGTGGCAAAAAAGGCGCTCGAAGCAGGCGCCTCCATCGTAAACGACATCAGCGGCCTCCGGTTCTCGCCGGACATGGCAAGAGTGGTTGCCGAGCACGGAGCGGCCGTCATCATCATGCACATCAAAGGCACGCCGCGCAACATGCAGCAGGACCCGGTGTATGATGATGTGATCGGAGAAATCATAGCCTACCTCGACGAAGGGATCGCGATTGCCGAGCGGGCCGGTGTTGACCGGGAAAAAACGCTTATCGACCCCGGCATAGGATTCGGGAAAACACCCGAGCACAACCTCACGATCCTGGACCGGCTCGATGAGTTCCGGGCCCTCGGCAGACCGATCGTACTCGGGACATCGAGGAAGAAGTTTATCGGCACGGTCTTGGATATTCCGGCACCCGAGCAGCGCGTCGAGGGAACAGCCGCAACCGTGGCTATCGGGATCGACCGGGGCGCGAACGTCGTACGGGTCCACGACGTGGCGCGCGTGGCGCAGGTCGTCCGGATGACCGATGCGATCGTTCGAGCAGGCATCAAACACCAAATCACCTATGAACACGAGTGAAAGTACCCCGCAGCAGAGCTGCGGGGCATCTGGCCTTGGAACCTAAAGATACATCGAAACAAGAGGCTAATCCTGACTACGTCAGGATGTCCTTTTCATCCCAGCAGCAGAGCTGCTGGGTATTTCAGGACGCTTTTATAAACACAGGCAAAAACCGCACAGCTTGGAATTTAGAGATTGCCGCTTGGGATTCATTCGGGATGTGAGATTCGCAATTTGGGACTTTTCTTTGCTCAATGCTCAATAATTTCACTGACATACGCGGTGCCCTTGCACACTTCCGCTGGTTCAACGATACAGTAGACATCGCGCTGGTATATTATCTTTTTTACCGGCTGCTCCTTCTCATCAAGGGCACGCGCGCATTCCAGATGCTCATCGGCATTGGTCTGATCGTACTGGTACTCGTTGCCTCCCAGACGTTCGAATTCTTCACCCTCGACTGGCTCATTCATAGTTTCTGGTCCCAGATCGTGCTCGCTGTCGTGATCCTGTTCCAGCCCGAGATCAGAAGGACCCTCGCCCGGGTCGGCGAACGCCCTCTGTTCCGGTCACTCTCAACGGTTGAAGGCTCCAAGTTCATCGAGGAAACGGTCAAGGCGGCCGTATCCATGGCGAACAAGCGGATTGGGGCGCTCATCGTGCTCGAACGGGACACCGATCTCACGACGATCGTAGAGATGGGCACCGATCTCGATGCCAAAGTCACCAAGGAGATCCTGGTGAGCATCTTCCTCCCCTACTCCCCGATCCACGATGGCGCCGCCATAATCAGGAACGGGAGGATCGTTGCCGCCGGCTGTTTCCTGCCGCTCACGCTTTCATCGAACCTTTCAAAGGCGCTCGGTACACGCCACCGAGCCGCGGTCGGTCTCACGGAAGAAGCGGACGCCGTGGTGGTGGTCGTATCGGAGGAAACCGGCGAAATTTCCGTGGTCAGGAACGGCGCGATCGAGCACAATACAGACGCGTCTGCGCTCAGGACGACGCTATCCAATATTTTCATCCAGAGGAAAAATAGGAAGGCATAGCATGGATGTCCGGAAACTTCTCTTCGAAAATTGGGGCATCAAACTCCTCTCGCTGGTTTTATCGGTCTCTCTTTGGTTCTATGTCACTTCAAAAGGCAAGACCGAGATGACGCTCACCGTGCCGCTCGAGCTGCGAAACATCCCGCAAAACATGGCCGTGGTCGGTAACGTGGCCGGTTCCCTCGACGTGCGTGTGCAAGGACAGGAGCGGGCGCTCCGTGACATTACGATCGGGAAAAAGGTGTATGGTTCCCTCGACCTGTCCCTGACCAAAATCGGCGAGAATGTCGTGCCAATTTCGCCCGACGATATTCGCCGGCCTTCAGGGGTGACCGTCATGCATATTTCCCAGTCAGAAGTCAAAGTGAAGCTGGAACCGCTAGTACGAAAAACCTTCCGCCTCAAGCCCATCCTCTATGGCCTTCCCGCCGCAGGCTATCGTGTCAGAAGGATTGCAGTCACTCCTCACCACATAACGGCGGAAGGCCCGGAAAGTGTTATCAAGACACTGGAAAGCCTCCAAACCATGCCGATCGACGTTCAGGGGGCAACCACGGGCTTGACCGTCGAACCCAAGATCGACTATCAGGGGAAATCAATCAAGATCATTGATACCAATATATCTGTCCGGATAACAATCGAAAGGGCAAACAGATGAAAAAACTATTTGGAACCGATGGGGTCCGGGGAGTGGCGAACAAGGATCCCATGACTTCGGAGATGGCGCTCCGCATCGGCAGGGCCGCGGCCCATGTGTTCCGCGATTCTGCACGCAGGCACCGCATCGTTATCGGCAAAGACACGAGATTGTCGGGCTATATGATCGAAAGCGCACTGACATCGGGCCTCTGCTCCATGGGTATGGACGTGCTGCTCATCGGGCCGGTGCCCACGCCGGGGATTGCATTCCTGACCAGGAGTCTGCGGGCCGACGCAGGTGTCGTTATTTCTGCGTCGCATAACCCCTACGAAGACAACGGGATCAAATTCTTCGGCAGGGACGGATTCAAGCTTCCTGATGAGACGGAAGAAAAGATGGAGGAACTGATCTATTCCGGCGAGATCGACGCCATCCGGCCCACGGCCGCAGAAATCGGCAAGGCGAACCGCATCGACGATGCAATCGGCAGATACAATGAGTTTGTGAAATCATCGATTCCCCGCGGCATGGACCTCTCGGGACTGCGCATTGTCGTCGATTCGGCAAACGGCGCGGCATACAAGATAGGCCCGCGCATCCTCATGGAACTGGGAGCAGACGTTATTTCCCTGTACGACCAGCCAACCGGCATGAACATCAACCAGGGTTGCGGCTCGCTCTATCCCGAAGTCATCTCACGGGCCGTCGTGGCCAACCAGGCACAGGTCGGGATCGCTTTTGACGGGGACGCGGACCGGATCATTTTCTGCGACGAACGCGGCACGGTGGTGGACGGCGACACAGTCATGGCGATCTGCGCACTCAGGATGATGAAGGAAGGCAGGCTCAAGCAGAACACGCTTGTTGCCACGGTCATGAGCAATCTCGGTCTTGAACTCGCAATGCAGCACGCGGGCGGCAAGCTGGTTGCGAGCTGCAGTCGGCGACCGGTATGTCATGGAGAAAATGCTGTCGGGCGGCTTCAATCTCGGAGGCGAGCAGTCGGGCCACATCATCTTCCTGGACCACAATACTACGGGCGATGGCCTCATTTCCGCGCTCCAGGTCCTTACGATCATGAAGCAGTCGAACAAACCCTTGTCCGAGCTGGCGACGTGCATGAAGACCTATCCCCAGATCCTTGTGAACGTGAAAGGTAAAACAACGGCAGCGACCTCTTATCGATTCCCGAAATTTCGAAGCACATGGCCGAGATCGAGAAGAAGCTTGACGACACCGGACGTCTGCTCGTGCGGTACTCCGGTACGGAACCCAAGGTCCGCGTCATGATCGAAGGAGAAAATCAGCAGGAGATCAAGGTGCTTGCCGAGGACCTGGCCGGGCTTATCAAGGAAAAGCTCGGCTGAGAATCGGATCCAGGCTTAAAATGTAGATACCGTTTCGCGCGTCTCGTTGATAATGCGGATAGGGAATAGATGGGATACGTGTCATTCAGTACTCGCAGGTTTCTACTCTCTCTATGCACAAACCCGTCATCACTATCGCGCTCGCTTACCTCGCAGGCCTTCTGCTCGGGCACGGGTTTCTGTACTTCCCTCTTTCCCATCAGCATCATTTTTGTTCTCAGCCTGCTGGCATTAGGCATTGCCACCTGGTCTCGTAAATGCACTCTCCGCCAGTATCTGATCCTCACCATCCCGGGTGTCATCGGCATGGCAGCATATATCTATGCCGCAGCCTGGCTTCCTTCGGACCACTATACCCGGGTTTTCCAGCCTGACAGGAATGTCGCGGCTCATTACGGGCATGGTCGCTTCGCCGCTCGATCGTAACCCGGGCCGAACTGCATTCGATTTGAGCCTGCTCGATATTGACGGAACCCGCGTCAGCGGCAGGGTCCGCGTGAACGTACGCGAGGAACTGACGGCCTTGGGCTACGGCGACCGCATCCGCGTCTCCGGCATGCTGTCCGAACCGAGAGGGTCCAATAACCTGGGCGGCTTTGATTACCCTGCATACCTGGCCCAGAACGGCATCTATTTCACGGTGAATGTAAAGAACGCCGAGAAAATCGACATCCTCAGCCGCGGCACGGGCATTTTCAGGACGATCCAGGACTGGCGCGAGCGAATCCGCCAGGCGTTCCTCGCGTCAACGACCGGTCAAGGCTCTGCCATCATCCAGGCCATGGTGCTGGGAGAAGAGGGCGGGCTGACGGACGAAGTGCGCGACCGGTTCATGGCAGCGGGGGTCACGCACATCATCTCCATCTCCGGGTCTCACCTCGGCATGGTGGCGGTCCTTTGCTTCGGCCTGATCAGGGGCCTGCTGTTCCTGATGCCGGAACGGCTTCTACCACCGTTTGACCCTCTTCACCGACCCGAAAAAAATTGCCGCATGGCTTACCTTGCCGCTCGTGATTTTTTACACGCTCCTCGCAGGCGGACAGGTCGCCACGGTCCGCTCGCTCGTCATGATAGCGGCCGGGCTGGCCGCGCTCATCCTGGACCGCGAACATGCGCTCATGCAGTCCCTCGCGCTTGCGGCCCTCCTCATCCTGGGAACAAACCCGCAGGCCATCTTCGACATCTCCTTCCAGCTTTCCTTTCTCTCGGTTTTCGTCATCGGCGCCGCTGTTGACCTCTGGAATGAACTGCAGATCGAGGCGAAGACTACGCCTGCAAAAAATCAGGAATACACTGGTTCTTCTCATCATCATTTCTCTGTCCACCAGCCTTGCGACAGGGCCGCTCGTGGCTCATTATTTCAACCAGATCTCGTTCGCCGGTCTCCTATCGAATATCGTCGTGGTGCCGTTTGCCGGCATGGTCGTCGTGCCGCTGGGACTTTTCTCGGGCATTCTTTCCCTCTTTACCCATCATCTGCCCCTCGCCGGTCTTAACCAAACCGTGGCCGACGTCTTTATCGCCGTCGTTGCCTTTTTCGCGGATTTCCCGTTCGCTGAATTTCATCCTCCTTCGCCCAACATTCTGTGGTTGATGTTTGCAGCAATCTTTCTTTTCTCTTTGTTTGGAGTAGTCAGAGCGTGGCTGCTTTTCCGGTTCAACCCTTTTGAAAACACGTCCCGGATATCAAGAGGTTCCCTGCTTGGGATGGCAATCGCAGGCGGTACCCTTCTCTTCCTCTCAGTACATGCCGCCCTGCCGAGCGGAAGAACGGAGGTCGCCTTTCCTGACGTCGGCCAGGGAGACTGCGCGCTCGTAGAACTGGCGACAGGCAAGAGGGTCCTGATAGATTCCGGCGGCACGCGCGACAACAGATTTGATATGGGGAGACACGTGGTGGCCCCGTATCTCTGGAATAGGGGTGTGTATAAGCTTGATCTTGTCGTGTTGTCTCATCCCCATCCGGACCATATGAACGGGCTCTTGTTTATTCTGAAGAAGTTCAGGGTGGGAGAGGTCTGGACCACAGGCCGTGATACAGAATTGCCCGGTTACGCCGAATTGTTACGCATTGCCGTAGAAAAAGGGATCGCCACACACATTGTATCGGCTGACGACCCTCCGGTCATGCTCGGCGGAGCGGAACTACGTGTCCTCCATCCGGCCGCAACATTTAAGCCCCGGACGAAAAAAGCGTACGATGCCGAGAACAACGATTCCCTGGTCCTGCGCATCGCTGATGATCAGAAAGTATTTTTATTTCCCGGGGACATCGGGGCGCCGGCGGAGAGCTACCTGGTACAGCATGCGTCCGGGCTTGCATGCGACCTGCTCAAGGTCCCGCACCATGGAAGCAAAAGTTCGAGCACCGAAGGCTTTGTTGCACTCAGCCGGCCGAAGATCGTTGTGGTGACCGTGGGCAGAGGCAACCTCTATCATCATCCCGCGGATGATGTCCTCGCGCGGTACGAGAGCATAGGGAGCCGGATCTTCCGGACGGACAATGACGGCGAAGTCATGATAAGAAATCTCTCAGGCAAGCTCGAGGTAGAATCGTGGAACACGCTGGTTCTGAGAAAAATAGACTTGAGGCGATCGGGCGTCCTGGAGAGAGCGGGAACGAGGAGAACTGGAGGAGGCTGGTGATCAGGACAGCGGGGACTTGATGGGATAGACCTTCAGAAAATTCAGAAACTCCTTGGCAGTATGGGTGCAGTAATTGCGCTTCGGCGAAATGATGCTGAAATTTCTATGGAACTTGACGTCCTTAAAGGTCAGTGCCTTGAGGGTGCCGTGCTTGAGCGCCGGGCGCGCCGCCCAGGCTGACACGATCGAGACGCCCATCCCCTCTTCCACGGCGCTTTTGATCGCTTCGATGCTGCCGAGTACAAGGGCTATCTTGAGGTGGTCCAGCTTGATGCCGTGGTCTTCGAGGTGTTTCAGGATGATCTGGCGCGTGCCGGACCCCTCTTCCCGGAGAATGAGCGGTTCCTTGATCAGGTCCATGCCCGGGAATGTTGCGGCGATCGGCCCAGGGGTGGGCAGGCGACACGATCACCACCAGTTCATCGGACAATAGTGTGTCGACGGTAAAGCGCTGTTTGCTCACGTCGCCTTCCACCAGGGCCATGTCGATCTCGCCTGCATTCAGTTTCTCGGTTATGATCTTCGTATTGTTTATGACCAGCGAAATATTGACCTGGGGGACCTTTTTCTTGAAGGCGGCAATGATCGACGGGAGAAGATAGTTGCCGATCGTCATGCTGGCGCCGACGGAGAGCGAGCCTTTGATGGCGCCGGTGATCTCACTGATGTTTTTCTGAGCCTCGGCGTAAAGTGCGAGGATTTCTTTCGCCCGCTTATAGAGGATCTCGCCGGCCGGCGTCAGGTTGATGGTATTCCCCGACCGGTCGAACAGCCGCGTCTCATACAGTTCTTCCATGGCTTGCACCTGCAAGCTCACAGCCGGCTGGGTCAGATGAATCAGCTCCGAAGCCTTGGAAAAGCTTTTGGTGTCTGCGACAGCGCAGAATACTCTCAGTTTATGGTCTTCCATAATTTAACAAGATTGTTCGAACTAGTTATGTACTCCGATGATGAGTTGCTATGAGAACAGCCCGGATGTGGCACTTCGTTTATTATTTATAAATCAAACCCCTAGCGAAGTCAAGGAGTTTATAGACGCGAGGCCGTGCGAGCCAGCGTGTAAAAAAGTGCAACGCTAAATTTAGCTTGACATTTTCCCCTGGATGGTTAAAATGCACAGGTTTTCCTGATATTAATGGAGGTGAAGTTACCATGGCAGAAATGAGCAAAACCGCAAAAGCAGCCACCAAGAAGGCTGTTGTCAATCTCAACGTGCCACAGTGCTGCGGCAAACCCATGCAGGCGGCGAAGATGATGACGACGACCGGAAAGGTCCGCGGTATGATGTGGTTGTGTGACAAGTGTTGGAAAGAAAAGGCGATTTAGACTAATCGTCGAATTTGAGGTTTAATCAAGGCGGTGAGCATCTCACCGCCTTTTTTTGCGCTAACTGGTTTCTTCCTGTTTTGAGCTTTGAACCGGCAATACTGCAAGCAGCGCCAGGTCGTGCTTCAGCACATCTCATGCTTCCATATCTTGATCTTGGCAAAGTCGTGCAACGCTCACTGGTGTGGTGATTCCTCGCCCGTACTTCGGACAATTCATTTCATTCTCCCTATTTCACGCTTCCGTCTTCGTCCCGGCCTGACCAGTTCAACAGATAAAGTTCTTCAGTCATATCATAAAGATCCGCCTCTTGTGAAGGCAGGAGTTCCCTGTTGCAAATACGTGCCGTTTGTGATATTTTAGGGTCGTTTCAAAAATGGCGACGAGCACCAGTATCCCGATTCGTGCATCATCAATTCATCCTGCCCCGAAGGAGCGTTACCGAAACCCATGGCCCTTTTCCCGAAAAAAATAGACTTTTTTGAAATGTTCGACCGCGCCCTTGAAAATCTGACGCGGGCAGCAGACGTGCTCGTCGACATGTTCAGTAACTTCGAAAGTTTTGAAAAATTCGAAAAAAGGGCAAAATCGATCTACGAATTCGAGCAGGAAGGCGACATGCTCACGCATGACATCATGAAGGAACTGAACAAAACGTTTCTCACGCCCATCGACCGCGAGGACATTCACGCATTAGCGTCCCGGATCGACGATGTGCTCGACCTGATCTGGGCCGCTGTGGACAGGATGGTCGTGTACCGGATCGACAAGCCTACAGCCGAGGTCATTTCCATAGCCGAAGATCTGCAGATGACGGCAGACGTTCTGAAGAAGTCACTCCGCGAACTCCGTACGAAACAGTACTCCCATGTGCAGGAACACTGCATCGAAGTCAACCGGCTCGAGAACAGGATCGACCGCAAGTATCGCGACGCTCTCGGCAAACTACTGAACGACCACAGCGATCCCATCTATATCATCAAATGGAAGGACATCTACCAGCTCTTCGAAGACGCCTCGGACCGGGCGGAAGACATCGCCAACATCCTCGAAACCATAGTCCTCAAACATGCATGAAATCCTGGTTCTGATCATAGTTCTCGCGGTATTTTTCGATATCGCGAATGGATGGCATGACAGTGCAAACGCCATCGCCACCGTCGTATCGACCAAGGTGCTCTCGCCAATGACGGCCGTAGTCATGGCCGCCGGCATGAACATCCTGGGCGCCTTCCTCTCGACTGCCGTGGCGAAAACCATCGGCTCGGGCATCGTCGACCCCCTGGCGGTCACGGACCTGGTAATCATCTCCGCGCTGCTTTCTGCCATACTGTGGAACCTCATAACGATCCTCATGGGCCTTCCCGTCAGTTCCTCACACGCACTCTTTGGTGGGCTCGCAGGAGCCGCCATGGCGCACGGCGGTGCCGGCATCCTGAACGGCGGCGGGATCATCAAGATCCTCACCTCGCTCCTCATCTCTCCAATCTTCGGGCTCGTGTTCGGCTATCTCTTCATGAAGCTGATTCTGTATTTGTTCGGGCAGCTCTCTCCCGGCGTGATCAGCAAGTACTTCGGCAGACTCCAGATAGTATCCTCGGCATTCATGGCCTTCGGCCACGGCTCCAATGACGCACAGAAAGCCATGGGCATCATTACCATGGCCCTTATGAGTGGCGGCGTAATCACGACCCTCGACGTGCCGAAGTGGGTCATCCTGATCTGTGCCCTGGCCATGGGCTTCGGTACGCTCTTTGGTGGGTGGAAGATCATCAAGACCCTCGGCGTGAAAATGTTGAAACTCGAACCCATTCACGGGTTCGCTGCGGAAACGTCCTCGACGGCGATAATCATTGCAGCAAGCCATATCGGTATGCCGGTAAGCACCACCCATGTTGTTTCCGCGGCCATCCTCGGCGTCGGCGCAACAAAACGTCTCTCAGCCGTCCGCTGGGGCATCGCCGGTAAAATCGTCATGGCCTGGGTGCTTACGCTGCCGGCCTGCATCGCCATGGCCTGGGCCATTCAGAAACTCCTGTCCTTTTACTACGCAGGGTAGCACAAACAGTCCATGCCCTTTTTGCCTCCCTTGCAGAACGGGGTAAATCCTGACGCCTGTTCCGAGAATCCTTCCGGCCGATCCTCTAAAATCTACCCGTCATTTCCACGAATCGTTCGCCAATGGATTCACCTGTCAGGTAACCGCAAATATCTGCCGATACCAGCGGAGCCCCCCTCCGGCAGGAGCCGGAGGATTACAAGTCGCGGATTCACTTTATGATATGGTTTTGAATAACAGGCCTATCCTATCCACGGCAGTTGCATGATTTTAAAATTGTAGAATACATCCGGAAGTTCTTATCGTCTGCCCATCCCGCGACTTGGCATCCCTCGGTTACCGCCGGGATTGCGTCGTAATCCGCGTGACGTCGCGTTGTTATAAGGAGCCGGAGGCTTCTGCCGGAAGGCTCCACTAGAATTCTTATCACCATTGTTGACAACATTTCGGAGCAAGCATAAAGTAGTTACAAAATATTGCAATAACGCACGTTAAACTCAATAAGTCAGAGTGAGGCTTGCGGGTTGCAGTTTCATCACCAGACAGGGTCTCGCGTTTTTAGGCTCATAGCCGTCGTGATATAATAAGACCATCCCCTCTGTTGGCAATAGTTTTCAGAATGAGTATTCTAAGAAGCAATCGATACACTTTCCTTCAGGGGAAGCTGGAATTGACGGGTAGGTTTTTACTCGTACGACAAAGCCTATCACTATCTTATCCTCTCCTTGAAGAGGAGGAAACTGCTTTAAATTTTTTGGTCATCATTGAGGAGGCTTCTATGCTAAGCAAGTTACTCATTGCATTTGACGGTTCCGAGCAGTCCTACAGGGCTTTTGACTTCGCCCTGAACATGTACCGGATCTGCGGCGCGTCTCCAGAGATTACCGTTCTCTCCGTGGCGCAGCCGCCCGAGCCTGAGGGCATGGTCAAGATGGGCTCCTTCTTTGAAAGTGCTAGCAAGCTCTATGAGCATCTATTCAAGGGGCTTCGAGATAAAGCGAGCAAAGAAAACCTTGAAATACAAACTGAAGTCATCGTCGGCCATCCGGCGCATGAGATCATAAAATACGCAACAGAGAGGAAAATCGACATAATCATTGTGGGTCAGCGAGGCAGGTCTAAAGTCGAGAAATGGCTGCTGGGTTCCGTGTCGAAGAGGATATCGACGCATGCCCCGTGCACGGTTGCGATTGTGAAATAATTATTCAATTGAGCTCGCCATCGGATAAAAAATAAAAGTTCACTCGTAGTAGCTTTCCAATGGGTGCGCATTTTATTTTTCCGAAAATGCTCAGTTTGAGCTGGGGGGACGCCTTTCGCAATTTTCAGAATTATCTACGAGCATGACATCGTCTTTTCGCAGCTATTGATCCGGATAATGAGATTAGAGGTCACTTTCATCTCAAACAAGCAGCATCAATGGTTATTTCCTCTCGCATCTTCGATGCTGCCTTAATTGCCCATCCACGTGCTGGTTCCGTTATCGTAACAAAGTAGATACTGGCAACATCTATTCTCAGTGGTTGGAGAGGCAGAGCCATTCTTACTATAAAGTGGCGCTAAAACGTCTGCTGGATAGTGTTCATGCCAAAAAATACCACTTTTGCCCTATTTACAATATATTCATCATCTGTTATTCATAGCTCATATAATCCAATCGCGTCGCTCAAGCCTTTTTTGCGAAAAATGGCAACCTCTTTTGTGAGGAGTGCATGAAGAAGGGATAAATAAACTTTCTGCAGAAAGGTGATGAAAATCGTCGGAACAAAACTGAAAAAAGTTGAATGCGATCCCCAATATTGCTTTATGATACAGATCCATGACAAAAAAAAATCGTACAGATTACGATGCAGTATGCAAAGACGAGGTGGAGTTAAGAGGTGCTTTTTTTGAATCCAAGCGCTAGGGGTGTAAGCTCAGGGGCATCTACCATGACGACAAAAATAGCTTTACAAGTATCAATCTATTCGCCGCGGCAGTGCGCCACCGACCTGGAAAAGGGCTTGATAATCAACGGAGAGACCGGCAGGATTGAACAGATAGGAGAGAAGAGCGATGCCATTGAAAAGCGCTTTTACACTGACGACTTATTGAAAAGAGCGGATGAGGTCATCGATGCTGTTACGATTGTTCATCGTCAGACCCATTTGTTGCCTTCCCCTGACCTGCCAAAGGTTGCTTAAATACATCATTTACCCTCTCCGAAGCACTGCATCATACAAAAAGATGCCGACAAAAAAACGCATGAGGGACCCGGTAAAAAACTTCGGCCATTAGCTTCGTTTTCGAATTTCAACTGGTTCTGGATCTCCGATTAATCGGTCACAGTTGCACACTGGCACTGGGCTGCAGGTGCCCCGAGGAACTGTTCGCGCCCATCGACTGCAGGACCGGCGTTTTTCCGTAAGGCCGTGTGGCGCTCGACGTTTCCTGATCGTCGGCAACCGCTTCCTCGTTTACGTGGCTGGAGTCTTGGGAAAGGTCCGGGAGCTGCTCCCGGTCCTGGTATCAGCGGGAAAGAAGGAGCACGAAGAACCGGGCCTGAACTGGTTCAGGCTCGTAGTCATGGTGATGACAAGGAGGAGCGGAAAGCGCTGTAGGATTCCTTTGTAGCAAGGGGGAAAGAGCCGAAAACGCCCACCTCCACGTATTCAGCAAAAAGGAGAATAATTTTTTATACGTAGGTGGGCGAAGCCTGTCCGAACGGTTACCGAGGCTTGATCGTCATTCTTGATATCTTTCTCACGTCCACTCCCCGGTACCTGCCTGATTTGAGCACCGCGATAAAGTTGGAAGCGGTCACGGTGTCTCCGAACTCCGTATAGCAGGAGCCCACCTCGGAGAACTGGTGAGCGTCGGAACCTCCCGTATAGGGGAGGTTCCGCATTTCCGCGGCCTCAACGGCCATCTCGTTATAAGTATGCATGTTGCATCCGTTATATCCCTCGAGTGCACAAATATTTCCCACGCTCCTCACCAGATCCCCCAGACTATTTACCGTGCGATAGGGATGGGAAGGAATTACTACGCCGCCAGCCGCGTGAACAAGAGGAACAACTTCTTTTATTGGCGCGTATTTCATCGACAGTCTGTCCGTGTCCACACCGAAAATCAGGCAGTGGCCTTCATGAGTGGAAAACTCCACTCCGCGGAGGATCAGGATCCGGTCTCCATAGTTCTCTTTCAGGACCTCGGCATGCTCCGATGCGGCGTACGAGTAGTGCTCGGTGAAAGCAACACCGTGCAGGCCGCGCTCGATGGCGCGAATTATTATTTCTTCGGGCTCGGCATCGTTATCACCGCTGTATTTTGAGTGAACATGCAGGTCGATCTTAAATTTCATAATCCTGATAATAACAGATGAACTCGTACAGTAAAACTTGCAAATCCGTATTTTATCTGCGTGTATCCGCGGTTAATCATCCTTCTTTCCTTCCTTGCAGTTTCCGCCGCAGGCACAGGCAAATGAACCTCCCCTCGCCTTCTCGAGGGCTTCTTTCCCTTCCCGGTAGCACAGGCCGCCGATGAGCAGCGCGCCGACAGAGTCGATTCCTCCGATGCCGGTGAGCTTATATCCAGTGCTGGCAATCAACAACACGACCGAAAGCTGCAGACATGCCCGCGTACACGCAGCATCGGCAAGGATCGCCTCGGAATTCAACTGTTTGCCAACACGCACCTTTGCCCGGATGAGCAGCCACATGGAGAAGAGAGAGAGGAGCGATATCACGATCCCCCAGAAAGTGCTCTCCGGCTTATGGCCGCGATAGAGGTCCACGAGCGCCGTGCCTGCCAGTCCTAAGGTGAGGACGTAAAAGGCGCTGCCGGTGATTCTAAGCGCACTCTGCTCGAATTGGTCGGGACGTTCTCCGTCGTTTTGCCTGATCCTGCGGACCATGTGCCAGATGCCAATGCCTGAAACCACTTCCACGAAAGAATCAAGGCCAAACCCGAAAAGCGACATGCTTCCGTCCTCAAAACCAAATGCTACCGAGACCATTCCTTCGACGATATTGTAGAAGATTGTCACCAGCGCCAGGGCCGACGCCGCTGCATAGATTTTTTTGTTCTTCTGTACGAACTTGACGGATATCTCGGCCATTTTCTTTCCAGGGGTCTGCTTGAAAAATCTGCTTTTTATCCGGCTTTGGTCATGTTTTCAATACCATGCCAGTGGCGTCTCAACTCATGTTCGCCATTATACAATTAATTATGTCATAAGAAAATAGATTTTGTCAAAACAATATACAGTTACTTTTTCAAAGAAGCCACAAGGTATTGCGTAGTGCTCTGACGGCTGTTTATTTTAAGAATAAAATTATAATTTTACGTTGATTTTATTTATATTTAGTGCTACAAAATGCCTACATCGAAGCAAATTGGTCCGTCCTCTTGAATACGCCTAAAGATCATGAATGGCTTTACATTTTCACCATACCAGTAAGCCGGCATTACCGTTTGCGACAAAAGAGGCAATTGCTGCAGTTCAGTCCGGGGGGAAAGATGCATGATATCGGCCGTATATTAAAAGAAAGACGTATGGCTTGTGGTCTCGAAATTGGCGACGTGGCAAAAAGGACTTGTATCAGCGCCTATTACGTGAAAGCCATGGAAGAGGGACGCTTTCATATCATTCCGAAAGTGTTCGACAAGGGGTATCTGAAGATCTACGCAAACCTCCTCGACATGGAAACGCAGCCGTTACTGACGCTGTATGAACAAAAGAAATGCGTCAAAACGGTTCACGCCGTGGCTTGACAGGCGCGTAACGTAACAGCATTTCCCCGCCGGGAGCCATCTACTCGTTCCCTGAACCGTCCAGCTATATTCTCCGTCCTCCCGACCCGCTTTTTCCCTGTTTCCGCTCAATTTCTCTGCTCCGCAACACGGTCCGCTTGATCTTTCCGCTAACGGTCTTCGGCAGCTCGTCCATGAATTCGATCTCGCGCGGGTACTTGTACGGCGCGGTCCTGGCCTTCACAAAGTCCTGTATCTCCTGCCCAAGCTTATCGGACGCCCTATGGCCGGGTGCAAGCACGATAAAGGCCTTGATGATCTCGCCGCGGACCGGATCAGGGCTTGCGACCACCGCATTTTCCGCCACCGACGGATGCTCCTGGATCACGCTTTCCACCTCGAAGGGGCCGATGCGATAACCGGACGCCTTGATGATATCGTCTCCCCTGCCCACGAACGTAAAGTACCCTTCCTCATCCATGGTTGCTTTATCACCCGTATTGTACCAGCCGTGCTGAAAGACCTTTTCGTTCTCTTCCGGATCTTCGAGATAGCTTTCGAATATGCCGACGGGTTTTTTCGGGTTCATCTTGACGCAGATATACCCTGCTTCATGCGCAGGGACCGGTTTGAAATCCTCGTCCAGAATGTCGATATGCAGGTCCGGCAGAGGCTTTCCCATGGAGCCGGGCTTGACTGGCATAAAGGGATAATTCGCCACGAGCACCGTGGTCTCGGTCTGGCCATAGCCTTCATGGATAGTCTTGCCGGTAGCTTCTTTCCAGACCTTTATGACCTCCGGATTGAGCGGTTCACCCGCTGACGTGAAGTGTTTGATCGCCGAGTAGTCATATTTTGTAAGATCTTCAAGGACTAGCATGCGGTATACTGTGGGAGGGCCGCAAAACGCCGTGACGCCCTTGGTTGTCATAAGTTCGAGCGTGAGCCTGGCATTGAACCTTCCCTCGGCATTATGGACGAACAATCCCGCTCCGATGATCCACTGTCCATAGAGCCCCCAGGCGGACTTTGCCCAGCCCGTATCCGATACAACCCATATCAGGTCCCTGTCGGAAAGACTATGCCACAGCCCGGCGGTGCGCAGATGGCCGAGGGGATAAGAGCACAGATGGTGCACCATCTTCGGGTACTTGGTTGTGCCGGACGTAAAATAGATAAGGAAGGAGTCATTGGCCGAAGTCGGCTCCACGTCCGACCGCTTCAAGACAGGAGAGGCCGAGTTCATTGCAGTCTGAAAGTCATGCCAGTCCGCAACATCGCCATCGACAAGCAGCTTATGCCTCAGGAACGGCGCGCTGATCTTGTTGACTGCTGCGTCCACTTTGGCGTGATTCGCCTTGTTCGTGATCACGACGTTCGCCTGGCCCTTCCTGACCCGGTATTCGATGTCCGAAGGCAGGAGGATGACTGGCGCAGGCATGATGACCGCCCCGAGCTTGTGGCAGGCCACGAGGATGAAGTACCACTCCGGGACGCGGCCCAGCATAATGAAGATCCGGTCGCCTTTTTTAACGCCGATGCTCTTGAGCGCGTTCGCGGCCTGGTTCGAGAGCCGGGAGATGTCACGGAACGTATACTCTTTTAGGTCTTTGCCGTCCGGCCCTGTCCAAACAAGTGCCCGCTTTTTTTCATCTTCGGCATGCTTGTCGATCACGTCGAAGCCGAAGTTGAATTGTTCGGGTACGGTGATAGAGAACGTTTTTTTTGCCGACTCGAAGTCTTTTGCATCAAAGGATAACGCCATAGCCCCCCCAAAAAATAAATTATGAATAGCTGGTATGAACGCCGGTGACAGCGTTCCTGCCGTGCCTCAAAATCCGAAACCTGCTGCCCACAATGCCGAATGCTTCAATCGACGACTTTGTTCGTCTCCCGCAGCCGCTCGGCCATTTCGCGCAGTATCTCGACAACGAACTCGGGAAATTCGTTCATGAGGTTGCTGATATTCTCGTTGTTGATGATGACCAGTTCGACATCTTCAAGCGCCACGGCCCGAGCCACCCGGGAGGACGAGAGGAGGAACGACATGCCGCCGAAGCATCTTCCCGAGGTGATGACGGCGATCTCCTTCTCGCCTTTCATAATCGCCACTTTGCCCCTCAGCACGGAGAACATCTCATCTCCCCGGTCTCCCTCGGCAAAGATCGTGCTTCCTTGATTATACGTCACGACGTATTTGCCGATCACCCCTGCGGGGACGTTCCTCTTGCCTTCCATCAGTTTCTTAAGGTAGACGGTCTCGTCCCTCCCCAGGCTCGCGGCGATTTCCGCGCCGAAGAGTAGTGCGAGCAGGGAGAAATAGATCCAGATAATGACGACGAACAGCGACTTGAACGACCCGAAGGCAAAACCGTAGCCGGGATTGTACATGAGAAAAAGATGGAATGCAGGCCGCATCGTAAACCACAGGAGCGATGTGCTCAGAGAGCCGATCAGGAGGTGGAACAGCCGCATCCGCTTCGAAAACATATAATAGAGCGAAAAGACGATTGCGGTCACAAAGAGAACAGGCCCGACTCTTTCGAAATAGGTCAAGGTCAGGTGCAAATGGTTCCTGCGCTCAATCAGCGTGAATAGAATGCCCGCTATGGCGATGGCAGACAAACCCAGGAGAAAAACGATGCTGATTGCCACGTCGAAGAGCTTTTCCAGAAGAAAAGGCCTGGTCGGTTTCTTCCGGAAGATTGTCCCGAGCGATATGCGCAAGTCAGCTATCAACGGCGTGACGCTCCAGAGCAGCACGAGTCCGTTCACGACGCTGATGGCGCCCACGTGGGAAGAGATGAATTGTACTTCGCGGAGGATGTCCTGGCTGTACGCGGGGATCACCTGCGTGAGCATGTCCTGTGTCTTCGCCAGCACCCGGCCGGACGACCCGATCACGGCGCCGAGTACAAAGGTGAGCAGAAAGAGCGACGGGATGAGCGCAAGCGTCGCGGAAAAGGCGAGAGACGATGCCAAGGACAGATCGTTGTTCCTCTGGAAGGATGAGAAGGTTTCAAACAAGACAATCTTGATTTTTTTTAAACCGTCTCCGGCGATATTCGTCATAGCTCCTCAGGAAGAACCGGCTGCCGGTCTTCGAGATGTCGTAACATCAGAATCAAGTAGAGGCCATTATAGTGGGTTATTTGAGAAATATCAAGATTCTCCCGCTCGGAGGAGAATCGCCGGACATCCGTCTCCCCTGCCACCCAGAAGGCATTGCGTGGCAATTGGGGCCAAGCAGGATTTCTCCTTAAGCGGCCGTTCCTGTGTCCGCTTTCAGCTGGAAACAGAGGCCTGAGAACACAAGGCCGTTTGCTCCGTCAATGCTGATCGATGATCCTTCCCGTATGTGCGTAGGCCCGATTATCCCATACGCTCCTTGATCATCGCCTTCTATTTTCAAATCCGCACAAGACACAACTGCCGAGATGCCAAATTTTTGCGCAAGAACGGCCGCGTGCGACGTGACCCCGCCTTCTGCCGTGACAATGCCCTTGATGGACGGCATGAGGGAAATATCGTCCGTGTTCGCTGTCTCGCGTAGCAGGATAACCGGTAAACCGGTTTTCTTTTTCAGCATCTCGATGTGATCGCGCGATGCAGCAAACGATGCCACACCGCTCAGCGCTCCCCCACTTGCACCGATGCCGCGTCCGATCACCTGTGACTCCATGCCGCAGATCTCGTCAAATTTCTGAAAGAATGTCTCACCCAGCTCCATTCGCCGTGTCTGGAGAACAGAAAGAAGGTATCCGCCGCTTGTGTCCCGGGTGTAGGTCGCCTCCACTTCCTGCGGAAGACCACTAAAAGCATCCTCGACCGAACGGGCGGCGTTCTGGTACTGACGAAAGAGTGCAGGATCAATTTCTTCCACGCTTGTTTGTCCCGCTGCCGCCTGCGCTCGCGACAGCGGCCGGCCGTTTTTTCTGCCGGAAGCAAGATCATCGCCGCTGGCATTTTCCTGCGTCTCACCAAAAACGTCTTGCACGAGCGTATGAGGGTTTCTGGTGAAGAAAACGGCAGCACCTGCTCCTGTCTCGTTGCCGGAAACCATCTCCATCAATGTCACCGATGTGCCCCACTCATCTGACGTCCCGGTTGCGTTGCGAAACTGCCTGGCACGGTCGCTGTACCATGAGGCATAGACAGCGCGGGCACAGAGCCTCAGCTGTTCGTAGACATCGGAAGGTATCGTTATGCCTCTCGATCCGAGCCGCGAAAGATACTGACCCACGATCGATTTCAGATGCGGGGGGGCCTGCATTTCCTCCGGACGGGAGGAAGTGACGCTCCAATAGTCTTTCTTGATCTGTTCAAAAAAATCTCTCTCCAGCCCCAGTACTGACGCGCCAAAATGCTCGATGAATTTCCGGTAGGAGTCCCAGCCCAGCCCTGGGTTCTCGGTCGTCTGTATGAACGCTTCCAGCGTTTCCTCGTTCATGCCGCAGTAAAGAATTGAGGACAAAATACCGGGCATGGACGGGTACGAGCCGCTTCGCACGGAAAGAAAAAGCGGCCTGCTGGTCCCGCCAAACGACTTATGTGTTCCCGCTTCAATCACGCTCACGGCTTGTTTGAGTATGTCCATAAACTCTCTTTGAGAGGTAAAAAGATCATAGCTCTTCGTATGACGCGCAGGCAGAGCCGCTCCGGCGGGTACGGTGAGCCCGTTGTCTCTGAGGTAAACAAGATTTTTTGCTTTGCTGCCCAAGTCCGGCGCCGACCTCCTTGCATCCTTGAGACTGATCGAATTGATGTCGTAAATGTCCCGGTTTGGAAACACCTCTTTGACCTCACGAACGCTGTCATTGTTGGATCGTGCATGTGAAGAGAGCGCGTTCTCCAGCGCTGCCAGAAGCCGGTCAGTCTCGACAAGGCCGGGGATGTTGCTGAAGATGTCGCGCATGACGACATCTGCGGCCTTGTCCCTAAAATCCGGCGAACCGGCGTCCAGGCTCATGAGATGCTCGGGGAGATCGTCATGAGGAAATTTCCCGAGGACCTCCCTGAGCGGCTCGTGAAAGGTCTTGGTGAGCGATGACACCATCCATGCCAGTTCCTTCTGCCACATCTTAAGGATGTCGCTAATCTGCGAAAGATGAAGCCGATTGTGTTCCAAGACTTCCACATACTCGTCAACGAGTACGTTCTGCAAACCGAATACTTTCAGGATTTCCCATGCTGCGGAAAGCGCAGCGAGCCAATTTTGAAGATCAATTTGTTCCGCTGCGGGTCCCCTTTTTTCAATTTCAGAAATAATCGACTCTAAGAGAACAGGGACATCTTCAGCGCGCGCCATCATCTCTTTCAAGGCATCGAATTTAGCCTCATGGTACGTCCCAAGCACCGAGGGGATGCCGAATGCAATATGACGCTTGAAATACAGGGATTCCTGTGGTTCCGTCTTTTCCAAGGACAGCACGACGAGTTTTCGCTCGCGAAGCTCGGCAAGTGCAGTGTGCAGGAGGCCATGGACATCGCCGACTGCCGCATCCCTGCTCAGCAAGGAGTACTTTCTCACGACTTCCTTGTACAATTTGCACAAGAGCCTCACTTTCTCTTGCGCCTCAGCATCGCCGTCATCTGCCTTTCGGAGCTCGGCGTCTATCGCTTCATCGGGGATCGACAGGAGCCTGTCCAGATGCAGTCCTCCTGCGTCCTTTACTCCTGATGCAGAAAAATAGCGGTCGATTACTGAAGCATATCTCGCCATGAGAAGCGGATTTGTCTGAACATAGATATCCGACGGCACGACTTCCTTCAGGACCGAAGGATCATTCTGGGTCCACGATCGCAGAACAGAGTCGATCAACCGGATGTTATGACTGCTCGCGTTCACATGGACCTGTTTGCGGACAAAATAGATGACAGCGTCATTTCCCCAGGAGTCGATCTCCGTGGAATAATCCCGGAGCCTGTTTGTTGCGCCCACTTCGTTGAAATATACGGGAAACCGTTCCAGCAACAGGTAATGGAGAAGAAACTGTTCCTTCATTGCTGAAGAGTTCAAATAGGCCGATACCTGCCGCTGGAACAGCCGGTCATCGGGGATCAGCACGCTGCTCACTGCCAGGTTTGCTATCACGTGTATGAGGACACTTGTAAGCTGATCGTCTCTTATCATGAGAAGTTCCATGAATTTGTTCAGTCGTTCGAGATGCAGCGGGTTTACGATTTCCGCCCACGTCTCAGGCGATATTTCCTGCACTCGTGCGGCAGGGATGGTGATCTGTTGTAAATCGAGAATGTACTGTGTGATGAGCGCGTCCTGGCCGGAATTTAGTACTGGTCGTGCAAAGCGGGGATCGAGCATGATCTGGTCATAGAGGGCCGGTCCCACATCCCGCATTCTGCGCAGAAGAAGAGCGCATACATCGGGCCGGCCATTGGCGATGAGCCTCTTTATGATCCAGGGAGTCTTCATTTTCAAGGATGCCAAAGCCCGGTCGGACAATTGGTGAGCGGAAGAAAGATAAACTGTCATGGCCTCGGCAAACGTATCGGCTGATGCCGGCGTCAGGTCCTTCTCCGCTATGTCAAAGAACACGGAGACGGATTTTTCGTCGTCGAGAATATCGAAGTCAATATCTTTGATTATCTCAAGCACCTGGTCTATCTTCCCCTGCTTTAGCCATTGCCCGGCCTCTGCCAGCTTCTGCGTCATCCGAAGTTGTCCCCGCTCTCCAAAGAGCGACAAGAACCTGCGATCCTCCGCTGAAATGAAAATACTAAGAGCAGACAGGAGCCGGCTGCTAAAGACCGTCAACGAAGCGTTCTTTTTCGCGAGCGATCCGATGAGCGACGACAAGACCCCCCTCGTGTCGATCTCAGGAAGTTTCTTGTGGAGGTCTTGCAGCAAGGCCACGGTGCGCTTTGCCTGCGAAGAAAGGTCGACTGAAGATCGGGAGAGCGCCCCTATCCATGTCGCGGCAAGAGATTGCAAGCGCACGGAATCGCGCTCCTGTTCGAGCGGCAGCTCCAGGAGGTCGAAATAGTTGGAAACGGTTTTACTCGCGTCTGTGCTGCTTGCGCGTTCGGCAGCCTGGAGTGCAAAATGGGTGAGGATGTCGAAAGCCCGGGCAAAGCCTTCCAAAGCACTCCAATAAAAATCAATGGAAAATCCGTTTAACGCCTCGGAAAAAGCGGCCCAATTCTTCTTCGTGGAATGGATCTGCGAGACGATTTCCTCTGCTTTCTGCAAGAGCCCGACCTTGCCGCGCAAAGGCGCCGTTAACTTCGTAAGATCAAAAGAGGCGAGCTCTTCCGAAAGTTCGACAGCAGATAGGTAGAAACCGCCGGCAGTTTCTTTCTTTAATACAAACGTTCCGATATGTCTGCCGGACTGGATAATATCGATTTGCAAATACCGCGCTTCGGCAATGCGACTGCTCTCAGCCAAGAATTCGAAATACCCCTGCTGGAGATCAACGCGCGAAAGCTCCACGCCGCTCTTATTCAGTGAAGCCTCATAATTTCCAGGGGGCATGGCGAGGACCGCTCCTTTGACCATTGTAGTTGCGCCGCTGTCGGTTATACAGAAATCTTTAACTACCAGTGATTTGATGACTCCCTTATACGCCGTAGCGAGCGTTCCGACGAGGTAGTTCAAATGACAGATATCCTGAGTTGTGTGGGTAACATTTATCATAGCTTCACGATCCTTGAAACGACCCTCAATGTCACTTCTGATTGATCAAGGTCTAGGTCGTTCGTTGCGATCATGCAGGTTCAACCCTGCTTCAAAAAAGGGCACTATTCTCTATTACTAGGATAGCACCGGAGAAATGAAACCTGGAATACTGACTAGTACAGGCAGGAAAAAGTATTACAAAAACGGACCTATTTCTGATCTTGGCTGCTAAAATATGTTTGAGATACTGTCGTTCGCCAGGATAATCCGTATGTTGCCAACCAGGGGGGAGCGTTGCGCAAACATGATGCAATGAAAAGAGCTGGAGATGTGCCTAATTGAAGGCGACGGCAAATAAAAAGAGGGGGCGCAAAAAAAGAGGTTTAAATTAAAATCTCTCAACGGGCAACTGTCGTTTACACGAAATTACTGTATCATAGTAAATGTTAAGTGTGTCCAATCCTCAAACCCGCAGTTGTCTTCATAAATTTCTCCTTTGACGAGCGATTATACCATTTTGGGGCTAATAATGGAGATCGGCACTCAGACTATCCGATTTTTGTCCAGAACTTCACGCACCTTGCGAAGGAAGGCATTCGGAGAGAATGGTTTAGAGATGAATTCCGTCCCACGGTCCAGGATACCCTTTTTGTGGATGATATTGGCTGTATATCCGCTCATGAAAAGCGCTTTGATGCCCGGCTTCAAGCCTCTGATCTTCTCATATACCACTTTTCCGTTTATACCGGGCATGACGACATCGAGAATGAGAAGCTCAACATGGGGGTTGGCTTTATACTCTTTGACGGCATCCTCGCCATTTTCAGCAAGTACAACGCGGTAGCCAAATTCCTCTAGGACCTTCTTCGCCAGGTTGCGCACCGCCTCAGCATCCTCTGCAAGGAGTATGGTCTCTGTGCCTCTGGTCACGGGCGGCATAACCGCGATATCGAGTTTTTCTGCATCACGCTCGATGGCCGGTAGATATATTTTGAAGGTCGTGCCTTTCCCCGGCTCGCTGTAAACATTGATGTAGCCGTTGTGCTGTTTGACAATCCCGTACACTATGGAAAGCCCCAGACCCGTGCCTTTCCCCACGCCCTTCGTGGTGAAGAATGGCTCGAACATCTTTTCCTGGGTCTTTGCATCTATTCCTAGTCCCGTATCCGTCACTGATATACGCATGTATTTCCCGGGCTGTGCAAAGACATGCCGCCGGACATAGTCTTCATCAAATTCCTCGAGCTCGGTCTCAATGATCAGCATCCCGCCGTTCGGCATGGCGTCCCTCGCATTCGTGGCGAGGTTCATGAGCACCTGATCGATCTGGCCGGTGTCGGACAAGACCGTGGCTTCCTGAGAAGAAAGAACCGTCCTCAGTTCAATGTCCTCGCCGATGACCTTGGTTAGGATATTCTCGAGCTGCTTGATGACACCGTTCAAACGGGCAGGTTTGGGGTTTATGATTTGCTTTCTGCTGAATGCAAGGAGCCCCTGAGTAAGGCTCGTCGCCCGCTCTGCGGATGCGAGCACCTGTTCGACATGGCCATGGGCTGTGCTGTCGAGTGTAGTCTTCATAAGCAGAAGATTTCCGTAGCCGACGATGGCGGTGAGGATATTATTAAAATCATGCGCCACCCCGCCGGCAAGGAGACCCACCGCCTCCATCTTCTGTGCCTGAAAAAGCTGGGCTTCGAGGCTTTTCTTCTCCGAGATGTCGCGAAGGATGGTGTCGGACATCAGGACTCCTCCCTCTTTGTCATAGATTGCCTTGGATCTGGCGAATACAGGAATGTGCCTGCCGTCTCTTGCAAGAAGGGTTAGCGCGCCCTCAAAAAAGCCGGTGGTCCTCAGAGTTTCCATTTTACCCAAGACAACGTCCCTTTCCTCGGGTACAATGATATCTTTCAGAAGGCGTCCGGCGAGTTCCTCGAATTCGTATCCCAGGGTTTTCGCCTCAGTCTGGTTGCACATGATGATGTGCCCGCTCCGGTCGACTGAGTGCATCATATCCGGTGCATCGTCATAGAGCTTCCGATACCGCTCCTTGACCTCATCAAGCTGCTTTTCCAGAGTCACGAGGCCTGTCACGTCCATGAGCGTTTCAATGACGGCGGTGATCGCGCCGGACGAACTCTTAAGGGGATATGCATTCGTTTCAAAATAGAGGGGCTTCCCGTCCTTGTCGGTGTGGGTATGGAGCGACCGGTGGCGTTCACCGGTTTCAAAGCATTTCTGCACTGTGCAGTCACATCCCCCTGCCTGCTTAAAACAGGGCTGGTCTATGTGGTGGGATATCTCATAGCAGTGTTTCCCGATGATTGAGTCACAGGACGTTTTCACCTGGTTGCAGTAGCCCTGATTCGCAGAAAGGATCCGGTAGTCCTTTCCGATAACCACCACACCTTCTCCGACGCCATCGAGCACCGCAGCACGGAAGGATTCCGACTCCCGCAATTTCTGCTCTGCTTCCTTTCTTTTACTCGCCATGCGGTCAAAGGATTCTGCGACATCCTGGAGTTCGTCGTGGCCTGACAGTTTAAGAGTAACGGAGAGGTTGCCGAGCTCCATTTCCTTTAGACCAGCCTTAAGCAACTTGATATTGCCCGTTATCTTATTTGATAGGAGGAATGACAGAATAAGTGAAAATAAACTAACGATCAACAGGACAAGAATATAGCGCTTGCCGAATGCGTAGGCTGGATGATAGGCAAGCTCTTTCGGCACCCCGACGATAACCGTCCAGCCTGTTCTGGTCAGCTTTTTGTAGCTGTAGAGTCGCTCTATGCCGTCCCCTCCTCTCTCTTTCAAGCTGCCATTGCTCCCGGCGATCAGTTGTATCACGCGTTGAGGGATTTTTCTACACGTGCTGATATTCTGCTCAGAGCCGGTACAAACCAGAATGTTGGCCTTGGAATCGACGATCGCGATGGAGTATCCTGCCTGCTCGGGCTGCGACTTCATGATCATAGCGCGGACAACTGCAAGGTTCAGTGGCATTCCAATTACTCCCACCTGCCTCTTACTGTTGTCGAACACAGGTATGGCAATCATGGTGGAAGGTATCTTGAATAGTTTCGAGACATGCAGATCACCAACCACATCAACGCCCTTCCGTGCCCTCACAAACCAGTCCTTGTCGTTGTAGTTCAGTTTTCTCACACCCTGAGTAAACACGCCGCTTCCATAATTATTACCATCCATATCAGCGGCGAGGATATTGAGATGAGCGGGATAGGAGGGAAGCAGTTCGCTGAATAGCCGATCGCAAGCCCTGGTGTCTTTGCTGATGACAGCAGGGTACTTTGAAAGTGACCGGAGGGCTGAGAATGATGCATCAATGAGGTGATCGATATTTGTTGCAACGCTGCTCGCAATAATAAGATTACTGGTTTTGATGTCCTCTTTTTCGTATTTATACATCGAATAAACGTTGTAGCTGGAAAAGATAAGCAGGGGGACAAAAATCAAGAGGACAATGGATGCAAGCTTGTATTTAATCGGGATTCTCATAATGATTATTTTCAGTTAACAATGTTCATTATATCATTAGTATCCGATTGTTACACGAATAATTTCAACTGGTTCCGTCATGAGTATCGGTTTCGTGATCAATCGCATTGTGAACTATTTTGAGAAATGGACTTTTTCTCAACAAGGTTGGCCTCGCCTCCAAAATCTATAAAATTGTATAGAGAATGCCGGGAATATTTAGCTCCTGACAGTTTTAATATCAGCTGTGGCTTTGCCCAGCTCCACGGCGATATCCGAAAGATGCCACACTTCGCTAGTAACGTTGTCTGCCATTTTCTCCATGTCCCGTGAAATGCTTGAGGTGGATTCAATATTTTTCGCTATTTCCGCTGCCGTTGCCGACTGCTGCTCGACTGCCGTCGCAATCTGATTAATCTGGTCCTTCACCTTCGTGATCGACTCCGTGATGGTCTTGAGAACATTATTCAAGTTCTTGATATGCCCTGCGGCCTTCGTAACTCCCTTTGCAGATGCCGCCATCGAGGCCGCGGTCTGGCTGGACTCTGACTGGATCGCGCCGATTTCCGTCGAAATCTCCGCGGTCGCCTGAATGGTTCTTTCTGCCAATTTTCTTATCTCGTCAGCCACGACGGCAAACCCGACTCCCTGTTCTCCGGCCCGTGCAGCCTCTATTGCAGCATTCAAGGCAAGGAGATTCGTTTGATCCGCGATACCCTTGATGACCGTCACGATGTTTCCGATCTCCGACGCCCTTTTGTTCAGCTTTTCGATCGTATTTGACAACTCCTGTGTCGAACCGTTGAGTTCATTGATCGTATCCACGGAGATATTCGTTATCTGTTTCGCGTTCTCCGCTATTTCCATGGCATCCTTTGAGGTGTCGGCGGATTCACCGGCGTTTTTTGCTATGTCCGCGATGGTCTGGTTCATCTCCTCGGCAGCCACCGCGATCATGTGCGCCTGACCCGCCTGTTTTTTCGACCCTTCCGAGGTGGTTTCGGCGTGGCCTCTGACGATATCTACCGCGGGCATTATTTTGGCGGAAGCCTGAATAATAGTATTAAGCATGCGCGAAAAATGTTTGATGACCATGTCCACATTCTGCGACATTTGGGCTATTTCGTCTTTGCCTTCCCGGAAGAGCGAGGTATCGGTATATCCTTCCCCAACTCGCCTCACCTTTGCGATCAAGTCCTTCATGGGAGAATGGGTCAGGTGGACGAGACTCAGGACAATGATCGTCATAGCGATGATGCCGCATAGTCCAAGTACGCCGTAAAGAAATTGCATCGCCCGTATCCTGCCAAAGGATTCCCTGAGCGGCACTTTGATGCTGATGGCCCCTAGAACCGTTCCTTCCTTCACATTGTGGCAGGACAGACAGTTCTTGCCCATAAATTTTTCTTTAGCGATATAGGGATATACCCCCCGGATGGAATCTCCTTCCATGATAATCCGTTCCACTCCTTTTTCGATAACCTCCCGGTCCAGGGCATCGACGGCATACTCTTCGGCATTCCCTTTCCCAAAATCTCTATCCACGCTTTCCGACCGGATGACCCTCAAATCAACAATGGTCCGCATCTGTTCCAGGAAGGGCCCTTTGGTTTCCTTGATGTTGTTTGCCAGCATCATAGTCGTGAGGGTATTCAGGATAGTATCCCTGTATCCCGAAAGCGTCGAACGCTCTACCTCGTGAAGGACAATGGACTCTGTTTTATACCCCGTAACCACAGTTATAATAACTACCCCCAAGGTAATAAAAAAGAGGATCGGTGCGGCAAGCTTCCATTTTATTGAGATATCCCTAATTTTCATGGCGTCCCTTCTATGACCAACATCTTCGGTTGATTGCGCGATAGAACGCTTCTTCACACAGCGTAGCTACTTACACTTACAAACGGCGCTTTCGGGAAAGATCTCTTCCAAAGTCTTTTGAGTGCTGGAACGTCCCATTGCCGGTTGCCGAATCATAATTGAGCCCCAAGGTACGGAAATCGTATAATGCCAGAGTAAAGCAAGACGTTTGGTTCTGTATAACAGCAGCAATGTAGCCAAGGCAAATTTTCTTGTCAGTAAACGTACAACCATTCGATAGACTGATCAGCGTTATGAATTTAGCACCTTTTCCAATACATTTTGTAGGTTATCAATACTGTAGGGTTTTTTGAGGAACGCCTTGAATCCCTGCTCTTTGTGTTTCGCTACAACGGAATCATCAGAGTATCCACTCGAAACAACAGCATTAGCTCCCGGATCGATTTCCAATAGTTTGTGAATTGTTTCAGCGCCTCCCATCCCGTCCCGGATCGTAAGATCCAGGATGACAACATCGAAAGGTTTCCCCAATTGCTTCGCCAATTGGTATTTATAAATCGCCTCCTCGCCATTCGCCGCGACTTGCACCTCATGCCCGAGAGCCCTAAGCAATTCCCCGCCGACATCACGGATAACCGGTTCATCGTCCATAAGAAGTACTTTACCAGTACGAACTGGTGAAGCTACTGCCGTCAGTTGCAAAGGCTCGGCTTGTTGTCTTGCAGCAACGGCTGGAAGATAAATAAAAAAGGTGCTTCCTTTGCCTGCCTCAGAATTTACATCAATCAGCCCGCCATGGTTTTTAACAATGGAATAGGACGTCGCTAGGCCTAAACCATTCCCTTTTTTCTTGGTCGTGAAATAGGGATCGAATATCCTAGCCAAGTGATGTTCCGGGATTCCAACGCCGCTATCCTTGATGGTAATCTCAATATATTTTCCTTTATACAAGCTCTGGGGCAGGACCTTATCAAACGATTGGACGTTCCTCGCAGTTATCTCCACCAGACCTCCCTCTGTCATGGACTGATCCGCATTCATGACGAGGTTCTGAATCACCTGCCCAATCTGGCCCTCGTCCGCTTCAACCTGCCACAGGCCTCTATCAGCAACTATGTGGTAATCCGAGCGTGACCCACTCATCGCAAACTTAGCAGCATTATCAATTATCGGCAGGAGATCAAGCTGTTCTTTTACCGGCTTACCTCCCTTCGAAAAAGTCAAAAGCTGGTTTGTCAAAGTTACTGACATGTGCAGTGCCATCTCAGCCTGTTCGAGCGCAGCAAGGCACTTGGTTTGCTGGTCTACAGTAAGTCTTGCAAGGGAAATATAGCCAAACACACCCTGCAAAAGGTTGTTGAAGTCATGAGCAATGCCGCCAGCCAAGATCCCCATGGATTCAAGCTTCTGAACCCTCAGAGATTGCTCTTCCACCTTCTTGCGTTCGGAGATGTTGCTCACGATTCCCCGAAGTCCGACAGATCGGTTATCTCGTACAATAGGGCTCGAAACGATGCTGATCGGAAATGTGGTTCCATCCTTCCGGAGCCCCTTAAAATCTCTGTACCCAGGTCGAACTCCTTTATATCGGAGGGAAATAAGCTCCCCTGCCCTTTCGCGGTCGTCTGGGGCCACCACTTGCATTACATTCACGCCAGCATCGACATCTTGCTGCTGATATCCGAAAACATCCAGACCGGCCCTGTTAATGTAAGTAATGCGCCCCTGCGGATCCGTTTCAAAGATCGTAAGTGGAAGAGATGCAGCCAGGTCTCGGAAACGCTCCTCGCTCTCCCGTAACGCCCCTTCCACCTTCTTTCTTTCGGTAATATCCCGTGTTACGCCAAGCAAAGCGACTATTTCGTCATTCCCATTTCGAAAAGGGACGGCATGGGTCTCCAGCCACAGATGCCTGCCTTTTATGCCAATTATCTCAAAAACCAGAATCCCGGACTCTCCTTTGAATACCTGTTTTGTCAGTTCCATGAAGTCTTTTTTATATTCTTCGGCGACCAAGGGGAGGACACTTTTGTCCTTAACCTGATCCAGTGAATCCACCTGGAGCATTGATAAGCCTCCCTTGTTCATCATGATAAGTTTTGCATCTGCATCAAGGAGTTTTACACATTCCGGCTCAGCGTCGATAATCGCCTGAAGCATATCTTCACTTTTCTTGAGTGCGATCTCTGCCTCTTTTCGTTCCTGAAGTTCACGTTCGAGGAGATTCTTGTCCACAGCAACATTCTGGATCCTTTTGACAAAGTTATCTATATCTAGCAGCATATTGTTGAATTCAACAAAACCGACATTGCTGCTGTTCGTTTCGAGTTTTGCCAAATCCCCAATACTACTGATATCCTGAATCTTCTGGTGAAACAGCTCAGTAGCTTTGATAATCCGTGCATTTAAAAGCTTAGAGATAACGCTTGTCAAAATGAAGGGAACTGGAGACAAGAAAAAGAAATAAAGAATAAACTTCTTTTCAAGGTTTTTAATTGTTGGTCCTATGTCCTGCTGCACGCTCACTGCAGCTAATATGTTCCCTAGTCTCTCCTTACGGTGACACTCCAAACAAACCCTTTTTGCCTCGACCGGATAAATATCGATCAGACGGAAACCCTTGCTATTATTAACAACAACGCCTCGTTTCAAAACGTTTTTTATATCATTATCCGTATCCGTTCCATCGTTTCTGTAAAGTTTGATTTGATATTCAGTATCCCCTCTTATCCCGGCTGTGGAGGCAAGGAGTTCATCCAGGTCTTTGCTTGTCCAGCCTTTCTGCATAAGTAAATAGAGAGTGTTAAATGCCTGCCGGGAGACGGAGCGCGACATCTCTCTGGCCCTCTGTTCGATAACTTGCTGATAAACAGTAAATGCTATAATGAAGGCGAGGCTGAAACTAATAAAAGAAATGATAAAAGTAGATATGCAGACAAAAGATTTCAGTCTATACTGCTTGCGGAGGATGGTTTGTAAGAACGGAGCTCTGGCGAGTAATCTTAGCATTAAGTTGTAGATCCTTATCAAAAACTTTATTAACGAATCCACTCTAAGCCTTCTTTTTGGACACCTTAAAGAATGGCCGAAGCTAAATCACTGCACAGATTGTCAACGTCTTGAGGTGAAGGCAGGCATGCTCATAAGAATCAGAGATCATTGAAAAGATGTGACACACCTTATTTTTTAAGCTGTGACAAAAGAGGATGGAAGTAATTTTTTATTTGCAGTGTTATCCCCCTGAATATCGTTTTGACAAGAACCTTAGTTGCACGCCGCCTTTTATCATCTGCGATGGCATCAATTACCCACAGTTCATCAACAAGATCGTCCTTGCATAAGCGTTTACTTGCCTGAAGCATGGATATATTCGGACAGAAGCTCGTAATTCCAATAAGCATCGATATATAGAAAGAGTCAATCTGCTGGTTATCCTCCGCACTTTTTTTTGCCTTTTCATAAGCGTATTCAAACACTGTAGGTTCTTTAGCGTTATTATCTATTCGTGCCTCATTAATCTTCTTATAAAGGACAGACACCTTCTTGTAATTCTTCTTCTCTTCCTTAACCACAAGCTCATGAAAATCACATGCCACGCAGTCCCTGAGTTTTAGGGCGTATATACCCCTAGGGGACCCGCCGCAGTAAGTGCCGGCGATCGCCCAACAGGCTCTACCAGCATTCATCCCGTCGTTAAAACCGTCGACACGTTCATCAACAGCCGCTGGGCAAGGGCCGTGTATTTTTGCTTTTTCCCCTCCGGGCTGCATATCGCATTTTTTATATTCCCAGCAATTAAGCTTTGCTTGACCTATCATGATGTTGCTCATAGAATTATAATGGCCTTTCCAGTGATCTAGTAACCCGGTTGTTCAACTGTTGCAAGGATATTGTCACGGTCTTTAATGGAGCAGTTTAATTAGAATCGTGTAATTATAACACTATTTCGCGATCAAGAGGCCTTTCTCAGCACATATATTTTGAAACCCGGCGCCTTTGAGGAAAGCTTCTTATTGACTGTAACCCGCTGACCTTCAATAATTTCCTCAAAGACCCTCGCAATGCTGGTAAATGTAACTTTCATGAATGCGTCGATAGTCTTTAGTAATGGCGTGGGAATCGTTCCTTGCTTAACGAAATGATCAAAAACCAGGATTTCACCACCAGGCTTTACCACCCTCACAGCCTCTGAAAATACCTTTTTAGGGTCAAAGGCCACCGTTAAAAAGAGCGTAAGCACGGCCTTATCGAAGTGATTATCCGGGTACTCCAATTCCTCGGCATCCATGACCCTCAGCTCCACATTATCAAGATGCAAATTCTTGGCTCGCAATGATGCTCCAGACAACATAACGTCACTCACATCAATCCCGACAATACGATTGACAGTACTCGCAATGTATGGAAGATCGTTCCCCATGCCTATGCCAGGGATGAAGACAGTATCAGTCTGCTTAAACGACATGGCCTCAAGCGCCCTTTGCCGCTCCTTCTTGATCAAATACATAATGGGATCGTATACCAACGGGATAAAAGTATTGTAAGACAGGAGTTTGAGGGAATTTTTAAACAGATTGTTCTTCATAGATCCAACCTTTACCGATATCGTTTTATGAGCCCAGATCTGACTTGGTGCTATTTCTTACCAGAATTTTTTAACTTAGAAAACGCGTTATTAAACCGGCTAAAATAGGATGATACGTCCCTCGTACTGGTCGCAGCTGTTTCTTCCAAACCTACAAAAACTTCGTCAAGATAATTCAACGATCTTCCAAAAAGACCCAGGAACCAGTCAAACATGGTCGAACTTATATTAAACATGAGCATCATAATCACAAGTGGAATGATAATAAGCCAATGGTTCACTCCCAACAGATCGGCAAACGTCACACGACCGAGATCGCCGATTTTCAGGAATGTATCCTTCCACTTGTCGTTGAAAAACTCTGCATAAACGATACTTCCTGCAATCATGCCTCCGATGGCCGGTATACCATCCAGCACTCCTTCGCCGACGGCAACAGTCGCAGTCCCTGGGCAATATCCCATGATGGCAATTCCGGCGCCAAACAGAAGACCACCTAGAAGTTGGGGCAGAATGACAGTTTTCGGTATAGCCAGCTCTATGACATTGAGATCCTTAAAAAAATATATGAATATCATCCCTGCCATCAACACGACGGAGCCGACCCTGAATACCGTAAAATCACGGAACCTGAATAATGATGTCACCACGTCGTATTTACAAACTCTGCTTTTCGACAACACGACGCCCCATATTAAGCCAACAAGGAACCCGCCGTACAGACTTGCGGGACCCGCAATACTCTTGATTGTCTCAGGGTCGAATGTATTTTTTGCTCTTAAGACAAGTTCTGACCACATATCGCTACCTCTTTAGTGAATAACCTTTGCTGCCATAGAATGCCGCCGTTGTAACCACAGCGCCGATCCACAATGCTATCATGAAGATATATCCTCCGGGTGATAGCTGTATCGCGGCCGATATCAGCAGTCCGCTCACGCATCCACCGGTAAGCCTGGCTGCAAATCCCATCATGACCCCAGCAACAAATGCCCATGCCCATCTACGCACTACCGACGCTCCATGAGTCGACTTCCACAACTCGGGCACCAATTTGATCTTGAAGTCACCTGAGGATTTCGCGGATATAAATCCGCCGACCAGTAAGCCGAGAAGAAGTGTAAATGACCAGTCGATAACCGGCGTATATGCTTCCCAGTAACTGATCTTTTCAGAATGCGTTGGTGACATGAGGTATTCAATGATTGAACCTGCTACGGTAAAGCCCCTCGTAACGCCAAGCGGCCTCTCGGACATCGTAAAGGAGAGGAGCTCAACAAGAGCAAAAGAAATCCCGGCAACTACAGGCCACCATCTTTTCTTTTTCAAAAATAGCATGGGCACTCACCTCTTTATAGAAATATTTCAGAAACCGTCTACCACATTTGCCAGGTTCTTGTTGTTTCCCGCAGTCAACACGGGCAAAACAACGTCAGGTTTAAGCTAACCGTCATGTACCGCATGCAATCGCTTGTGAAAAAGCGCTCTAGCAGCGATAAATGGCTCAAGGCAAAACTTTTTTGCATGATCAGTTTAATTGTATTTCCGGCTTGTAATACATCATAAATGATACGACGCGTGCTGTCTGTATCCTATGATACATAGCAAGGGGAGAAGGACCACAAAGGGAGGGAAGTTTCAATATTCGATTTGCATTATAAATTGCGGTTTGGAAAGGCTAAGATCCGTCTTGGTTTTCTCTAAGCATCACGCGACCATGTTCATATGACGACATTTCAATGTTTGTTCTGCTGTCAAGAATCTTTACCTCGGGCTTAAGCCCGAGGGCTGATCTAACACTTGCGATGTTACGCAGATACGACTTCCTATCCTTGAATGGCAACTGCTTCCATAAACGGCCATCTACCTTTATTTCCATAAGGTCATCAGTGCTCTGATATTCATAGATAAAATGATATGTTTCTTGATCTAAAAGCCGCGCTAATGTATTTTCGGCACTCCTTCTATCTTCGAGATTGGAGTTCGTTGTAACAGTGGCTGTTGTTCTATCTCCTCTAAGTGATTTATAGGATTTATAAACAAGCAAAGATAAGGATATAATTAACAGTATTCCCAGAATCAACAAAACAACAAGCTTCAAGCCTGTTTTAATGCTTACGACATGCATTATGTCTCCCTCTTATTTTACACTTGTCATATCCGGCTGCACTAGTCAGCCAGGTTCCGAGACTATAAAACCTTAGTGCCTTTTCGTTCATTGAGGAGTCCAATATATTTGTTTTTGAGCTCTTCCAACTCGAGACGTTCATTATGGATTGTTTCCCTGATGAAACTGTGCGCCTCTTTGGCTTTCTTGATTTGTTTATCAATTACTAACGATGCCGCTGCGGCAGCTGAACCAAATAACAAATGAATCATAACCAACTCCTCCTCTCCGATCGTTAGTGACTATACTTCATTTTCAACTATGATTTAATTATTAAAAACCCCATCAGCTGCGCACCTGAGTAGCTGCGAACAATTAGGTATTAGGCCCGTTTAACATATTTGGCTTTTGCATTTTCAAACGAGCTCTGGAAGCTGTTTTTAGCGATCTGTAAAAGCACGACAATGTCGGCTTTTTTTATCTTTGAATTCATGAGCGCACTTTCCTCAATTATTTTAGCGGTTGCGATGTGGAAATGCTCACCGATATTCGCCTGCATGTTTTTGACCACATGGTTGACCTTCTCCGTTAATCTCTTTCCCGGTTCTGATATTGTGACCAACGATATGCCCTCGGAGATGAGAGTGCCTGCAAATACTGATACGAATAAGACGGATCTAGATAGCTCTTTTTTTATCGGCATAATTTCCTCTTTTTTTGCGAATTGTTATACTCTGTTCCTGGTCGAAGCGAATGTCACCGATACAGCGGCACCCTCTGCTTTGAAATCAAGAAAAACGCCAGGTCCTGATCAAATGTTTGAATGTGCTTTATCAACCAATTGAGATACTCAAATTCAATGACTACCATCATTAGAGAAGGTGTTCTTTCCTCTGAAAACAGTTTTTTTAACATTACGAAATTCTTGAGAAATTTCATATGTTCCTCTTTGTGGTCGTCATATTTCGGGTAGTCATTTTTCGACATATACTCTTCTTGTAATTGAAAATTGTCAATTACATGTCCCCCGAAAAACCGGATAATGCGATCTATCTCCGCTTCATCAAGATTGTTTGAATCAAGATCGCGAATAACATTTATTCTGTTAATAATTACTTCCAGGCCTTCATCAATTTTGTCTATGCCTGTCGCTAATTTTGCATTCCATTCCATTATTGTAGGCTCCATCAACTCTACCTCATACATAGTTAAGGCGATGCTGATAAATAATTTCCCCAATGCATCCCGATGTTGTTGTTTATGATAATCTTTACGGCATACTAAGGCAACATTGATCTTACTTCGGGGCCTGTGTTAAGGTGGTCTTAATTCTGGAGTTTGGATAGTGGATTTACAGCATTTCAATCCCTATCCACTTCTCCGCCCGCTCGATCCGGTCGTCGTTTTCGATGAGCTATCGAATGGCGACTTATTAACTGTCCAGTCCCTGATCGCATGCCACCCGCCCACCAATGGGTTCTCACACCAGGATCTGTAATAGTAAACGTTATTTTCGCAATTCCGCAAAAGATGATTTTACTACTCCTGCGAAATCAATAAGGTAGTATGTTCCTTGCTGAACAGTCGTGCTGAATCTCTCGTCGGCCTGTTGCATAATTTCCTCAATCTTATGAACTGCCTTCTCAGGCAATTGTTTTAGCTCGGATGATACATTTTCCAGAATTTCCGCGCTCTTTACTTCTATTTTATTGAGCGCACAGTCCACACGATCCACAGTTTTCGTGAAGGTAGAGCGAACCTTTTCCTGCACACTTTCCTGTGGCATCTTTGTCGAAATATAACCCGCAACGCTACCCAATTTCTCTCCGAATAAAGCTGCAATACTCTCGACTTTGTCTTTATTGCTTTTTTGGAAAGCCATCTTAACCTCCTTTTGTTTTCAACACTCAGACACTTGAAAGCCAGAGCTTATTTTGTCCATTGTGAGATCGGATGCTCATTCTTGTCTCTAAAATTCCCCGATGCTATCATGACAAGATCAAGAAACCACCACAAACCGAAACCACCCATGCTAAACAACATGATCAGAGCAGTGCCTGTTTTCCCCGAGTAAAATCGATGCCCCCCGGCCCATCCAAAAAAGAAGCACAACAGCAATGCGACCAAACGACTCTTGCTTGATGCGGCAGCCTCCTCTTTCGTCTCGGAAATTTTTGCAGCTTCTACTGTTGCGTCCTCCATCATAACACATCCTTTCCTCCCGGTTAAACGGGAATTGATGTTTGCTCCTATGAGCATTGATTTTCTTTGCTCGTAACTTACACGCTAAATAATTAGTTGTCTGTATCATAAGATACATATAATAAATTGCATTTATGTGATAAAGTGCTTACAAGGTTTAATCGATGAGAAGAAGATGGGCCGCTCGCGCCATATTGGGATACCTCAGGTAGTGCGTTTTTGGGAAAGCGGGCACATGAATTGTAGTGCGAAATAAATGAATTACTGTGAATTTTATCCTCATATTCAATATGTTTCGCTACCACGAAGAATGCTGTAAGTTGTGGACAATAAAATCGTGATCACATTAACAAAAAGCGTCTGAAGGAAGGGGTATGGATGATGAAACAGAAAGTAACGTTCCTGTTTGTTGTTTTGTTTTTGCTACTTGCGACGTCAAGTTTTGCGAATGATTATGGTGTATATGTAAAGGTTATCGAGGGAGCACCTGGAAGCTATGCAGATGTAAGCTCGAAAATCGAAACAGCCTTAAAAAGTTCCGGGTGGAATATTCTTGCAATGTATGACACCGGTGTACCTGATTATTGTCCCTATAATTCCAGGGTAATAATTTTTACTTCTCCGTCCTATGCAGAATCCATAATTGACCATGGAATACAAGCTGTCTTCGCGATTCCGCTCAAAGTCGGAATCTACGAGGATAAAGCAGGAGTAAATGTGGTTCTGTTAAACCCTGTATCCATAAATAGAACCATCATCAACAAAAAGAAATTTGAAGTACAATCGCTTGCGACGCTCAATTCTATCAGTGAGATCGTATCAAAAGCGGTACCATCAGCCATCATTGTAAATAAGCAACTGGGGGAAATCCGGAAAAGCGGCAGCGTAGGCGGGATAGGCGGAGGTGACTTCGCAGATAAAATAGTAACTTTGTTTACTTCCCGCGACGATTCAGATACCAACTTCAAAAAGATAGCAAAAAAAGTTAAGCTTGGCATCCTGCATAATCAGACGGGCTGGAAGCTGATTTACACGCTGGATCTTTCGAGTAATGGTGCAGTGATCTACGGAGTTACTGAAGAAAGAATGGAAGGCTCTGCATTCGCTATAGCGCGTGCGCAAGGTTCAAAGTTGTATAAACAGGTCGTATTGCATCATAATACGGCCTTTCCAATAGAGGTGGTTGTTTACAAAGAAGAAGGCAAGGTCAAGGTCGTCACGCTGGATGAAATGTACAGAATGGAACTTTATTTTCAGGATGTCGGTACCTGGCCGTTCATCATGTATATAAGAAAGCCAAACCAGATCCAGGAGGACATTGTTGAAATGGCGATCGACGGCCTTATGCAGGGAAACGAGAACTAATGCTCTGAGCTTGAGGTTCCTGACGTCTTACCTTAATGGCAAACAGGCTGTAAGTTGATAAATCATATGAAAGCGACCGACGAAATCATTTTGGTAGCGCCGTGTGGAGCGCATTGCGGAGATTGTTGGGCATATAAATTAAAAGACGATCCTTCTTCGTGTGAAAATCTCATTGCCATGAACACCATGAACATATATTGGAGCGGCGCACCCTGCCCGGGATGTCGGCCTAGCGGAGGGAATTGCCAGTTCATCAATGGTGTATGCGAAACCTATACTTGTATTGAAAAACGAGGGTTGGTTTTTTGCTTTGAGTGTGTTGAATTCCCCTGCGATAAACTGAACCCGGCGGCAGAGATGGCAGATATCCTCCCGCATAATATTAAAATATTCAACTTGTGCTGCATCAAACAACATGGTGTAGCAAAATGGCTGCGTAAGGCTGCTGAAATTAATGCCAAATATTTTCACGGAAAAATGAGGATTGGGCGAGGACCGCAGCTTGACTAGTTGACCCGTCGGCGGATTATTATGTCGTTGCAAATAGAATTATTTCGATTCGTAATAATATCAATATTTGCATGCATTACCGGGTGGCAATTTCCATAGGGATGAAAACTCTTTAATTCAGTCTTTAAAACAAATAGCCCTGAAAATCCGGATCTTCATCGATAGTTGCTTAAGGGAACCAACGGCACAGGGGAAGAGTCGCCCCACATTTAACCAAGAAACGGACTTATGAAGGGAAAATGCATTCATAATGGATGTCAAGTGTATGAGCAGAATGCCAAATGCGTTGCTGGGGCACAATGTGCAGGGGGGAAGTGCAGGCAATCAATAATTATTTTTGCGCTGGTTCTTTTTCCGGCGTCAACACGATGTTGATTCTTCGATTCTTTGCCCTTCCTGCCTCAGTATCGTTTGATGCGATTGGTCTATATGACGAGTAGCCTGTTGCGGCGAGGAGTTTGGGATCGATACCTTTCATCTGCAGATATCGAGCGACTGTTGTCGCGCGTGACGTTGAAAGCTCCCAGTTCGATGCGAACTTTGCCTTGATCCGTTTGCTTAATTGAACATTGTCTGTGTAGCCTTCGATGCGGATTTGCTTGCCAGTTGTTTTTTTCAAGATCACCGCGACACGGTCAAGGACCTTTTTCCCCTCCTTCTTTATATCCGCGCTGCCGGACTCAAACATGATCTGCTCAACAAGGTTGACCGATAGCTGGTCCTTGAGCTGCGTGATGGTGATCTCGCCTTTTTTAATCTCCTGGCTCATCTCTCCCATGAGATTGTCATAGGTATTCTTTATCTCTTTGAGGGATCGCTCTTTCCCCTCGATTGTGGCATCTTTTTCCTCAACCAAGGTGGTGACTTGCTTTTTAAGAGAATCAATCTCCTTGTTCTTTCCATGGATGGTCGCAAAAACGATGATAAGCACCACAGTTGCCAAGATTAATCGCCACACTCTGCGAGTCCTCCTCAAAAGACCGATCTACGAATGGTAATTATTTTTATACGGCCCGTCTTATCCGTCAGATACAAAAATAGGGTCGATAGCGCAATGTCTATCCACCCCAGTGCTTCACCGATGGGTATTATGCCAGTTTCCAATTTGTGAGAGGAAGTTCATCGCGGTCCTTGTATTTCCCCGTGGTGACCATAATGAGATCGATGAACCACCACATGCCGAAGCCCCCCATCGTAAACAGCATCATGAGGCCGGTGCCGATCTTGCCCGTATAATAACGATGCGCTCCAGCCCAGCCGAAAAGGAAACACAACAGTGCTGCTATCCCACGGCTTTTATCCGATACTTTAAAATCCTTTTTTACATCCTGTGTCATTTCTTCCGACATTATTTGATCCTCCGTAATACGCACTGGCAAGTGCCTAGTTTATAGTATTCTACGGCTATCGATAGTGCAACAGTCCGCCCTCTTAGCATCGATATCTTCTGTTCATTCTACTCCTCGGCAAGGATAGTGCACTTTGCATAGATCCCTAAGATGCTGAGGACCTCCTTTTCGACTTTGAGTTTTTTTAATTGCGCTTTTTTCATTGCTGTTCCAATGCTGCCATCGCAGACTGACATGAAACCAAAAAATGATGCTACACGCGCAGTTCCTTTCTTTGCCCCTCTCCTTGCTGTACCCGTTGTTACCGCCGTCTTGGAAACAAACGTATGAAGAATGCCCTTAAATGAACAGATTGATCTGCGAATCTGCTGCTGCATCCAACCATGAGGCTGCACCGCCGAACTCGACACCTTTAATGATGTCCGCCTGTTTATATCCCATCACGTCCATCGTCATCTGGCACGCAATGAGTTTCACACCAGAATCTTTGGCAAGCTCAAGAAGCTGGCCGATCGTGGCTACGCCATGTTTTTTAAACATAGACTTCATCATGGCCGTGGCCACGGCCTCCATGCCGGGCATCGATGAAATCCACGTCGGTATCGGTACCGGCATCGGCATGGCCGGATTGCCTAGGGGAGAAACCATCAGCTTTTCGGTGTTGCCCTTCTTAATAATCTCAAGACCGTAAAAAGTGAAGAAGATCGTTGTATCCACATCCATAGTCGAAGCTGTAGTTGCGAGAATCAGCGGAGGATATGCCATATCCAGTGATCCCTTGGACGCGATAATTGTCATTTTTTTATTTGCCATATTATTCTCCTGCCATCTTTTTGATATAGAAGGTGAACGTCCCGGAGCCCTCTTACATCTTTACGATTGCATTGCCCGGTCGATTTGCCCAGGATGCCATATCCTTCTTTGATCCCGCATCCGTCGTCTCTACTCTCAGAACCTGACATTGAGAAAGCGTTTCCATTTCTTTTTTTGTTTTCAAAATCGGGAGCGGACAACTCATGCCCTTTGCATCGAGTAGCTGGTCAAACTTTGTATCTGCTGGCATATTGCTATCTCCTATCAATAGCCATGTATTAAGATGGAAACCACTATTTTTTTAAAACACTCAGTAGTAAGACACTTACTTTCGATAAAATGGGAAGCACGATGCCTGGAAAATTAGAGGATACAAGATCATTGAACTATTTTTTCAACTTGTCGCCTTCTCAGCTATCCTCCGTGCCTCCTCAAAAACGCCCGGTGATGGCCGGAGCGATTGAAATGGTGTCGCCGTTTTTGAGTGTGGTGTCTTCCTTGTTTAAAAATAGAATGCCTTCATTATTTAAGTAAATATTAATGAAATAACGTACTTTCCCGTTATCGGATAGCCGCTCCTTCATCCTCGGGTAACTCTCCTCAAGCGTCTTAAGACCAGCAATGTTCTTCACCATGCATTCGACCTCTACGTTCCCGTTAGTCAACTTCTGTAGCGGTGTTGGTATTCTCACTTTTATAGACAGGTTGCTATCCTCCGAATAGTGGGATATCGCACCTCGCAGCTGTCATACAAATATTTGCTGTCCGATCTCTTGATCTCCGCGCATGTATTTCTCTTTCGTGGTCTCAAACGGTTGGTTGCACGATAAATAAAAAGAGGTGGATAGACTTACGCCTATCCACCCGGTAGGCCAGTGCTCCCGTTTTAAGCCAGCTTCCATTCAGCGATCACAGAATTGTTATTGTCCTTAAATTTCCCTATCAGGAGCATGACGAAATCATAGAACCACACCAATCCAAATCCACCCATCGTGAACAGCATGATGAGACCCATTTTCGTCTGCTTGGCATAGAAACGGTGTGCACCTGCCCACCCAAAAAACATACACAATGCCAAAGCAATTGAACGACTCTTGCTGGAAACCTGCACTTCTTTTGCTGACTTTTCTTCCGCAACTTCCTTATTTTCTTCTGACATTTCACGTCTCCTTATCGTTTGGTTTGATCTTTATACATAAAACTACTCTTAATCTGGTACCTAAGCCCTTATGTTTAGGCAACTACTCTCCTGCAACAATGGTGCACTGTTTTGTGTAGATGCCGAAGATGCTGAGATTGTCTTTGTCCACACTGAATATTTCCTTAATTCCGCCGTTCTTCATTGCGGCTCCAATGCTGCCATCTCCGATTGACGTAAATCCAAAAAGGCCTTTTATACATGCGGTTCCCTTCTTTGCCCCTGTCTTTGCCGGGCCCGTTGATACTGCTGTCTTCGACGCCGTATATCCCCAGCCAAAAGGTCCGTCCGCGACAAAACCGCACCCAGTGATTCCCACTGCCAATAACGCCAGAACTGCTACCGCAACTAGTGTCCTCTTCATTCCTGCTACCTCCCTTTGATTGAAATAATTGGATTATTGAAAATCCTTTGTACAAGCTTGAAACCGATGCTACACCAGATGCCGTACTGTTGTCTGTGCCTTTTGATACATGCGGCACTGAATTCTTAGTAGAACCTTACATCCAGTTAGAAATTTCGTTGTTGTCTTTGTCTAATAATTGGCCTGAGGCGGTTAAGATGCAATCAATGAACCACCAGAGGCCAAAACCGCCTAAGGTAAACAGCATGATGAGGCCAGTGCCCGTCTTTCGCGCATAAAAACGATGCGCGCCCGCCCATCCCAGAAAAAAACACAACAGTGTGGCGATCATGCGGCTCCTCTGAGATGCTTGAACGATATTCTTTTTCTCGGCCATGTTGCCTCCTCTATTTATACAAATTGTTTCTGAACAACGTTGATTGATTGAATACCAATAATCTCGATCATCGCTGATAGAAATATCACTTCTATGATGAATAGTCGGTATCCGACGATACATGTTTCTAATATTTTTTGGCTTATTTTGGACGGTACTTATGATCTGTCCGCGGTCTGTTAGACGGCTCTCGGAAAAACCGGGCTGAGCCATAAGAAACATCATCCGGAGAGATTAAAGGCGAGGCTGCTCATGACATCGAGCAGAGCGGTCGTAGTCGATCAGTTCCATGATTGTCGGTCTTTCACCACACAGTGGGCATTCATGATTGCTGACGCCTTTATGGTACGATGCCCCTGTTCAACGCGTACCAAAATTAGGTTTCCTTTAAGTACAAAATTAAACTGCTTAGTCAGAATTAGTTTTATTTGCAGCTGTCGCTCAGAAAGCAGAATCTTCCAATACTGTGCTGCCAAAGCGGAGCCACGTTATTCTCCCACCAGTTTGCCCCGTTTTTTTTCTGTGAAGCCTCAACAAGCATGGTTATTTCGGTCTGATCGGTTAAAGCTTCTATTTTAAACTTATCCCTTACTTTATTGCTGGAATGGCCTAACGTTATCTTTGAGCCGACTGATACGACTTCCCCGTCGTCATATATAATTGTACAATTTGGCTCAGAGGAAGATACGGTATAGTTAACATATTCACCCTCGGGAAAAGAAATCCAGTGAGGTGTTTGCTCGTTGGCCTGAAGCTGAAAAGAGTACTCCCCGGGCTGATAGATAATTTCGCCGGGCATATCGGATTCCACTGCAGCTTCACCGAGGTATTTTATTGCCAGAGCCCTGTTCTCGTTGGTTGCATTTTCATGACCGACTTTTCTGCCCAATTTTTTGGCTTCCTCAAGATGATATCTGCCGAGCGTCTGCTTATTTTCTTCGTACTCTCTGGAATATTTTGCGTTGTTGAACCGGACGGCCTTTTCGAGCATGTCAACCCGTTCTTCGCTGGTTGATGCCGCTTGGCTCAGTGAATAATAATAGCCAGATATGGCCGGGTTAAGCTCAAGATCGATTTTGCCGGCCATATACAACAACAGGTCGGAAGATGCCTTTGTATTACTGGCTTGCTTTCCTCTCCGGAGCAGGCTTGCGGCAACCTTTTTAGACAGGATGGGATCATAAAGAAAGGCTTCCCGGTAAAGCTCCTCCGCTTTTTGCAAATCGCCGGCATTGAGTTTCGCATAGGCTCGTTGTGCGTAAAGGATTGCAATCCTTTTCCCGTACTTAGTCTTAACTACACCAGCGCTGAACCGATCCTTGGCGCATCGCAAGTTGCCCTGGTTCAAGCAAAATTTCCCTTTTAGGAAGTGAAGTTTTGCATCTGTCGGATTTTGGATTATCAGTCGGTCAAAGCAGTCGCTTGCCTTGTCCGGCAGATTGAATTTCAGATAGTTTTCCGCATCAACCGAGGACTTACATTTGAGCGCGCTCGCGGCAGATACGGTCGCTGAGGATAGCAATGCCGCAAGAAGGAGTGTGATTATTTTTTTCAACAGAGACCTCATATTATACTGAAAATGACCCATGTTTACCCCTGAATTACGTTATACGGCTGAGTTGAGATCCGCAGATTTTCGTTTGAAAAAGCTTTAGATTGGATCAGTTATTCATATCCAGCAGAATATTTTATTTGATCCAGCAATTTTACTTCGTCGATTAGTTTGATCTGCTCGCTCGTCGTTTGGATTAAGCCATCTTTTCTCAATTTAGAAAAACACCTTGACACGGACACCCTTGTTGAACCTGTTAAATCCGCTATCTCCTGATGGGTCAACGGTATTTTGACAATTTTATTGTCTGCATATTTCAGCAACAGGGCTATTACTCTTGCGGGAATTTCCATGAATGCCATGTCTTGAAGCAGATTTTCCATCGCTAGCCGTCTGTCCCCGATGAGTTTGATCAGTGTAAGGGCAAAATCGGGTCTTTTCTGCATAAAACCTTCGAAATGGACTTTGTCTATCTCGCAGCAGACAGAGTCCATCATGGCTTCTGCAAAGGATCTCCGCTCTTTTTCACCGGCGAGGCACAATTCTCCGAAAAATTGACCTGGTTCAATCAGGTCAATGGTAAGTTTCCTTCCATCCGTATTGACTCTTGATATTTTGATTATTCCTTGTTGCAGAATATATATAGCGTCTGAGGGATCGCCCTGCATGAATACGGCATCTCCCTTAGCAATCTTCAAATGCCTGGAGAATTGCGACAGGCTTTCAATTTCTTGCTTCGACAAGTCAGAAAAGAGCGTGGCGCCATGAAGACATTGTTCTTTGAACATAGCACATCTCGATCTTTTTGCATTCAGCCGCGTTGAAAGCCGATACCCCTTGAATATTCTTTATTCATTTGGCCTAATGTCTCCGCCATCAAGCATCATTACAAGTCTGTAAGGAATAAAAGGTTTTTGGAGGAAGTCATTCGCACCAGCGCACAAGAATTCCATGCCTTTATCCTCTTCGCTCAGGACTATTATGATGGCTGCGGGGCATAGCTCGCCGAGCTGTTCTATGAGTTCAAAACCATTTATATCGGGCATATTATGATCTAGGATAATGTAATCGACATCATCAGTTGCTAATAATAACGGCGCATCTTTACTAAGTTCAGGGAATGATATATCAATGCCGTGTGCGTCCAAAGCATAATTCAGAATGTCTTTGAGATCTCTATCGTACGAGAACATCATTACTCTCTGCTTGTATCGTGACGATCCTTTTTTTCGCAATGTAAAGCTCAATTGTATATCCTACATTGCATTATAAGCATCCTTGGGGGTTGTATCGATTGGCTTTAGCGCGGGTTAATTTACTTTTTTCGGTTAGTTTATTAATACATGTCCATCGAATCAGCAAGGGAATCGCTTTCGCAGAATCCCTTGCTGATTCGTACCTGGACTAACAACCGACTGCGGCTTTGCGTTTTTCAGCTGCAGGTTTTACCTGCTTGAGCGTATCGTTTTCCACCGAGACTTCAACCTTTTCTCCAGCTTTTATATTGCTCATGTTGGCGTGCTTATCAACCTTGAGTGTGACATCTTCTGTGCTACCCTCAGGACAGAAAACTACAGTTCCGGCTTTTGTGTCAATACTCTTGACAGTGCCGACCTTTGATTCTGCTGCGAAAACCAGCGACGAAATAAGAGCTACCGAAGCAATTACGGCCAAGACCCATACGAACTTCTTCATCCGATTGAACCTCCTCATGTGAATTTGACTGCAAAATATTATAGTTATTTTTTGATCTTTGATTTTTTACGAGGCGCTACGTAGAAACGATGTTTTGAACGAACGCTTTCTGAACCAGTTAACATTGCAATGCCTTGGATCTCCCAAAGTGCCGTTGCATAAGCGGTCGACTTTATGCACCATATCGTAATGCACCATCGCGCTTGCCTAATATCGTCTTACCGCATCACCTCCAAGTGTGCGGTTATATTGGTCGTTTCCTCTATCCGCCACGGGTTTTACGGTGAATTGGAGCCCGAGGATATCCTCTGCACGATGACAAAATCGTGTGTCTTCTCAATTTTGACTTTTTCGCCTCTCTCAAGCTTAGTTCCTGGCGCAGCTTTGCACTCAATCGCAGACGCCGTCTCGCAGCTGACCGTAATTATCTGCCCATCCTGATTTTCAGCTGCGATAAAGAGGGCGGCAATTTTCCCGTTCTTCATCGCGACATCATAAATCCTGCCAACAACGACATCTGCCCCCATGGCAGGAAACGTATAGGTAGCAACAAATGCTGCGACGATAGCCACGACAGTTTTATTTTTCATCGTAGTCGCTCTTTCCTTATTCACGCTTTCGGCTTAAGAAATAAAGAAACGGCCGGAGGAGCAGGGGAGAGAGTTGGACCTCCGGCCGGAGGAACATATTTCAGACTCGATACATTAATGCCAGTTGATTTCTATTCCGCAGAGTTGAGGAGATCCGCCGTCTATGCCTACGGTAATGCCATTTGCCTTATGACAGGATCCGCATGCTGATACCTTGCCTACGATATTGTAGTTGCTCCTGTCCATGATATGCATGAGGCTATCATCTTTGCCATTCGTTCTTGCGGAGAGAAAGGCATACTTGCCGTCTTTGGTAAAGGCGAAGTCATGAATCACCACATCGTCTGGTAGATTGATGCGCTTTACAATCTCATCCTTGGCAGTATCAATGATGATCACCTGAGGTTTCATTGTGCGAGAAGAAAGCCCCGGTCCGAATTCATTCGCAGCTGCCACCCAAAGCTCTTTTCCGTCAGGAGACATCCTCATCTGGTGGATAAACGTCATCCCGTCAGCACTTTTGATTTCCTTGATCTTCTTCTTTGTTTTCCAGTCGTATACGTAGACGACAGCCGTGGGCATGTCAGATATGTATGCCTTGGCATTATTCTTGGTCCACGCTATGCCACAGACCGCTTTGCCTACAGGCATTTTATCAACTGTTTTCAGGCTCTTCGGGTTCCATACGTATACATGCCCATCTGCCATATCTTCAAGATAGATATTGCCATCTGCCCCGAGGATGGTACCACAGAACTTATTGCCGACTTTGAAGGGCCCTTCTTTTTTTCCACTCTTTAAATTTATTTTATAGACATTGCCGGCAAGCGTGCTGGCAACTAATACGTCTTTGCTGATTAAGGCCTGGCCGTGAGAGCCGCCGGCCTTTTTTACTTGTTCGAAGTCCATACCCGCAATTTTGCCCTCCATTTCGGAGCCTGCTTCTGTAAGAACAATCCTGTCTTTTTCAGGATCGGTTGGCGCCTTCATCGTATTCATATCGATGATCGCCAAGTGGCCGCCGTGTCCCGCAATGTAGGCAGTTGCGTTGAATGTCGGTATCTTCGGCGCCAGTACTTCTTTTGCGTCAATGACAGTTTCGGTGGCCGCTTCGATTGGCGTACGGAATGTGAGCCCAATTAAAAGAACAAGAGCAACAAATGCAAAAAGACCAATTGCGACACTCTTTTTCACAAAACTCATAACAACCTCCTCATTGCGCATAATTTAGAAAATACATTCCTATTTGCAAATTGAATTGTATGACCTTACAACTGCTCTCGTGCTGATATTATTCGCCGGCAACTAGAGTGCACTGCTTGGTGAAAATGCCCAGGATGCTCAGGTTATCCCGGTTGACACTGAAGATTTGTTTTATTCCTCCGTTCTTCATTGCAGCCTCAATGCTGGCATCACCGATTGATATAAAACCAAAAAAGGCCGTTACACAAGCGTCTCCCTTTTTTGCCCCTGTCTTAGCCGGACCTGTTGATACTGCTGTTTTGGTAGCGGTATATCCCCAGCCAAAAGGCCCGTCAGCGACAAAACCGCACCCCGTTGTACCGAACGCAACAGCTGCGACCACTGCCGCCAATACTGCGAACTTTTTCATTCTGCCTCCCCCGTGTTTGAATTTTCAATGCGTGTTGTATGATATCCTAGGTAGTTTAAGCTTGGTGACAACTATATACCGATCAATACAGCGTAGTCTGTATCTTTTGATACAGGAACGGCAAAAAAATGATATTTTTAAAAGGGAAAGTTTAGGAATAGAGTTCGTCATCTCACTTTGTCAAAAATGCGATTCCTGGTATCTCCAAGTCTTGTATAATGACTTCCAGGGTCGGAGCGTAGGCATCCAACCTTCAAAGCACTTCAAATGGAATTACAAATGGATTTTACACTGGTTTCTGCGTTGTTCACCAATCAGCCTATCTGATAGCTGACATATTTATCGATCACACACAAATGGTCCTTTTCGTTCCTTCGATGTAAAGTTATCAATGTAGGGCGACAAATACGTGTCTATAATCGTACGCCTGCTTACAACGCCCATGTATCGATTATTATTCATGATTGGAATCACCATATAGTTTTCGAGAAGCATCGTACGGATTAGATCATTGATGGAGGCAGTTATGTCTGCAGTTTTAGGATTTGTGGTCATAATCTGCTCAGCATTAATTTCATCAAAATCAATGCCGTTTTGCATGGCTTCAAGAACATGAGCTTCCGTGATAACTCCCACAACCTCCATCTTGTCATTAACGACAGGAAGACCGGATTGCCCAGATGAGATAATCTTATTCGCCACTTCCCTCATCGTCATAAACCATCTAACGTATATCTTTTCACGCATGATATGCCTTGCACAAAGTTCCATGATATTATCCTCCGGGAGGCCGTGTTGCGATTTTACGATTTATTAGGAATAACTTGCAGATAGCCGCACGTGATCAGCCACGTGATCAGTCATATTATCGATCACTCTAATACGCTCACCAGCCGTTTCAATTAATCCGTCTTTTCTCAATTTGGCAATGCACCTTGACACTGATACCCGAGTCGATCCTGTTAAGTCCGCTATCTCCTGGTGGGTCAGGGGAATTTTGACAATACTCTTTACCGCATATTTTAACAGTAGTGCAACGACTCTCGCTGCGACGTCCATGAACGCCATGTCTTCAAGAAGGTTTTCCATGGCAAGCCGCCTGTCTCCGATATGTTTGATCAACTTAAGGGCAAAATCAGGCTTTTTATGCATAAATTCCTTGAGATCATTTTTCCCAAGTTCGCAGAAAGAAGAATCCACCATAGCTTCTGCAAATGAACGGCGTTCTTTTTCGCCAGCCAGGCATAATTCTCCGAAAAATTGTCCGGGCTCAATCAGGTCAATGGTGAGCTTTCTTCCGTCCGTATTGACCCGGGAAATTTTGATTATTCCCTCATGTAGAATGAAAATGGAGGACGCAGGATCACCTTGCATGAATACAGCATCACCTTTGGCAATCCTTGATCGTCGGGATGTCTTTGCCAAGACATCAATTTCATGCCCTGATACATCGGAAAAAAGTGCGGATCTCGAGTAACATTGATGTTGATCCATGGCCGTCTTCCTCCTTCTTCGTAATATAACGACAAATCATGCTACCAGAAGCATAAGCGTCTGACGGGAGATACCATTGCCAGAAGCCTCTCCTTTTGATAGATGAAAATTCGAGGAAACGTTCCAAAGACTATTGAAGGTTTCTAAACTCAATAACTAATAATGTATTATCAAGAATCATGCCATATAGAGTTCTTGTTGAAAAACAGTATGTTATGCTGATGGATACTTAATATGACGGGGAATTAAGAGAAACCTGGAAGGTATTTCAGCACATTGCAACATATTTGCAGCATTTCACACGAATTTGCATCAAGCACTACGGCAAATCGCCCAGCTTATGCAAAGGAATAGAAACCACTTTGCCGTAGTATTTTAATAAAGAACTCCGTTTTACAATTAGGACTGCGTTCCATATGAGTATTCTGCTCCAATTCAGGCAGCCATTCCACTGCAATTCAGGCACCTGTTCTGCTCCAATTCAGGCACCCATTCCACTGCAATTCGGGCCGGTGTTCCGCTCCAATTCAGGCACCCTCTAACGCATTAAACGACGCTGGGTAAATTCTACAAATTCGTATATCCTGCTCCTTAAAATTCGCTTCTAAGGAGAGCTGGATGACGAGAGAAAGAATACCCGTGCGAACAATTAAAGAAGTTTTACGCCTCAAATGGTCCTGCGGCCTAGACCGCCGCGCTATATCCAAAAGCTGTGGAATAGCCAGAAGCACCGTTGACGAGTATACGAAACGAGCCAGACAGGCCGGGCTATCATGGCCCCTGCCGGCAGACCTGGACGATACCGCCCTCGAGCATCTTCTCTACCCGCCGGTCATTGTCTCCACATCTCCACGTCCGCTCCCTGTATGGGAGGATGTTCACCGCGAGCTTGCGCGTAAAAGTGTTACCCTGATGCTCCTGTGGGACGAGTACAAAGCGCAATATCCTGAAGGATATCAGTACGCACATTTTTGTGACCTCTATCGCGCCTATGCAAAAAAGCTCGATATCTCCATGCGACAGGTTCATCTTGCAGGAGAAAAGCTGTTTGTTGATTACTGTGGCCAAACAGTCTCGGTAATCGACAAATCCACCGGAGAGGTACACAACTGTCAGATCTTCGTCGCCGTCCTAGGCGCCAGCAACTTTACATATGCCGAAGCAACGTTTACGCAGGGTCTGCCAGACTGGATCGGTTCCCATGTCCGGACCCTTAAGTTCATCGACGGTGTGCCCGAGATCCTGATCCCTGATAATCTTCTCTCCGGCATCACCAAGGTCTGTCGCTATGAGCCAGGCGTCAATCGCACCTATCAAGAGCTTGCAGTTCATTACGGTGCTGCGGTCATTCCTGCCCGCGTCAGGAAGCCTAAAGACAAAGCGAAAGTTGAAGCCGGAGTCCTTCTGGTGCAGCGTTGGATCCTGGCAGCCCTCAGGAACCGTACCTTCTTCAGCCTCGCAGAACTCAATGCCGCTATCCGGGAACTGCTGGATAGACTCAATAACCGGCCCTTCAAGAAGCTCTCCGGCAGCCGTATGAGCCGTTTTCTGGAGATCGATAAGCCTGCATTACAACCGCTGCCTGCTGTGGCCTTCGAGTACGCAGAATGGAAGATAAAAAAACGTTCCGGCATCGATTACCACGTCGAAGTCAATGACCACTATTACAGCGTACCCTACCAACTCCGCAATGAATACCTGGACGTACGGCTAACGGAATCGATTGTAGAAGTCTTCTTTCACAACAAACGCATCGCCTCACATATCCGGTCCTATGCCAAGGGAAGACATACGACACTTGCCGAGCACATGCCGAAGTCCCATCGGGACTATGCTGACTGGACCCCAGAGCGCCTGATACGCTGGGCATCGGAAACCGGCAAATCAACGGCAGAGCTGGTTACGGCCATTCTCGCAAAGAAGCTTCACCCACAACAAGGCTTTCGTTCCTGTATGGGGATCATCACTCTTTCCAAGAAGTTTGGCAAAGAACGCGTCGAGGCTGCCTGCAAGCGAGCACTCGCCATCGGGGGCATCAGTTTCGGAAGCGTCAAGTCCATCCTTGAAACAAATTTAGACAAAAAACCGTTACCAGAGCCAAAAGCCGCATCACAGGCGATCACTCACAGCAACATCCGTGGCAGCGAATACTATAACTAACTGCAAAAGGAGACTATTATGTTAGCGCATCCCACACTCGACAAGATCGAACAACTCCGTCTTTTTGGCATGGCAAAAGCCCTGCGTGAACAACTGCAGAATCAAAAAGCGACTTCACTAAGCTTTGAGGAGCGGCTTGGGCTCCTTATTGACCGAGAACTGACAGAACGAGAGAACAGACGGCTTGTTACGCGCTTACGGGTTGCAAAACTACGAATCTCTGCCTCTGTCGAAGACATCGACTTCCGTCAGCCCCGAGGGCTGGACAAATCGCTCATTCTGTCGCTTGCGTCGAACCAGTGGATTATCGAGCATCACAATCTGCTTATCATCGGCCCGACCGGCGTGGGAAAGAGCTATCTTGCCTGCGCCCTGTCCCACAAAGCCTGCCGTGATGGTCATGCCGTCGTGTATCAGAGGCTGCCGAGGCTTCTTGAAGATCTGGCCCTATCGCATCACGACGGACGGTATCGGAAACTGATGAAGTCACTTCTCAAGGCAGACCTGCTTGTCCTCGACGACTTCGGACTTGCTCCGCTCACGACGGAACAGCAAAGAGATCTTCTGGAAATCATCGAGGACCGTTATGATCGCCGGTCGACCCTCATAACTACCCAAATGCCGGTTAAGCACTGGCATGATATCCTGGCCGACCCGACCTTGGCTGACGCTATCATGGACCGTCTGGTGCATAACGCCTACAAAATAGACCTGAAAGGAGAATCAATGAGAAAGAGCAAATCAAAGATCAATCGTTGACAAGTCAAAATCCCTATGAGATAGTAGCTTTAACCCAGCAATCGGTTATCCCGTTGGAGAGTGCCCGAATTGAATCGGAATGCGTGCCCGAAACGAAACCGAATGCCTGCCTGAATTCACCAGAATACACATTCCATAGTCGGTTCTCAAAAAAGGCACGGCTAGGTGCACTCAAAGCTCATCACACACAGTCTGGAGCAAAATACTAACAAGAAAGTTTGGGTATCAAAACGATGAAGACAAATATCAACGGATAGTTGGGCGGGACAGACCAAATCATCAGGAAACTCTGTGAGCACTGAGGAGTGGGCATGGTAGAAGTGAAAAATATTTCGACCAGAGCAGCTTATCTGTGCTTTTCCACCCCACTCAAGTATAGGATGGGGATGTCCTTTTGTGGCGTCGGCGCTAGCCAGTGGTCATAACTTCAAGTTAGTTTGCGATGCAGTGTAGTTCTGTCAATACCGAGGGTTCGCGCTGCCATGGCCTTGTTGCCACCACATTCCTTCAGGACTCGGCGGCATTCTTCGACAGTGATCTTCTTATATAATTTTTTGGTTACTTTTGGTGCGGTTTTTTTGAACTCACTTACGGACATCTCATGCGGATTCAATTCTCGTTGTTTTTGCTTCCACATTTCCTTTATGTCAAATGGCATACTATCGATAGTTATATAATCATCTTTCGTGCAAACGAGCGCATGCTCTAAGGCGTTCTCCAGTTCCCTGATATTACCCGGCCAATCATATGCAATAAAGGCGTTCATAGCCTTTGACGAAACGGCGCGTATAGCCTTATAACCCTTTTTTTTGAACTCACCAAGAAAATGGTTGATCAGGCCCGGAATATCTTCCTTCCTCTCTCTCAAAGGCGGCAGATATATCGGAACGACATTAAGACGGTAAAACAGATCTTCTCTGAAAGTGCCGTTTTTAATTGCTTCTTTAAGGTTCCTGTTTGTTGCGGCTAGTATTCTAACATCAACGGTAATAGTTTTATTGCTGCCAAGCCGCTCAAAACTCCGGGATTGAAGCACTCTTAGAAGCTTGACCTGCAGATGCGTGCTCAGCTCTCCAATTTCATCCAGAAAAACAGTTCCTCCGTCAGCTATCTCGAAACGGCCGGGCTTATCCATAAATGCACCCGAATATGCGCCCTTCACATGCCCGAAAAGTTCTCCTTCGAGGAGTGTTTCAGGAAAGGCCGCACAGTTAAGCTTCACAAAAGGAAAGCCCTTTCTCACGCTCTTTTGGTGAATGAGGTGTGCAACCAACTCCTTACCTGTCCCCGACTCACCCTGAATCAATGCGGTGACATTGCTCGACGCGACACTTAGGCAGAGGTCGATGACCTCTAGCATCTTGCTGTTTTTCGTAACCATCGAGACCTCACTTTTTTGCATCCGTAATGCGTCTTCGAGGTCTTTGATCATACTTATGTCCCTGAATAGGAATGCCTTCCATATGCATCCAGATATATCGCGTAGAGGTACATAGGTAAATGTTATATAGATGGACTTGTCTTCGTCACCGGGAAGTTTGAGGCTTGTAAGAGTTTCATCAATAAGAGTAACTTCGGTGCTTTTGATGAAAAAATTGTCGATATGACCGCCTATCATTTTCACAGCATCTTTGCCCAATATCTCCATTCCGGGCGAGCTTATCCACCTGATGATATCAGCCACATCCGCGAGTATTATCCCCTCATCGAGGTGGTTGAATATCCTGTAAAGGTCAACTTTGTCTTTTGGAAAATCCATAGTCTAATGTCAACTCTTCACGTGGAGGCTGCCTTTATCGATGACACTTGATTTAGCTCTGCAATGCTTTCTGTATAATTGCGAGAGGTGTCTGCCTTCTTAACTTGCTCTAAGTAAAATATATTAGTGGCGACATAGTTCAGTTGTTTATCTTTGCTATTATAACTCAGCCTTAACCCTTTGAGGAAGTTTTTATTGGGGTCTATTTTAATTGGATAATTGTTTCGTAGTTCGTGCTGCTAAGTTCTTAGAAGCAGTTCCGGTATTTTTTCTCGATGTCTTCCTGTATCTATCCGCAGCAAAGGGCATCGACCTTGAGCCAACAAAACCAGTTCGCGTCACGGAAGGGGGGGCAACTCGCCTGTTATTATGATTTCACAATACTATTTCCTGTCCAGCACAGCCCTGATTTATTTCGACAGTTCTTTCGGAAAAACGGGCTTTTGCAGGAGTGACAAGCCGTTATCCATACGTCGTTGCGGCAATCGTCCAGCAAAGCTCATCTATTTTTTAACACTGCGCGACATTTCTTTGCTATTTTCCTATCGCGCTTCCTAAACTCGTAGCACCAAATAATGCTCATGTTCTACCTTTTATTACAGCGCTGTTTTTTGTAGCCCACAAATAATTCCTTTACGGAAGCAGAATCCTATATCTTTTCAGCCTAAGCTTTCGTGCCAATCCCATTATTATTATTTCTGCCATGAACCGACTATAAGCTATGTAATATAATGGAGTCTGTATCATGTGATACATGCCGGTTATTCTGTCCGCACGCTGACCAATTCACCAAACCGTGAGAACCCCTTTCATTGCCATACCACCGCCTATCCGTATAACTTCGATGATCCCCAAAAGATGGTTAATCTCTTCGAGGTGCTTCGGTTCTATATAACAATTATTGGGTCCCGTTTAAAAGAGGTGGCTTCAAAGGTAAAAAAGCGGGAACTATACCGTAAAAAAACAACGCAATACAAGGCGTTTGATTATTTTTACCATACGCGGTTATGCTGCGGACGTACACAGCGAAAGAGATATCGAGAGGATGCTCGGGCAGAGTACGCCAGGAATGTCGAGGAAATATTTAAAGCGGTCGGAAGAAATGTTACGCGGGATGCATCGATCATGTACTGCCCAACTACTGCCCAAAGAGGAAAAGCGCGAGGCTAACTGATGAAATTACAAAATAAATTTGGCGTCCCCAAGGGGATTCGAACCCCTGTTATCGCCGTGAAAGGGCGGTGTCCTGGGCCGGGCTAGACGATGGGGACAATGATTCAGTTTTTAGTTTTAAGTTCTTAGTCACTCAGCACTAAAAACTCACAACTCATGACTGCGCATAACTGGTGAGCCGGCTGGGATTCGAACCCAGGACACCCGCCTTAAAAGGGCGGTGCTCTACCAACTGAGCTACCGGCCCGCTCACGCGGTCTTCGCTAAAGCTGCATATAATAACAAAGAACCTCTGTCTTTGTCAATAGTAAATACCTACCGCGATTTCGTTCTGCGGGGAGCTGCTTTTTTGAACGGCTGCTCGAGGATGATGGTCTCGTCGCGGCGCGGTCCCGTCGAAATGATGGACGGTTTCACACCGCAGAGCCTGCAGAGCTTCTCCACGTAGGACCGGGCCTTTTTGGGGAGGTCGTCGTACTTCGTTATGCCGATCGTGGACTGTTTCCAGCCGGGCAACGTGATGTACTGCGGCACACCCTTTTCGAGCACGGCGAGTTCCGAAGGCATCTCTGTATAGAGCTTGCCCTGATATTTGTAGCCCACGCAGATCTTGATCTCGTCGAGGGCATCGAGCACATCGAGCTTGGTGAGGGCGATGCTGGTAAGACCGTTTACCCGGACAGAATGGCGGATGATGAGCGTGTCGGCCCATCCGCACCGCCTGGGCCTGCCGGTCGTCGCGCCGTACTCCTTGCCCCGCTCACGGAGTTGTTCGCCGAGCGCGTTCTCCTGCTCCGTGGGAAAGGGACCGCTGCCCACGCGGGTCGTATAGGCCTTGACGATGCCCACCACCTCGCTGATCGTGTTCGGGCCGATACCGAGCCCCGTACACGCGCCGCCTGCCGTAGGACTCGACGACGTCACAAAGGGATAAGTCCCGTGATCGACGTCCAGGTGCGTGCCCTGTGCGCCTTCGGCCAGGATCTTCTTCTTTTTTCCGATCGATTCATCGAGATAGAGCGTCGTATCGGCAACATATTTTTTCAACCGCTTGCCGTAGGCCAGGTATTCCTCGTAAATCTGGTCCAGATATACAAGCGGTGCGTCGATAGAACCGCTCAAGCAGGAAGTTCGCTTCACCGGTGTTACAGGCCAGTTTCTCCCGAAACACGTCGGGGTCAAGAAGATCGGCCATCCTGATACCCTTGCGGTTGATCTTGTCGGCGTAGGCCGGCCCGATCCCGCGGCCCGTGGTCCCTATTTTTTTATTACCCTTAAGCCTCTCGCTCGCCACGTCGAGGGCCTTGTGATAGGGCATGATAAGGTGCGCGTTTTTGCTGATAAGCAGGCTGTCATCGAACTTTACGCCGCGCTTCGCCATCGCATCCATCTCTTCGATGAGCGCCGCGGGATCGACAACTACGCCGTTTCCGATAATGCACTTCTTGCCTTTGTGGAGGATCCCCGAGGGGATGAGGTGCAGAATGAACTCATCCTTACCCACGACGACCGTGTGGCCTGCGTTGTGGCCACCCTGGTAGCGCGCGACGATGTCGGCCCGCTCGGTGAGCAGGTCAATGATCTTGCCCTTGCCTTCATCGCCCCATTGGGCGCCGACAACAACTAAAACTGGCATGCAAACTCCTTCATTGGAAATTGTAAACTGGAAGTTTTAAATTGAAGAATGTTAAGAAAATCCGACAAATTTTTTCTTTCCAATTTCCAATCTTCAATTCGTTCCGTCTTTTTCGGAACAATCAAATTTTAACCTGCTTCACCGACAGTACGTTCGGGAGCTTCTTGATCTTTCCCATGAGGTCATCGGACACAATGTTGTCGATGCTGACCACCGACATTGCAAGGCCGCCCTGTTTCTCGCGGCCGAACTGCATGCGTGCGATGTTGACCCCGTTCTGGCCCAAAAGCATGCCGATGCCGCCGATGACGCCGGGCTTGTCGTTGTTCATCAGCACGAGCATATCGCCCTCGGGTACCGTCTCCATCGGGAAATTGTCTACCTGAATGATGCGGGGCTCTTTTTTGCTGTTCAGCGTTCCCGAAGCGGACACGTCCTTGCCGCCTGCCTTGATCCTGAGCGTGATGAGGCTCGTGTACTCCGTCGCTTCGCTCGATTTGGACACCTTGACGTCTATGCCGCGGTCCTTAGCGATGAGCGGAGCGTTCACGTAGTTCACATTCTCCTGGAGCGTCGGCGTAAGCAGCCCCTTGAGCGCTGCCAGCGTGATCGGTTCCTGCTTGAGGTTCGTCACCTCACCGCTGTATTCCACCGTCACCCGGGTGAGTCCCCCCTCGTAGAGCTGCGCAATGAACAGGCCCATACGCTCCGCAAGGTTGATGTAGGGCGAGAGCGTCGGGAGCTGGTCAGCGGGTACCGACGGCACGTTCACGGCATTCCGCACGGTCCCGGCAATGAGATAATCCACAACCTGTTCGGCCACGGCCACGGCCACGTTCTCCTGCGCCTCCAGCGTCGATGCGCCCAAGTGGGGTGTGGCGATAAAATTATCGAGCGTGAGAAGCGGGTGGTTCTCCGGCGGCTCCTTCTCGAACACGTCAAAGGCCGCTGCGGCGACTTTGCCGCTCTTCAGTGCCTCGTAAAGGTCCTGCTCGTTCACGATGCCGCCACGGGCGCAGTTGATGATGCGCACGCTGTCCTTCATCTGGCCGATCGTGTCCTTGTTGATAAGGTTCGCCGTTTCCTTGGTCTTGGGCGTGTGGACGGTGATGAAATCAGACCGTTTGTAGATCGTCGGGAGGTCTGCAAGCTCTATCCCGAGGCTCTTTGCCTTTTCCGTAGAAATGAACGGATCATAAGCCAGGACCTTCATGCCGAGACCGATGGCCCGGCTCGCAACGACGCCGCCGATGGCACCCAAGCCGACGATGCCGAGGGTCTTGTCGTAAAGCTCGACGCCCTCGAACTTTTTCTTTTCCCACTTGCCGGCCTTGAGCGAGGCATAGGCCTGCGGGATCATGCGGGCGCAGGCGAAGATCATGCCGATGGTGTGTTCCGCTGTGGTGACCGTGTTCCCACCGGGCGTGTTCATGACTACAACACCTTTTTTTGTAGCGGCCGGGATGTCCACGTTGTCCAGACCGCTGCCCGCGCGGCCCACGACCTTAAGCTTCGTTGCTTTCTCGAGGAGTCCTGCCGTGACCTTCGTGGCCGAACGGATGATCAGGGCGTCATAATCGCCGATGATCTTCTCGATCTCTTCGACCGAGGTCTTGCTCCGGGCATCCACGTCGAGCCCGGCCTTTTTCAGAATCTCCACCCCGATCGGGGAGAGGTTATCGCTGATGAGAACCTTCATGAATCCTCCTGAATGCGATGTAACCACAGATGAACACGGTACGGCAACACTGATAAAAAAAAGTTTCTTTAAATTTGCTTTTTATCTGTGATCATCCGTGTGTCCGGTGCAGCCGGACCCGTGGTCCCAACCGCCATTATTTCATCAATATTTCCTGGGCCGCGCCCACGCCGGTACCGAGTTTCACCGGATGGCCCAGGCCCTTAAGCACCATCTCGATGCCGGCGATAGCCGTGATCACGTCGAAGGTATCGGCATAGCCCAAGTGCGCGATACGGAAAATTTTGCCTTTGAGCTTGTCCTGCCCGCCTGCGCCGGTGATGCCGTACTTCACGCGCAAATCTTTGTAGATCGCCTGGCCGTCAACGCCCGCCGGCGCCTCGATTGCCGTCAGCGCATTGCTCGGGTTTTCTTTGGGGAACAGTTTGAGGCCCAGGGCCGTTGCTCCCGCTCTCGTCGCCTTTGCAAGCCTCGCATGGCGCGCCAGCACGTTTTCAAGCCCTTCATCCTGCAGCATCTTGATGCAGGAGTTGAGCCCGATGATGAGCGTCACTGCCGACGTGAAGAGGGTCTGGTTTTTGGCAAGATTTTCCCGTTCTTTCTTAAAGTTGAAGTAGAACTTCGGCGACTTGGCCGTATCAGCCATCTTCCAGGCTTTGTCGCTCACGGAAACGAAGGCGAGTCCCGGCGGGAGCATAACACCCTTCTGGGAACCGCCGACCATGACGTCGATACCCCATTCATCGGTCTTGAGATCGTGGGCCACGAGGGCCGAAATGGCGTCGACGACGAACAAGGCGTCGGTCTTTTTCACGACCGAGGCAACGGCCTTAATATCGTGGTACACGCCGGTCGATGTTTCGTTTGCTTGAATGAACACGGCCTTGATCTTGGGATTTTTCTTGAGGCTGGCCTCGACCTGCTCGGGTTTCACGGCATAGCCCCATTCCACCACAATTTCCTCGACCTTCATGCCGTAGGCCTGGCAGATTTTGGTCCAGCGTTCGCCGAACTTACCGCCGTTCACGACGAGCACATCGTCACCGGGATTCAGAAAATTGTTCACCGAGCCGACCATGCCGCCGGTGCCGGTCGAACAAAGAATGAGCACGTCATTTTTGGTCTGGTAGAGCCACTGCAGGCCTTTCTTGGCTGAATCAAGAACGGGAAGAAAATCCGGTGCCCGATGGTGGATAATGGGCATGGCCATGGCCAGAAGCGCCTCTGGCGGTACCGGGGTCGGGCCAGGGGCCAAGAGATATTTTTTTTGCATGAGTGTATCCTCCAAAAGTAATGTAAGCAAAATCGATCGTCAGATTTTTATTAGGAACAATCGCGAAAACGGAGCTGAATTATGCTCTGAAGTAAATTAGCGTCCCGTCGGGGCGGGACCTATGCCCGGGGTTGGCATGTCGATGGGATAGAGTGGATGTCTGTGCTGTATCAAGGTAATGCTGCCTCTCTTTGGATAATTCAGGTGAAACATATTGACAGTAACATAAGCCGATGAAAATTGTCAAGAAAATAGTTAAGCCCGCAACCGTAAGAGCGTTGCGGGCTTTCAGGGTATCCCCGAACCTTATTTTTGCACGACGTCCAGGATCAAGCTCAAGGTCAACACCGGACTCTTTCGGTCGTTTGAATAGAGGCTGACATGTTTTACCAGATGTCCGTTCTTTCCGGCTGTGTTCACATCTGCCTTTATCTGTCCCACGGTCCCCGGGTCAAGGTGATTAGAACTAATCACCGCAGCAGTGCAGCCTCAGGACGGCACGACCCGCTCAATATCCAGAGTCTCGTTCCCGCCGTTTCTGATTTCAAATACGTGACTTGCCAGGGTCCCCTCGACGACTTTACCGAAATCATATTGCACTTCCTTGGCGATGATCCTGGGCCCTTTTGACTCCTGCGCGGGCAGCACCCCCGCGAACCCGATCACAAGCACAACGACAATGACTGCGATGATCTTCTTCATGCCAAACGTCCCTCCACGCGGGTGCTTCATTCCGCATTCTCCCTCCCGCAATCCGCTTTCGTATCAGAGCCCCATCTTTTTCTGGTAAATCATGCTGACCAGCTCGTCTCGGCTAATCAGCCCCTTCTCAATGAGGAGCGTCGTGAGCGCCTCCATCCGTATTTTTGTGTCCTGAAGTGCCTGCTGAGCCGATTCATCCTTGGACAGGATAGGCGATGCCGCATCGTTCTCAGTCTGTTTCTGCATGCTGAGATCACTTCCGCGGATGATTTCCATCTTTCCGCCCGAAGAGTACGCTGCTCCCTGATAAAAAGGCTCGTTCTTTTGTTTGCGCGCGAACTCTTCGCCGTCGTAGTACTTTTTAATGGCGTCCCTGATCTCGGATTCAAGGGCCAGCGACGGTTTGATGTTCAGCCCTGTGATAAACCGGATCTCATCGATCGCCTCAATGTCGAGGGGATCCAGCATTGCCAGCGTGAGGTTACTCTTGTCCCGCCTAGCCGGGATCACGTGATATTTCTTCGCGACATCGGGCTTGATGAGCTTGATCACGTTCTCGGGAATTTCAGGCTCGAACAGGTTGACATAAGGGGTATGCAATTGTTCTGCGATCACCCTGGCCAGGTCTTCTTCTCTTATGAATTCCAGTTCAATAAAAATGGAACCGAGTTTTCCTCCCCAGTTCCGTTGGTGCGACAGGGCGGACTGGAGCTGAAACTCATCGATAAGACCGGCTTCTTTGAGCATGTCGCCGAGTTTCTTTACCTCGGCCATCGGATAAGCCCTCCTTGTACGAATACCAATCGTCACTTCAATTAGGTTAAATTATATGCCGCGGGAACGGTGACTGTCAATGTTTTTTTGGACAAATATTTGAAGTTTCCCGTGCAGGGTTGTACGACGGTCACGGATAATAAAAAAATACAAGAGGGAAAAAGTGGGGAAAAAGAGCAAAAAGATCAGTCAAAACCATTTTTTGGATTTTCAGGTCACCTGATTCTCCACCTCCTTATTGCTATCGGATATTACGAATGATTAGGGCTTGCGTTTCGTATTGTATCTTCCGACTTCACCAGCAAATGCCTCAGATCAACGTCCGCAAGCGCGGCAAGCAGGCTTGCTTTGATGCCGGGGTGCTCCTGTTCAAGCCCAGAAAGCATTTTTTTTATCTTCACCCTTTTTTGGTCCTCGTCTCCGCAAGCGGGACAGGCGCAGCAGGCGATCGGGAAACCCGCTTCTGATGCGTAGCGGATGATATCATCCTCCGGTACATATACCAGGGGCCGGATGACCACATTCCGTCCATCATCGGCACGCAGGAGCGGGGCCATTGCCTTTATGGCGCCATTATAGAATTGATTGAGCAATAGCGTCTCGATGAAGTCGTCCCGGTGGTGGCCGAGAGCCACCTTCGTGCATTCAAGTTCCCGGGCTTGCGTGTACAGCACGCCTCGTTTGATCCGGGAACAGAGAGCGCACGGCGTATCGTCGGGAGTTAGTTTCTCGAGCAGAAGCCGATGAATAGGCGCGGAAACAACATGATATTCAAAGTCGTGCGCCCGAAGATAATCTTCCATCAGCCCGGTTTGGAAGCCGGGAAAGCCGGGATGAACAGTAAGTGCGACGAGCGAAAAGGTGATTGGGGCACGCTGCCTGAGGCTGTCCAATATGTGGAGTAGTGTCCAGCTGTCTTTACCGCCCGAGAGCGCGACGAGGATCCGATCGTGGTTGTCGATCAGGCCGAAATCGCCGATGGCCTTGCCCGCAAGCCGGCGGATGTCATGTTCCCTGCGTTCTACTACGGTGCGCATGCGAAGAATGCTAATGCCTGCGGCCTCGGAAGTCAACATTTTTATGGGAGAATGTACCCGCTTTTACAAAAATAAAGGCCCCCGAATATCCAATCCGGGGGCCCGTTTTTTTCGATTCTTTTTTACCGTCTTCTCTTGGCCGCCTTCTTTTTCGCTTTCTTCTTTGTTGCTTTTTTCTTTGTCGCCTTTTTCTTCGCTGCCGCCTTCTTTGTCGCTTTCTTCTTCACTGCCTTTTTCTTGGCCGTTTTTTTCTTGGCTGCTTTCTTCGCAGTCTTTTTCTTCGCTTTCTTTTTTGCCGGTTTGGGCTTTGTTACGGCTGCCGCAGCCGAAGGAGCCGGCGGAACGTTAGCTTCCGTCGCCTCCAGTCCGCAGCAGTACACGGGCTCTTCGTACACATCTCCGGTCCTTGTAACGTCTATCTTTCTGCCGCACACCCTGCACTCATACTGCATGATTCTTTCCATAGCCATAGGCGTTGCCCTCCTTAGTAAGCTGATGACCCCGCTGCAGCGGGGCGGTATAACGCTCTGACGCTTTTACATCATGCGAGGATAACCATTTGGGGTCCTGCACAGAAACACCGCATACAGCGCGGATATTACTCTTATTTGTCAGATGGTACTGTAGAATCATCTACAATAAATGTCAAGCTTTTTCGTGGAATCTGTCATGAAATCGGGCCTAACACCACATGCGGGGCTGCTTCTTATTCGCGTTGATCATCGCCGTTCTTCTCTTGTCCGCTTCCCTCAGTTCCCAGATCTTCTCCATGCCTTCGAGTGCCGAGGACAACGCCTCATCAGTCTTTTTCCCTTCCCATTCCTTCGTCTCGGCGAGCCGATAGAGCTCCATGATAACGTCTTCAAGAGTCATGCATAATCTCCTTTAAAAACAATATGTTATTACAAATTACCCGGCAATTACCAGCAACCATTCCTTTGCCTATAAAAAAACCGGGAGAAAAGTCTCCCGGTAATGGTCATTTCATAACGTCCTCTTCTCTGCTGCAAACTGCAAACATCGAGACAACCGGATTATGCACATGACCTCCATGATCTGAACTTCCTGTCCTTTGATGCGATTAGCCGCACTTCGAAAACCCGCAACCACGGCAAAAAGCGCAGCCTTCGCCGAACTCCAGGAGCCCGCCGCAGTCCGGGCATTCGGGGCAAAGGCCGAGGTGGTTCGTGTTCCCGCCTTTTGCGCAATCGGACGAGGTATAACCGACTGTCGGCTGGGCAGAAGAGGTCTTGTGGCGATGGCTCACATGCTCTTTTGTGTAACGTTCAAGCGCCCTGCCGATGGCATCGGGGCAGGACAGGATAGATCCGCCCTCACCCCAGGCCGGAGACGGGCAGCGAATGCCCTTTACCTGCTTGATGATGGAATCTATGGACACTCCCGAGCGGAGCGCCAGCGAGACCATGCGGGAGACGGCCTCGGACTGGCTTGCGGCGCACCCACCGGACTTGCCCATGGTGGAGAAGACCTCGCAGATGCCTTCCTCGTCTTCGTTGATCGTGATATAAAGGTTGCCGCACCCTGTGGGAAGCTTCTGGGTTACGCCATGGGTGAGCGCGGGACGGCTCCTCGGCTTCTTCTCCTCGGCCAGCTCGGGCGAGGCCGAGGCGACCGTAACGTGCTGGTTTGTTGCAGCAGCTTTGCGCGCCTTTTCCGTGGCCCCGGTAGACAGCACCTGCTCGTCGCGGGAGCCGTCCCGGTAGATGGTCACGCCCTTGCAGCCGGTCTTGTACGCCAGCAGGTAGACTTTTTCGACGTCCTTCTTCACGGCGCTGTGCGGGAAGTTCACGGTCTTGGACACGGCATTATCGGTGTATTTCTGAAACGCCGCCTGCATGCGGATGTGCCACTCCGGGGTGATATCGTGGGCCGAGACAAAGACTTTCTGCACGTCCTCGGGAACGGTCTTGACGCCCGTGCATCCGCCGTGTTCTGCGATCTCCTTCATCAGGGACTCGGACGCGAACCCGCGGGCCTTCGCGACCCGCTCGAACACGGGGTTCACTTCGATCATTTCAGTGCCGTCGAGCACCTTGCGCACGAAGGAGAGCCCGAAGAGCGGCTCGATGCCGCTGGAACAGCCGGCAATGATGGACAGGGTGCCGGTGGGCGCGATGGTCGTAACCGTTGCGTTCCGGAGAGGCGCCATTCCCGGCTTATCGTAGATACTGCCTTTGAAGTTCGGGAAAGCGCCGCGCTCCTTGGCGAGTTCCTGGCTCATCTTCCGGCCCTCGTCGGTGATAAACTTCATTACGGACTCACCGACCCGCACCGCTTCGTCAGAGTTGTAGGGGATGCCCATCTCGAGCAGCATGTCGGCGAAACCCATGACGCCGAGGCCTATCTTGCGGTTGGAGCGGGTCATCTCGCTGATCTTGTCGAGGGGGTACCGGTTTGCATCGATCACGTTGTCCAGGAAATGGCAGGCCTGCTGCACCGTGTGCCGGAGCTTGTCGAAATCGATCGCCGTGCCGTGCTGCGCCAGCATCTTCGCCAGATTGATTGATCCCAGGTTGCAGGACTCGTACGGGAGCAGCGGCTGTTCACCGCAAGGGTTGGTGGACTCCACCATGCCCACGTGCGGCGTAGGGTTGTACTGGTTGATGCGGTCCAAAAAGATGATGCCCGGGTCGCCGTTCTTCCAGGCCATGTTCACGATGGTGTCGAAGACCTTTCGGGCCTGGAGCCGTTTAACCACCGCCTTGCCGCGCGGGGTGACCAGGTCGTATTCGCCGTCCCTATCCACAGCGTCCATAAAGGTGTCGGTCATGGCAACGGAAATGTTGAAATTATTGAGCCGGTCGTTCTGCTGTTTGCAGGTGATAAAATCGAGGATGTCCGGGTGGTCTATTGACAGGATGCCCATATTGGCGCCCCGGCGCGTGCCCCCCTGCTTTACCGTCTCGGTGGCCGCATCGAACACGGTCATAAACGAGATCGGGCCCGAAGACACGCCCTTGGTGGACTTGACCACGTCGTTCTTCGGACGGATGCGGGAGAAGGAGAAACCCGTACCGCCGCCTGACTTGTGGATAAGCGCAGCGTTCTTCACGGACTCGAAGATCTCGTCCATGGAATCGCCCACGGGCAGCACGAAACAGGCCGACAGCTGGCCCAGTTCACGCCCCGCGTTCATGAGCGTGGGGCTGTTCGGCAGGAACTCGAGGGAGGTCATGAGGCGGTAAAACTCAGTCGCAGTCCGCTCCACATCTGCGTCGGACTTGCCGTAGGCGCGGTCGGCCTCGGCAATGGTTCGCGCCACGCGCGTGAACATGTCAACAGCCGTTTCAATAACAGTCCCGTCTTCGTTCCGCTTAAGATAGCGTTTTTCGAGAACCTTGAGGCAGTTCTCAGAAAGATTGAGGCCTTTGCCGGAAGCTGTTGTTGAAACAGAAGCTGCGCTCTTCATAAATCTTCCTCCTCAAAATAGAATAAAATATGCAAACATAAACTCAGAAAGAGCACCCCGAAGGCTGCTCTAAAATAGTTATTTATGTTTGAAGGTTTTTTTAGGTAAAACGGAATGCTACTTTATTTAGTGGATCGAGGTAATTATAGCCACAAGATATTGTGTTGTCAAACGATTTATAAAAAAACTTATCCCGGTGAAACATTCGGATTCATCCCGTTTAATGCGGTTTTTTTCAAGCATCTCTTACTTCTCAAGCGCCAGGCAAGGCCAAAATAAAACCGGGTGTTAAAAATGCAAGCCTGTGGCGGCTATTCTATTCGCGTTCATTTATCAAATAGGATTTTCGAGGAGTAGTTTTATCTGGTTTTTCGAAAATGGGCCATACTTTTTGGGGCTGCGGTCCTTTTTTGACCACCGGAGAGACTGGTAATTATAAAATGGTTCTCGCACTGCTTTATTAGTATATGATGGTCCTTGCACACCCAGTGTCTCAGCGAAAAGGCTCTCATCTCATCCCTCTTTTGACAAGATAACTGCTCGACTAAACCGGATCTGCGGAGCATCGTTGATGCGGAATCCTGACTGCCGCGCGTATCCGAGGATCTCCTTAAACCTTCTATTCGGAACGTGCATTTTCGGTTCCGTGTAAAGGAATTTGCCCCCCTCTTTCAGGACAGCATGAATCTGACCAAAGAAAAGCGGAATATCCTTCACTTCATGGACCATCCAGAAGGCCAGCACGAAATCAACCGACTCCCGAAGCACAATGTCGTCATCTTTCGCACAAAGCGTGCGAATGCGGTCGGCTACTCCCGCTTTCCCGGCCCGTCTCTTCAGAAACTCCAGCATCTTCTCCTGAAGGTCCACTGCAACGACCGAGCCTTTCCCGCCGACCATCTTCGCCATGGCAATCGAAAAATATCCCATACCGCACCCGATGTCCGCAACAATCATTCCTTCCCGGACATAAGGGTCGACGATTCGTCCGGGGTCCTGGAAAACCCTGCGGAGGGGGTTATCGAAAGTCCAGATCAGCCACCACGGACAGACTCGGTCTTCTCTGGAAAAAGGGGGTTCGTGATCATTCATTTTTTGGAGGCACTCCTGCTGAAGTGTTGTATGGTTTAGGTTGGACTATTCACTCTTCCTCTTCTGTTGCTTATGACATAATAGCATCATTTGTACAAATTTTTTGTATGCCTTTTCATCATTCCACCACCCATACGGCACAGCCTTTTGCCTCGTGGACAAGCCTGCTCGACGTACTGCCGAACAGGAACTCCTCGGCCTTTGTCTTATGATGGCGACCCACGACCACAGTGCAGCATGTCAGATCGCACCGGGTCTCAAGGATGGCGTCGGAAAAAGATTTTGCCTCGCCCACGCATGAGCTGAATCTCACCTTGTCCTCAGGAAACCCGGCCTGTCTAAGGACTTGCTTATAATTTTCAAGCATCTTGTTTGTCGCATCGAGCTTTTCCCTGATCCATGCATTGAGCTCCGCTGGCGAGTCATAAAAATCCTCTTCAGGATCGGGAATGATGGAGATGAGCGTGACTGCAAATCCCGGAAACCCACCGAGAAAGTCGGCCACATACAGCACGGCGCGGCGGGAGCTGTCCGACTCATCAACAGCGATCAGGAGCTGTTTGTCTTTCGTCAGGGCATTATCTTCGGGCTTCATGGCTGGGCTCCTTTTGACAATGAGAAAGTTTTTATTTTATAGTTTTACGTTCATAGTTAATTCATATCGCTCAACGGCGAATGCGAACGCAAAACTCGAGCAATCAACTCAAAACTCGCCTCAGGTCCTCCCTCACCTCTCCCAAATCTTCGAGCAGTTCCTTCGTTTCCTCATAATAGATCGGCGCGCCCAGAGAAAAGTGCATCAGCACCCGGTTCAGCTTCTCCGGCAGATAAGGATAAATCTTCTTGAGATTGTTCACACGGTTGTGGAACACGATGTTCAGGTCGTCTTCGGTCAATCGGTCGAGAAGGTGCGGCGCCTCATGAAGAAGGCGATAGGTCGTGATGTCCCCACGGCCCGTAATGAAGAGCAGGACATTCCCGAGTCCGAAAAGGTCGTAGCCGAAGCGGCTCTCGCCGTGGCGGTAGTTGAAGTCAAAGTCGATCCACCGGTATCTGCCCGTGGAAACATCCTTAATGATGTGGTCGCGCCGGATATCGCCGTGCTTTTCGTTGTTCTCATGCAGGAACCGGATCGCCTCGGAGACCTGGATGAACTCGTCGAGCAGCGCGGGATAATAATTATAAAAAAAATCTTCGTGGTCCTTGCCCATTTCGAGAGCCAGCTGGCCGAGTGTCTTTCCCTTGATATAATCCAGGATACGTAGCTGGTTCCCGGAAGAGTCGAGCACCGTCTTGCCCTGCATGAATTCCTGTCTGCCTCGCACCAATTCAAGGATCCGCGCCTCCTTCTGCGGGCTCCTGACGCACTCGAACACGAGATTCCCGATCTTCGCCTCGAACCGCTCCCTGAAGACCCACTTGAGAATCTTGACCTCGCCATTCAGGAGGTTCCGGGCACGCTTGACCCAGAACTTCTGCTCATCATCAATGCCGAACCTGCCCTCGCGCTCATTGTTCCGCACAAAGTAGGGCACCCCGCCCAGCACGACCACGTCGTCATAGTCCACGCGGAAGAAATCGGACGTGTCCTTAACTTTCACGCGCTTGGGCACACGCTCGCGCGGCACCCACTTGCGGACCATATGCAAGAGCTCTTTTTCTGAATAACCGCCCGCTTCAGACGACATCATATACTCCCGGTTCCTTGTTACATTATATATCATATCAAACCGCTCCAATTTCGGGATGACAATGACAAAACTGGACAGTGCGTGCTTTGGCAATCCGAAATTAGCGGTCTGAAACAGGCAATCACAACCTTTTCTCTTGACTTTTCGGGCAAATAACGCTAATTTCCCTATAATAATTCTTCATGGCCCGGACCGGTACGGCCCATGCACGGAGGGGCTTAGCCACCCATGTCGTATCAGATCAAACTCGAAATTTTCGAAGGTCCCATGGACCTTCTGCTGCATCTCATCAAGAAGCACGAACTCGACATCTACTCCATTCCCATCGCACTCATTACCCAGCAATACCTCGAATATATCGACATTATGAAGAGTCTTGACATGGAAATTGCCGGTGATTTCCTTGTCATGGCGTCGACGCTCACGCACATCAAGTCCAAGATGATGCTGCCGCCGCCGGAAAACCCGGAAATCGATGATGACGGGGTCGACCCGCGTGCCGAGCTCATCCGTCGCCTGCTCGAGTACAAAAGCTTCAAGGACGCAGCAGGTTCCCTCGAAAACAAAGAAGAAACCTGGTCGCAGATGTACACGAGACCGGCTGAAGCCGCGCCCGATGTGCCTGCTGACGACGAGCCGCTGCTCTTCGACTTCCACCTCTTCGACCTGCTCGCTGCGCTCAAGGATGTGATGGCCCGCGTACCCGACGCCAAGTTCGAGATCACGGCCGAGGCGGTCTCGATCACGGAAAAGATCTCCCAGATCCTCTCACGCCTCGAAACCGTGGACAGCCTGCTCTTCTCTGATCTCTTTGAAGGGAGCACGTCCAAGGCCCAGGTCATCGGCACGTTCCTGGCGCTCCTGGAACTGATCAAGACTAGGGTCATAAAAGCGTTCCAGGTCGAGCAGTTCGGAGCCATCAGGATCATGAAATCCGTGACCGACACACAGGACAAAGACACAGCCACGGGGAACCTTTTCGGATAAGTGAGAGCCGTTTGGGAAACGCTTGATCGTTCGAACGCTTAAACGCTCAAACCTTTTTTGTATGACAAAACCTGACATCAAAGCGCTTGCGCTTGAAAAAAAGTTCGGCGTCATCGAAACCGCTATCTACGAGGACCGCACGCTTATCGGCGACCTTGTAGCGCAGCTTGCGGAAAAAAACGGGGACGTTCGCTCGGGCGTTCTGAACCTTCTGTCGCGGGTCGGCTTTGACTTTCCGAACGATACGCGGCCCCATCTGCCGACCCTGATCGCGCTTTTGGACGATCCGGACATGTTCATCAAGATCGACGCGGCGAATGCCGTGGGCAACCTGGGCTTCAGCTTCAAGGAATCGGCGGCAAAAGCAGCCCCCAAATTAAAGGCGCTCCTGGACCATGAGCAAAGCCTCGTCCGCCAGGAGGCCGCCTATGCTTTGGGCAACATCGGCTTCGCGCACACGGACCTGGTCCGGGACGCGGTCCCGCGTCTGATCCAGATGCTGGAAAAAGGGGACGATGATGAGCGCGAGGCGGCTGCCCATGCTTTGGGCAAACTCGGCATCAACGCACCGGAGCTGATCCGCGGGATCCTGCCTAAACTCGTCGAAGTGCTCGAATTTTCGAAAGAGGCCACCTGCGGCGGTGTGCTCTTCGCCCTGGGCGCCATCGGTCTCCACTATCCCCGGGAAGTGGCAAGCCTGGTGCCCCGGTTGATGAAGTATTTGGACAGCGGCCACCCGAACGCGGTCAAGAACGCCGTCGCTGCCCTTGGCAATATAGGCAGCTCGAACCCCGACATCGTAAAAGATGCGGTCCCGAAGATCCGGCAGATCATGGAATCTACGAACGATATCGACATTAAGATGAACGCCAAAGTCGCCCTCGGAAGGCTAGGCGATCCGTCGGCGATGTAAGCAACTACAGTTTTGAGTTCGAAGTTCTTAGTTTTTAGTTGGCGAATTTTAATGCCAACAACTCAAGACTCAGCACTTAAAACTCATATTTTTTTGAGGTGCAGGAATTGGAAGATCAAGAACTGAAATCGGCGATCGAAGCGCTTCTTTTCGTTGCAGGCAGCCCCCTGTCCGTAGACAGACTCAAAGGCGTCTTTGAAGAAGTGACAAAGGAACAGATTGAAGCGCAGCTTTTGGCGATCAAACAGGAGTGCGACGACCGGAACGCGGGGATAACGCTTGCAGAAGTGGCTGGCGGGTACCAGTTTGCAACAAGACCGGAGAACGCTGCCTGGATCCGGAAGTTCAAGGCCGTAAAAGTCTCAGCCAAATTGTCGAGACCGGCCCTCGAAACACTGGCCATCGTGGCATACAAGCAGCCGATCACCCGTACGGAGGTGGAAGCGGTGCGCGGCGTGAACATCGGCGGCATCATGCGAAACCTCATGGAACGCCGCCTCGTGAAAATCGTCGGCAAAAAGGACGTTCCGGGCAAACCCCTGCTGTACGGCACCAGCTCGGAGTTTCTTCAGTACTTCGGATTAAAGGACCTCTCGTCCCTGCCGACGCTCAAGGAGTTCCAGGAGCTTGAAGCCGGGGAAGAGGTCATGGAAGAAGTCCCTCTTGAAGAAATGGACGGGTCACCTGCCGGGGAATCGGCCCCGGAAGAATCGGCGTCCGGGGAACCGCCTGAACCGGGAGATGCAGCGGAAGGCACGGCGTCCGAAACAGAACCCGTGACTGCGGACGTGACCGGGGAGAATGTGGCGGGATGATCGAAATCCAGGATGCTCTGCGTAAGAAGGAAATCTGGGCTATCGGCGGCGGTAAAGGCGGGATCGGAAAAAGCCTGATTACCGGCAATATCGGCATTCACCTAGCGCGCCTGAAAAAGAAGGTCCTGCTTGTGGACGCCGACCTCGGCGGCGCAAACCTTCATACGACCCTCGGCATCGGTGTCCCGGAAATAACGCTCTCCGACTTCCTGAACCGGCGTGTGGAAAACATCCAGGACATAATCATCAACACGACCATCCCGAACCTCAGCCTCATCAGCGGTGCACAGGACTTCCTTGACGCGGCCAATCCCAATTTCGCCCAGAAGACGCGGCTCCTCCGGCACCTTGAGACGCTCGATGCGGACTATATTTTGCTGGACCTCGGAGCAGGCACATCGTTCAATATCCTCGATTTTTTCCTCTTCTCTGACCACGGCATTCTCGTGGTGCTGCCCGAGCCAACCGCAATCGAGAACGCATACCGGTTCATCAAGAGCGCTTTTTACCGAAGATTCAAAAAAGTCGTGGCGAACCAAAACATCAAGGACCTGATTGATGCTGCCATGGACCAGAAGAACACGATGGGCATCCGGACTCCCTACGACCTTATCGAACGCGTGAAGATGTTGGAACAGGAAGTCGGCGAGATCCTCGAGCTCGAAGTGCTCAAGTTCAGGCCTAAGCTGGTCGTGAATCAGGTGCGGACCAAAAACGATATCCAGATCGGGTTCTCGATGAAGAGCGCATGCCAGAAATATTTCGGCATCAACCTCGATTACCTGGGTTACGTGGAATACGACGACTGCGTCTGGCAGTCGATCCGGAGCAAGCGGCCGTTGGCCATAGAATACCCCTATTCCCGGCCGTCACGGTGCATTGAGCGCATCGTTCACAACCTCCTTCGGAAAGAGCAGCTCACGGCAAGCATGCTGTATTAAAAAACATTGACCGCGAGGCACCGGAACACCGGGAAAGCGGAAGACGACCAACGTATCAACTAAACCCCCGGCGGATCCTGAAATACTTCGTACCTTTGTGCATTTGTGATGAAATTTGTTTCGCCTCTTCCGGTTTTGAGAGAGAATAACACCATGATCAAAAAAATTGAAGACCTGAATTACTACGAACTGCTGGAGGTCAGCCCCACGGCCACTTCGCAGGAGATCCACAAGGCCTACGAACGGGTCCGGCGGATCTATGAGCCGAACTCCATCGCCCTCTATTCGCTCTTCAGTGCCGACGAGACTGCGGCCATCCACCAACGGATCGAAGAAGCTTACCGTACCCTCGTATACGAAGACAATCGAAAACGGTACGATGCGATGTTGAGGCAGCAGAATGACTTGCCGGAACCGCCTCCGCCTCCCCCGCCGCCAAAGTATCAGCGCCAGCCGATTCAACCGGCACTCTCGCTGCCGTCGGGCAATCATTACCGAAGCAGCATGGACCCGCCTCAGGCGCCGGCGGAAGAGACACCGGCCCCCCTGGAAAGAGTCGCCCCCCTGTCCCAGTTTATTGCCGAGTTTTCCGGCGCCGCGATCAAGATGCTGCGGGAACAGCGCGGGCTGAGCTTGCGGAATGTTGCGGATGCGACAAAGGTGAGTGTCCGGTATCTTGAAATGATCGAGGAAGAAAACTTCACAAAACTTCCGGTCCGCGCCTATACGCGGGGTTTCCTCACGCTTTATGCCAAGGCCCTTGGCTGGGACACGGAGCGGGTTACCGCCGACTACTTGAAACGCTACGATGCCGCACGGGCGCCAAAGACGAAATAACAGAAGAAGATGGATGATTCATGATGCATGATACCTGATGGACAATCGATTTTCGGTTTGTCCTTTATCATGCATCCTGCATCCTCTTACCTTCCTCGGCCTACTGCCTTTTCAGTTCCCGTTCCTTCCAGATCACGTAAATCGCAGGATAAATGATCAGCTCCAATATCGTCGATGTCACCACGCCTCCGATCATAGGGGCCGCGATCCGCTTCATCACGTCCGCGCCGGTGCCGCTCGGAGAACATAATCGGCACCAGCCCCGCGAGAATCACCGACACCGTCATGATCTTGGGCCTGATGCGTTTCACCGCGCCTTCCATCACCGAGTCCTCGATGTCCTGCAAAGAATTGATCCTTCCTTCCTGGTGCCACCGGTTAAATGACAAGTCGAGGTAGAGCAGCATCACGATGCCCGTTTCCGCGTCGAGGCCCGCCAAGGCGATCACGCCGACCCAGACCGCGGTGCTCATGTGGTAGCCCAGGAAATAGAGGAACCAGACCGTGCCCACAAGCGAAAAGGGAACTGCCAGCAGCACGATCGTGGTCTTGGTGAGCGATTCTGTGTTGAGATAGATCAGAACGATGATGATCAGGAGCGTGAGCGGAATCACGTAGAAGAGCTTGGCTTTGACGTTCTCCATGTATTCGTATTGCCCGCTCCACTGGATCGTGTATCCCGCAGGGATCTCCACCTTCTCGGCAATCGCCTTGCCGGCCTTCGCCACGTAGCCGCCATAATCGCTTCCTTCAATGCCGAGCGTCACCGCGGCAGTCAGACTCCCCCCCTCGCTCTGGACCATGCCGGGGCCGCGCGTCACTTTGATGTCCGCAAGCTGGCCCAACGGGACCTGGGCGCCATCCATCGTCGGGACAAGCACCCGCTTGAGCTTCTCGATATCGTTCCGCAGTTCCCGGCCGTAGCGGATGTTCACGGGATACCGCTCCCGGCCCTCGACCGTCGTGGTCAGGTTCATGCCGCCGATGGCGGACTCGATTACTTCCTGCACGTCCTCGATGGTGAGGCCGTATCTGCTGATTTCGTCGCGGTTGATGTCGAAATCGAGAAAGTAGCCCGTATTGGCCCGTTCGGCGTAAACACTGCGCGTACCGGGGACGGTGCGAAGAGCCTGTTCCAGATCGAGGCCGATACGCTCGATCCCGTCAAGATGGGGGCCGAATATCTTGATGCCCAGGGGCGTCCGGATGCCCGTCGCGAGCATATCGATCCTGCCGATGATCGGCATGGTCCAGGTGTTCGCCACGCCGGGCATGGTGAGGGCATTGTCGATGTCATCGCGAAGGTCTTCCCATTTTTTGTACTGCGGCCGCCACTGGCTCATGGGCTTTAAGGTCACATTGGTCTCGACCATCTCGAGCGGCGCAGGATCGGTCGGTGTCTCGGCCCTGCCTGCCTTGCCGAAGACTCGCTCCACCTCGGGAAACTCTTTGATGATCCGGTCCTCGGCCTGGAGCACCTCGCTCATGGTCGTGATGGAGGCGCCGGGCACTGATGACGGCATGAACAGGAGCGTGCCCTCGTAGAGCGGCGGCATGAACTCCGAACCCAATTTGGTAAAGGGGAAAACCGTGACCAGAACGATGACGATCGCAGCGATGATGACGAACTTCCGAAAGCGGAGTGCGAAGTCTGCAACGGGGTGATATATTTTCGTGAGAACATGACTGATGGGGTTGTTGTCCTCATGCCTGATCTTTCCTTTGATAAAGAGCGTCATCAGCACGGGTGTAAGCGTGATGGCGAGGAAACTCGCAAAGAGCATGGAAAACGTTTTTGTATACGCGAGGGGTTTGAACATTCTGCCGGCCTGTTCCTCCAGCGTAAAGACAGGGAGAAACCCCACGGTGATAACGAGGAGCGAGAAGAAGAGCGACGGTCCGACCTCTTTTGCAGCGTCGATAATCACGTCCACGCGCGATCCGTGGACCATTCCGCCCTTTTCCCACTCTTCGAGCTTTTTGTGCGCGTTCTCGACCATGATGATCGACGCATCCACCATGGCGCCGATGGCGATGGCGATGCCGGAGAGGCTCATGATGTTCGAGCTGATCTTGAGGTAGTACATGCAGACGAAGGAGATCAGGATCGCCACGGGCAGGGTCAGGATCACGACGAGAGCACTCGGAAGATGGAAGAGGAAGATGATGCAAACTACGCTCACGGCAATGCCGAGTTTTATCACTTCTTCGCGGAGCGTGTCCACGGAGCGGTGGATGAGCTCGGACCGGTCATAGGTTGTCACGATCTTGACCCCCTCGGGCAGAGACGGCTGCAGCTCTTTAATCTTTGCTTTCACCCGCTCGATCACGTCGAGGACGTTTTCGCCGAAGCGGACCACGACAATGCCGCCTACGGTCTCGCCTTTTCCGTCCAGGTCCGACGTGCCGCGCCGGATCTCCGGGCCGAGCTGGACCTGGCTGATGTCCCGGAGCAGGATGGGCGTACCTTTCTCGTTTGTGCCCACGGCGATCTTCTCGATGTCCGACTTGTCGTGGATGTAGCCGCGGCCGCGGACCATGTATTCCCTGCCGGACCATTCCACGACCCTGCCTTCCACGTCGCGGTTGCTGCGCCTGACAGCGTCCATGACCTTTGCAAGTGAAAGCTTGTACGCCGCGAGCCGGTTCGGGTCCACAATGATCTGGTACTGTTTCACGAACCCGCCCACGCTCGCCACCTCGGAAACGCCGGGCACTGATTCAATGGCATACTTGAGGGTCCAGTCCTGGAGCGATCGGAGCTGGGAAAGATCGTGTTTTCCGCTCTCGTCCTCCAATGCGTACTGGAACCCCCAGCCCACACCGGTCGCGTCAGGGCCGAGCTGCGGGGTCACGCCCGCGGGAAGTTTTCCCTGGACGCCCTGGAGATATTCGAGCACCCGGCTCCGCGCCCAGTAGATGTCGGTGCCGTCTTTGAAAATGACATAGACGAAGGACGTGCCGAGAAAGGATTTGCCGCGCACCACGCGCACCTCGGGCGCAGCGAGCAGCGTCGAGACAATGGGATAGGTGATCTGGTCCTCGACCAGGTCCGGGCTCCTGCCCGTCCATTCAGTGTATACGATCACCTGGGCGTCCGAAAGGTCCGGGATGGCGTCGAGCGGCGTGTGATACACCGCCCAGATCCCCCAGAGGGTAAGGAACCCCACCAGCAGAAAAACGAGGAATTTATTTCGTGCCGAAATTTCTATGATTTTGGCTAACATGATATGAAACCTCAGTTCCGGGTTCAGAGTTCAGCATGTAAAGTGCCACCGTCTGTTTCTTCTTCTTTTTTCTCTGAACTCTGAACTATGAACGATTAGTATCCCCCCGACCTCAGCTGGCTCTCGGAATCTATCAGGAAGTTGCCGGACGTAACGACGCGCTCGCCTTTTTTAATGCCTTTCAGTACTTCTACGTAATCCTCTCCTCGCAGGCCGAGGGTCACCCGCCGCATCTCGTACACTCCCGGTTTTTTCTCGACATAGACGATCTGGCGCGTGCCCGAATCAATCACTGCCTCGCGGGGGATCACCAGCCTTGAGCCTGAAGAGACCATGATCTCGACATTCGCAAACATCTCGGGCTTCAGGAGGAGTCCGGGATTCTTCATGGACAACCGCACTTTGACCGTCCGGCTCACCGGGTCCAGGGACGGATTGATATAATTTACGATTGCACGATGACTCTGGCCGGAATAGTACGGCAAGGTCACCACTGCAGTCTGGCCGACCCTGACTAAGGGGACTTCATATTCGTAAATATCGGCCATGATCCAGATCGACGAAAGGTCGGCTATTTTATAAAGGTTCATGCCCGGCGTAATATAGCCTCCTTCGAGCACCATTTTCTCGAGCACGATGCCGCTCTGCGGCGACTCGATGATCATCTCGGTCTGAGGTTTTCCGGTCTTTTCAAGCTCCGCTATCTGCGAGTCGGTGATGTCCCAGAGCTGAAGCCGCCGCTTCGCCGATTGCAGCAGTTCGCTGCGTGAGGCCTCAATCTCGGCCATGTGGCCGGTCCCGGTCAGAGATGACCTCACCGACCGCAGCGCAATGAGATATTCCTCCTGGGCCGTGACGAGATCAGGACTGTAGATCGACAATAGAGGCTGGCCTTTCTCCACCTGTTTTCCGGTATAATCGACGTAGAGCTTTTTCACCCATCCCGCGATCTTTGTGTTCACGAAGGCGAGACGCGTTTCGTCGGGCTCTATCTTGCCCACGGTGCGGATCTGCTTATCCAGCGAGCGAAGGTCCGCCACGGCCGTGCGCACACCGATGAGCTGCACCTTATCCGGGCTGATCGTAATGACCGGAGGAGCGGCCTGTTTCATGCTTGCGGCACTCTGCTCCTTGCTACCCGACACCTGTCCAGAGTGGCCAGCGTGCTCCTGGGCCGATACGACAAGGCTGACAAAAACTAAAACGCACGCGGCACAATGCGCAAAGAAAATGGATTTTCTTTTTTCCCGTCCGCAGCCTTCACGGAGCCTGTACCGCTTGCGGAACATTCCATAATTATTACATTTCATGATCTTCTCCCGTTATCTCGCCAAGCATGGACATGGTCTTGTTCAGGTTCACCAGCTCTTCCTGCTCCATGAGCTGGTACTTCAGGAGCATGTTCTCGCTTTCCAGCAGCGTCATAAAATCGGTTTTCCCTACCTGGTAATTCGTCGTAGCGGACTGGAGCGACAGCTTCGCCTGCGGAATGATCCCCGCTTCATAGAGATCGATGTGGTGCTCCGCAGTCTTCACCATGGAATAGAGGTCGCGCACCCGGGCCAGCGTCGCAAGCCGCTCTGCGTCGTACTCATAGCGCGCAGCGCTGAGGTCCGCAGACGCGGACTTCACGCCCGTTGATTTATTCCAAAAGTAGAGCGGAATTTTGAACATCACACTCGCCTGCCATACGTCCGTTTTTTCGCCCCGCGTGAACCATCCGCCGGATACCACCATGTCCGGCAGGTATTCCCTGCGGCTCAGGGAAAGCTCTTCCCTGCTTTGTTCCACCGTCCGCTGTTTTCCCTTCAGCATCGGGGAATGCTCGATCGCCATGGCGGCCATTTCATCTACGGTAACAGCGGGCGTCGCCCTCGGAAGCTCATCAGGCCTGCCAAGGGGCGCAAGGGGATTGCGGCCAACAAGGCTGTTGATGGCCGACGCTTGTGCTTCTTTTTTCTGTTCCTCTTCGGCAAGCCGGTCCAGGATCATGGAGACCTCAAGCTGGGCTCGAATTACATCCTGTTGGGTCCCTTGGCCTGTTGCGTACCGTGTTTCGGCGATGCGCTGAAAATTCTTCAAGAGTTCCTTGGTCTGGTCCAGAATCTCGGCGGATTTGAACGCGAGGAAATATTCATAGTACGCGGACCTGAGGCTATTCAATACTTTAAGCTTTGTTTCGCGGGCAGCCTCATCCATCCTTTCCGCTTCTTTGCCAGCTGCACGGCCTTTTGCCCCGAGCTTGCCCGGAAACGGGATCTCCTGAGTGAAGACCACGCCTTGCATGCTCATATCTTCCGTTCCTACACTCCACGTGCCTGGAGACCCGACATTCTGCACCATATAGCCAATCATGGGATCAGGCATCGCCGCGGCAACGATCTTCCTGTCATCTGATGCCTCGGCTTTCTTCGCCGCCATGAGGATTTCGGGATTGTTCTGAAGCGCCTCCTGCTCAAGATCTTTCAGCAAAATGAGGGAATCATCGGCGAGGGAAACTGTGGGAACGAGGAGAACCGCAATTACCAAAACGACCATAGGGATCCGCATTGCCAACCTCCTGGGGTTGTTATTGTGCAAGGTTCAGACCATCATAGCAAAAACAGTTTATCGTGACAAATCAAACCGTTATGGGCAGGATGACTCAGCATGATAATTTTTGTGGAGCGCTTGCTGAAGTGGATGTAGTATTTGATACAGGCGGCAGATGATCTGATAGCGGACAAACAAAATCGAAAGCGTTTATTCTCGCGCAGAGGCTTTTCATAATCCGCTTAGAGATGAGAGAATGGCGGGGAAAGGACTTGCGGCCCGCTGGTGGTCCGTTACTTCATTCTGGCAAGCCGATCCTTAGCGATTTCAGCTTCATTGGAAGCAGCATGCTCCCTGATGACCCTGTGAAGATACTCTTTTGCTTTAGGAAAATTTTTCTCGTTTAGGTACGAGAGCCCGATCTTTAGTTTTGCGCCGGCTACTTTGTCGCTCTTGGGGTAGTTTTTGATGACCTTGGCAAAGGCCTCGATCGCCTTGCTGAACTCTTTCTTGGAGTAATAGCATTCGCCGACCCAGTATTGAGCCTTGTCCACCGTGCTGGTATCGGGATACTGGACAACATAATTCTGGAACCCGGCAAGAGCGAGGTCGAAATGCCCCTTGTCGTAATCGTGTTTCGCCTGTCGATAGGCTTCGGAAGGCTCGATCGTCTTCGGGGTCGATGACTTCCCTTTGCCCGCCGCAGTCGGGGACGCGGCCGTAGGTGTCCCCGCGCTCAGCAGCTTAACTTTTGCATCGAGTTCGTCGACACGGGCTGAAAGCTCTGCAATTTTGACGGCCCGGTCATCCAATTTCTGCGAAAGTTCCGCGATGCGGAAGTTGTTTTCTTCAAGCTTGCCTTGAAGGAGCTGTAAATCCGTAGTTAGCTGGTCGTTTTTGGCACCATAGTCAGCCATGACCTTCTGCGCGTCCACGGATCCCTTGACATTCTCATCGAGCATATCAAGACGCTTCAGGATGTCCCGGTCGAGGCGTTTCTGCAGTTCCTGCGCAAGCGCTTTGGTGTTTTTCACGTCCTGGCGCAGATCCGTCATCTCGGACTGGGTTTTGACCAGTTCGGCCTGGGGGGCACAGGCGGCCAGCAAGAATAGGATACCGGAAATGGTGAGTAAAGGCTTGGCTGTCATCTGACTCTTTACGAATTCCTTCCGCACACTCGACTAACGGGAACCGGGGACGCGGGAAAGTTGAGAGGGGGAAAGGCGACGCGAGGCAATTAACTCCGCGTCACCACTTCACCCCTTTTTTGCTTCGTGAAACCTGCGTTCCTACTCTGTTAGGGCCACGAGATCATCTCTGCGGTTTTTCTGCCAGCAGTCTTCGGTATGCTCCGTGCAGACGGGTTTTTCCTTGCCGTAGCTGATGAGCGAGATGCGTTTAGATGAGATCCCCATATCGGTAAGATATTTCTTCGCGCTCGTTGCCCGGCGCTGCCCGAGGGCCTGGTTGTATTCCTTGGTGCCCCGTTCGTCGCAGTTCCCCTCTATCCTGATCTTGATCTTAGGATTGGCCTTGAGCCACTCGGCATTGGCTTTCATCACGGACCGAGCGTCGTCGCGGATAAAGGACCTGTCAAAATCGAAGTAGATCGGCTGCAGACCGGCTGATGCGGCCGCGGCACGCTCTTTGGACTCTTCCTGTGCCGCTTCCGGTTTGGCCTCTTCCTTCGTGGGCTCGGTCTTTTGTTCAACCTTCGGCTCTTCCTTGGCAGGTGCGACGGCGGTTTCCTGTGATTCAGGCGAAGTAGTTACTTCCGCTTTCTTGGGGCAGCCCCAGAGAACCAGGATACTCAACAACATAATGACCGGAACATACATACGTTTTCTGCTCATCATATATCCTCCTCTATTCTGTTGTTTCAAAATGAATAATAACAGACAAGCAAATGCAAGACCTTATGTGCGGGAATACGTTCTGAAGATAGCATACAACCCTACTCTTGTCAACGGTAAAGGATTTTCGACCATCTGGGCGTCCTGCTACAAAGTGCACGGTATCATTGACGCTTATTGCTCCAAAACTTCTGCACCGTCTTGCCGAGTTGTGCATGGTTTGCGCCGTGGACACGGCGCCGCAGAAACCGTAATTCCGGAACTGTCCCCTGATGAGGTCGTTTGAGTAATCGCCCGATACGATCCTTTGTTTTCACATCGCATTCCAGCAGCCTTTTCATGACTCCTCGCCCCCCTGCCGGGGGAATGGTCAGGTCCATGATGACGACGCTAATGGCAGCCTTTTTTTCCTCGGCATAGACGTGGAACGTTTCCTGGCCGTCGCGGGCGCAGAACACAGCGTTTCCCAGTGGCTCAAGCCGTTTTCCCCTCCTCCGCTTGCTGCTGATCACCACCCGTTATCATGGACCCGCGAACCGTCGAAGCGGTCTTGTGCCTGTTTGATCTCCGCCGGGAACCCGAGCGGGATGAGAGAAAACGGCACGACGTGTTGCGGCATGCCCAACAACCTCCGAAGGTTCATGACCCGGTCTTCAGTCGGATATACACCGCACCAGACCGAGCCGAGCCCTTTTGCATGGGCGGCAAGCAGCATATTTTGCGTTGCCGCCGCGCAGTCGAGCACCCAGTATCCTTTGTGTTTTTCCAGCGTGGGATCGCCGCACACGAGGATGGCCGCGTGAGCCTGTTTCAGCATCCCGGCATAAGGATGGAACTGAGGGATCTCATCAAGGATCGCGCGGTCGGTTATGACGATGAAATGCCATGGCCGCTCACCTCCCGCCGAAGGGGCGCTCATGGCTGCTTTCAGGATCTCCTCGATGAGTGTGCGGGAAACGGGCTTCGGTGTGTAGAGCCTGATACTCCTGCGGGAAAAGATCGCTTCCAGTGCTTCCATACAGTCCTCCTTGCCGCGCTTAGCGCACTTTCGTCTGATATGTCCGGACCATCTCCTCGACGCCCCGTTCCAGAGTGTATTCAGGCTCCCAACTGAGCACGCGCCGGGCCTTATCGTTGAGAAACAGAAGATCGGAAGACGCATACTGCACATACGCATTCAAGCTGAATTTCACATTAAACAGGCTGCCGACAAAGTCAAGAGCACGCGACGGAACGCCCAGTGCAACAGTCGGCACGGGCAAGAGCCTGAATTTTTTCCCGACTGATGCGGCAATGGCATTGAAAAAATCATACCAACTGTGACGCAGGCCGTCGGTAAGATTGAATGTTTGGCCTGCGGCATTCTCTTGCAAGCCGGCGAGGTAGATGGCGCGGGCAAGATCTTTCACATGAATGAGCGGGGCGACGTTATTTCCCTTTCCCACAAAGGGAAAACCAATAGGGCCGAATCGTTCGATTGCAGCGATTAACCCTCCGAGGTAACGGGAGCCAGAGCCGTAGACCACGCCGGGCCTGATGACGACGTACTCTACCGCTGTCTGTGCTGCAAGAATCTCTTCACACTGTTTCTTGTAGGCGGTGTAATGCTCTTCGGGGACAAGCTTCGGTTCTGTCTCTTCCGAGGAAGGAAGTGCCGAGGGAATGCCTGCCACGGTCAACGAGCTGATGAAGAGGAAGCGCTTTAAGCCCGCTTTTTCAATGTTGTTGAGAATCTTTTCTACAAGCTTCACGTTCTTCTTCGCGGCTCGGGGTGATGTGTTCCTCAGCTCTCCGATATGGTAGAGCACATCCATGCCCGCCATGGCATCAACGAGTGAGCCGGCATCCTGGAGGTCTCCGCGAAAAAGCGAGACATCTTTTCCTGCGAACTGCGCAGGAAGTTCAGCCGTTCGTGCAAAGAGCCGGACGGTGTGGCCGTTTTCCGCGAGCAGACTGACGACCTTGCTCCCGATGAACCCTGTACCGCCGGTGACAAGTGCTTTCATACATGCCAGCTTTGAAGCTTCAATAAAGCACTGCGGGTCTTCTGCAAGAAAATCGTCAACGCCGTGCGACCGTGCATAGGCGTAAGCAATCGCCCGGCAGCCCCTGCACTGCGCCCACCGGCTGCAGGTGCGGCATTTACCCTTGTATCTGTTCCGGTCCCTGAGCGCATCGAGGATCGGCGACGTTGACCAGAGCTCCCGGAGGGAATCCTTCATTACGTTCCCGAGAGAGAGGGGCAGCCTCCTGCAGGGCATTACATCTCCATTCGGGAGCACGGTCAAACCGGCAACACCCGCCGAGCATCCGCTGATGGCAACGGACCCGGCATCATCGTCCGTTTTCACCCGCATCTGCGACGCGACCGGGTCTCCGATTACGATTTCGATGCCGTCATGGCCGAGCGCGAATACTGTTTCATAGAGGTCCCTTACCTGCTCCCGGGTCAGCATTTGCGCGAGCAAGGACCTGCCTTTCCCGGCAGGCACGAGCCGCGAGAACCCGATCCGTTGTACCCGCATGTGCGAGCCAAGAGCGATAATTTTTTTTACCGTCGAAGCATTGATGGCGGAAAGCGTAGCGTTCAGCGTGATCGGAAGTTTTGCGTCGACAAGGCATTCGACTCCCTCTATTGAGGCACGAAAGCTCCCCTTGCCGCGGATCGCATCATGGACATCCTCCGGGCCTTCCATACTTACCTGAACTCCATCGACACCGAGATCAGCAAGACTCCGGGCCCGATCCCGGCTAACAAGGGTCCCGTTGGTAAGAACATACATTTTGAATCCCTGCTTCTTGATTTCTCCCAGGATATCGAAGAGGTCTTTTTTCAGGAACGGTTCGCCGCCGGTAACATTCATACTTGGCGAAAAAGCGACCCCGTAAGTGTCCGACCAGTCTTTGATCATGTCCGATACTTCACCGACGACTCGTTTCATTTCAGACAAAGGCAGCTCTCCAGTGCTTCGCTCGCTCTGGTAACAGTGCCTGCACCGGAGGTTGCAGTTTTCCGTTAAATGCCACTGGATAAAAAACTCAAAGGGTTTATTGGTTGCCATGAGATTTAAGGGATGCAGCAGATTGCGAATAACTTCGTTTTACACTTGTCAATTATGATCTAAGAAAGATGAGGCGGCAGATCAGGCGGGCCCTCGTGCAACGGCACAGACCAGCCGGATCTGCCGGCTTGGGTGTTGTTGCTGACCAGCAACGTTAGCTCTTTCAGCCCTTTCATTTGCGACAGAGAGTGCCGGGATTCTGCTTTGCAAGCCGCTTCATGGCATTCCAGTATGCTGCTTCTTTAGTAAGAGCGTCCCTGCTCATTTGCTTCTTCATCCTGAATTCACCTTCTTTCTCTTGGCATGGAGATAATCATATCATAAAAAAGGAGGTCCTGCGATGTCCCACCGTTCGCATATTACGAGGCGTTACAGTATGTGACTTCAAGGCCTCCCGGCCGCTTCCCGGTCGAGAAACCAGGCAAGCATCCCGCTTTTGGGCCGGACCAGTCCGGCTGGATATCCTTCAGAATTTCCCTCGTTCAAAATATTCTTAACCACCTTCGCTTTAGCCCCGCCCGTCGCAAGGAATAACACATAAGAGGAATGGTTGATGATCGGAAGTGTAAGGGTAACCCGGCTCATCTTGGGCTTTTCGAAATACACGGGAACGGCGATCCGCGCAGTTTCATGGAGCGCCGATGAACCGGGAAAGAGAGATGCCGTATGCCCGTCCTCGCCTACGCCCAACATGATAAGGTCAAAGGCGGGGATATGCGTTCCATAGAAGTCCTTGATGCTCTGTTCGTATTTACGTGCCGCTTCGCCGGGATCCGCTTCTCCCTCCACGCGGTGAATATTGTTCTTCGGCAGGGGAACATGCATCAGCAACTCATCGCGAAGCAGTGCATAGTTGCTTTCAGGATGATCGGACGGAACGCACCTCTCGTCTGCCCAGAACAGGTGTATGCGGCGCCAGTCGACTGTGGTTTGATAGGGTGTCGAGCCGAGCAGCGCGTACAGTCGCCGCGGCGTTGAACCGCCTGAAAGGGCAACGACAAATCTCCCTTGCGCGGCAATCGCCGCGCGTGAAAGCGAGTAAAACGATTGGGCAGCCGCGCGGCTCAGCGCTTCGAGATCTTCGAATACTAAAACCTCCATCCCGCCTCGGACATTCACAAAGGTCTCCACGAGCGTCCGATTTTTTTCAGCAGGCGCAGCGCCTCATTTGGCCCGTCCGTCCCCGCGGGGTACAGTGCGAGCGGCACGCCCTTTCCCGAATCGACAGCATCGAGCACCGGGGTAAGCGCTGACCATGCAAGCTCCACGCTGTCTTCGCGCATGAAGAGCATATGGTCGCCGATCATGCAGTCCAGCAGGACCCATTCGTAGGCGTCGAGTGCCATGCCGCGGGAATAATCGTATTTCATCTCCACCGGGTTCAGGCAGATCTTGGTGCCTGCCTCTTTGGTCTGGAACGTCAGGCTCATTCCCTCTTCCGGTTGTATCTTCAGAACGATGGAGTTCGGTTCAATGGGACCGCTGACCGAATCGGGAAACATGGAGTGCGGCACTTCACGGAATTGAACGGCGATCTCCGTTTTCCTCACCCCAAGGCGCTTCCCGGAACGGAGAAAAAAAGGAACACCGTGCCAGCGCCAGTTGTCGATAAATGCTTGCATGGCCGCAAAGGTCGGCGTTAGCGATGCTGCTGCTACGCCCTGTTCCTGGCGGTAGCCGGGGACTTCGCTGCCGTCGATCGTCCCTTTTGTATACTGCCCGACCACAAGTTGATCGGCCAGCGTATCGAGGGACAGGTGCCTGAGGGAACGGAGGACCTTTGCCTTTTCATCCTGCACGCGGTCGGCGATGAACACCGCGGGTGGCTCCATGGCAATGAGGCTCAGGAGCTGGAACATGTGGTTCTGGAACATATCACGAATCACGCCCGCTCCTTCATAATAACCGGCACGGTGTTCCACGCCGATGGTTTCGGTGGCCGTGATCTGTACATGGTCCACATACCGCCGGTTCCACAACGGCTCGAAAATGGCGTTCGCGAACCGGAACATCAAAATATTCTGCACTGTCTCTTTGGCCAGGTAGTGGTCGATGCGGAATATCTGGCTTTCTTTATAATGGGTATGTACGAGTTGGTTCAATTTCCGGGCCGAGGCAAGGTCATGGCCGAAGGGCTTCTCGATCACGATATGGCTGCAGCCCTTTTCCTCGCGCGACAGCCCCGCAGCTGCGAGATTGTGGATCACGCTTTCGAAGACCGTCGGCGGTATGGCCAGATAAAAAATGCGGTTCCCCGTGGTCTTATGCTTGCTCTCGAGCTTCGGAAGGATATCGACAAGATCGACGGTGTACGACGCCAGGTTCTCGTAATTGAAGGTGGAGTAATAGAGATGGGGCACGAACTCGTCCCACACCCGCTGATCAAAATCACGCGGCAGCGTCGTTTTGACCGCGTCCTGCATGGACCCGCGGAATTGCTCGGTCGTCATCCTGATACGGCTGGTGCCGAGAATAAAAAACAGCTGCGTGAGCATTCTGTTTTTGAAGAGCCGGTAAAGCGACGGGAGGAGCTTCCGCCGCATAAGATCGCCGGACGCGCCGAAAATGATGAATGCCGCCGGCTGCGGTACCTCGACATCACAGTTCTCGACGCGGTGATACGCCTGCAGAGAGTCTGCACCGTCCCCTGCCAACTCCATGCTTTTTTGACGGGTGGCGTCATCCTTGTTCATGCTATCTTCCTTTTTTCGGATTTTATCAATCTGTTCCAGTCCTCGGAAAACCGTTCCATTCCCCTGGTTGTCAGCTCATGCCGTACATCGTATTCCTCCCATTTTTTGTCGAGTTGTATCTCTTTGTAGGGAATGGGCTTCGGGAATTGAGCGTTGTAGCGGTAATCGTCTCCAGGCAGAGGCATCCCCTTTTCACCCCAGGCTTTCAATATTTCGTAGGGCGCTGTAATGATGTCCGTCCCCAGCTTGAGCGCATACAGGAAGTGTTCGATGTTCCGCACGCTCGCGGTCAGGATTTCCACGCGGTCTTCTCCCTGCGCATACATACGCAGGATATTGGCGATCACATCCATGCCGTTCTCACCGCGGTCATCGAGTCTCCCGACGAACGGTGAAACGAACACCTGCCCTTTCCGGGCGCCCCGCGCTGCCGCATACACTGCCGCTGCCTGCTCCTGTGAGAAGCAGAGCGTCATGTTCACACGCATTCCCGTCTGTACCGCCCGCTCTGCCGCTTTGAGCCCTTCCCGGTTCGTCGGAAACTTGACATGCGCATTGGCGATCCAGGAAAACATTTCTTTCCCCTGCTTTAGCATCGTTTCGGCCTGGGTCGTTACGTCGGCATAGACCTCCACGGATATCGATCCCCCGGGGATTAACCCGCAGAGGGTTGTTACGACCCCGCGATAAAAATCAAGTACCTCTTTAACGCTGAACGTCTCGCCCCGCTCAAGCCTTGCGCGGGCTTCAGGGTTCTTCGCGATCAGCGTCGGGTTTGTTGTCTGGCCGTCGAGGAACCCGAGGAGCCGTATGATGTCCTTCGTTTCCACCGGATCACCGCCGTCCAGAAATATTTTTGTTTTGAGTTTTTGCGGCCTCATTCCAATCCCCCCTTTTTGCCAGGTCAGGCAATTTTTCTCTTTTTCCCCTTCCCCTCCTCTGCCGCAGATGCCTGCACCTCATGGCCTCCAAACTGATGCCTGAGGGCAGAGACGATCTGTCCGGCATAGGTGGGGTTTGTCTGCGACTGGAGCCGAAAATCGAGGGCTCCCTTGATGATAGGCGCGGGGACTCCGAACTCCTTCGCCGCGTCTATGGTCCACAGGGCCTCTCCGCTCTGCGCGACCGCGCCAGAGATACCTTCGAGGTTCTCACCGGATTGTTCATACGCAGCCTTGAGCCACCCAACCAGCCGCGATTCGATCACGCTCTTGTGGTTGTACAGCTCGGCGACCTTCGCCAGATCGAGGTCGAAGCCCGAAGCCTTCAGGATAGCAAACCCCTCGGCAAGCGCCTGCATCATGCCGTATTCGATCCCATTATGGACCATCTTCACGAAATGGCCTGCACCCGATTTGCCGAAGTACGCGTACCCCTGATCGACCGAAGCGTCGCGAAAAATCTGTTCGTACCTGCGAAATACTTTCTCGCTCCCGCCGACCATGATACACGCCCCCGTTCGCGCGCCGCCTGGACCACCGCTTACTCCCGCATCGAGAAAGTTGATGCCCTTACTCTCCAATTCCTGTGCCCGGCGAATCGAGTCCTTGTAGGGTGAATTGCCTCCGTCGATTATCGTATCACCTTTCGTCAAGTACGGCGAGAGGTCCTTCAAAATCGCATCGACCGCCTGATAGGGCACCATGATCCAGACAAGCCGCGGCGACTCCAGCGCAGTCACGAGCGAGCGGACCGAATCCGTTGCAATTGCCCCTTTTTGTGCGATTTTTTGGACAGGTGCTTTACTCCTGTTATAGGCAACGAGCTGGTGCCCCTTTTCGAGCAGCAACTCAGCCATGTTGTAGCCCATCTTGCCCAAACCGATATATCCCAGCTTCATGGCAATTTCTCCTTTTGAGTTCTTCGCAAATTATTGTGCGTCACAAGATTCAACAGCTTTCACCCACAGCCTGAATCCGGAGGGCCATTTTAGCGTTTAATGAGCTCCTTTTCGATATTCGCGATCTTGCTCAGCCGCCGCACATGCCGTTCCGCACCCGAGAATGTCGACTTCAAATACGTAGCTACGATATCCTTTGCCAATTCAGGTCCGATGACCCGTGCTCCAAGACATAAAACATTCATATCATCGTCCTCCACGCCTTGGTGCGCAGAGAAGGTGTCGTGGCATATGGCGGCCCGGATCTCGGGGAATTTGTTCGCCGCTACACAGGCCCCGACCCCGCTGCCGCAGATAAGTATCCCCCGCTCTGCTCTCCCATCGATAACAGCATTGGCCACGGCCCGGGCATAGTCAGGATAATCGACTGGGTCGCTGTCATAGGTCCCCAGGTCACGTACGGCGTGACCCAGCTTTTTAATGTACTCCAGGAGAATTACTTTCAGGTGAAATCCCCCGTGGTCAGCACCGATGGCGATATTCATTGTCTTACGCTCCTTCACCGTCTTCATCAACAATAAAGCGGATCGGCGCAGGTCAGGACCTGTTCGCTCTTGCTGCCGCTGCGAAAAACCGTAATACCTTTGACGCCTTCCCGGTAGGCGAGGAGAAAGGCCTTTCGCACGTCTTCCTCGGTGGCCTGCTGCGGAAAGTTGATCGTCTTGGACACGGCGTTGTCCGTGTGGCGCTGAAACGCCGCCTGCATGCGCACGTGCCACTCGGGCGCGATTTCGAAGGCCGTCACAAAAAGACGCTTCACGTCTTCGGGCACGCTGCTCATGCGCTGGATGGATTCTCCTGCCAGGACTCGCATCAGTAGCTGGTCGCTGAAGAACCCCTGCTTTTTTGCCGTTTCGAGGAAGGACTTGTTGAGCTCCGGGAGCTCGACGTCTCCCAGTATGTGGCGCGTAAAGGAGAGCGCAAAGAGCGGCTCGATGCCGCTTGAGCAGCCCGCAATGATCGAAAGTGTTCCCGTCGGAGCAACCGTCGTCACGGTCGCGTTCCTGAGAGCGGGGCCGCCCGCTCGATCGTATCTGCTCCCGGGATAGTTCGGAAACACACCGCGTTTTCGTGCAAGTTCGGCCGAATACGCCCGCCCTTTTTCCCTCACGAATTTCATGATCTCCTCGCCCGTGCTCAGTGCTTCTTCGGAATCGTAAGGAATACCCAGGCGGATCAATATGTCGGCAAAACCCATGACGCCGAGGCCGATCTTCCGGTTGCCCTTTGCCATTCGGTCGATTTCGTCGAGCGGATACCGGCTCACATCGATCACGTCGTCCAGAAAATTGACGCCGATCCGCACGGTCTGTTTTAGTTTTTCCCAGTCTATCTCAGCAATACCGTTAACGGACTTGACCATCAGGCCGAGGTTGATAGACCCGAGATTGCACGGTTCGTAGGGCAGGAGCGGCTGCTCGCCGCAAGGATTGGTGCTCTCCATCTCTCCGAGCTGCGGGGTGGGATTGTCCCGGTTGATCCGGTCGAGAAACACTACGCCGGGATCTCCCGTTTTCCAGGCCATCTGCACGATCCTGTCGAAAACCTCCCGTGCCTTCAGCGTCTTGACCACCTGCCGGTTGTGCGGATTGACAAGCAACAGCTCCCCGCCGCTCTCGACAGAATGCATGAAATTCTCGGTCACAGCCACAGAAATATTGAAATTTGTCAATTCTCTGTTGTCTTCCTTGGCTGAGATGAACTCCAGGATGTCGGGATGATCCACGCGCAGGATTCCCATGTTCGCACCGCGCCGGGTTCCGCCTTGCTTGATCACCTCCGTGGCTATGTTGAAAACCCGCATGAACGATACCGGACCACTTGCTGCGCCACTGGTGGTGCGCACGGCATCGTCCTTGGGCCGCAGCCTGCTGAACGAGAAGCCTGTGCCGCCTCCACTCTGGTGGATGAGGGCCGTATTCTTGACTCCGTCGAAGATGGATTCGAGCGAATCTTCGATCGGCAGCACGAAACAAGCTGCCAGCTGCTGAAGAGGCCGACCTGCATTCATCAGGGTCGGTGAATTCGGCAGGAATTCGAGATTTGCGAGTACGCTAAAAAATTCCTCTTCCGTTGCTCGGATATCCGCGTGGTCGTCATAGAGAAGCTCGGCCTGGGCAACATTGCTCGCCACCCTGCGAAACATCTCTTCCGGCGACTCTACAGGCCTCCCGTGGTCGTCCTTTTTCAAATAGCGGCGCGAAAGCACCGCCAATGCATTTGCAGTAAGGCCCGTATCCTGTGTCTTTACAGTCATTCTGAACCCCTAACCACTATTTTAGCACTCTTGAGAATCGACCGTACTTTCACCAGCTTGGTAGAAAGAAACGCCATCACGACCTTAGTAGTAAGAGACGAACAGGACCAGGAACAGGATGCTTTTTGTGACCTCGATCCAACCGGTAGTCTGCAGCCTGACTTTGTAGAGCGTGGCTGCAGCTACGAGGTTCTCGACCAGGGGAAGGAGAATGAGCAGGGGGATAAACATTCGGTGATAGACATATGCGGAGAGCAACACATACACAATCGTCAGGATCCGGTCCGCCGTTTTTTTCATCAGCATCGCCTTGATCTTGAAAATACCGGCGGTAAAATACACCGCCAGGCCGAGGAACAACCTGACGTCAAGCCCCCCGGTGAGGAGGTACTTCGCAAGCACGCCCGCCAGGCTGAGCAGCACGAACCCCAGGATCTCCGTGAGAATAAAATGCTCGCCAGCCAGCTTGTTTGACAGGAGATAGGCCGCAGGGAAAATCAAGAGCGGCAGAAGCATGGTTATATCGTTCCGGAAGACGGCGAGCAGGATCGCTGCCGCCGAAGCGACGTGGCCCAGGAAAACGACCAGCGGCGTTCGGTCGTCCCTGCTGCGACGCCATTTCATGAATGCCTGTTTGGAGTTAATCAGCACGGCAAGTGCGGCAAAGAGTGGAAAGAGTAACCACGTAAATGCGTGGCTTACACCAGCGCCTATTAAATACGCGACGACCAATACGCTCCACGAGCCATACTCTTTTAAGAGGTATGATTTTGCTTCTGTTTTCATATACAAAGTATATCATGGGTCGCGAGATGCTGTTATGAGGGGAATCATGATTTCGAAACGTGAAACGCATTCCGACAGATAAATCTGTCTGACCATGATTGGAGTGCGACGGCAGAACAAGGTTGTGGTAGCCGCAATTTCGCGCTCTGTCTTGACAACGGGAAAGGCTGGATAGTGTTGAAGTAGATTGTCGAAGTGAAAGGAGGCAGAGAGGAAGAAGCGTATAACCATAGACGTTTTGGCCTTTGCTCTTGCCTTAGGGGCAGCGTATGCTGCAGAGGTGAGCACGCCTATGACGGGCGGGACGAGTGTTTCAGAAATGTATATGCCAATGACGCACGAGATGAGCAGTGCAGGAACCTATAATGGTATTACCTGTTTTGATACTGGTTCAGGGTGTGAGATTGCTCAAGGCGCAGGTGCAGACGGATTCGCTCCAGAAGAACCAGGCTTAGAACAGAACGACGGATGACGAGTTCTGATTTAGGCAGGGCTCCCTGGCAGGAAAGGGTTCATGCATAGAAAGCACCGTTTCTGCGGGACCCGCAAGAGATAACGGTGTTACGGTTTTTTTGAAACAGAACCGATAGAAGCGAATGACGAGCTTCTTTAAAAAGACGACAATAAGGCGGTGCAAATCAAAAGTAAGCGGACAGTAGCAAGTATCAAATGTAGAGTAAAAAAAGCAGGCGATAAGTTAGCCTGCTTTTTGTTTCCTGCTACGGGAATATCGCCCCTTGAGTGAATCCATGCTTGGTACTTACATCATAAGCCTGCTCATCGTCGTTCAATTTCTTCATTCTCAGGCGGCAGAGCGTCTGCACTTCCCGGTCAAGGCCGGAGCAGCTCGGCGCCGGCGGTAATTTGCCCACGGATTGAGAAAGTTCAGTTGCCGCTTTCACGGCAATGTCCCGATGCCCGTTTTCATGCACGGTGAGGTTTTTCATGTAACTGTCCCATTTGGCTACGAGCGGCTGGGGCACCCCACCGGCGTGGACCCATTTGGGATAGAGGAAGACCACCTCGACAGAGGCTTTGAAAGAAACCGCAGTACAGGACTGGGGGGCACGGTCGTAATCGTAGTTCCACTTCACTCGCCAGCTTGTCACAGAATCGTACTTTCTTCCATCATCCCATCTGCAGCTGTTATGGTTCATGTCACAACGCAATTCCGGTTCGCTCGACCCCTTGACTTCATAGTATTCGAACTTTTCAGTCACCTTGGGCGAAATTGACGGCTTTATCATGAGACGGTCAATGTTTTTATCAACTTTTGCAATAACGATTTTATCTTGAGCTGCACCTATTGATGCAGCAGCAATTAACAGAAGTAGAAGAAAAACCGTGCTTTTTATCATGTCGAAACCCCAAATAAAATACTTGGATTTAGGTGTCTCTATTCTTTATAAGAAATCAGGTGAAGAAAAAACAATGGCAAGAAAAAAAAGAAACGAGGGCATAGCCTCGAACAAATGTTCGCACATTTGATTGTAACATACAACTTTCGACCATTTGAATCAAGTGAGAAAAAAGGATCGGAGTTATGTCCTAGCCCGTGATAGAGTACTTTCGGCTTATGGAACATTCTGACTCAGGTACACTTTTTGGTCTTCTTTATCAGCAGGCAATATGATTCTGAAGTCTGACAATAAAAAAGGCCAGGCATTCAGCCTGGCCAATTTGCGGACGTTTCCATTCCTGCATTTTCCCGTATCCGGAAAGCGCAGCACTCACATGATCCCGGTGATCGAGGCACGCGCGTAGTTCAGGATATCCGTCGGATACACCCCGATAACGAGCACAGCGGTTACCGAGATCGCCAGCGCCAGTGCGAGGGACGGAGACGTCAAAAGCTCAACGCTGCCTTTCGGCTCATGCATATACATGACCATGATGACCCGGAGATAAAAATAGGCGCTCACCGCAGAGAACAGCACACCCGCTACCGCAAGCCAAATGAGCCCTGCCTGCACCGCGGATTTAAAGATATAAAATTTCCCCACGAACCCTGCAAGAGGCGGGATGCCGGTGAGCGAGAACATGAAAATCAACATAAGAAAAGCCGCGGTCTTGTTCGTTTTGCCGAGCCCCGCAAAATCGGAAATTTCCTCGCCCCGCTCCCCAGCTTTTCTGAGCATGATCACAACGCCGAAAGCGCCCATGTTCATGAGGGCATAGATGCAGACATACAACATCACGCTCGCAGCGCCATCCGGCCCTCCGGCTGCAAGACCGACGAGAGCATACCCGGCATGGGCAATTGACGAGTAGGCGAGCATCCGCTTGATATTGGTCTGGGACAAGGCCATGATGTTGCCGACGGCCATGGTAAGGACCGCAAGCCCGGAAATGATTACCGTAGAGTGTTGGTGCAGCGGTTCAAAGGCATACAGGAAAACCCTGAGCAGCACGGCGAAACCGGCCACCTTGGGTCCTGCAGACATAAAAGCCGTAACCGAGGTCGGCGCCCCCTCATACACATCAGGCACCCACATATGGAACGGCACGGCTGCCACCTTGAACCCGAAGCTCACGACCAGCATGATCATGGCGAGAAAGATGATAGGGTTCGTAAGGCTGGTACTACGCAGGTACGTCAGGATCCCGGTGAGATTCGTGGTGCCCGAAAGCCCGTAGAGAAGCGACATGCCGTAGATCATAATGGCCGAAGAAAAGGCGCCAAGGATGAGATATTTGATCGCGGCCTCGTTCGACCGGTTGTTGTGCCGCATAAAGCCCGCAAGAATGTAGATGGAGAGGGCCATGAGTTCCAGGCCAAGATAAATCGTAATCAGGTCCCCTGCCGATGCCATGAGCATCATACCGCTCGTTGCAAAGAGCATGAGGGCGTAGTATTCGCCGCGATGGATGTCCTCGATCTTGAGGTAGTTGATTGAAACCAGGATCCCGAGTCCGCAGGCAATGTAGAAGACAAATTTAAAAAATGTGGAGAAGGCGTCCAGCTGAAACGTTCCGGCAAAAACGACCTCGTTTGCGCCCATTAACTTATAAGTAGCGATGGCTGCACCGACGACGCCGAGCACGCTGAACCAGCCGAGTATTGATTTTCGGTCCTTCTCGACGAAGAAATCGAAGATGAGCACTAAGAGAGCAGTGACGATCATGATAGTCTCAGGCAATATCGGAATTATCTTTTGCAGAAATTGTTGATACAGAGTGGGCATGATTTCTCCTTACCTTATTTTCCTATCACGGTGCTGAGCATCTGGGTGACCGCCGGTGCCGTCGCCACCTTGGCGTTGATCTGCTGAACCAAGTTTTCCACCGAGGCATGCATCACACCAAAGGCGGCGTTCGGGTAAAGACCGATGAGGAACACCAGCACGACGAGCGGAAATGCCGCCGCAACTTCGCGGACATTCATGTCTGCAAGGTGCTCATTATGTGAATTCGTTATCTTGCCGAAGGCAACGCGCTGGTAGAGCCAGAGCATGTATCCTGCGCCGAGGATGATGCCCAGCGACGCGATCACGGCGTACGGTTTATAGTGCAAAAATGCGCCCAGGAGGATCGTGAACTCGCCGATAAAACCGTTCGTTCCCGGCAGCCCGATTGACGAAAACGTGATGATCATCAGGAATGTGGCGTACACCGGCACCCGGGCCGCGATCCCGCCGTAGTCCGCGATCTGCCTCGTGTGGGTCCGCTCGTAGATCACACCCACGGCGAGGAACAGCGCGCCGGTCGAGATGCCATGATTCAGCATCTGAAGGATGCCGCCTTCGAGGCCCTGGAGGTTCAACGCAAAGATGCCGAGGGTCACAAAGCCCATATGGCTAACACTGGAGTAAGCAATGAGCTTCTTGAAATCGGTCTGCGCAAAGGCCATATAGGCGCCGTAGATGATGGCAATGACCGAGAGCACCATGATGGCAGGCGTCCAGGCAATGGCCGCGTCGGGGAAGAAGGGCAGCGAGAAGCGCAGAAACCCGTAGGCCCCCATCTTGATGAGGATGCCCGCAAGAATGATACTGCCGGCAGTCGGCGCCTCAACGTGGGCGTCGGGCAGCCAGGTGTGGACCGGGAACATCGGGACCTTGACGGCAAAAGCCGCGAAGAAGGCCGCAAACACCCACATCTGGAAGGTGTAGTCGAATTTATGATTCATGAGCGCGAGCACGTCGAACGTGTGTCCGGCCGCGAAATAGACCGCGATGATCGCGATGAGCATGAGCACGCTGCCGACCAGCGTGTAGAGGAAGAACTTGATTGCTGCATACAGCCGGTTCGGACCGCCCCAGATCCCGATCAGAAGGTACATGGGGATGAGCATGGCTTCCCAGAAAATATAGAAGAGGAAGAGGTCAAGGGAAACAAAGACGCCGATCATGGCCGCTTCGAGGAACAGCATGGCGATCATGAATTCCCGCACCCGGTCCTGGATGGCGGTCCAGGAGACCATGATCGATATGACCGTGAGGAGCGCAGACAGCGCGACGAACAGAATGCTGATCCCGTCAACGCCGAGCCGGTAATTGATGTTCCAGGCCGCGATCCAGGGCATGCTCTCGCCGAACTGCATGTTGGCAATGGAACTGTCGAAGTTTAGGAGAAGCGGTATGCACAGGCCGAGTTCGATGAGCGAAAAGGCGAGTGCTGTCCAGCGCACCACAACCGCATTTCGAATGAAAAGCAGGATAAACGCCCCGGTCACGGGGAGAAGGATAAAAAGGCTCAGCAGCGGATAGTCAAGCTGATTGAGTTTCAATTCGAGCATGGATAAACTCCTTAATGAAACAGGGTACTGAGTGCAGAGTTCAGCGTGAAACCGTAATCGCTAAAGGAACGTTTGGCTATGTATTCGTATTATGGATCTTATAACTTCGTACGTTAATTAAAAATGTAGTACAAACCTACCAGCACCACGAGGCCGAGCCCCATGGTAAAGGCGTACTGCTGCACATAACCGCTCTGAAGTTTCTTGCCGCTCTGACTCGTAGAGCCGATGAAGCCGGGCAATGCCATTCACCGCGCCGTCTACGATTTTCACGTCCCCCACCGTGTAGAGGAATTTCGCGAGTTTGTGGACCAGGCCGTCGACGAAGATGTAGTTGTAGATCTCGTCAACCTTGTACTTGTGCAGGAGCAGGTTGTACGTGCCGGCGAATTTCGTCGCCATTCGATCGGGGACTGACGTGTTCTTTACATACAGCATATACGCAAGCCGGATACCGGCCGCTGCAACAGCCACGGAAAATACCATGAGCCCGAGTTCGAGCCAATGGCTTTCCGCTTCTGCAGCGTGCTCAGCGTGGGGAAAGAGCGGCGCTAGAAAATCTCCGAACAGGTTCGCATGGGGAATAATCGCACCCGGTATGCCGATCAAGCCGATGAACGCGGCGAAGAACGCGAGGATCATGAGCGGTACGGTCATGACCTTGGGCGATTCATGCACGTGGTGCTCAACATCATGGTCCATCCGCGACTTGCCGTAGAAGGTAAGATAGATCAGCCGGAAGGAGTAGAAGGCAGTCATGAACGCACCGACTACGCCGAGTACCCACAACAGTCTGCCGAGGGACGAAGCGTTATAGGCGCTCCAGAGAATCTCGTCCTTGCTGAAGAAACCGGCAAAGGGGAAGATGCCGGCAAGCGCAAGCGAACCGATAATGAAAACGACATGGGTAATCTTGATCTTGGATTTGAGCGCGCCCATCTTGCGCATGTCCTGCTCGCCCGAAAGGGAATGGATCACACTGCCCGAAGCAAGGAACAGGAGCCCTTTGAAAAACGCATGCGTCGTGAGATGGAAGATGCCGGCAGAGTACGCCCCCACGCCGAGGCCCAGGAACATATACCCGAGCTGGCTGATCGTGGAATAGGCAATTACCCGCTTTATATCGTTCTGCACGAGACCGATGGTCGCGGCAAAGACGGCGGTCAGACCGCCCACGATCGCTACGGTGTTCATCGCAGTTTCAGAGAGCGAGAAGATCGGCGCGCAGCGCGCCACCATGAACACGCCGGCGGTCACCATGGTTGCAGCATGGATCAGGGCGCTGACCGGGGTAGGGCCTTCCATGGCATCGGGCAGCCAGACATACAGAGGAAGCTGCGCAGATTTGCCCATCGCTCCCAGGAACAGGAGGAGCGCGATCAGCGTGACCACGTTGATCTCCCCGCCGAAGAGCTGATAGGTCTGGCTCGTGATCGCCGGGGAACCCATTGAGGCGAAGACTTCGGAAAAATCGAGAGTGCCGCAGGTCAGAAAAATGAGTAGAACGCCGAGCACGAACCCGAAGTCGCCCACGCGGTTTACCACAAAAGCCTTGACGCCCGCATCAGCAGCCGACTTTTTCTCGTACCAGAAACCGATGAGCAGGTAGGAGCAGAGGCCCACGCCTTCCCAGCCCACGAACATGACCAGGAAGTTATTGGCCATCACAAGTACGAGCATGAAGAACGTGAAGAGCGCCAGGTAGGAGAAGAACCGGGGATATCCCTTGTCGCCGTGCATGTAGCCTACGGAGTAAATATGAATGAGCGAACTGAGCGTGGTCACCACCAGCAGCATCACCGCGGTGAGCTGATCTATCTGGAAACCCACGTTGACCGAGAAGGTGCCGACTGAGATCCAGTTGTAAAAATTCTCATTCAGCTTTGCCCCGCCGAGGACATCGATGAACGCGCTGATGGAAAGAATGAACGCGCCGATCACGCCCGCAATGGGGAAGTAGGCGGCCCTCTCTTTCAGGATTTTCCCGAACAGCCCCGCAATCAAAAAGCCGGCAAACGGCAAGAGCGGTATGAGTGCGTATGTGAGCATGTCATGCACCTCGATTTTCAACGGAATAATACGTTCTCAACAGCGGACCGGAACTCAGCCCTTCATGATATTGAACTCGTCCACGTAGATGCTCCCCCGGTTGCGCGAGAGCAGAATGATGATTGCGAGCGCCACGGCAGCCTCGGCAGCGGCCACCGTTATGACGAAGATGACGAAGATCTGTCCGGTCAACGATTGCAAATAGTGTGAAAAAGCGACAAGGTTGATGTTCGCCGCATTCAGCATGAGTTCAATGGACATCAGAATGATGAATATGTTGCGCCGGCTCAAGACGCCTATGATGCCGATCGAGAACAGTGCTGCGCTCAGCATGATATACCAGGACAGGGGGATCATGGGACCTCCAGACTAATCAGGGTCATGGGGCAGGGGTCATGGGTCACGATTTCCTTGACCCTTGCTGCTTGACCCTTGACCCGTCTTTTTTTACTCGTTACTCCTCTTCTTTGCCAACATGACCGCGCCCACCAGACCTACGAGCAGGATGATGGACGCCGCCTCAAAGGGGACCAGATACTTCTGGTACAGCAGTTCACCCAGTTCCTTGACGCCGCTTCCGGCAAGCTGCATGGGCTGCCCCGTATCTGCAGAGAAGGTGCCACGCGAGATAAGAAGGATGACCTCGGCGGCGATCACCACGCCGAAACCGACCATCCAGGGCCAAAAGCGGTTGGCACGTACTGCGGAACTCTCCCGGTCCACGTTCAAAAGCATCACCACAAAGAGGTAGAGGATCAGGATGGCCCCTGCATACACAATGATCTGCACTGCTGCCAGGAATTCTGCGTTCAGGAGCACGAACACCCCTGCAATGTGAAAAAATAAAAGCAGCATGAACATCACACTGTGAATAGGGTTCCTTCGGGTTATCATCAGGACGGCCGACAGCAGAATGACCGCTGCGAAGTACAGGAATATTAGCTCATGCGTCATTTCTTGTTTACCGCCTTCCCGCCCATGAAGCGATCGCCCACGTCGACCAGGCGGTCCTTGGTATAGAACGCGTCTTTTCTCGAATAGCAGGCAAGTTCAAACTCGGGCGTCATCAGGATCGCCGATACGGGGCAGGCATCGATGCAAAACCCGCAGAACACGCACCGGAGCAGGTCGAGTTCGTAGGAGTTGACGAGCTTTTCGTGCTCGGACCCCTCTGAGGTTGTCACGGTAATAGCTTTCGAGGGACAGACCGCCTCGCACAAACCGCAGCCGATACACGCCGCCTTTCCCGTTTCATCGCGCCGCATGGCATGGAGCCCCCGCGAACCGGGGATCGGCTTTCGTTTGAACGTGGGGTACTGACGGGTGACGGCCGGCGTCAGCATGGTCTTGAGCGTCAATGCCATACCTTGGGCTATTTCGATCAGAAAGATCGTTTTGAAGAACTGTTTCACTTTATTCATCGTCGTAGACCTCTTACTCCTTACTCCGAACTCTTCACTCCTCAAGTCTCACTACTTCCCTCACAGCCATCCCATCTGCTTCATGCCTGCTGCGACGAGTAACGTAACGAGCGATAACGGCAGTAATATTTTCCAGGATATGGACATGAGCTGGTCATACCGGTACCGCGGGAGCGTGGCGCGGAGCCACATATAGAAAAAGATAAAGAAGTACAGTTTGCCGAGCAGCCAGATCGTGGGTGGAATGGCTGCCAGGAGCTTGTTGATAAACGCGATGGGGGCGATATGGCCGAGCGTATGAGGCAATATCTGCACGGGAAGCCAGCCGCCCAGGAACATGATGGAGACGAGGAGGGACACGACGATCATGTTCATGTACTCGGCCATGTAGAAAATGCCGAAACGAATGCCGCTGTATTCGGTAAAGTACCCTGCTACGAGTTCACTTTCTGCTTCCGGCAGGTCGAAAGGCACGCGGTTCGTCTCGGCAATGCCCGCCATGAGGTACAGGAAGAACGCCACCGGACCGACGGGCAGCGCCACGATGAACCACCGGTTCGCCTGGGCATTCACGATCTCGGACAGATTGAGCGACCCCGCCATGAGCACGACCGTGATAATGGCAAAGGCCATCGGGATCTCGTAACTGATCATTTGCGCAGCCGAGCGGAAGCCTCCCATGAGGGAATATTTATTATTCGAGGACCAGCCAGCCATGATCACGCCGTAGGTGCCTATGCTCGAGAAGGCAAGAATATAGAGCACGCCGACATTCAGGTTCGACACCCACAGGGGAACCTTGTTGTGTAAGAGGCCGAAGAAGTCTGTGGGCGGACCAAAAGGAATCACCACCATCGCCCCGAATGCCATGACGAGCAGGATCAAGGGCGCTATGCTGAACACCCACTTGTCGGCACGTTCGGGGATGATGTCTTCTTTCATCATGAACTTGACCGCGTCCGCGATCGGCTGAAGTATTCCGTGCCAGCCGGTCCTCATCGGACCGAGCCGCCCCTGCATGTGGGCCAGCACTTTGCGCTCCATAAGCTGCAGGTACATGGCGTTTGCCAGGATGAACGCAAGGAGTACGGCAACGGGTATCCCCAGCGTGAATACGTAATGGAGTATTTGGTTCATATCGGGCATGTTCTGCTCCTACACTTCTATCTTGTAGTGTCGAATGGTACCGATTTCTTGAGAACGGGTGATCGTCCCGCCTGACGAGAACAGCAGGCGCTCTCCGGTGATCACTTCCTGCTTCATGATCGAATCCGATGAAAGCGAAAGTTCCTCCGGACGATCCTGCAAGCGGCGATTTTTCACTGGCCCAGCACGCTCCGACAGCAAGGTCTTTGTAAAAGGGCACAACGGACCGTATCTCTGCCAGGATGTCCCGGACCGAGCCGTAGTTCATGGAACCGCCCATCTTCTTCGCAAGGTCCTGGATGATCTCCCAGTCGGGCCGTGACTCTCCGATGGGCTCTTCGGCCTTGTTTAATTGCTGGAGCCGGCGCTCGAGGTTCGTGAAGGTCCCGCTCTTTTCCGCAGAACTTGCCGCAGGAAGCACGACATGAGCGAGCTTTGCCGTCTCAGTCATAAAGATGTCCTGTACCACAAGGAATTCGAGCTTCTGGAGTATCGACGTGAGAGAAGGATCACTCCCTACAGGATCGTCACCCATGATGTAAAGTGCAGCCAGCTTGCCCGACGCGATCGAGTTGATCATCTCGACGGCGTTCATGCCGGGCTGTTCGGCCTTACGATACCCCGGCAGGTAGCCTGAAATCACACCCATATCGAGGGAGCCCTGGAAGTTGCTTCTCCGGACGAGCGGATAGTACGTAACGGTTGGGAGTTTACTTGCAAGGTCTCTGATCAGGGAAACCTCGCTGTCCGTCAGCCGCGCAGGAACAATGATTGCGACCTTCTTCGCTGTTTTCAGCAACTCTGCCGCCTGTTTGGCCTCGCCGGTCCCTGTTGCGGAGGAAAGAGCTTTGACCAGGTCGGCTAGAGCACGATCGGTACTCGTCGGCAATACCACCGTCGCGATTCTGTTGAACTTGTTGAACTCGTCGTTTACCAGGATCACCTTCCGGTCCTTTTTGTTGACGGCACGGACGATCTCGATGCCGGTAAGCGGGTTGATCTCGCCCACGTTTTTGTCGAGCACGAGAATCACGTCATGCTCGGCCATCCGGTTCAATTCTCCGGAGAAGAACGACGTATTCAGGCCCTTGGGAGCCTTGAGCCGGGCGAGCGAATCGATATTGTTGGTTTCAACAACGGTGCGCAGGAATTTCTGGAACGCATAGCTGTCCTCGTTCGTGGTCCGGACCGATCCGAGCCCGCCGATCTTCCCTGCGCCGTTCTTACTCTTGATCACATTGAGGTTGGTCGCGATGACCGAGAGCGCCTCTTCCCAGGTACAGTCGACCAGTTCCCCTCCCACCCGCATCTTGGGATTCGTCAGGCGTTCGCTGCTGTGAACAGCGTCCCAACCGAACCGCCCTTTTGCGCAGAGGTAATTGTTCCGTGCAGGACCGACCCGCATGATCTTCCCTTCACGCGTTTCATAGCTGATCCCGCAACCGCAACCGCAATAGTTGCAGACCGAGGAAGTTGCTTCCAGGTTCCATGACCGGGCCTTGTATTTGAACTGACGCGTGGTGAGAGCGCCAACAGGGCAGATCTCGACGCACTCGCCGCAGAACTCGCAGTCGAGCGGCCGGTCGAAATCGGTGCTGATGCGCGCCCGTGTTCCCCGGCGCGTGAACGCCCACTCGCCCACCGCGTTCTGTTCGTCGCAGATCCTGACGCACTTGCCGCAGAGGATGCACCGGCTGATGTTGCGCTCGATGACCGCGCTCTCGTAATCCGGCGGAAGATATCCCTTTTCAGCGTCGAACCTGCTCGGACCAAGCCCGTACTCATGTACCAGGTCCTGGAGGTTGCACTCGCCCGCTTTGTCGCACACCGGGCAGTCGAGGGGATGTTTGATCAGGAGCAGTTCGAGGACCATCCTGCGTGCCTCGATGAGCGCCGGCGACGAGGTTCTGACGACCATGTTGTCCGTAGCCGGCGTGGTGCACGAAGGAGTGAACTTGCGCGGCGTTCCCTCAATCTCGACGAGGCAGATGCGGCATGCTCCGAAGGGATGGAGTTTGTTGTCGTGGCACAGGGTAGGTATCCGGGACCCCGCGGCAACCGCCGCCTCGTAGATCGTGGAACCCGCCGGGACCTCCACTTTTTTTCCATCAACTGTTACTGTCATTTTTTGCATATAAGGTTACCTTCGCGTTTGTATCTTGAACATTGAATTTTTGAATGATAGTTAATCAATCGCCCAGAACCGGCAGTTCTTGATGCAGGTCTTGCACTTGGTGCATTTCTCCGGATCGATATAAGCGACCTGCCCTTTTTCCCATTTGATCGCATTGACCGGGCAGTTTTTGAAACAGAGGCCGCATTTTTTGCACTTCTCCTCGTTTACCTTGAATTCGATCAGGGGCGTACAGACCCGGGCGGGACACTTGTGATCCTTGATGTGCGCTTCATATTCGTCGCGGAAATACTTGATCGTCGTGAGCACCGGGTTCGGAGACGTCTGGCCAAGACCGCACAGCGACGTGTCCTTGATCTGCTGAGAGAGTTCGAGCAGCAATTCGAGGTCGCCTTCGCGGCCCTCGCCATTCGTGATGCGGGTGAGGATCGAGAGCAGCGTCTTGTTTCCGATCCTGCAGGGCACGCACTTGCCGCAGGACTCGTCTTCTGTAAACTCAAGGAAGAACTTGGCCATGGCCGGCATGCAGGTCAACTCGTCCATCACCACCATACCGCCGGACCCCATGATCGCGCCGGTCTTGTTGATGTTCTCGAAATCCACGGGCGTATCGATGAGCGAAGAGGGAATACAGCCGCCTGACGGTCCGCCCATCTGCACGGCCTTGAACTTCCGGTTTCCTTTGATGCCGCCGCCGATGTCGAAGATCACGGTCTTGAGCGGGATGCCCATGGGCACTTCGACAAGCCCGATATTGTTCAGCGCTCCCGAAAGTGCGAACACTTTCGTGCCTTTGCTCTTCTCGGTCCCGATGCTCGAAAACCAGTCCGCCCCGTTCAGAATAATGGGCGGCACGTTGGCAAAAGTTTCGACGTTGTTCAGGACCGACGGCCGCTGCCAGAGTCCCTTGACTGCCGGGAACGGCGGTTTGGCCCTCGGCATGCCGCGCCTACCTTCGATGGACGCCATGAGGGCCGTCTCTTCACCGCAGACAAACGCCCCGGCTCCCTGATAAATCTCGATATCCAGATCGAATCCGGTGCCGAGAATGTCCTTGCCGAGAAGACCCCGGTCTTTGGCCTGCTCAATGGCGAGCTGTAGCCGGTGCACGGCAAGGGGATATTCGGCCCGGACATAGATATACCCAAGATGGGCATTAATAGCTTTTGCGGCAACGATCATGCCTTCGAGCACGGAATGGGGGTCCGCCTCCATGACGCTGCGGTCCATGAACGCGCCGGGGTCGCCCTCGTCTCCGTTGCAGAGGATGTATTTGATGTCGCCCTGGACCCGCGCACAGAGCTCCCACTTGAGTCCGGTCAGGAAGCCTGCTCCTCCCCGGCCGCGGAGACCGGACTTTTTCACCTCGATCACGATTTGTTCGGGAGTCATCTCAGTGAGCGCTTTGGCCGCCGCCATGTAACCGTCACGGGCAATGTACTCCTCGATCTTCTCGGCATCAATGAGGCTCCGGTTCCGGAGCGCGCGCAGCACCTGGTGTTTGAAGAAGGGGATCTCGTTCATCACCGGGATCGTCTTCTTGTCAGTCGGCGGCGTGTAGAGGAACTTCTCGACCGGCCGTCCCTTGATGAAGTGCTCCTCAACCAGGTGCGGAACATCCTCGGGCTTCACCAGCTGGTAGAAAATGTCTTCGGGGTAGACGACCATGACCGGCCCCTTGGCGCAGAACCCATTGCAGCCGGTCAGTACGATCTTGACCTCGTTCTGAAGGTTTCGCTTGATAAACTCGGTTTCGAGTGCATCTCTGACCTTCAGCGATCCGTTTGCCACGCAGCCCGTGCCTGCGCAAATCATTATGTTTGAGCGGTATGTCGTTTCCACGTTACCCTACCCCATTAAACAGTTTAAGCGGTTTACACAGTTCAAACCGTTATTTTAATACGTCGTCTCATGCCCGACGACCAGTGCAAATTCCGGAACCGGCTTGCCTCCCACCACATGTTCGGCGAATATCTTCCGCATCTTCTCATCCGTCAGCGAGATATACTTCACCGGCGGCTCGCCGGTAAGTTCTATCGTTGCCATCGGCTCCTTGCTGCAAAGCCCCGCACAGCCCGAGGTGGTGATCGCAACGTCTTTGAGATTGGACTTCGTGAGTTCTTCCATGACAGCGTTCATGATGCCGCGGGCACCTGCTGCGATGCCGCAGGTTCCCATATGCACCGTGATCTTGACCCGGAACCCACCCTCGCGCAGTCCCTGATGGTACTCTTGCTTGATCTTTTTTAAATCCGCTATCGTCAACTTTGCCATATGCCCCCCTATGGGGAAATCCTCAATTCAAATATCGAAATCCTGAACGTTGCCTTTAACGATATTATTTTGAATTTCGGATTTCGTGCATCGAATTATCCTTAATCATATTTTTTCACGATGTCCATCACCTTGGTGGCCGCCACGTCCCCGTACGTGTCCTGTCCAATCACGACGACCGGCGCGAGTCCGCAGGCGCCAAGGCAACGCACGGCTTCGATAGAGTACTTTTTGTCTCGAGTGATCTCTCCAACCTCGACGTCCAACTCGTCCTTGAGCTTGATGAGGATTTCTTCGCTCCGCTTTACATAGCAGGCCGTGCCGAGGCAGACGCGGATGACGTGCTTGCCGCGCGGGACGAGGGTGAAGAAAGAATAGAACGTGGCCACGCCGAACACGACGCTCGGTGACATCTTCATCCCTTTCGCGATATACCGCTGCACGGCATGAGGCAGATAGCCGCACACGTCCTGCGACTGTTGGAGCACCGGGATGAGCGAACCGGGCTTGTTCTTGTACCGCTCGATGATCGCATCGATCTTCCGGTACATCTCGGGCACTATGACTTCATTGTCTGTTGCAGTCTGTTGGGCTACCGCTTCGTTACTCATGTTCTACCTCGTTTACTCAAGTGTATTGTTACTGTTTGAGTTTTATTTCGTCCTGCAACATGCCCCTGATCGCAGCAAGCGCTGCAGGCCCGCTGATCGGGACACCTTCGAGCTCGGCCTTGAGCTCCCTGGTATCAAACCGGAAGGTGTGTTCTCCGTCCCGTTCTTCATATATATAGTCCCGGTCACCATGGCCGGCGATCAGCGTAATCAGCGTTTCGGCCATATTCCCTATCGCCGGACGGTCCATATGACTCAAGCCGAACGTGACCAGCACCCTCGTTCCCGCGCCCGGCGCCGATTCAATGACCAGCGTTCCGCCGGTCTGCTCGGCTGCCTGGGTCAACAGGGGGATTCCCAGGCCTGTCTTCTTGTGTTTCGTCGTAAAGAACGGGTCCCGCACCCTGGCAAGCGTCTCTGCATCCATACCCTTGCCGTCATCAAGCACTTCGACTCGAAGAAGGTCGTTCTTCTCATCCCGTTGGATAATTATGGTGATACATTTCGCGTCGGCCCGAATCGAGTTCTCGGCGATATCGAGGATATGGAGAGAAATATCTTCCATGTCCTCAACACTCCGCCTTCCTGCCGTCCCTGCCGATCAGGGCTTTTTTGATCTCAGCCACGGTTCCGTCTTCGATCGTAAAGCAGGTATAACGTTTCCCGATATCCCCGGGGTTGTGGGCATCCGAGCTGGTTATGATCGGATACTTCCTGCAGTCCGGGAACCGCTCCTTTGCAGCAGATGCAGTCATTTGCGCCGATACTTCCACTGCGTCCAGGACCAGTGTGGAAGGGATGAACCCGAGCTGCCCGATAAGGCTGAAGGATTCACGATCCACATGCGCGGCCACCACGAGACTTTCGTTTTTCGCCCGCCGAGCCGCTGCTACGATCGCTTCCGCCGGAAGCGACGTCGCCGCAATCAAAAACCGGTCGCAGAAACCGGTCACACCGTCTTCGTCGTCTGCGATCACCTGCATGCCGAAGGCATGTTCGTCATTCGTGCCTGCCAGGTGCCGGTAAATAAACTCCTGAAAGTCCAGGAGGTCATCGTCGTCATCAAAGAAAACCAGGAGGTGCGCTTCTTCGGAGGAGGTGACTTCCATCCCGCCGAGTACCATCAGGCCGTTTCGGCTGCCCGCCTTCTTCACGGCAAGCGCGTTTTCCGCCGAATTATGATCGCACACGCCGATCAGATCGAGGCCCTTCGAAAGGGCCGCATTCACGACCTCGCGCGGCGACATATCCAGGCTGGAGCAGGGCGACAAACACGTATGCACGTGCAGATCGGCTTTAATGCGCCTCAGCGCCACGGATCCCCGCCTTGTACAATCTACCGACCAGTTCGAAAGCCGAAAGGTCGCTTACGAGAATCGGTATGTTCTCTTCCTCAGCCTTGGCTATGGTATCTTGTTCCGGCTGTCTGCCCTGGACCAGAACGATCCCCGAGAGCCCCTTGTGCGATGCCACTGCTACGATGTTCTGGTGGATATGGAGAGTGACCCAGAGGACTCCTTCGTCTGCATGCGCAAGGACGTCCGACAACAGATCGCTCACGTAACCGCCGGTCACTTCGCCGTCGAGATGACCGGAACCGGTTTTTACTTCAAGATTAAATTCTTTTACAAGGTCCTTCAGGTTCATGGGTGGGCCCCCCGTCAGCTCGTGTAAAAGAATTGCATCGTCAGGTGCGTTCCTTCAGGCACCGACGATTTGAGAGCCATTTCATCGGCGCACTTCTTCATATTTACGAGCCCCATGCCCGCTCCGAACCCCAGTTCCCGGACCCAATCGGGCGCCGTGGAGTACCCCGGCTGCATGGCTTTATCAACGTCGGGGATGCCGGGGCCGTTATCGATCGCTTCCACCGTGATCCCCCACTTCTCTATCTGGGCCCGGATTTCTCCGCCTTTAGTGTACGAGGCGAGATTGATTTCTGCTTCATAGGTCGCCACTCCGATCCTTCTGAGGAGCGGTGGACAAACACCTAATTTTTTGAGCGCGTTCTTCAACTCGCTCGCGGCCTTTCCAGCGTCCTTTAAGGTCTGACCGGGAACCTGGAATTTGAATGCAAAGCTGATCTCGTCTGCAGATACATCCTGAAAAAACTTCTGCATCGTCGGCCGATGACGCACCACCGCTGCTTTTGTCTCGGATTGCTCGTATTCCACTTCAAGTTTCCTGAGCAAACCCTCGACGATACTTCCCTTGGTAATGATACCGACCAGTTCATCATCACGGCTCAGCACCGGATATCGGCGGTACCCAAATTTTGAGAACTTTGCGATGCAATGGACGAGAAGTTCGTCAATGTACAGGCATTGCACTTTCTGCGTCATTCGCTCCCGGACCGGGGCATTGATGGCATTATCAGTGAAAGCATTGATCAGGTCTTCTATGCTGATCATGCCGACGAGCCTGCCGTTCTCGACCACGGGCGTACCGGAAATGCGGTTGTCCCGCAAAACGAGCCTGAACTCCGACATGGTCTGGTCCGGACCTACCGTGACCATCTTGGTGGCCATGACCTCGCCGACGGTGAGCTCATAGACCATCTCCTGGGTCTTCGTCACGCGGTCTGTCGTGTCTTGCTCTTTACCCGGTAGCGCCATTGTCCTATTGCCGCTCGGCTACCCCCCTGAGACCGCTTGTATACAGTATGCCGCATGCTTCAAACATCGTCAGATTCGTAACGAAGAGGGGGATGTCTTTTTGTTGTGCCAGTGCAACAGCGGCCGTATCAGGCTTTTTCCCGCGGACCACGCAAACTGCCCTGATTTCGGCGATATCGGCTGTTCGCACTGCCTGGGGGTTCGTGATTCCCGTGATTAAGATGCCGTTTGCATAAGAACGTCCCAGAACATCGCTCATCAGGTCGGCGCTGAAGCACCGGTCGACTTCAATCTCATCGAGGAGCCCATCACCGACAAGAACCTCGGCCTGAAGCAGCTTGATGATGTCTCTCAGTTTCATCGCGCGATCCCCAAACCGCTACCTATCGCACTCGCCGAGCACGATGTCGATCGTTCCGATGCAGGATATAACGTCCGCCACCATATGTCCGGTCACCATCTTCGGGAGGGCGCTTATGTGAACATACGATGGGGCGCGGATCTTGATCCGGTACGGCCGGCCGCTTCCGTCGCTTACAATATAGAAGCCAAGTTCGCCTTTCGGCGCCTCAGTGGCAACATACACCTCGCCTTTGGGCATGGGCACCCACTTGCTCATCAGCACGAACTGGTGTGCAAGCGTCGCCATGTTCTGCATCACCTGGGTTTTTTCGGGTACGGCGTAGCGCAGGTCGCTGGTGGTGATCGGACCGGGCTGCATCATGTCCAGGCACTGTTTGATGATCCGGTTGCTCTGGCGCATCTCGTTGATACGCACGATATACCGGTCGTAGACGTCGCCGTTCTTGCCGAGCGGAACGTCGAACTCAACCTTATCATATGCGGCATAGGGCTCGACCTTGCGCAGATCATAGTTCACACCCGAGCCGCGGAGAGTACCGCCGGTCAGACCGTAGTTTACCGCTTCCTCTGCCGAGAACACGCCGATGCCGACGGTGCGCTGGAGCCAGATACGGTTCTGACGAATCATCGTGTCGTATTCTTCAAGCCGCTTGGGGAAGAGCTCAGTGAACTCGCGGCATTTATCTATGAAATCGCGCGGCACATCGTTGCGCAGACCGCCGATGCGGACATAGCTCACCGTCTGGCGAGCGCCCGTCACCATCTCTGCAAGGTCAAGGACCAGTTCCCGTTCCCGCAGGGTGTACATGCAAACCGTCATGGCGCCGATATCAAGGGCATGGGTGCCAAGCCAGACCAGGTGCCCGGAAATCCGCGTAAGCTCGGCCATCAGCGTCCTGATATACTGCGCCCGCTCCGGGACCGTGATATCCGCGAGTTTTTCCACAGCTATCACGTATCCGAGATTGTTGTTCATGCACGTGATGTATTCGAGCCGGTCCGTAACGGGGATGTTCTGATGGTAGGTCTTGCTTTCCATCAGCTTCTCGATCCCGCGGTGCAGATAGCCGGGACGCGGGTCGCACCCTACGACGGTCTCGCCCTGCAGGTCGAGCACCAGGCGCAGCACACCATGCGTGGCCGGATGCTGCGGCCCCATATTCAGGGTTATTTCTTTTTGAACGATCTCTTTCTTTGCTGTTTCAGTCGAGGACATAAGTTCACCATAGAAAAGGGGCCGGGATCCAGCGTTCGGGGTTCAGGAAAAGGTTTGTTCTCCTGAGCCCGGCCCCAGTTATTTATCAATAACCTTTCAGCGGATATTCCTTCCTCAGCGGGTGCCCTTCCCAGTCCTCGGGCAGCAGTATCCTGCGGAGGTCCGGATGGCCGTCGAACTTGATACCCATGAGGTCATAAGTCTCCCGCTCATGCCAGTTGGCCGTTTGCCAGATCGAAGAGACCGAATCTATTCTCGGGTCATTTTCCGTCACCCTTACCTTCAAACGAATGCGGTGACGGTGCACGGTAGATATCAGATTATACACAACTTCAAAACGAAGCCCCGTATCTTCGGGGTACCGGGAAAAATCGACGGCAGTCAGATCGGCCAGGTGGTCCATCTTGAGGGAGGGCTCATCACGCAGGAACAGGCAGATGTCCTTGATCTTGTCCTTCGTGAGCATGACACCGACCTGCCCGGCGTACACGCTGTGCCGAGTACGTGGCCGGCAAATTTTTCTTCTATCATTTTAGCGATTTGTAAAGGATCCATACGACCTCGTCCTGAGCCGCACGCGCTGAACGCTCGTGGTGCGCGGTTCTAGCTTCGAAAAATTCGTGATAGCAGCTTAATAACGGTATGTGGAGACTTGTTACTTCCGGATGTAGTGCTCTTTCCTGATCTTTTCCTGAAGCCTCATGATGCCGTTCATCAATGCCTCGGGCCTGGGAGGGCAACCCGGGATATAGACATCCACGGGAACAATGTTGTCCACGCCCTGTACAACGCTGTAGGTATTGAATATACCGCCGGATCCCGCGCAGCTTCCCATGGCGATGACGTACCGCGGCTCGGGCATCTGATCATAGACGCGCCTCACGATCGGGGCCATCTTTTTCGTCAGTGTACCGGCAACGAGCAGGAGGTCGGATTGTCTTGGAGAGGGACGCGGCACGGTCCCGAAACGGTCGAAATCATGCTGGGGCGCGGAATAGTATTGGATCATCTCAATGGCGCAACACGCAAGTCCGAATGTCATGGGCCAGATCGAACAGGACCTGCAATAGTTCAGGAACCCGTCGATCGTTGTGGTGATATACCCTTCATCGAAAATGTTCTGGATTACTCCCATTCAAGGGCCCCCTTCTTCCACGCGTAGAAATATCCCACAACCAGAATGGCGATAAAAATCACCATTTCCACAAAACCGTACATACCGAGATGGCTATAGGCTACGGCCCAGGGATACATAAACACGGCTTCGATATCGAAAATGAGGAACAGCATTGCAATGATGTAATACCGGATAGAGAACTTCTGGTGAGCGTCCGTGAAGGGGGTGATGCCTGATTCGTAGGTGAGCAGTTTCTCGGGATAGGGGTTCCGAGGCCGGAGGATCCAGCTGAAAACCAGCATGCCGACGCCGACAGCAGTGCCCAGCAGTAGAAAAACTACAACGGGCAGAAAGTGTACCGGAAGGTACGCACTTGGAGTCATACGCTACTCCCTGCAATTAAATTTTTTATTAAATTTAGAAATATGACATCTTCTAAAAACCTGTGCATATTATGACAACTCATTTCGTTTGTCAATAAAAAAGAATTATAGCATTATAAAAAAACCGTGTTTATTTGCAAGACAAAGGTATGAAAGTTCATTATTTTGCAATTTTGTGGTTTGTTATAATATCGTCGACACAATTTTCAGGAACACTTGTTTTCGGTATTTCGATAAAGTACAATAACGTGCAGAACGGAGGAAGACATGGACCCCTATTCCAAGGAACAGTTGCTATCGTTCTACAACCTGCATTTCAAAAAATTCGGCGAACGACCGGAAGCGCTCCGCTGGACGCCGCAAGGACAGCTCAAGCGTTACCACACGTTTCTCGACATCGCACCTGACCTGAGCAACCAGAAGATCCTCGACTACGGCTGCGGCATGGCTGATTTTTATAAATTTTTAAAGAGGCGCGGCATCAACGTGAAGTACACCGGCGTGGACATCAATGAAAACTTCATTAATGTAGCGAAAAAGAAGTATCCGGAATGCACCTTCCGGGTGATGAATGTGGATGATGATTCTCTCGAAGGATTCTATGATTACATTTTTATTTGCGGCGTTTTCAACCTGCAAGTCCCGGGCGTAGACGACGACCTGAAGAACGCACTCGTGACGCTCTTTAAGCATTGCAACAAGGGCCTGGCCTTGAGCGCGCTGTCGACTCACACAACCGTAAAGGACTATGAGCTCCACTTCACTTCGCCGGAGGAAATGGTCAGGTTCTCCATCGAGAATCTGTCTCCTTCGGTCGTTCTGCGTCACGACCGGCTCCCGAACGACTTCACTCTCTTTGTCTATACGTCATATAATGAAATAGAACTCTGAGATAACGAAGGAAGGGACATGGGTTGTACGATCACGGACGATCTGCCATTCAAAACTCATGCAGCCGCTGCTTAATGCGCGCCCTTCGAAAGATATAGCCCATACAGCAATGAACCCCAGGCGATCAACGTCACATAGGTCGCGACTTTCCCTTTATCAAAGTCATTTATTCTTCCTATCAAAAAGGATATGAAAAACGTAACGATCGCAAATACAAGTACCCCCATTACCACCATGATATCGCCTCCTTTCCGGTTTGTCAGGCTCTACAGACTTCGCAGTTTTCATCCCGTGGTATTTTTACTTTCTTAAATTCCATATCATAGGTGTTGAACACCAGCATCTCCGAGAGCAGCGGTTTCCCGTATCCGGTAATAAGCTTAATTGCTTCCAGCGCCATCATGCATCCCAACATTCCCGAAACCGCGCCGAGCACGGGAAACCCCAGTTCCTGCCACGAAGGGTCGTCCTCAGGATACACGCAGTGGACGCAGGATGCAACTTTCGGAAGAACGTTGAAGATGTAACCTTCCATCCCGTTCATGGCCGCCTCGACCATGGGAATTCCTTTCTCGATGCAGGCCTTGTTCAGGATCCTCCGCTCGGAAAAGTTCGGACGGGCAGACAGTGCTATCTGGGCCGTCCGAAGCAGCGCCTGGACATTGCTGCTCGTGATCCGCTCATCGTAAGTCTCTATCTCAACCTCGGGGTTCATTTCCTGGATCGTCTTTTTCGCCTGCAGGACCCTGCTCTTTCCGATACGGTTGCTTCTCATCAGGATCTGCCGGTTCATGTTCGACAGGGTCAGATTTCCCGCATGCACCAGGACCAGCCTCCCGATCCCGGCTGCAGCGAGATAGAGCGCCGCGGTCCCTCCCAGCCCGCCCACGCCCGCGATAAGAGCGGTTGAATTCCTGAGCCATTGCTGATGGTCGGACGTAAACCCGCGCAGCATCATCTGCCGGCGATAACGTTCCCGTTCCGTATGAGTCAGCTCTGCGTCCATTGCTAAACCGCCCCTCACCCTGGCTCGTCGATCTCTGACGAAGACCCGCTAAACCACTTCGCTGTATTCCTCGCCGATCCGCGCCATGAGCACTTCCAGTTCCATGTCCTTGTCCTCGCCGAGAACGCCGCAGGCATCGGCGCGGCATTGTTTGCAGTGCGTCATCTGCCGGATGTAGGGCCTGCACAATGCCCGCATCTTGTTGATCTCAGCATGGGACGGCCGCACGAGATGGGCAAATTCCGCTTGCGGGATGAGTGGGATGATGTTCATGAGGTCCGCACCGAGTTTCCCGGCCCGTTCTGCAATAAGGGGCAGTTCAGCATCGTTCACGCCGGGTATGAAAACCGTGTTGACCTTGACGATAAGACCGGCATCGATCGCGCTCTTCAGCCCCTTCCACTGGTTCGCCAGGAGCAGTTCCGCGGCTTCCCTTCCCTCATATCGCCGTCCATGGTAAATGACCCAGGAGTAGATCTTCTCCGCGACCTCTGGGTTGACGGCATTGATCGTAACCGTCAGGCTCCGGACGCCTGCTGCGAGAAGCTGCTCCAGCTTGTCCGGCAGAAGGAGCCCGTTCGTGGAAAGACAAAGCGTAAGGTCAGGATATTCCCAGTTGATGTGTCTCAGTACTACGAAGGTTGGAGCATTCACGAGCGGGTCTCCGGGGCCCGCGATCCCGATGACGCTCAGGCGGTCGCTCCGCTCGATAAGCGCCCTCGTGCGATCAAGGGCTTCTTCCGGTGTCAGTACCCTGCTGGTAATTCCCGGCCGGCACTCGTTGGCGCAGTCGAATTTCCTGACGCAGTAGCGGCACTGGATATTGCACGCAGGCGCAACCGGCAGATGGGCTCTGCTGAATTTTTCGTGCGCCTCTTCTGTGAAACAGGGGTGCACCTTGATAAACTCCTTGTTAACACGAGCTGGGTCGTTCATATCAGCCTCCTTGCATCCATGCTCATGATAATAGCAATATCACTGCCACCTGTTGCCTCTTGATAATCAATGAGTTGAAGGGAATGCGAAAGGAGAGCTTGCAAAGACGTTGGGCAATTGACTAATTTTCGATCAACCGCCGGCTGTTTCGGATATTACGTGATGTTTTCGCAGGCAGATGAGCCTCGTGAAAGTCCAGCCCCGGGATGCGTAGAAATTCAGTGCCCGGTGGTTCTCCCGGTCCGCCAAAAGCTGGAGTCGCGTAAGCCCCTGTTCCCTGCTCCAGGCGATGATCCTTTCGATAAGGAGCGTGCCGACATTGCAGCGGCGGAAGCGCCTGTCCACGATCACGTCTTCCACGAGTCCCACACGGCTTCCCTCAGCGGTAGAAACGAGCGTCTGGACCGTGGCCATGCCCACGATGCTGTCGTCGGCGACGGCCACGCCGACGAAGACCCTCCCCGACAGATCAGCGACGAGCATGCCGAGGCCCTTCGCCTGCTTGACGACGTCGACTTTGAAGTCCGTCTCTACGCTGAATAAGTCGGCGAGCAGTTCGCACATCAGGGGTATGTCATCCGGTCGAGCAGGTCGAATGGTTATTTTCAAGATCAGACCGACACATGCACATGGCATTTTTTCGTACAGGTGCGGCTGCAGGCTTCGCACCCGATACAGTTGGCGAGATGGGCAACAGACATGACTTTATTTCCCATATCATCACCGTACTCGTCCTCTCCTTCAAAGGGCTTCTCTATGAGTTCGAGTACGTCGAAGCCGCAGACTTTGAAGCACCTGCCGCATCCGATGCACTTGTTTACGTCAATGGAATCGATGAATTTCGGGGTCCAGGGTTTTCCACCCCGCGTGGTTCCGGTGATGGGGGACATGGTTCCTCCTTGTGAATAAGGGGCAGGGGCCAGCGTAAAAAAACTTCTGAACACCGGCTACTGAACCCACTGCCCTGCCTTTACGCTATCGCTTCGCCGTTCTTTTCGCCCGTCCTGACGCGCACCGCGTTCTCTATGGGCGAGACGAAGATCTTGCCGTCGCCGGCCTTGCCGGTGTGGTTCACCTTGATGATGGATTTGACGATCTTCGTGACCACGTCGTCTGGCACCACGATCGTTAAAAGCCGCTTTGGAACGAAGAGCGCGATCTTCGGCAGCGTATGGTCAAGCGCATACGTGGACGGGGTCGGCTTCAGCTTTGCCGTGGTGCAATAGCTATCCGGCATCTCCGAATCCATTTCTCCGCACATGGCGCCTTTCTGCTTGCCCCTGCCTTCAACGCTCTGGATCGTAAGCGATGGATAGCCGAGGTCATCAAGCACCTTTTTTGTTTCCGGGAGTTTGTCCCGGCGTATGATGGCAGTGATTTCTTTCATTGTTCAGCCTCCTTAAAATTCAGCCACAGAGGCACAGAGACACGGAGAAAGATAAAGTGCTGTTCCAATTCACTCCGCAGTCCGTGCTCCGCAGCCCGCATCGCTACAGCCCGGCTTCCCCGGTCCTCACCGTATATGCAGCCTCCACCGGGCTGATGAAGATCTTGCCGTCACCGATGAAGCCCGTCCTCGCCTTGTCCTGGATCACCTTCATTACCTTGTCAAGGTCCTTGTCGTCGATCACCGTCATGATAAGCACTTTCGGCAGCTCATCGTAATGCACCGGCCCGACGGTCAGCCCCTTCTGTTTCCCCCGTCCGAACACCGGCACCTTGGTAAGAGACGGAAAACCGGCTCCTTCCAGTGCCAGCACGACCTCCTGCTCCTTCTCGGGCCGGATAAAAGCTCTGATCATCTTCATGATTTGTTTCCTCCTTGTACTCCGAACTGTGTACTTTGTACTCTGAACTCTAAGCTATGGTTTACTCAACGCCTTCTTCAGCCACGGCGGCGGCGATTTTTTAATCGTTTCCCCAAGCTGTTCGAGGGCATTCTCGATCGAAATGATCTCTTTCACTTTCATAGGCATGATCCCTTTTTTCACCAGACGCGCTGCCGAAGGGCCGCCGATCTCCGTAAGATAGATAAGCTTGCAGTCCGCGAGACGATCGACCTTCCCCTGGACGGCACTGTCATGGAGCGGTCCTCCGTCCTTCGTTTCCGAAACGGCCTTATCAATACCTTCGGCGAATTTTCGCATTTCAAGGAAATGGTGACCGCCTTCCGTCATATCGTAGATCGCAAACACCCCGCATCTGCCGAAATGCTCGTCCACATTTTTACCGTCGGTTGTTGCAAATGCAACCTTCATAAACTACCTCCTGTTCCTGACCCTGGCCTCTAATCAATGTTTCTTCATCAGCAAATTCGCCATGTCATTCACCATGGTCATTGTTCCCCGATAGCCGATCGTGACCTTTGAAGTGTATCCGAAGGTTTTATACACCGGGAACCCCATTTCATAGAGCGGAATCTCAAGCAGTCGCGCTGTGCTCTCTGCATGTGAGTTGGAGATGAGCACATCGAAATCACCGGTAATGGAAAAGAGATCGCCGATCCGCACTTCCCGGGCGCGGATCCGGTCTGCCGCCTCGGACAGTGTCGGGATGACAGCCAGTTCGACTGTCGCGCCCATTTCATCAAGCCATTTCGAGGTCTGGACCGCAAGGTCGGGCTCGAGGGCGATACATATTTTTTTGTTTCCGAAGAGAGCATGTGCGTCCCGCATGGTGTCCACCAGTACTCTTCGCTGCCGTTCGTATTTGCTGGGAACGGGTTGCCCGCTTACCTCAGTCAGGAACTGAATGAGCCGGTCAGAGTCGGAAAGTCCCGATATACTATCGAACATGCGATAAGCAATGCCGAATTTCTGCTGCAGCAGTTTTGCCGCGGGTTCCATGCTCATCCCGAAGGCGACGGTACAAGATGCGTCAGCCAGGGATGCCAGTTCCTCCATTGTCGTCCCGCCTGAAGCCAGGGGAGAAAAAACCTCTCTGCTCCCGTCGAGAGCAGACAGGTTCGGGAGAATGGTCACCTTCAAGCCGAAGGATTCTGCAAGGTCCGTGACCTCAATGAAATCCGCCGGCGTCAGATGCGATCCTGCGATGATGTTGATTCTATTTGTCTGCGACGCCTTTACTCCAGACCCGAAACTCGAAACTATTTTCTCAATCGCCTTTGCATACCCCGTTTCCAACCCGCCGTCATAGTCCGGGGTCGGTATATGAACAATTATTGAGTTTAAAGATTTACTCCTGGCCCTTATCTCCTGACTCCTGGCTACTGCTTTTACATCATCCCCCTTTACTTCGGAAAGCCCTGACGTGAGCACGCCTATGAGAGCGGGTTTATTTTTCTCGATGAAACCTTCTATCGTCGTAGCCAGTTTCTCCTCACTGCCCATGACAACGTCTTCCACGAACAGCTTCGACGACGCGAGTGCGATCGGTTCGCGAAAGTGTTTGGTCAGGAGCACTTTGCCGAGGAACGTGCACCCCTGGCCTCCGTGGATGATCGGCAAAGCGCGGTCGATGCCCTGGAGCGCGATTGCCGCGCCCATTGAGGGGGAGTGCTTGAGTGGATTGATCAGAATTGCAGATTTCGGATTGGCGTTTTCGGATTTTTTCCTTCCTCTCCCCTCGCGGGAGAGGACCGAGATGAGGGGGGCTTCTGCAATCCGCAATCCACAATCCGCAATTGTTTCGCTTTTCTTGTAGAAGCGAAGACTATTGCTGATCTGCTCGGCAAGGTTCGCCAGCCCGAGATACCCTGCATAAGGCGTATGCCGTTCCTGGTTCACGTCTACAAAGGGATAGCCTTCCTTGATGGCCAGATACTGGTTCCGGCCTCCGGCAATGAGCATGTCCGCACCGCGGTCCTTCAGAAGCTTCAGCAGGTTCTTCGGCGTCACGTCCTCGACCAGCGGCCCGTCGGGCCCCAGCAGTTCCTTCATTTTTTCTTCATCTTCGATAGTGCTTTTCTTCGTTCCCACAGCGACGAGTTCGATTCCGAGGTCACGGAGCGCGGAGATGAAGGACCAGCTCTTGACCCCGCCGGTGTACAGTACCGCTTTTTTGCCGAGCAGGTGATCATAAGGCTTGAGTTGCAGCTTGAGCCGCTTCTCTTCGCTTTTTATCAGTTCCTCTGCGGCTTTTGCAAGTGCGGCGTCTCCCGACTCCTTGCCCCTGGCCCCCTGCCCCTGAAGTTTCTGGGCAATCGCGCGCAGGGCCTTTGCAATCTCCGTACTTCCGAAGAAGGACACCTCTACGTAGGGAATGCCGTATTTTCTCTCCATCTCGTGCGCTACATTAATGAGGGCACGGCTGCAGACGACCACGTTCAGTTTTGCATGGTGCGCCCAGGTGATCTCCTCGAAGGTCGAGTCGCCGGTGATCTTCGAGAGAATCCGAATGCCGGCCCTGGCCAGGAGCGGCTCCACGAGCCAGAGATCGCCGGCGATGTTATACTCGCCGATCAGATTAATATCATAGTGAGTTGTGACCGGCGGCTCTCCCGTGCCAATTACCTGTTCAAGCAGGACTTCGCCGGCTATGCGGTTCCCGAGGTTCTTCGGACCAACGAAGCCCGGCGCGTTCACTGCGATGACCCGGATGCCGAACTCGTTCTCCGCCCGCTTGCACACGGAGTCGATGTCTTCACCCGTGAGCCCGCTCACGCAGGTGGAGTAGACAAAGATCGCTTTCGGCTTTGTTGACTCGTACGTCTTCGCGATTGCCTGAAAGAGCTTTTCTTCCGAACCATAGACGATGTCGATTTCGCCCATGTCGGTGGTGAAACCCATGGTATGCAGATTTCCCTTTGTTGACTGCGTCCCCCGGCCCTCCCAGGAATTGCCGCAGCAGGCGATGGGACCATGCACAAGGTGTGCGGTGTCGGCAATGGGCTGAAGCACGATCATGGCCCCGTCGAAAGCGCAGGACTCCCCGCCCCGTGAACGGCAGACCTTGTCTTTGTTGTCCGTGCTGCAGCCGTGCGCCGTTAATTTATCGATCGTGCTGACCATAGATGCTCCATGCACTTTGAATTGTGTACTCTGTACTCTGTACTCTGTACTCTGAACTATCCTTATCTGATCACATCAAAGCTCGCAGAACCTTCGGTCTTTCTGTCCAACTCGTCAAGCACCGTGTTCACCAGCATGGTCACGAGGTTCAAGGCGCCCTGGTATCCGATGATGGGCTGGCGGTGTAAATGGTGCCGGTCGAAAAGCGGAAACCCCATACGGACCAGCGGCGTTCCCGTGTCCTGAGTCAGAAACTTTGCATAGGAGTTGCCGATCAGGATGTCCACGGGATCGGTGAACAACAGCGAGCGAAGATGCCACATGTCCTTGCCGGCGTAGACCTTCCCGTTTGCGCCGAAAGGTGAGGATGCCAGCAGTTCATTCGCCTCTGCCTCGAAGTGCTTGTCGCCGTTCGTACAGACGACGTGCACCGGCTCGCCGCCCATCTCCATAATAAGGCTCATCATCCCAAGCAGGATGTCCGGGTCGCCGACCAGGGCGAACCGCTTGCCGTGGACGTAGGGATGAGAGTCCACCATGGCGTCCACAACTCTGCCGCGTTCCGCTTCCACCTCCGCTGGGATCTGCTTTCCCGTGAGCTTGGAGAGCTCTGCAAAGAACCCATCGGTGTTCCTGATGCCGATCGGAGAAAGAGTGAGCGTCTTCTGGCCCCACTCCTTCTGGATGTAATCCGTAGTCTTCGCGGTCGAATACTTCTGGAGCGCGACCGTGGCCAGTGCGTTCACCCCGTCCATGGCGTCGGGAATCGGGGTCCCGCCGGGGTAGAGTTTGTATTCGCCCGTGTTCGGTGAATCAAAGGTAGCGCTCACGTCCGCAAGCACCGTTGCCTCGATGCCCATCATGGCCATGAGCCGTTTGATCTCGTGGTAGTTCCCGGTATAGGTATCGAAGCCCGGGACAATGTTGATCTTCCCGTTCGATTCACCCTTCTTGCCTGCCCAGAGCGCCTTCAGGATCCCTCTCATCATGTTGTCATAACCCACGATATGCGAACCCACAAAGCTCGGGGTGTTTGCGAAAGGGATGAGCAGGTCCTGGGGCACGACGCCCTTTTCCTTGGCCGTCTTGATGTAGGCGTTCAGGTCGTCGCCGATCACCTCTGCCATGCAGGTCGTTGAGACCGCGATCATCTTGGGTTTGTACAGAGTGTAGGCGTTTTCCAGGCCTTCGAGCATGTTGTTCAGACCGCCGAATACCGCCGCATCCTCGGTCATGGACGTGGAGATCGCGGCAAAAGGCTCTTTGAAGTGACGGCTCAAATGGCTGCGGAAATATGCCACGCACCCCTGGGCGCCCTGCACGAACGGCATGGAGCCTTCAAAACCCGAAGCGCAGAACACCGCTCCGAGGGGCTGGCAGGCCTTTGCGGGATTGATCTTGATGTTCTCCCGTTTGAAATTGAGTTCCTTGTACTCCTCGGTCTTGGTCCAGTCGGCAATTTCCTGAACCTTCTCCGCGGGCCAGCAATTTTCGAATTCCTTTTTGCGCTCGAACTGTTCCTTATAGTCTTTCTGTTTGAACAGCTCGCTATGGTCTCTAATTTTCATGATGCCACCTCCAAACGTGAATTAACCACGGACATTGATACAACCAGTAAAACCTTTGACACTGAAGAGTCGGATGAAAGGCTATGAGTTACACGAATACGTCCTTGACTGATCCTGCCCCTTCATAGCTTTTGTCAGTGAAAATCCGTAGCAAAGAATTTGACTTTCTCAGTGCCTCCGCGCCTCCGTGGTAAATTTCATTTTTTCCGTCTTATTAAACTCCACGTCGGGCTGTTCACGGTCATGTCCATGTCCCGGGCAAAAACCGGAAACCCGTCGAATCCGTGATAGGGTCCCGAGTAGTCCCAGGAATGCATCTGCCGGAACGGCACGCCGAGCTTGTGATAGGAATACTTCTCCTTGATGCCCGAGCCGACCATGTCAGGCTTCAGCCGCCGCGTGAACTCTTCCAGCTCGTACAAGGTCGCATCGTCCATGATTACCGCGCCTTCCTTCATCTCGGGATAGGTGCGCTTATAATCGTCACTGTGGCCGAATTCATAACCGGAAGCCACCACTTCCATACCGAGGTCTTCATAAGCACCGATGGTGTGACGCGGACGGAGGCCGCCGACATAGAGCATCACTTTTTTACCTTCGAGCTTTGGCCGATATTGCGCGACGACCTTCTCCATGAGCGGCGCGTACTTGGCTATGACCGCCTCTGCGTTCTTCTGGATCTTCTCGTCGAACTTGGCAGCGATCTTTCTGATGCTGTCAAAGGTTTTCGTAGGGCCGAAGAAATTGAACTCCATCCAGGGGATATTGTAAGCCTCTTCCATGTGGCGGCAGATGTAGTTCATGGACCGGTAGCAGTGGATCAGGTTCAGCTTGGCCTTGGTCGCAATGCCGATCTCGTTGATCGTTGAGTCTCCCGTATACTGGGCGATAACGCGAAGCCCCATCTCTTCGAGTATCTTGCGCGAGGCCCAGGCGTCGCCGCCGATGTTGTAGTCGCCGATCAGGTTCACGTCATACGGCGTGGTTTTTTCGAGCGTGCCCTTACCGAGCACATAATCCTTGATAGTATCGTTCGCGATGTGATGGCCCAGGGATTGGGACACGCCGCGAAAGCCTTCGCACCGTACCGGCACGATCGGGATGTTGATCTCCTTTGCCACGCGCTTCGAGACCGCTTCGATGTCGTCGCCGATCAGCCCCACCGGGCATTCGGACAGAATGCCGATACCGCGGCCGAGCGGGAAAAGCCCGTGCAATTCCTTGATCGCCAAATCGAGACCCTTGTCGCCGCCATAAACGATATTCTTTTCCTGAAAATCCGTCGTAATGTGCATGGTGCCGAAAGCGTCGATCCCGGTCTGGCCGTTGTAGTAGTTCCGCCGAGACCACCAGGAGTACTGGCCGCAACCGATGGGACCGTGGCTGATCGTGATCTGGTCCTTCACCGGGCCCCAAACCACGCCCTTGGCTCCCGCGTAAGCGCAACCGCGCACGGTCATGACGCCGGGACGGGATTTGACGTTCGACTTCACCTGGCAGGTACTGCACTGTCCCGTCGGATCGTTGGCTGCAAGGTGCTTCGCCCGCTCCTTCTTCGATTTTTCCGGGTATGCATCCAGGACCTCTTCGATCATTTTTTGGGTGTCTTTGATCTTCGTGCTTACGGGTTTTGCATCCTTGCTTTCCTTCTCTTTCACTTCCGTGCTCATAGCAATCTCCTTACGCCGAGCGATTCATGATTCAATCGTGCATCGTGAATCCTGTTTCGTGCATCTGTTCCGGTTCTACGCCACCGCTTCTTCCTTTTCCATGATGCCGTAATCCATCAACAATTTTTCCAATTCATCCATGGTGATGGGCGTAGGAACCACAAAGTTTTTGTTATCGGCTATCTTCTTGGCGAGCGCCCGGTACTCGTCCGCCTGCACGTGAGTGGGGGCATATTCGATCACCGTCTTTCTCCGAAGCTCGGCGCGCTGGACCTCATTGTCCCGGGGTACAAAGTGGATCATCTGGGTGCCGAGCTTGCTGGCCAACTCCGAGATGAGCTCAGACTCCTTGTCCGTATTCCTGCTGTTGCAGATAAGGCCGCCGAGACGGACACCGCCGCTTTGCGCATACTTCAGGATGCCCCGTGAGATGTTGTTCGCCGCGTACATTGCCATCATCTCCCCCGAGGTCACGATGTAGATCTCCTTGGCCTTGCCTTCGCGGATCGGCATGGCAAACCCTCCGCAGACCACGTCGCCGAGCACGTCGTAGAACACGAAATCCGTGTCATCGCCGTATGCGCCGTTCTCTTCCAAAAAGTTGATGGCCGTGATCACGCCGCGTCCCGCGCAGCCCACGCCCGGCTCCGGACCGCCGGATTCGGCGCACTTGATGTTCTTGAACCCGTGCAGCAGCACTTCGTCAAGCTCAAGGTCCTCAACCGTGCCCTTCTCGCGCGCCATGTCCATGACCGTGTTCTGCGCCTTCCGGTTGAGAATGAGCCGAGTAGAGTCCGCCTTGGGATCGCAGCCGATGATCATGCACTTGTGGCCGGCCTCGGCGAGCGCCGCGACCAGGTTCTGGGTCGTCGTGGATTTTCCGATGCCGCCTTTTCCATAAATAGCTATCTGTCTCATTATGTTCCTCCTGTGAATAGGTTTTGCATTATTTATAGCAATAGGCGTGCCAGTTTTAAAAATGCATTTTTGTTCAGATTTTTAAGGGTCGATTCAAAAGCGAATGCGTAAAGCAAGAGCAGGTGATAGGAAACTATACAGAAAATGGCCTTGGCAAAAAAAAGATAATGCGTCTTTTGCTTTTCATCTCCGCTATTCTATGCTATATTGCAGCCGTTCAGGCTCACGATAAGACATGTGTATTTATAGAGTCGTCATAAAGAGCGGCAGTAGAGATAGCATTTCATAATGCTGAGGAAGGTAAAACGATGAAGATGTCCGACATGATCAAAGATGCACTGGAAAGAAAAGGCTATCGGAATCTCAAAGATGCTTCGAAGATCCTGGGGATAAGCCCGGAGCTCGTGCGGGTAATCATCAATAAAGGGCATGTTCCCAAAGACAAAACGCTCAGGATCATAGCGACGAAACTGGGTCTGGACAAGTCGTCCTTGATCCTGGCCGCACATCAGGAAAAAGTGCCCCTCGAAGTGAGGGGTTTTTTCCTTTCACCTACGGAATCGAAATTCCGGGAGGGCAAACGGATATATCCTCTCTCCCAGGAGCAATGCGACTACCTCGAAAGGGTCCTGACTACCGAAGAAGTACAGATGATAAGAAAATATCGTCAGGTACCGAAGACGGCAAGACGCAGATCGTCGGCTATATCGATTTCATGTTTGCGTCCAAAAGAGAGAAGCGGCAATTACTGCTTCAGGACCGGGGTTACGCACTGACGGTTGATCTTCCCCGGTCTCGCCACCGCAGTTCCATTCATCAAGTGAAACGACTGGAATTTTCTATTTCCAGTGTTCTTCCTGCTCCGTCACCTTCATCACGATCGTCTGCACTCCATCTGCTGTACAACGGTTCAAGGAAGGGTCTCGTGGAACAGAGAAGCAAACAGTGATCTCCGCCATATTTTAAGCCTGCCTGTTATTGTCGCCGCCCTCGGCTATTTTGTCGACATCTACGACTTGGTGCTTTTCAGTATCGTCCGCGTGCCGAGTCTGAAGTCCCTGGGGCTTTCCGGGCGGGAGTTGATCGACAACGGAGTGTTTCTCCTGAACATGCAGATGGCAGGCATGCTGATCGGCGGGATCCTCTGGGGGGTCCTTGGCGACAGGAAGGGACGACTCAAGATCATGTTCGGATCGATCTTCCTTTACTCAGTCGCCAACATTGCGAACGGTATGGCAACATCCCTGCCGGCCTATGCGGGTCTGCGCTTCATCGCCGGAGTCGGCCTCGCCGGAGAGCTTGGCGCGGGTATCACGCTCGTCTCGGAGGTCCTGCACACGCGGCATCCGGGGGTACGGCACTATGCTCGTGGCCTCTGTGGGCGTCACGGGCGCCATCCTCGCGAACATCATTGCAAACGCGTTCGACTGGCGAAATGCCTTCATCATCGGAGGCGTCCTCGGCCTCCTTTTGCTCATCGCCCGCATCAGCGTTGCCGAGTCGGGCATGTTCCGTGCCATGCAGGAAAAGACCGGCGTGACCCGCGGGAACCTGATGGCCCTTTTCTCGGATCGAAGGCGTTTTTTCCGCTATCTTAACTCTATCCTGATCGGCGTCCCCATTTGGTTCGTCGTCGGCGTCCTGATCACTTTTTCGCCGGAATTCGCCAAGACGCTCGGGACGACCGGGCCAATCTCTGCCGGGAACGCAGTCATGTTCTGCTATCTGGGACTGGTCTTCGGCGATCTTTCGAGCGGCCTTCTGAGTCAGGCGCTGAAGAGCAGAAAAAAGGTCGTCCTCCTCTTCATGCTCCTGACCCTGGCGGCCGTCGGCCTCTACTTCAGGCAGGGGAGCCACGAGCCCGGGCTTCTTCTACGGCGTCTGTCTTGTGCTCGGTTTTACAAGCGGCTACTGGGCCATCTTCGTGACCGTCGCTGCCGAACAGTTCGGCACGAACTTGCGCGCAACGGTCGCCACGACCGTCCCCAACTTCGTACGGGGAATGGTTGTTCCCATCACCCTGCTGTTTCAATTTCTTCGCGGGTACTTCGGACTCGAATACGGTGCATTGATGGTCGGTGCCCTCTGCGCCATCGCGGCGTTCTTTGCGCTTAATTCCCTGGAAGAAACATTCCATAAGAATCTGGACTACTATGAAGAGTTCCCGTAATGCCCGAGCAACGGCGTTGCAGGCCGCAACGGAACGGACATCATCCGTGGTTCTTGCAGACCCCTCCCGCATCTGACAAGTTAGGACAAGGAGTCGGGAGGGACCGACGGATGCACAGAGTCCGGTGATTAATCGTGTCTCAAATGAGACCAAACGAATGAGCGAAAAGAAATACATATCGATAGTATGCTTATTGCTGATTTGCAGTTGCAATAAGTCTCCTGCCAACCTCCCCCTCACAGACGACACTGTAAAGAACAACAAAATCATCAACGCTTTCATTCCGAGCGGCACGCATGCGTCAAATGCAATAATAAAGATGGAACAAGAAAATTTCTCCTGTAAAATTTTGACAGATGAAAAAATTCGAAGCCCTAAAAATACTAGAGCAAACAAGAATTCGAATGTAGATTTCGTGTGGTGCGAGCGAAAGACGGGAACGGTCTTTGCCAGGCGATGGCAGGTTATTATGAGTCTGGATAGCGAAGATAAGGTCAGCAATATATCGGTTTCGACGGGTTTGTAGGTTCATGAGCAGTACTAGCCGCGCCTGAGATGACGGACTCGATTGCCTAGATCAGGTTGGATTCGTGCGACTATGTTTGAATTCCTGGGGGTATGAATAAATATGAGGAAAAGTGAAACGATGCTTAAATGGTTATTATTGGTCGGGGCCGTCTATTTCCTGGCTATTGCGGTCGTGCATATGCTGAGGATCAAAATACCGCTATTGTTCGTATATTTCGATGTCCCCTCCTATGGATATCAAGACAGAATAATTTCTTTTCTATCGTTCGGCTGGTCGACTTTTTTGTTTATGGCGTCTCGTGACCCCATAAAGAACCGGGACGCGGTCAAGGCCATTCTTATCTCCGGCCTCGGCGCGATCTTTGGTCTGACCGTAATAAATAGCGTCACCGATTTTCGCGCATTGTCTCCGGATATTAATCCTTGGGTTTTCCGAATAGAGACTCTTGGACTGAGTGTATATGTGGCTGCCTTAATCTTTAGTTATTTTCTCTCAACTAATCAAAGCGCAAAAAGAAACTAATATGGCCTGTATTCGTTATAGTTTAATTCTTTGCAACATAAAGTTTCTACCCGTTATTCAACGGCATCTACCCATAGAATTACCCACATGACATACCCAATCGACATTGTTGACATCGCCGTGAATCAGGCATATATTTGTCTGGAATACTGTGAAGGGGTGTGGCAAGTTCATTGTGATACGAGATAACCTCTGGCCCAGCCAATTTTACGGAGGACCATGATGATGCAGAAGAGCCACAACGTGGCAACGCCAGCTTCAAAGTTTTAAATTAAGATTTCTTTACAAGGAGGCGGTTTTCAACAAATATAAGACGAAGTAATAGCGCTAATGTTCCACGAGGGGGTATGGAGAACAAAACTATTAACGAGAGAACATTGTCGAATAAAGACGATAGCGCTCAGACGGCTGAGATTCTTACTATTGTTTTGAACAATATTACGCAAGGTATGGTCGTTGTTGGGCCAGACTATGCCGTGCTGGCATTCAACAAGCAGTTGGAGACACTTTTCGGATTGCCGCAGGGAACAGTCGAGACAGGCCGTGATTTCAGAAATATCCTCAAGGCATGGGCTGATGTGACGGGACAAACAGGGGATATCCTTGAACGGACTTTACGAGAACTTGACCTGCCCAATCCCTTTGAAATTGAGTTTCCGCAAATGATACAAGGGATTAATCGATGGTGCCTCCTGACCCATAACCCTTTGCCCTCGAAGGGATTTGTAAGGACATATACTGACATCACCGCGAGGAAAAAGGCGGATGAGCAGCACATGTATGATGCCTTCCACGATCCTTTGACGGGCCTCCCGAACCGGGCACTTTTCATGGACCGGCTCCAACACGTCATCACCGCGTCGCAACGCCGGCAGGGCACTCCCAACTACGCGGTCTTTTTCCTCGACATGGACCGGTTTAAGATCATCAACGACAGCCACGGTCATACCATCGGCGATCAACTCCTCGTCGTGGTCGGTCGCAAGCTGGCCGATTGCATCCGGCCCGGCGATACCATCGCGCGGCTGGGAGGTGATGAATTCGCCCTGCTCCTGCAGAACATCAACGACCCCGCTTATACGGTCAATGTCGCCGAACGGATCCGGGAAAAATTGGCTGTTCCGCTCGATATCAAAGGCCATAAAATATTTACCTCGATCAGCATCGGAATCGCGTTAGGCTCGGAAGGCTATGAACGGCCGGAACAGGTCCTGCGCGACGCGGACATCGCGATGTACGAAGCAAAAGGACGGGGAAATGCATCGTATGAGATCTTCGATATCAAGCTGCATGCCAATATCCTGGACCGGATGCAGCTGGTGGCAGATCTGCGGGGAGCAGTCGACAATAAGGAGCTTACGCTCTATTATCAGCCCATCATCGACCTGAAAACGCAACAGTTGACGGGATTTGAAGCACTCGTCCGCTGGAATCATCCGAAGCGGGGCCTCATCTACCCCATGGAGTTCATCCCTCTGGCAGAGGAGCATGGACTCATCTATCAGATCGGAGCATGGATTCTTCACGAAGCCTGCCGCGAGCTGAAATTGCTTCAGGTGCGGTACCCCGCGCAACCACCGCTCAATATGAGCATCAATATTTCAAGCAGGCAATTCTCGCAACAGGACCTTGTCGGCATCCTCTCCGGATTTTTGACAGAGACGGGCATTGATCCGCATACCCTGATATTGGAGATCACCGAAAGCATGATCATGGAGAACGTTGGCGCTGCCGTGGAGACAATGAACCGGCTGCGCAACATGGGGATACAGATCCATATTGATGATTTCGGCACCGGCCATTCTTCGCTGAGCTACCTGCAACTCTTTCCGGTCAGTGCGCTCAAGATCGACCGCAGTTTTATCAACAAACTTACGGCCAATGGTGACAATCAGGAAATCATCACACACATTGTTTCCCTGGCCAAGAGCCTGAATTTCGAGGTGATTGCCGAGGGAGTCGAAATGGAGCATCAATTAGCCAATATCAAGAACCTGCACTGCGGCTACGGCCAGGGTTTCCTCTTTGCCCGTCCCATGGCTTTTAATGCAATAGACGCATGGATGCAAAAGCAGAAGCGTCAAATGTAAGGCATCATTATTCGGGATCAGGTGTCTCCTGAGTGGATCCATCCCGAACGAGGCAGGACCGTCACGAGGGGTGGGGTTCGTAATCACCCCTTTGAGGCCCCCTGTCAAATGCTTCAAGAACTTCTTCCCGGACCTTGCACATCTTACTCGCTGAACGGTGTGCACGTTTCATGTAAAACTCATAGTGGCAAAGTATCAGGCTGCAGCGTCAACTTGATCGCAGCGTGACGCTGCCGAGGCAAAATTTTACTCCTCTTCCGCCTCTTCTTCTCCTTCATCGGTAAACGGACCTTTGATCCCCAGCTCTTTAATCTTTTTCCTGAGTGTATTGCGGTTGATGCCGAGCAGATGCGCGGCACGGACCTGGTTGCCTTCGGTCTTGCGAAGCACGAGAGTGATGAGCGGCTTTTCCACGCGGTGGAGCACCATGGTGTAAATGTCTCCGCGTTCGAGTCCGCCCATGCGTTCCACAAGGTCGGCGAGCTTTTCTTCGAGGAAATTCTCGAAGGAGAGGTGCGCTCCCTGCCCCGGCTTGAAGATCTGCGGCGGCAAAGCATCGGGGAAGATCTTATCTCCTTGCGACAGGGTGATAGCGCGTTGGACCGCGTTTTCGAGCTCCCGCACGTTGCCCGGCCAGTCATAGGCGCGGAGGATCTTGAGCGTTTCCGGCGTCAGGATCTTTTTCTTCGCGTCGTTGCCCTGGTATTTCTGCATGAAGAACTCGGCGAGCGGCACGATATCGTCCTTGCGTTTTCTGAGCGGCGGAATATTGAGCTGGATGACGTTCAGGCGGTAGAACAGGTCCTCGCGGAAACGCTTCTCGCGCACCATCTTCTCGAGGTTGTGATGGGTGGCGGCAAGCACGCGCACGTCGGTCTTGATCGATTCCGTTCCGCCGACCCGCTCGAACTCCCTTTCCTGCAGCACGCGCAAAAGCTTGCCCTGGAGCGGCAGGTCCATGTCCCCGATCTCGTCGAGGAACAAGGTCCCGCCGGCAGCGGCCTCGAACTTTGCCGATCTTGCGCCCGATCGCGCCGGTAAAGGCGCCCTTCTCGTGACCGAAGAGTTCGCTTTCGAGCAGCTCCGACGGGATGGCTGCGGAGTTTACTGCCACAAACGGCCGGCCCTGCGCGTTTGCTGTGATAGTGGATCGCGCGCGCAACAAGCTCTTTTCCGGTGCCGCTCTCGCCGTGGATCAGGACCGTAGCATCGCTTTCTGCGACGCGGCCGATGGTCTTGTAAATCTCCTGCATGGCGGCGGTGTTGCCGACGAGCCCGCCCTCGTACTTTTCCCGCACTTCGGCGCGGAGCACGTTTATTTCTTCGGACAGCCGCCTGACGTCGATTGCCTTGCGCACGAGGATGTTGACTTCGTCGAGGTCGAAAGGTTTGGTGATGTAATCGAAGGCGCCTCGCCGCATCGCCTCGATGGCGTTCTGCATCGTGGCCTGGGCAGTCATGATGATGACCGATGTGCCCCGGCCTTCGGATTGGATCTTGTCGAGCGCCTCAAACCCGCCCATCCCGGGCATGCGGATATCCATGAGCACGATCGCAATGTCGTCTTCCTTGAGCCGGGCAAGCGCTTCGGTCCCGTCTTTGGCGAGCACCGTCTCGAGCCCCTCTTTTTCGAGCGACTTTTTGAGCACCCACCGGACGCTTTCGTCGTCATCGACTATGAGTATTTTTTCTTTGGCCATGATAGTTAAATCGCCTTGTGCAAAGCGTCTTTACTCGATGCTCTAACCTGCCAGCGGCAGATACACGCTGAATGTCGTGCCTTCGTTCTCCTGGCTCTCCACGCGGATCGTACCCAGGTGCTCTTGCACGATCTGGTACGAGAGGGCCAGCCCCAACCCCACGCCCCGGTCCTTGGTCGTGAAGAAGGGCGTGAAAATGTCCTGCAAATGCTCCTGCTTTATGCCGGGGCCCGAGTCGCTCACCTTCACGACCATGAGCTGGTATTTCTTCCCATCGGACTGCACGGTCGTGAACAGGTCCGACATCCTCGTGACAACGGCAAGTTTCCCGCCCTTCGGCATGGCCTCGATGGCGTTCTTGATGATGTTCAGGAATACCTGGATGAGCTGGTCCTCGCTGCCGTAGACATCAGGCAGGCTCGGGTCATAGATACGCGCGAGAACCACACCCCGCTGCCTTGCACTCTCCTCGTTCAAAAGAAGCACCCGGTCCAGGACGCTGTGAATGTTCGAGGCCTTCATTTCCCGGGGCTTGATCCGCGTAAAATCGAGGATCCCTTCGAGCACCTTATTCAAACGGTCCGATTCCTTCAGGATCACGTCAAGGTATTCTGTCAGGCTTTTGAGCGACCCCCCAGCGGCCGTGTTGCCGGACTGGAGTTCGGACTTCATGAGCTGCGCCGCGCCGCGGATGCCCACGAGCGGATTTTTTACTTCATGCGCGATGCCGGCTGCAATCAAACCGAGCGTGGCAAGACGGTCGGACCTCCGCATGCGCTCTTTGAGGTCCCGGACGCCCGTCTGGTCACGGATCGTAAGGATCACGCCGGTGGGGCGGCCTTCGTCGTCCGTCAGCATGCTCGTGACGATCCCCGACGGGATGGGGCGGCCCGTGCTTTACCACAATCTCCGCTTCGTAGTCCGAGTAGGATCTCCCGGAGGAGACGGTCTTCTCGATCTGGCTGACCACGGCCGGCGTATCGAATAAGACAGCCCGGATGTTCTTCCCGATGGCATCGGCCGCCGGGATTTCGGTCATCTCCTCGGCCGCGCGGTTCCAGATACGCACGCGTCCTTCAGCATCGGTAACAGCTACGCCATCGATGATTCCCGTAAGAATATCAGCGGTAATGTCTTGCATGCGAGATGCAGGCGACTCCATGATTCATTGATAGCACAATATATTTGAGTATTCAAGAGAATTCATGGTATAGTGCGTCCGCACAGGCAGAGGGCCGAAGCAGAGGGTTTCCCCATGCTCCAAGCTCTCTGCTCCATGCCGTTGAAACTCCTATGATCAATCTCCGCCTTCTGTTCGTAGCCCTTGTCTGGGGCATCAACTTCTCCGTTATCAAGTTCGCCATCGCGGACTTCCATCCTCTTGGTTTCACCGTCGTCCGTTTCGCACTTGCGGCGCTGTTTCTGATCGCCGTTATGCTCGTAAACCATGAACCCTTTGCAATCGAGCGTCGGGACAGCTTTGCTATCATCCGGCTCGGGTTCCTCGGGATCACGCTGTACAGCATCCTGTTCATGTACGGCCTGAAGCTCACGACGGCGGCAAATTCAGCCCTTCTCATTTCGCTGTCGCCCTTGTTCGGTGCGCTTTTCAGCGCCGCTTCCGGCAAAGAACGCCTCACCGTGCGCATCGTCGCCGGACTCGCGCTGGCAACAGCGGGCGTCGTGCTCATTATCAGGAGCCATCACGGCGAACTGAGTTTTTCTTCCTCGGAAGTTGCCGGGGACCTTCTGACGCTCTGTGCGACAATCACCTGGGCGCTCTACACGATCACCGCGAAGCCCCTGCTCGAAAAATACTCGGCCGTCAAAGTCACTGCTTATAATATGGCAGCCGGCAGCTTTTTGCTTTTGCCCGTGAGCATGAACGGACTTATAAACCAGCCCTGGTCCTCGATATCCCTGTTGTCGTGGGCTGCCATGGCCTTTGCATCGTTCATCGCGGCCGGTGTTGCCTACGTCTTTTGGTACCAGGGCGTGAAAGAGATCGGCGTCACCCGCACCATGGTCTATCATTATCTCATGCCTTTCGCCGCGGTGCTCTTCGCCGCCTTCGCGCTGGGCGAGCGGATCACCCTCCTCCAGTGCATCGGAGGTGCGGGAATTCTTTCGGGTGTCTACCTGGTGCAGAACAAATAGCCGTAGTCCTGCAGGAGAAAAGCGAACCGGCGACGCCTGCATCCGATCCCCGATTCACCGTTTCCCTCAACGTTGCCTCTTTCCTGAATTACAGCGAGTACCCCGCTTCACCATGCTGGCTGATATCGAGCCCTTCCGTCTCGTGTTCCCCATGGACCCGCAGGCCCGTCGAAAGATCGAGCGCTTTCAGCAGCACATAGCTTACGCCGAAGGAATAGACAGCTACGAGCCCTACGGCCCCTGCCTGCACGAAAAACTGTTTTATGTTGCCGAAAAATGCGCCATTCGCTCCTGCTGCGTTTATCGCCACGGAAGCGAACAGACCCGCTGCAAGCGTTCCGAGCGTACCGCCGACGCCGTGAACACCGAAGGCATCGAGGGAATCGTCATACCCGAACTTCGTCTTTGCGTTCAGCGCAGTGTAGCAGACGATACCTGCCGCTATGCCTATGAGCAGGGCCGGCACAGGACCGACGAACCCGGCTGCAGGGGTGATCGTCGCGAGTCCCGCAATGGAGCCTGTTGCCGCGCCGAACATCGTCGGTTTGCCGCGGTGGTACCATTCGACAATGACCCACGTGATCGTGGCAGAACAAGCCGCAAGATGGGTCGTCAAAAACGCCATGGTGGCGAGCGTCCCTGATGAGAGGGCGCTCCCGGCGTTGAATCCGAACCAGCCGAACCACAAAAGTCCGGCGCCGAGGACCGTCATCGGCAGGTTATGGGGCGGCATGTGTTCATGCAGGAAACCCTTGCGCTTTCCGATATAAAGCGCTGCCGCAAGTGCGGAAAAACCCGAGGTGGCATGTACGACGATGCCGCCTGCAAAATCGAGGACCCCGCGGTCTTTCAGCCATCCGCCGGTACCCCATACCCAGTGGGCCACCGGATCATAAACGATCGTGGTCCAGGCCAGGGTGAAAATAAGGAACGTCGAGAACTTCATTCGTTCAGCTACTGCACCGCTGATGAGCGCCGGAGTGATGACCGCGAACATCATCTGGTATGTCATGAACAGCAGATGAGGAATGGTCGGCGCATAATCCGCGTTCGGCGTGAGCCCCACGCCATTCAACCCTGCCCAGCTCAGAGCTGCCGATCACGCCTTTCACATCAGGGCCGAACGACAACGAGTACCCGAACAGGACCCACTGAAGACTGACTAACGCAATGGCGATAAAGCTGTGCATAATCGTTCCGAGCACGTTTTTTTTACGCACCATGCCGCCATAGAACATGGCGAGTCCCGGCGTCATCAGCATGACAAGCGCCGTTGAAATCAAGATCCACGCTGTGTCGCCGGTGTCTATTCTTGCCGCCGGAACCGCAGCGGCAGGCGAAGCGGGGACCGCATCCTGGGCCATGACTGCAAGCGGTACGAATACCGCCAGTGAGAGCAGCATGACTAAAAAAATTTTGTACAAACGTCTTTCATCCATTGAGCACTATCCTCCCTTTAGATTTACCAAACCATTTCAGTTTTCAAAGAACAGGTTCACAGCACATATTTTTAAAAAAATATGCAGATCTTCTGAATAAGGCTTTAAACATAAATAGCAAGGCCTGTGCCATTGATCGTATTTTTTGCACGATAATAACTAGCTGATTTTGCAGGCTTATTGTTACTTGCAACGCAGTCCTGAAATTTTTACAGAAGCCTGTCAGCTGATATTTTAGGCATCTGATTAATAATTGTGCAAACAAAAATTACCCTTCAGCGTATTTATAGTCTGATATTATGTCATAGAAATGCGCATACAATGTGGGTATATTTTCAAGAGTCAATAAAGGCATTCTTTTATCTGATAATTAAATTATAATTATTATTGACAAACAATTAATATTATATTATAATCGTTACTATTGAAATCGTAAATCAAACATGGCCATTAAGAACAAATATCGAGACATCGGAATTAAGCTCACGCCCCAGCGGCTTGCCATACTTAACTATCTGGAAGGAAATACCCGGCACCCGTCTGCTGACGATATCTATAAAGCTGTGTCGAAAAAGTTCCCGACCATGTCTCTCTCTACGGTGTACACAACGCTGGGGGCACTCAAGGAAAAAAGAAGCGTGCTGGAATTGACGATAGATCCTGACAAGAAGCGGTATGACCCGGAAACAGCAATGCATAACCATTTGATCTGCACTTCCTGCAGGCGGATCATCGATATTCCCGCCGTAAATATCGTCGATCTTCCGGACACCATCAAGCAGGACTTTTCCGTCATCGGAAGTCATGTTGAGTTTTACGGGCTATGCCCTGAATGTAAAAAAAATAACGCTAAAAACTAGAGGAGGCTGTCAATGTGCGTAGATCATAGTTTGAATTGTTCCTGCGGAAAAACTCATGCAAGCTTTCATTTTCGTGATGAAGTGCTGCCTTTCAAAGTCGTAACCAAGCTATACTGTCCTGACTGTTCCGGCGAAGTGATCCATAATCCCGAGACCATGGTAGCCGACAATGGATGGCTGATCGAGTACGATATGGACGTCGCCCGCTTTATGATGCAACAAAAAAGCCCCTGCTTCTTCCGTTACCCCCGAGTATCTTTTCGATGAAGGCTTTTGTACGTGGCGCGGAATGACCCCGACGGACCATATCGACTCCGTCAAAGAACGCGAAGCGATTGTGCAGATTGCCAAAACCGATCGGAAGCGATATTTCGAGGCAATCAAGTCCTGGGGAAACAGTCGGATGGAACGCCTTGCGCGGGAAGGATGGAGGAAAGCCAATGAGAGAGAACCTGCACAAACATAATGGAAAGAGGTCTTCCGCATACCCGGCTGCCGTCGAAAGCGATATAATTACCTCCTGTCCCAAGTGCGGTGGAGAGGTGAGCGTCTGGTCGGAAGAGCCGGAGACCCTTTGTATTTTTTGTCAATATCGTCTATTCGAAAAAGAGAAGACGGTGCATTAACCATTCACGTAATCGCCTTCAAGCATCAACGTTGCGATTAAAAAACGGCATGCGGCTGCATCAGGCATTCGCAATGTAGGGATAAGTACTGAGTAGCGCCATCGCGCGGCTGCGTGATGAACGTTTATTCGGGAAGGAATACTGTGCCTGGACTGATCATGCAAGATAGTGCGCTTGAAGAAAGGGCTGCTCTCTTTTTTCTGGTATACTAATACTATTGTGAAAATTTAATCCTACACCAATGGAGGAAATCAACATGCCGTACGCCGCAAAGGATTACGCAAAACTTGTCGGGATGGAAGGATTCAGCGAAACGCTCTTGAAGAATCATTTTACGCTATACCAGGGATATGTGACAAACACGAACAAGGTGCTCGACAACCTCGACCAGATGTCCAAAGACGGTAAGACCGCAACGCCCGAATTTGCAGAACTCAAACGCAGGCTCGGGTGGGAGTTCAACGGGATGCGGCTGCACGAATACTATTTTGAAAACCTCGGCAGCAAGGGCGGCATCGACAAGAACGGCAAACTCGCCAAAAAGCTGGCCGAGACCTTCGGCAGCTACGAGGCCTGGGAAAAGGACTTCAGGGCCACCGGTTCGATGCGCGGCATCGGCTGGGTCGTCCTGTACCAGGACGCCGTCTCGGGAAGGTTCATTAATTTCTGGGTCAACGAACACGATGTTTCCCATCCTGCAGGATGCAATCCCCTGCTCATCATGGACGTCTTCGAGCACGCGTTCATGTTGGATTACGGTTTAAAGCGGGCCGATTACATCGAGGCCTTTTTCAAGAACATTAATTGGTCCACGGTCGAATCGCGGCTGAAGTGAATTACCCCGCAGCAGAGCTGCGGGGCATCCTAAATGCGCTAGAACCTAAAGCCAACTTGCTCATCATGCTGATACCGAATATACTTTCTTATAACTTCTGCCGTTACTTTGTCGCCAACCGAACGGACAAAGTAGCCGTCATTCCAGAGTTCTCCTCCCCAAAGTTTTTTCTTTATCTCGGGGAATTCTCGAAACATCATCTTTGCCGATATGCTTTTGATTATCTGTACTACCCTCGCTGGAGCATACTTCGGTGGCACAACCAAAAACAAATGCACATGATCATCCATTGCTTCCATCGTATCTATTTCAAATTCATATCGCTCTGCGATCTCACGAAATATCTCTTTCAGTCTCGTCGTCATTCGATCGCTGAACAGCTTCCTTCGATATTTTGGTATCCATACAAAATGGTACTTCAGATCATAGACGCTATGTTTGCTTCTTCTCAATGGGCTCATGGCCCGTATTGTAACAGATTCTCATCCTGACTTCGTCAGGATATCCTTTTCATCCCAGCAGCAGAGCTGCTGGGTATTTCAGGATGTTTTTATAAACCATTTTTTATTCCCCCAATGGTGGGGGTGAACGACCAATATTCATTTCCACAATTCCTTCTCTATCGAAGGAGAGACAAGAAGCTGTTCTACAGACCTTCAGTAATCAACTATTTCAGAGAAAAGGAGAAGAGACTTATGTCAAAGACTGAGCAAAATCTGATGAACGCTTTTGCCGGAGAATCGCAGGCAAACAGAAAATACCTGGCCTTTGCCAAAAAGGCGGAGGAGGAAGGCTACGCACAGGTGGCAAGACTTTTCCGCGCTGCGGCAGCAGCCGAAACGATTCATGCCCATAACCACCTTAGAGCGCTCGGCGCTGTTAAATCTACGAAGGACAATCTGCTGGCCGCCATCGGTGGTGAAACCTATGAGTTCCAGAAAATGTATCCCCCCATGATCGCCGACGCAAAAGAAGACGGCAACGACAAGGCCTTCATGAGCTTCCTCGGCGCAAATGAGGTGGAAAAAGTCCACGCCGCTCTTTACCAAAAAGCGCTCGATAGTCTCGGCACAAACGTTGTCGCAGATTATTATGTATGCTCGGTTTGCGGTTACACCGCGGAAGGTGATGCCCCGGATGAATGTCCGGTCTGTAAAGCAAGGAAGAAGGCGTTTCACAAGGCAGAATAAAGTGTGAAGGTTATCGCATTGAACGGCAGCCCGCGACGCGGCGGGAACATCGAGGTCCTGCTGAATGAGGTCCTTAAGCCGCTCCGCGAAACAGGGCATGATATCGAAGTATATCCCCTGAATCTTCTGAGCATCAAGCCCTGCCAGGACTGCGGCGGTTGTACGGGAAGCGGTCTTTGTATACATTCCGACGACATGAGCAAAATCTATGATGCTATCCGGGAGGCCGAGAGGATAATTCTCGCCTCCCCGATTTTTTTCTACAGCTTGAGCGCGCAAACTAAAGCGATGGTCGACCGCTGCCAGTCCTTCTGGAGTGAAAAATACCTCTTGAAAAAAAGCATCCCCGCCGGTCCCCGGGGAAGAAAAGGGCTCCTTCTTCTCGTTGGCGGTATGAAAAAAGATGACGGCAGGCAGAGTGCGGAGGTTGTGGCAAAAGTTTTTCTCAGGACCGTGAGCGTACCTGAACACGAAACATTGTTCTTTGGCGGTGTAGACGCCAAAGGAGATGTCAGTAAACATCCCACGGCGTTGCAAGAAGCCTATGAGGCCGGGAAGAGGCTTAGGAAGTAATTTCAGGCGATATCAGTCCGATGTGTCCCCGAGGAGATCATTAAGAGAAAGCAACCTTGCTGTCGCCTGCACAAATACACGAGTCAATTTCGTCCTGCGATAAAACTCTCTCAATTCTTGCTCGACCCTTCCACCTATGTTAATAAAAAAGGCCGGCACGCAATGGAACGTACCGGCCTAAGGGAGGATAAACAGCGATCTCTCAAATCGCCGGTTCTCCGCGTTCTCCTGTTCGTATCCTGACGATCTCTTCAATCTTCGAGATGAAGATCTTGCCGTCGCCGATCTTGCCGGTCTTGGCTTTTTCTTCGATGGTAGAAACAATCTTGTCCACCATGCTGTCCGCTATGACCACTTCGATTTTCACCTTCGGAATAAAGGAGATATCATACTCCGCCCCGCGGTAGAGTTCGACGTGCCCCTTTTGTCTGCCGAATCCCTTTACCTCGGTCACGGTCATGCCCTGAACTCCGAGGGCATTCAGCGCGTCTTTCACGTCGTCCAGCTTGAAAGGCTTGATGATGGCTTCGATCTTTTTCATAAAAGCTCCTTTCCCTGTTTTAGGATGCAGAAGTAAGCCTCAAGTGCAGATTTACAAGTCAGCTGTAAAGTCCCCTGCTTCTTCTGCGTCCTCTGCGATGAAATGGGCCAGTTAATTGTAGGCTCGCTCGCCGTGTTCGCTCTCGTCGAGTCCGATGGTTTCCTCTTCAGTACCGACCCTGAGTCCGACAGTCGCCTTGATGATCATGAAGATCACGAAGGTCATGACGCCGCTGTAGACGAGCGTTACGAGTATGGCAACGATCTGCGTCCAGAGTTGTCCGGGATTGCCGTACAGGAGGCCCTTGCCTGCCCCGTTGATGGCCGGATCGGCGAGCACGCCGGTCAAGAGAGCTCCCACGGTCCCGCCGACGCCGTGAATGCCGAAGGCGTCGAGCGTATCATCGTATCCGAACCTGGGTTTCATCATTGCGACGGTGAAGAAGGGGATAACGCCGGCCGCGATGCCGATTATGAGGGCGCCGCCGATATTTACGTACCCAGCTGCCGGCGTAATCGCGACCAGCCCGCCGACCGCGCCAGAGGCAAGGCCCAGGACAGTGGGTTTGCCGGAATGCATCCACTCAACCGCCATCCACGAGATCGCCGCCATTGCCGTTGCCGTGTTGGTATTGATGAAGGCCGCACCTGCAAGGCCGTTTGCGGCAAGCGCAGAGCCGGCGTTAAACCCGAACCACCCGAACCAGAGGAGGCCGGCACCTGTCACGACCAGAGTCAGGTTGTGAGGGATGGTTGCCTTGTCTTTTCGTCTGCCTAAAACGAGGGCACCCACGAGTGCAGCAATACCTGCGTTAATATGAACGACCGTGCCCCCTGCAAAATCGAGCGCGACCCTTGACTGAAGGAATCCGCCGCCCCACACCCAGTGCGCAACAGGAAGGTACACAACGGTGAACCACAGCACCGTGAAGATGATCCAGGACGAGAACTTCATGCGCTCGATGTAGGCGCCGCTCGCCAATGCCACGGTAATCGCGGCAAATGTGAGCTGGTAGGCGATGAAAATGTACTCGGGGATCGTTTTTGCCGAATCAGCAATACTGTTCGGCCCGATACCTTTCAAGAACAGCCGCGATGCGTTGCCGATGAGCCCTCGGATATCTCCGACAAAAGAAAAGGAATAACCGTAGATGATCCAGAGCACGCTAACGATACAAAACGTCACGAACGTCATTGCCATCGTGTTCAACGAATCCTTGCGCTTTGCAAGACCGCCGTAGAACAGTGCCAGCCCCGGGATGGACATGAGCATGACGAGGGCGGTAGCCACGGTCATCCACGCCGTGTCGCCGGTATCGATCTTCGGCGCAGGAGCTGGTGCCGGGGCCGCTGCTGCTGCCGGAGCAGGCGCTGCTGCTTCTTGCGCCATTACCAGTGCCGGCGCGTATATTGCTGCAAGCACCAGGAATACTGCTACAAGCACAAACGATTTCATCACTACTGCCTTCATGGTAGACTTCCTCCTTGTTTGATGATGCCATGATCAATTATTCTGCAAATGGTATAAAGCAAGGCACATGCCAAAAAATGAGTCTGCCTTCATGGAGAAAACAGCTTTGATTTTACGTGATAATTTTATCATGACTATTCACCGTGCATTTGCTGATACGTTAAGCAGAGATGCTATTTTAGGCAGATGACCAAATGGTGAGCATCAAATACTGATGAGCTTCACCGGGATACCCTAGCTCACAAGACTTCTGCGAGCATGTGCCAAACAATACTAGTATCCCTCCCTGCGCTGTTGCTCCTGCTATACTTATAAAATACTCGTTAAAACAAAATGCTTGAACCACATGCCCTAATAGAAGAATTCCATGACGGAGGTTACCAATGGCGAAGACAAGGAAAATAAAAAAAGTCATCAAAAGCAAACCCACTCTCGAAGGCGCCGGAGTGCACCTCAAACGGGTTTTCGGCAATAGCGAAGTGCCGCTGTTCGATCCCTTCCTCCTTCTCGATGATTTTCGAAATACCGATCCCTATCTTTATATCAAGGGATTTCCCTGGCACCCCCATCGGGGGATCGAAACGATCACCTACGTTTTAAAGGGCGATGTGGAGCACGGTGACAGTATGGGGAACAAAGGCGTCATCTCTTCCGGCGACACGCAGTGGATGACTGCCGGCAGCGGCATCATCCACCAGGAAATGCCCAAGGGGATGATGACGGGGTCATGGAAGGGTTTCAGCTCTGGGCCAATTTGCCGAAGTCGCACAAGATGATGGACCCGCGGTACCGCGACATAAAAAGTTCGCAGGTCCCGGAAGTCACGTTAAAGAACGGCGCGAAGGTAAAAGTCATTTGCGGGACGTGGAGGGAAAGCGGGGCCGGTCAAGGACGTTGTTATCGATCCGGAGTATCTCGACATAACGCTCCCCGCGCTGACGGAGTTCGTCCATCAGACAAACACGCGGCCATACGATCTTCGCCTACGTCATCGGGGCAAAGGCCTCTTCTGCAACGAACGAATCCCGTTTGCTTACGATGTCGAAGGAGTCAATTATTTCGACATGGAACGAGATACCTATGTACGGAATGGGATGCTCGTGCTTTTTACGACGGCGACCAGGTATCGGTCTCGACGCAGGGCGAGGCCGTTCGCTTCCTGCTTGATCTCCGGAAAGCCCATCAAAGAACCTGTGGCCTGGTACGGCCCGATCGTGATGAATACGGAAGAAGAACTGCGGGACGCTTTTGAAGAGTACCGGGACGGAACGTTTATCAAGGATAGAGGCAAAACATGATTTAAACGCCTGCTTCTCAGGCGATCGCTCTCGGGTAGCTCGGTCGTCATCCCCGTGAAAACGGGGATCCAGTAACAAAGTGAAAAGACTGGCTTCCCGCCTGTGCGGGAATGACGGAAAAGGAGCGAAGATCTTTTTAATCAGTTCAAGGAGGGGAACTTTCATGACATTCATTGGAAACAAAACCGGAGCTGCTCACGGACAACCCGTTCAAGCTCATCGGGACGGACTGGATGCTCGTCACGTCGGGCATGCCGGAGAAGTTCAACACCATGACCGCAAGCTGGGGCGGGCTGGGAATCCTGTGGGAGCGAAAGGTCGCTTTCTGCTTTATTCGTCCCACACGCTACACGTACGAGTTCATCGAACACTCGCCAGGTCTTCACGCTTTCCTTTTTCGAGGAGCGCTATCGCAAAGCCCTCAGTTACTGCGGCTCCCACTCCGGCAGGGACACGGACAAGATGAAGGGAGCGGGACTCTCTCCGGTAGCGGATGACGGCTTTCGTGTATTTTGACCAGGCGAGGCTCGTTCTGGCCTGCAAAAAACTCTACTACCAGGACATCGGGCCGGAGCGTTTTTTGGACCAAAAGATTGAGACCATGTACCCGCTGAAGGATTACCATAGAATGTACGTCGGTGAGATCGTGAAGTGCTGGCTGAAAAGCTGATACTTTTCAAGACCAATTGTTGTAAAGATTTGAGTATTACACGAGGCTGGCCTACAGGAAAGCTGTTGATAGGGCACCGCACAAGGCAACCTGTCAAGGCTTTGGGGCCACGACAGGACGCCGTCTGACAGTCATGAAAATCCGGGTTTACTTTTTCTGTTTGTGGTACTCGATGCTTACTTCGTAAGCAATACTGGCATGACCAAGCCGGAGGCTGTCGCTTTTACCGTTGCACACGATCTTACCGGCAACCGATTTTTTACGGCTTTTCACCAGCCCGGTGACGACCGGCGTCAGGTCGAAACCGCCGTTGGTGCATTCATCGCGCATGCAGTCCATGCGAAAACAGGCATAATCAGTGGGAAGGAAGTGGACCGTGCGCTTCATAAGAACGGGGTCGGACGTTCTCTGCAGATAGGTCATGCGAAGTACGATACTCGAAACAGCGGGCATGCGATCAGATACCAAGCCGGCAGCCAGCATGGCGCTCTTCTTCAGCTCCTGCTTTTCAATGTAATTTTGCTTATTCGTCACGATTCCTTTTTTTAAAGCCATTGTATTTTTGTTAAAAAACCGGGGAAATGCCCTTTTAAACCTTTCTTTATTGTTTCCAATGTCAATATTATACCATATAATCACACGTTAGGGCTCTAAAGTCAATATTTGATTGCTGAAACAGAAATAATCAGCAAATAAATGTGCAAAAAACAGCATTTAAACATCAATATATTGCACTCTTACCGAATTGTTTATGGTTTGATTGGCTGTCGGAATAATTTCATCGGGCCTCACTCCAGGCAGACCTTGGTGTCCCCGACACGAAAGCTGCTGAAACGAGGATGCTCCGTGATCGCAGGACGTCCCTTACTTGGCTCGTCCCCGATGAGGAAGAAGTATTTCTTTCCCGGATTCCCGGAATCTGACTCGATAGGGCAACCTTTTTTATATATAGTCTTCCCTTCTAACAATGCCGACAATCTTCTCTCCCCGCAGAAACCGCATTACATTTTCCATTGCCTGACGCGTACTTTCCTCGTTTATTCCGGGAACGATGGCCGAATTGTGCGGCGAACCGATCACGTTGGGCAGTGCGAGAAAAGGAAAAGTCGTTTTGAACTCTCCATGGCAGAACGGTTCGATCCACCAAGCGTCGATGCCTGCCTTGAAATCGGGGTGGCCGACCAGGTGATGATAGAGTGCATCTTCGTCAATGAGGTGTCCCCGTGCGACATTGATGAGCATGGAGTCGCTCTTCATCCATTCCAGCTCACGCTTTCCGATTAAACCACGCGTCGCTTTCGTGAGGGGCATCGATATGACCACCACGTCCGCTTCGGAGAGAACGGTAGCGAAGGTCCTTCAACGTGCCGATGAAGTCCACCGGTTCATCGGTCCTGCCGCTCGTATTCAGGGCAAGGATCCGCATTCCGAGACCCGCGCATCAATCGGGCCGCGGCGCGACCGATACCGCCGAAACCGATAATAGCGCACGAAAGACCGCGCACCCTGCGATTGAGCGACGCTTGGTTGAAACTCCCCTTGCCGAGGTTCTGATGCTCCCGCACAAGGTTCTTAGACAAGGCCAGTATCATGGCGAGAATGTGCTCGGCCATGGGTTCGGCATAGGCCCCTACATTGCTGGAGATCGTGATATTCGCGAGGAGTTCCCTATAGGGAACGTGGTCGGCGCCCGCGGAAAGAAGCTGGACCAGTCTCACGTTGTTCAGCAGGGAGAGTTCGCTCGGCCCTACCTCCTTCGGCAGGTTCCAGGTCAGGAGCACTTCTGCAGCGATAAGCGTCTGCTCCCGCAGGCCTGAGGGCATGTCGCTCAGAAAAGAAAGTTTCGCAATATCGCCTGCGATTTTTTTCAGAAGTTCGCGCCGTTCCTCGTTGACCTTGTAGGTTATCACAATGTTGTGTTTGTCCATTGAGCTCCCCTGCCTGACCTCATACTTAAGTCACTTTTCGCTTTGCATCCCTCTTTAAAACGTAGCACAGGCCCGCGAGATGTCAACTCGTTGGTATGCAGTATAGTATAATAGGATTATCCACAAGGAGAAGAACTATCTACGCCGCAGGACATTACTCGGGCACTGCCTTCTTAGCGATATTCGCTGAACAGCGGCGGTGTGACGGCTCACTGCGGAGAGTAGATGCTCCCCGAAGGAGGCCATCATGAATCGTGTTATCCATTTTGAACTCGGCGTGGACGATCCTGAGCGTGCGATCGGTTTTTACGAGAAAGTTTTCGGATGGAAGGTCGATCAGTGGGGCGGTCCGGAAAACTACTGGCTCGTGACCACCGGCCAGGACGGAGAGCCCGGCATCAATGGCGGAATGATTACAAACGAGTTCATGCACCGGACGGGCATCGAGCGGGCTGCGGTGAACACGATCGACGTTGCCTCAATCGACGAGTTCGTTCAGAAGATCGTTCGCGCAGGCGGCAAAATCATCATACCTAAAAACGCGATCCCTGGTGTCGGCTGGCAGGCTTACTGCGAAGACACGGAAGGCAATGTCTTCGGCATCCACCAGACCGATCCTGGGGCGAAATAGCAATACAGAACGGACTTCTTTTGTTTGCCAAATTCATTACAAGATGGTTGCTGTCGTCCAAATAAACCCGACGCCTGAAACAAACATGCGGGGATGATGGTTACCGGGAAACCGAGATGCCCGAACTGCCTGATATTACCCTCTACCTGGAAGCGCTTCAAAACCGGATTCTGCATCAACCGCTCATCCATGCGCGCATATCCCACCCATTTTTGCTGCGCACTGTAGAACCACCCCTGTCGATGGCGGAAAATAAAGAGGTGCGGCTGCTTCGACGCATCGGGAAACGCATTGCCATAGGATTTGAAGAGGAGCTGTGGCTCGTCATTCACCTGATGGTAGCAGGCCGGCTTCATTGGCGAAAACCGGGCGCAGTGCTTCGTGGGAAAGGCTATCTCGCTGCTTTTGACTTTCCCAAGGGCAGCCTGGTCCTCACCGAGGCTGGGACAAAAAAGCAGGCTTCGCTTCACGTCGTTCAGGGAGAGGAAGCCCTTTGCTCCCTTGATCCCGGCGGAATCGAGGTTCTTGAATCCGACGCAGCAACGTTTGCCAGAATGCTCACAGGAACAAATCATACGCTGAAACGCGCGTTGACCGACCCTCGGCTGTTCAGCGGCATCGGCAATGCCTACTCCGACGAGATCCTTTTTCGTGCAGGCCTCTCTCCCGTAGCCTTGACACAGAAGCTCTCACGAGAACAGATCCAGCAGCTTTTTGAAGCGGCACAGGAGACGCTGACGGAGTGGATCGACAGACTTCGCCGAGAAACCGGCCCTGAGTTCCCGGAAAAGGTCACTGCCTTTCGCAAGGACATGGCGGTCCACGGCCGCTACGGCGAGCCCTGCCCTGTCTGCAGCTCACCAATCCAGAGAATTCGTTATGCAACGAACGAGGCCAACTACTGCGCACGGTGCCAGACGAACGGAAAATTGCTTGCTGACCGTGGGCTTTCGCGGCTGCTCAAGACAGACTGGCCAAGGACACTCGATGAGCTCGAGATGCGGCGCAGAACCTCAGGATAAAGGTCTTTCTTTCCTTTACATTCATACCTTGATGTGCTAAAAATTCTTCATGAAATCTTCGCTTTGGCCGGCAGGGGTGCTGCTCCTCTTGCTGCTCTTTTCTTCAGCTTACGCAACCCCCTCCTCCTTCTCCGGCTTGACTATTACCCGGATCGACGTTCAAGACGACCAGGGCCGTCCGTTGCAAAAGCCCGACCAGATCATGCAACTGATCAGTCTGAAAGCCGGCGACCCCTATTCGGGCCCCATGATCCGGCAGAGTCTTTCGCTGCTCTATTTGAAGGGAACGTATAAGGACGTCCGCGTCGAGGCTGTCCCCGACAACAGGGGACTGCGGCTCACGTACGTACTCGTGCCGATCACTATCGTCGAAAAACTCGTGATAAAGGGGAACTCGTCGGTTTCAACCGATGCGATCAGGGAGGTCGTTCCCCGGATCGAAGGCAAGGAACTGCACGAGGAAAAATTCCCATTGCTCCGGGCCGATATCCTTGCGCTCTACCAGGCCGAGGGGCTCTATAATGCCGTCGTGGACTTCCGGGCGGAAGCCCCCAGCGATCCTCACCGCGTTGTCCTGCACATAGACATCCGGGAAGGCGCACCCACGCTCATCGCGGCGATCAATTTTACCGGCAATACCATCCTCCGCGACAAAAATCTCCTTGCCGTCATGAAAAGCAGTGTTGGCGACAGGCTCAGGCGTGACCAGCTGCTCGATAAGGACATGGAGGCGATCCTCAAAAAGTATTCCGAAGCCGGTCATCCTACTGCCAAATCTGGTCCGGTTGATATCAGTTTCCGCGATCAGAGAGCGTATGTCCGTATTTCCGTGTCCGAGGGACCACGCGTGAACGTGCGCTTTTCCGGCAATAGGTCAGTCAGCGCAAGCAAGCTCCGGCAGTCGCTTCTCATCTGGTCGGAGCACGACGTTTCGAACGACGCGATCGACAGCAGCGCCGACAAGATAAAACGTCTGTATAAGGAACAAGGATATTTCGATGTTACCGTGGCCGTCAAAAAGTCCGAGGGGCCCGGCGTCCTCGACCTCGAATTCGTCATTTCCGAGGGACCTCACGTCACGACCGGGAAGATCGATATCCGGGGCAATACCGCGTTCACGTCCAAGGAGATCAAAGGCCAGTTGGCCCTGCGTGAACCGGCATGGTCGTGGTCGTGGTCCTTCCCCTTTTTTGGGTATTGGTCCTTTCCCTTCCGTGAGGACTTTTTGGACAAGGATGTCGATAATCTCCGCGACCGGTATCTCGAAGCGGGTTACCTCGCCGCGACAGTCAAGCGAACAGTGGCGAGGAGCGCCGGCGGCCGCACGGCCGACGTGGTGATCGAGGTCGCCGAAGGGACCAGGACCGTGACCGGGAGCGTGACCTTCGAGGGCAATACGGTCTTTACCTCAGCGGATCTCCTGAACAAGTTGAACCTCAAGTCCGGCGCGCCCTTCAACGACCGGATCCTCGACGAGGACAAATACCGCATTCTGTCCGCCTATACGGACAAGGGATATCTCTACGCCCGGGTGGAGGTTGAAAAAATTCCAACAGACAGGAGCATCAATATCCGCTACCGGATCACCGAAGACCGTCCCGTCACTATCGGTAAAATCATCCTGCGGGGAAACGTGCGTACACGGGACTCCGTCATCATGCGCGAACTGCTCGTAAAACCCGGCGATGTCTACGATTACGGCGCCATCCTGGCGAGCCAGCAGCGGATCTATCATCTGGGATACTTCAGTCTTGCCAAGTTCGAACCCGTCCATCCCGGTGAAAAAGAATACGCGAAAGACATGCTGCTGACCGTGGACGAGCGGCCGGCGGGCGCCGTAGAAGTCGGCGCGGGCTACGGCGACCTGGACAGGCTCCGGGGCTACGTGGAACTCTCGCACCGGAACCTCTGGGGGACGGCGCGTTACACCAGTCTGCGGTTCGAAGAGAGCGCCATCCTCAAACGGGCGATCTTCAATTTCCAGGAGCCCTGGCTATTTAACCGTGATATGGACGGCAAACTGAGCCTTGTATGGTCCGATTCCGAAAAACTGAACTCCGACACCCGCGAACTCTATTACAAAACGCGCAAGACATCCGCTTCCTTCGGCGTCGAAAAATCCTACGGGAACCTCAAGCCGTCTCTCACCTACCAGTTCGAAAATGTCGTTAACTATGATGTGCTGCAGGCAGCGCAACTCACGCCCGAAGACAGCGGTCGCGTCCTCGTCAGCAGCCTGAGCCCTGCCCTGCTGCTGGACTTGCGTGACGACGTTTTCAATCCTCGTCGGGGCGCGCTCTATGGAATCACCTTGAAGGAAGCACTCCGGGAGCTGTGGTCCCAGGCGGACTTCAGCAAACTAACGGTCCAAGGCAGCTGGTTCCTGCCGATCGACACCTCCGTCATCGCCCTTTCAGCGCGTGCCGGCATGGCATGGCCCTTCCGCGGAACTGCAGAAGTACCGCTCCACGAGCGTTTCTATGTCGGTGGCAGCACGACGGTCCGAGGCTTTACCCAGGACGCCATCGGTCCCAGCTCAGTGGATGCAAACGGGAACCTGATCCCGCAGGGCGGCCAAAGCATGGCCATCTTCAATATCGAGCTGCGCCTGAACCCTGGTGAAGGCCTTGGCTTCGTGCTTTTTACCGACGCTGGCAATGTCTGGCCTAAACAGGAGATCGACATCAACGACCTTCGCGCCTCCTACGGCGTAGGACTCCGCTACGGCACTCCCATCGGCCCCTTGCGGATCGACTACGGCCAGAAAATCCGCCGCCAGCCCGGCGAAAGTCCCGGAGAAATCCATTTTAATATTGGAAATACGTTCTAAAAGCCAGTTCAGAGTTCATAGTTCCTGGTTCAGAGAAGAACTGCAATGCAGCAATGATTTTCTCTTCTGCCTCTCACTATGAACTCTGAACTTTGAACTTTGCATATGTACTCTCTTTAGCGAACGTGGTATTATTTCGAGTATGAACGGGTAGTTTCGGCCGGGTAACTGCGCCTGACGCAAGCGAAAGGTTTGTTCGAATCATGAAGGTACATAGAAAGATCATAGCCCTCGTCGGATTGGGAATGGTGCTGATCATCGCGATCACGCTCGTGGCCCTCGATGACATCAGCGGGGCCCTTTCCCTGACTACGCAGGGAGTGGGAGAACTGTTCGCAAAGGATCAGCGGATCGACACAATTGAAAAAGGCGTTGCCGGCATGTCGCTCGCTGTTCATGACTACAGGGAGACCGGGAACATTCATTTTTGGGACGCCTACAGTGACGCACATTCGCACGTACGGGAGTCACTGCGACTTGATGATGAGCTTGAGTTCTCGCCGGCGGAAAAGAAGATCCTTGCACAGCTGGCTGACGATATTCAATCCATGGACAGAGAATCAGAACGGTTTTTTTCACTGGAGGATCTCCGCGGTAAGGACCGGATTCCGGCAATTGCGCTTGTTCGCAGCATTGACGTCAGTATCGCATCCATAGAGCAGGATATAGATAATTACCGTGAGCAGAGCGTCCGGCGGATGGGTGAAATCGTCCTCCTGCTCCGGAGGAACAAGGTACGCGTTAACGATTATTTGCTGCTCATACTTCTTGCGTCAGGTACGGTGCTCCTTTACTTGGGTATTTATGTCCACCGGAAAATATCCGCTCCCCTGCGGGATCTGTGGAGGGGCGCGACCGAGATCAGCCAGGGCAATCTTGAATACCGGATGCAGATCCAGAGCACAAGCGACGTCGGACAGTTGGCGGAACGTTTTAATGAGATGGCCCAACAGCTCCGTCGCTCCTATTCTGAACTGGAGAAAAAGCTGCTCGACCGCACGAACGAACTTGCCGCCATCGACTCCGTCGCTCTCACCCTGAGCCAGTCGGGCAACCTCAGGGGCATGCTTGCCAAGTCCCTGGGCCAGATCCTGGACAGCCTCGCAGGACTGGACCCGAAAGGCGGCATCTTCCTTACCGATCCGGACGGCGAAACGCTGCGCCTCGTGGCCTCCCGGGGGCTATCGCAGGACTTCGTCCGGAACGAGGCAACGATCAGGATCGGTGAGTGCCTCTGCGGGGTTGCAGCCCAGACCGGTGAGATCCTGGTAACGGAGAAAAGTTGCAACGACCCCCGCCACACGCGCTGTCTCGGCAGCGGCGATCATGCCCACATCATTATTCCGATCAAGTCGCGCGGGATCGTGCTCGGCGTCATTTTCCTGTACCCCGAGAAGCACTTCACGCTGAAGCCATCCGACCTCCAGATGCTGGACACCATCGGCGCACAGCTCGGCCTGGCCGTCGAAAACCTGAGGTTCTACGCCGAGGTCAAGGAATCGAGCGAGAAATTCTGGGACCTTTTCGAGAATTCACGCGACATCCTTTTTACCATGGATTCCAAAGGTACGCTCACGGCCGTGAACAGGGAGGCGGAAAAGTTCAGCGGATACGCGAAGAGCGACCTCATCGGCATGAGCGTTCTGGATTTCCTAACGCCGGAAGGCGCAGAAACCGTGAAACGCATGCTGGACGGCGAAGGTCTTACCGCTCGGCGGGTGGTCGAATTTGAAGTGATCAAGCGGGACAACAGCCGCGCATTCATCGAGATGAGCGCACGGAGGCTCTCGAAAAAACGGCTGCCTGCCGGGTTCCAGGTTTCGGCCCGCGATATGACCGAACAAAAATTGCTGCGCGAGAAGCTTCTCACGGCGGAACGGCTCGGTGCCATCGGCGAGGTTGTGATTACCGTACGGCATGAGATCAACAACCCGCTCACGACGGTCATCGGCAATGTCGAACTGCTGCTTGAACGCTACGGTGAGAAGGACAACGACCTGAAAACTCGTCTGGAAACCGTGCTGACCAATTCGCTCCGCATCGCAGAGATCGTCCAGAAGCTGCAGGCGATCAGGCGGGACAAGGTCGTGGAGTACGTCAAAGGCGTTGCGATGACCGACCTGAAACAGGAGTAAGGCGGGGGAGTATGAGATTGCCAGCCCACAATTTACACTTGCACGGTACTCGCGTTTTCTTTTTCTTGAAATCCGTTCGCACCGGCTTGTTCATTGCCGTATTTGTCCACTTTCTTTTCTTCGCACCCTCACGGGGAGAGGCGGAGCTCGTAGACCATGTTGTTGCCGCTGTCAATAACGAGGTTATCACGGCGAGCGAGCTCTCCCAGGTCGTCGCATTGAACGAGCAACTCGGCTCCGGCGGCGAGGACCGCTCTGCCCTGCGAACACAAACGCTCAATGGCCTGATCACCCGTCAGCTGCTCGTCCAGGAGGCCCGGAGGCTTCGCTTCGTCGAGGTCTCGGATCAGGAGATCAATGCAGAAATCGACAAGCTTAAAAAACGATTTCCTTCCGGCGCGGCCTTCGACGCTTTTTTAAAAACGCAGGACATGACCGAACAGGAGCTCTCCCGCATGCTGGGCGAGCGGCTCCTTGTCGAGCGGTTCGTGGAGAAGAAAGTGGGCCTCTTCGTACGTGTAAGTCGCGACGAGGCACAGGACTATTTCGACACGCATTCCGAGCAGTTTAAAGACAGGCGTTTTCAGGATGTCCAGAAGTCCATTACTGCATTTCTCATGGACCAGAAGATCGGCCAACAGCTCGAACAGTATGTGTCCGAACTGCGCGCTAAAGCAGATATCCGGATCAACCCGTCGGGGCCGAGATAAAAGGAGAAGCAGATAACCTGATAAACACGGGAAGAGAAAAACAAGTATTCAGGAAGCACCACCTGCAAATTACCATCTCGCTTCTTACACCGCGGTGAAAGATTTTGACACTACGTTCGGAAGAACAGGGAGGCTCTATGAATAAAACGCTCGTACTGCTGTCCGCCCTTGTACTCCTCTTTGGCTCAGGAGGTTGTACGCTGCTGAAAGTTTCCGTCGGCGAAGAAGTGCAACCCTTCACCGAAAAAGTGATCGCCGGCGAGGGTCGGGATAAAATTCTGCTTCTCGACATCTCAGGCGTCATTTCTTCCAGCACTGAGGGCGGCTCGTTCTTCGGCGGGAAAAAAGAACCTGGCCTGCTGGCTCAGGTGCGGGAACAATTGGACCGGGCGCGGTCCGACCGGGCGGTCAAGGCGCTGCTGCTCCGCATCAACAGCCCGGGCGGCGGGGTGACGGCATCCGACGTGCTCTATCATGAGCTGGTAAAATTTAAACACGAGACAGGCGTTAAGGTCCTGGCCCACATCATGGACATAGGGACCTCGGGGGCCTACTATACGGCCCTCGCAGCGGACCGGATCACGGCCCAGCCAACGAGCGTGACCGGCAGCATCGGCGTGATCATGTACAGTTTCGATGGCGCGGGCTTGATGCAGAAGATCGGGCTCCAGGCTGTCGAGATTTCCTCGGGAATCCGAAAGGGCATGGGTTCCCCCTTCCGCCCGCTCGCTCCTGAAGAACGGGCCATTTTCCAAAACGTGATCGACAGTCTCCAAGGACGGTTCGTGAATACCGTTATGGAATCCCGGAAATTGCCGCTGGAAACGGTGAAGAAACTTGCTGATGGTCGCATTTACACGAGTCAGGAAGCGCAAGCCGCAGGTCTCATCGACAGCATCGGCTATATCGACGACGCCATCGACCAGGCCAGGAGCCTGGCGCACCTGGAAAAGGCTTCCGTAGTGACCTACATTCGTCCGGGAGAATACCGCTCTAATCTGTACTCGCTCAATCTCGTCAATATTGACATGGGAGAGGTCATGGGGCCCGGAGCGCACTTTATGTATCTGTGGTGGCCTTGACCGAAATGCGCGATGATGGTTGACAGCAGCGCAGTTGCTATGCTATCGTAGCACTGTTCAGAGAGGAGGCAACCATGAAAATGAAACCTATTCTGTTGGTGGCTGTGCTCGCACTGTTTGTTTTGATTCCCCTGCTGGGACTGGCGGAAGAGGAGCTCTTCGATACCAAAGCGGCATCGCAGCATCTCGACCAGGGTGTCGCCTATTTAAAGGCCAAAAATTTTGATGCTGCCATCAGCGAATTTGAGACCTCCGCGGGTATTAATCCCGATGCCGAAGCCTACTACTACCTTGGCTATGCCTATTATCTCAAGGGCAGGACCGGCGATGAAGAAAGCAGGAACAAGTCCCGGGAAAATTTCGAGCGGGCCTATGAGATAGACCCGAACTTCTCACCGTCGCGGTTCAAGCCTACGGAGCAGGTCCCTGCCCACGTGAAGGAACCGGAAGAACCCGCGCCACCCGCATCAGAGGCAACGCCGACACTGCCCGGCCCGGCCCCGGAACAGCAACAGCCCGCGCAGCCCGCAGACCAGGCGAAATAAGGGTCCCTCAACACCTCGCCTGCCCCCTGAAGTAGCCCGCTCCGCAAAGGCAATAAGAAATAAAAAACCCCGGTTGCGTTTCACAATCGGGGCCGATTATAGATTGCGGAGACTGTAGTGATTACAGTTTCACGACGTTGGTCGCCTGGGGACCTTTCGGTCCCGCGCTCACTTCGAATTCAACGTCCTGATCCGGCTGCAGGGACTTGAACCCTTCGCCTTGAATGGCTGAAAAATGCACGAAAACATCTGTGCCGGTATCCTGGGTAATGAAGCCATAGCCTTTGGCGTCATTGAACCACTTTACTTTACCTTTCACCAAGCAAATTCCCTCCTTTTCTGCAAAATCCGAGGACGATGCCCTGTCCTGGGCCCGATCAGTGCTGCTTAGACAGCCGCATCACCGCTCAAACACGTTAACACTATCAAAAAGTTTTTTTTGTGTCAAGCGTTTTCAGATCGGGACAAACGGGCATGACAAGTAAAAATAGGTTCGATGCCGGGAGGAGCCCCACACCCTCGGCCGGCGCTGCTGCTGCCGGCACGAACCGCGGACTCCGTCATCATGCTCTTTCCGCCCCCCGATGAGGGAATCGTATCAGCCACGTGCCGATTTCGATCATCGCGATCAAATAAGCACGAGGGCAATCTTACCAAGCAGTCAGTTCTTCCAGCTCGGTAAGCAACTGCAGAGCTTCCGCCCTGTTTTTCCCGCACATATCCGATGTCTGGTAGGAACCACACACCGCCGGCCGGTCCGGCGTGCCGTAAATCGCGCAGAGGTTGTTCTGCGTCAATTGTATGCACCGGACTCCTGCGGGTTTTCCACCGGGCATGCCCGGAACGTTCGACGACAGAGAGGGCGCAATACAACAGGCGCCGCATCCGGCGCGGCAGATAAATCTTTGTGCATCGGGGTTTGTATTCATGAAAAAAAACGGTCTTCGCCTGCGGCCGAGTTCCAGGACCACCCCTGCATCAAAATGAAATAATCACTGGACCTTGAGCTTCTGCTTCGTAAAGGAGATGAGGGTTTTCATCTGGGCGAGCAGGCTGTCGAATTCCTTGTCCTTGGCAGTTGCCGAGTGGTGAAGTACGATCAGCATGCAGTTACTCCCGGATTACGTGATGGTCACGCCGGGTCAGGCCAGTATAATGTTTCATGACCGGGCGTAGAAAAAAACCGCCGCGTTTTCATTTTTTTTCTCCCCGTTCCCGTTTCCGGCGCACCGTAATGCTCTCACCGGCAATGCCCCAGTTATCGGTATCCACTTCTTCGATGACCACGACCGTGGTTTGCGGGTTCTTTCCGAGGATATCCTGCAGCATGGTGGTCACTCCCTGGATCAGCTTCGCCTTCTGTTCCGTTGTGGCGCCTTCTTTGGTTATTTTGATGTTTACGTAGGGCATGCAAACCTCCGCAATCACGTGATGACGTCATACGACGTGCGCTAAAAAACCGTACCGCCGATATGCGCCATGGTGAGGCCTTTTGTGATCTCGCGTTTGATATAGACTTTGATCACGCTTTGATCTTCGGGGTTGATGCGGACAAACTTTATTCCCATGCCCGAAGTTTTCAGCGGGCCTTCGCCGCGATGGAAACTGTAAAGCACCATTCCCTCGACCTTGATTTTCAGGTCTTCCAGTAATATCGTGATGGGGATCTGGAGCCCTACAGGTTTGGGTTTTGATGTGCTGATATACATCCCCTGTTCCGACAAGGCAGTGATGTAATCTCCGCTCCCGGCAAATTCCGCGGCTTTGTCATCTCCCACGATGACGTTCAACGAAGTATTAAGCCGGATATACTGGCGTGGCCGCGATTCCGTCGCTTTCTGTATCGCCGCGTACAGCACATCGGGCTCCACCGGCTTTTGCAGGTAGGCGGCGCACCCTTCCTGCAGAGCGGCGGCTTTGACCGCCTGGTCTTTTGACGACGTAAGCATGATGACCGGCACGGAAAAGGACTGCGGATTGCGTTTGATCTTTTTCAGGAGTTCAACACCGTCCATCCCGTTCAGGGATATTTCCGTCAAGACCAGTGCGGGATGGGCAACGCCCACGATCTCCAGTGCGTCTTCCGCGGTTTTCGCCGTATGGATATTGTATTCGAGCCGTTGCAGCAGCATGCTTGTATAATACAGATGTGCGTTGTTGCCGTCGACGACGACAAGGAAGCGTTTTTCCCGGTCCCCGGATTTTACCGCCGCATTTTGAACAATTGTGTCAGCCATCGCTGCGCTCCTTGCTGTGTGATTTCCCTAGGAAGATCATTCGTTGCTTTTGTTCCCGCATCTCATGGTTCTTACGCCCCAAGGGGTTTAAATCGGCAGCTTGATTTTATACCGGATGGCGAGCATCCGCAAGATGAAAGTTACGCCGATGCAGGCGCTGACCGCCGCAATATCGTTGCCGCCGGTATGGGTGACGATCAAATAGACCCACGCGCCCAGGAAGGCGCAGGTCGCGTACAGTTCGGTGCGCTGAAAAACATAGGGGATCTCATTGCAGATGATGTCACGCATCACGCCGCCGAAGACGCCCGTAATGACGCCGAGGAGGGATGAAACGAAGGGGGCGCAGCCGAGCTGGTCGGCGAGCGACGCGCCCGAGGCACTGAACGAGCCGAGCCCCAGTGCATCGAGCATAAGAACGAAGTGCATCACTTTCTTTTTGTTAAAAAGTTGCTCGATCTTCATCGTCGATACCATGGACAAAACGAGAAGAAGGACGGCATACTCGTAATGCTGTATCCAGAACAGCGGGTGACGGTCGAGCGTCAGGTCGCGCACGGACGCCGCCGCCGAAGGCCGTGATCATGCCCACGGTATAGACGCCGACGATGTCCATTCCCTTCTTCCGCGCCTCGTAGATCCCCGTAAGGGCAAAGGCGATGATACCGAGGACCTCGATTGTTTTAATGAGCGTGTTCATCAGATCACGTCATTTCTCCTGGTATGTTCCTCCGGGCTCACTTTAAAGTCGAGGATCTGCCACTGGCTGCCGTGCTTAATCAGCGAAATTTGCATCTCCACCGATCCCGCCTCGAAATCCGCGCTCGCGGTGTAGTCGGCAGTGATGTCATATCCGCTCAGGGAAATGGTTATATTGGAATCTCCGGTCGAACCGTTATACCCCTGGAACTTTCCCAGTTCCTGGAGCGATCCGAAGTAGTCCTCCACATCATCGTAATCTACAGAAGCGTCGAGTTCAGGACTGGCGCGTTTTTGAAGTTCCTCGACGTCCCAGTCGGCAACAATCGCAGGCACAGCAGCGTCCACAAAGGCCTTGCTCTCTTTGTCCAGCTTCTTTCCGATGATTGTTACGGACGCGATCGTGGCGGCAATGACTACGATGAGGGTCAAAAAAATGTAGCCCAGAATCATGATCGTTTTTTTCATGGATGGTCCTGCTCCTGCTGTTTAACAGCGGGGCTCTTCTTCCTTACAATAATAACACGATTTTTCATTCTGTATGGTATATCTTGCCGGATGGCCGGGAGAGCCTCAGGTCCTCCTCGGGACGATGTCGCTGCCGACGGCTCGGCATCGGGTAAGGAATGCGCAGCGGGCGCTGCGAAACCTAGTGGAGCCCTCCGGCAGGAGCCGGAGGCTCCAAATACATACACGACCTCCCGCCTGCACCCGGCGTTTACGGGTGCAATAGCACGAATGCAGGGCGCGCGTTACGGCGCGTTCCTCCCCCGGCGGGGGCCGGGGGATTCCAAGTCGCGGGATCGGGCCATGCTCCCAAGCTCATCGAGCAACGTTCCTGCGCTTCCCGGATCATGGAAAGCCGCGGCCTTTGCCTCGTTCCACCTGCGCCGGAGCTTCTTCACCTTCTCGCCCCTTGCCTCTTTCTTCTTCAGGAGCCGATCCAGTACCTTCAGCCGGGCATGGTCAGCCTGCAGATCTCTGCTAAAACTGCGGTACTTCACAGGATCGGCTTTCGGAATCGAAAAGTCGCCCTTTGTCTTCCAGATGTCGCCCAGATGGAGCCATGCGGCAAAAGCGGTCGTCTTTTCATCAGCCAGAGGAACGATCTTCGATGTGGCCCTGATGTCCGTTACGTGAAGTCCGTTCTTGTCCGCTACAACTTTCTGGCTGCCGGTGAACGGCTCTGCTCCCTGCGTATCAAAATACTTCCACGTCACCCGTGCGATTTGCGTCTCTGAGCCATGGCAGCTTTCACAGGTGCGGGACTTGCCGTAAGGATGCGCAACCTCTTCCACCTGAAGCCACGCAAGGTAATTGTTGTTCCCGCTGGCAACTCTGAATGTTCCGAGAAGCGCATATGCGTCGTGGGTCTCTCCCTTTGGCCAGCGGAATGTGAGCCCCGGTGTCGGTTTGATGACTTCTTTGATGCCGCCTGCGCTGTTCGGCCAGATCTTCGTCGGCATCCACCTGCCGTTCTGATCTTTGAGCAGGATCGGCGGTTCCTGCGGTCCATAGTACAGCGAATACTTTTTGAAGGGATTCGGTTTGGAGAGGATCTCCCCGGGTCCCCAGGAGGTCATCTCATAGCCGCCGAGGACCTTCACGTGGCAGGCAGCACAGGCAAGGTTCTTGTGAACGCTCGTGGCCATTGCCTGTTCTACTTCGACGTGGCAGTCCTGGCACGTCGCCTTTCGGTCAATATGTCCCATGCCGCCTGGCCCGGTTTCGTGACAACCGACGCACTCGATCTTCTGGGCGACGTGGACATCTTCAGGCAGACCGGCTGGCTCCGAGAAATCTTTGCCGAGATAGCTGTCCCCGCGCCTTCGCTCCATGGTCCCGGCATGACACACGAAAGTGCTCCGCCCCCCTCCGGTGCAGTTCGGCGACGGCGGGATGCGGCTGAACGCGTGGACGCCCTGCTTCGGCGTGGGCGCATAATGACAGTCGAGACATCCCGCGTGGCAGATGTTGCACGCCTTCTGCTTCGCGATCGCCTGATCGTGAGAGAGCGGGAGATTTATCTGTTCAATAATCTTTTTTGTATTCTCGAAGGAGAACTTATTTCCTTCTGCCCTGCCGACCGGCTGGGTGTCCGCAAAAGACGGCCCTCAATTATTCGGGCCGTGAATATCGTCCCAGACCCGCATGGACCGCTGCCGGAAATTCGCGCCCATGATGCTCGTACTGAATTGCTTCACTTCTTCGGGATGGCACGAAGACTGGCCGCAGGTCTTCTGCGCGATACGGGGATCGTAGCCTAAGGTGAGCGTGTTCCGGTCGTGATACAGGATCGTGCCCACGTCGTAATCGAGCGACCCGTCAGCAAGGCGCGGAAGCATGTTCCGCAAGCGGTCTCCTCCTGAAGGAAGGAGCTGATTGACATGGTTTTTGCGCGGTATGATGTTCAGGTCATTGTCCAGCACGATGAGCTTGAGCATTCTCTTGTGCGCCCTGTCGGGATCATCGGACAGGCCGTTGCCGAGGTGGCAATCGCGGCATTCGGTGTTCGGGTGGCGGGATTCCTTCTGCACCTGCTCGCGGGTCATCACGAACTGGGGGTAGCCGAGCTTTGTCATGCGTGCTTTGTCCGCATGGCAGGCAACACACTTGTCGCTGGATTGGTAGCCGGAATAGAAGAAGAGGAACAGCAGAACGAGGGCGAGTTGGAGGAGAAGGATGCTCATCCCGCGCTTGCTTCCGAAAAAATTCCAGAGTCTTCCAATGGCCATAAGAGGTTCTTTTAGATAAAAGTTAGAATTTTCTTTTCCTGGTCGATTTGCGGCGCTCTTATTCTACGTTCCACTCGCCGGGTTTTAAATGCGTGAAGATATCCCGGCTCCCATGGATGACGGCAACGATGGAACATGATGTATCGCTCGCTTTATAGATTATTCGGTAGGCCCCATAAATAAGTTCCCGGATGGATTGATCGTTGAATTCGGGAACTATGCGGCCAAGGAAGGGAGACTGTTGAAGTATGCGCGGTGCTTGAACAACACGCACGCCGAACCGTTCTGCATAGACGACGGAGTCTTTGGCAATATACTCAATGATGCTCTGAAGATCGTTCAGCGCCGGTTCTGTCCAGACGACTTTAGCCATCCCTCAACCCTTTTTTCAGCCTCTTTCTGTGTTACCACGCGTCCTTCGTCAATTGCTTTCAGGCCGTGCTCCACTTTTTCCCGTACGTAGAGGTGATAATGAATATCCTCCAGGGTTGAGTCTTCGGGAAGGGACTTGATGAGCTCGATCACTTGTTCTTTTACATGTGCCATACCGCCACCTCCAACTGCATTATTCTAACATACCTCTGCGTGTTTTCACATAAAAATAAATTGTCGAGCATACTGATTTCAAGCCCAGCAGTGCGTCCATCCCAGGCGCGAGGTTCCTGTTCGCTTGAGCCAGGAACGTAGGTCGGGTAGAGCACAGGGCAAACCCGACATCATTCATTTCGCTAATTTCACGGTAAGGTTTGTGCTGCGCGACCGCCCTAGTAAAAATCCCGCATCAGAAAAAATCGTTCTTTCACCTTAGCTGATTCCATCGGCCGAAACGTTCTGATCTGACCCTGATTCTCACTATATCGTATCTCATAAGGTTGACCGAGCACCTGCGTTAAGTGATAGAACGTCACAAATTCGGCAAAATCCTCGGCCCAACTCATGCTTCCATATAATGAGGCAAAAGGCGTCTCCAGAAGCTGCTCGTAGATCCGGACAGCGTCGGAGATTTCTATCTTCGGCTGAACGCTGTAAAATGCAATGTTTTTCCTCATCTGAAAATCGTATTGAGGCAATGGCGTTGTAGGATCGACCCAGGTATTTCCGGTAAAGGACGTCGCTGTCGTCTTAACTCTCTTAATAAGCTGGATGTGCTTTTCAGCATAGGGGGTATACGATTCGACATAATCTACAACATGAGTCGCTTCGTGGATAAGCGCGTAGATAAAGCCGGTAAATTTCGTGCCGCAATTTACTTCTATTTTTACGTCCAACGCGTTCCTTATAAAACAGGTATTTTCACGATAGGTCAGCCATTTTGACAAGTCCGTCTTCAGCGTGTCCGGGTTGAACAGCATGACGGTGTAGATATTACTTTTCTCATCGAGAACATAATCCGTTGCCCCGCTCCCCTGCAGGTTATGAATGAAATAGATTGCGATGAGGCGCTTCTGAAGCACTTCTTTGTGACGCCGGGGGAGTTTTTCCATATAGTCCCCGATCATGCGCATCTCTTTCTGCGTCGGCATGTATGCGGAATAGTTCGTGACCTTGTCCGTCTTATTCCAGAAGCCCACGACGAAATCGGGGGCTTGTTTTACTCTCGAAAGGATCGTGGACGTATTGTCGAACGCATACGCTTTGAGGTTCTTCGCCGGTATTGAGGCAAGGGTATTGAGAAGTTTCGTGCGGGGACTGGTTTGACACGAGAGAAGCGAGAAGAGGGCGATGCATAGTAAAAAAGATCCGGCAATCTTATTCTTCATAATTATTTCCTCTGTGCGCCCGTTCATCCGTGGAATTCAAGCAACTTTACCGTGCCGCTGTGCAGTTCGAACAACGTGTCGCTTTAGGCGGAGTCGGGCCGGGCCCTCATTCCAGTACTATGTCGTACTGGCTTAACAAACCGGCTATACCGGGAAAGGAAAACTTCGCTTTCCGAACAGTGTTCATTTCAAGGTTAATCGTGTAATTGCGAGACGTTTTAAAATCAGCTTGGCTCAAGTTTGTGCGCCTAAAAACAGTGTTCGAGAGGTCGCAGTTGTCAAAGGAGGCGCCTGTCAAGTCCGCTTCGGTGAAGTCCGCCTCCCTGATGCTACATTCTTTGAATCTCGTTTTTTTCAACTTGTTCTTGATGAAAATAGAATAGTCCAGGCTACATTTCTCAAAGCTCACCGCAAACAGGAGGGGGAGACATCTACTAAAGTCGACTCCAACTACCTTGCAGTTCAAAAAAGTCACATTTCTCATCCCAGCACGGTTGACCTTCGTCATGCTCAGATTGCAGTCAATAAATTTGCAGTCAGTAAAGCGCGTGTCGGACAGGTCGCTCTCAGAGAAATCGCAGTTTATGAAGGTGCAATCTTCGAATTCCTCACCCGCCAATCCGGTTCCTGCATAAGAGACCTTCTCGAAAACCTTATCAGCGTGTGATACTTCCTTCACCTAAATCCCCTTGCTGCCCGATATCGTCGTGCCGGCGTTATTGTTTCGGTTTGATTGGTATCCATATTTCCTCTTCTGAATTTGGGTCTTCATTTTTATATTTTTCACCTAATAGTTCGAAATGCGGCCTATTGTCTAAAGAGTAATCAGAATTTGGCAACCAAGTCCCGAAAATATACTGAAATGTTTCTCGTCCTGCGCTTGCAGCTCCTTTATGTAAAAAAACGGCATAAAGTCCGCCTGACAATGTAATGGTTTCCATTTCATGAGGAACCGCATTAAAGTCCGTCACTTCAATAACCGCCCATTTTTCAAATTCTGTGTTTGGGTTAAAATTCCTAAAATACAAATCATCATACACTTGCAATGAATAAAGTTCCGTGCCAATGTTGTTTTTTATTTCTTTTCGCATGGGCATAAAGTTTCGCCATAGTTCACCTGTTTTATTGTCGGACAAAGACATTATCATTCGTTTCCCAATTAATTTTTTTTCGGTTAATAGTTCCATCCTCGCTTTCATAATGAAATGGCTATTCCTTTTTGTTGCCAATTTGTCCTGCCGTGTCGGTTCGCTTGCACCTAACCAGACAAAGTCCGTAGGTCGGGTAGAGCGCAACGCAACCCGACATCCTTTCTAAACATCGTTTCTTAACACAGGACTCCCTGTCGAGAGACGTGTTGCCAAACAATGGTCTTTGTTTACGGTCAGACAGATAGCGCGGCGCCGGTCCTCCTTACAAGGTGACACTTACAAAAGCGTCGGCTTTCGCGACGTCGCTCTACCCGACCTGCTGGCTGGTCAGGCGTGCTGTATCTCATCACTTTTTTTCAGGAGTTTTCCTGACCCGATTCAGCCATGACCTGCTTACGAATCTCGTCGCGCAGATAATCCAGCAGCTCCTGAGAACTCAGGCCTCGCCGTTGAGTCTCGGTTCTGACCCAATCTAACAACAACAGCCGCTGGGGAAGCGGCATGCCTTCAGTGCTAAGGGCTAGAGTGGAGCCGCAAGGACAATTCGTCAGCGCGACAGACCCAATTGGCCGCATGGTGTGCCAATTGTCCAATTCTGCATCGTAGGACATGGACGGCCCAATACGTTTGGTGATCAGAATATACTCGCGCAGCGTGGTAAAACAGCGGTTACAATTTGGGCAGACCTTGGGGAAAAGCCCTTCAAAGTGTTCGCGTAGTGTCTTGATAACCTCATCTTCTGTCATAGCGGGAAAAGTTGAACCAATGTCTCCGATCTTGCCGCTCGTTTATATACTTCTCTCGTATCCGCAGAAGGGGCACCGCCAGGCCTTCTCCTCCTCGTGCCAATTCATTTTCTTACGGCAGGCCGGACAAGTCTTTTTTTTGGGCGATGGTTGGTGATGGGACGTTGATGATCTCTTTTTTGGTTCCTGGTATTCGTTGAACGGCAGGTCCGCCAAAGGGACGGCAAAGGGCGGAGATGGATCGGAAATCGGCCCCGAAGCCGGAGCGGGTTTAGGTGCGTTCGTATGTGCACTTTTCTCTTCGTTTTTATCCTGAACGTCACCCTCTTTTGATTCTTCGTATGCGCAGGAAAAACAAATCCACTTTTTCTCATTAATGTAGAAATCCATTCGCCCCCCGCACATAGGGCATTTTTTCTGCCATTCTGTATCCTGCGGCGCAGAAGGCTCAGGGATTTCGTTTTTCTGCTCGCTGCCTCCCTTTTCCTCTTTTAATTCTTCGTATGCGCAGGAATAACACCTCCACTTTTTCTCCCTAATGTTGAAGTCCATTCGCCCCCCGCACATAGGGCATTTTTTCTGCAATTCCATATCCTGCGGCGCAGAAGGCCCAGGGATTTCGTTTTTCTGCTCGCTGCCTCCCTTTTCCTGGCTGGGAATATCACTTTTAATGGAATCCCTGGGCAGGATTGGCTGAGAGGCCGCACTTTCAGCAGCTAGACTTCCGCGACTTTCTTATTGATATAGGTTATCTCTGCCGCAATATCCGCGAAGAGTTCCCCCACTGCCTTCGAGACGAGTTCCGTATCCTTTTCCCGCGCCGCCATGCCGGTGAGGATCTCTTTTTCTTCGCTCTCAAGCCGCCCTATTCTTTCCCGCAGTTTCGATATCTCTTCTCTTATCTCCCGCGATTTGGCTTCCATGACTTTAAGCTCGTCGCGCCAGCCGGAGAGGAGCGCTCAATAAGCCCTTCTCGAGTATTTTAAGCTCCTCAAGCTGATTGTTAACGGCCTTAGCGATATCTTGCCGGCTTACCTTCGAAGTCGTCGATAACGCTTTGATAGCGGCATTATAACGCTGTTTCTCGTCAGGAATGATTTCCCGGAACGATTCCACGAGTCCGTGGAATTTCCCGAATATCGTATCCTCACTTTCAATTATTTTTTTTATTTCATCGCGAAGACGGTGGATTTTGGATGACAGCTCTTCGCCTCCCTTCGTTTTCACAAAGAGATCGGCAGCTATCCGGGAAAGGATTTCGTTCCTGTTTTTTTCTTCAGCGCCCATTCATTTTCTCGTTTTAAAGCCCAACTTGTTTATCTTCATGTTATCGTGAGAAATATGATAGCATGCGTTACAGGTGTGGTCAATGCTTTAAAGAAAAACTTGGTTCTGCGCCGTTCTGTTTACTTGAGGTCAATGCGGCGCCTTTGCGCCAGATACCCCCCGGCCATCCCGGCCGGAAGCATACCAACGAACCCTGCGATATCGAACCATGTCGGGATGCCGCCTTCCCGGAAGATCAGCGCAACGATCATTCCGAGGGCCGCGACCAGCACTCCGTGCAGGACCTCTGCCCGGTCTGCCATTCTGCCGGCGACGTACCCGCCAAGGACAGTGCAGCCCAGGCCGACGATGAGTCCCAGCAGCAGGCCGCTCATGCTCTTCATCCGGTTCATGACCTCTCCCTCGGAAAGGCCTTTTGACAAAAGCGTGCTCGCCAGGATCGCCATAAAGAGCAAGGTCCCTGCGTTGTCCACGAGTGCCCCGACAATGACAGCCTTGAACTTGATATCGGAAAGTTTAGGCATCGGCATATACGTCCTCAGTTCGTAGGTCACGTTTCGAGACGTTGCTCTACCCGACCTACCCGGCTGATGTGTGTGAGCCTCCAGCGCAGAGCGCTTAGACTGCTACCTTCACCACGATCTTTCTCACCAGGCACACCCGTTCAGTTGCAAGTCGCGGTGCATGGCCATCTTCGGGCCAGAGCACGGCAAGCTGCCCGGCAACGAGACGTACGGGCGACCATTTCCCCGGCTCCATCAATCCGTAACAGACGTCCTGGCCTTCGTCATAGTTGAACGACGCAGTCATCCCGTCCGCTGGCGCCCATCCTATGATCTCCTCGCCGGAAAGAATGTACTGCAGATCAATGTACTTCCGGTGGTATTCGAACTTCGGCGCCTCGAAGTGGGCGGTCCGATACCGCTGGAGAATGGCAAAGACGCGCTTCTCCTCGATGGGAACGTTACCGTCCGGTAGGTCAAGAAGGTCCGTTCGGCGCAGGAAATCGATGGCCTGCTGCATCGAGTGGGTCATCAGTATCTGCCGATCAATATGCTTGAGGTCCGTGACGATCATCGCTCTCCTCCCTGCCGCACAGAAGAATCCTCGTCCTTGGGACTCGTAGTCTTCGGAATAAGTCCACTTAGGACACATCGTCCAAAAATGTCCATTTCTTTAGGCCAATGCCGCTGCGTTCAACCAAAAACGGCGGTTTCGATCACCGTAGGTTCAGCAAGAGAAATGTACAGGGGTCGTTCAATAGACGTTCAGAAAGTTTCGTAGACCTCGTACATTCCCGGCTCGAATCTAGCTATTGATAGTGCCTCTTCCAGATAAGGAGTAGGAGTCTTACGCATGGTTTGATAGTCGTCTGCGCTCTGCCATTGTGCATACATGGTGACCTTGGTACCGTCAAGACCGCGATGAAGGCTGGCTGAAACAAAGCCCTTGGCGCGACGTACAGAGGTCTCTGTGGCTCTGGCAAGCAAATCCAGAAGCTGTTGCTGGTTTACAGGCTCAACGATGAAGACGTTGATGATTGTTATAAGTTTATTGTTTTTTGAGATCGTTGGTATGGCTAATCCTCCTATTGTATTGCTGTAGTTGGCAGCCAAAAGTTGCGTGTCAAGTCATAGCCTCGTTTTTTTGGAAGCCTAACGCGAGGGTCAGGCGCTGTCAAGCGTCGCCTGCACCTTCTTGTTGGCCATCCGCTTTGAATGCTTCATGGAACGTGACGGTTCCCTGCGGAATATGTCCATCAAAAGACAGAGCGAAGAAGACCTCCTGTGGCACTCCCTCATGCACAAGTCCCGGCACGTTCTTGAACCCGAATTTTCTGTAGTAATCCGGATGCCCCACAAGACACACTCCTTGAGCATGCAGGCTTTTCAGCCGTGACAAACCCTCCTCGATCAACGCTTTGCCTATACCCTGCCGCTGGTACTCCGGCAACACTGACACAGGTCCAAGCCCGTACCAGTTCTTAGTCCCGTCCGAAATGGTCACGGGTGAGAAGGCGATGTGTCCTACAACCCGGCCATCAACTTCTGCGACCAGCGATACTGTTAGGGACTTAGCGGCGCGTAGTGCCGCGATGATGAACTGCTCTGTGTGACTGCTGATCTCCAGGGTCTTAAATGCAGAGACGGTCACATCCCTTATCGTGTCAACATCAGCGGCTGTCTCGCACCTGATAACGACCTTTGGATTCATAGATTCCGCCTTGATTAAAGGTGATGCCTATTGATCGTCCACAATGACGAACATGCGGGTTACTTACAGTTCTTTTTTATAGTTTTTTTTACTTTGAAATAAGCAGAGGCAATAAAACTTCTAAAAAGAAAAGTCCCCCGAGAATGATAAAGACTATCAGCATTATACGATTTGTCTTCTTGACAGTTTTCTTAAGTTCATTTTTTGGCATCGGCGATCGTTTGATTCCTGCATCTCGCAGTATTTCTCCTGCACGATCTGTACAGGGCATGGTCGGATCGTGATGCGCTCCGCATATAGGGCAGAAACTCATAGCTGACTCCGTAAGAGATAATTCATAGTAGATCTTTCATTTAACCAGTGATTGAGCAGTTAGCGCCTGGCATCCAATATTAGATACTTTCGAGGCATATAGTATTATATGCTTTTGAATCTTTCAGTTGCTTGCAGAGGCATCTAATACTATATGCTTTTTACGTACAGTACCTGCCCTTTTGAATGAGTCAGTCCGATCACGGTCTTCCGGTCTAAAATAGCCTTTCCATCGCCTCATCCACAGTCCGCACACCCATGAGTTCCATCTTCTTAACCGCTGCGGACTTCTCCATCTTCTCGACGTTGAGCATCGGCAGCACGCAACGCGTAAACCCGAGCTTCGCAGCGTCTTTGATCCTCGACTCCGCCTGGCTGATGGCGCGCACTTCGCCTGCAAGTCCCACCTCGCCCATAACCACGGTCTGGGCATTGATGGCCTTCTCACGGAAGCTCGACGCCACGGCAGCGATCACGCCGAGGTCGATGGCAGGCTCATCGATCTTCAGCCCGCCTACGATGTTCACGAACACATCCATGCCCATGAGGTGCATGCCCACACGCTTTTCAAGCACAGCGAGCAGAAGAGAGACACGATTGAAGTCCACGCCGATGCAGGTCCGCCTGGGCATGGTGAGCTTCGACGGCGCCACGAGCGCCTGGAGCTCGGCAAGGATCGGCCGAGAGCCTTCCATAGACGAAACCACGACCGAGCCCGTGGCATCGGCAGGCCGCTCGGCAAGGAACAGCTCCGACGGATTGGCCACTTCGGCAAGGCCGCCCTCCTTCATTTCGAACACGCCGATCTCGTTCGTGCTTCCGAAGCGGTTCTTGACTGCCCGCAGCACGCGAAACGAATGTCCCTTATCTCCCTCGAAATAGAGCACCGTGTCCACGATATGTTCGAGCACCCGCGGCCCGGCAATCGCTCCGTCCTTGGTCACGTGTCCGATGAGGAACGTGGGCACGCCTGTTTTTTTGGCGTGGATCATGAGCCTGCCCGAAACCTCGCGTACCTGGCCCACGCTTCCCGGTGCAGACGGAAGCTCAGGCGTGAACATTGTCTGGATGGAATCGATGACAAGCACCTGCGGCTGGAGACCGTCGGAAGCGTGGAGAATATCTTCAAGCTGCGTCTCGGCAAGGACATAGAGGTTGTCGGTCTTAACGCCGAGTCGCAGCGCGCGCATTTTGATCTGGGACGGCGATTCTTCGCCGGACACGTAGAGCGCCTTGCCCCGGAGCTCCAAGACCTGTTTGAGCATCTGAAGGACAAGCGTGGACTTCCCGATGCCCGGGTCACCGCCGATAAGGACCACGGAGCCGGCAACGATCCCGCCGCCGAGCACGCGGTCCAGTTCGCCGATCTTCGTCACGAAGCGGTCTTCGTCCTTGGCCTGGATCTCTCCGAGCAAGAGCGGCTCCGACCCGGCCGCTCGCTTCGCGCTCCCGAGGTCCTTGGGCCGTTCCATCTGCTCTTCGACCATGGTGTTCCACGCCCCGCAGTCCGGGCACTTGCCCATCCACCGCGGAGACTGGCTGCCGCAGGACTGGCACACATAAACGGTTTTGGTTTTCGATGGCTTCATGCAAAGTATTCTATTGGTTCATGGCAGGATTGTCAACGCCATTTGCAGCGTGCGTGGTGCGGTACGGGATGAGGCGCTGTCACTTTTCATAATTTACCGCCGCTACAGCGGGTCGTTGTCCAGGGCTTCCCGCACCCGTGCGACGAGATCTTTCGAGGAAAAAGGTTTCATGTTAAACCGCTGCCCCTTATCAAGCAATCTCCCTGTTCTGGATCAGGTCCTCAGAGTATCCGCTCGCAAACAACGCTTTCACTTTTGACTTTTTTTCCCTGTTCGCAGTGTAAGCCTCTATGCCGTTCATTCTCGGCATGATCACGTCGAGGATCAAATATCGAAACAAAAGAATAGGCCCGGCAGGGTATTTTTAGGGTATGGTTGGTCAGAGGCTTAATACGCGGTCTTTCCGCTTAAACAGGACGACATCATAGGGCATGATGTCGTCAACTGACCTACGTTCCAGCTCAACGAATTGAGCAGGGATGTCGGGGAAAAAAGCGTCCCCCTCGATCTCCCGGTGGATAATAGTGAGATAAATTTTATCCACCTGGGCAATAGTCTCGCGAAAAACGACTTCACCACCGCAGATGAATGCCTCGTTCGCCCCGGCGCATGCGGCAAAGGCCGCGGCCAGGTCGTGGACGACAGTACACCCGGGAGCGGAATAGTCCTTTCGGTGTGTAAGTACAATGTTCGTTCTCAGGGAGAGCGGCCGACCGATACTTTCGAAGGTCTTTCTTCCCAGGATGACCGGATGCCCCCGGGTGATCCTGTGGAACCGTCTCCGGTCCGTGGGCAGGTCCCAGGGCATTTTATTATTCAGACCGATCACGCGGTTCTCGGCCATGGCGGCGATGATGGAAATGATCATGGTCCTCAGTGCTAAGATGGCGATTCCTGAGAAATGCGGCCTCTTTTCAGTATTTAATCATATTATACCTGATTATTCAACATGAACAAGTGTCCTCCTCGATAAACCTCGCACAGACAAAACAAAAAACCGCCGCCACCAGGATCATACCGGGTGTAATCATGAGCGCGGCCCTCAACCCTCGCAAATCCGAGATCCACCCGAGCACGGTGGGCGAAACAGCGTCTCCCAGCGCGTGGATAAAAAAGATGTTCAGGGCAAAAGCCATGGCGCGCATACCCGGCCGGGTCACGTTTACAATCACGGTGTTGAGCGGCCCCGTATTCAGGAACAGGAAAAATTCTGCAAAGAACATTGCCGCGATGCATCCGGAGAGCGAATGCGTAAGCAGCGACCATGCCGTGATCGGCGCACCGAGGAGGAACCCCCAGCCTGAGACCATCAAATACCCTCTGCCGTGCTTCTTCTGAAAATGATCGCCGAGCCACCCGCCGGTCAGCGTGCCGCTTATCCCTGCAACTACCGTGATGCCTCCGAACAGCGTATTCGCTTTTGCCACATCCAGCCCGTGTTCACGAAAGAGGAACGTGGGCATCCATTGGGCAAGCCCTCCAAGCGCGAACGTCATGGCCGCCATGGCCAACGTGTTCAAAACGAACGAGCGGTTCGAGAAGAGCGATCGGTAGCTGTTTCCCGTACCCGCTGCGGGGTACGGTGCATGCGCTTCCCTTCCTCCCCGGACAGGCTCGTGCAGAAGCCAGAGTGGGATCGTAAGCAACAATCCGGGAACGCCTGTTAGGAGAAAGGCCGCATGCCAGCCGAACAGGTGTCCTAAAACGCCGCCAAGGAGATATCCCAGCGCACTGCCTACGGGAATCGCAAGAAAGAAATAGGACAAGACGCGGCCGCGAAGTTCCCGGGGGTAGTAATCGGCAAGGAGTCCCGGCGATACGGTGCCGAAGCTTGCCTCGCCGATGCCCACGGTCGTGCGGGCAGCAAAGAGCGCTGAGTAGCCGGCAGCAAAACCGGCCCCGCCAGTGGCAAAGCTCCAGATTGCAAGGCCTCCTGCAGCGAGCTTTACCCGGCTCATCCGGTCGCCGAGCCATCCGAGAATCGGCGCAGATACCATGTAGCAGACCATGAAAGCGCTGCCGAGAAAGCCAAGAGCGGTATCAGAAAGATGAAAATCTTCTTTGATCAAAGGAAAGACTGCATACAGGACCTGGCGGTCGATATAGTTCAGGAGGTTGACGGAGAGGAGAAGCAACATGGCGTAGCGGCCATAGTTAGCAGGCATTTGATATTTTTCAGATTCATCATATCGCATGAGTTATTTACAGTGATGTTCGTCATCAAGAATCAGCGATTGAGCACGGGTTTTGTAAACTGCGTCGAAATTTCTATGGTACGTTTTTCGACTTTCGACGGTACGCTGGCCACTCTTGTTCGAAATCACATCTTTCCCTCAAGGTACTTTTTCCTTTTTCTCTCAGGGAACCGCTCGATCGCATACCGCAGCATGGTTCGCGGCATTATTCTATAATGCCGTTGCAAGAACTTCTCCTCGGCTCGCAGATCGCGCTTCCCGACCTCTCGCAGCATCCAGCCGACCGCCTTGTGGATCAGGTCATGTTCATCGTTCAGGAGTAGTCGGGAGATCTTCAGCGTGTCCGAAAAATCATTCTGCCTGATGAATGCAGACGTTGCCAGGATCGCTATCCGCTTCTTCCAGAGGTCTCGTGAGGTTGCAAAGCGGTAGAGCGGCTGCCTGCCTTTGTCAAGGAGGTGCTGTCCCACGATGTTCGGGGCTGAAAGATCAACAAGGTCCCAGTTGTTGATAAAGCGCGTATTTTTGAGGTAAAGGGAATAGATTTTCTTTTTTTCTGCATCATCGCCGTGAACGTAAGCGCCCACGAGCAGGAAGAGCGCGAGCACCCTCTCTTCGTGAATTGACGATTGGAGAAGCGTCATCATATCGTCAACGGATGTATTTCGGCAGTCTTTGACAATTTTTCTGAGCACGGGAACGGTAAGACCCAGGAAAACATCGCCCTCGCCGTACTGTCCCGGCCCGGTTTTGAAAAAACCCTGAAGTAACTTGGCCTTATTCTTGTCAGCAAGTTTGCGGACTTTCTTTCGGATTTCAAGTAGCGTCATGGAAACCCTCTGAATATCTTGGCCTCAATGCAAATAGAGAATAACTTCATCTTATGTGCAGTTTCCCGCTGGCTTTTGCCGTATCTCCGAGGACTTCCGCGGCAACTGAGAGGCCTGTATGTTCTTCTCCTGATCCAAACGGCCCACAAGCGCAGGAAAAAAGGGCGGTACTTCTGAAGTGAAGGAGAGTTCCTTCCCGCTGAAGGGGTGCCTGAAAGATATCGACCGGGCGTGAAGCGCCATGCGCGGCTGCGCGTCGTCTGCTTTTCCGTACTTGATATCGCCGACGATCGGGTGCCCGATGCCGGCCAGGTGGACCCGTATCTGGTTCTTCCTGCCCGTGTGGAGGGTGAGTTCCAACAAAGAATATCTTTTCGTCATCCGAAGCACGGTATATGCGGTTTGAGAGAGCTTGCCTTTGGTGCTGTCCGATGTCGTATAAACGTTATACTGTTTATCCTCCGCCAGGTACGAAGTAATCGTGCCCGAACTCTTTTCACACCTGCCGTGCACAACGGCAAGGTACTTCTTCTCGGTCTCTTTCCATCGGTCCTGCAAACGGAACTTCGCTTCTTCGCTCTTCGCAAAGATAAGCGTCCCCGAGGTGTCCCGGTCCAGCCGGTGGACGACGAAAAGCTGTTTCCTGGATCTGCCGCAGCCCTTGCGGATGTAATCCGTCAGGATAGAATGTGCAGTGCGCGATTTTTCCCGTTCCGTCGCAACGGTCAGAAGGCCGGCAGGCTTGTCCACCACGAGGATGTCTTTGTCCTCGTACAGGACTGCGAGTCCTTTCGGCAAAAATTTCAAACTTGAGGATAATGGTTTCCGCATAGCAAATATTCTCTTATCAATTATCGGGTGTACTTGGGAAGTCGCAAAAGATTTAGCTGCCCTTCGGAAAGGACCCAATCGCGGCAAATTTCATCTAGGAAAAAGAACTGTCTCCAAACTCAATTAGCTGCGATATCATCTCGACTTACGCGTATTCCGCGTGGTCCTCGCCGAAAACATAGTGGATGATCTCCCATGCTGTTTCTTCGATGGATTTATTCGTCGTGTCCACGACTTTCCAGCTCCGGTGTCGCTTAACGAGGTCCTGGACGAACTCGACTTCGGCAAAGACTTTCCTGAAGTCGCTGTAGCTGGATTTAAGCCCGAATTGTTTTTGGCGGGCCAGTCTCACTTTCTGGAGGGTCTCAGGGTCGACACTGAGACAGACGATCTTGTATTGGTCGATCTTGAAGAGCTCCTCCGGCAGGTCGATGCCCGGAACGATCGGCACGTTGGCGACCTTGTAACCCTCCTGGGCCAGGAAGAAGGAAGTCGGCGTCTTTGACGTCCGCGAGAGACCGACGATGACGATGTCCGCCTCCCTGAGGCGCTCGGCATCCCTGCCGTCGTCGTGTCCGAGCGTATATTCGATCGCCTCAATGCGTTTAAAGTACCGTTCATCGACCTTTCTGAGCAGGCTCGGGGTTTCGAGCGGTTCCTGCTGCAGATAGGACCCGAGATTGTTTATGAGCGGACCTAATATGTCGAGATAGAACATGCTGTTCTTCACGCAATACTCGCTGGCGGAGTCCCTCATCTCTTTTTTGACGAACGTAAACGCGATCAGTGCCTTCTCGGACTTGGCCTGGAGAAGGACCTTTTTCAGACCGGCTTTTGAATCGATATCGTGAAAAAGTATTATCTTGGTGTGGGCATGTTCGAACTGCACCAGGGCCGCCCTCAAAATGTGCAGGCCGCTCTGGCCCGTGGCATCGGAAATGATATAAATTTTTTTTGCAGGCATTTTATGTTCTGTCCGTGAATCGATAATAGGATTACAACGTCTTTTTCTCCCGTAGTACCAGCGGGGGAAGATAATGGATACAGCGGGATGCTGCTTTCATAAATGACCATAGCAAATCAAAAACAGCCTGTCAACGAAAATAGGAACCAGGGCTTCAGCTCATCGGTCGGAGCTGGACAAAGACCACGGGCGCAGAACATAATGTCCGCCCTGCGCCCGTGAAGAGAGGTACCTTTTATTTTTTGAAAATTTCTCCAAGGAACGTCTTCATCTCTTTCCACGACTCCTCGTCGGCCTTTTTGTTGTACGCCAGTGGAATATTAAACTTCTTCCCGTAAGCAGTCGCGTCGGGATTGGTGAAGCTATGAAGTGCCCCGGGATAAGCGATGAATTTATAATCTGCCTTCGCGTCGGTCATTTCTTTCTTGAACGCCTCGATCTGTTCCGGGGTCGTGAACTTATCGTCAGCGCCGTGGAGCACGAGGACCTTTGCCTTGACCATTCCCGGTTCCGCCGGTTTGACTGCTCCCAGCATGCCATGGAAGCTGACGACCCCTTTCAGGTCCGCACCCTGCCTCGCCATATTCAACACGACACCGCCGCCGAAACAGTAGCCGATGGCCGCGATGCGGTCGGGATCAACAGTCGGCTGTTTCTTTAACAACTCTTCCCCGGCCATGAACCGCGCTTTTGCCGTATCGAAGTGCATCATGACTTCCGAGGAGAATTTCCCAGCATCATCGGGATGCTTTGCCTGCTTTCCTTCTCCGTACATATCGACGGCAAGGGCCGTGTACCCGAGTCCGGCAAGCATCCGCGCACGCTTCCGGGCATAGTCGTTCAGGCCCCACCACTCGTGGACCACCAGAATACCGGGGGCTTTGCCCATTATTTTACTGTCATAGGCAAGGTACCCTTTCAATGTCACGCCGTCGGCCGTGTACTCGACATTCTTTCCAACGACCTTGGCATGCGCTGATGATAATCCCATTGCCATGATCATCACTGTCACGGCAACTGCAAAAATTGTAAATCGTTTCATAACCGCCTCCTTGATGTGGTTTTTGTGTGACTTAAGACATAGCACAGGAGCGAGTTGGAGCATCCTTGCCCCGCAATCTTCTTTCTCGAAGCAAAGCACCACCCATCGCCGTGCCTCTGCGTTATCGTTTTATGACTTAATTGTACCAGAAGAGAAAAGCAGGTGGGGGTTACCGGTTACGCTCTTTTACGACACGTTCTACTTCGCGCTTCGATTCTTTTTCCTTGATCGTCTCTCGTTTGTCAAATGCCTTCTTGCCCTTGGCGAGACCGATCAGGACCTTGGCCTTGCCCCGCACGAAATAGATCTTGAGCGGGATGAGCGTGAACCCTTTCTGTGTCATTTTCCAGGTAAGTTTGCGGATCTCCTCCTTGTGAAGCAGGAGCTTACGCGTCCGGAGCGGCTCGTGGTTCATGATGTTGCCGTGGGGATAAGGGCTGATGTTCGCGTTGAAAAGGAACATTTCCTCGTTCTTCACGAGGGCGTAGCTGTCCGTCAAATTCGCGAGGCCCAGGCGCAGCGACTTCACCTCCGTGCCCTGGAGCGACATTCCTGCCTCGAAGGTCTCTTCGATGAAGTAGTCGTGGTATGCCTTGCGGTTCGAGGCGACCGTGGTGTCTTTTTCTTTTTCAGCCATGGTATGAGTTATTCAGATCCCGAACGTCAAGTTCCCGGTGCAGATTCATGTCAGGACAGATCAGGGGTGCAGCATTTCGATTCCGTCAATACCCTTGAAATGCTTCCGGTCAAAGGTAAAGACCGCCCGGACTTCAGCTGCTTTGGCAAAAGCGACAATCCACGCGTCGATAAAATCGGCCGTCCCGTCCCGGTACAGAGCAATAGCGTCAGAGACGACAGGCCTGTCGCTGACGTCGACGCCGTGCGTATGCAAAATCGCGTTCAGAAGCGGCACAATCTCTCCGCGCTCGAGTTTATAAAAGCTTTGAAGCACCCAGACCAGCTCCGCGATCACCACAGAAGGAATGAGGAGCCTTACCTCGTCCTGCGCCGCCCTGATCAGAAGGCTCTTGACGTCGTTTGCCTTGGACGGATCGTCCTCGGTCAAGTAACGGACCAGAATATTGGTGTCGATGACGGCGCGCTTACGATCGTCCACCGCGCTTGCCCGCCTTTCTCCCGACATACGTTCTGGCCGTTTCCCGGACAATGTCGACGTCGGCGGATTTGGTCCGTCCCCTGAGGTACCCTTTATAATCCAGAAGGGATTGAGCTGGCTTGATCACGATCCTGTCATCTTCCTGCTCGAAAACAACCACGCCGCCCTCCCGGAGATGAAGGAGATCCCGTACTTTTTTGGGAAGCGTAATCTGACCTTTCGACGTTATCTTCGCCGTAACCGTCATAGTCTGGCTCCTTACTTTTGCTCTACTTCCTTACTTATGATTGTAACCAATGCCGGGGGAATTATCAAGCGGAAAGCAGGTCGTAACTATACCGGAGTTCAAAGTGCGGACTACTCCCAAGCATCCTACATTAGATTCACTGGGTCGACATCAATAATCACCTTGCACTTCCTGCCGTACTTCTCTTCCACCGCCTTTTTCCCTTCGAGGGCAAGCATTCTTATCTTGTCGCGCTGCTGCGACAGGAGCAGGAGCTGGAACCGGAATTGACCGCGCACGCGGGCGATGGGCGCCGGGGCCGGTCCGAGGAGCATGGTGTCTTTTCCCCGCATCAGGTGACGGATGCGGTTCTGGGCCGTCGTCGCCGCCTCCGACGCCTGCTCTTCTTTCGGGCTTTTGACCTCGATTTTGATGATCCTGCCTATAGGAGGATAGTGAAGTTCCTTGCGGAAAACGATCTCTTCGTCATAAAACCCCTCGTAGTCGTGGGTCGTGCTGTGTCGGATTGAATAGTGGTTCGGGTTCATGGTCTGGATGACCACCTCGCCGCCCAATTCGCCCCTGCCTGCCCTGCCTGCTGCCTGGGTGATGAGCTGAAACGTCTTTTCCGCGGACCGGAAATCAGGCAAATTCAGGCCCACGTCCGCATCAATGACGCCCACGAGCGTTACAGCGGGAAAGTCATGGCCTTTTGCGATCATCTGCGTCCCGAGAAGGATGTCCACTTCCCGTTGGTCCACCTGACGTAATAATTTTTCGTAGGCATCTCTCCCCTTGACCGAGTCGCTGTCCATGCGTCTAAGCCGCGCGTCGGGAAAAAGCGCCTGCAGTTCTTCTTCGATTTTCTGGGTTCCGGAACCGATCAGTTTCAGTTCGATACCCTGGCATGAGGGGCACCTGTCCGGAGGCTGCGAAAAAAAACCGCAGTAATGGCATTTGAGCTTCCCTTCGCTCTTATGAAAAGTGAGCGATACACTGCAGCTCGGGCATCTGATGGCTGTTCCGCAGTCCCGGCAGATGAGTACCGATGAAAATCCCCGGCGGTTCAGAAGGAGCAGCGTCTGTTCGTTCTTTTCAAGCCGCTTCTTGATGTCTTCGATGAGCCTCGGTGAATAGAGATTGTTTCTCGGGAGCGTCTTGACATCGATGATCAGCACGTCGGGCATGGGGCGATGGTCCACCCTGTTCGCCAGCCGGAGATAGCGATACTTTCCGTTCTTCGCATTGTAAAAGCTCTCCAGGGACGGCGTGGCGGAGCCGAGCACGGCAACGGCATTCTCGAACTTGGCCCGCACGATTGCCACGTCCCGGGCATGATAGCGGAGCCCTTCGTCCTGCTTGTAGGAGTTCTCGTGCTCTTCGTCGACGATGATGAGCCCGAGTTTTGCAAAAGGCGCAAAGATCGCGGACCGCGCACCGACGGCCACGTCCACCTGGCCTGCCTGGATGCGGCGATACTCGTCGGCTCGCTCCCGGTCGGTGAGGCCGCTGTGCAGGACTGCCACGCGGTCCCCGAAGCGGCCGCGGAACCTGTTCAAGAGCTGCGGAGTGAGGGCGATCTCCGGAACGAGCACGATGGCGCCCTTGCCGGTCCCTGCCAGTCCTGCAATCGCGCGAAGATAGACCTCGGTCTTGCCGCTCCCGGTAACGCCGTGAAGAAGATAGACTGCGAAAGTTTCACTGGCAAGCGTTTCATGGATTCTGGCTACTGCTTCTCCCTGCTCGGCCATAAGCTCGGGAGATGTTGTGAGCAGGACCTTGTCCTGCTGTGCAGCCGGTGCTTCCTGTTCGAAGATTTCGATATGACCCGCGTGAGCGAGCGATTTGATCGTTGCCGACGAAAATCCCGTTAACCTGTCAATCGCTGTCTCGCCCTGCTCCCTCAGCACATCGAGCAAGGCAATCTGCTTCTTCCCCTTCACCCGTTCCTTGTCCGGGGCCGAGGCCGGCACGAGGCGGATGAATTTTTGCATTTTCGGTTTCGCACGGCCCACGGCTTTCGGCACAACAGCCTCAATGGTCTGGCCGAGCGGGTGCAGGTAGTAGTCCGCCATCCAGCGGGCAAGAGCGAGGAGTTCGGGAGAGAGCGGGTTGTCGAGGATTTCGATGACGGACTTCAGGCCTGCGACGTCAGCCCTGGCCGGGAATCCGACGACTGTGCCGATGATGCGCCTGCTGCCGAAGGGGACGAGCACGCGCGTACCGGGCGCAAGGGTGCCCTTCATCTCTTCCGGGGCACGATAGTGAAATGTTTTGTTTACGGAAACACCGACGGCTATATCAACGACGAGGTCGGTCATGGGGTATGATCACGGCGGTCAGGAATCCAGGGGCAAGGATAACTTTTCCGGTTTCTGACTTTTGTCTTCGGTCTTTTGCTGTTTTTCTGCAGGGATGTCTTTCACCGTCTTCGTTTCCTTGTTGTTCAGGATGTCCTTCAGCTCGCTCATGAACTCGTTGATGTCCCGGAACGAGCGGTACACCGAGGCGAACCGCACGTAGGCCACCTCGTCGAGTCCGTGGAGCCGTTCCATCACTTCTTCGCCGATGGCAGTGCTCGGGATCTCCTTGAACCCTTTTTCCTGGAGCGCTTTCTCGATCTCATCGACGGTCTTCTTCGAGCACGTCCAAGCTGATCGGCCGCTTCTCGCAAGCCTTCTTGAGGCCGTTCAGGATCTTGATGCGGTCGAAAGGCTCGCGCCTGCCGTCCTTTTTTATGACCGACGGCAGCACATCTTCGACGCGCTCATAGGTCGTGAACCTGCCCCCGCACATGAGACATTCACGCCTCCTTCGGATGGAATCCCCTTCCTTTCCCATCCGTGAGTCGACGACTTTGTTGTCCATACTGGAACAATGGGGACAGCGCATAAATCTCCGCAAAAGAACGACGGGTGATAGACGATGGACGCTTCTGGACGATGCGTTTGCGCCTCTTTCGTCCTTCGTCACTCGTCTCGCGTCACTGTTTTTTATACTGCGTGATCTTGATGCCGGACTCTTTCAGCATCTCGGCGGCGAGCGCGTCGGGGTAACCGTCCTCAAAGATGAGGTGTTTGACGCCCGCGTTGATGATCATTTTGGCGCAGATGCCGCAGGGTTGGTTCGTGCAGTAGAGCGTCGCGCCGTCGATGTTCGTCCCGTGCTTGGCGGCCTGAATGATGGCGTTCTGTTCGGCGTGGAGGCCCCGGCAGATCTCGTGCCGTTCGCCGGAGGGGATGCCCATCTGCTCACGCAGGCACCCGCGGTCGAGGCAGTGCGTAATGCCGGAGGGCGTGCCGTTGTAGCCCGTGGCAAGAATGTTCTTGTCCTTGACGATCACGGCTCCCACCTGGCGGCGAAGGCAGGTGGCGCGCTTCTTCACCAGGTGTGCAATTTCCATGAAATATTCGTCCCACGAAGGGCGGGTATGTTTATCCATAATTCACCTTTGCTACTGAAGCACTGAGACATGAAAGAAACAAACATTTTTAACAGGATAACAGGATGAAATCTGATTAAGGCTCCAAGCCAAATCTTGTTAATCCTGTGATCCCGCCGAAGAGAATTCAGCTTTCCTCTCTGCAGTAAGTAATTTATACCTGTACTTTTTCCATCGCGAACATCGGGAACTTGCTGCAGAACGCCTTGGTCCGTTCCTTGATCGCGGCGAGCTTTTCCAAGGAATGGCCGTTGGCGAGCGTGTCGCAGATGAGATCGCCGACCACCTTCATGTCGGCCTCGCGCATGCCGCGCGTTGTCACGATCGGCGTGCCGAGCCTGATGCCGCTCGTCGTGACCGGCGGCTTCTGATCGAAGGGGATGCTGTTCTTGTTGCACGTGATGCCCGCCGCATCGAGCCAGGTTTCGGCGTCCTTGCCCGTGATGTTCTTGGGAGTGAGGTCCACGAGCATGAGATGGTTTTCCGTGGTGCCCGAAACAATGCGGAACCCGTCTCCCGTCAGGCGCTTTGCCAACGCCTGCGCGTTTTTCTTCACCTGACGCTGGTAGTCCTTGAACTCGGGAGCAAGTGCTTCCTTGAACGAGACCGCCTTGGCCGCGATCACGTGGACAAGCGGCCCTCCCTGGATGCCCGGGAAAATGACCTTGTCCACGGCTTTGCCGAACTTCTCTTTGCACATGATCATGCCGCCGCGCGGGCCGCGCAGGGTTTTGTGCGTCGTCGTGGTGACGAAGTCGGCCACAGGCACCGGGTTCGGGTGTTCATCCGCCGCGACCAGTCCTGCTATGTGCGCGATGTCGGCCATCAGGTACGCGCCGACCTTGTCCGCGATCTTCCGGAACCGGGCGAAGTCGAGGATCCTCGAATAGGCGCTGTAGCCGCACACGATCATCTTGGGTTTGTGCTCGACAGCCAGCCGCTCAACCTCGTCGTAATCGAGGAGTTCGGTTTTCTTGTCCACGCCGTAGGAAAAAGATTTGTAGAGCTGGCCCGAGAAACTGACGCTTGCCCCGTGGGTCAAATGTCCGCCGTGCGGGAGCCCCATGCCGAGGATCGTGTCTCCCGGCTGGAGCACGCTGAAGTAGACGGCCATGTTCGCCGAGGAACCGGAATGGGGCTGCACATTCACGTGCTCAGCGCCGAACAGCTGCTTAGCCCGCTCGATCGCCAGCGTTTCCACGGCATCCGCGAACTGGCACCCGCCGTAGTAGCGGCGGTTCGGGTAGCCTTCCGCGTATTTATTAGTAAACACCGAGCCCTGCGCTTCGAGCACGGCATTGCTCACGTAATTCTCTGATGCGATGAGAACGATCTTGGAGAGCTCGCGCTCCTCCTCGCCTTTGATCGCGTTGTAGACTTCGGGGTCCGTTTCTTTCAGTTCTGACATGGTGTTGTCCTTTTTATCCTGAGAAAACATGCAACCACGGATGAACACGGATGCGGCGTTGCCGCACGCACGGGAAAGGTTCCAGGATTTTAAAGCCAAGGCCTTGGTTCTATCCGTGTGGCGAAGCCCCGTGTGAGCGCCCGCCCCGGTTCACAATCAGCATATGACGCGGGCCGGGGAAGCTCCTGTGGTTATCGCTGCTTGTTCTACAGGTTGAGTGATTTTTCGATGTCGCGTATCTTGTCGAGCCGCTTCTGGTGCCTGCCGCCGGCGAACTCCGTATCGAGCCAGGTCTTCGCGATCTCCAGGGCCACGCCCTTGCCGATGACCCGCTCGCCCATGACGAGGACGTTCGCGTCGTTGTGCTCACGGCTCATCTGCGCTGTGAAGTGATCATGGCAGAGCGCGGCGCGCACGTTGGGGTAACGGTTCGCCACGATCGACATGCCGATGCCGGTGCCGCAGATCAAAATGCCACGGTCCATCGCGCCCTTTGACACGGCCTCGGCCACCTTGGCGCCGAAATCCGGGTAATCAACGGACTCCTTCCCTGCAGGCCCGAAATCAGAGACCTGGATATTGGCTACCGTCTTGATGAATTTGAGGATTTCTTCCTTGAGTTCAAAGCCGCCGTGATCGCAGCCGATCGCCAGTTTCATGCACTGCCCGCCTTTCCGGTGAAAGTGATATTAACATCTCAGCTGTTTTTGTGTCAAGGAAAATACCCGGGGGAAATACTCATGTCCGGTAGCCGCAGGCTGAAGCCCGGTTGATTATGAAGGGATTTCGCACACCCTGAGCGGCGCGGCTGCCTGCCGGATGTTAGAGAAACTCGTATACGATCATGCTGAGCACTGCCACTGCAGCAGTCTCGGTACGGAGGATGTTCGGCCCCAGGCTGACGAGATGGAAGCCCTTGTCTTGCGCCGCCATTGCCTCGGCTGACGAATACCCGCCTTCAGGCCCGATGAGGACGACAACGTCCTGCGCTTCAGGATTCTGACGCAGGATATTTTTGATAGGCTCGGTCCCCTCTTCCCAGGGAAGCAGTAACAGGGGCCGGGGTTCAGGGACTGGTGATGCGGGGTCAAGGGTCAAGGGGCCGGGGGCCAGGGAAGAAATAAAATCACGGAATGAACGGATCTGTTCTACTTGCGGTATGTTAGTCCTGTTGCTCTGCATGGCCGCTTCCCGGGCGATCTTCTGCCACCGGCTAATGCGCTTCTCTTCGTCTTTGACCTTTACGATCGTTCGTTCGGTGATGATCGGAGCAATTACGGCGACACCTAGTTCCGTGGCTTTCTGCACGATAAAATCCATTTTATCTGATTTGGGCAGGCCTTGTCCGAGAGTAATCCGAAGATTAGGAAGCTCTTCTTCCGACTGGTTCACGATCTCCGTTTTGATATCAGATCTGCCGATAGTAACGATCTCGACCGTATACTCGGTCCCCTTACCGTCGCACAGCAGGAGTTCCTCGCCCGGCTTCATACGCATGACCATCGCGATATGCCGGACGTCTTCGCCGGCGATCGTAATAGCGTTGCCGGAGACCTGGTTGGGCGATATGAAAAACCGGGGAAGTCTAGACATAGGACATAGGTCTTAGTGCAAAGCGCAGAGTTCAACGTACGAAGGCTGTGTTACAGAACGCCTCATGCCGTCATTCCGGACTCGATCCGGAATCCAGTTATTTTTAGAACCTCTGGATTCCTGCCTTCGCAGGAATGACGAACGAAGCGACCACTTTTTTCCTCAGATCTTCGAGTCCTCTGCCACCCGGCGTTTACGAGTGCATGCGAGAGTGCAGGGTTCGGTAAATTACTTCTCAGCTCTTCGGCTTCGGCCCTTCCTGCTTCCCTCTTCTGCCGCTTCTCCGCCTGCGCCGCATCGGCCGTGCTTTGTGCCCGGCTCTTTTCTGCTTTTCCTTTTCCTCGCTGCGCTCCTCGCCGGCTGGGACCGGATTGGCCTTGATAAAATCCTTCCACCAGGACCGAAGCTCTTTCCGTTCGCCCGTGACCTCGCTGGTAAAACGCAGATACTCATAGGCGTCTTCAAAACCCGGCCGCCGCAGGAAGTAGCGGGGATGCCGCCCCTCCCGCTTCTCGAACCGGTGCTGGTTCCAGTACATGTCTCGCATCGGCAAGCCGACCTTTCGCGGGATCATCACTCGCCGCGCCTGCTCGGAAAGGGACTCTGCAACTGCCTTCGTCATGGCGTCCAGCGCAGGGGAACCGGATTCCATAAGAGCAGCGGATTTTCCCTCGATGTACTGGCCGAACATCAGGCCGAAAAGGATATGGGGCTCTACCTTCCGGCCTGCTTGCACGCACGTATCGACCCATTCCAGGGCCTTGCCGATCCATATGTGCGGGAAACCGCTTTCCTCGGTATCCACCCATTCATTGAGACGCGGAAAGATCACTCCAAAGAGTCCGGTCTTGCGCAGGAGCTGGTAAGTCTTTTCTCCCTCGCCGAGCAGGAAGAGCTTCAGCACTTCTTCGTACATGCGCGCGGGCGAGGCGAGCGCCACCTTGTCCTTCAGCTCGAGCATGGCATTATACGTTTTCTCTTCGATCTCGAACCCGAGCATGGCGGCAAAACGCACGGCGCGCACCATTCGCACGGGGTCCTCGGTGAACCTTATGAGAGGATCGCCGATGGTCCGGATGAGCCCGTTTCGCAGGTCTTGCATGCCTCCGACATAATCGATGACCGAGAAATCAGCGATGCTATAGAAAAGGGCGTTTACCGTGAAGTCACGCCTGAGGGCATCTTCTTCGGGTGTACCGAAGACATTGTCGCGAAGGATCATGCCGCCCTCGGTCTTGAGCATGCGTGGAGTACGGGGTTTGGCGGGGACTGCTGCGGAAACCGCACCAGCCAGGGCTTCCGGTTCAACCGCCGAAGGCTGCATCGTGCCTTGTCCAGGCGGTTCGGAGGAAGTCGGCGCTTCCCGTCCTGTTTGTCCGGGGACGAGGACCGGCGGTACCTGCTCAACAGGCACTTCCGCTGCCTCTGCTTCTTCCGGGGCATTGGAGCGAAAGGTGGCGACCTCGATAATTTCGTCGTGGAAGTGGATATGGGCCAGGCGAAAACGCCTGCCGATGAGCCGGCAGTTGCGGAAGATTTTCTTCACCTCGTGCGGCTTGGCGTCCGTGGCAATGTCGAAGTCCTTCGGCTCGCGCCCGAGCAGGAGGTCGCGCACACCGCCGCCGACGAGGTAGGCATAGTATCCCTGCTCTTTCAGACGATAGAGTACCCGGACTGCGTTAGGACTGATCCACTTGCGTGAGATGTCGTGTTCATTTCGGGGGGTGATTGCAGGTTGAATAGGACTCACGGGAAGGTATACTATCACACCAGGGTAGGGAAGGTAAAGGGGGAAGTGCAGGAAAGGCCGTAGGACAGGGGCTCTTGTTAAAACAATCCCATTTGTTTATCCGGCTCTTTCTTCTTTTTCACCTTATCCGGCACAACAATGTTTTCTTTGATTTCATCGGGAATCTCTCTGAGAAACGGCGACGGCGACGGCGAAAGCCGCTGGCCGTACAAAAAACGGCTTCGAACATGAAGCAGAAAGAGCTCTTCCTTTGCCCGTGTCATTCCCACGTAAAAAAGCCGCCGCTCCTCTTCGATGTCCGTATCGCCCTTCGTTATGGTAAAGGGCACGAGGCCGTCCTCAACGCCTGTTATGAACACGACCCTGAATTCGAGCCCCTTTGCCGTATGCATTGTCGTGAGCGTGACTGCGTTGGCCCGGGGATCGAAAAAATCAGCAGCGGTCAGCAGCTTTGCTTCATTATGCTCGGACTTGTTGGATTCTGATTCATCAAGACCAGCCAGGGAATGCAGATAGGCAACGGTCGCCTCCAGTTCCTTTGACTGCAGGCTGCTCTTGCGGCCTATCACCTGGTAAGGAATTCCCGATGCGCTGAATGCTTCCTCGATGGCCTTTGCCTGGGCATTTGTCCGATAGACCACGCAAAAGTCGGAGAAACAGAACGACGCTGAGGAGCTGTCCTTCTCCCGATTGGACCGTGACATCTGGTAATGGCTCGTTCCGCCGATCTTCTCCTCGATCTCCTGAACGATGACCTCACCTTCAGTACGTTCATCCGGCAAAGAAAGCACATTGATCCGGCTTCCCTGCCCCAGAACAGGGATGATGGTTTTATCGATCCTTTTTTTATTATTTTTGATCACGCTGTTCGAAGCAGAGAGGATGCCGGCAGAGGACCGGTAATTTTTCGTAAGCAAGACTGTTGCGGCGTTGTTGAAATCCGAACTGAAGCTCAAAAAGCTGCTTGCGTCAGCGCCCCGGAAGCCGTAGATCGCCTGGTCGGAGTCGCCGATCGCACAAGTGCTGTCGCTCTTTTGAGAGAGCAGCCTGATCAGTCGGTACTGCGCAGGGTTGATGTCCTGGTACTCGTCAACCATGATGTGGGTGAATTTGCTTACGAACGGGGCTGAAGAATTCTGCTGAAGGATGGTTATGGGTGTGCAGATGAGGTCGTCGAAATCAACAGCATGATTGTTCTTGAGTGCAGTTTCATACTCGTCGAACAGCTCCTTAATTTCTTCATCAAGCTGATCAACGAAGTTCTTGATTCCAAAAATTTTTTCTACAAGATCCCGGACGCGAGCATTCGTCTTTTTTGAGAGGTTTTTTATCAGCTCGATCTGCTCTTCCCTGCCATACACCGTGAAGTCGACGGACGAGGCTTCCCTGATGATTTTGAGCCCGAGCAGATGGAGCGTGCCGATGAATATCTTCGATGCAGCGCGTCCGAGGAGCGTTTCAGTGCGCTCCCGCATCTCCCGAGCCGCGCGGTTGGTAAACGTCACGGCAAGAATGCTTTCCGGTTTTACTCCCTGGTTGATGAGCCACGCAATCCTGCGGACAATGGTCAGCGTCTTGCCTGCCCCCGGTCCGGCCACGATCAAGAGCGGGCCGTCAGTTGCGGTCACGGCCTTTCTCTGAGATTCATTCAGGCCGTCGAGTATGAGAGAGGCATCCGGGTTCATCAGCGCTTATGGCCGTCGTCGATCACGATTTCATAAGACGTGAAGCTCTCCCGGGAATAAAGGCCGGGCATGGCATGATCGCCGGCATTAAATATGAAGTTGACCGCTTTGATGCCGGGATTTTCAGTAAGCGTAAAGGTGACTTCGGCAAGATAGTCCTGCGCCCCGTCTGAGCCCATGTTCTGCGTCAGATACCGATCGTTCGTGATCTCGACATTCGCTGTCTGCTGTTCGATCTTCTGCAGATTGATCTGCGGAAATTCCGTTTTCACCGCGTCCGTTAGTGGATGGGTCGTTTCAAAACCTTCTACGGACTTATTAAGGGCGCTGACCAATTTGCGTGCGTCATTCTTGATATGATCAATTTTATTTCCACGGACCAGCGTCTCGACACCGGCAGCCGTATCCAGCTCAGCATGCCAGGTGTAGTTCTTGTTATAGACTACGGTTTCGTTGTTCTTGAGCAAGTTCATGACGATGAAGATTGCGCCGATGAACGCCACAGCCAGCATAGCAGCGACAACCATTTTTTTTGCCATATACCCTTCGTCCTCCCCGATTACAGCAGCTTCAATTGCCCCTTGATCTCTTTTCTTTCCACTTCCTCAAAAATCCTGACTTTCCCGAATTCGCCGTCATACCCCGGCGCGATATGGACGTTGCCCGCGCGCATGCGCGAGATCGCCTCGCGGATGAGCGGCGTGCCTGCGCGCTCGATATCGTCGAGCGGAACGTCCAGGAGAATCTTGAATTCGTTGCCGAGCTGTTCGAGCAAGGGGAAATACAGCGCATTCACTTTTTTCGTGTTCACGCCGCACTTCCAGGCCTTCGGCAATGATCTCCGGCAGGGGAATGATGGACGTAAATGACAGGCGCGTTCGGGAGCCTGAAGCCTTCTTCCCGGTCCGCAAGCTTTTCGACGCGGTGCATCACGCCGACGGTCACCTTCCTGTCGCAGACCGGGCAGAGGTAATCATGATGGATCGTTTCTTTCGGCGTACAGGCTCACGCCGCAGTCCCGGTGGCCGTCGTAATGATACTTCCCCTCTTCGGGAAAGAACTCGATGGTCCCGAGAAATCCTTTTCGCGTCTTGATGGCTTCATGATCGCCGGATAGGAGATTTCCGTGTCGAGGATATTCGCTTCGCGCCCGATCTTTGCCGCCGAGTGGGCGTCGGAGTTCGAGACGAGCGTGATCCGGTCGAGAGCGGAAAGCCGCCAGTTCATGAGCGGGTCGGACGACAGGCCGGTCTCGATGGCGTAAATATGCGGCGTCAGTTCTTCGTAGCATTCTTCGAGGGAATCGAAACCCGAGGCCGCGCCGAAAACGGAAAAGTGCGGGCGTCCAGGCATGGGCGGGGATGAGCAGAGCCTCGGGCGACGCGTCGAGGGTGATCCTCAGCAGCTTCTTTGCATCGAGCCCCAGGATCGGTCTGCCGTCGGACTTGAGGTTGCCGATCTTCGAGAGCGCGAGATTCAACCGTGCAGCAGCTGCGAAGTCCGGCGCGAGGATGACGGAATGGACCTTCCGCGTCTTTCCGTTCTTGCTGTAGATGCAGCTGATCTCGGCGGAGAGGATGAATGAGACCTCCGCCTTGCAGGAAGCGGGAACATCATCCGGTCTGATATTCCTTTTTGAGTGTGAACAAACCATTGTCCTGCCGGTCAAGCTTCTCGTCAAGCTCCTTGAGCCAGCCCGGATGGGTGAAGTCCCCGGTGCCGATGACCGGTGATGCCCTTGAGCTGCGCCCATTTCCAGATGCCTTCAGGGCACATGTCTTTGCTCGTTGCGCGGGAGTAGTGGGAGTGGACGTGGAGGTCGGCAATAAAACGCATGGGGGATTATAGCATGAAATTTATTTTTTGCCACGCTTATCAAGAACTACTAATCCATGGTTTGGCCGATTTAAGGTTAGCGGACTGACGGTGTGTTGAAAGATGACAATTTGCTTGCAATTTGCCATGCGAAACGACATACCCGCATTATTATATCGATATTTTAAACGAAATCGATTTTACAAAAAAGGTCATTTCTGCTACACTCACAAATGTTGCGCAATAACATAGTTAGCTACTATTTTTAGGATGTCAGGTTGAGTGAAGCACAGCCCACTGGATTTTATCGGATTTCTTTTCAGTTTCGTAGGTCGGGTATAACAAAGTGAAACCCGACAAATGATTCTATCCATTCACGTCAACACATAGCAGACCGCAAGTAAGGTTTCACATGAGTAGAGAAATAAGAACATTTGCAAAAAGTGCCATCATCACAGGTTATGCGCTGATTGGATGGCTGTACTGCGCTGCTCTTATCGGGATTGGAAGGCAGTTCATGTCTTTGCACGCAACTCTTATCCTGCACGCGATTGGAGCACCTCTCGGTTTTTCTCTTGTATCTTTTCTCTATTTCAAGCGCTTTGCCTTTACCAGCCCGCTTCAAACAGCATTCTTATTTCTGGGCATAGTCGTCACAATGGATGTCTTTGTGGTAGCATTACTCTTAGAAAAAAGCTTCGCAATATTTACAAGTATCATCAGCACGTGGTTGCCCTTCGCTCTCATTTTCAGTGCAACCTATCTGACCGGGACACTCACAAAATTTACAGAAAAACCTTCTTAAGGAGATTAGTCATGAACGTGAAGAGTATGATTTTCGGGTTGTTCATTGTTGTTATGGCTGCAACGTCTGCACTGGCTATCCCGACGCAGATCACCGTGCGCGTGAAAGCCAAGGATGCCAAGTTTGTGGGGACCAGCATGGGAGGCGTCCTGATCACATTGAGGGACGTGCAGACAGGAGAACTCCTGGCCAAGGGCTACACTTCCGGCGGTACGGGCAACACCGTCAAGATCATGAACACACCACTATCGCGAGGCGCCGCTATTTCCGATGAGAGCGCCGCCAAATTCACGGCCACCATCGATATCGCTGAACCGACCAATGTCGAAGTGACCGCCTACGGTCCTTCGGCAGGCCTGCAGTCCGCGAGCAGGGTTTCCGCCACCCAGTGGGTGGTGCCGGGAAAAAATATTATAGAAGGTGACGCCTGGCTGCTGGAGATGCCCGGGTTTATCGTAAACGTCCTGGCCCCTCCCACACACTCGATGCTTTCAGGTGCGCCGCAGGTCATTACCATTAAGGCCAATATCATGATGATGTGCGGTTGCCCGATCACTCCGGGCGGCATTTGGGATGCGAATAAAATAGAAGTAAAAGCCCTTTTGAAGAAAAACGGGCAACAGGTCGGCGTCCTGCCCATGCAATATGCCGGCAGTCCCAGCCAGTTTTTGGGGATCTGGGATATACAGAACGCAGGGACATATGAAGCGACGGTGTATGCCTACGACGCCGCCACTGGCAATACCGGAATAAACAAAGTGACATTCATGGTCGGACAGTAGCGCTGGCTGATACAAGGAGGGCAACGTTTCATGGCAGAACAACTGGAAGTTGCTGTCGAATTAACGAACCAGAAGGTGCAGTTTAACGGTATCTCGATGTCCAATCCCGACATGCCGATAACGTTCGACTATAAGCCGCCGATCGGTGACGGACAGGGTTACACGGGCCTCGAACTGCTGCTCATGAGTTTTGCCGGCTGCAGCGGCACGTCGGTTGTGTATTTGCTCAGAAAAATGGGGAAGAACATATCCGGGTTTAATGTTCGTGCGAAAGGCGTAAGGCGCGACCAGCCGCCGTTGACGTTTCAGAAAATATTCCTGGAATTCATCATCCATTCCAAAGACACGGAGGACGCGAACGTTCAAAAGGCAATCGAGATGTCAGAGGAATCAGTCTGCCCGGTGTGGCAGATGGTGAAGAACAATGTCGAGGTTGAAACGGGATTTAAAGTCATCGCTCACTGAAGAGCAAAAGACTGAAGCCGACTGTCAGGCTCCGGCTCAGCCCCTCTGTCTTCCTGCCGTTACAAAAAAAGGGATGGCCATGCCATCCCTTTTCGCGTTTCATCTTGCTTCCGACTCCTTGTGCCGTTGTTTCCAGCAGCACATGCGACGACGCAGCATGCCGGGGTTACATGTGATGATGGTCCATGGGCATGTCCATATTCATGTCGCCCTCAAGCGTGAGGGGTATTGTCTTTTCTCCCGACTTTTGAAAGACCAGAGTCAGGTTGAATTTGGAGTCTTTTTTCATGGTCTTGGGCAGAGCTTCAATCATGACGTGGCTGCCCCCCATCTTGAATTCAAGGTTGCTCTTGGACAGCACTTCCACCATGTCTACAGCCACCATGCGCTGTCCTTGCATCACATGGAGTGATACCTTTGCCCCGGGAATGTCCGTCTTCACCGCCTTGAGAACGTCCGAGCCGCCCTGGTTGACTATGTTCATGGTCACCATTGCCTCGCCTATGATCGCCGGCGACAAAACGGCCTTGGCGTCCGTGATCGATATCTGTGGCGGCCCGCTGTGGCATGAAGCGAAGATTGCCATTGAAGAAAACAAGACCAGCGAACCTAACAAGAACTTTCCCGGTTTTTTCATTGCTCTCATGATACCCCTCCTTCTGATTTTCTAACTGGATACCTGTTGAGAAATTACTACAAACAGGAGGAAAAGGCAAGCAGAGTTCGCGGCTTGTCTTTCTCTACGACAAAAAAAGGGATGGCCATGCCATCCCTTTCGCATATCACCTTTGCAAGAAGCCCGCCCCTACTTACCGTAGACATGGACCGTATACTGGTTCCAGATGTGAAGAATGCTGAAGTACTCAAGGTCCGCAAAGTAGAGTTCATTGAGCCCCTTCTTCTTTGCTATGTCTCCGATGGACGCATCATCCCATGCCGCACTGAGCGGCGGGTACAGAAGCACTAAATGTTTGATGTCTCCTTCGCCGCTGGTGGACGCGACTTTGGTAGAGTGCATATCGAGCGTCAGCGGCTGCCATGTGTGAGTATAGATAATGCCCACGCTGCATCCCGACGCCAGCAGGGTCACGGCCAGAGCAAGCAGCAGGAACTTGACCTTTTTCATGGCCCGCCTCCCTCAGTCGCCGTACACGATCGTCGTCGTCTCGGTATATATACCGAAGAGCACGTTCAGGAACTCCCGGTCCATGTGGTTCACGACTCCGAGCCCTCCATCCTTGGCCGCCGCTGCAGTGCTTGCATCACCCCAGGCAACAAGCCAGAGGACGGAATGCATCGCAGCTGTCCCCTTTTTCTGGCCGAGGACCGTTTTGTCGAGGTTCGTATCATAGGGCGTCAGCACATGAGTGTAGACACAACCGGTCACGAGAAACATCGCAAGAATTGCCGCCATAAAAAGTTTAACTATTTTCATAATCTGCCTCCTGTTGGACGATGAAGTGGCTAGCAGAAGTATAGCATATTATTTTATGAAAAAAGATCAGCGGGAATGCGCAAACTGCGCGACAATAGAGGACAGGCGCTCCTGAACAACCTCGATGCTTTCAAGCAGCTTGAACTGCACCCGTGCGCGATGAAGGTTGTGGTCGGGATAGGTGGTCCTGAAGTAGGTGTCGCCCCGGAGATAATCGGCGAGAAAACGTATGCCCAGTTCGAAGGTGATGACCTTTACTGACAGCGGCAGCAGCGCGATCTCCGTTTTCGTGAGGAACGCTCCGGCCTCGCGAAGATAGCCGCCTGCAACGGCTTCAAAAAGCGTCAGATCGATCCTGACGGCAGCGAGGTCAAGTGCGTCCTCTCCCTCGGGGTTTGCCGCGGACCGGATGCAGTCTCCGAAATCGAAATGCACGATCCCCGGCTTTACCGTGTCCAAATCGAGCATACACAGGGCCTTGCGCGTGTCAACGCGGATCATGACATTGTTCACCTTGGGATCATTGTGGACGACCCGAATCGGTATCTCGTTCGACGCGATATGGCCGGTCAGCGCCGGTGCAAGCGACCTGCGCAGGTCAACGAACTCCTGTTCAGCCACGGTCCCGCCCATCCTGTCTTGCACACCGGTCTTGAGCGTATCGTCGAATTCACTCAGATATTTCGGCGTATCATGAAAACCCGGGAGCGTATCGTACAGTTTAGCGATCGGCAGATCGGCGACAAGTGCCTGAAACCTTCCGAGCCCGCGGCCGACTTCGTAGGCATGCTTCACGTCCACGATCGTGTCGAAGACCGTGCCGGACTCGATGAAATGGAACATCCGCCAGTATGCGGCCGAATCGTCGCGAACGTACGGTTTGCCGTTTTTTGTACGGACAAGCGCGGGCGTAACCAGGGAAGGGTCTGCGATGCCCTCGGCACGCAGCTTTCTGTCAATATGTTCGGTCACAATCTCCACATTTTCCATGACCTGATCAGGACGGGTGAAGACCGATGCGTTGATGCGCTGAAGGATGTATTTGCGGGTAGTTCCGTTGTCATTGAACTCGCAGAGGTAGGTATCATTGATCAGCCCCGTGCCGAAGCGCCCGACCTTCCGGAAGATTCCAGTGACGGAGAATTGTGAGATGATGGAGTCAAGCATATATTCTGAAAGGCTTGTCCTTCGACAAGCTCAGGATGAACGGACATTGCCCCGAAGGAAAGCTAAGGCTATTATCACTTCTTCGCTGTAATCAAAAATACGGGGAATTCCCCCCCCCTTTTTCCCGGGACATCCTTGATCATCGTCGTTGCCGTCATATCCAGAACATCGTGGAAGCCGGCTTCCTGAAGCATCGCCTTGAGCTTCGATCGGGCGAAGCCGAGATGAAACACTCCGGTATTATCGCCGTGGAACGAACCGTCCTCACTGTCAAGATCGGCAAAACACAACCAGCCACCCGCGGCAAGAAGGTGGTTCCACTGGCGGAACAGGGCGCCGGTATCAGGCACATGATGCAGCGTCATGCTGCTCACGATCACGTGAAACACGCCCTCGATTCGATCGCCTTTTTCGAAATCGACAAGCCGGGTCTGCACGTTCGTCAGCCCCCCGGCCCTGACCTTGCCCCGAAGAACTTCGAGCATGCCCTCGGAACTGTCAACGCCGGTGATGGTCTTTACCAGCGGCTGGAGCCTGAGCGTCACCAGCCCGGTGCCGCAGCCGAAATCGAGCGCGTCCATATCAGTCGTAAGCACCATTGTCCTGAGGACCGCGTCTGCCACGTCGTTCGCGAGTTTCACGCGCCCCGGATTTGCGTCCCACTGCGCGGCTTCCCGGTTAAAATCTTTCCGTTCTTCTGTTTTCATGATCCACCCTGCCTCACTTTTTGCTGGATGTCATCGCGGTCTGATGATCGGTATTATAGCACGATGGCGTTTTCCATACAAAAAATTCCCTTTTATTCTGTGCAACGGGTTGGGCAGTAGTGTTATAATAACATGCTAGAAATCGATGCCCGGGAAGGATTTCAAATCACCGACCGCATTTCGCTTCTGCCATGAGATCCATGCCATGATATTTAAGGACCGTACACAGGCTGGTGAAAAGCTCGCGCAGGCACTGAAGGACCTCGCACTCAGTGACCCCATCGTCCTTGCTCTTCCCCGGGGAGGCGTTCCCGTGGGGAAAGCCGTCGCGCACGTGCTAAACTGCACGCTCGACGTTATCCCGCTCATGAAAATCCCCATCCCCTGGAGTCCTGAGGCGAACTACGGTGTTGTGGCAATGGATGGGACCATTGCATTGAACTCACCGCTGGTAAACAGGCTGGAGTTGTCGGAACGGGAGCTTGAGGTCGCCACGTGCATGATGTTGCAGGAAGCTCAGAGGAGAGAACAACTTTACCGCCGGAGAAAACCCTTTCCCCATCTGGAAAACAGGACCGTGATCCTTATCGATGACGGGCTTGCCTCGGGCTACAGCATGCTGGCCGCCGTCAGCGTTGTGAAGAAACGGCGGCCCCATTCTATCATTGTCGGCGCACCCATAGCATCCGATGTTGCTTTTCGCATGCTTACCGCTGACAAGGAAATTGCCGCACTCGTCACCCTCGTGAATGATGCAGAACCGTTCTTTTCACTCTCGGCATATTACCGGGAATTCGGTTCACTTACGGACGACGACGTACTCCGTGATCTGGCCTCATCAACACCGTCATAGCCGTGACCGCTGCCAACACCACGTTTTCGTCATACTACCTGTTATCCGCGGGATTTAGTGAATCTTACAACCGTAATGCTGTATTCTGCCTTGGAATGTCGGCAACAGATGTTGACGGAGAAGGAGTGGTCAGCAGGTGATATGGAAAGCGGCAATGACGGTGTTCTTCTTGCCCTGTAAGGAATTGTATAATTCGACAGCCTTTGCTGTTCTGGAGACCCGGACTTCAATCCCTGAGGAGGTGATGCGGTCCAAGGTGCTCTTCGGCACCGTCATCATCCCAAAGTATCCCGTTCCTATGATCAGGATATCGGGCTTCGCGTGCAATACATCAGTGATGTCTTCCGGATACAGAGTGTGGCCTTCCTTCCTCCACCACGACGAATCCACGCGGTCGAGAAAGATAATGACATCTGAAGTAAATGCTTTCCCTTCAATTTCGATATGCCCGAATGAGTAAGAACCGATCTTCATGATGCTTCTCCGGGTGAAATCCAGATCCACTCCGATAGGCTTCTCTGCTCAGCCCCGGCTCCCGTTTATCCGATAGATAGCGCCGTGGTAGTGAAGTCGTCCTGTTATAGTTGCGTAAAAAATTCCTGATACTCTGAACCGCTTACCATCACGTAGAATACATTCACCGACCTGCTGATTCGCCTGATAGGTAACAATCCGTCATTTCGCTTTACCTGACCGGTAAAACTATAAATTTTGCCGCCATTCTTGGCCGTAATCTTCATCCGCTCTCCTACCATAAGTTTAAGTGTTGTTCCGCCTAAACGAAGTCCCTGGGGAGAAAAATCTAATGTATAGATCTGACTATCCGAATCGTTGATCGTGATTTGAAACTCACGGGCCGGTCGATTTCTGGAACGCCTGTTAGGACCGTAAATCGTCATACTGATCTCCTGATAGGTTAGGGAAATTTCCATTAAAGAGCCTCACTAGTGGAGCCTGCTCTTGCGAAAATGCGGCCATGAATGAGTGCAGGGCTTGGTATTCGACGCATTCCCCCGGCAAGGAGCCGGCGGATTACAAGTCGCGGGATTCAACAAACAACATGATTACATAATTTGTTCATTAATAAGGTATGTCTTATGAATAGAGCTTAACAACAATTTTTTGTAAAGTCAATAAATTTATGTAATTTGGGCGGGGTATTTTCAGGGTATATGTTCCAAATTTAAACGCTGGACAATAGTTTCGAAAGATTTGAATAACGATCAGGTAAAAAGAACCGCCAAAACAGCGAGAAGGGCCTGGCCAATCTTCCTCATCTGTCCAGGCTAAACATTATTTGTAAGCCAAGAAAAGGCTAGAATAAATAGCAATATTAATGATATTGCATTGTCTCCTACTCGCGGCCCTCAGGTCTGAGCAAACATACTCACTGGTTGGTTGTGTGGCTCATGCTGTCCATGGCCCGGACGCCCATTTCAGTCTTGGCCCTATCTTTCACTTCGACGAGCTGTAGTTGCGCCACATTACTGATCACTCTCCCCATCACGACCGCTGCTTTAACAATGAGAGTGAGATCGTCTGTGCCACCCAGCAGCTTATGAAAGGGTCAGCGTCCTGCACTGCCAAAGTTATTGGTTCATCCACGAGAGATGAAGTAAGCTAAACCAGTTAACATGAGTTCAACTATTACGATCGGCGTGACAGCGCGAGCCAAAGAGAACCCCGGCATCATTACGAACACGAGGAACACTAACCCTCCAATTGTTGCGCCTATCTTCACTCCCGTTACTATCGACTCGTTCTTCATGATTTTTTCTTCTTGTATTTGAATTTTTTTATTCATTTTATGGCTCTTTTGTTATTTTGCTGCAGCCATCGATGTCTTTTCTGACTTTTGCCAACCCTCAGCACTCTGGCGACGAGCCAGCCCATTGTGGCAGTGGCAATTACGATCGTGTAACATTGTCCGCATATTCGGAAAACAGACTTCCAAAAGCCATTATTTCCGAGCCACGGTGAGGAATATAGTGTCTATTTTAGCAAATTACCATGCAACCTTGTGTTTACTGACGGCATGCTATACTGTGTTCATGGACTAACCGTACTGGCGTTCAAAGAAAATCTGCTGTTTGCGAAGAATGGGGAAATTAGTAAATGACCGTAAGGATCAGGATCTCCCTAAACCCAATGCCGCACACGAAAAAGTGATGAATAGGATAAAGATAGCCTTCTTCGTGGCCAGCACAATGTTAGTATTCCTCCTGATGACCGCGCCTGTTCTTGCACAGGGGTCAATTGATGCGGAGAGCCGGCTGAGGCACGGCATATCGCTGTTCGCGCGTGGCAGAATTGATGATGCCATAGAGGAATTTCAGAAAATCATTACGGTAAGGCCGGAATATGTACCGGCATACGTGAATCTCGGTTCTGCTTATCGTCAGAAAGGCCAATTCGAGAAGGCTCTTGCAGTCCTCGGGAAAGCGAAAGAAGTCGATCCGAAAAACGCTGTGGTACACTCCCAGGTCGGAGCCGTCTATTTAGACCTTGGGAAATTTGATGATGCCGCAAAAGCATACGGGACCGCGATAGAAATCGACCCTGCCGACGCAGACGCCCTCGCAAATCTGGGTCTCGCCCTCGCCCAAGACGGAAAAATCCAAGGCGCATTACCCTATTTCAAGAAGTCCCTTTACCTCAATCCCAACTCCCCTTCGACGAGAAAAAGTCTTGGATACGCCTATTCGCTCGTGAAGAACTGGCATGCAGCGATTGACGAACTTTTACGTGCACGAGCCCTCGACGCGGCGGATCCCGGTGTGGAAAAGACGCTGTCTGCAATATTACGAAAGGCGCTTAACGACCTGGATGCGGCGAGGCGTGACGATCCGAAGGACCCCCGTGCTCATTATTATTATGCCTACGCCGCAGCCGCAAAAGGAAATTGGCAGGAGGCGCTCGACGAAATTGATAAAGGAATCGAGTTGAATGGCCTGGACAGCACTTTTCTGAAAGCAAAAGGATTGTTTTCTCTAGAGCTAGGAAAGTTGAAGCAGGCTGAAGCAGCGTACCACGCGTGCATTGAAAAAGACGCTTCAGACTGGGACTGCTATAAGTCCTTGGCCGTGGTTTATATAAGAATGGGCAAGCCGGAACAGGGGCTTGAGGCCGCGCTCCGGGCGGCTGAATTAAACCCAGACGCTATTGGCGTTCAGGCCGTTCTCGGAATCGCCTATGCAAAAAACAATGCGCAAGAAAAGGCTCTTGCCGCGTTTCAACGGGCAGTCTCGCTAGGCGGATCAAATCCGCTCCTCTATTTTGACTTGGCGGTAACAAACTTTGTGCTGAGAGAATACGACGCCTCCTGGGAATATGCTCGGAGAGCGGAATATCTCGGCTACCCTAAGGGGAGTCCCCTTATCAAAATGCTCAAGGATGTGTCTCAAGAACCTAATTGACGCTGATGGCTCGGCCGTATTTATTTGGGGGTATTTTAGTGCGTTAATGAAGGCAGAGCAGGTGAACTTAGTCGGATAGAGAGTTTGAGCTGGTACGCAGAGGCACTGATGGAATAGGAGTGACAATGTGGAAAAGGCTAAGTATAGAATTTAAATATTTCTTATTGATTCTCCTCGTAATGTGTGTTTTGGCGGGGGCTGTATATCTCACAAAATACGGGAATCCCTTTATAGGGATTCCGTTGTTGCTACTATTTGTTTTCCTGATATTTGGCGGTTGGCATTGGATAAAAGATGATAAAAAGAATGCGCTATTATATCTAGCTATATTATTGGTTATTTACTTAATTATTATTTATGCTGCAATCCGAAATAGTTGAAAAAAATGGAATTACGACTTAAAGCAATAACAAAAATCCCACAGGAGGATGGAAAATGCCGCAACGATCAATTTTAGTTGCTGACGACATTGAAAATCTGACAGACTCCGGCAAGAGACGTTCGCAAGCAATACGGAACGCTGCCATTTTTTTAGCCCAGCGGCTTAAAACAGGCATCAATTTACTTTATGTGGAAGATCTAAAAACTTATCCATCCAGTAAACTCAGTTTATTCCGTTACAAGGCATGGCACACAACGCATCAGGAAAGACTCGAAAAAATAGGCAGGCAATATACCATACCGGTTTCATCTTCCATAATGAGCGGTTCTCCGGCTGAACAGATCCTGAAGGTATTACGCTCCAGGCCATCACCTGAGCTTGTCGTTGTGGGAACGCAAGGACGGAAAGGTGTGAAGCGTTTGTTCATAGGTAGTGTTGCGGAAGAAGTGGTCCGTCACTCCAAGCGACCTGTGATGGTGATCGGACCAATAGCCCAGGAAGTGGGCCGGGATATTTCCGGCCAAAAGCAGCTAAAAATACTCGTGCCGACTGATCTCGGAAAAAACAGCCGGGCAGCCGAGCACTATGCACTTTCATTAGCAAAACGCATTGGTGCGAGAGTAAGCCTGTTTCATTGTCTGTGGGACAGTATCAATGCCATTATAGTCAATACTGGAGCCTCGGAAATGGCCGCCTACAATCTGGATGCGATTTTCGACGAGTCTCGGTATTATGCGGTCAAATCTATGAAACGGAAGGCTGGCTTCTTTCAGGAGCGCGGCGTGCCGTGTGAATACAAGGTCGAAGAGAAGAAGATCGTTTCCCAGTGCGCGGTGTATCAGGAGGTCGAAAGCGGCTATTCATTCGTAGTCATGGGAACTCATGGAAGAAATGTGGCGCTCAATGCCTTTTTCGGAAGCACGGCCCGGGAAACGATCTTGAACGCGGCAATTCCGGTGATTGTCGTTCACTCCGGAAGATAGGTTTTCCGGATCTTAAAGATTCAGAAAACGGGGTAAAAGAAAAATGAAAGATCAGCATCGAGACGATAAAACGGACTTCACAAGCGACCTCGCCATTCAGACGATGAACCTGACTCGAAAGTTCGGCCAACAAACAGCAGTCGATGGGGTCAATCTCCAGGTCAAGTACGGCCAAATCTACGGTCTCCTCGGTCCGAACGGCGCCGGCAAAAGCACGACGATTAAAATGCTCACGACTATCCTTGATCCGACTTCCGGAGAGGCAACCATAGCCGGCTTTAATATTGTCACTCAGCCCGCTCAGGTACGGAGGCGGATCGGGTATGTTCCGCAAATGCTTTCCGCAGATGGCGCATTGACAGGACGTGAGAATTTAGTGCTCTCAGCCAAACTCTATCGAATGCCGAGATCAGAGAGAGCTGACCGCATCGACGAAGCTTTGAAGTTTATGGGACTCGAAGACTCGGCAAGCAAGCTCGTCAAGACGTATTCGGGTGGGATGATTAGAAGACTGGAACTTGCACAGGCGATGATCCACCATCCCACGGTCCTCTTTCTTGATGAGCCGACTATTGGGCTCGACCCGGTGGCGAAGCGGATTGTATGGGACCGGTTGCTGGATCTAAGACAGGATTACAACATGACGGTCCTCATCACGACGCACGATATGGAAGAGGCGGACCATCTCTGCGATGAGCTTGCTATTTTGCATGAAGGAATAATTGCCATCACCGGCCGACCGAACGATTTAAAAACAGCGATCAGCCCCACGGCCACACTGGATGATGTTTTTGCTCAGTGCTGCGGGGTCCTGATCACAGAAGGAGGAAACTATCGTGACGTCCGGCAAACACGAAGTACGGTCACTCGACTCGGCTGACACCTTTTCCCTTGCCGACTTCATAGGACAGAGCATTGCGATAGGAGAATCCGAGCTGAAGAAGCTCCTCCGCGATCCTACCGAACTTTTTTCTCGCGCTGTCCAGCCAATCCTCTGGCTGGTGATTTTCGGCCAGGTTTTCAGCCGGGTCCGGGGCATACCCACCGGCAACATCAGTTACCTGGCCTTTATGTGCCCCGGCATTTTGGCGCAAAGCGTACTGTTCAGCGCGATCTTTTACGGGATTGCGGTCATTTGGGAGCGGGACCTGGGGATCGTTCATAAACTTCTGGTGAGTCCGGCCTATCGGGGCGCTCTGGTATTTGGAAAGGCAATTTCCGCCGGATTCCGAGGGTTGATCCAGACGCTTATCATCTACGTTGTCGCTTTCATCATGCGGATCGAGATCAGCTTGAGCCCGCATACAATCCTGGGCGTGCTTTTGGCCGTTATGCTCGGATCGGCGATCTTTTCGACTTTTTCTCTCATTATCGCCTGTATCGTGAAGACACGGGAACGCTTCATGGGAATAGGTCAAGTGCTCACCATGCCCCTTTTTTTTGCAAGCAACGCCATTTACCCGCTCGAACTCATGCCAGGATGGTTACTGGTGTTTGCGAGGATTAACCCTCTCACCTATTTGGTGGATATATTACGAGGACTCATGATTCAGGGCGGTCACAGCGTGTACGGGTTCGCGTTCGATTTTGGCGTTCTCGGACTGATCTATGTAGTCTTAGTAGCTATCGCGTCGAAGCTTTATCCCACTTTAATTCAATGAGGCTCGTCTCTTCGGGAAAGTTCGACAGCAATCTCTGCTATTTCATCAGAAACTTGTAAAGCAGTCATACACCTTGACGTGGAAGGACAAACGCCATGCTTTGTCCTTTCTCAACTGGTTATGTTGTCTCGCTCCTGACTTGACTAACCATTGTCGGATCCTTAGAATCGAAATTATTATAACATGAATTTCAAATAAGACGGTTATGCCTTTTTGTCCGACTCTCTCTTTGCAGCATCGATGTTTGTGCGGAGGGCCTGTTTTATAACGGCGGGGCAGGAGACCAGTTTACATCCCGCGCCTGATTGTTGAATTCAAGGAAAAACAGTTTCTGTTTGTTCCACCTTTTTCCATGTTTTATCAGGGTCATACTCTGTAATAGCCTTTGCTATCTCTTCTGTCTTGGGCCCAAGGTTTTTTTCGTATACAACACCCTGTTGGTTTACCATGAAGGTCATAATTCCCGAAACGCCGTACTGTGCAGGGTATGCCACCAGGCCAAAACCTTTTACCATTTTGCCGTTGACTACGTAATCGAGTTCACCACCGGGAGCATTGCTGCCCTGACTTTTCAGGATCTTGTAATAATACCCGTGGTAAGGTGAGGGCTTTTCTCCTTTCCTAAATGTGTATCCTTCTTCCGTTGCACGGGCAATTAGTGGCCCCAGAGGGCTACTTTTTTCTCCGGATGCAGCTTCCCAGTAGAGACCATCCTTCTTCTCCTTCTGGCTCAGAAAGTGTTGCGCGTATTGTAATACTGCGTCGCCATTGCGGTCCTTGCTGGCATACTCACGCTGGGCATCCACATAAGCGAGAGAAACCTGAATGGTATTCAATTCGTTTTTGCCTATTCTCCGATTTATAATCTCTTCCTTGCCATCTTCTGTAGAAAAAGTCCATCCCTGTCCTGACTTCACAATGGGGATGGGGAAGCACCATTCGTCTTTTCCGATGAGTACTAATTGTGTCTCGTCGTCATATTTTGAAAACTTAACTCCTTCTGCCGCAGCCATAGAGAAATGTTCACGGGCCTGCGTATCGGCAACAACATCGCCAGAGGATATGACATCCTTACTCTCTGGCCCGAAGACGGCCAGTAATCCTTTGGTGTCATTGTTCTTGGCAGCCTCCAAGAGTGCATTGAATGCATCTTGTGGAGACTTGAACTCTCTTTGCCTTATATCCTGAGCAGAGGCGAGAATACCAAAAGTCGTTACTACGATTAAGACTATGAAAGCTGCTACATCACGGCAAAAGAGACGGTTTTTGGGTTTTGCTACACTCCTAAGCATTGTTCCTTCCTCCATAAATCGGGCCCCTGATAATTCTCATTTATAGTTACATCCGAAAGATGCCGGCGGGACGCCGAGACGCTACCTAGTCTCACCTGGAACGCCCGCTACCATGGTATCCTCCACCACCGCCACCACCACGGGGAACTCGCCCACTGCCACCGCGGACAACTCCCCCACGGGTGGAGCCTCTAGCGGGGATTTGACCGGCCCTGGAGCGGCTTTGGAATCCACGATCGCTCGCGGCCCGCTCAAACCGGCTGTTAGGGGAGCGCTCAAAGACACTTGAGCGAGTTGCAGCAGAAGGTCTTGATATACCGTAGCCCCGGGATTGTCTATATGCTTCTGGCCTGTTAAGAATTCCCTGTGCACCTCTCTGCGCAGAAGGACTGGTCCTTCGCGTTCTTCCCGTTTCCGCGAAAGTTCCACCACGAACTCTGTTTGTGGGATCTATGCGCGATATCCTGCCAGTCCTGCGATCGCGAAAATGATTGCTGATGAATTCTCCTCCGTGCCAGCGCTCATGCTCATGCCTATGCACTCTCATGTCAAAGTCAACGAGAACAAAGAACCCCGGGTACCAGAAATCCCACCACCAAAATGGATAAGGCACCCACGTATAAAGGTATGCATAATCAGGAGGCGGAGCGTAGTACGTTACAGGGGGGGCGCCTTCATTAGAGTAATAGTTGTTTATAACTGTGGATTCAGGGGAGTTCATGGGGGCGGGCGTCTCACCCGACCTCTGGCCCTCGGCAGCCCTGACAGGCATATTATATCCCTTTATTACCTCCCCGAATGCCGCCATTGCCGCATCTTTTCCCATGGATAATTTGCCGGAATCAGCAGTCGTACTAATTGAATCCTGTACCTCTCCTATAATGTCCGGCGTAACCGGGTAATCGGCGATCCATCCGTTCCGGGGTGTAATGCCGACAGAACTCAATGCACTCTCCGCCTCGGCTTCACTCGTCGCCGTGCCAAGTTTAAGTGCTTCCGCGAGATCTGCCGCAAAATCTCCTTCACGGATAAGGGGCTGTGCTATAGGCGGGTTTGCGGCTGTCGTCTGCTCTGATTGTGCAGTCGCCACCGCAGGGATAAATAAAAAAACACCAACGATGATAATAAATGCTCTGAACAATGAACTCTTCATACCCATTCTCCTTCGCCTGCTGAACCACCTATATTCTATCAAATAAAACGTCACCTGCGATAATTACATACAGCAGTTTTCCTTTGGAGTAGAAGTAAGTCTTTTTAGGTAACAACGGGAGTATGTGAACTTTCGTAAAGTGAGTCTGAGAAGCAACAGCTATTTTTGCAGTCTGCAACGTGTTGTACTTTATAAATCCTATTTTTACAGTCACATGTCAATGTGCTTGGATGTTACCTTAGTACACGGGAGGATATCCAGGCACGAAAAAGTAATCTCTGGAAATATGCTATCATTAAAAAAGTTTTATGATGGCGGGTATAAATAAGTTGCAATGTATTTTAATTCACGCATAAAAGGAGACGAATATGGCAGCGTTAGAGGTCGTCAAGAGCATGAAGGGGTCCCTTACCAGACGTCCAACTATGAACACAAAGCATGAGGTTGAGTTTTCATTTGCTGCTCCAAAAGCCAAGAAAGTCTGCATCGCGGGGAATTTCAATGATTGGAATATGACATCGATGCCAATGAAAAAAAGCGCCGACGGTACCTGGAAAATAAAGCTTAAGTTTTCACCGGGGAAGTACGAGTATAAGTATGTGGCGGACGGGATGTGGGTTCAGGACATGTCGTGCTCCGAGACAGTGCTGAATCCTTACGGCACATGTAATAACGTCATTGGCATCGAGTAAAAAAGCAGGGGGGAGTTAAATTCTTCGTGAGGAACGCGACAAGTTCATGTTAATCAGCGACCACCATTCCAAAACTCAATGGCTCTTTACAGACAAGCCCAGTACGGCGGTTTATACAGCTCGGGATATCATCGAGCTCTGGAACCCAATTTTGTTCGTTACCCATGACCCAGACGATGGGTCATGGCATTTTTTCTCGGGTCCAACTGTTCCAGACACTGATGCTAGGATCGTTGCTCTTGATGAAATCATCTACGGTGATCCGAGCGTGATCGAGCTGGCTGATCTGCCGCGCGGATGGATTGCTGTTCGAGGGACCATTGAGACGCCTTGGCAACGGACAAATTTTTCCCACTACATCTTGCACACGATGTGCGCAAGTTCCTTGGAAAATGTCTCATAATTGACCGAATAGTCGATAGGGCATTCGATGAGGACCACTGTTTTCAGGGAGAATGCCTTTCGCAGCAGTTCCGATAAATCATCGCCCTGCCTCACTTTCATGCCCACGGCCCCGTAGCTTTCGGCGTACTTTACGAAGTCAGGGTTCCGGTAGTCGAGGCCGAAGTTCTCAAATCCCTTGGCCTGCTGTTCCCACTTGATGAACCCGTAAGCATTGTCATTCAGCACCAGCACGACGATCGGAATCGAGTAACGAAGCGCGAGCTCGAGCTCGCGCGAGTTCATCATGAACCCGCCGTCGCCCACCACGGCGAGCACGTTCCGGTCGGGTCTCACCATCTTGGCCGCTATGCCGGTAGAAAGGCCCGCTCCCATGGTTGCAAGGGCATTGTCCAGTAGAAAGGTATTGGGTTTATACGTACGATAGAGCCTTGAGAACCACAGTTTGTAGATCCCGTTGTCCAGGGTCACGATATCCTCGTGCGACAGAACCTCACGCACGTGCCAGACGACTTCCTGCGGCGTCAGGGGATACTGTTTCTTAAAATCGAGCGACAGTTTTTCATCCAGGAATTCCCGGACCGCCGAAAAGGTTTCTCCGCTCTTTCTTCCCGCTATCAGCTCCCCGAGTTGCCGGAGGGAGCAGGAAATGTCGCCGATAATCTCGATGTCCGGGTTGTAGAAGGCATCGATTTCCGCGGCTGCAAAGTCGATGTTGATGATCTTTTTATCGAGGTCGCGGTTCCAGACAAAGGGCGGATACTCTACGATGTTGTACCCGATCGTGATGATGAGGTCTGCCAGGTCGATCCCGCAGTTCACATAATCGCGCCGGTGGATGCCTGTTGCGAAAAGGCTGTATTTCGATGCATCGCTCACCACGCCCTTACCCATTTGCGTATGGACCGCGTAAATGCCGGTCTTCTCGATGAATTGCATGAGCTGGCGCGTGATCAGGTTGCGGTTCGCGCCCGATGAGAGAATGATGAGCGGATTTTTTGATTGATTGATCAGCTCTGCGGCCCGCAGGAGGGCCTTGGGATCGGGTGCAGGTCTGCGTACGAGACCACGCTTCTGCACCCGCGCTTCGGTCTTGCTTTCCGCGACATCTTCGGGAAGCTCAATGTGCACTGCGCCGGGCCGTTCGGCCTGGGCGAGTTTAAATGCGTTCCTAACGATCGTCGGGACAGTCCCCGGGTCGATTATGGAGACGGCTTCCTTTGTAATCGGCCGCATCATGCTTACAATGTCGATAAGCTGGAACCGGGCCTGCCGGTTCCCGCGGACCGCCTTTTGTCCCGAGATGGAGATGAACGGCGCGCCGATCAGTTGGGCATGGGCAACGCCCGTCACCAGGTTCGTCGCCCCCGGGCCGAGGGTCGAAAAGCACACGCCGGCTTTTCCCGTCAAGCGGCCGTAGGTGGCCGCCATGAACGCCGCGGTCTGCTCGTGGCGCGTGACAATGAGCTTGATCTTCGACGTACGGAGCGACTCGAGAAAATCGAGGTTCTCCTCCCCGGGCACACCGAAGATGTATTCCACGCCCTCTTCCTCCAGCTGCCTCACGAACAGGTCCGATGCTTTCATGAAATCTCCCTATAAAAAAGTAGAAGGACGATAGACGACCGCTTGTTTCACGCGCTAAGACGATGGACGTGTAAAGCATGACCCTGCCCTTTGGTCCACTGCGTCCATCTTCCCTCGTCCCTCGTCCTTCGTCTGCTATGCTACTCCCGCACCAGGACCGTCTTGATATTCACGAACTCCTTCAGGCCGAAATGCGAAAGTTCCCTTCCGATGCCGGACTTCTTCACGCCGCCAAAAGGCAGCCGCGGGTCAGATTTTACCATATCGTTGATCGTCACGGTCCCGGTCTCGATCTGCGTTGCAAGCCGTTCTGCCCGGTCGATATTTCTGCTCCAAATCGAAGCTCCGAGCCCGAATTCGGTGTTGTTCGCCACTTTGATCGCTTCATCCTCGCTCTTAACTGTGATTATCGGAGCGATCGGTCCAAACACCTCTTCGGTCATGATCTTCATGCTGTCCGAGGCGTTCACCACCGCGCAGGGCGAAAAGAAATATCCCTTCTTGAAGGGAGCTTGGTCCGTCTGCAGCACCTTTGCGCCTTTCGCCTTGGCGTCTTTGAGCTGCTCGTTCAGGGACTGGAGAATGTCCTTCCTGGACAGCGGGCCCACGTCCGTGGTCTCGTTCATGGGATCGCCGACCTTGAGCTCCTTGAGCCGCGCCATAAAGTGCTTCGTGAATTCATCGGCCACCTTGTCCATGACGATGAAACGCTTTGCCGCGATGCAACTCTGGCCCGCATTGATCATGCGCGCATTGGCCGCCGTCCGCGCCGACTTCTCGATGTCCGCGTCGTCAAGCACGATATAGGGGTCCGAACCGCCGAGTTCTAGCACGACCTTCTTGATTCTGGCCCCTGCATGGGCGCCGACCTCTTCACCGGCCTTGTTGCTGCCCGTGAGCGACACCGCGTCCACCTTGTCCTCGTCGATGAGTCTCAACGTTTCCACCGAGTTTATAAGCAGGGTCTTGAAGACACTCTCCGGGAAGCCCGCCTTCTTGAAGGAATCTTCGATGGCAAGCGCCGTCATCGGGACGTTTGACGCATGCTTCAGGACGACCACGTTCCCGGCTGCGATCGACGGCACGCCGAACCGGAAGGCCTGCCAGAACGGAAAGTTCCAGGGCATGATCGCGAGCACGACGCCGAGGGGCTGGAACATGACATAGCTCTTCTTTGCCTCCGTCTTGATCTCCTCGGGCTTCAGAAACGCCTCCGCATTGTCGGCATAATAATCCGCGAGCCAGGCGCACTTCTCGACCTCGGCGAGCGATTCTTTAATGGGCTTGCCCATTTCCTTCGTAATGAGCTCGGCGTAATTGCGTTTCTCCGCCCTGAGCACCTCAGCCAGCTTCTTCACGTATTTCACGCGCTCGGTCACCGGGATGTCGCGCCATTTCAAAAATGCGTTTCGCGAGGCGTTCAGTTGCCAGTCAACCTCCTGCCTGCTCATGAGATTGAATTCTTTTATAATCTGTTCTGTATAAGGATTAATCGACTGTATTTTCGTCGGTTTCCGAACAACTGATTTTAACGCAGATCCTGTTTTCATTTTTTTCACCCCCTGGGAGGATACGGCTCGTTTCTTTTTGGGGCGTGCAGTTCCTTTTTTCATTGCCGCCTTAGTACGTGCTTTCGTAGTCGCCATCTGCGCCCTCCCTAGAAATAGTTCAAAGTTTAAAAAGCAAAAAAGCAGAAATATGATTCAACCGCAAATTGCATCCGCTTGTGACTCACATCAACTTCTACTTCCTCTTCTCCATCGGCTCATACGTGCACCCTATCTTGCCGCAGTAGTTGCCGATGTACTCTGACGACGGCCGGTAGAGCGCCGGTTTTCCCTGGGCGTCGCCGAACTTCTCCTCGATGATGTGCGCGGTCCAGCCCGCGATCCGGGCCACGGCAAAGACCGGCGTCATCAGGTCCTGCGGGATGCCCATCATGTGGTAGACCGAAGCGCTGTAAAAGTCCACATTCGGCTTGATCGTGGTCTTCCCGCGTTTCTTGAATTCGGCCACCGCAGTCTCCTCGATCTGCGTGGAGAGACGGTACCACTGCTCCTGTTCCAGCTTCTCCCCAAGCCGTTTGCCCATCTCCTTCAGGAATTTCGCCCTTGGGTCGGTTGTCTTGTACACGGCGTGGCCCATGCCCATGATCTTCCGGCCGCTGTCGAGCTGCTTTTTCACCCAACCAGCGACATCCTTCTCATTTTGAAGCTCCATCAGCATCTTCATGACCTGCGCATTGGCCCCGCCGTGCAGGCTTCCGGAAAGGGCGCCCACTCCTGCGGCGACGCCGGCGTACATGTGCGCCTGCGTCGAGACCACCTCTCGGCAGGCAAAGGTCGAGGCATTGAATGAATGGTCCGCATGGAGCACGAGCGCGGTATCGAGGTCTTTCGCCGTCTCCGGATCCGGCTTGATCCCGCTCAGTTGCCAAAGAAAGTTCGCGGCATGAGAAAGCTTGTCATCGGACGGGAGCGGTTCCAGTTCCAATCGTATCCTCTGCCAGGAGGAGACGATTTCAGCTACCCGCGCGATGAGCCGGATGGCCTTCGACATGTTCGCCTCCCGCGTTTCCAGCACAAGCTCGGGATCAGTCGTTGCCAGCAGCGGTATCGATGCCTGGAGCACATCCATGGGTTGCGCCGCTGGGGGCAGTCGCTTCATGTTCTCAATCACGAAGCCCGGCAAGCGCCTCGCCTCGACGAGCCGCCGTGAAAAATCCTTGAGTTGCTCAGGCGTGGGCAGGCTGTCGTGGAGCAGGAGATAAGTGGTTTCTTCGAACGTAGAATATCTTGCCAGGTCTTCTATCCGATAACCGCGATAGATAAGAACGCCATTCTCACCATCCACGTCGGAGATCTTCGTATCCGCAATGGTGACACCGCGCAGGCCGACGTTTTTTGTTGTTGCATCCTCGGTTGTTCTCTGTTTCATTTCTCTTGTTTGAGCATTTGCAACCATGGCTGACACCTTCCTTTTTGAACTAAGCTGCCATGAGCAGTTCTCTCTTCACAAAATTCAGCGTGCCGCCTGCCAGCAAATGCCTGCGCTGGCGGTCGGACACGTCCAGGAACGTGATGATCGTTTCTCCGTCCACCTCGACCGGGATCTCCCGATCTCCCCGCTCCAGCCGTCGTTTTACATCGGGAAACGCGACCTTCGTGCCTTTGTTCAGCCTTTCGTAGTCCGCAGGATCTTTGAACGTGAGCGGGAGGATGCCGAAGTTGCAGAGATTGGACTTGTGGATCCGGGCAAAGCTCTTGACGATCTTTGCGCGTACGCCGAGATAGCGCGGCGCCAGGGCCGCATGCTCGCGGCTCGATCCCTGGCCGTAGTTCTCGCCGCCCACGACGACCACCGTACCCCGGGCCCGGCACTCTTTCGCGAAATCGGGATCGACCTGGGAAAACACGAACTCGGACAGCGCTTCGATGTTCGAACGGAACGGCAACACGCGGTTGCCTGCCGGCATGATCCCGTCCGTCGACATGTTGTCTCCCACTTTCAACACGACCTCGGCTGCGAGCGTGTCAGGCAGCGGACCGAGCTCCGGCAGCGGCTTGATGTTCGGCCCGCGGACGATCTCCGTCTTTTTGAGTTCGTCTGATGGGAAGACAATCGACTTCTCGTCGATCAGATACTGTTTCGGGTCTTCGATCGCAGGATACGCCATCTCTTTTGCCAGATCGCGGGGATCGGTTATGACGCCCTTAATGGCTGCCGCGGTCGCTGTCTCGGGCGAGCAGAGATAGATCTTGTCGTCCTTGGTCCCGCTTCTTCCCGGAAAGTTCCGCGGAAACGTTCGCAGGCTCACTTCGCCGGTGCCCGGCGCCTGGCCCATGCCGATGCATCCCTGGCACCCGGGCTCGTGCACCCGCGCGCCCGAGGTGAGAAAGGAGAGGAGACCGCCTGCCTGATAGACATTTTCGAGCACCTGACGGCTGCCGGGGTTCACGTGGAACGACGTGTCGGGATGAACGCGCCTGCCTTCGAGCATCTTGGCGGCGATCATCAGGTCCCGGAAGGAGGAGTTCACGCTGCTGCCCACGATGGCCTGGTCGACTTTGAGGCCTGCGATCTCCCGCACCGGCACAATATTTCCCGGCGACGACGGCTTGGCAATCAGGGGCTCCAGCTTCGAAAGATCGATCTCGGCATATTCATTGTACAGGGCGCCTTCGTCGGCAGAAAGCGGGACCCAGGAAGCGCCCCGTCCCTGGGCGATCATATACTCCCGCGTACGTTCATCGGACGGGAAGATCGAGGTCGTGGCGCCCGTCTCGGTTCCCATGTTGCCGATGGTTTCCCGGTCCGTGGCTGAAAGGGTTTTCACGCCCGGTCCGTAATACTCGATGATCTTTCCCACGCATCCCTTGACGTCGTAGCGCCTGAGCATTTCGAGGATCACGTCTTTCGCACTCACCCAATCGGGAAGCTTCCCAATGAGCTTCACCCCGAGGACTTTGGGGCAGGGGAGAAAGTAAGGGTAACCGGCCATGGCCAGTGCCACGTCCAGCCCGCCTGCGCCGATGCCGAGCATCGAGATGCCGGCGGCCCCCGGGGTATGACTGTCCGCGCCGAGGAGGGTCTTGCCCGGGACGCCGAAACGCTCCATATGCACCTGGTGGGAAACGCCGTTACCGGGCCTGCTGAAATTGACGCCGTACCGGGCGGCCGCGGTCTGGAGAAATTTATGGTCGTCCGCGTTCTTATTGTCCGTCTGGAGGAGGTTGTGGTCCACATACTGCGCGGCGAGCTCGGCTTTCACCCGGTCGATGCCGATTGCTTCAAACTCCAGCATCGCAAGTGTGCCGGTCGCGTCCTGCAGTAAGGTATGGTCGATCGTGATGCCGATCTCCCTGCCCGGGACCAGCTCTCCCTCCTTCAGATGGGCTTCCAAAATCTTATTCGTAAGGTTTTTTTTCAATCCTGAGCACCCGCTTTCTTGATCGCCGTCCCTTTAACAGGGATTGAATTTGTCCTTTTTTCAAGTATCTGCATCCGTAGCACTCAAAACGGCCGTACGCTTGTTCGTTTTTTTTCTTTAATATAATTTTACCACGGTTAGAAGCCCTTTGGGGAACAAGGCTGGATATTGCGGCGGGCTGATGCCGATCCTATCCGGAAAAGCGACATGACCGCTCAAAAAATGGTCATAAGGGGTCACAGCGGCACGGCGCGCCGGACGTTTCCGCGGTACGTAGTTCCTCGTGAGCTTGGTGTCTTCGTATGAGAATATGGTTGCAGGATCCCGAGTACATTCCGCAAACCCTTTAGCGTTCCCTACTCCGGATTCGGCCCGACCGTAATCTGGACGAAATCCGCGGGCCGGACCCATTTGGCAAATGCGTCTCGCACCTGGTCCGCTGTTGTCTCCAGAAACTTTCCCGCAGCCCGGACAGACTCGTCGAGCGGCAGATCGTCGAGTGAACGGGAGAGCAGCGTTCCGGCGATGCCGTCCATGCTCGCTTCCCCGAGCGGGACCTGTCTTACCAGGAGCGTCTTGGCACGCCGCAGTTCCTCCTCCGTGACCGGCGTCGTCTGCATCTCGCGCAGGTTGCGCTCCACCATGGCCCGTGCTTTGGACGCATTCGGCGGGTCACAGGCATAGGCGACGCCAAAGAGTGACCTGTTCTTTCCCGCCTCAATGAACGAGTCCACGGTATAGACCAGGCCAGCCTTCTCGCGCAGGTCGCGGTACAGCCGCGTGGCATAGAATGCGCCGGACAGCACGTGGTTGCCGAGCTGGAGTTTATAATAGTCGGGATGTGTGCGCGTCACCCCGACCGTCTCGGCGAGCGTCACCTGGTCCTGGACCCTGCTCGCGTCGGGTATGACGGGACGTTGATGGTTTGTTCGGCGGCACCGGCGGGAGGTCTGTTTGAGGCTTTTTCCCCGCTGCTTTCCATGCGCCGAAATATTTTTCAACCGCTGCCCGCGCCCGCTCAGGCGTCACCTGCCCGATGATCACGATGGTCGTCATGTCCGGACGGAAGGCCTTTGCGTAATAGGCCTTTACGTCCTTGAGAGTAAGCGTTGCCACAGACTTCGGCGTGGCGTCGCGGAGGACCGGGTCGTCCTTGGGATAGAGAGCTTCGCGCAGCGCTCGTTGCGAAAGATAGGCTGGGCTCTGGATCTGCCCCTGAAGAGAGCCGATCGTTTCCTGCTGACTCACGGTAAATGCTGATTCGGGAAGCGCCGGGTGCAGCAGGTTGTCTGCAAGGAGCTCCATTCCGCGCTCGAATCGGTCCGAAAGGACCCTGAGCGAGAACGACGTGCCCGCTGATATGTCCGCCGCAATGTCGTCCTGGGCCTTCTGGAAGGCGATCCGATCAAGGGACGTCGTCCCGTATGAGAAAAGGCCCCCCAGCACGTCCGAAACCCCTTCTTTGTCCATCGGCTCCTCAAGATCGTCGTTGTTTTTCACCTGCCCGATGAGGCTGACGGTGGGGCTTACACTCTCCGGCTGAACGATCAAGCGGATCCCGTTGGGGAGGATGGTCACGACGGGGCTTAACTTCGACGTTGGAAGGACAGGCACTGCCTCCGCCTTCTTGGCCCAGGCGGGAAGTTCAACCGGCTTGGTGCCGCTCGGCGCGAAGGACTCCCTGCCCCCGAAGCCCTTCGAAGCCACGGGTTTGCCCGAGGGGCGAGGTGTGAGAACGGCCGTGATGGCCGTATCGTTAATCAGGTACTGTCTGGCCACGCGCTTCACGTCCTCTACCGTCACCTTCCTGATCGCATTGATGTCGTCATCAGGAGAGCTGCGGCCCTCGATTGCGACGGCCTCGGACCAGGCGGATGCAAGTCCTGCCACGGAATTCTTCTGGAATTCCGCATCTGCTATTTCATGCCGCTTGGACGCTTCGACAAGGTCGGCCGGCACGCCGTTCTTCAGGTACCCGGCAATGATGTTCTTTAGCATGCTTACCAGCGCCGCTCCGTCCCCTCCCTGGGGAAACGCAGCGAGCGCATAGCCATACCCTGCCTTGGGCAGAATGCCTCCGTCGAAGGTGGTAAAGAGCGCTTTCCCCTCAGGGACCAGGGCGTAGAGATTTCCTCTCTTACTGTCCAGCACATCGGCAAGAATCGTTCCTGCAGCGAAATCCGGGCTGTCATATCCCGGCAGACGATAGGCCACGACCGCAAGTCCGTAGGGAAGATCGGTATCGAGGGCGATGGACGCCGCCTTGGGCGGCTGCAGAGTGATTGCTGGCCGTGCTGGCACGAGACCGCCGGGGGATCGGCTCGAACAGTTCCTTCACCTTTGCCAGCGTTTTCTGCGGGTCTGACGTCGCCTACGATGACGAGGACGGCATTGTTCGGAGCGTACCAGGTATCATAGAACTGCTTCAGCATGGCGCCCGTTGTCTTCTGGAACGAGGGGCGCGTGCCGAGCGCGTCATGGGCATAGGGCGTCCCCGTGAACATCGCCGCCAGGAGCTGCATGGAAAAAAGATAATCCGGGCTCGACAGATCCTGCGCCACCTCCTGTTCGATCGCACCCCGTTCCTGCTCCCAGAGCTCCTGCGAGTCGAGCACGCCGTGCATACGCATGGCTTCCACGTTCAGGGCCACGTCGAGGTCGTCCTTCGGCACGGTAAAAAAATACTGGGTCACGGTCTGCTGCGTGTCGGCGTTAAACTCGCCGCCCATGAGCGCCATGATGTTCGAGAGCTGGGCCGCGGACAGCCCCGGGCTCCCGCGAAACATCATGTGTTCCTGCGCGTGCGCCGTGCCCGGGAACCCCTCCGGCGCTTCATTGGAACCGACGAGATAGTTCACCTCCGTGGTCACCACCGGCGCCAGTTGGTTTTCCACGATCACGACGCGCAGGCCGTTTTCTAAAGTCGCGCGCAGCACAGCACCGTTCGCGGCATACAATGTTGAAACAATGACTATCAGAAATAATGTACTGAACGAAAAGAAGAGAAGTGACTTACAAGTCTTCATGATGATCTCCTGCGGGAAGGCAAGGTACTTACGCCGGGATAAACGCGTATACTAAATTGTAGCGCAGACGAACGGAATGTCAACAACGGAGAGAGTGGCTATGGGCAAATAAAAAGTATGCCTCGATTTTATGTCTGTATCAATTCGGGAGGAGAGTAATCTGGGCGGCCTCGATGACTGGCTTCCCCTTCCTCGTGGTAATCACCCTGCCCTTCACGAGGACACGCTCGCCCTTCGGCTGTACAGGGGAAAGAGAATTCGGGATCCGTCCGGTTATATAGATGCACCCCGTTTCATCTTCCAACACCCAGTCGCTTCGGGTGATGAACGGCGAAACACATTTGCCTGTCCATCCACGGAACACGCCTTCCAGCACGATCTCCTTTTCGGTGAAAAGAGTTGGATTTTCCTGGATTGCCCTGACCGTTACACCACTGCCCGAACGTGCAGGCTGCGAGGGTGGAACAGCGTCTTTGCTTTGTTCCACGGGTTGCTTCGCACCCATTGCGAACAGCGGTGTGGCCGGCATGATGACAAGCGCTGCCACTGCAGCTGCCTGGATGATGCTCATGGCAAAGCATCGAGCGCCGCCGACAAGGTCGCCTATGTTCGCTCCGGCCCCCTCCTTCACAGGGAGAGGGCCGGAAGGCGGTGATGTGATCCTATTGTTCTTCAAAGCCCGATTACCTCATTGTCCCGAGCTCTCACTTCCCCAACCCGAACAGCAGTCGAGACCCCTTTTTGTAACGAAGGATATACTGGCTGCTCTTGTCGACAGTCGGCGGATTACTCCCCAGGGGGAACGAGGAAGTCAATGCTTTCGTAATCGAGAAAGGGACCCACCAGTCGGAGTAGTTATTCAAATCTGCCACGCTCGTAAGGGCCTGCCCCTGCCACGGACTCGAAAGATTCAGGATTATCGGGGAAGGATATTGCAAGGTCACTCCGAGGCCTGCGGTGTTTGCTTCATGCCAGTTACTGTCTCCCAAATTTACCGGATCATACATATAGAGACGCGCGAGGGCCGTCGTGCAGGTGGGTCCGCTGGCATAATCGTTGACTAAGAAGTAGTAGTCCCCTGCCAGTACCTGGTCGTTGGCAAGATAATATTCCTCCGACTTGTCGGAAACGCTGGAATCCTGCGAGAAGAATCCATTGGGGCTCGTTTGCCCCATATAGGGAGCATGCAGGCTGCCGTTACCGGTCGTAGCAAAATCGACAGCAGGCTCCCACACATAGAGGTCAAGATCGGCATCGCAAGCCTGACCGCTCACGTAATTGGTCCAGGTAATCTTGATGCCGAAGTTGCCCGGCTTGTAGACAGCCGTACCTCCGCCGGAGCCGGTCAGAAGGTAATTGATGTATGATCCCCACGTGCCGCTTGCCGACGTTCGTGAAGTGAGATTACACTTGAGCTGACTATACTGGGCAAGTTCGGTTGAATTTGTTTCATTAGCCTGAGGCACGTAGATCGCCAAACCATGGGAGTTCGCTACGCTAGTCCCTGTCGTTTTACTGTCAACCACGACACTGCCCATCAAGGTCATGATTTCCGCACTGAGCGTTTTTGCCGTTCCCGATGTCCCGGAGGAAAGATTTGTGTTCAGGCTCTTGCAAAATTCATAGAGATCATGGTTCGCGGTATACTCATAATTCTGGGTATTATTCTGTGCGTTTTGCACCGCTGCCGTTGCCGTAGTATCGTTTGTCAGCGCCTTGGCGAGTGCGACGACTTTAGCGTCCAGCGCGTCGATCTGTGACATGTCAATAGCCGACTTTGTCGTACCTTCCCGCGTGTCGGGAACGTAAAAAGCATTGTAGTTGTCAACGATCGTGGCCGCCAGGGTTCGGCCTGTCATGGATGGATTTGCCGACAAGGCGCCCAGGATCGTATCGTAGGGGTCCCCGGTTCCCGGCTCGGTCTGCTCGGAGAGGGCCATATAGTCTGTCAAGCCTCGGAACTCATAGGCGACTTCATACATGGCCATGAGGCAGGCGTCAAAGTTGATAACGTCGAAATGGACGCCGGAATCCGCAACGCCTTTTGCCAAATCGGGAAGGCTCATAAAGTTACCGCTCGTGTCATCCAGGACCGCTCCTTTCAGCGGGCTCCGCAGCTTGTTCGTTTTCCAGCCGCCGCCGTGGTCCCAGATAACCAGGGCATAGTGCTGTGCCGGATAGTTCGTTTTGGCCCAGTTGATGAAATCCGTCAAGGCCGCAGGCGTAGCCATATCGACATACCCGATGCCCGTACCGGCATTCAGATTCACGGCGTTCGGATTGCCGTCGTTCTCGACATAGATCCTGCCGGCAACAGCTTGTGTTATGCCGGAAGCGGCAGAGTATTGCGGGCTGAATTCCGCCTGCACAACGATCGCAAGTGGACCCGACGAGCCGACCTTTTCCATGTCGTTCAAGTTATACAGGCCCGCATCGGACAAATTGTTGTTCGCGCCCATATAGACCATGTAGGTCCACTGGCGCGTACCCGAATTTGTTGACGGTGAAGAACTGCCACCTCCACCGCCGCAAGACCACACACCAAGAGATAGGAACAGGATACCAATGATATGCAGATGCAATCTTCGTCTTTTCATACCAGCCTCTCCCTTCGAATACCATAAGGTTGCGATGGTGAGCCTGATTCTATACTGGACAATCGAACTGGTCAAGGAAAGAAGTAGGGTATTTTTAGGGTAGGCAATGATTAAGGAGGGGAGGGCACAAATGCAAAATCACAATTTTACCCATGGCCAGGCAGGCGCTTTTTCAAGATCTCGCAGGCGCCCCTCCCTGCATCAAGAGTGTCGGACTAATTCTCTTCCGATAGTTCGGTCCGTACGAGCGCCAGTATTGCCGAATGCGGGACGATGAGGTACTTCTTTTCTTCAAACTCGATCTCCATGGCAGAGTCCTTGAGAAAGATCGCATAGTCGCCCTCCGCTGCCTGGAGAGGAACATATTTTACGTCCTTCTTCCCCGTTTGCCACGACTCATCGGGCGTTGTATCTGGGATCGCATAGCCGGGACCGGTCTTCACGACGTGGCCGCCCAGGACCTTCTCCTTTTCCTTGACTGTGGGCGGGAGGTAGAGCCCCGAAGGGGTCTTGTCCATGCGCTCGTCAGGATCGATGAGGACACGATCTCCGACAATAATAAGGTTCTTCTTCGTTTTCATGATCAGCATTATAATCGTTTTTTTAAATACCGCAAGAGTCGTATCACGGGGGTCAGAAACGTTGACACGAACGAATGCGGAGAAGAGTCGGATAAGATCGGAACTTTTCCCGGAAAAGGATTCATGCTAGTCCTTGTCTTTTTTTTCCGCCTTTAGAAGTTAATCCGATTTTTCTGTATCCAAAATGCTCTTTAGGTTTATGTACTATCGTTTTTTTGTAATGCCCATGAAGTGTGACAGGATCGCCGCAATTTTGTATCTCCGGTCCGCGAACCATTGGTATGAGACGCGGGAGATCGTCCGTGCACCGGGAAGTTTGAATAGGAGGACTGCGAAGCGATAGTGTTTGAGCCGTGTGAAGACTTCGGGCAGGGCTTGTTCGCCGACGAGGACCGTGCCGTCGGGAAGGACTAGGTGCATCGCGTTCATGCAAGCCGCGCGCTCTATATCAGGGAACCGGGACGCAGTCTCTTCGGCTTGGCACAGCAATAGGGTAAAGGAGTTTTCAATCTCGTTCTCCCTGATCCACCCGATAGCCCCGGAGCAAAGCGGACAGGACCCGTCGTAGATGAGCGTTGCCTGCTCCTGTTTTTTCATGGTTCTGCCTCATAACGGAATATGTTTCATCCCGCTATGCCCCTGGAAACTCAGCAGTAGACATAGGTCCGAGCCAGCTTCGGCAATGACTCATCGTCGACGATGAAGGAACAACTGCGGAAATCATCCCGCAGCCCGTCAAGCGCCTGAATAAAATCAAAGAGCCGCAGGTTCGGGTGTGCGTTCAAGCCGGCCCGGAGCAAAGGAATGCTTTTGATCAGCAGTTCGAACGCCCCCTTGCATTCGCGCCGGATGTAGTGATGAAACGAGCCGGTCACCATTAGCAGCCCCTGGAGGAAGTTTGTCTCATCCGGGTCTTTTTCATCGAGCCAGATGTCCTCCCACGCTTCATGGGCATCGAAATATTTTCCATCATTGAACAGGGAAATGCCTTTCTCCAATCGCCTGCTTCAGATCTCATGGTTTTCACTGCCTTTTCCCCCCTTCTTCTTTTGCGTCTCCAGAGAAAAAAACCGGGATGCCCGATCGAACTGTCCTTCGGCAACCCGGCATCTTTCGGAAAGGGAAGATCCACGACTTTCCGCCCCCTCCTCACGAAGGGTTGGGTTTTATCGGGATGGCGTCTATCCTGATTTATTTATAGCTCTCCGGGGTCCACGCTGTCAAGTTCCGGTTCGGGGCGAGTGGACCTTGTAAGCTCGAAGCCTGAATCGGGGGGAAGATTACCCCTAGATTACGCCGCGTTTCGTTCGCCTTGTACGGCATAGCTCCGGAAATCCTGCTCGATGCCCTTGATAAAATTTTCGCGCCGTCTCTTGTAAGAAAAGGTCTTGATCCCGATAAACATCCGGTAATCGATGTAAAAATAGAGTTCAAAACTGCTCACTGCCACTGCCGACAGGATGAAGCCGCTCTTGAGCCTCAACAATTCCGTATGGACCTGGAAATCCACGTTGAACAGCACAATTACGGCCAGGACCAGAGCGGCGAGAATGAGATTGAAGACAGTGAAGAACCTGCGCTCGAGCTCCCTGAACTCGATGGACTCCACATAATCGAACAGCCTTCCGGCCTTCTCATCAAACGTTTCCCAATCGCGTTTTCGCGCGTAATAGAGCAGCCCATTGCGGTAACTCTCCACTTCCTGATTGAATAGTTCGGCAAGCTCCTTTTTCATGCCAAATCACCTGCACTTTCCTTCAAAGTTGATTTAACAGGAGTATCAACAATGCCCGCTATATTGTATGTTTTCCTCCGTTGGAACGTGCTCGACGGTCCCGCTGCTGCCACACTCGCTGCACCGTTCTATACCTTGGATGATCAGCTTTGCGGCGCATTCCCGGTATTCCTCAATAAGCCCCCGGTCCGAAAGGCTCTTCAGCAACAGGGCCTTGGGTTCTATGTAGGAAGCACCACAATGCATGCAGACCCAGATAAAGTTCTGTTTTGCTGATGCAAGACACTTTGTACAAACAAAGATATGCTGCCTTGGCGCGATCTCCGTACTGATCGGCGTCATCTCTTCCCTGCAAATATGGCAAAGGGTTGTGAAATATCGGTTGTCCACCAAGTACGCCTCACTTTCACGATAGAGATACATAATATATATATTATACAAAAAAGCAAAAACCATGCCTGACTAGATTTGAGATAGGCGGGTGGAAAAGGGGGCGGGTTGAAATAAACCAGTTCTTCGGTTTATCAAAGGGATAATTCGTTTCAATAATCAGGGCATTGTTAACAGCAGCATACATCGAGAAAAATAGCCCAAAATAGGTAGGTCAAAATTTTTCTCCTGTGGGAAAATTGACACTATATTCTGTTCCGTAATGGGCAGTTACAAGGTTTCCCCTCAACTTCTCGGCATGCAATATCCGTTTTACAGCCAGTTCGTATGCCGCCTTGCGCATTCTGCATCGGGTTTCCCGACAGCGGCTCTGGACGTCGTTGAAGGCCGTGGTCATGATCTCCTTCAGCCGGGCAAGTACTTTTTCTTCAGGCCAGGCGTCTCCGTTCAGGTTCTGGCTCCATTCGAAGTAGCTGACCACAACGCCTCCCGCGTTGGCGAGAATGTCCGGGATGAGGAGGATGTCCCGGTTAAAGAGAATATCATCAGCTGCCGCAGTCGTCGGCGCATTGGCGAGTTCAAGAATGAACTGCGCTTTCACGTCCTTTGCATTGTTCGCGTCGAGCTGGTTCGAAAGCGCCGCGGGTATCAGCACATCGCAATCGATTGTAAGGAGCTCGGAGTTGGTGATGTCCCGTGCGCCGGGAAAGTGAACGATGGTGCCCGTCTTTTTTTTGTGCTCTCTGATCGCCGGGATGTCGAGGCCCTGCGGGTTCAGGATGCCGCCGTTGACATCGCTCACGGCCATGACGTTGTAGCCTCGTTCATGAAGGATACGCGCTGCGTTTTCACCCACGTTGCCGAACCCCTGGACCGCAACGCGAAGCCCGCGGGGATCCATGCCGCGGTCCTTCAGGGCCTGTTCGAGCACATGGATACCACCCAGGGCAGTGGAATATCTGCGCGCCACGATGCCGCCCAGTTCCGGAGGTTTGCCCGTGACCACGGCGGGCACATGCTCGCGCTTGATCCGTTCGAATTCATCGAGGATCCACGCCATGATCTGTTCGTCGGTGTAGACGTCCGGCGCGGGAATATCTTTGAACGGGCCGATGTAGTCGGCGATGGCCCGGATGTAGCCGCGCGTCACAAGTTCGAGGTCCCGCCGGGAGATGTCCATCGGGATTGACGACCACGCCGCCTTTTGCGCCGCCGAAGGGAATGTTCACGACCGCGCACTTGAGTGCCATGAGAAAGGCCAGTTCGCTGGCATGCTCTGCGTTCATCTCCGGGTGGAACCGGATGCCGCCCTTGGCCGGCCCGCGGGCGTCGTTGTACTGCACGCGAAAGCCCGTGAACATCTGCGTCTTGCCGGTCGTCATCTTGACCGGAAAGCTTACCGTAAAGGACTGCCGCGGCACGGACAGGAGATCAAGTGCGTCCTGGGTAAGTCCCAAGTCGGTGTAGATCGTCTGCAGTTCGGTCATGCCGACGCTGCGGAGATCTTTTTCGTCTCGGTGGAGCCGGTCGTGGTTGCGGTTCATGAACACCTCGAAGGCAGTTCAAAGTTCAGCGATCATAGTGCAAAGTAAAAATCTTGCTTCTTCAACTCGGAACTGTGAACTTTGAACTCTGAACTATTATTTTGTCAGTCCCGTCTTCTTCGCCGTTTCAGAAACGGCCGCGGCAACGCGGGCCGGGACTTCCCGGTCAAAGGGGCTGGGAATGATGTAATCTTCGTGCAGCTCTTCGGTCTCGATACACATGGGCTATGGCCTTGGCAGCCGCGAGTTTCACGGCTTCGTTCACGCCATGGGCCCGCACGTCGAGGAGCCCGCGGAACATGCCGGGGAAGCCGAGCATGTTGTTGATCTGGTTCGGGTAGTCGGACCGTCCCGTTGCCATGACCCGCACCAGGTCGTGGACATCCTCGGGCGAGATCTCCGGGTCAGGGTTTGCAAGGGCGAAGACAACGGGGTCCTTTGCCATTTTCCTCACGTCGTCGGCGGAGATCACGTTCGGAGCCGAAAGACCGATGAAGACGTCAGCTCCCTTCATGGCGTCCGAAATGCGGCCTTTCAGTTTCCGCGGGTTCGTCACTTTCGCGAGCTCGCGCTTGGCGGGGTCCATACCCTGCTTTCTGCCGACGGAGAGGACGCCGGTGCTGTCGCACACGGTGATGTCCTTGACGCCCGAGGCCAGGAGGATTTTGGTCACTGCCGTGCCCGCGGCGCCTGCGCCGACCACGACGACCTTGAACTTTTTGATGTCCCGCTTCAAGAGCCGCGAGACGTTGATGAGCGCGGCCAGCGCAACGACCGCGGTCCCGTGCTGGTCGTCATGGAACACGGGGATGTCGAGCAGCTTTCTGAGCCTTTTTTCGACCTCAAAACAGTGGGGCGCGGAAAAATCTTCCAGGTTGATGCCGCCGAAGGCCGGCGCTATGTTCTTCACGGTCTCGACGATCTCGTCCACGTTCTGTCGTGGCGAGCACGATCGGGAAGGCATCGATATTGGCGAACTCCTTGAAGATCATCGCCTTGCCTTCCATGACGGGAAGCGCTGCTTCGGGCCCGATGTCGCCGAGGCCCAGGACAGCAGTGCCGTCGGATATGACGGCAACGGAATTGCCTTTTATGGTGTAGCGGTAGGCATGCTCTTTATTCTGAAAGATGTCCATGCACACGCGCGCCACACCCGGGGTATAGACCTTGGAGAGGTCGTTCCGGTCCCGTAGCGGCAGCTTGTTTTTGATCTCGATCTTTCCGCCTTCATGGGCCAGGAACGTGCGGTCCGAGACCCTGATGACCTTGACGCCCGTAACGGTCCTGATCGCTTTTACAATGGCCTTTTCGTGTTCTTCGTTCTGGGCGTTTACGGTGATGTCGCGGATGATCTTGCCCTTTTCCACGCGCACGATGTCCACGGAGCCCAGGTCGCCGCCTGCGCTCGAAATGGCCGTGGCGATCCTCGCGAACATCCCGATCCTGTTCTCAATCTCCACTCTGATGCTGATGCTGTAGCTGGGACTGCAGCTGTAGTCGGACGTGCATGCGTCGCTCATAGATGGTCTCCTTTTGACTAATTATAGAAGCAATATCCCCGATGGTCAACTCTGGTTCGCATTATAATAATAAATAATAGAGGAAGACGAACGACGTCTTGTCGGCAATAATTCCAAGTTGAGTTTTTCTCTTTTTTAAAAATCACGGTGCAAAAAATAAATGAAGCAGGTATAATTCCCTCCGTAATTTTTTCGTACGGCGTTTTATTGCAAAGATGCGCGGCTTCGAAACCAATCCGAAGCCGTTCCTCTGGACATTTTTTGACTTTGCGATTATACTGCCATTGTTCCGCGATTCATTATTCCGGCGCCGGAAGTGATAAAGGACGACTATGACCGACTTTCGCATCGAAAAAGATTCCCTCGGGGAAGTAAAGGTCCCGAAAGATGCGCTCTACAGCGCCCAGACGCAGCGGGCTGTAGAAAACTTTCCCGTGAGCGGCATCGGCTTTTCCCGCGCCTTCCTCCGCGCCCTCGGGCTCATCAAGGCCACGGCCGCAGAGGTGAACGCCGGGCTCGGGTCTGCTCGATGCCACGATCGCCCATGCAATTCATCTCGCTGCTCTCGAAGTGTCTGACGGAAAATGGGACGACCAGTTCCCGCTCGACATTTACCAGACCGGCTCCGGCACGTCCACAAACATGAACGCAAACGAGGTGATCGCGAGCCGCGCGACCCAGATCCTCGGCGCTTCGGCAAAGCCCGTCCATCCGAATAATCATGTGAACATGGGCCAGTCGTCGAACGACGTCATTCCTGCCGCCATCCATGTGAGCGCTTATCTCGAAGTAAGCGAAAAACTTCTGCCTGCGCTCAGGCACCTTCAGGGAACGCTCAAGAAGCGCGAAGCGGAGTTTCATGATATAGTAAAAACGGGCAGGACCCATTTAATGGACGCCATGCCGGTAAGGCTCAGCCAGGAGATAAGCGGCTGGGCGTACCAGGTTGAGCTTGCAGTCGCCAGGATAGAATCCACCCTGCCCCGCCTGGCACAGCTCGCTATCGGCGGCACTGCCGTAGGCACGGGCATCAACGCACCTAAGGAGTTCGGCAAGATCGTGGCGAGCAGGCTTGCAGGCAGCACCAAGCTCCCCTTTGTCGAAACAGCGAATCATTTTGCCGCGCAGGCAACCATGGATTCCGCAGTCGAGCTCTCCGGGCAGTTGAAGACCACTGCATCGTCATTCATGAAGATGGCCAACGACCTCCGCTGGATGAACAGCGGTCCTATCGCAGGACTGGGTGAGATCTCCCTGCCGTCACTGCAGCCGGGATCGAGCATCATGCCCGGCAAGGTAAACCCCGTTATGTGCGAGATGATGATGATGGTCTGCGCCCAGGTCACGGGGAATGACGCCGCGATCACGATCTGCAACCAGCAGGGCAATTTCGAGCTGAACGTCATGCTCCCGGCCGTAGCGCATAACCTGCTGCAGTCCATACAACTCATGGGGAACGCGGCGCGGCTTCTTGCGGACAAGGCCGTTGCCGGCTTTATTGTGAACAAGGAACGCATTGCGGGCCTGGTGGACCAGAACCCGATCCTCGTGACAGCGCTCAATCCCGTGATCGGTTACGACAAGGCCGCGCAGATCGCAAAAAAGGCTTATGCAGAAAAACGGTCCGTAAAAGACGTTGCCGCGGAAATGACGGGTCTGTCGAAGGCTGAATTGAACAAACTTCTCGATCCCGTGCCCATGACCGAGGGCGGGATCACCCAGGAGTAGTTTATCTTTTTCATTCGAGGGAACAGGATGAACTATCTTACCCACTTCCACAGTAAGCAGAAAGATCCTCATGGCCGTTTCCGGCCAGATACTCGTCTTCTTCATCCTCTTTCACATCGTTGGCAACTCTACGATTTTTTTCCACATGCTGAATGCCTACGTCGTCGGCCTCCACCATTTGCCGCTTCTGGTCTGGGGAGGCAGGCTCGTTCTCCTCGCTGCCTTCGCAATCCACATCTATTACGGCATTGTGCTCAAGCTCGAAGAATTATGCCGCAAAGCCCCAGGCCTACGCCATGACCCGTTTCCGTCAGGCCACGTTCTCAGGCAGATACCAGATCTGGTCCGGCGTCGTGCTCCTTGCGTTTGTCGTTTACCATCTGCTCCAGTTCACCTTCCTGGTCCTCATCGACCCCTCGATCGCGCCGGCATCCCATCCGGACGCGATGGGCAAGCCCGACGTGTTCACGATGGTCGTACGCAGTTTCCAGGAACCGGGAATCTCTCTGGCGTACCTCATCGCCCTGGGGGCGCTGATGCTGCACCTGCTCCACGGCATCCAGAGTTCGTTCCAGACCTGGGGCCTCACCAGCGAGACAGCGCTCCCGGTGATCGAAACGTCCGGGACCATCGCGTCGATCATGCTGTTTCTGTGGTATATAGCGATCCCCGGCGTGATTGTTTTGGGAATATTGAAAGGTTGAAGAAGCAGAGCGCATGGCGCAGAGAGCAGAGGGGATGAGGAATCAGGCTACCCCATGCTCCATGCGCTATGCTCCCTGCACGGAGCATACGACTATGATTCTTGACGGTAAGGTTCCCTCAGGCCCGCTTCACGAAAAGTGGGATAAACGACGGGCTGAAATGAAGCTGGTCAATCCGGCAAACAAACGGAAGTACCGTATCATCGTCGTGGGCACGGGCCTTGCCGGAGCGTCCGCAGCCGCCTCGCTCGGCGAGCTCGGCTACAACGTGGATTCTTTCTGTTTCCAGGACTCTCCGCGCCGCGCCCACAGCATCTCGGCCCAGGGCGGCATCAACGCTGCCAAGAACTACCCGAATGACGGCGACAGCATCGAGCGTCTCTTCATTGATACGATCAAGGGCGGCGACTTCCGCTCCCGCGAAGGGAACGTGTACCGCCTCGCCCAGGTGAGCGCGAACATCATCGACCAGTGCGTGGCCCAGGGCGTTCCTTTTGCCCGCGATTATGCAGGCTACCTCACGACCCGCTCCTTCGGCGGCGCCCAGGTCTCGCGCACCTTTTACGCCCGCGGCCAGACGGGCCAGCAGCTCCTGCTCGGCGCCTACGGCGCGCTCTCGCGCCAGATCAAGACGGGCATGGTAACGCTCCATCCCCGCATGGAAATGCTCGACCTCGTGCTCGTGAACGGTGAGGCCAAGGGCATCACGGTCCGAAACCTCGTGACCGGCGCCATAGAGTCCCACGCTGCCGACGCGGTTTGCCTCTGCACCGGCGGCTATGTCAATGTCTTCTTCCTATCAACGAACGCACTGGGAAACAACGTTACCGCCACCTACCGGGCGTACAAGAAGGGCGCCCTCTTCGCGAACCCCTGCTACACGCAGATCCACCCGACCTGCATCCCGGTGACCGGCGAACACCAGGCAAAGCTCACGCTCATGTCCGAGTCCCTCCGGAATGACGGCAGGGTCTGGGTGCCAAAGAAGAAAGGCGATATTCGTCAGCCGGGGGAAATCCCGGAAGACGAGCGGGACTATTATCTCGAGCGGAAATACCCGGCTTACGGCAATCTTGCGCCACGCGATATCTCCTCGCGTGCAGCAAAGGAAGCATGCGACGACGGACGGGGCGTGGGTCCCGGCGGCCGCGGCGTGTACCTTGACTTTGCAGATTCCATCAAACGGCTCGGCGAAAATACCATCCGCGAGCGTTACGGCAATCTGTTCGAGATGTACGAGCGCATCACGGCTGAAGATGCGTACAAACGGCCGATGCGCATTTATCCTGCCCCGCATTACGCGATGGGCGGGCTGTGGGTGGACTACAATCTCGAAAGCAACATCCCCGGCCTTTTCGTCCTCGGCGAGGCAAACTTCTCGGACCACGGCGCAAACCGTCTCGGCGCAAGCGCGCTCATGCAGGGACTGGCCGACGGCTACTTCGTCATCCCTTATACAATCGCAAACTATCTCGCCCGTACCAAGCCCGGCGCGGTGACGTCGGCCCATCCGGAATTTATAAAATCGTGGGAAGACGCCGGGACAGTGACGAAGAAGTTCCTCTCGATCAAGGGAAAGAAGACCGTCCACGAACTGCACCGCGAACTCGGCAAGGTCATGTGGGAACATGTCGGCATGTCCCGCAGCGCGGAAAGCCTGAACAAGGCGCTTCAGCGGATACCGGAACTCCGTGCCGAGTTCTGGGAGAATCTTCTCGTCACCGGAAGCGAAACGGACCTGAACCAGGAACTGGAACACGCCGGCCGACTCGCGGACTTTCTCGAGTTTGCCGAGTTGCTGACAAAAGACGCCCTGCATCGCGACGAATCCTGCGGCGCCCATTTCCGCATCGAACACCAGACTCCCGATGGGGAAGCGGTCCGGGACGACAAGAACTTCAGCTACGTCGCGGCCTGGGCGTACAAGGGAGCTGACAAGGAGCCGGAGCTCCGCAAGGAGCCACTGGCGTTCGAAAATGTACAGTTGACGGTAAGGAGTTATAAATAGCGAACCGTTTAAACGTTAAAACGGTCAAGCGTCAAACGATCTACACCTTAAAGAACGAACACACTTTTTTCGAAGAGGTTGAAACATGAATCTGACATTATACGTCTGGCGACAACGCAACTCCGCGGACAAAGGCAAACTCGTTCAGTACGAAGCGAAGGACATCGAGAGCGACGTGTCCTTTCTTGAAATGCTCGATGTCCTGAACCAGGAATTGATTAAAAAGGGTGAAGAGCCCATCGCCTTCGACAGCGACTGCCGGGAAGGCATCTGCGGCATGTGCGGTCAGGTCGTGAACGGCATACCGCACGGCCCGCAGAAAAAGACGACCGTCTGCCAGCTTCACATGCGCCACTTCAAGGACGGCGATACGATCTACATCGAACCCTTCCGCGCCAAGGCCTTCCCGGTCATAAAGGACCTCATCGTTGACCGCGGCGCCTTTGACAAGATCATCCAGGCCGGAGGCTACGTCTCGGTCCACACCGGAGGCGTGCCTGACGGGAACACCATCCTGATTCCCAAACAGGACGCGGACACGGCCATGGATGCTGCCGAGTGCATCGGCTGCGGGGCCTGCGTTGCTGCCTGTCCGAACGGCTCGGCAATGCTCTTTACCTCGGCCAAGGTGTCCCATCTCGCTCTGCTGCCGCAGGGAAAAGTAGAGGCCGCCAGACGCGTCTGTGCCATGACCGAGGAAATGCTGAACCAGGGCTTCGGCAACTGCAGCAATCATTATGAGTGCGAAGCGGTCTGTCCCAAGGGCATCAAAGTCAAATTTATCGCAAAGCTGAACCGGGAGTTCATCAAGGCCCAGATCACGTAGAGCTGCCTTCCAGCATCGCCGTGTTGCTGGCTTTTCCGCTTTACTTCCCGTTCGGCTTATATTATCATTGCCCTATGAGAAAGACGCGGAAAACTTCGTGATTTCTGCGGAATATGACATCGTCACTGCCGAGCACATGCATAAACCGGACGGTATATTTATGTGGTCTTTATGTGCCATCTGGCAATCGAGAAGATGTTTAAAGCTGTAGCCGTCGAAGTCACGAACAAGCCTGCGCCAAGGACTCACAACCTTCTCTATTTAACGAAGCTCACAGAAATCAATTTCCCCTCTAAACACATTGAATTCGTGTCCAAGATAAACAACGCAAGCATTATCACGCGATATCCGGAAGACTTTTCAAAACTCGTTGAAGTATATCCTGCCGACGTTTCAGCCTCATACCTGGAGCAGACAAAGGATGTGATCGTATGGTTAAAACAGAACGAGAGATTAAAGAAATAATCGACAAATACCAGAAGGAAATCGAAAAGCTGGGCGTGCAGCCGAAGAAGATCATCCTTTACGGTTCTTACGCAGGCGGTACGCCGCGAGAAGACAGCGATATCGACGTCATCGTGGTCGCCGATGAGTTCAGAAAGATGAATCTGCGAGAGCGGCTTGAACTCCTCGGCCTCGCAGCAGGCAGGGTCTTAGAGCCCATCGAGGCCCTTGGCTATACGCAGGAAGAACTGGATTCCCGAAAGAAAGAATCGTTTCTGGAAGCTATACTAAAGTCCAAGTAATGCTTTTCTAAACAAAACGTTGATTTCACGCTAACCATGATATCATAAAACTGCAGCTTTGCAGTATTTGACACGACGGTTCATAAATTGATGAGAAGGCCCACACCATAAATACCATCAGGGAGTGTAACATCATGGCCCAAATCTTTCGTATTTTCGGCTTTGCCGGCAGTTTAAGAAAAGGTTCTTACAACAAAGCCCTCCTGCGCGCTGCAGCAGAACTTCTTCCAGGCAGCGTAGAGCTCGAGGTCTTCGACCTCGAAGGCATCCCTCCGTTTAATCAGGATTTGGAGCAACAGCCCCCGACGAAGGTAAGGGAATTCAAGACAAAGATCAGGGCAGCTGATGCGCTCCTGATCGCAACACCGGAATATAATTATTCGATTCCCGGCGTCTTGAAGAACGCCATCGACTGCGGCTCTCGGCCCCATGGCGATAATGTCTTCGACGATAAGCCCGTGGCCATCATGGGCGCTTCCATCGGCATGCTCGGCACTGCCCGTGCCCAGTACCACCTCCGCCAGTCCTGCGTGTATCTCAACATGCATCCTCTGAACAAGCCGGAAGTCATGGTGACCTTTATTAAAGACAAGATCGACGCCGGCGGCAGGCTGACCGACGAGCCGACCCGGGCAAAGATAAGAGAGTTGATAGAAGCCCTCGTGGCCTGGACCCAGCGGCTGAAGAAAGCACAGAATTAAGGCCGTCGGGTCTTTAAAAAAACCTTTAAGCCTTCCCGCACTTTTCCACATCCATGCTACAATAATAGTAGGTGCTTGCCTCAAGACCGATAGATCCTTCTTCGTTTCTAACCGTGTTCATCTGTGGTTTAAAAAGTTTTTCGAGAAGTTAAAATTTCCTCTCCCTTCGGAGGTGTAAATCATGTACGTTTCAAACTGGATGACTACAAAAGTGTTTACGGTCAATACCGAAGACTACCTTTCCGATGCTCTTACGCTGATGAAGGAGAAATGCATCAAGCACGTTCCCGTTATGAAAAACGGCAAGCTGAAAGGCATCATCTCCGACCGCGACATCAAGGAGTACAGTCCTTCAAAGGCCACCTCGCTGGACATCTACGAGCTCCACTACCTTTTGGCGAAAACGAAGATCAAGGACATCATGATCGAAAAAGTCATAACGACATCCCCTGTCACGCCGGTGGAAGAGGCGGCAATGATCCTGCTTGACCAAAACATCGGCTGCCTGCCGGTGCTGGGCAAAGGTGAGCTCGTCGGCATCATCTCGGACCGTGACATTTACCATGCGCTGGTGGATATCACCGGTGTGAGGCACGGCGGCCACCGGATCTGCGTCACCATCGAAGACAGGCCGGGATCGATCAAGGAAGTGGCTGATATTATCAGGAAGAACGGTTTCCGTCTTCAGAGCATTCTCACTTCTTACGAAAATGTCAAGAAGGGATATCGCCAAGTGGTGATCCGCACAACCGGAGATGGTGTGTACAGGGGTCTGAAGGAGGATCTGGAAACTGCGTACAGAAACGTACAAGTTGTGAAGGGGTGAAGGGGAGTTCTCATCCCGTCCGGCGGTCCATGCCGGGCATAGCATTTTTCTGATGATTACTGCAGTACTTTTTTTTCATTTCACTTTTTTCATCTTCACGGCGCGCCGCGTCTTCAGCCGCCTCATGAGCTCTTCATACTCCAGCGCATTCAACACGTCTTTCTTCTCGACCCATCCCCTTCTTGCAAGCGAAACACCGTAGGTCATGAAATCGAATTGGCTCGTCACGTGCATGTCCGTACTGATGACGAGCTGGACCCCGAATTGCTTCGCCATCCTGATATGCTGGTCGTTCAAATCGAGCCGTAAAGGATAGGAATTGATCTCCATGGCCACGCCGCGCTGGGCAGCCTCCTTCAGCACTGCCTCCATATCCACGGCGTATGCGTCGCGCTCGCCGATGAGCCGGCCAGTAGGATGGGCGATCACGCTCACGAGAGGGTTTCTGATCGCAGACAAGAGCCGTTTCGTGATTTGCTCCTGCGCTTGTTTAAATCCCGAGTGGATGGACGCAACGACGATATCTAGCCTGGCAAGGGCTTCATCAGGGAGGTCGAGCCTGCCGTCGGCACGGATATCGATCTCGGTACCTTTGAGTATCCTGAACCTTGAAAGCTTTTTGTTCGTTTCATCGATGAGCTTGGTCTCCTCAGCAAGTCGTTTTTCATCAAGTCCACGAGCTACGCCGAGCCCCTTGGTATGGTCGGTGATTGCAATGTATTCGTAACCTTTCTTCTTTGCCGCCTCCACGATGGCGTCGAGATCGTGGCTTCCGTCGGACCAGTTCGAGTGAACATGGAGGTCGCCCTTGATGTCACTAAGCGTCACAAGATCGGGGAGCTTTCCCTGTAGGGCCGCGTCGATCTCGCCCGTGTCCTCCCGGAGCTCAGGCGGAATATAAGCAAGCTTAAGCGCCTTGTAAACATCCTCCTCATGCTTGCCGCCGATTTTTTTCTCACCCGGTTCTTTGAAAACACCGTACTCGTTGATCTTGAGCCCGGCACGCACCGCCATCTCCCGGAGTTTGATGTTGTGCTGCTTGCTGCCCGTGAAGTACTGAAGCGCTGCGCCGAAAGAATCTTCATCAACAACCCGAAGGTCCACCTGGATGCCGTCGTCGGTTATGATGGAGGATTTCGTTGGCCCTTGCGCAAGAACTCGGCTCACGTGAGGGTTTTTCACAAAAATATCCATGACTTTTTCCGGCTCTTTCGAAGTCGTCAGGATATCGATGTCTTTTACCGTCTCCCTCCAGCGTCTGATGCTGCCGGCGACCTCGATCTTATCCACGGGCGCGTGGTCCTTGATGCTTCGTATGATGTCCTCAGCCAGGGGCAATACCCTGCCGAGGGGCCGTCGCTCTGTTCCGCGCTTTACAAATCCGATTCCCTGAAGGATATTGTCCTCTGTTTTTTTCTGGATTCCCGGCATTCCCTTGAGCTTCCCTGATTTAATTGCCGCTTCAAGTTCGTCAACGTTCTTTATTTTGAGCTTGTCAAAAAATAATTTGACTTTTTTCGGCCCTAATCCGGGAACACGAAGGAGGGCGAGAACACCGGCCGGGATTTCCTTCTTTAGTTCCTCGTGCTTCGCGACAGAGCCTTTCTCGAGATATTCATGGATTTTCCCGACCAGGTCTTTTCCGATCCCCGGGATCGCAATCAGTTCCTCATCCGAGAGCGTGGACACGTCCTTTGCCAGACCGTCGATGTTCTGCGCAGCCCTTTGGTATGCACGGATTCGAAAAACATTCTCGCCCTTGAGCTCCAGGAGTTCGGCGATTTCAGTGAATATTTTTGCTATTTGCTGGTTTTTCATAGCAACTCCAAAAAAAGCTAAACTTTGCATGAACAACAATCAATGCTGATGATCTATTTTTATTGTAGCACCAGGGAAACAAGAAAGCCGGGGAACTCGCCCCGGCTCTTCATCCTTGCTCTGTATCCTCTGCTTGAAATTATCTGCGGCTTTACGCCGCTTTCTTCACGCTCCGCAGGGTGAACCGCTTTTCCAGTACCGCAAGCTTATCCATAATGCCGGTGTACTCCAGCTCGTTCATCGGCAGCATGGCTGCGCCGAAGAAACCTTGTCTTCGCATGTCCATTGCCTTATCGGCAACATGGTCCCGCACGCGGTCCCAGAAAGGATGGTCGAAAGCATCGATCCCTTCAGTCAGCTTGCCCTCGCGCAAGCAGAACGCGGTGCAGCTCACGATAGGCGGTCCGTCGAAATAGCTGATCGGCGAATTCAGTTTCACCGGCATAAGCGGCATGGTGTGCGAGCCGCGCATGCAGCCTGCGACAAAGTGGCCGACGGCGAACGGTTGCAAGACCTCACCCGTGGCCGGGAAATCCATCTGGCTCCGGACGAGCATCACGGGGTCGTCCTTGCCCGTGTACTTGCCCGCGATATTGTGGAGCCGCGACGTCGCAACCGACACCGCCTGCGTCCCTGCTGCCCGGGACCAGATCGATTCGACCACGTACCGTTCAGGATCGCGAAGGAGCGTTGCGATCTCGTACATCTCCTCAGGCGCGTTCAGTTCTATGACCCGGTCGCCCTCGGTATGGTTTACATCCATAATCACGAACCGGAAGCCTTTTCCCATCTTGGGAGAGAGCATCAGCCCTGGAGTGTTCATAGCATCGGCAAAAGCCATGTACAGCGGGAAGTTGTACGCTCCGGGATCGGTCTTGTCTGCTGCGAAAAACATGATAGGTTCCCCGGGTCGCTCCTCGAACTCCATCTCGGTGACCGCCGGCCCCATGCCGTGAACGTTTCCGGAGAAGGCGTCCTTCAGGAGGTCCTGCCCAGCGCCGTACAGACCCTGCGATTTCGCCACAGCTGTTCCTGCCACGAATGCGTCCCAAGCCAGTTTATGCACCTGTTCGTTCCCCTCGCCTTTGGTATGGGTCATGAGGATCGCAATATCGTCGCCCGTATAGCTCACATAGTTGTCGATAAGAAAACCTTTGCCTTTTTCCTGCACATGCTTTTTCACGGTTTCAAGTAATTTCATCGACGGTGCAATATGACCGCCCACGGACCCGATATCGGCCTTTATGACGCTCACGGTTATCTTCATGACAGCCTCCTTTTCCCGAGAGAGATGAAATGCATACTTCAATCATAGCACAGCCGGATCCAGGGCTTGAGGCAGGAAATTGCAGATTGGTCAGTGAAAATGAGGCAGAATGAGGGATAGACCGGCAGAGGAACCGGTGCGGCAGCATGTGGGTAACCGTTGCCAAACGCCCAGCTTGGCATTTGCTACTGTGTCACTTCAGGATTGAACACGCCCTTGAAAAGGGCAATAATTTCCGGGGAGACCTCCAACAACCTCATCTTCTTGCTCTTCCAGTCCGTATCGCTCCACTGACCTGTCTTAATGTAGTCCTCAGAACTGCTTCCGCTGGCGAGTATTTCTTCCCCGATGTAGGCGAACTCCTCCACTCCCTTATCCGCCGACCGGTACCTTTCCCCATATTGCATATTCTTCCAGCTCTCATCCTGAGGCACATCGCTTAACCTTTGATAATTGTACAACTGATGCCATACAATATATTTCATTCTATTGATCGCGAGTGTATCAGGTCTTCCGTCTTTCGTCGCGCCGGCACGGACTATGCCATTCGGAGACGGTATGCCATACCGCGGATCCAGATACCATCTCGCAACAGCTTCGTAACACGAACGGCTGTCAATTCCCTGATGCACCTGGAGTACGTGCAAGAATTCATGTATCAACAAAGCCGTCTTGAAGCGATACACAAATACGGGGTCTTCCGGCCTCATTCCCCTCTGTTCATAAATCGCCTTGTACTGTGATTGGCCCACAGTATTGTCCCAGTCCGGACTAACTCCAATGTAGCCTTTTGCTTGATACGCCTTCGCGGTATTTGCCGAGGAATCCAGAATTATCGGCACCGTTTTCAGAAAAGATCTCAGTGATGGGTCGAACACCTCATACACATTTTTTAATATACTGGCGTTGCTTTCTCGCGAGATTGACACTGCACCTCTATCGAGAAACCATCTGGGCAAAAACGAGAAGACGGGAGTCTCAACAATCCGCCGGCCAACGCCGTAAGAACCAAGCCCGGCGAAAACGTGATTCTTCATGTTTGCGAGTGTCACGCAACCAAGAAGTAACACCGCAACCAAGACTGCATTTCTCATACCGTGAGATTTAGTGGTACTCATGTCTATCCTTCCGCCAATGACAAAGCGCAGTCGCGTAGGCCCCCAGATAATTTCATATTCCTTGAAGCAGCTTGTAGTACTCCTCAATCGTCCGAATGGATTCCATCGTGGACCGGTACAATATCCAGCTGAGAACAAGGATTCCTATGGTGAGCCCGATCTTCCATGCACGCGACGTTTGCGGTCGCCACCAAATCAGGGGCAACGCCAGCGGCCCCACAGAGCAGACTGCGATGATAATAAAGGATTTCCGGAAATACCATGGTATTTTTTCTTCTGCAACTCGTGGGCGGGCGGAGGCATCCAGAAACTCACCACAGTGCTTGCACTTTATCGCTTCGTCTTGAATCTCTTCAGCGCAGAATGGACACTTTTTCATTATCATCTCTCTTGGCAGAACGAAGTGATACCCAACATGTCCAAAGCAATGATACCAGGTCGTTCAAAATCGACGCCTCGGGTTTCCACCGCTCTACCCGACCTGCACAACTGATTGATACTTCGAGTCAGGTCCCTACCAATCTCCGTCTGAGCCGCAGCGAGCAGACTCAGGGGGCTTGCGTCCGATCTGCGATCTTCCAGATGACCTCGAAATTGCAGATAATAATGTCCGGTTCTCCGCTTTGGTCGGTCACGATCTTTTCTTTGGAGTCGAGGGCAATAAGGAGGTCGTTCGCCTTCAGCAGCGATCCGTCATAGCCCGTCTCACGCAGCCGGGCGCAAGTCTTTTCTACAAATCTTCTGCATTGCGCTTCATCGATGATCTTTCTCCGGACCGCCTTAATCAGGTCCGTGGGCGTGAACAATTCATTCTCATGCTGCGAAACCCATTCATCGGGGCCGTTGTAGTAGCCGCGGATCGTAATGTAGTTGTGATCTGCGGCCAAAACGGGATTGCCGTCGCTGTCGACGATCTCCTGATGTGACTGATACTTTCGGGAATCGACCGACACTTCAACCTTCAAGCTGCCGGTCTCGTAGATCGCGCGTACATAGACCGCATGGATCCCCAGCTGATTGAGCGCCTCGGAAATAGCAAACTCTTCGAAGGGGCTGTTGATCCCGTAGTGCCTGATCTTCTCGATCTCTTCGGCATTATATTTTTTGTCCGCGGGGATCTCGCCCACGCGCGACGTCTCCCAGACGAGATGGATATTGTCCTTCGTGACCGTGTAATACACCTCGTTGGCATCGGAAAGGCTCAGACACGGCGTCTTCCGCCAGCGTTCGGGAAGGAAATAATCGAACAGCCGCGCCGTTCCTCCCCACGACCCACATGCGGCCGCCGGTGCTCTCGGCATGGCCGAAGGTGTAGGGCACGCCGAAGATCTCCGTGCGGGAGAGGTGCGAAGGAAGCGGCGCAGGTTCCAGTCGGTCCCGCATATCGTCAAGGTAGGAGTGCCGCCTCGACGCCTTGACCCGGTCTTCGTGCTCGGGCGTGCGGAAGAGCAGCTCGTAGTCGATGACCGAGTATTTGCCGGCGTTCAACAGATGGTAGACCGCGTCCACCTGCTTCTTTGCCGCGTCTGCCGCTTTGCCCGTACCAGCCTTCTCGATGACCTCGCAGTCCTCTTCGTCGAGGATGACGTGCTCGGGCTTCATGTCCGCCATGAGATACCCTTTTTTCGTCAAGTCGTCGAAGGCCTTCTTCTGCATGGTTTGCAGATGATAGACCAGGTCCGGCATTTCGACCGTGATGTGCTCGAAGATCTCCACGAGGTTCTTGCCGCGGATCCACTCGTAAATGAGCTTGTACTGTTTGAGGATGTCGAGGTCGATGCCGGGATGGCGCGCACGGATGCGGTTGATCCTGGCCCGGGACCTGCCGCTCTGCCACAGCTGCATCCGCTGCGGCGGGACATAGATCGCCAGAGGCCGCTGCACTCTGATCCATCCGATGCGCTGGCCGATCTGCCGGTCGCCCATCTCCATGACCAGGGCGAACTCTTCCCAGGGGCTGTTGAACTCGGCGCTGACGAACTCCTCGAGCGTGTGGGTATTGATCGGAACGTCTTCGCCCACGCGGCAGTTCTTGACCACGAGGTCCAGGCTGGTGTTGTCCACGGGCTTCGTGGGCACGCGGTACACGGAGCTGGTCCCCAGAAGCCGGACCCTTGTGCTGATTGAACCAGTTTTCTTCGTACCAGTTATTGACAGCGAGATGTTCCTGATAGGATTCGGCGAACCGGGTGAGATAGAGGTCGCCGCCGTCCTCGGTTTTGGAGTGAAGGTATACGACGCCCAGCACGTTCACGAGGGCTTTATGTGGAGCGGTTCTTTGCATGGTTTTTGAAGAGTCGAGTCATGGGAATGAGAATCACCCCACCTGACCTCCCCTTGGTAAGGGGAGGAATTTTTTACTCCCCTCCTTGGCAAGGAGGGGATGGGGGCGGTTGGTTCGAAGTCTCGATTGACCAGCAACTTTTACTTCAGCCGTTTTCTGAATTCGTCGAGCTGTTTTGTAAGCCTCACGGGCAGCCGCTTCCCGAACAAAGCAAAGTGTTTCTCGATGTCGGGAATCTCGGCTTTCCAGGAAGCGATGTCCACGTTCATGAGTGCCTGCAGGTTCCCGGACGAGATCGTGAGGCCCGTCAGATCGAGATCCCCGTCCTTGGGCATGAGGCCGATCGGTGTCTCCTTGGCGCCGATCTTGTTGTCGACGCGGTCGCACATCCATTTAAGCACGCTGCTGTTGTCGCTGAAACCGGGCCATAGGAACTTGCCTTCGGCGCTCTTCCGGAACCAGTTGACGTAAAAGATCCGCGGGGCTTTCGCACCAAGGCGGTCGCCCATCGCAAGCCAGTGCTGGAAATAGTCGCCCATGTGATAGCCGAGGAACGGCTTCATCGCAAAGGGGTCGCGCCTGAGGTTGCCCACTGCGCCGATGTTCGCGGAGGTGGTCTCCGAGGCTGCCGTGGCGCCCATGAACACGCCGTGGTCCCAGGAATAGGCCTCGGTCACGAGCGGGACGACCGTGCTTCTCCTCCCGCCGAAGATGAAGATGTCGATGGGCACGCCCTCGGGGTCGTCCCAGCAATCGCAGATCACCGGGCATTGCGCTGCCGGCGCGGTAAAGCGCGCGTTCGCGTGGGCAGCGTCTTCGCGGCTTTCCGGGGGCCAGTCCCGGCCTTTCCAGTCGATCACGTGGGCCGGCGTTTCCTCGGTCATGCCCTCCCACCACACGTCGCCGTCGTCCGTGAGCGCGCAGTTCGTGAAAATGATGTTCTCCTTGAGCGTGTCCATGGCCATGGGATTGGTATTGTAGGACGTGCCGGGCGCAACGCCGAAGAAACCGGTTTCGGGGTTTAGCGCGTGGAGCCTGCCGTCGCTCTTGATCTTCATCCAGGCGATGTCGTCGCCGACGCACTCGCACTTCCACCCTTTGAGGGACGGCTGCATCATGGACAAGGTTCGTCTTGCCGCAGGCTGAGGGGAACGCCGCTGCGATGTTGTAGCGTTTTCCCACCGGGCTGGTCAGGCGAAGGATCAGCATGTGCTCCGCCAGCCATCCTTCGCGCCTCGCCATGTTCGAGGCGATCCTGAGGGCGAGGCACTTTTTCCCCAAAAGGGCGTTGCCGCCGTAGCCGGAGCCGTAGGACCAGATCAGGTTCTCCTCGGGGAAATGGCTGATGTATTTCTGCTCGATCGGGGCACAGGGCCAAGAACTGTCCTTTTGTCCCTTTTCAAGCGGAGCGCCGATGGAATGGAGGCAGGGGATAAACTCTCCCTTTTCTCCGAGCACGTCCAGGACTTTCGTGCCGACACGGGTCATGATATGCATATTGCAGACGACATAAGGGCTGTCGGTCAGCTCGACGCCGATCTTCGAAATCGGCGAGCCGATGGGCCCCATGGAGAAAGGGATCACGTACATCGTGCGGCCCTTCATACAGCCCTGGTACAAGCCCCGCATGGTTTTCTTGAGCTCGTCGGGTGCACCCAGTTGTTCGTGGGGCCAGCCTCTTCCCGGGAGGTCGTGCTGATGTACGTTCGGTCCTCAACGCGGGCAACGTCGCTGGGGTCGGTGCGGAAGAGAAAACTATTCGGTCTTTTCTTGAGAGGGATCGCCATGCCAAGGTCCTGCATGAGCTTCATCAGCCTGTCGTATTCTGCCTTTGATCCGTCGCACCAGACGACCGAGTCAGGCTTGCACAGTTCTACGACCTCGTGGACCCAGCTGTTCAGTTTTTCATTTTTCGATCCGCTTTTCATGGATAGTCACCTCGATTCCCGGCTGCCTGTTGCCTGACAGTCACCTCATACAATGGTTGCAGCGCTTGTTCAGTGTTTGAGAGTTATGGAAAGGTATTATGCACAATTGGTTGAAAAAAGTAAAGCGATGTTTGGCCTGCGGGGAGAGACTTTCGTCCCTGCTCAAGGCTGGGTAGCAGATCGAAGGAATCAGGAAACCACGGAATGAAAAGCCCGGCAGGAATAATATTATAGGGGGGAGACTCCCCGAAAAAGATGCGTCTGAGCACGGGAAGGAGCATCTTCACATTTCAACTAAAATAAGATCAAAATAATATTCTGAAAGCACAGCTTCACTTATGATCATGCACTGCCAATATTAGTAAGGGCTTGCACACCGCATCGAGCGAGGCGATTGAAAATGTGTTATCTCTGCCTCAAAACCCGGGGTATTTCAAATCAATGAATGGCTGTTATATCCCATCGTGCTTAGGATGGCCGCCGATGGTCTTAATCGCAAGGCAGGTAGCGCATATTTGCAGTCTGCAACGTGTTGCACTTTCGTGAATCCCATTTGTACAGTCTCATGTCGATGTGCTGGGATGTTACCTTAGTACACAGAAGAACATTCAGGCGCGAAAACGTGAGCTCTGAAAATATGCTATCATTAAAAAAGTTTCTTTATGATGGCGGGTATAAATATGTTGCAATGTATTTTAATTCACGCATAAAAGGAGACGAATATGGCAGCGTTAGAGGTCGTCAAGAGCATGAAGGAGTCCCTTAGCAGGCGTCCGACCATCGGCACAAAGCATGAGGTTGAGTTTTCATTTGCTGCTCCAAAAGCCAAGAAAGTCTGCATCGCGGGGGTTTTCAATGATTGGAATATGACATCGATGCCAATGAAAAAAAGCGCCGACGGTACCTGGAAAATAAAGCTTAAGCTTTCACCGGGGAAGTACGAGTATAAGTATGTGGCGGACGGGATGTGGGTTCAGGACATGTCGTGCTCCGAGACAGTGCTGAATCCTTACGGCACATGTAATAACGTCATTGGCATCGAGTAAAAAGCAGGGGGGAGTTAAATTCTTCGTGAGGAACGCGACAAGTTCATGTTAATCAGCGACCACCATTCCAAAACTCAATGGCCCTTTACAGACAAGCCCAGTACGGCGGTTTATACAGCTCGGGATATCATCGAGCTCTGGAACCCAATTTTGTTCGTTACCCATGACCCAGACGATGGGTCATGGCATTTTTTCTCGGGTCCAACTGTTCCAGACACTGATGCTAGGATCGTTGCTCTTGATGAAATCATCTACGGTGATCCGAGCGTGATCGAGCTGGCTGATCTGCCGCGCGGATGGATTGCTGTTCGAGGGACCATTGAGACGCCTTGGCATCGTCATCCGATTGCAACGAAGAACTGTGCCGGCGATGATGCACTCATGAGAACCTAATTTGAAGAACCATTCTTTAGATCGCGGCATGTTACTTAATAGAATCAGAACGTTCTTTGCAAACTACCCACCTCGCGCACTAGCCCCATGCTTTACCCATAGATAACGCTAACAAATTCTAACTTTAGCTGTTTAGAAAAACGGAAATTCCAACATACAGGATGTAATTGCGCGTGTTTAAACTCGATTAAAATCTATCAACATTTATAATCGAGAATCTATTTGTCATCCAGGGGAATATTTCGTCCCGGCGAATGAACGAGGGATCCGCCTACGTCTCTCTTAATGCCAGCGATCAGCATTGCGATGATCTGTTTCGGATCTTGGATCCGTTTAAAGTACCGCATCTGTTCAACCTGCTGCCGAATGTATTCTTCTTGTTCACGGGTTAAGGAAATGAACTGGATGCCAGCCCGATAACGGACCTCGCTTTTTTTACACCACACCAAAGAGCCACACTTTTGTCCATAAAGGTTTTCCTTGAACCAGATGACGCCCGGTTCGATCGGCAGATCGGACTCGATGCCGATGCCGATCACACTGTAATCCACTATCTTGACGAGATGATCTGACCACTCGAAATTATTTAAGGAGATGACCCCGAGAGAACACTCACGCTCAAGGGAGATGGAGCGCCGTTTCACGCCGTTTCTTTGATTATTATTGCTTTTTTCAGTCATGATGCGCCTTCTGCCAGAAGAAAAAGGGGCTGATCTGTTAAAAATCGTCTGTAAACTAATCTAACAGCATAGAATGGGATAGGCAAGCCATAGAGATGCTTTAGCAAAAATTGTTTCAAACCAGACCATCGCGTCGGAATAAATCTGAAATTCTATGAGTTTTTAACACGTGCGCAAATGGCAACGACTGAACCCAGCTCAGGGTATTTGCCGACACTCGCAAGCAGGTTCTTGGGCCAGCCGTGACGTCGGCTAAAAAACGTGCAATATGCATTGTTCGACTTTAAACGCTCGCTCACGTCATCTGCGCACGGTGTACGAATAAATCGACCGTGGTCCCCCGTCCTGGCGCACTCGTGACCGTAATGTCGCCGTTCATGTCTTGAAGGTATCCGCAGATAACAACAATTATAGCAAAAGAAAAACGATGACGGAAAGAGCGGACGGTCTGCCTTTTTTACAAAAAAGCGAACAATGTCACATTCTGTCGTCTTGACAGGGAAACCAGCTGTACTTATACTTTCAATTGTTATACTCTCTCCTCTCCTTTGCAGAAGGCCGCGGAATATTGTTTACAGACCGCAGAAAATATCATATTCCTGCGAGAGTATGCAGCTGCTGTTCGGTGAAGTCGACTTGACGGAATAGAGCGGAGCACGAAAACAGAATCGGGCGCGGGGTGAGGCACCCGCGTTTCTGCTGAAAAGGGGGTTTAAACCATGGATACCATTGCATTGAGCAGGCTGCAGTTCGCGATAACGAGCATGTTCCATTTCATCTTCGTGCCGCTCACACTGGGACTCTCCATTTTGACGGCGTACATGGAGACACGGTATGTTAAGAGCGGCGACGAGATGTATCTCCGCATGACGAAGTTCTGGGGCAAGCTGTTCCTCATCAATTTCGCCCTGGGCGTGGTAACGGGCATCACGATGGAGTTCCAGTTCGGCATGAACTGGGCGGACTACTCCAAGTACGTGGGAGACATATTCGGCGCGCCCCTGGCCATTGAAGCGACGATGGCTTTCTTCCTCGAATCCGTGTTCATCGGGGTCTGGATCTTCGGCTGGAAGAGGGTTTCGAAGAAGGCCCACGCCGTTTCCATCTGGCTGGTGGCGCTCGCAACGAACCTGTCGGCGCTCTGGATCCTGCTGGCGAACGCCTGGATGCAGAAGCCCGTGGGGTATGTGCTCCGCAACAACCGGGCGGAGATGGTGGATTTCGGGGCCGTGCTCCTGAACCCCTACGGATGGCTCAAGTTCATCCATACGGTTTCCTCGGGCTACGTGATTGCCGCCTTTTTTGTCATGGGGATATCTGCCTATCATCTCTTGAGGAAAAACGAGACGGACTTCTTCCGCCGCTCCTTCAAGATGGCGGCCGCTTTCGGCCTGGTAGCCACGCTCGTTGTGGCCGTGCTCGGGGATCTGAACGCCGTGCAGGTGGCCCGCTATCAGCCGACGAAATTCGCTGCCATGGAGGCGGTCTGGGACACGCAGAAAGGCGCCGGGTTCAATATCTTTATCATTCCCGACACGGAGAAGGAGTGCAATTCGCTGGAAGGTCCCTGCATACCCAATATGCTCAGCTATCTTGCCTTCCATAACGCAGACGCCGAGATCAGGGGCTTAAAGACATTCGCGAAAGAGGACCGGCCGCCGGTCTGGCCCACCTTCGTCAGCTTCCGGCTGATGATCCTGATCGGTTTTGTTCTGATCGTTCTGGCCGCTTTCGGTCTCTTCTATGCCAGACGCGGGACGCTCGAACTCCATCCAAAGTTCCTCTTGCTCATGCTCTTTTCGATCCCCTTGCCCTATATCGCGGGCCAGCTCGGCTGGATCGTGGCCGAGGTGGGAAGGCAGCCGTGGATCGTGTACGGCGTGCTCAGGACGTCCCAGGCCGTATCAAAATCGATCAGCGTCGTGCAGGTCTATGCGTCGCTCCTGGGATTCACTCTTCTTTACGGTGGGCTCGGCGTGGTGGATATCTACCTGCTGTCCAAGTTCGCCAGGAAAGGTCCTGACAACGACCTTTCTCACCTACTCAAGCCGGCAGAAAAGGAGGCGTAACATGATACTCCAAATCATCTGGTTCGTTCTCTGGGCTGTTCTCTGGGCGGTCTACTTCATGCTCGACGGATTCGTACTCGGCATGGGCATGCTCTATCCCTATCTTGCGAAAAGCGACCAGGACCGGAAGATCCTGATCACCACCGTGGGACCGGTGTGGAACGGCAATGAGGTCTGGCTTCTGACGGCGGGAGGAGCGACCTTTGCCGCATTCCCGGGGACCTACGCGCTCATGTTCAGCTATCTCTATACGGCCCTGCTGCTCCTGCTTTTCTCGCTCATCATCCGGGGCGTTTCACTCGAATTCCGGGGCAAGCTCGACTCTGCAGGATGGAAGAAGGCGTGGGACGCGGGCATCTTCATCGGCAGCGCGCTTCCGGCCCTCCTTCTGGGCGTGGCCTTCGGGAACATTTTCAGCGGCCTGCCCATGGACGCGGCGGGCTACCACGGATCGCTCCTGTCGCTTTTAAACCCCTACGGCCTCCTGACCGGCGCGCTGTTCGTCCTGCTCTTCTTGACCCATGGGAGTCTGTACGTCTGCGTCAAGACCGAAGGGGCACTGTGCGATAAGTCTTCGGCAGCGGCGGGAAAAATCTGGACGGCCGAACTGCTCTTCGCCGTCGCCTTTTTGATCGCTACGGCCTTTGCCACGAAGCTCTACGACAACTACATGAGCACGCCGATTCTTTTGATCGTACCGCTCGTGGCCGTGGCGGCACTGATCGGGATCAGGATTTTCCTCGCCCGCGGAAAACCGCTTCTGGCCTTTACCTCATCCTGCGTGACCATCGTCGCGGTCGTCTTCACGGGAGTGATCGGGCTCTTCCCGAACCTGATTCCTTCCAGCATCGACCCGGCCCATAGCCTCACGATCTATAACTCGTCATCGAGCGCCTACACCCTCATGATCATGACCGTGGTGGCGCTCGTGTTCGTGCCGATCGTGATCGGCTATAAGATCTGGGTCTACCGGATCTTCCGCTTCCGCGTGACCGCGGACACGGTCATGAAGAATGAACAGGCCTACTAAGAATTGAAAAACGATCACGGGAAGCCCCCCAAAGGGGCTTCCCCATTTCTTTCTCATCCCCTCCGGTTGATATATTTTGTCACAAATATATGCCTGACGCAGGGAGAATAACGATATCGATTGGGTATCTTGAGGGGAGGCTAACAAATACGGAATGGAACATGAAGCGTTTCAAAGACTGGAAACTGCAACTACTTCAGGTATTCTTGACTGAAGATTCACTCGGCATTCTTATATCTCGCATTACCCCCCCGCGATGCGAAGAATTCCCAGAACAATCATTCTGTGAACTCTTGTCTTAAAAATCCCCGATATAGTGTCGGGGCTTCTTCAAACTTAGACCAGAAGCCTTCATCATTTGCGAGGTCAGAGGCCTGATCGATTGCCGCAGTGATGTCTCCTTTTAGACACTTACGAGTGCACAAGCTTGAAATCGGGCTGGTCGGTGTCAGGAAAACAATGCGACGCGGAGTAGAATTATTTTCCGGATCGCCTGAGAGTGCTTTTTTCACTTTGTTGATGATTTTTTTCAGTTTTTTATCTCCACGCTTATTAAGTGGATGGACGTTACTGAAAGCCGGGCAAGGATTGTTTTCAACTAATTCGTATCCGTGATAAATTCCCTGTCTAATAGCACGGATTTCCAAGAGGTCGTTAGCAAATTCAACCCTTAGGATTAATCGGAGATACCATGGCAGCCGTCCAGTATCAGTACAAGTATTGTAGCAGAGGCGACTATTTGACAGAATGAAAATTGTGTCGCACTTGGCTTTGATCGCTTCGCCGAGAACGAATGTTCCGCCATCCGAATGCCACTCCCCGTTAATCAATACCGGCGGCAAGAATCCTTGTAACCCGATAGCGGCAAGCATCAACTGCTTCAGTAATTTCGGATTTTGACGTAAGTTTGGATCATGATTAGAAAAAATCTGGTGCCTTAACTTATTTTCGTTATAGGTTACAATTTGAAATTCTATCGGCGAAGCCACAATCGCTTCCAGATCAAGCTTCTCTACCAAATATTTAGATGCACCATCATTAGAAAAAAGATTCGGCCCCCTGAAATTTTTTAAAAAACCCGTCAAACTGTGCCCGAAGATCTTTTTTGATCCGAGTTGCTCAGTTTCCTTCCATTTTTTTTCTAAGGCATCAACATCCCAATTGGTGCCGATGAGATCGCCTCCAGAGAACACTCCGACTGAAACGCTTTGGACAAAGACCGGTTTAATTCCCTTAACCGCCAGTGCTTTGGCAAAGCCAACGCCGTAAGCTCCTGTGAAACCTCCCCCGTTTAAAATCACCCCGACTTTACCAAGATTCATAATCGCCACTTCCTTTGTTCCTAGAATACTCGTTCAGGGAACTCATGTCTACAAGACACCCTTCCCGCGTTAGCTTGTGAAGGTTGAGTAGTTGTCACTCTACGAACCAACGAATTTGAATTTTAACCTCAGGTCAGAAACATATTTGTCTTCTCCAACGACTCTCGCTTCGTTGCAAGATTTATTTGAAAATGAACAATAACGGTTTCTTTAGTACAAATACTGCAATGATTGTGCCTAAGCTAGAATCGTAGTCTTCTCGGTATGTTAAGTGATAACAAACCTGAATCCGGTGTCAAAAAAAAGACAAGCATTAAACGAGAAACCGTTCTCCCTTTTATGTAACCCGTAATCAGACCACAAGAAACGTTTCGATAAATCTAGAAAAAAAATATTTCCTAAGATATTCCCGGCATTTAAATCAACACATTCGTTGAAATATATGTCACGATCAGCGTTTCTTTTCGATCTGATTGCAGATGTTGTCCAGCAATGAACATGCCACACAATTCACAATATTTCAGTCGAATATATACCTGATTTAATTCTATGTCAAACGTCGATGGGTATTTTTAGGGGAGATGCCAAAGAATTCTGAATGAATCTATACGAGTTTGGCGCACCTGAGAATGGAAACCTCAACGGCTAGGATGTAGTGTCGCACGAGATCATGATTCCGGTAGGAACTGCGATCTCATGAATTCGATTTAGTCTTGGCCAGAAATCTCTCGTCTGGCCTGCATCTATTCGATTTCAAATTTTTAATTCCGGCCTGTCTGCGTCCGAAACGCACAGGAAGATTTGATGCATTAACCATAAAATTACTAAAAAGTGGCAGCCAAAAAGTGATATTGTGACAAAATTTGTCAAGAAAGACTTCCAAAAATTGTCCGTCCTTGTGAAAGAATACGACAAAATCTACTGAAAATCTTCCAAAACCAGCAACTCACTCACAGGCATGCATATTGCTTTACAATGGTTTGTTATATGCCTTTTCTTGGTATGCCTGCTATGAAAGGGGGACAAGAATGAATTGCTGGGAGTATAAAAACTGTCGGGAAGAGGTGTTCAAGATCTGCCCTGCATATCCTGAAAGCGGTTCCGCCTGCTATACGGTCACGGGTGTCAAGTGCGGCGAAGGCAAGGTAGAGTTTGCAAGCCTGGACGAGCAGGTCGCCCATTGCGGCAGGTGCGAGTTCTATGCGCACCAGCGCAATGGGATCAAGTACAGGATCGCGAGCACCGAAATCGTGCTAAATGACAACAGTAATCCTGCAATACCGGATTAAAGCATGTTCTCCAAGTCAAGCCCGGCGAGATTTCCCATTCGTTGCAACAGGGGATGTTTTTTTGGTTGCAAACTTCAGCCTACGTTGTATACCGGCGGGTGCTCAGCTCGATGTTTTCATACAGCAAGGACTACCCAGATAAAACAAAACCGGGCTTAATTTAATTACTTGTACGGAAAGTTCCCGGTCCCTTCACGCCCTGTTCGTTTCTGTTCGTATTGACGTCTTTTCGATCACGAACAGAAGCTGGCCTTCCTGCACGGTCTCATTGAGCCTGGCGCAGACCTCGACGATCTGTCCGTCCAGGGGGGCCAGGATCGCGTTCTCCATCTTCATGGCCTCGAGGTTTGCGATCTCCTCGCCTTTGTGCACGATATCGCCGGCCTTGATCGGTCCGCGCGAGGGGTTGCCGATACGCCAGAGATTGCCGTTGATCCGCGCGCCGACGTTGTTCGGGCCTTTTGCCATCCTGGTCTCGGCCTTCTTGGCACGCGGGGTCATGACGGAATAAACCCGCGTCTTATTATTGACCCGCATCACCACGTGGATAACGCCTTCATGCTCGGCGCCGATCGACACGAGCTCGATGGCATAGGGCTTGCCCCAGTGCTCGAAATCCACGCGGTCCCCTGGCTTGGTAAGCCCTTTTCGCCAGACATTGGTCGGCAACGCAAGTGGTGCCTCGCCGAATTTTGCCCGGAACTTCAGGAACTCCAGGGCGTCCTTCGGGTGCATGAGATAGAGAATGAACTCTTCCTCGGTGCTCTCCCTGCCAATGTCCTCCTTCAAATTCCTGCGCAGTTTGTCCAGGTCGTCAACAGGCATCGAGTCGAGTGGCGATACTTCCTTGCGCTCCTTGATCCTGGCCTCCCATTCCTCGCCGAAGGTGCTTTTGTAGACCCATTCCGCCGGCCATCCCACCGGGAGTTTGCCGTAATTGCCGAGCAGTAGACTTTTGAAGTCCCCGGGAGCGGCACGGAAGAGCAGGAGCAGCTCGTCCTGTTCAGCTGCGTTCATGGCATCAAAGCTCTGTGCTTTGTCGAGGACGAATTTCGTTAAAAGGTCAATGATATGCTTTACTCCACGGTCACCCTGCTCTTTCGCATAGCGGTTCACGATCCCGCTGCAGGTGACCCAAGTGATCTGAGAGCCCGGCGTCACATCAAAATATTTCACGATCCTGTTATACAGGGACATCACCTTCAAAATCGCAGGCATGAGATGAAGGAATTCTCCCTGGTGGGCCTGCTCAAAAGAACTGGGGAAGGCGCCTCCCGGCATACGGTGAAGCGTTACCATATGGTCGAGTCCTTTGAACGGCGACTCGGCCCACTCGTAATGGCCGATCCACTCCCGCACTTTTTGGACCGCGGACTCTGCCTGGGGCCTGTTCAGATGTACCGGGATGCCGGACTCCTCAAAAATCGCCTGGACTGCAAGGATCGGCGAATGGCCGTAGAAACGGACGAGCGAGTCTTCCTCCACGTCGAAGATCGTGGCGCCGGCCTTTGCAGCGGAGAGGAAAGCAGGCACAGCGAGGCCGTCTGTAATATGGCGGTGATAGTTGATCACGAGCTTCGGATACTTCTGCTTGATCGCGTCGATGAGATTACCGATCCTGCTCACGTCGCCGACGCCTGCCATGTCCTTGACGCACAGCACGATCTCGTCGATCCCGCCGCACAGGTCCACCATGTCCTTGACCACGCCGAGGTAGTACTCGTTCGTGGCCCAATCTGCCGAGGTGAAAGAGATGGTCGGCTCGAACAACCGTCCCCGCTTCATGACCACTTCGGCAACGGAGCGCATGTTCCGCACGTCGTTCAGGAACGAGAAGCACCGCCAGACATCGATGTCCACGTTGGAAACGGCATACTCAATGACGTTCTTCGGATAGGGTCGGTACCCCCAGAGGTTCGTCTCTCGGATCAGGGTCTGCTGCAGCACGTTCGGCATGAGCTCCCGGAGGATGTGCACCTCTTCGAAGGGGCTCTCCCGTCGGTTCATGATGCCCACGTGCCAGCGCGCGCCGCCGTGCGTCTCTGCACTGAAGAGGCCCATGATATTGTAGAACGGCGCCAGGGTCTTCAGGTCGTAGATACGGTGACGGTTCTTAAAGTCCGACTGGCCCGCGTCTCGCATGCCGACCGAGGTGAGACAGACCCCTTTCAGTGAGCGGACCGCAGAGACAATCTCTTTCGGCGACATGCCGGGTTTGACGAAGACACTATTGCCCATTCTTTCCCTCACATAAAACTTGGTCCGGACAAACCGGTGCTAAATAAACTTATGTAACCACAGATGAACACGGTAATGCTTTTAGGAAATAGGTCATAGATTAAAACCGTGAACGTTTTTACCGTCTGCGACGCAGTCGCCTGTGGTTATTACATCCACTTCTGCGGACCCAAAGCCGAGATCTCCGCCACATATCGTGCGATCTTCAGCACTTCGTCTTCGCTGTTCCGCTCCTGGAACATGGAAATCAGCTCGTTCATGTGCTCCTCGATGAACCGCGTCGAAAAATCCCCGGCGATAAAGGCAGGGTGCCGGATGATGCTGAGCAAAAGCGGCGCAAGGGTCTTCACGCCCTCGACGCGAAGGTTGCTGCTGATCGAGCGGTCCATTGCCCGCACCGCGTCTTCCCGATCGGCGCCCGCGGTCATCAGGAGCATGAACAGCGAATCGTAATAGGGCGGGATGTCGGCGCCCTCGTAAATGCCGGAAGCCACGCGCACACCGGGCCCCATCGGTGTCTGGAGCCGGGTGACCGTGCCGAAGGACGGGCTGAAGGTCTTCGGGTCCTCGGCATTCAAACGGACTTCCAATGCCCACCGGTTCGGCCGTATGTCGGACTGCTGGAAGGGCAGCTTTTTACCGGTCACCGCATCCAGCATAATGCTGACGATGTCCAAACCGGTGATCAGTTCCGTGATGCCGTGCTCCACCTGCAGCCGTGTGTTCACTTCCAGAAAATAAAACTTGCGTGTCGCGGAGTCAAAGATGAACTCCACAGTGCCGGCCGTGGTATAGCCGATGTCGCGCATCAAACGCGTTGCGGTGAAGCAGATCTCCTGCCGCAGGCCGTCATCGAGGGTTGGAGAGGGCGCTTCTTCCATGATCTTCTGGTTCCGGCGCTGGAGTGTGCATTCCCGTTCGTAGAGATGGACCACGTTGCCCTGTTCGTCGGCTACGATCTGGACCTCGATATGCCTGCCGCGTTCGATATATTTTTCGACCAGGATGGTCTCGTCTCCGAAGGCCTTCTTGGCCTCCGAACGCGCCTGCGCAAGGCCCTGGGCCATCTGGTCATCGTTCTCGACCTTTACCATCCCCTTGCCGCCTCCGCCAGCAGCAGCCTTGATCATGATCGGGAACACGACCTTCTCGTCGCGCATCCACTTTTTGATCTGCTCGATGTCGCTGACATTGCTGATGCCCGGAATCGTGGGAACATTTGCCTTCTGGGCAAGCACCTTTGCCTGGATTTTGTCCCCCATCATCCTTATGACCTTGGGTGAAGGCCCCACCCACGTGAGCCCCGCGTCAATCACCTTTTGCGCAAAGATCTCGTTTTCAGCAAGGAACCCCCAGCCCGGGTGGATCGCATCGGACTTGCTCCGAAGCGCGGCATCGATCATTTTGTCCATATTGAGATAGGACTCGACCGGCGGCGCCTCGCCGATGTGCACGGCGGCGTCGGCCATGAACACGTGGTGCGCCAGCCGGTCAGGCGTGCTATAAACGGCCGTGGTCAGTATCCTCCGGTCCCTGCAGGTATGCATGATCCGGACAGCGGGAACACCGCGATTAGCAATCAACAACTTTTTTATCGTTCTGTTCATTACCTGACACCTTTCCGGAGGGACTGTTCCGTCGTTTCGTGAACAATGATTTTTTCCCAAATCGTTCTCTTTGTCAAGAACTGATTTTAAAAAAGTGCTTTTTTTGCAGCGACTCGGGTCCGAACCCAGAGAAAAATGGAATAAAAGGGAGCACAGTTTGGACGGTATTGCCGTTTCTCTCTTTCGGCCTTCTCTCCCCCCGTTCTCCTGACGGGATTGTTTGGCCTGCCGAAAGTAAAAAAAAGCCCTGTGCAGGTTGCACAGGGCTGAAAAGACTTTGTTCTCTGCTACGGATCACCGCTGAACTTTTGCCTGTTCCATGATCACGCTGTATTTATAACCTGCGCCGAAATCCTTGTCCTTATAGACCGTACCTTTGACCGTTACGATATCGCCGACTGCCGGGGAGTCCTGGGAGGTTGCAATCAGCTCGTTGGTGCCTTTCGACGCTTCGCCGGTGCCGTCCTTCAAATGTATCCAATTTTTACCCATGATCCCTGAAGAGACCTTAACGACCTTACCACGGATGACGGCCGATTTTTGATTCAATGATTCCTTTTTTGCAAATACTTCAGCAACCGTGTAAGCATTTTCCCCTACAGCTTTTTTCACGCTGATTTTAGCATTGGTTGCTGCGGGCGCTGCTTTTTTTGCCCCGTGGCTTGCAGGCGCGGTTTTGTTCGCTCCCTCGGGATTTGCAGTAATCGGTCCGTCGACAAAATATATGCTGTCAAAGGTCCTGTTCAGCGTCTTGCTCGTGAAATTCCTCATTTCCATACCAAGCTCAAACGTCATGACCTGCCCCTTCGTGACGGTCATTTGCGGGACAGCAAACCAGGTTTTCTTGCCCCTCTGCTCCAGACAGATATACGAGTAGCCCCCGGCATTCATGGTTTCTGCCACTTTACCGGTAAGAGTCCGCTCGCTATCTGCTTTCGTATTCACCTCGGCATTCGGTTTTGACGCGGCTTTCTCTGTTGCGCCAAATGCGCACACAGCGACTAGTGAAAAAATAACTGCAATCGAACAAACTGAGGCTGCATAAGAAAATCGTTTCATTTTGCACTCCCTAATTTTTATTGATATGATTCGGACAGGCAGGCGAATCAGCATTAAAGTAGCTGGAGTTTACTGCTTTTGGGGAAAATAAGCAAGTCTGTTTTTCCGGGCAAGCGGGCAATTTTTTTGTCTGCAAAGTCATGCGGATTTATAGAACAAATCATGTTTTACGCCACGGCTGATAAGGTAACTGATGACATCGGACGGCTTGAAGAACATCCTGAGCTTCCAGGCGTTTTTCTTGGTTTTGCTGAACACCCGCTCATCAAGCGTATCGATAAATCGCAAGATCTCTTCCCGCTCGTCATCGCTGAAATCAAAAGACCCTCCTTTTTTGCCCTCCTCAATCGGGCCGCTCTTCGTGATCCGGTCAACGATCTTCCTGATTGCGGCATAGTAGCCTGCTCCCTCGGGACGGTCGAAGAATTTCGGAACGTTCAGGAGATGGTTCGTGAGCTCCCGTGCTTCGGGGAGGTCTCCGACATGTTCGAGGTTGATGCCCAGCTTATCAGAGCAGAGTGAGATCAGGTTCTTGACGAGCAGGTGGGTCTGCCCCTCCGGCGCGCGATTGATGATGAGCGCGGGAGTGAATGACGCTTCAATTTCATCGATGAGCGGCAGCAGGTCGGGGGCCGACTTCGTAAGCGCTTCCTTGAACCATTCGACGGTGAACCGCTTTTCGCTGTCCCCGTTTTTCGTCTCGGCTTCGATGAGCGCTGCGATCTCACGCTGGTTCTTGAAAATGTTCTGAATCTTGCGGAAGATGGCGCCCTTGACAAAACTGTACGCATTCATCACTGCTCCCGGCTCGGGGGCCGTAATGACCACGCCCCGGTCCGAAATACCGAAAAAATCGAGGGTGTTGAAATGCACGCCCGCCCCCAGGTCAATGATGATGTAATCCGCCGGAAGCGTACGCAAATGCCGCATGAGCTTGAGTTTCATCCAGTGGGCCGGGTTCGTAATGCCCGGAACAAATTCGGCTCCGCTGATAAGCCCGAGGTTATTCACTGAGGTTTCGACGACGAGGTTTTCGAGGGAAGGGACCTTCCCGAGAATGAAATCAGCGATTGTCGGCGTCCGTCCCAGGATGCCGAGGTAAGTATGCAGATTGGCCGCGCCGAGGTCGAGGTCCGCCAGCACGACGCTCTTGCCGCTCCGGGCGAGCGCAGTGCCCAGTCCGATTGACAGGATGCTCTTGCCCACGCCTCCCTTGCCGCCGCCCACGGAAATAATTGTCCCCGCTGGATGAGTATCTTTCATGGAGATACTGTAACAGGTTTTCCGAAGGGCTGTAAAGAGCCCGATAGCAGAAGTGAGAATATCAATGAGCGAAAAAGGTCCTTTCGCAGCCGCCATCATGCGGGCTACGGCCTGCTATGTACAGCCTGCTGCCCATCACAACTTGTACCCGATCTTCCGCAGGAACCCTTTTCGTTGTTCCCTGTCTGCCGGGGCCTCGACGCCCTTTGGGGAGGAGCCGTCGATTACGCCGAGAATGCCCTTGCCCAGTTCTGTTGAACCGACTACGACCTCGAGCGGATTGGCTGTTGCGCAAAAGATGCGACAGACCTCGGGACAGTTCTTGATCTGGTTAAGGACATTGATGGGGAAGGCGTTCTTGAGATAAATACAGAAGACATGACCCGCGCCAAGGGACCGGAGGACGGTAATACAGGCGGCGATCAGAGCGTCGTCATTCCCCTCGGTGCGGATGAGGCAAGGGCCGGACGCCTCGTTAAAAGCCACGCCGAACTTTGCCTGCGGCACCGTCGTGGCGATGATTTCGTAGAGGTCCTCAGCGGTCTTGATGAAATGGGTCTGGCCCAGGATAACATTGCAACCATCGGGGATGTCGACGCGAACGGTAGAGAGTTCCATGAGAGCCTCCTCGGCAGGGTTTACATCTCAATGGGGAAACTATAGCAGATTTTCCCGCAGAAAGTAACCCGGGGAGGCGTAGGGACGCAGGTGATTAAAGCGGTTTCTTTTGGAGCACTGTTGACGCGGTCCCCTGCTGGAGGAGGTCGAGCATACGCGTAATGGACTCTTCATGCAGTTCATGGATGAGCGCCCGATCTACTCCGCGCCGCCTCTTCTTGTTGAGAAACGAGAGAAACACCATGCTCTTGTAAATGCGCCTGTTGGTCTTAAAGGAAAAGATGAAGCTGTCGAGGGAGTTTTCGAGCAGGAGGTCGCTGCGCTGTCGCACTGCCTTGCTGATCAGTACGGTCTGCAGCCAGTAGGTCTTGTCGATGATACTGTCTGCCTTCATCTCGACCCAGGTATGGCCCATGTTCCCCAGTTCATCAGTCAGTGTCTCGTGGGCCACCGTATCGGCGGCCAGGTGGGCCAGATAGCCGTAGGCGAACGAGCGCTCGGGCCATGTCTTGGCTTGTTCGAGAAGTTTCAGTCCCACATCCCAGGAGTGCGAGCTTTTTTCATCGGGTAAATATTTTTTCCCGAGGATCATATCTGCCATGAGATTGCCGTACAGAAAATCCTGCTTGTGTTTTTTCAGAAGGGCATGGATGCCGGCGGGCAGGAGCGTGGCGCAGGAGAGCAGTTCATTGCCGAGATACATGTGGGTCATGGGACCCCATGCAAAGGCGAAAGAAGGTATGAGTATGAATCCGGCTGCTAATAATAAAATAAATGACATGATCACTTCAATGAAGACGCTTGGTTGCGAAAATCATCATTAATGGGATTTATAATACCCCTCTGAAGCTCTCCCCGTCAATACTAAAGTTATCGCGCATGTGATTATTCCTTTTTCGGGGGGATTCGGGTATGTGCATGGGGGGAAATTCATAGGTCGCAGCCGGGAATCAAACGAGGGAGAGAAATCGACGAAGCCGGGCCGTCAAAAAGGGGCGGCTAATGACAGCCTGCGCAGGAGGACGACGAACAGCCGCCGCACCCGGAGCTTCCGCTCGAGTCGCTCGATGACGACGCTCCCGATGACCGGCCCATGCCGAAGCGAGACATGAGCTTTTCCGTATTCATCGAGCCGCACTTCTCGCAGGCGACAGAATGATTCGAACCGAAGACGAGTTTTTCGAAATCGGCGTTGCAGACTCTACAGTGATATTCGTAGATCGGCATGTATTTTCCTTAACGCGCACAGATGAAACGGTAAAGACGGAATCGGGGCACAATCTACGTTATGCTCTTTCTCCGTGCCCATCAGTGTCCATCCGTGGTTACGATGTAGTTTCATTTCTTTTCCAACTTTGTTCCAGTCCGACAAGAACTTCTCAATCCCGATGTCCGTGAGCGGGTGCTTCACGAGCTGGTCGATTACACCAAAGGGAATCGTGGCTACGTGGGCGCCTGCCAGGGCCGCGTCTACGACGTGGAGCGGATTTCGCACGCTCGCGACGATCACCTCGGTGCCGTAGCCGTAATTATTGTAGATCGTTACGATCTGGCGCACGAGGTCCATGCCGTAGTGGCTGATGTCGTCCAGCCTGCCCACGAAGGGACTCACGTAAGCCGCCCCGACTTTTGCCGCCAGGAGCGCTTGCGAGGGTGAGAAGACCAGCGTCATATTCACGCGGATTCCCTGCTCCGCCAGCACTTTCGTCGCTTTCAGCCCCTCCTTGGTCATGGGCAGTTTCACCACGATGTTCTTGTGGATCTTCGCAAGGTCCGTCCCCTCGGCTACCATCTTGTCGGCCTCAAGGCTTACGGCCTCGGCGCTGATCGGTCCGTCGACGATGGAACAGATCTCGGCGATCACCTGCTTGAAGTCCCGGCCTTCCCTGGCGATCAGCGAGGGATTCGTGGTCACGCCGTCGACAACGCCGAGGCTCGCTGCTTCGCGGATCTCTTTCACATTTGCCGTATCGATAAAAAATTTCACGTTCGTTCCTTTCCAGTACACATTAATGTGATGCATGATCCATGATGCACGATTCACGATTTTCTATATCAGGCATCCTGCATCCTTGTATAGCTTCTTCCAGCACTTGCACGGTATGCAGCACTTCGACGTCTGAGCCGGCAAGTTTTAGAGCATTTGCTATCTGCATGCGGCAGCCGGGGCATCCGGTCACGACTGCGGCAGCCTGTGTTGCGATGATGGCTTTCGCCTTCTCCTCAGCAATACCGTCGGACAGGTTCTGATGGCTCACCCGCATCACGCCGCCGAAACCACAGCAACGGTCGGCGTTCCTCATTTCCCTGATCGTCAGCTGAGGGATTGAACGGAGCAGGTTTCTCAGGACGTGCGAAAGCCCCTGCCCCCTGCTGAGATGACAGGGGTCGTGGACGGTGACGCTTCGTGCGATTGGCGAAAGCCTGATGTCGCCCAGCCGGCTGTACAGAAATTCATGGATATCGAGAACGGTGAGCGCATTTCCGTCCGGCCGCAGCAGTGTAGGATAATCCTTTTTAAAAGTCAAGCCGCAGGAGGCGCATGCCGTGACGATTGCATCGGCCTGGACGGCTGATAAGACCGCGGCATTATGCGCCGCGTGCTCCTCCGCAGCAGCACGGTCGCCGAGGGAGAGGAGCGGTCTGCCGCAGCATTTCAACCCCTTCGGAATGATTACTTCATAGCCCAGGGCATTCAGCACGTTCTTCGTCGCCCTTCCGATCTCGGGCTGAAAATACTCTATGGCGCACCCCGGGAAGAAGACGACCCTGTTGTTTTTTTTATTCCTTGGACTGTGTACTCTGTACTGTGTACTCTGTTCTCCGGACTTTGAACGTTGAACTCTGAACTCTGAACTTTTGATTTTTGTATAATGCAGCACGAACGGCGCAAGCCAGGCAGTCGCCCGAAGCGCGGAAGGGTGCTTCAGCACTTCGGAAACGATCCTGTTGATAATGCCGGTCCCCGATTCCCGGACAGCCTGTTCCTTCGCTGCCTGTACAATTTCCGCAACGGGCACACCGCTCGGACAGGAAGCTTCACAAGCAAGACATCCGGTACACGTCGCGAGGCGATCTTTAAAGATCTCGGAAACCATGAGCTTCCCGTCCAGAACTGCTTTTACGAGGGCCATCCTGCCGCGTGCAGAAAGCGATTCCCCCTGCTCCCGCAGGAAGGGAGGGCATACGGCACGGCAGGCCCCGCACTTTACGCATCGCTCGATGTCCCGGCGAAAGTATTCGAGGTACGGCGTGGGCGATGGCTGGGCAGAACGGGCTCGCTTCATCTGTTTGTTCATGGCAGGATCGTCACCGGCGTGCCGAGCGACACCGCATTGAAGAGTTCATCGACGTCGGCATTGTCCAGCGCAATGCAGCCATCGGTCCAATTCATGCCTACAAACGATTGCCCTGTTGCGCCGCCTTCCAGGGCCCGCCCATGAATGCCTACGGCACCGCCGAGCCGCGTGTCCCAGGGTGGGGGCTGCCGTTCTTCGATGGCCTTTTTGATCGAAACATATTCGGACAGGGAAATCGTCCCGGATTTTAGGCCGTATTCAGCGTGTTTCATATCAGGATAGCTCAGGCCCATGAATTTGTAGAAACGTTTACTGTGGTTCATGGTACAAATATAGAACTCTCCTTCCGGGGTCCGTTTGTCGCCCTCCATCCGTTTGTCGCCGTCCTGAAATCCCTTGCCGAACACGGCCCGATAGGTCTTGACAGGCGTATCTCCCTTGTAGAGGGTCACCGTGTACTGCGACTTCCAGATGATAAGCCGGGGTTGCCCGGAAAGGGCCGAGAGCCGGTCGGCAAAAATATCCGTTTTCGGCGCCGTCGCCTCTGGTGCTGGAGATATGCAGCTGAGAAGCAGGACCGCTGTGAGGAGCCTGATCAGGAACAGGATTTTTTTTTGAATCTGCGTCATTTTTTCCGACCGCGGTTACGTGCGGTTCTTGGCTTCATACTGTTTGGCGCAGGTCTCGCTGCAAAACAGACAGAGTTTTCCGTTGATGCGTCGGGTCACCGCCCGGCTCTTTACCACATAGGTGCGGCACTCGGGGTCTTGCACCATCTCTTCCCCGGGAAGGACCGTGCTCTGGCGCCGCTCGTCTGCATAATATCCCCGGACCGCGGAGCGGAAGACGGCCTTGAAAGCGTAGTAGACCAGGAGGAGGGCAAAAAAAATCAGCAGGCTGCGAATCATCTGGTCCTCTCCGGAATCCCTTTTTGCAAGTCCGCTATGTTGGACCTGACGACGTCGGCATTAGGAAAGTTCGGCGCCAGTTTCAGCAGCTCTTCCCAGATGTGGATGGCGGCCCGATAATTCTTCTTGTCATGGCCAGGACGATCCCCATATTGTATCGGGCATTCAGGTGAGTCGGTTCATGCTCGAGCGCAAGACGATATTCGGCAAGCGCCCGGTCCGGCATGTTCAGATTCCGGTATGCCGTTCCCATGTCGGTGCGCACGTCGGCATTCCGGGGATCCATCCGCAGCGCATGCTCGTACATCGTGATCGCATTCTTCCATTGTCCGCTGTCGAAGTATGCGTTTCCCATGGCAACGAGGGCGGAGAAATTATTCGGGTCCTCCGAAAGGATCGTGCGGTATTCCTCGATCAGACCGTCGTAGTCGGGACCTTGGGCGTTATCGAGCTTATTCGAGTGGTCTATTGCGGCGGGGACGGCATACGTTTTTTTTCCCTCAATCCGCTGGCACGAGGCCAGAAACGGCACCAAGAGAAAGAGAACGAGCATGATAAATACTTTTTTCATCATTATTAAACCTGTGGAGCTCTTTGCCATCGGACGGTGACGGCAAACTCGTGCGCCTTGCAGGAAGGTCCGGGACCGGCCCGACATTCTTCCCGTTAATGCCGGAAGTGCCTCATTCCCGTCATGACCATGGCAATACCATGCTCCTCGGCGGCCTTGATCACTTCTTCATCCTTAAGTGATCCGCCGGGCTGGATCACGGCCGTCACTCCCGCCCGGGCCGCTTCGTCCAGGCCGTCACGGAACGGGAAAAAAGCATCGGAAGCGAGTACCGTCCCGGTGAGCGGAAATTGCGCTTTCAGCTTTGCAATCCGAACGGAATCGAGACGGCTCATCTGTCCAGCACCGATGCCGATGGTCCGATCTTTGGTCGCGAATACAACAGCATTGGACTTCACGTGCTTGCATACTTTCCATGCAAAAGCCAGCGCCTCATATTCATCGTCACGTGGGTTTCCGCTTCGTGGCCACGCGAAGGGCCTTCACGTCGGCGATCCTCCCGAGATCGCGGTCCTGATAAATAAGGCCGCCCACGATCTTCTTCAGGTCCATGCCCTCGGGCGTTCCCGAGACCGCGGGCCGATGTCGAGGAGCCCGGAGGTCTTTTTTCTTCTTGAGCTCATCGAGAGCGTCGGGCGCGAACTCTGGTGCCACAACGACCTCCACAAAGGTCGCCGTCAATTCTTTTGCCGTATCGTAGTCGACCATGCGGTTGAAGGCGATCACGCCGCCGAAGGCCGAGACCGGATCGCAGTCGCGCGCCTTGCAATATGCCTCGACGAGGGTCGGCGCCGTGGCAACGCCGCAGGGATTGTTGTGCTTCACGATCACCGCTGCAATCTGGTCGTACTCCTTCGCGAGTTCGAGTCGCGCTGTTCGCGTCAAGGAAGTTGTTGAACGACATTTCCTTGCCCTGGAGCTGCCTGGCGCTGGACACCGAGGGTTCCTTGCGACCGAACTCACGGTAAAAAGCGCCCTGCTGGTGCGGGTTCTCGCCGTACCGCAGGTTCTGCACCTTCTCGAACTGGAGCGTCAGGATATTCGGGAACCGGGTCTTTTCCTCCGCCGGGACCTGGCTGTCGAGCCACGCCGAGATGGCGCTGTCGTATCGCGCCGTATGCAGGAACACGGTCCGGCAGAGCTCAAAGCGGGTCTTGAGGGATACCTCGCCGGTCTTCCGGATCTCTTCGAGCACCCGTCCGTAATCGCGGGGAGAAACCACCACGGCGACGTCGGTGTAGTTTTTCGCCGCCGAACGCAGCATCGTGGGGCCGCCGATGTCGATGTTCTCGATCGCGTCTTCGAGCGTGCAGCCCGGTTTGGCCACGGTCTGCTCAAAGGGATACAGGTTCACGACCACCAGGTCGATGGGCTCGATGCCGTGCTGCTTCATCTGTTTTACATGCTCGGGATTGTTCCGTCTTCCGAGCAGCCCGCCGTGGACCTTCGGGTGAAGCGTCTTGACCCGGCCGTCGAGCATTTCGGGAAAACCCGTGAATTCCGAGACGTCCTTGACCTGCACGCCCGCGTCACGAAGCATCTTCGCCGTGCCGCCGGTCGATAGTATTTCGATCCCGAGCTCGGAAATGCCCCGGGCAAAATCCAGGATGCCGTTCTTGTTGGAAACACTGATGAGCGCGCGCGTTATTTTACCCACGAAGGGGACCTCCGATGGACCTGATGGAAAACTAGGCAGAATGAGAGGAATTTTAACCTAATGGGCAGGGAAAGTCAATTTGAATAGGCAGGACATTGAATACGAAGGACGGAGTTTATCGCTTCTCGCTCCGGCAGAAATCCGGAGCGACATTACTCCGTCATGACCCGGCACAAGGTCGCGCTGAACAAATCAAGAGTGAAGGGTTTTGCCATGACTCCTTTGAAACCGTAGGACCGGTACTGGGCCATTACAAGATCATTCGAATAGCCGCTTGCTACGATAACGCGCGCCGCAGGGTCGAATTCGAGCAACTTCCCTACGGCATCTTTTCCGCCCATGCCGCCCGGGATGGTCAGGTCCATGATGACGGCGTTGATTGGCCTGCCCTCCTGCGATGCCTCACGGTACTGCTCAAGAGCTTCCGCGCCGTCGCGTACCAGGACCGGCTCGTATCCCAACGCCGTGAGCATCTGCCCAGCGACACTCCGCACCGCATCTTCGTCGTCCATGACGAGGACCCTGCCTTTTCCACCGCCCCGCGTAACCTGTCGTGCAGCCTTCACGGGAAGTTGCCGCAACGAGGCGGGCAGATAAACGTGAAAAACGGAACCGGCGCCGGGTTCGGACTCAACATCGATGAAGCCGCCGTGCTTGTGGATAATGGAATAGCTGGTTGCCAGCCCAAGGCCGCTCCCGGTCGGTTTGGTCGTGAAATAGGGATCAAAGATCTTCAAGAGGTTTTCTTTGGGGATGCCGATCCCCTGGTCTTTTACCGATATTTTTATATGGGGGCCAGTTGAAAGCGGCAACGGGTCTCCCGGCGCGACGATGACGTTCGAGCAGGTCACCTGTACGGCTCCGCCGTGAGGCATCGCCTGCGCCGCATTGATGATCAGGTTCTGCATCACTTGACTGATCTGGCCGGCGTCGACGTCGGACGGCATGAGGTCCTCGGCAAAAGATAAATCACATTTTACATTTGAACCACTGAGAGAAAACGAACAGGACTCTCCGACGATGTCACGGATCGAGGAAGTCTTCTTGATCGGCGTGCCGCCCTTGGCAAACGTCAGCAGCTGTTGGGTAAGTTCCCGTGCCGAGAGAACGGCCTTCTCCACATCCCGGAGCCTGGGGGTCAATTTGTCCGGATACTGCACATCAAGCTCTGCCAGTGATATGTTGCCGAGAATGACGGTCAGGAGATTATTGAAATCATGGGCGATCCCGCCGGCGAGGACGCCGATGGATTCCAACTTCTCGATCTTCACGAGTTCGGTCTCTGTTTTCTTCCGCTCCGTGATGTCACGGACGATTCCGACGGCGTGCCATTGCCCTGTCAACTCCAGCGCCGACGTGGACACTTCCATGGGAAACTCGGTTCCGCCCTTTCGCAGTGCCATGAATTCACGGGTGGTCCCGACGGCCGGACCCAGGCCCGTCCGGACAAAGTGCTCAAATCCCTTCTGGTAGTTTTCGTGAAACGCCGGGGGGGCGAGGAGCGCATGCAATTCCCTGCCCAGGATTTCCTGCGGCGTGTAGCCGAACATCTTTACCGCGGCGGAGTTCCAGTAAGTGATTCTACCCCGATTGTTCATGACAATGATTGCATCCGCTGCGGTCGTGGCAATGGCGCGAAATTTATCTTCGCTCTCCTGCAGGGACTTGAGCGCCTGGTCCAGCGCATGCAGAGGAAACACACGGAGGAGGAAAAACGAGCCGGTTCCCAAAGCGATGCCGAGGAATCCCAGAACAAGCGCGTTGATCAGGATCGGCCGCTGTGAGCGGCTGATCTCGACCCGCGCAACGACCCTCCCCGAATCATAGAGGACATGGGAACGGGTAATGAGCGGAGACGGCAACCCCTCGGCGCTCTGGGCCAGGACAACACCGTTTTCATCGACGATACGGCGGATCTCATCCTGAAAATCGACCGGCCGATGGTACAACAGCCCCTCTAACCGTGGTTGTTCATATCGCCAGTACTCCGGATTGGTGCTGATGAGTTCGGATACGATAGAGGCCGTGGCCTCGGCCTCGGTCTCCAGAACTGCGGATTGATGTTCGTAGGACATGATGACATAACCGAAGGGAATGGTGACCGCCAGCAATGCAGACAGCAGCAAGGCCAGTAACTTCGTCAAACGAATTGCTTTCCTGCTTATCGTAGTCATCGCGTTCTCTGCCGCACCAGATGTCCGGTCATGGTAAGGATCCTTTTGCCTTCCGGAGAAAATAAAAATTCCACGAAGCGCTGCGCTGCCGGGCCGCTCCGGGGGCCGGTCACGGCGAAATAGACCTTGAAATAAGGATATGTTCCCGCAGCTAGGGAGGCGAGGCTCGGTTGTACGCCGTCCAGCGACAGCGCGCGCAACGGCCGTTTTTCCGACACAATCTGGGCGAGCGCCGCGGCGCCGAAAGCTCCTTTCACCTTTGCCAGCAGGTCGGCGTTGTCCTGGTCCGTGATCGCCACAAGCATTCCCTCGCGCGAGAGGGCCTTTTCTACTCCCTTTTCCATGGCTGGCGACATTTCCTTGAGCAGGCGCATGTCCGTATCTTCCTCGGGTCGGATGATCAGCCGGATCGGGGCTTGATCAGGCCATACCCCTACTTCTCCGGCATAAATTGATGCCGCCTCCTGGAGTGTGATTCTCTGCACTCTTGCAGCGGCCGCAGTCACGAAAACAAAGGGCGTCCGTGCATACTCAACCTCTGAGGCGCCTTTCGCTTTCTCGCGATCCATAAGCGGGCGTGCGCTGAGTGCCAGATCAAGGGAGCCCGCAAGAACGGCCCTGATGCCTCCGCCGCTGCCGAGACTCGGGATGATTTTGATTCTCATCTCCGGATGTTTTTTCTGGAAGGCTTCTGCGACGCCTTTGATGCCGCCTAATGCGCACCCCGTTCCACCGATCGTCAGAGCGGGCGCACCTTCTGCTGCGAAAAGAACACTGACAGAAAGGAAAAAAAATACACTTGACAGAAATACGCCAGCAGCTCTGCGACTCATTTTCAGCAAACGAACGGTTCCGCCCTCTCTTCCGTTGACATAAAACATGCCATATTATGACACTTTTCGTCTCAGAGTGCAATGGCCCGGCACCGGCCAAGATAGGGTCCTCTTTTCCATGATGAGGGGAGAAAATTCAAGGCAGGCTGACTGGGCTGAGCCGAGTCATATGAGCCACTATCTATATTATTTTTTTACCAGCTCTTTTACGAGCTGGAAATTTTTACTTCGCTCAATTTGCTCTTCAGGCATGTCCGGATGCCATGCAAAGAGTTGTCTGCGATGCGCTTCAAGTATTTCGTCCTCCCTGCCGAGAAAACCGGCAGCGGTAACGAGCTTTTTACCGCTCTTCTCAGCTGATGCGAAGAGTTTTTGAGTCTCTTCTTTCCAATTCGGGTCCCGAACCACGTGATGGTCCATGACGAGTATTTGCACGGATGTTTTCTCGATTAAAGCGCCGATATTCGTGAGCGACGAATTGAGATCCTCGCGGGTGAACGCCTGTCCCATCATATAAGTGAGCGGCCCATCGAGGTACAGGAGGTCCGGATTTTCCGAGTGAATGAACGACACGTGCTCAGGCCTGCTTGCGCCCTGAACGTCGGAAGTATAGAGGAAACAAAAGTCGCCTTCCGAGATGGAAACCTGCACCACCCATCCGACTTTCGTGCTCGGGCCGTGGGGAACGGCAGGAGAGAAGCGGATGCGTGTGTTGCCGAAATCGAAACTCCCGTTGTCTGCGCTTTCTACCCTGCGCGGCAGCGTCCCGAAGTTCTTGGACAAGGCGCGGGCCCGTTCGCGCTGGCTGGAGTTGATCTGCTCCTTCGGATGCTTGAGGAGAAGCACCTTGTCCCTGAACACCAGGGGTTCCGTGGGGTCAAAATGATCAAAGTGGTAATGGGTTATAATGAGAATGTCCGAGCGGGCAGCGTATTCTTTGATGGCCCGCCAGCTCTCGTTCATGGCCTTGATCTCGATCGGATGGGGCGGCAGGCCGAAGCGCATTGGCGCAAGCGACACGCCCGGGTCGATCAGGATTCTCACATCAGCGGTTTCGATAAAGGTGGCGGAGCTGCGGACACCCATCGATTCGGCGGCAAGAGGAATTACCTTCATTGGAGTTTTTTGAGCAACTCAATGCTCCGCCCCATACCGTCCTCAGCAGCATCGAGTTCGAGAATCACCTTTACGTCGGGTCTGCGCAGCAGAAGGACTTTGAGCGCCTCGATCTCCCGGCAGCCCGGCACAAGCGGCCAGTGGTCCCTGATGCCGTAGCGCTCGGCGGCTTTGTGGTGCATGTGCGCGAACTGAATGCGCTCAACAAGCCGTTCGGGCATTTCACCGACGAAGGCAATCGAATCGATGTCCGCGGACTCCAAATGGCCGATGTCGAGTGTGATCGAAACGTTCTTTGCCGACGGGACCACAAAGCGCTCCCAAAACCAGGTAACGTCGCCGGAATTAAACGAATTCTCGATCGAGACTGGGCAGAGACCGCTGATCTCGGCAAGATTTTTTTCAAAGGTCCGTTCCTCCTCCGTTGACAGCCTCTTACCGTCGGTGCCGCCTTCGTCGTGGATAATGATGGCATGATCGCATGCGCCGGCCAGCCGGCGCATGACGTCGAGCGTATGCTGAGCGTGATCGTTGGCCAGCGGATATTCGAGCGGGTGAAACACGGTCCTGATGCCGCGGGCTTTGCATGCACCGGCGATCCCGATTGCCTCCGTGACCGCCTGCTCGCCCGCAGTCACTCCCCAATTTGCCGCGCGCCAGAGAGAAATCTGCGCAAACCGGAGCGGCTGCGTCCCGACATCAGCGGGACGTACTATGCGATAGCCGATTTCCATATTTCAACCTGCGGAACCTTCCCATTCCAAAGCCACAAGTTATTTCAAGCTTACACCATCTCCGACCCTGATCCCCGATCCCGCTGCTGTTTCAACTACCCATTGAATCGGAGCAATGGAAGGATAATACTCCAAGCTCCCCGGTTTGCAGTCTGGATATACACTCAGCACTTTTTTGTTCGGCCCGACAAAGATAATATCGATCGGGTAGGCGACGCTCCCCATCCAGAACGTCACTGCTTCGGGTTTTGGAAATACGAAGAGCGCCGCCTCATCGGGTTTCAACAGGCGGAAGCCCTGCAGTCCCCTCGTGCGTGCATCGTCGGTATTACAGAAAAGCACGATTCGATACGTCCGCGGGGCTGTATGATCGCCCCGAGTAATGGTCACCCCCGTCAATGAAGTCTGTTTCTCGGCAGCGAACGACTCCGCGCCGTGTGCAAATTTCACTTCGACGGCGAGGATCAGGATCCCGATCGCGATGGTGATCATCGTTATCAGCGCGCCGACCCGGAGATATTCCATGAACCTGATCTCGACGGTCCGCTTGGCCTGCTGGACCACGATGAGATTGGCGACCGAACCGATGAGCGTCAGGTTCCCGGCCAGCGTGCTGCTCATAGCGAGAGTAAGCCAGGCTATCCTGCTGTCGCCGAGCGATTGCGTGAGCGGCTTGAGGAGCATCACCGCAGGCACGTTGCTCACCACGTTTGATAGGACAGTCGAAACAGCCGACAGGCCGGCGATCCGGCCGATGGGTGAAAGAGTCGTAAGGTCACCGACACTGTTGATCATAAATGCCGCAATGCCGGAGCTCTCGACGCCGCGCATGACGATGAAGAGGCCGGAGAAGAACAGCAGCAGGGTCCAGTCCACGCCTTCGAGGACCGTCTCCGTCCTCACCCGTCCGATCAGCATGAGGGCCACGGCGCCCGATGCTGCAACGAGTGAATAGGGCTGTCCCAGCGAAAAACCGATGAGTACGCCTGCGCATACGATGAGCGTTTTGACAAGAAGCGGCTTCCGGACCTCATATTCCGGCGTGGCGGGCCTTGAAGAAAATCTATCCGCCCTCATCTCTTTTTTGTAGAGGAGCCAGATAACAGAGACGGAGACCATGAGTCCGAGGGCCGCTACCGGAAAAAGCGCCCCGAGAAACGAGAGGTAGGGGATCTTGGAAGAAATGCCGATCAGCATATTCTGCGGATTGCCGGTCACGGTCATGACGCTCCCGATGTTGGAGGCCGTTGCCAGCGCAAGCAGATAGGGCATGGGATTCACATTGAGCTGGACGGTTATCGCCAGAATGATGGGAGTATAGAGCAGGCAGATCGTGTCGTTCACGAACAGGGCGGAGAGCAGGCCCGACGACAGTGTGATAAAAATGAGGAGTTGGAGCGGAGTTTTTGAGAGCGAGAGGATCTTATCTGCCATAAGCTCGAAAAACCCTGCAATGCGGAGATACACGGTGATGATCATCATCCCGAGCAGGAGCAGAAGCGTATGCATGTCGATGGCGGAAAAGGCCTGGTCGAGGGTTAGCACGCCGAAGACGACCATAAGCACGGCCCCCACAAGGGCGCCCGCGGGACGGTCAATGTGCACCTGCGGGATCTGCCTGAGGCCGATAAAAATGTAGGTGATAATGAAGATAACGAGCGCGGCAATCACGGAAGGCACTTTAACATGAATGCGAGGGTAAATTCAAGCATGGGGAAGAATCAGGTTCTCACCCGAGACCCTTTTCTTACGGCGAAGTAGACAACGTGCCTTTCCCGCGCACGCCTCGGCTCATTTTTTACTCCACCGTTTATAGTATCAGGTTATTGGCCGGTGGTATCTACTTCTTCTCCTGCTGATCCATCTTCGCCTTCAGGATATCCCCGAGTGATCCCATATTCGTCGGCGCGTCCTTTGCCTGATCCTGGTATTCTTTCAACGACGTAGCCGCCTCTTCTTCCGCACGGCTGATCTCGGCCAGGGAGAGAGAAAGTTTTCTCTGGGCCGCATCAACGGCCTCCACTTTTACTTCAACGGTCTGTCCTTCTTTGACCACTTCCTTCGGGTGGTTGATCCTTTTGCCGGCCCCTAGTTTCGAAATATGAATAAGCCCGTCCACACCCTCCTTGAGCGTAACGAATGCGCCGAATGCGGCAAGCCGCGATACAATGCCGGAATGATAAGAGCCAATCGCGAACGTGTCTGCAACCCGTTCCCACGGGTCAGGCATCGCGTCCTTGAGGCTGAACGAGAAGCGGTTCTGTTCCCAATCGAGTTTCTTGATGATCACTTCGACCGTCTGGCCCACGGAAAGGATGTCGCCCACCTTCTCGGTCCTCGTCCAGGCGATCTCGGAGATGGGCAGCAGTCCTTCAATGCCGCCGATATTGACGAAGGCGCCGAATTTCTGGAGGGACGTGACGGTCCCCTTTACCTTCATTCCCTCTTTCAGGGTTAGCTTCAATTCGTCTACTTTGCCCTGCCGTTCTTTTTCCAGAATCGGTCTCCGGGACACGACGATGTTCCGTCCATTTTCGGCGAATTCAATGATCTTGAACGTCAGGGAGCGGCCGATGTTCTCGGACGGCTGTTCCTCCCGCCGCAAGCCCATCTGGGAATAGGGGCAGAAGGCGCGCACGCTGCCGCCGATCCTGATCTCGTATCCGCCCTTCATTTCTTTTACCACCGTACCGTCCACGGGGATCCCGTTCTTCCAGGCGTCTTCAAGCTGGCTCTGTTTGCCCGGACCTGATCCGACCTTGGTCGTAAAATGCATTTCGTTATTTCCTGAGGACACGAAGTAGGCACGGACCGTATCGCCTTCCTTGACCGTGAGCTCCCCTGCATCGTTCACCATTTCCTTCTTGTCCAGATAGCCCTCACCCTTGCCGCCGAGATCGAGGAAAATCCATTCATTAGATATCTTCACGATCTGCGCTTCAACCATCTGGCCAGGTTCGAGCTTTTCCTGCTTTTTAAAGCTCTTCTCAAAAAGCTCGGCAAAACTTTCTTCGTTGTTTGCATCCGGTGCTGCTTGATTGTTAGTATTCATAAAGTCCCTTTCAATAAATAGGTAATAATCCCAGATAGACACGGGGGCAAGGTCTTCACCTGGACTTTCTTTTCATTTTATCCGTGCTAATGATCTTTTTTCTTTCCGACCTGTGTGCGTGCTCTGTGGCGACCGTTCCTGTTGTTCCCATCAGATCATACTCCGTTGCATCGGTGATCACGATGTCAACGAACTCTCCGGGCTCTGCTTCAGTCTCGGACAAATATACCATACCATCGATCTCCGGCGCCTGCGTCTGGAGCCTGCCGACGAGCGCCATGTCCTCCATACCGTCAACGAGGATACGCTGGGTCGAGCCGACGAGCGCGCGGTTCTTCTGGAGCGAAATCTTTGCCTGCACTTTCATGATCCTGGTGTACCTGTCCATGGCTGCCTCACGAGGCACGGTAGAGGGAAAATCGTAAGCAGCGGTCCCTTCTTCCGGGGAAAAAGTGAAGACGCCCAAATGTTCGAATTCCGCTTCTTTCACGAACGCGAGAAGCCGTTTGAACGCCGCTTCGGTCTCGCCCGGAAAACCCACAATGAGCGACGTGCGGAGCGCGATGCCGGGCACCCGTTTCCTCAGCTGCGCGATGGTCTTCCTGATGTCCTCCGACGTCCCGCGGCGGTTCATGGCCGCGAGCACTTTGTCATCAAAATGCTGGATCGGGATATCGAGGTACTTGCAGATCTTCTCCTCCTCGGCCAGCACCGTCATCAGTTCTTTGCTGATCCTGCCGGGATAAGCGTACATGAGCCGCACCCACCCGATGCCCCGCATACGGGCCAGCGAGGTGAGGAGCCTGGAGAGATCCCTCCCCTTGTCGTAATATGCTGTCGAATCCTGGGCCAGGAGGATCAGCTCCTTCGCGCCTTCATCCGCGAGCCGGCGCGCCTCATCGAGGATCGAGGCAGCAGGCCTGCTCGTGAAATTCCCGCGGATGATCGGGATGGCGCAATAGGAGCAGCGGTTGCTGCACCCCTCGGCGATTTTGAGGTACCGGTAATGCGCCGGCGTGGTGCTCACCCGGGGCAGGCCGTAGACCATCGTGGGCGCCGACATTTCGAGAACGTGTTCTTTCCCGCCAAGCGCCTGTTTGCAGATCTCGCTGATACGGCCGATCTCGCCCGTCCCGATAACAGCATCGGCCTCGGGGAGCTCCTGCAGCAGGTCTTCCTTGTATCGCTGTGCAAGGCAGCCGGCAATGATCACTTTGGAGCAGCGGCCCTGCGTCTTCATCTTCGCTGCATCAAGAATCGCTTCGATGGACTCTTCCTTGGCCGAATCGATGAACCCGCAGGTGTTCACCACGATGACGTCTGCTTCGTGCTGGTCAGGCGTGAGTTCAAAACCCGAGCCTGCGAGCACGCCGAGCATCTGCTCGGCATCCACCTGGTTCTTGGGACACCCCAGGCTTATCATTCCTATTTTGTATCGCTTTTGAGTCACTGGTTTTATCGTGGAATAAACGTCCGCGCAGGAAGTGAACGAAAACGGCAGGCACATGGGCTGCAGGAACACTATACCACATCGGATTGCTTACAAACAACGAAAAACAGCTAAAACCCGCCGGACATGGCAAGGAAGCCCGCCATCTTCTCATTCGTCTCCCGCAAACGCTTTGAAAGCGTTTTCGTAAACGCCCAGAGGAGCTTGTAGCCGAGTTCCCGGTCCATGATCAGGATCTTGTCCAGGTCGGTCTTGCTGATGGCAAGGAGCGCGACGTCGGTATTGGCGATGGCATGGGCCGAACGCGGGAAATTGTCGATCAACGCCATCTCGCCGAAGTAATCACCCGGCTTCAAAACGGCGAGCGCTTCTTCTCCGATATTCGGTATGAACTTACTGATCCGCACATCGCCGTTCGTGATCACATAACAGCGATCGCCCGGATCTCCTTCCTTAAAGATCGGGGTATCCTTGGCAAAGGCCTCGATGCGGGAGATCTTCTCGATCTTCTCCAGCTCATTGACCGAGAGCGCGTCGAACAGATTGACTTTTTTGAGAAATTCAAGCATGCTGCCTCCCTCACACGTGCGTACGGTCCATCTCGAAGGCGTTCTGGATGAGTTCAAGCTCTTTTTCAGCGGCAGCGCTGATCGCCACCACATCGAACCGGCAGGGGACCTGGTGGAGCTTTTTGTGCTTAATGTAGCCGAGGGCGGCCTTGACCATTCTCCGCTGTTTGGACGGTGTGACCGCCAGTTCCGGCGCGCCGAAGGCGTTGTTCGTCCTGGTCTTGACCTCCACGAACACGACCTCACCCTGGTGCAGGGCAATGAGGTCGATCTCGCCGCTGCGGGTCCGGTAGTTCCGCTCCAGGATCTTGTATCCCTGCTTCAACAAAAATTGCGCGGCCCGGTCTTCGCCTTCTTTGCCGATAAGTTTTCGGAGGAGGCTCATGGTCGGTCTCTTCCGAGCATCCGGGCCACGGGATTGAACGACTTCCGGTGTGCGTCGCAGGGCCCATGCTTGCGGAGCGCATCGAGATGTTCCCGGGTCCCATATCCTTTATGTTTCCCGAAATTGTACTGGGGATACCGGTCATGCAACTCAAGCATCATCCGGTCCCGCGTAACCTTGGCGAGGATCGAAGCCGCCGCGATGCTGTGACTGCGGTAATCGCCTTTGATCAGTGGTTTCTGGGGAATCGGGACGCGTGGAAGAGTGATCGCATCAAGGAGAAGGTAGTCCGGTTGCGGATGGAGCGCTTCGAGCGCCCGCTCCATGGCAACGATCGTGGCCTGGTAGATATTGACATCGTCAATGGTCCGTTCGTCGGCAATTCCAATGCCGTAGCATACTGCCTGCTCACGGACCACGTCGAAAAGCCTGTCCCGTTCCTTTTCGGAAACCTGCTTGGAGTCAGTAAGGCCGGGGATCAGCAGCCCGTCGGGAAGCACCACTGCAGCGGCAACGACAGGCCCGGCCAGCGGTCCCCTTCCCGCCTCGTCAAGGCCGGCGATACGGGCGTATCCTGCTTTGCGTGCGCTCCGCTCGAAAGACCAGGGATCGCATACCAGCTCGCCGTGGAAAAGATCGTCGTTCCGGTCTGGAGGAGAATTCCCGGTGCGGGGCCGGCCACGAGGCATAAAGACCTCTTTCGAAGGGTATGCGAATTTACAAATACGAAATCCTAAACAGGGACGGTTTCAACCGCACCCATGTTTAGGATTTCGAGATTCGTGCTTCGAGCTTGAAGACTACTTCTGCTCTGCGGCTTCGGGCTCAGTTGCTCCCGCCACCGCTGCGTATACGCGCTCTTTTTCCTTGATCCTGGCGGCCTTGCCGCGCAGCTCACGGAGGAAGTAAAGCTTGGCCCTGCGGACCTTGCCTTCCTTGGCGATCTCGATCTTGTCGATCATCGGGGAATGGACCGGGAAGAGCCGCTCGACTCCTACGCCGTAGGACAGTTTACGGACGCGGATGATCTCGCGGGCGCCAGCACCCTGACGGCCGATGACCAGCCCCTCGAATACCTGGATCCTTTCCTTGTCGCCTTCCACAACCTTGGCATGAACGCGGATGGTGTCACCCACGCGGAAGCTCGGTATCCCTTCTTTCAACTGGGCCTTTTCCAAAGACTGAACGATATTCATTGCAACCCTCCCTTAAACGATCATTGCGGCATGCGCATCTCAGATGTATGCCGTCCCGCATTCTGCCTTACTTAGTATGTATCCGCCTCTTTTTTCAGTTCAGCCAGTATTTTTCGATCTTCCTTGCGTCAGATCCGCACTTTCCAGAAGATCCGGTCTTTTCAAGAACGTGGCCTTGAGCGCTTCGCGCCGCCGCCATTTATCGATTTCCGCATGATTGCCCGAGAGCAACACGTCCGGGACCTTCATCCCGCGGAACTCAGCCGGCCTTGTATAGTGCGGGTGATCGAGAAGACCGTCACCGAAGGAATCGCGGTATGCCGATTCTTCATCGCCGAGCACTCCCGGCAGGAGCCTCGTCGCTGCATCGATCACCACGAGGGCAGCCAGCTCTCCGCCTGTCAGCACATAATCGCCGATCGACAGCTCTTCATCGACCAGCGCGTCGATGACACGCTCGTCGATTGCCTCATAGTGGCCGCAGAGCAGAACGATCCGTCGTTTTTCTTCGGAAAGCCGCTCCGCCCTTTGCTGGTTCAGGACCCTGCCTTGGGGCGAGAGCAGGATCGTCAGAAATTGTTCACCGGGATACGCAATCTTCATCGCTTCGAAGGCCTTGAAGATCGGCTCCGGTTTAAGTACCATGCCGGCGCCGCCGCCATAAGGGCTGTCGTCAGCGGTCTTATGCTTGTCTTCGGTAAAGTCCCGAATGTCCCTGATAGTTACGTTCAGAAGTCCTTTTTCCCGCCCCCGTTTGAGGATACTTTCGTTCAGCGGTCCCTCAAGGATTCCCGGGAACAGGGTGAGCACCTCAAAGTTCAATCTGCGCATGGCCGGAACCGGTTCTTGCTTCATTCTATCAGGCCGTCGATCAGATGAATGATCATCCGCTTTTCTTTCCGGTCGACCTGTTTGATCACCTCACGCGTTGCAGGAACATATACCTCTTTCCTGCCGCGTTTTACAACGTAGACGTCGTTACTGCCGGTTTCAAAGATGTCCACGATCGATCCGAGTTTTTCGCCGCTTTCGGTAACGACCTCCATGCCCATGAGCTCGAACCAGTAGTACGTGCCTTCAGGCAGGGAAACGGCCTCTTCTGCGGGGACCTTCAGGAACCATCCATTGAGCGCTTTGGCCTTCTCCGGCGTATCGAAAGCCGTCGAACCGTATGTACGGAGCACCGCCTGCATAGCGAACCGTTTGTATTTCGCAGACGGTTTCTTTCCCTGCCGGTGAGACGAGATGAACGCTTTTGAGCCCCGTAAACCGCTCAGGAAAGTCCGTCATGGGTTCGATTTTCAGCTCACCCTTGACACCGAAAGGTTTTACTATCCTGCCGATGATGATGAGCATCAAGAACCCACTCTTCGCATGAGCGATCCCTATGCGAAATTACTTCGCCTCGGCGTACTGCTTCATGACACCCACTTTGGAAAGGAGGGTCTTGACCGTATCGGAGGGGACTGCGCCCTTCTTGAGCCAGCCGAGCGTCTTGTCCTGGTCGACTTTGATCTCCGCCGGTTTCTTGAGCGGGTCGTAGGTCCCGACCATCTCGATGAAACGGCCGTCCCGCGGCGAACGCGAATCCGCCACCACCAGCCGGTAGTAAGGCTTCTTGTGGGTCCCCATCCTCTTGAGTCTGATTCTTACTGCCATGTCTTCACCTCTCTCTTAAGAAAATACAAAAATCGTTTCCCGCAAAGGCGCCAAGTCCGCAAAGGAAAATATTGTCATGCTTTTCTCTGCGTCCTTCGCGTCTCTGCGAGAGGAAGATTTAAGTTAAAACGGCATCCTTCCGCCGAACATTTTCCCCATTTTCCCCATCTTGCCGCTCGTCATGGACTTCATCATCTTTCGCATCTCGGCGAACTGTTTGAGCAGCCGATTCACATCCTGCACCTGCGTGCCGCTCCCTTTCGCGATGCGCGCCCTGCGGCTTCCGTTGATGATCGTGTAGTCGGTCCGCTCCCTCGGCGTCATGGAGCTGATGATCGCATCTACCTTCGTCAGTTCCTTCTCGTTCACCTGGGCATCGGGGAGTTTCATCTTGCCCATCCCGGGGATCATGCCCATGATCTGCTCGACACCGCCCAGCTTTTTCACCTGTTTCAGCTGGCTCCGAAAATCATCCAGGTCGAAGGAATTCTTTTTGAGCTTCTTCGCAAGCTTGAGCGCTTCTTCCTGGTCTACGGCTTCCTGGGCCTTCTCGATGAGCGACATAACATCGCCCATGCCGAGGATACGCGAGGCCATGCGGTCCGGGTGAAACGGTTCAAGGGCATCGAGCTTTTCGCCCATGCCCACGAACTTGAGCGGCTTGCCGGTCACGGCCCTGACCGAAAGCGCCGCGCCGCCGCGGGCGTCGCCGTCGAGCTTCGTCAACACCACCCCGTCAAACCCCAGGTCGGCATTGAACTTCGAGGCGATGTTCACGGCTTCCTGGCCGGTCATCGCATCGGCGACAAAGAGGACTTCATGGGGCTTCACCCCGGCCTTGATCTGCCGGAGCTCTTCCATGAGAGGTTCATCGATCTGGAGCCTGCCCGCAGTATCAAGGACCACGACTTCGAACAACGACGAGGCAGCCTGTTTTACCGCCTCACGGCAAATGACAACGGGGTCCTGCTCGTCCGTAGCATAGGCATCAACCCCTACCTGTTTGGCGAGGGTGATGAGTTGCTGGACTGCCGCCGGCCTGCGTGTGTCTGCCGGAACAAGAAGCACGCGCCGTCCGTCTTTTTTAAAATTCCTTGCAAGCTTGCCCGCCGTGGTCGTCTTCCCCGAGCCCTGCAATCCGACAAGCATGATGACTGTCGGCGGGTTTGGAGAGAGATGAAGCTTGGCTTGGGTGCCGCCCAAGAGCGCCACAAGTTCTTCGTGGACGATCTTGATGACCTGCTGGCCTGGCGTAAGGCTGGAAAGTATCTCCTGACCTACTGCCCGTTCCTGGACTCGGCTGATGAAGTCTTTGACAACCTTAAAGTTGACGTCAGCTTCGAGGAGCGCAAGGCGTACCTCGCGGAGGGCCTCTTTAACGTCATCTTCCTTCAGGACGCCCCTGCCGCGAAGCTTCTTGAAAACAGACTCTAATTTACCACTTAGGGAATCAAACATGAAAAGCACCCGCTCGGCAAAGAATATAGAATATATAAGATAAGTCCATTATTGTCAAGGATTTTCTCTTCATCATTCACCATTCCCACCCAGCATTCCTGGTTTTGCTAGAAAATTAACTGATTTGACTTGTTTCATAGTTTCGATTTTTGTTGACTATTGATAAAGCGCATTATATATTAACTCGGCGGGTGGGGCCTCCTTGCGCCTGAGGGATTCGTCATACCGAGAAAAAATAAGAATTTCATTGGTACGTGCACTTGAGCCTTCTCCCCTACGTCGGGATGATATGACCAACGCTTTAGCTCAGGCATTATCGGCACTCAATATCCCGAATACGAATAAGTTAGTGGGGCCCCTCCTTCAGGAGCCGGGGATTGCAAGTCGAGGGATTCATATTTTTATATATTTTTAAAAATTATACATCTTTCCCGGAGAGAAAAGCGGTTTAAAAGTGCATAAACGGGATGATTTCGGACAAGATCCCTTATCACGAGTTCTCCATTGATGTCTTTCCTGTACACTTTCCCCTGCCCTGGACAGCGCGAGCTGCCGGGGTTTTTTTATTACGAATATTCGTGTCAAGACATACTTTTTTTGGTATAATGCTCCGGGTTAAGCTTCTTTTCGCAAGTCCAATTCAGCCGAATGAGGAGACATGAATGAAGTACGTTCTGCCGATAACTGTCTACTTCTCCGCCCTGTTTCTGCTCGCAGGATTTCCATCGTGGCTCTGTTACGCACACGACGAGCCTCACGTTCGCGGATCAGCGCAGCCTCCTGCAACAAATCCCCTTATCGAGGAAATGCTGACCCTGGACAACGCGTTCCGTGATATCGTCTCCGCCGTGGCGTTAGGTGATACGGCTAAAGTGCAGTCAGCGCTCCAGTCCATGACTGGCGCCATGGAAAAGACCCATGAAGGTATGCACACCGGAACGGTTACCCTCCCCAAAAATGCGTCCCGCAGCAAGGAGTTCATCGAGAGGGACAAAAAATTTCACGAAAAACTCGATGCTCTCGATCGCGCTGCCCGACGTAATAATCAGCGAGAAATGCTGCGGATCACAAAGCAGCTCCTTGACGGGTGCGTGCAATGCCATCAGACATTCAGGAAGTAGCGGGACATCTGCACCCTAAGAACCGGTATTTTCTAGGCGATACCCATTCGTTATGAACCATATGCAAAGCAATAGCCCGAAGATAGTTGTCTTCGGGCTATTTTTTTGAGGAAGTGGAACTCCCTCCAATAACGCGTCCCGCCTGGACCCAGCGTTTACGAGCCTTGCAGCCGTATTTATGGGTGAAAACACGAATGCAGGGTGTGCCCGCGCGAGTGCAGGGCGCGGCTTACGACGCACTACTACCGGCAGGAAGCCGGAGGATTGCAAGTCGCTGGATTCACTATGATACATTCTGGCGGCGAGAGAATCAGGATATGACCCACGCGAACCGACAAAAAAACGGCATTCTGACGGCCCACTCTCAAAGGAGATAAGGAGCGGACCGCCAAAATGCCGATGCGGGGGGCCCGGTAGTCATGCAGATCAAAATGCATAAAAACTTCAACAAGAGAAAGGACACGTCATCGCCGGGCAATCGTTTTTCTCAACACTCCATCACTACATCGTTGAACTTTTCCCGTTTGACTTCATTCCCGGACTTGTCACGGTACACCAGTTCGTCCGTATCCAGATCGTATTCCGGAATATCTCGTTCGAACCACTCATTGACAAAATATTGATAGAAGAGGTCGAAGAGACTGCCGTGTTGATCATGCTTGAGTACATATTCCGGCATTTTCCGGACATTCAGACCTGTGGGGTAATGCTGCAGGCAGAGATAATCGCCGAGAATGGCCAATTTCACGAGGGGCACATCCGGGCGCAGTTTCAGCCTGATATTTTTCTGGAGCGACTTGAGCCCTTTCAAAAAATCAATGCTTCTGATGACCTGCTCCCGTAGACATTTCCGGGGTAATCCCGGGATCGGCGAGACTTCGTGCGCGTGCGGTCACGCCTTCTTTCAGCGGGTCAAGGAGCATGATCTTTGCTTCGCGGCAATTCCGCAGAACCTCGTGCATTTCACCACCAGGATCACTGAAGGTCCGGAAACCCGTTGAGCCGATCAGCATCACGGACCTGCCGAATCCGTGCTCTTCCTTTATTCTCTTCATTCGTCTTTTTCCGAGGAATGACTTTGCTGCTACAACGGACACCAGGCCCGCCGTTTTCGCCAGGTGAGATAATTTTCTGATCCTCCAGTCCCGTACAACGATGTTTATGAAAATGATCAAGGTGATCGCTGTCGCAATTTCCGTAGAAACGAGAAACAGTTCTTCGTTTTGGATCAGGGACCAATATTGCAGGACCTTCCGGCTGGCAAACTGAATGATGACGGGAAGCGAAAGAGCGGTTCCGGCGCTGATGACGATGACAAACAAATGATAGCCAAGGGTGGGCATGTTCTTCTTCATGGAGATCTCCTTCCCGAACGAGGTTTGGTCTTTTCGCATTCCCGCACTCCTGTCAGGACACTACGATCAATGCCGTCACCAGGAACAGAGCGAAATCCGCTCCGGTTGTCGGGCCTGTTTCGGAGACCCGACGACAGAGCGTCGTCACGAGCCGGAGTTCGTCAGCATTCATAGCTGCTATTTTCGCGAGCGCCTTTTCAGAAACCCGGTGGTTCTCTACTCTGCTTTCTAGTACGCTTCTAATCATGTTCAATTCATCGGCCTTTTTTACTGAAGAGAGCCCATTTTCCTGTGCTGGTGCATACATCCTGTCGGAACGGCCCATAACCGGGGCTGCGGATACTTCATCGAAAAACGTGACACTCAACATGGCGACCAGCAGCATTGTAAAAAATGCGATGAACCAGTTCATTTCCAGTCTCCTCTCACTCTGCAACGTTTTGTCAAAATACTGCGATTAATTTTTCTGATTGCTTTTGCTTTTCAAGATGTTCTTAACAATTCTCTTGTCTCCCCCCTGAAAATGAGCTAAAAGTAGTGTTGATAACACCCTCAAGGGAGAGCTTGCTCATGTCGAACACGTCGCGTGTTGCTCGTTTTATCATCTGGATCTGTTCCAAGTTCACTCGCGTTGAAATTGAACAGATCGCCGCCGGGTTACAGGATGTTCTCCAAAATCGCAATCCGGAAGTGAAACCGAAAGACGATTTTAAAGAGAAGCATCCAAACTACCGGCAGTTCGCGGTCGATCCAAAACCGCCGCTCACCGAACCGCTGCTCGAAAAAAAACACAAGAAACGAAAGACTACAACCAACTCTTAGCTCAGTACGAAGCGCTTCACGGAAAGCCTCTTGCTGCTGTAAAGCGCTGGGGCAAGTCTCATGCACTCCCCAAACTGGTTTTTTGCCCCGTCTGCAATGCCCCGCACGACTATCTCTACTACAACGACGGTAAGAAAAAATCTCAGATCAGGTGCAAGGTCTGTGGTCACTTGTTTCAAGCCGACCAGAGATTCCGTAAAAACGATAAGTCAAAATACTTTTGCCCCTACTGCAACCACGCTCTCTTTCGTTGGAAAATGCGGAAAGAGGTTACGCTTTACAAATGCCCCAACGATGACTGCCAGCACCGCGTCCAGGCCATCGCAAAACTTAATCCGGCTGAGCGTGCATTACAGAAGAAACGAAGCTCGCAGTTCAAGCTCTGCTACCAGTACCGGGAGTATCATTACAAACCCCAAGAGCTTCTTCACTCTGAGCCCGAAAAGCCGATCGTCGAGCTTACGAAGATCCATAACTCCGAGAACGTCCTCGGCCTGATCCTTGCCTTTTATGTTTCCTTCGCCGTTCCAGCCAGGAAAACCGCGGCTATTTTGAAGTCCGTCTTCAATATCAAAGTCTCTTATCAGACGGTCCTAAATTATGCGGCAGCCGCAGCGTTTTACTGCCACAGCTACAATCTCCAGCGTAAAGGCCCGATCGATTCTATTCAGGCTGGCGATGAAACGTATATCAGGGTCCTGGGGAAGCATCAATACGTCTTTTTCTTCATCTCATCCAAGAGCCTGAAAATCACCGCCTACCATGTTGCCGATAACCGGGGAACGCAACCAGCAATCATCGCCATGAACGAAGCGATCCGTACCGCAGCTCCCGGTCAGGAGATTATCCTCGTGACCGACGGCAATCCTTCCTACCCAGCCGGCATCCATTTTCTGAATGCTCAGGAAGGCGATGATCCCGATATCCAGCACCACAAGGTCATCGGCCTCCAAAACCTCGATGCCGAGTCAACGGAATGGAGGGCGTTTAAACAGCTCATCGAGCGCTTGAATAGGACCTACAAGTATCACGTGAGGCCTGCGGCCGGTTTCAACAGTAACAACGGCTCCGTGGTCCTGACGACGCTCTTTGTGACCCATTACAACTTTCTCCGCCCTCACATGTCATTGAACTACAAGCCACCCGTTCAATTGCCGGAGCTCCAGGCCATTACCACGCTTCAGGGCAAATGGGCGAAGATTCTTTCTCTCGCTGCTTAAACTTTCCGCCTGCTACATCTCAAAGAACGATCTCGTTAATGGACTTCTGTTGCCTGCCGCGTCCCATGCCGACGGTCGATCCGCCGCTAGTGTAGTGTCTCACAAACGACTGGTGTTATCAGCCTTTTTCTTGCGAGAGCGAGGTAATGTGCAGCCTGGCTGAATTTTCTCCAATGTTTGTTTGCAGCGTCCAAGTTTCTTAACGATCGATTCAACGGTTGCGGTCCATACAAACGGTTTTGGGTCTTTGTTCCAAGCAGCCAAATACTCTTCGATAGCGCTCTTGAGCGCGTCCACGCTGACAAAGACTCCGCGACGTATTCGTTTTCCCGTCAGTTCTCCGAACCAACGCTCAACAAGGTTCAACCAGCTTGAACTGGTCGGGACGAAGTGGGAAACAAAACGTGGATGCCGTGTTAACCATCTCTGGACTTTGGGGTGCTTATGCGTGCCATAGTTATCCATCACTATGTGCAGCTGCTTTTCGACCGGGAATTCAGCATCCAGTTGCTTTAAAAACTTGAGAAATTCCTGATGGCGATGCCGAGCATAACATTGACCGATCACTTTACCTTGCGCCAATTCGAGCGCAGCAAAAAGGGTTGTCGTGCCGTTACGCTTATAGTCATGAGTCATGGTACCGCAACGCCCTTTTTTTAAAGGAAGTCCCGGTTGTGTACGATCTAACGCTTGAATCTGGCTTTTCTCATCCACACACAGCACTAATGCTTTTTCTGGAGGATTGAGATAGAGCCCGACGACATCGGTAAGCTTTTCCAAGAACCGTGGATCGCGTGACAACTTAAATCCCGTGGTTCTGTGCGGCTGAATATGATGACTTTGCCAGATCCTATTGATCGTTGCTTTGCTCACGCCCTGCTGTTCAGCCATCGTTCGGCAACTCCAATGGGTGGCTCCAGCAGGCTTCGTTTGCAGTGTGGCATTAATTATTTTATTAATTTTGGTTGCCGTTAACTCTGGTTTACGTCCGCGACCTGCCGCAACTTCCCAAAGGCAGTCCGGACCTTCACTACAGAACCGCTGCCTCCATAATGCAGCCGTTTTATAATTGATTTGCATTTGCTTTGCGATGGCCTTGTCTTGTTGGCCATTCGCAGCGGCTAGAATAATTCGACACCGTTGAGCAACTTGTTGCGGGGTGCGATGAGCCCGCACCCATTGCTCTAGTTCTTGTCGATCAGACTCAGTAAGGTTTATGGTTAAAGCGTGTCGTGCCATGAACAGCATCCTATCACAAATCATGACATAACACCAGTTAATTGAGAGACACTACACTAGTATTGCAACAAGTTAATTACGAAACATAATGACGAGATAGCTTCTGATCAGCATCTTGTCGCGTGAATCTCCAATCTATTGTTGATCGGGCTTGATTGCGACGGTCACTCCACGCGACAATTTCCGCCCGAAGGGTTTGTTCGTTTGGCAATCGACACCCAGTACATTGTCGATCCATGATTCCGATTTCAATTTCGGCCATATTGAGCCAACTGGCATGCTTGGGAGTGTAATGAAATTCTACCCTGTCCAACAATTGGGTCGCTCGTTTAACACCCAATACTTCTTCAAAACTGCTGCGGAAATGAGTATTAAGATTATCCAGCACCAGATGAATCTTCTGCGCTCTTGCATAGACTTTTTTCACCAAATGACTGATGAACTGCACAAAATCACTCTTTGTGCGATGGGCTGTTACTTCCGCCTGCCTGTGTCCGCCCTTAGGTTCAATCGCCATGAAAATGTTACGGGTACCAGCACGCTTATACTCGTAATCTTCTTTGGTCGGATTTCCCGGGCTGGCTGGAATCGGTGCCCGTGGTTGTTCCAAAAGTTGCTTGCTCTTTTCGTCTACGCAGACCACCGGCTCGTTCTCCTGATAAGGTCTTGCGTAAAGATCCAGCAAATCATACATCCTTTGGCGATATTCCGTGGTCAATTTACCAATGCACCACATCAACCTGCGCCAGGGTTTGCAGTCGTTTTTTTTAGAAAGAGACGAATGCTTTCACGACTAATATTTTTAAGTTTCGGTCGCCGTCTCGCTGCTTTGGTCAACAAGTCGATTGTCCAGCGCTTGGCGCCCTTCGGAGGTGCGCTACAGGCCAAAGCCACGACCTCGGCCTGCTGATCGGTTCCATATAGTATCGGTTGCCCAGGCCGCTCGACATCATGCAAAGCATAAGCCAAGCCTTTTTCCAGGTAGGCAGAGCGGGTGCGCCAAATGGCGGTTCGACCAACACCCAGAACTAACATGATTTGCTTTTCAGGTACGTTTTGGTCTAAAGCCGATAATATATGTGCGCGATTGAATTCTCTGGCCATATGCTGCCCCTTGGCACGAAATGGCTTTAGAGTGGCTCGATCTTCTTCGGTAAGTTGCATTTTAACTTGTCTCATGAAGTATAGTATAATGTTTCGTTATTAATTTGTCAAGATACTAGATGATCTGGCTCCCCGTCGCTAACCTTATCCGTCGATCATTTCATAGGGTCTACTCTCATTTTCATGAAAGTTTTGACACTATCCTCTGCAACATTCTGAAGTTACGCTGAAGTTACGCATTTTTCTTTGTTACTGTGATAGCAATACGAATGCCAGAGATGGGAGGGAGCCGTCATGCCGTTGATTTCATGTAATAATTATCCCACCTGTTATGATTGTGCAATTGCACGACCTTGCGTTTTTTGTATGATTTCGCCTACGGTAAATTTTTTTTTACGCAGAGATGGGGAGAAATAAGGCCTTAATAACATTTAGTTGTGCACATGTATGAAAAAGCATACAGCATAAGAGAATAGCGAGCGTTTGTACACTTAAGGCTTGTGACCAGATCGAACGGGTAAAACAGATCTTCCGGAACGTGGCGAAGAGGTGGGGGGAGGAGTTTTTTATTCTTTCTTATAGTTCGATGGATTCAGCTCGTATTTTTTCAGGAGCGTGTACATATCGGCCCGGTACCTGCCGGCCAGCTCTGCGGCGCCAGTCACGTTCCCCTGGGTCAGTTGCAGGAGCCTGATGAGATAACTTTTCTCAAAAGCCTCGCGCGCTTCCTTCAGGGGTTTGATCGTCTCTTCCTGTCCGCCTTTTGCCGGGAGGATCAGATCCTCGGAAATGACGTCCTGGCCGGTCATGGCCACGGCATACTCGATGGTGTTTTCCAATTCCCGCACGTTGCCGGGCCAGTCGTGGAGCATGAGCCGCCTCAGCGCCTGCGGGGTGAAACCTTTTATTTTTTTATTCATCTCCCCGCAGAATTTTTTCAGGAAGTGGTCTGTCAGCACGGGGATGTCATCCCGTCTCTCCCTTAGGGGCGGCAGCACCACGGGAATAACGTGGATCCGGTAATAGAGGTCTTCGCGGAACAATCCCTGTTTGACTTGATCTTCCAGGTTTTTATTCGTGGCCACGATGACCCGGACATCCACATCGAGGGGTTGTTCACCGCCCACGAGGTAGAACTGACGTTCCTGGAGGACGCGCAGAAACTTCGCCTGGATGGAGAGGGGCATGTCGCCGATCTCGTCCAGAAATATTGACCCCCCATGCGCCTGGGCAAAGAGGCCTTTCGTGCTTTTAATGGCGCCGGTAAAAGCTCCTTTCTCATGGCCGAAAAGCTCGCTCTCCAACAGCGTTTCAGGGATGGCCGCACAGTTGATGGCGATGAAGGGTTCGTCTTTTCTGTTGCTGGCGAGATGGATGGCTCGCGCAATCAGCTCTTTGCCCGTCCCGCTTTCGCCGCGGACATACACTGTAGATTCCGTCCGTGCGATCCGCGAGACCGCCTCCAGAACGGTCTGCATGGAAGCGCTCCGCGCCACAATGTTCTGGAAGTCATAACGCTCTGACAACAGCCCCTTCAGGCGGTCGATTTCCGATGAAAGCCTCCTGTTCTCCAAAGCATGTTCCACATGCAGGATCAGTTCCCGGGCGTCGAAGGGCTTTGTCAGATACGTGAACGCGCCGCGCTTCATCGCATCCACGGCGCTCTCGATGCTGCCGTGGGCGGTGAGGATGATGACTGGCATGCCCGGGTTCATGCGGTGCAGTTCCTCCATGAGCGTGATCCCGTCCGAGTAGACGAGCTGCAAATCGAGGATTGCGAGGTCAAAAGCCTGACCCGCAGCTGACGTTTTTGCCTCTTCTTCGTCCGGCGCCGTGGTCACGGTGTAGCCTGAGGACTCCAGCCGCATCTGCATCAGTTCCAGGAGGTTCCGGTCGTCGTCTACGATCAACAGTGTTGCCTGCGTTCGTCGTCATGCCTACTTTTCCAATCCCATCTTTTTTTCCTGGATGTCGAGGTCCACTTGTTTTGCCTTTTCAAAGTCCTGCAATACGCTCACCCAAATCTTCGCCTCGTCAACGAGGGAGCTTTGCGGGAATTCCCGTTCGACCCGCATAAAATAGCCTAAGGCTTTTTTATAGTCCTTTTTCGGATTCGCATAGTGGGCGCTGATGAGGCCCAGGTTCAGGAGCGCCTCGTCAGCCCCGGACGTTATCGTCGGGTTGGACAGAATGTCCTGACTGGCCTTCACGGCGCCCTCAAAGTCACCGCGCCTGATAAACCCTTCCACCCGTTCAAAATGGTCGCAGCCTTCTTTATCCGGAGCGGCAACCTGCGGCTGATTAATCGTGATACATCCGGCGACCATCAAGAGGATTAGACAGGCAATTGAAATGTAAACGTGCTGCCGCTTCCAGATTCGCTGTGCACCCATACGGTTCCTCCATGAGCTTCAATGATGTGCTTCACGATGGCGAGTCCCAGGCCGGTGCCCGGAACCTTGGCTGAGCCGGGGACCTGCCGGAACTTGTCGAAGATCACTGCCGCATGTTCATTCGGAATTCCCGGCCCCGTGTCCGCGACCGAAACAATGATCGTGTTCTCCTCGCTCCGGGCGGAGATGCTCACCGTTCCTCCCCGGGGCGTAAACTTCAGCGCGTTGCCGAGCAGGTTCCGCAGAACCTGGAGCATCCTTTCGGTGTCCATGCGCAGCAACGGCAATTCCGGGGCATCACGGTTTATCGTAATGTGTTTCGCTTCCGCCAGCGGCCCCACTTCATGCACGACCTGTGCGATGATCGGCAGCAAGTCTGCCTTCATAAAATTAAAGTTCAGAATGCCGGACTCAAGCTTCGAAAGGTCCAAAACGGAATTGACCAGCCCGATCAGCCGGTCGCTCTCCTCGGAGATGATCGTAAGGAGTTTTTTTTGCCGGTCCGTGACCTCCCCGCCTTTTCCTTCGAGAAACAGGTTGGTCCCTTCCCGGATGGCGGTGAGCGGCGTCCGAAGTTCATGGGACATGAGCGCAAAAAAATCCGACTTGATTTTGTCCACTTCCTTGAGCGTGAGGCACATCGTGTTGAGTGCCTGGGCCAGTTCCCCGATTTCCGGCGGCGAGGGGAGTTCCAGGTCCGCTTCGAACACGCCGTCGGCAATGTCCTTCGTCTTCTTCTGCATCACGGTGAGCGGGCGCGTAATGCTTATGTTGATCCAGATGGCAAGGATGATCCCGAACACCAGCATTGCCGCGCTCACGGCCATTGCGATGGTCCGCGCCCTCGTGCCCGCCTCGTCCAGTTTTTTCACCTTATCGAAAATGGCCTGCTGGCTCAGGAGACGGATTTTCAGCAGTTCATCGATGGCCGCATCAACGGCCCGGTCCCTTTCCCGCGCATACCATTCTTTCCGTTTATAAGGAAGGCCTTTTTTCAGGAATTCAGTCTCTTCTTTAAACAGCGAGTAATACGTCAGATGAAGGTCAGCAACCTTATTCAAGGCCTCTTGCATCTCGCGAGGAATGGTCATGTGGCGGGCTTCGCTGAGATAGTGTTCAAATTCTCCCCGGGATTTCTGAAAACCGTCATAGAGCGCCCGGTCCTGCACAATGAGATATTTTTTTTCATACCTTGTTTCTGAGAGGAGTGCGTCGGTCAGGTCTTTATGAAGTCCCATGAGAGGATTGTCCACCATAATGATAGAGCGCGTAACGTTGGTCACTCTGCCGAGCTGCACGATGGCGTACATGCTCATGCCCGCAGCCAGGATGAGCAGAAAAAAAAATGCCAGAAACAAGCGCGTAAAAAGGCTAACTTTCACATTCAACACCTGCATGATGCCCGCACCAGGCGGCCATCTTCGTTTCTCTAGATAGAGTATTATGCAGCAATACTAAGGGAGTAGCCTCGATTGAAATACAGAGTGCAGCCATAGTACACCATTTTTTTTTCTTCCGCTAATAAATCTTCATCACGGCTCCCCAGATCTCACAAGCTGTGCGGCATCTGCGAAGCAATACAACATGTCTTTTATAATTCTGCCCTTTTTTTCTCCATTTTTGAAAAGGGAAAAACATCCGAACAAGCGGAGGCAACGGACGCTCCTGCTCCCGTCTCCTTCCTGTCGCGCGCCTCCCACTCCTCGCGAAGACACCACCGTCGTTATCCCTGTGCGTCTGTTTCATAAAGATTTTTTGCTTTCTCGCATCTTTCGGTTATAATAGTCCCATGCCGATCCGTAAAATTCTGAAGAACAACCCCTTTGTCCTGGCACCGATGGCCGGCATCACCGATTTTCCCTTCCGCACGATCTGCAAGGAACTCGGCGCAGGACTCGTATTCTCAGAGATGGTGAGCGTCGAAGCCTTGATTCGCGAGCACAGGCGGACGAACGCCATGCTGCATACCGCTCCGGCCGAGCGACCCGTCGTTTTTCAGATCTTCGGGTCAAAACCTGCCTCGATGGCAGAGGCGGCGCATATTGTTTCCCGAGGCGAAGTGGACTTCATCGACATCAACATGGGTTGTCCCGTGCCGAAGATATTAAAGTCAGGCGCCGGTGCGGCCTTGCTGCGCGATATGGGACTTGCAAAGGAGATCATGTCCGCTGTTGTGGGCGCGTCGAAAGTCCCGGTGACGGTCAAGATCCGTCTCGGCTGGGACGCCAGAAGCATGGTGGCTATTGACTTCGCGCAGGCTGCTGAATCCGCCGGGATGGCCGGAGTCACTGTGCACGGGCGGACAAAGGCCCAGGGTTTTTCCGGCAGTGCAGACTGGAACATGATCAAGCACGTTAAAGACTCTGTCGGCATCCCGGTGATCGGAAACGGCGACGTGCATGTGGCCAGCGACGCAAAACGGATGATGGAGGAGACTGGCTGCGACGGCGTCATGATCGGCCGTGCGATCCAAGGATACCCCTGGATCTTTCGGGAGGCGAAACAGTATTTTGAAACCGGCGTCGTCCCGCCCCCTCCCACGATCGAGGAGCGTAAGGCCGTTATGGTACGTCATCTCGATGAAATGGTCAACCTTGTCGGCGAGAACATCGGCGTCCGGGAAATGCGGAAGCACCTTTGCTGGTATACGAAAGGGCTACATGGCGGCGCCGAGTTCAGGACGAGGATCAATCATCTCTCGACCGTCGGCGAAGTGAAGCGGGAAATACAGGAATTTTTCGCGGGAGTGCATGACATCGTCACGGCGTCTCATCTGGCATAAACCGCATTACTCATCGTTCCTTGAGGCAAGATCTGATATGTCGCCTAAAAAGAGAGGGCCGGAAGAGAGCATCATCGCCGAAGCTCGGCACAACAGGGCGCTCCGGGAAAAGGAATACCGGGAGCAGGCGCTCAAGATGTATCCCCACCTCTGTTCGCGGTGCGGAAGAGAATTTTCCGGCAAGAAGCTCCGCGAACTCACGGTCCATCACAAGGACCACAACCACGACAACAATCCGCCAGACGGCAGCAACTGGGAATTGCTCTGTCTCTACTGCCATGACAACGAGCATCAGGAATATCTGGATGAGGAGTCGTTCGGAAAATCGACGACCGGCAGCGGGAACAAGCAGACTGCAACGCACAGACCTTTTGCTGCGCTCCAGGATTTGCTGAAAAACAAAAAAAACTAGTGTAGTGCGTCCAACGCTTCTTTACTTTTGGCGACCTTGGACAAAATCTGTTCCACAGGTGCAGTCCATACAAACACCTGCGGATTTTGGTTGTGATTATCGATATAGTTTTTGATAGCGTCGATTAATGCTGGCACGTTCCGAAACGTGCCACGACGTATCCGCTTGTCGGTAATTTCTCGGAACCACCGCTCGACCATGTTCAGCCAAGAGCTCGAGGTCGGGATAAAGTGCAAATGGAACCGTGGATGCCGCTTGAGCCAGGTTTTTACGCTGGGATGCTTGTGGGTCCCGTAATTGTCTACGATCAAGTGCAGGTCGAGACCGATCGGGGTCTCTCCATCTATTTTCTTGAGGAAGCGGATAAATTCTTGATGCCGATGGCGCGGCAGGCAGTCGCCGATAATCGTACCGTCGAGCATGCTGAGGGCTGCAAATAATGTTGTTGTGCCGTTTCGTTTGTAATCGTGCGTCATGGTCCCACAACGGCCCTTTTTCAACGGCAACCCCGGCTGCGTCCGGTCGAGTGCTTGGATTTGACTCTTCTCGTCGACACAGAGCACGAGGGACTTGTCCGGAGGATTGAGATAGAGCCCAACAACGTCGTACAGTTTCTCGACGAAGTTTTTGTCGCGGCTGACCTTGAAGGTTTTGATCAAATGAGGCTTTAAGTCGTGTTGCTTCCATATACGGCGTATTGTGGCTTCGCTTAACCCTTGAGCCTTGGCCATGCTGCGAGTGCTCCAATGGGTTGCATTGGGTGGAGTGGTATGGAGGGTGGCTTCGATGACTGCTTGAACCTTCTTCACCGGTATTTTGGGGATACGACCAGGACGGGGTGCATCCTTTTCCAGTCCCTCCAGTCGAAAAGCCAGAAACCGCTGTCGCCAAAGCTGCACGGTTGGCCGGGAGACACCAAGCTCCTGTGCAATATCTTGGTTCTGTACTCCATCCACAGCCATTCGGATGATCAGTGCACGTTGTACAAGTCGCAAGGGAAAGCTTTTTCCACGAACCCAGACGTCCAATTTGGATTGTTCCTCAGGAGACAAAATAATGGGCGCTGCGCTTTTCATGATGGCTTAGCATACAGAGTTCCATATCATAAGTCAAGTTATTTATGACGCAGTACACTAGCGCCTAAACCCGTCCCAATTCTTCTTTTCCTGATTTCATCCTCTCCATGCAATAATCGCGAATAGCTTTTAATTCTGGTACCAAAGCTCTGCTGCGTCTGTGAAGAATTTTCACGATAACACCTTCCCAAGCTTGGTTCGAGTTTCATGGATATAGTTCCGCATGTCCGAAACCATGCTATGAATCGTAAGGGAAGAAACTTTTGTTCCGTAGGAGATTTGAAGTAACCGCAATATCTTGCGAATCTCAACAAGGCAATCCTTTATAATCGTTTTCTCGTTCTTTTTACAGGTTTTCAAGTCATTCGATAAAAACTCGTCAATACTGTCCTTCAACTCAAAAATGAACGCCCCACAATTTAATGAATTTTCCCATTCGGTTGATTTCATCTTACAAATGTGCTGTACGTCAGCCTCAAGCTTCATCAGAAAACGATACGATGCGGCTTTTTGGGTTAAGTTATTAATGGCCACGAGCGTTGTCTCCTACAGGTGAATTCTATTGTTGGAGATTACAGCATTGTGTCAAATAATGTCAAGATAATTGGGATGCTCCGATTTATCATCGGTATGTTATACATGTAACACTCGAGAAGGTTGCTCCCCCAGCACACAACGTACATTCTTAGCAGGAGGTTTCTACTTTGGGTAGATTATAGATTGTCTCTTCCAACAACAATCAATACTTAACCCGTAATTATTATCACACAGGAATGACGAGAACTATACAAAGATGCTCGCCTCACGATGTTAACAACTTTACCTTGACACGTCTGTAGCCATAAAATATACTCGTTTACGTGAAAGCTACACAATTTTTATCCCTCCAAAACCGAAGCTTCGTACTTGGTGGGTGAGATTTCTCCTTGCCTCTTCTGCACATTCGCGCGTGAAAGTATAATGTTTTCACCCCAGTATTACCGGATTTTCGGAAATAACGGGGCGCTTTCCGTCCCTTCATTATCTTGCTGTACTTGGATAAATATAGGCCCCGAGCATTCCTATATGACTGAGCTGAATAGACGAATTAAGCGGTCCATTTCTACATTAGCGCTCGTCGTTTCTTGCCTGATGTTTGGCTCCTACGAACAGCAAACTAAAGAGAGAGTCTTTCGCAAATAGACTTTTTCTACAGACTCGTTGTTTCCTCAATGGGAGTGTTTTCATGAAATCCGAAATAACTACTTGGTTGATCTTTTATCTGATTCTTTTGACGTACGCATTTAGCTCAAAATTAATGGCGATCGAGATGGCAAGAAAAGTGATGGAAGCAAAACAATGGCCTCCGCCGGACGTCTTCTCCGGCCCGAATCGGGGTGGCTCACTCCTGGATTCCCTCAGACAACCACTATACGGCACAGATGCAATTAAAACCGCCAAAAGGTATGTGATTATGTCCGATGTTTTTTTGTGGTGCGTAGTATGGTCATTCATTATTTTTGGGCTTTTTTTGTGGGAGTCTTAAGTCTATGAGCACACTTATTAAGCCTTATAAGGACGATATCGCAAACAACCGACCGGGAGTTGAGCTCTTTGTTTGGAGGGTTGCGGTTTTATTTATTTTTTTTGTCTTGTCTATTTTACTGTTTACTCTACAGCTAGACAGCATGTCCTTTATCAAGAAAACTGCGACATTGTCATGCAGCCTTGTTCTTTCGCTCATGATCTTTTATCATTTGTACCTGATTATTTTTTTCAAGAAGCTTTGCTACGATATCACAGCGGATAGCTTAACGATACGATCGTTTATGTTGCATGATGAAATTAAATTTTCCGACATTAAAGAGATGACAAGCCTGGCGAATGAAACACTTGTGCTAAAAAAGAAAAATTTATTTTCTTATTTCAGAGAATCACCACAAATAGTTTATCCTGTGGCACAGCTCGGTACTTGTACCTTGGAAAGATTTGGAGCTGTCAGGTTTTATAGTTTTGTGGATACTTTTAAGAAACCCAAAAACTTACTATTCATTCGTATAGCTAAAAATAGACAATATGCAATATCGCCCATTCTTGCTGATGAATTTATAAATTTGATTAATCGATCCGGAAAGTGATCCGACCAGCGCGCCAGTAGCGACGCGACAAAGGGCGGGGGGGGTCCTGCGGCTGTACGATATTTTGACGTTACGACCAGGGGTTAAGCGTTATTAGAGAAACCGGCTGACTTCTCACCCTTTTTTTCATCTTTTCTGAACTGGGCTGAGTTAATCCCATACTTCCTCATAACCTGCTGGAGTGATTGGCGCTCTACGCCGGCAGCCTGGGCGGCCAGGGAAACGTTTCCCTCTGTCCGCCGCAGCAGGTTTGAGATATATTCAATATTAAATTCGGCGAGCACCTTATTCTTTGCCTCCCGATAATCGATGCCGTCGGTCTCTATCGCGCTGTTTTGTGGGGTGATCAGTTCCGCGCTGCTTCCGAAGTCCGACGGCGAGAGCATCTCGCCTTTTGAAAAGATCACCGCCCGTTTTATCTCGTTCTGAAGTTCCCGGGCATTGCCTTTCCATTGGCGGGGAACAAGATATTGCATCGTTTCTTCCGTCAACCTCTTCCGGTCCAATCCAAGCTCGCTGCAAAACAGGGATAGAAAGTGGTAGGCGATGAGGGGTATATCTTCCGGTATGTCCCTGAGCGGCGGCGTCTGGACCGAAACGACATTAAGCCTGTAGTAAAGATCAGCCCTGAAAAGCCCCGCCGCAACGTTAGCGGCCAGGTCCCTGTTGGTCGCCGCTATGACCCGTGCATCCACCCTCCGGGTTGTGGTATCGCCAAGCGGCTTCAGCTCCCGTTCCTGCAGCACTCTCAGGAGCTTCGCCTGCAACGAGGGGGAGATGTCGCCTATCTCGTCCAGGAGCAGGGTCCCGCCCTGGGCTGCCTGAAAAAGCCCCTCCCGGTCGGAGGTGGCCCCGGTAAACGCGCCTTTGCGGTACCCGAAAAGTTCGCTCTCCAGGATGGTTTCAGGGATCGCCGGACAGTTGACCGCCACAAAGGGCTTGCCGGTCCTGTTGCTGAGATTGTGGATCATGCGGGCCGCCAGTTCCTTGCCGGTCCCGGTTTCGCCCGTTATGAGCACGGTCACGTCCGTCCCGGCGACCAGCTTGATGGTATCGATGAGCTTCTTCATCCGGGGCGACTCTCCGACAAAAAAAGTCTCCTTCTCTTTCTCCCGAATCCTTCTTTCGAGGTCCATGTTCCTTCGGAGAAGATGTTCATGCTCCAGTGCCCTCCGCACTGTATGCAGCAACCGCTCCTCCTCGAACGGCTTGGTGATGAAGTCGTAGGCACCATCTTTCATGGCCTCCACAGCTTTTTCGATATCGCCATATGCCGTCATCATTATGATGGGGAGGGAACTGTCTTTTTTCTTGATGTGCCGCAAGAGCTCCATGCCGTCCATGCCCGGCATTTTCATATCGACAAGCAGACAGTTGACCTCGTTCTCCTTGAGAATTTGAAGTGCCGTTTCCGCACCGTCGGCGGCAAGTGTTTCCACATTCAGCGTGCTTCCCATCAGCCTCTCCAGCCAGCGGGTGATGTCCGGTTTGTCGTCAACAATGAGGATCTTCTGTTTCATTCTTGCCTCCTGCAAGAGGGAACCAAAGCGTGAAAGATGAGCCCTTGCCTTGTTCGCTTATAACCGAAAGCTCCCCTTTATGTTCCTTCACAATTCCGTAGCTGACTGCCAGTCCCAGGCCTGTTCCTTGTCCCGGCGGCTTTGTCGTAAAGAACGGCTCGAATATTTTATCCTTGATCTCTTCGGGCATGCCGCAGCCCGTGTCTGAAAAAACAATCCTTACGCCGTTTCTCTCCCTGTCGTGAGCGGTGCTGACGGTAAGGCGTCCATCGGACTGCATGGCCTGAATGGCGTTCCGTATAAGGTTTGTGAAAATCCGCTTCAGTTTGTCCTCGTCCGCTGCGAGAGGAGGCAGCGCGGGATCATAATCGCGGATGAAACTAACATTTCCGCCGCGCAATGTGTCCTCAATCGTAACCAGCGCCGATTCGACGGCTGCATTTATGTCGGTTGGGATGCGAACGATTTTTGTATGACGTGAAAAATTGAGAAGATCCTCAACGATCTTCTTGCACAATCGTGCGTTGCTGAAAACAATATCGAGATCTTCCCTTGTCTGCTCCGTGGCAGGATATTTCTTGCGCAGTATATTTATATAGCCCAGGATCACGCTGAGCGGATTATTAATCTCGTGGGCCACGCCTGCGCCAAGCCGCCCGATGGACGCGAGCTTGTCCGCCTGAAGCATCCGCTCCTCCATCTCTTTTCTTTCCTCTTCGGCTTTTTTCAGATGAACCATCATCCTGTTAAAAGATTCGGCCAACTCGTAGACTTCATCATAGCCATACTCTTCCGGAGGCGAGATGAGAGCGTTCGTTTCATCGTTTCCAGGGGCAATGGGCCGCTTCTCGGGCACATCGAAATGGACATCGAGGCCGCGGTGTCCGTCCGTGACTTCCTTGAAAAAGGAACTTACTCGCTTCAGGGGTACCACGGCAAGTCGGTAATGGAAGTAATTGAGACCGGCAAAAAGGGCGGCCATCGCGGCTATTCCGAAAAGAAAAAAATACATCGCTACGTGCCGTAACTGCCGGAAGGTCTCGCTCACCGGCGCAGCAATCGACTCGATGCCGATTACGTCGCCTACTTTCCAGTGACGGCCATGCAGCGTTCCGTATTGCCGGGTAATGGACACCGGTGAAGAAGCCGGATCTCCGTGGCAGAGCAGGCACTCTTTTTCCGCGACAACCGCTTTAAGATGCAGAAAGAAATCCTCGCCGTTCCTGGAGACCAGGCCCCTCCATTGCTTTTTTGAAGCCGGGTCATTCCGAAACTGTCTGATATAGCGCTCTTCAAAGGCATCGGCCCGGCTGGCCGGATTCATCGGATCGAGGGCGACCCTGCGGTAAATATAGCGGGGAAACCTTTGTTTGAACCTCTTCATGATACCCATGTTCATAAAGGTGTTGGACATGACCTGCTTGATGAAGACGTTGCTGGGCAGGGCATGGAATATCTGGGGGCGGAGTTCGTCCCGGGCATATTCCATAGTAGCGTCAATATGTCCCAGTACAATATCCGTCTTCTCATAGGCTTCCTGAATGTATATTTTTTTTAAATAGGAATAGGTCAGAAGGGAAAGAGCGGAAATAGCACACAACAGGATGATGCCTAATCCAAACATGAACTTTGCTGTCAGCGACGAACTGCGCTGTTTTAGTATACCGCCCAATTTGACCTCGGTCACTGCTGAAGATTTAGCGAAAACTGCTCGGCATGGACAAATGAATACGAACAGCCGCGAATGTCGGTGCAAAAATATTCAGCTCGCATACGCGGGCTTAGGACGAGCACGGGGAAAATCGTGAAACGCTCTAGGAAGCGGCTGAAAAATGACCCTTACGAAAATGCAAAATTAACGATCAACCCCAGCAAACGAAATTGAATCCGGAGCTGCTCACCAAGTTCTCAATTGCAAGCCTATCGTGGAAAGGAAGGTCTATCGTGAATGGTAGTTTAATTATAAGGAATATTGTATTTTATTGCAATGAAATGATAGGCCTTTTTTTAAGGTATCAAGCGAGTGCGGGAGGCTGGTCTTTCAGATGATGCCTTTCCGGTTTTACGTATGTACTCTCTGACCGGCTCACGCACTCACGGAAAATCAAGCTAATGCCGAATGGAAATACATCCTCAATTCTTGCCTGGTGCTTTTGTCACGCTGGCGCTTCAACGATTTAAACTTCGCGGTCCTTGACGAACCTTTCAATCTCCCACCGCTTTCTCGGTTCAAACTGATACAACAGCCTGGGATAGTATCGGATCAATCCGGAACTTCCCTGCATAGATTACATTGCAGTGCAAGATATTTCTTGCTGCAAAAAAAACGGTGCGCCTCTGCATCGAAAAAATATTTTCATAAATAACAGCCATTTAGCAACAACCACAATATGGCATGGCTATTGCTCTAGGCATCGTCTAGGACGTAACCAACAAATCTTTAATTCCAGGTGAACCAATGAAACCTAAATTAGAAGCAATACGCAAAAGCATTCAGGAACGTCACGGCTGGAGGTGGTTTCTGCTTTTCACCGTTCTGCTGGGCGCCACCATGTCGGCCCTCGATGTCAGCATCGTCAACGTGGCTATGCCGACGCTGAAGAACACGTTCGGGGTTTCGATGGCCGTCATAGAATGGGTGGCAATGGCGTATATGCTTACGCTGATCATTTTTCTTCCGCTGTTCGGAAGACTCGCCGATATATTCGGCAGGTCGAAGCTCTATAATATCGGCTTTGTAGTTTTCTCCTTGGGTTCGCTTTTTTGCGGCATGTCGACCACGGCGGGGTTCATGATCGCAGCCCGCATTATCCAGGCTGTCGGGGCCGGGCTTCTGCAAGCCAACTCCGTTGCCCTTATTACGAAGGCATTTCCGGCAAACGAACGGGGTAAAGCTATCGGCATCCAGGCAGCTGTCCAGGCGATAGCGATGTCAGCAGGTCCTTTTATCGGAGGCATCCTCATAGCCACGATAGGCTGGCAAGCGATCTTCTATGTGAATATCCCCATCGGCATAGTAGGGACAATTGCCGCCCTGTTCATTCTTCCGCGCGACCCGAGAGTCGATAAGAAGGAGAACGTTGATTACCTTGGGGCAACGCTATTTGCCTCAGGGCTGGCATGTATCGTGCTGGCCTTCAACGGGGGAGTAAAGCTCGAGTCAGGCTCTTTTACGACCATCGTATTATTCATTCATGCCTGTATTCTGCTCGGCCTTTTCATCCTCACGGAATTGCGGGTTGAAAATCCTCTGATCGACCTCAAACTGTTCCAAAACCGCACGTTCCTCGTCGGCAACCTGACCGGTATGTTGTCCTATTTTGTCCTGTTCGCAATCATGTTCCTGATGCCCTTTTATCTTGAAAAAGCGCTGGGCTACAGTGTCGCTCTGACCGGCTCCCTGCTGACCCCCCTTCTTCTTGCGATGGCGGTAACGGCCCCGTTCTCGGGCCACATCTCGGATAAATACGGTCCGAGGATAATTACAACTTCCGGCATGCTTCTTTCCACGCTGGCATGTTTCTCGATAATGTTGATGGGAGTGTCCGTGCACCTGCCCTTGCTGGCCGCAGTTTTGATACTCCTCGGGGTCGGCATGGGGATGTTTATTACGCCTAACAACAGCGCAGTCATAGGATCAGCCCCTCAGGAAAAACTGGGGATGGCCGGAGGAGTCCTCAACATGATGAGGTCCCTCGGGCTTATCTTCGGGGTGAACATTTCAGGACTGATATTTACTACTCTGGAGCGCAGGTACCTGTCCGACAACGGGTATCCGAATGTTCAACGTGTATTCGGCAACACCGGCATTCCTGTGCCTGTCAAAGCCGGCGCATTTATGCACGGGTTCATGATGGTAATTACGGTCCTTATGGCAGTCACTATTTTATCGGCGCTCCTTTCCTCTGTCAGGAAAGTCAAAACAGCCGCCATTATAGATCATGAAGCGACGGAAACAGCGCTTGTTTCATCAGGATTCTTTAACGGCTTCAGCAGGGAAAGAAGGGGAATGGCTTTATTTATAATGCTCCTTCTCTTTGCAGGCGTCACAGGAGCGTTCGCCTCTTCCCGGTCAACGAGTGAGACCGTTTCCGCTTCGAAGACTGTGCAGAGCCAGCCTCTGGCTCCGGGCCACAGCTCAAACGGGCCTGGACAAAGAACCGGTATGCGTGACTGGGCCTTCGACCTTTTCTCCAATGTCAATTAAGGAAATGGGATCCAAGTTACTAAAATTACTGCAACAGGAGGTTATCTATTCATGAGCAGTTCATAGTTATCTGATTCGTTATTTTCTTTGCATGTTTCTTTTCGGAATCACAAATTTAAAATAAATTTCATGGAGGTTCGATCATGGCGGCAAGTTGGCTGTTTTTACTCACGTGTAGCTTAGGCGGTGCATTCTTATCCAGTCTTTTGGGAATAGGGGGGGCCATATTCATTATCCCCATAATTTTATTTTTTCAGAACAGCGTAAATCTGAATCTGGAGATACATCAGATAAGCGCCCTTGCAACCCTTTTCGTCTTTGTTGCGGGCGTCGTCGGTTTTTGGGCGCATGGCAGGCATTATAAGATAGAAAAAAAGCTGGTGCTTATAACAGGCAGCGGCGCCGCTGTCGGCGCGCTCGCAGGGGGAGCTGTGCAATTCTATCTGCCTCATAATGTGATCCTGATTACCTTCGTCGCACTGTTGTTCCTTATCGGCGGGTTGATGATCTGGCCGATCAAGAATGAGAGTACGGAGATGCCCGAGTATTCCTTGGCCAAAGCGGCTATCGGCTGCGTGATAGGAGGCTTCCTGGCAGGCATGGTGGGCATCGGGGGAGGCACGATACTTGTGCCCTTTATGATAGTATTTCTTCGCATTCCTACCAGGCCGGCCATCTCAACCGGACTGGCCCTGGTGATGCTCGCGGGCTTTTTCGGATTGATCGGCCGGCTGGGACATGCTTCCACTGTTCCCTGGACGTTGGGCATCCCCCTTGTGCTCGGCATTCTTCCCGGCAGTCTGCTCGGAACGTATACGAACAAGCGGATGCCGACAGCCATTTTACGTAAAAGTTTTGCGGTGATGATCCTGATGCTGGCAGTACAACAGGTCACGAGATTTTTTTGAAAATTTCAGAGGAGTTATTTGAACAATGTCAACGAAGGGAAATGGATCAACATCTAACAGTTATATAAAAAACCTCCTGCAGCATTGGCAGGATTTCCGCCTGAAGCTTTTTGTTGAAGGTATTTTAGTCGGAGCTTTTGCCGGTTTTGTCGTGGTTGGTTTCAGACTTGTGCTGGCCTGGGTGAGTCCGCAAAGGGACAAGCTATTTGCCTTTCTTGAATCGGGCGCTTTCGGCTGGACCGTGCTGTCGTTTGCATGCCTCATCGGGATTGGCTTGATTTTGTCCTGGCTGATCAAGAAGGTCCCCATGTCGACCGGCAGCGGCATCCCGCAGGTTAAAGGCATTCTGGCAGGATTACTGAAGGCAACAAGCTGGGTTAACATAATCGGGGCAAAGTTCATCGGCGGTGTGTTAGGAATCGGGGCCGGCCTTTCTTTAGGCCGGGAAGGCCCGTCCGTACAATTAGGAGCAGCGGCGGGTCAGGGGGTCAGCAGGCTTTTGAGACGCCCCGCTCTGGAGGAAAAATATCTGCTCACCAGCGGGGCAGCCGCAGGGCTGTCTGCCGCTTTCAATGCCCCTCTGGCCGGGGTGGTGTTTGCCCTGGAAGAACTGCACAAAAACTTTTCGCCGGTAGTGCTGGCCACTACCGTGGCCGCCTCGGTTACCGCAGACCTTGTCACCCGCATTTTTTGCGGACAAGAAGCGGTATTTGGTTTTCACAATCTTTCAGTGCTGCCTTTTCAGTATTACCTGTACGTTGTGATGCTGGGCCTTATAGTCGGAGTTTCCGGTGTATTGTTCAACTCCGGCCTGGTTAAATCCCAGATGTTTTACGAGAAACTGCACTGGATGCCATCCTGGTTGAAGCCTGCACTTCCTCTGGCAGCGGCCGGATTCCTGGGATTTGTCATGCCCCAGGCATTGGGAGGCGGCGCCCGGTTGATTAATTCGCTGCCACAGATGCATTACGCGCTCTCCATACTGATGGTTATTTTCGCTGTTAAATTTTTGTTTACCGTGTTCAGTTACGGTACGGGCGTCCCGGGCGGCATTTTCATGCCGCTTTTAGCCATCGGCGCGGTAACCGGGAACGTGTACGGCAACATTGTAGCACAATATCTTCATGTTGATCCTATTTACGTCAACAACTTCATTATCCTGGCAATGGCCGCACATTTCAGCGCCATCGTCAAAGCGCCCATTACAGGGAGCATCCTGATCCTGGAAATGACCGGCAGCTTCGAGCAGCTTTTACCTCTCATTACCGTCTGCATGTCCGCCTATATTGCCAGTGATTTGCTGGAAGGCAAGCCTATTTACGATGTTCTGCTCAATCGGATGATGGCGAAACGAAGATCGGCCCAGGAGCCAGGCCCTCAGGATCATGATGGGGAGATGCATATTGTGGAAAAAATAGTCGGCCTGGAGGCCCCCGTTTGCGACAGCAAGGTATGTGATATTGAATGGCCGGAGAACAGTCTTTTGGTGGGCATCAGACGAGGGGACGAAGAGATGATCCCGGCCCGGGACACCATTATTTATCCCGGCGATTATTTGATAGTAATGTCCGGAACAGCGAAGCTTTCACATGTGCACGCGTCTTTACAGGAACTGACTGGTGAAGAGAAAACCGATAATTAAAGACAGCGGCCCGGGAAAGTCGAATATGCCTGGAACAATGGTACGGGACATCATGACGACCATTGACGGCTATAGCGCCGTGAATGATGACGCGGACCTCAAGGAAGCGATAAAAGTCCTTCAGGGATCTTTTTACCGTGACGACAAAGGAATTGTTTGCGGACACTCGTCCGTCCTGGTAATCGATAAGGCCGAAAAATTAACAGGCATTCTGACCATTCAGTGCATGCTGAAGGCTATAGACAGAAAATCGGCTGAACTGGGCCTGCCTCCGGGCGGCCTTTTCAGCCGGCTTTCCCTGCTGCACAGGATGCTGGCTCAAATACCGGTGCGGGAGGCCATGAGCCCGGTTGTAAAAACAGGAGTGAAGGACGATGAAAGCGCCGGTCAGGCCATCCGAAAACTGCTGGAAAGCGAGGCCAGGATTTTACCGGTGATCCGCGAGGGTAACGTGGTGGGCATCGTAAGCTCCATTGATTTATTGCAAAGTGTCGGCCAGGTATTGGGCGAAAAGCAAGGAGTAATTCTCAGCTTTTTAACGGTCTCATAACGGCAGGGAAGCTCGCTTTTGCCGAAGAGAACCAGAAAGGGGCCTTATGAAATTACATGATGCATGGTCATATATTAAATCGATGAGATGCTCCACGGTGGAAATTTCGGGATCGGCCATCAGCCAACTCGAGGGAGGAACTGTCGTCGCGAGCGTTCCGAAGGTAGAAATACGGGAGGTCACTCTGTGCCACGATTCGCAATCCCGTTATCCGTTTCTGCGCTTTTTCACCGGGTTCGTGCTCATTCTTTTCGGGCTTATTCTTTTTGCCGACGCCTTCCTGAAAGCCGAGGGCGGCGTCGTCCTCGTCCATATAAAATCCTTTACTCTCGGAATCCCGGTCATTCCCATCCTTCTCTGCGGGTTGATCGGCGGAGGCGTCTGGCTTATCAGGGGTGTTTTCCGGGGAAGATTTAATTTTTTGATCAAGTCCGTCAACGGAGACCGAAAAATATTCTTCGGAGAATCGACCGATGTCAAAGAAATCCGGGACTTTGTCGGCAGGGCAGTCCATGAATTCGGATACGAGATTGACGCCTCGCTGTTCGATACGATGCTCTTCGAGCAGGCGCCTCAAAAGCGGATGACGCTTTCTTAACGTTTATCAGTTTCAGCTCTCCAGGCCGCTGCGATCTTTTCGGCATCCAGGTCCGGAATATCCGTATTGGCGTCGTATGTTTTTAACGTGTCTGTAATTTTATTGATAATTTCCTCGGCATTTTTCTTGTTTTCTTCGCTTGCGGCCATGAGCCGTATGGTATTTTGCCAAAAAGAGACCTCTTTCGCATAATCGGAAATCCTGGCCAGCAGAAGTAATTTTAATTTCGTGTAATAACTCTCGATATCCTCGATTCTTTTCTTCAGTAAATCATTTTGGGATTTACTTTCCCTGCTGAGATGTTTAAATTCCCAATGAATTTTAGCTCTGTTAGCTTCATGAATATAATAAAAAATAAACATCATCATCGCATAAAGCGCAGCCGCAATCAGCGCATTTTTAAGAGCCGACCACAAATGTGAAGTCAAGTCGTATTCAGATTTGAATTTGAGCCCTAACGACTCGGCATTCATAACGGAGACGGGTATATCGGGTGCCTGAGTGCTTACCAGAATAGTTAATCTCGTCAGGGTATGCGGCGGAATTTTGGATATCTGAAAATATCTTTTTGACGATTTAGTAGCGATCGATTCTATAACTTCGACCTGCTCGGATGCAAATATATCTGAGACGGTGATCGTTTTAGGGGTCTTAATTAAGAGGCCATTAATTAAATTATCAGTGTAGTTCGCACACGTAACTATTACATATGCCTGCCCGTTTATCAATGTCGCGTCGCTGACGCTCACGGTCCCCTTTGCATCATCAAAATATTCAACTGCCGTATTTAATGTCAAAGTTGCTATAAACGTAATCACGACAGCTATTGCAATATTGAAGTATTTACCCATATAATGCGCTCCTTTGTCCTACTCCGTTTCCCGAACAGGGAGATCGGAAAACCATGTCGATACCTTGTCATAATTGTAATATGAACCGGCCGATGCGTCAAACAAAAAATTGCATCCGGGTTGACAAATGCATATCGACAGGAGGGTAGCCAGCCGCGAAGCTCGGTCGGCATAAATTGATTATACGAGCTTCAGGCATATTACAAGCGGAAGTTTGCAGAAGTATAAAAGAGGGCCGACTCCATCTTTGCAGATAAAGGCTGCAATTGCCGGACGCTGCAATTTTTGCAGACTTTCCGGGATTCGTTGAAGGTTCAATTTATCGAAACTTGTTTTGATTGCAGGTGAACTTCACCGGTCCCACTACCCCTTCAGCGCTTCCAATTCCTCCCACCGTTTATAGACCTCGGAAAGCTCTTTTTCCACTGCCTCAAGCCGCGCTTTTGTTTCAGCCACCTTTTTGCCGCTCTCACGGTAGAAGGCAGGATCAGCCATGGTCGCAGTGATCTGCTGCTGTTCGGCATCAAGTCCTTCAATGCGCTTCGGCAGAACGTCTAGCTCTTTCTGCTCCTTGAAGGTGAGCTTCCGGGGCTTCTCTTTTAGCTGGCCCGGCGCAGGCTTTTGCTCTTCCTGTTTGACGGGAGCGGCCAGGACCTCGCTCTTCCTCCGCTTCTGGCGCAGCCAGTCGTCGTACCCGCCCACGTATTCGTTCACCCTGCCTTCGCCTTCAAGCACCAGCGTACTCGTGACCACGTTGTTGATGAACGCGCGGTCGTGGCTCACGAGGAGCACGGTGCCCGGATAGTCCATCAGGAGCTCTTCGAGAAGATCGAGGGTCTCGATGTCCAGGTCGTTTGTGGGCTCGTCGAGTACAAGCACGTTCGAGGGCTGGGTAAAGAGCTTCGCAAGCAGCAGCCGGTTCCGTTCTCCGCCTGACAGGACCTTTACGGGACTTCGCGCGCGTGCCGGCGCGAACAGGAAATCCTGCAAATAGCCAATGACGTGGCGCTGGTTGCCGTTGATGGTCACGTGATCGCTGCCATAGGCCACGTTGTCCTGGACGGTTTTTTCATCGTCGAGCTGGGCCCGGTGCTGGTCCAGGTAAGCGACTTCGAGATTCGTGCCGTGCTTCACCGTGCCTTTCTGAGGTTTCAGCTCCCCGAGCAATATCTTGAGCAGAGTCGTCTTGCCCGAGCCGTTCGGGCCGATGATGCCGATCTTGTCCCCGCGGATGATGGTCGTTGAAAAGTCGCGGATGATCGTACGGTCGTTGTACGCGTGGCTTACGTGGGTCGCTTCGATGACGAGCTTTCCCGTGCGCTCGGCCTCCTGCATCTGCATGCGCGCCGTACCCGTGACCTCCCGCCGTTCGCTCCTGATCCTCCGCAAGTCCTTGAGGGCACGCACGCGGCCTTCATTCCTTGTCCTGCGCGCCTTGACGCCCTGGCGGATCCAGACCTCCTCGGTGGCAAGCTTCTTGTCGAACTTTGCATTCTCCACCGCCTCCGCGTCGAGCGCCGCCTGCTTGAGTTCAAGGTAGGACTGATAATTCCCGGGCCAGCTCGTGAGCCGCCCCCGGTCGAGGTCCACGATCCGGGTTGCCAGTTTCTGGAGCAGTGCGCGGTCGTGGGTCACGAACAACAACGTGCCGCCGAAGGTCAGCAGGAACTCTTCGAGCCATGCGATGGCGTCGATATCGAGATGGTTCGTGGGCTCGTCAAGGAGAAGAAGGTCCGGCTCGCCTGCCAGGGCCTTCGCGAGCAGAACGCGGCGCTTGAGGCCGCCGGAGAGTTCGGAGAACTCGGCGTCTTCGGGAAGTTGGAGCCGCGTCAGGATCTCCTCGACCTTCTGCTGCATCTGCCAGCCTCCGGCTGCTTCGAACTTGTGCTGGACATCTTCGAGTTCGGCCATCAGCTTTTCACTGTGGTCATGGGCCAGCCTGGCGCTCACGTGATGATACTGGGCGAGCAGTTTCCCTTGCTCGCCGAAGGCTGCCGAGACGACGTCGAACACGCTGCCGAAGAGCTTCTGCGGAACTTCCTGGGTCAAAAGCGTGATGCGGACGTTCTGCTGGGACACGATCTTCCCGCTGTCGGGCCTTACTTCGCGGGCAATGAGCCGCATGATCGTGGACTTGCCCGTGCCGTTCCTGCCGACAAGGCAGACCCGCTCACCCCGGTCGATGGACAAATCGACGCCTTCGAGAAGCCGGGGCCCGCCGAAGCTGACGTTCACTCCCTGTAAACTGACTAATGCCATCAAATACTCCGTTCTTTCTCCACTGCTGTGCCCGCACAATGTACCGTGAGCGGGCGTGAATTGCAATTGAAATCATTTGAAAACAGGGGGATCAAAGGTTACGATAAATTCGGGACTCCCGTAGGAACACCGGATGAACTGATTTTCCTGCGGCTCAGGCCCGGTTGTCCGTTGTAACGGAGGGCCGTGCTGTGATAGAGTGGGAATACACATTGACGGGAGTGGAACTGATATTGAACACGAAAGAACAGCAGATTATAGACGGGTTGAAAATCATATGCCAGTGCAAAGGCATCAGGAAGAGTGTCTTTCTCAGACACATCAAGGCAGGCCGGAAGACCGTCGCGGAGTTGCAGAAAGCCACCGGTGCAGGCTCCGGCTCGTGCAAGGGGAAACAATGCACCGCGCGCATTATCGAGCTGCTCGCGTCAGAGCAGAAGAAAGGAGACCATTAATGTAAATTTGTACGGTCAACTTTCACCTACAAGTTTGCAGTATCCTTGACAAAGAAAATATCCAAAATACCAGCTAAAACTTGCAACGTAGATGACTCCAAAGTTTGTATTGCGTCCCGGCGCCGGATCATGCCCCAGTTCACTGATAGCTGCCAACAATTGTGATGGCGCGGGGTAATAAGCCCGCCCCGATCATGGCCGGGGTCATGGGTGTGAGCTCGCCAGTCGTCGCGCTAATCGTGTACTGAGAGACGCTGTTGTCGCCTTCGTTAACCACGTAGGCAAACTTGACGGAAGGATCGACCATGACTGATCTTGGACCTGCCCCCGCAGCCACCGTTGAAGGAGTTATTGGTGACAGCGCGCCAGTCGTCGGGCTGACCAAGTACTGCGAGACGGTATTATCGCTAAAATTTGCTACGTAAGCGTACTTGCCTGAGGGATCGACCGTGACGGATCTTGGACCTGCCCCCGCAGCCACCGTTGAAGGAGTTATTGGTGACAGCGCGCCAGTCGTCGGGCTGATCATGTACTCCGAGATGGTATTATCGCTAAAATTTGCTACGTAGGCGTATTTGCCTGACGGATCGACCGTGACGGACGCGGGACCCGACCCTGCAGCGGCCGTGGATGGGGTCATTGGTGAGAGCGAAGCACTCGACACGTCGATCGTATACTGCGAGACGGTGTTAGCGTTGAAGTTCGCGACGTAGGCGTATTTGCCGGAAGGGTCGACCGTGACGGACGTGGGACCCGACCCCGTGGCGACCGTGGCCAGAGGCCAAGGTATGAAGAGGTTCCCTTTGCGGTCAACGTCATAGAACGGCGAGACAGTGTTGTTGCCGTTGTTCGTTACATAGACATTGCCAAACGGATCGACTGTAACAGAATTGGGAGACTTTCCCGTTGCAACCATGGACGGGGTCATGGCCGAGAGCATCCCGCCTGTGCCGATCGTGTACTGCGAGACGGTATCGTCCTGTGAGTTCGCCACGTAGGCGTACTTGCTCAAGGCGTCGACAGCGATGGATATGGAACCCGCCCCTGCAGCGACGGTGGCTGGGATCATTGGCGAGAGCTCACCGGTTGTCGCGCTGATTGTGTACTGCGAAACAGTGTTATCACCGTAGTTCGTTACATAGGCGTACTTTGCTACTGCAACAGCCGGGGCCGTGCCATAACTGATAGCCAGAGAAAACACAAGAGGCTGTGTTATGATGGTTGCCGGAGAATTCGGCGTGAGTGCTCCGTCGGGGCCGATCATGTACAGGGAGATGCCACCAACGTAGGCGAACTTGCCCGAGGGGTCGACCACAACAGATTGAAGCCCCCCCTCTACCGCGACCGTGGATGGGGTAATTGGTGAAAGAGCCCCGGTCGTCGCGTCGATCGAGTATTGAGAAATGGTGCTGTCTTTCAAGTTTGCAACGTAAGCGTATTTGCCCGAGGGGCCGACCGTGACAGATGAGGGCCCCGACCCCGCAGCGACCGTGGATGGGGTCATCGCTGACAGCGCGCCTGTCGTCGGGCTGATCAGATACTGCGAGACGGTGTTGTCGAAGTAGTGAGCTGCGTAGGCGAACTTGCCCAAAGGGTCGATGGTGATGGATCTCGGATACTGTCCTGATGCGACTATGGACGGTGTCATGGCTGAGAGCAACCCGCCTGTACCGATCTTGTACTGCGAGAAGGTGCTGTCACCGTAGTTTGCTACATAGGCGTACTTGCCCGAGGGGCCGACCGTGACGGAGCTGGGATATAACCCCGTCACGACCGTCGCCGGGGTCATTGGTGAGAGCGCACCGTCAGGTCCGATTTTATACTGCGAGATGGTGTTATTGCTAAAGTTCGCTACGTAGGCGTATTTGCCGGAAGGATCGACCGTGACGGAGCTTGGATTCAATCCTGCCACGACCGTGGGCGGGGTCATGGCCGAGAGTGTACCATCCGCACCGATCGTGCACTGAAATATGGTGCCGCCGCTTACATTCGGCATGTTGATTACGCTCCCCATGTAGGCGATGTAGGCGAACTTGCCCGAGGGGGCTAACGTGATGGGACCCGATGCCACCGCCGATCTACCAGCAAGCTTCAGGCGCCCCGTAGATGCATCAAGCGCATAGTTTAAAACACCGGGATAGTCAATAGAAGTCGCGTATAGGAATCGTGGGACATTTTTAGTCCACATCGCGTACAGAGTGATATTCGCCGAACCTATCGTGAAGGTCTCTCCCGGTGTATAGGTTATGCCAGACCCGTCAGCTAGCATGTTCCAGCCTGAGAAGGAATACCCTGCTTTAATACCGGGATTGGCGAATACCGCAACAGTCTGCCCCAGCACATAGTTAGTTGTGTCGATTGGGACGCTGCCGCCAGTATAACCGTTGCCGTCATAGGTTACGGTGTAGGTGGGGGCTGTGGTCCACATCGCGTACAGTGTGACATTAACAGCACCTATCATAAAGGTCTGTGGTTCCGTATACGTTGTTCCGGTTCCGTCAGCCTGCGTATTCCAGCCGGAGAAGGCATACCCGCTCTTTACGAGATTGCCTGTATTTCCGAATGTCGTAACTATCCGTCCCTGCTCATATTTGGATGTGTCAGACGGGACACTGCCTTCGGTATTGCCATTGCCGTTATAGGTTACGGTGTAGGTCGGATTTGCGGTCCACTTGGCGTACAAGGTAACATTTGCCGAACCCATCGTGAAGGTCTCTCCCGGTGTATAGGTCGTGCCAGACCCGTTAGCCTGCGTGTTCCAGCCGGAGAAGGAACACCCGGTCCTTTCAAGGTAGCCTATATTTCCGAGCACCGTAACAATCTGTCCCTGATCATATTTGATTGTGTCAGACGGGACGCTGCCGCCAGTGTAGTCGTTGCCATTATAGGTTACGGTGTAGTTCGGGTTTGTACCGCCACCCCCACCTCCACTGCAGGTAGACAGCAAATAAATCGCCAAAAATAACATACCCAATAAACCGAATAATCGTTTCATGATAGCCCCCTCTTAGCTTCGCTATCTGATCCAGCGAGACAAAAAAAGCCGAACACACCAAAGATTCATCCTTCGGCAGCTCGGCCAACTCGATGAGTGTGCTTACTTCTAATTAAGCACAAGAGATGGAATTACGACGGGGTATTTTTGGGGTATTACAGAACATAACAAAAAGGACCAGGCTTATTTAGGATTCAAGATGAAACATACATTTCGGGCGAATTCGATTGGGTGTGAACTTCGGAAGGACTTAACGATCGTCCAGCTAAACCGCTATCGCCTCGACCAGCTTCCAGTCATTCGACTTGTGTGCGGCTTCCCAGAGATCGTAATTGCGCTGGAGGTTGAGCCACAGTTCTGGGGTCGTGTTAAATGCCTTGGAAAGACGAAGCGCCATGTCAGGGGTCACGTCGCCGCGCTCGTTCACGATTTTCGACAGGGTCTTTCGGGACACGCCGAGGGTGCCGGCGAGCTCGGAAACCGTCAGGGACAAAGGCTCCATGTACTGCCTTTTCAAAATACCGCCCGGATGGGTGGGTGCTCTTTTTCGCGTTCTCATGTTTTCACCTCTTTAATGATAATCTTGATAGTTCACCTGGTAGGCGTTGCCTTCCTTGAATGTAAAGACAACACGCCAGTTTCCGGAAACCTTTACCGCCCAGGCTCCCTTCAACGGGCCTTTCAACTGATGCAGGTCTGAGCCTGGATATCTCATGTCCTCCACCACGTGCGCGGCATCAAGTCTGTCCAGAATATCCGCGAGCTTCTGCGCGTGAGCGGCTTGAATTCCCTTCTTCGTACCATCGAAAAAGAAATCTTCAAGTCCCTTATGGGTGAAGGTCTTGATCATCTATCCATAGTGTAACCCTTATGGTTACATGTGTCAAGCTATTTTTGTGCGTGGGCGTCAGAGGTAGTTTTTGTTCACCCAACCCAGTAGGTCGGTAATGGTCAGCCAAGGATTTTTCGCGGGTTTTTATCACGAATTCAAGATGAAACATGCACTCTGACTGGTACCCTTTTATGTGTAAACTTCAGACCTTATGATTAAAGTGGCAAGTCCGTCTTAAGGTATATTTGTTGTCAGGCAGACAAAATAGTACCGAAAGGAGACTTGCCATGAATAACCTTAGCAAACTGGATTTCACCGGTCAACACATTTATGTGGGGATGGATGTTCACCGAAAGAGCTGGAGCATCAGTATTATGACCGAACACAGCGCACATAAGACGTTCTCCCAGCCACCGGACCCTGTGCTCCTGAGCAACTATATGCAGCGAAACTTCCCCGGGGCAACCTATCATGCTGCTTACGAGGCCGGCTATTCCGGTTTCTGGATCCATGACCAACTCCGCGAGAAAGGCATCGAATGCATGGTAGTAAATCCTGCCGATGTCCCGACAAAAGACAAAGAACGCGCTGGCAAAACTGATAAAGTGGATTGCCGTAAGCTTGCCCGCTGCCTCAGGAACGGCGAGCTCGAAGGAATCTATGTTCCTGCTCGAGTGAAGGTCGAAGACCGCGGTTTGCTCCGGACCCGACGCAACATGGTCAAAAAGCAGGTCCGTTGCAAAAACCAGATCAAGTCTCTGCTTGCCTTTTATGGTATCCATCTACCAAACGACATTGTTCACAGCAACTGGTCATATAAATTCATCCAATGGATTCAGAGCATTCAAATGGAACGGGCCAGCGGGAACTACGTTTTTAAAATCTACCTCTATGAACTGGAACAACTTCGCAGAATCATCACTGCTTTGAACCGACAGATCCGCATCCTCGCCCGAACAGATGAGTATAAGACCAATGTGCAGTTGTTAAGGACTGTTCCCGGCATCAGTACGCTTACTGCCATGACGCTTCTTACAGAATTATACAATATCGACCGGTTCCAGTCGCTCGATAAGCTCGCAAGCTATATTGGTCTTGTTCCTGACACAGACTCCAGCGGAGAGAAAGATACGACGAAGGGCATGACGAATCGAAAGAACCGGTTTCTGCGATTCTTGATCATTGAAGATGCGTGGATCGCTGTACGGCAGGATCCGGCGCTTTTGATGGCTTTTGAGCGGCTTACGAAAAAGATGCCGAAAACCAGGGCCATTATCCATATAGTCAGGAAACTCTTGAACCGTATCAGATACGTTCTTAAGAACCAGAAGGAGTATGTGTCGGCAGTTGTTCAGTAACTTACGGGATTGTGCTGGGACGAATGATCTTTATAGACCTAGTTCATCGTGGGTAACGCTTTCTTTCTTCCTGCAGCCGGATGCATTGTGTCTGCTTACTTCAGACTGCGTACCCACACTTTAAAACATGACCGAGGAAATGCAGCTGCCTTTATGCTGTAGGCATGTCTGCTGATAAAAGGTTGGTTTTAAAGACTTGTTCGTCCTGAGAACAAAACCGAAGAAGGGATTACTACGCCAAAAGTAGACTTGACCTTTAACATAAAAGGAAGAAGTGTTAATCAGACTCCTGCGCTGTCCTTCTCATCTTTTTCACGTTTCCCCGCTGCTTTTTCCCCTCAATCCGCCTCTCCTTCGCCGCCTTCGATGGTTTCGTTTTTTTCCTCTGTTTCGGCTTGTGCGCGGCCTGACTGATCAGTTCGACAAGCCGGCTGATTGCATCTTCGCGGTTCCGCTCCTGGGTCCGGAACTGCCGTGCTTCGATAATGAGAACTCCGTCCTGAGTGATCCGTCTTCCGGCCAAACGGATAAGGCGCGTGCGCACGTCGCCGGGAAGAGAGGGCGAGTTCCCCACGTCGAACCGAAGCTGCACGGCCGTGGAGACCTTGTTCACGTTCTGGCCCCCGGGGCCCGATGCCCGGACAAAGCGCAGCTGGATTTCGTTCTCATCGATAGAAATGGATCGGGTAATATTGATCATGGCCTCACCTTATACTGGTACGGACAACAGTTCAAGCCTGCAATAGTCCGCTCAGAAGAGCTTCGCGACCAGCGCAGGCACGGCTGTCTCGACACTCAAGATTCTCTCACCGATCTGCACCGGCATAAACCCGCAGGAAATAAACTTCTCGATCTCATAGGGGATGAATCCGCCTTCCGGTCCGATCGCGAGGACCGCTGGCTCCTTAATATCGCGGGGACAGGGGGCAGAGGCAGCCGGATGCGCGACCAGGGAGAGCGCCCCTTTGATGAGACCGGGAAGCTCGTCTTCCACAAAGGGTTTGAACAGCGGCCGGAGCAGAACTTCGGGGAGTATTGTGTCCTTCCCCTGCTCAAGCCCGATGATCAGCTGCTCTCGTATTTCTTCGTCCGACAGCACCGGACTTTGCCAAAAGCTCTTTTCCACCCGGAACGAGTTCAGCAGAATGATCCGCTTCACTCCCATGGCGCTTGCGGCCCGGAGTACCCGCTTTAAGACCTTCGGCCTCGGCAAAGCCAGGATAAGCGACAGGGAAAGTTTTGGCGGAGGCGCCTGGTCGAGCCTGACCTCCATTTCGAGAACAGCGGGATCCAGCTGAGTGACTCTTCCAATGCCGATGCGGCCGCCCAACACGCCGACACAGAGTTCATCGCCCGCCTGTGCACGGTGGACCTCCGTAACATGCTTGAGGCGCCGCCCCTGCATGTGCACACGGCTCGTGTTGCCGATAAAGTCTTCCGGGAAAAGAAGGATGAGATTCAGTTGAACTCTCCTCAGCGAGTGTCGAGGTACTCCGCCATTTTTTCTCTCATGCGGATATCGGGCAGGGGGCCGTGCCCGGCCTTCCTATTGTCCAACAGGTGCGCAGCGTTTCCCGTAGCAGGGATTGCGCAGGTCACCGCCGGGTGGGACAGGATGAATTTCAAAAAAAACTGCGCCCAGCTTGTACATCCGAATTCCTTCGCCCATGCAGGCAGACGTTTCCCCCGTACCCTTCCGAACAAGTCCGATGTTTCAAAGGGCCTGTTCACGATCACGCCGATGCCGAGGTCCGCTGCGAGCGGCAGCAAGCGCTCTTCCGCCTGGCGCGTGACAATTGAGTAGCAGATCTGGATGAAGTCGGGATGAGCTGCCTTCATCACGCGTTCCATCGCACCGAACGCGGACGTCGCGTAATGGGTTATGCCGGTATACCGGATGCGTCCCTGCTCCTTCCAGGCGAGGAGCGTCTCGAAATGCGTTTCCCAGTCCATGAGATTGTGCACCTGCATGAGGTCGATCATGTGGGTGCGGAGCAGCCTGAGCGAGTCCTCCATCTGGCGAACGCCTGATTCCTTTCCCGTGGTCCAGACCTTCGTCGCCAGAAAGAGGGAACCCCGCACCCCGAGTTCCCCGGCCAGGTCTCCCACGACCCGTTCGGCGCTCCCGTACATGGGAGAAGAATCAACCATGCCGCCAGTCTCGGCAAAGAGCATCAGCACTTCCTTGAGCGGATCGCGGTCGGCCTTCGCCTGTCCGACATCGAAGACGCTGTACGTTCCGAGCCCGACAACTGGGACCATCTCCTTGGTGCCGGGGATGGGACGCTTGAGAATTTCAGGTTGCGATGCCTTCATAACGGTTTTCTACTTCAGACCATCCAAGGAAGCAGTTGTTCTCGCAAAGACGCAAAGAAAACCAAATACCACTGCCAATAAGGGACTTCACCTTTTTGGCCGGTCGTTTTCCCGTTCAGCCCTGCCTTCTCTGTGCCCTCTGCGGGTAAACCGCATTTTGGGGGTCATTTGTCTTCGTCAAATTAATTGAATGGCTTGTATTGTACAGTCACGATCGTGAACAAGGTATCGCCTTTCGGCCGCTTGACCACGACCTCATCGCCTTCGGTTTTCTTCATGAGCGCCTTGGCCATGGGAGAATCCATGCTGATCAGTCCTTTGGCGGAGTCGAACTCATCAGGCCCTACGATGCGATATTCGCTGACAGCTCCCTCCTCATCCTCGAGCCTCACCCAGGCGCCGAAAAAGACCTGGGAAGTGTCGGCGGGATTGGCATCGACGACGACAATATTCTTCAAGACGGTTTTTGAGGTGATGGATCCTCGCGTCGATCTCACGGAGCTGCTTCTTGCGGTAGATGTACTCCGCGTTCTCCGAACGGTCCCCCTCCGCAGCAGCAGCCGCGAGCGCCGCCGTCACCTCGGGCCGCTTTGTGTGCCAAAGGTATTGAAACTCGTCGGAGAGCCGCTTCTTGCCTTCGGGCGTAATATACTTGGACCCCGCTTTTTGGGGAGGACGATATCTGCTCATGGGATGAATATACGGCATCGCGCCAAAGGAATCAAGACGGAAGGAGAGAGGGGAAGATAAAGGATCTTAAAGCAAATGAGCAAACAGCGATTTTTACTCACGATGCGGAGATATGAATGGTAAAGACGGAACCTTTACCCGGTGCGGTCTGAACTTCTATTTTCCCCCCGCAGGCATCCACCAGCTCCTTCACGATGGTAAGGCCCATGCCGATGCCGATGCCCGTTCCCCGGAAAAACCGTTCATAAATATGGGAGAGATGCTTTGCCCTGATCCCGGTCCCTGTGTCGGCAACCGAGAAAACGACTTGGTCGCCTTTCCGCGCAACGCTCAGGGCCACGGTCCCGGCATTCTTCACGGCCTTGGCGGCATTGTCCGTGAGGTTTTCCATGATTGTCCTGAGACATTCCGGATCGGCAGTCATGGTAAGGCCCGGCTCGCATGCAAGCGTGAACGTTACGTCCCTGCCCTGCGCCGTGTTACGGGTCTTGTCCAGTACGGCCTTGAGCAGCGGCTCCAGTTCAAGGGATTCCTTCCGGAGCGAGCGTGCGAGCGCCTGGGCCTGCGACAACTGTTCCATCCCGTCGATGATCTTCTTGAGCCTGTCCGTTTCTTCAAAGAGGGACTGCATGTGCTCCTTGCCCACGGGGTCTTCATCTTCGATCATGTCTTCCAGCTCTTCCTCTATCGCGCCGACGGATGTCCGTAATTCCCCGGCCGTATCCGAGAGGAGTTGCGCGGACATGTCCGGCTGCATTTCGGAAGTGTCCTGCTGTTCAGGCTTTCCCGTTGCCTCGACTGAGTGAGCCGCGTCCGGCACGTGCGGCTTCGGGCCTTTCTGTCGAGAACGGGGCTGGACGGCAGCGGGCGATGAAACAGAACTGTTCAAGGTTCGGGAAAGGACAACGAGAAGAGTAAGCGCAAGTCCGGCAAGGAGGGCGAACGAGATCATGAGGAGGATGCCCGACCGTCCATTGAAAAATGCTTCCTGACCCTGTTGTCCGAAATCCCGCATAGTCATGGCGCCCAGAAAAAGCGACGTTGACAGCGCGATGAGCGCACCGCCAATAAACAGGATACCGTTCTTGGACCGGGAATTGTTAGGCATACTACTTCTCATAAATTAGGATCGCTTTCATGGTACCCGAGGGAACGAGAGTGACTGTATCAAAATCTTCACGTAGTTTCAAGTGATTTATATCGCCACGGCGATGCCTTATGGATGAAGAGAATCGCATTGCCTGTGGCCGCAGACTTCAGCCCGCGCAGATCATTTCAGGCAGGGATTGCCGATAAAATTAAACCATGTATGCTTCACAGCCCAAACCTATGGGCTAGGGGCGTTTTAACCGCTTTTCTGTTTTTTCCAATGCATTCCTTCTGTACTTCACGTACAGGTCCTCCACTTTCGTTCTCGCCCACGGGGTCCTTCTCAGGAAGTGCAAACTGGACTTGATGCTCGGGTCATTATTAAAGCATCTGATTTCGATGATCTGCCCCAGTTTCTCCCACCCGTGGTGCTCCACCAGCCGAGTAAGAATCATTTCCAGCGTTACGCCGTGAAGAGGATCTTTCTGTTGTTGCCCGCTCATATCCGTCTAACCCCTCTATTTCGCCATCAAAATTATTCTCTTTCATTGCCTGTTAAGCAAACTGCAGCCGTCCACAACCGCTTTACCCCCGTCTCTTTCCCTGCCTTATACCTTTTTCGTTCATCGATCAGATCTTCGAAGCCGACAACATCTCCGCGCTGCAGGCTGTTGAAGGCCTCGTTCTGTACTGTCGCATCTTTGTCTTGTCTCGTGATAAGCCGTCTTCCCGCCTCGCCGCAGATATAGAACTCCATCTTCCCTTTCGAAACCAGGGGCTCGCTCACTACGCGAAACGCGTTTTCTTTGTACAACGCGGTAAGAGACCGGCTGTCTTTCCTCAAAATAAGATAGGAAAACTTGAGCGAGTCTTTCCGAAGTCCCGTGAGCTTGTCCAGTTCCTGAATTTCGGCCGGCGGGTCCCAGGCCAGGTCTTCATGGCACCAGTCTTTAGGGTTCACGAGAGCAGGGCATTCGGCATGACAAAAGCAGGGAGCGTAGATGTGGAAACCCTGCTTCAGCAAGCCGTCCCTGACCTCAAGCAGTTCCCGTGACGTTTCGCGCAAAGCCGGTTCAATAATGATGCAGCTGCCGTCATCGGAAAGAAACCGGTTCAGGAACTCCGCCACAAGCACGGCCCGCCTGGCGATCCGGGCCTCTTCGTGGATGAATATTTCATTCAGCACATTTGAGAAGATGATCAGATCGAAGGTGGCCTCCGGAAGGTGCAGTGCCTGCTCGACGGCTGATCGGACGGTCTTTAAGGACACATCGAGCTTGCTCGTACTCTTGAATGCAGTAAAGAGTCCCTTGGCCATTTGCAGGTTCTCGGCAACGTGGTCAACAGCGGTGAACTCGATCCGGGGATGCTTCTTCCCTGTCGCAAAAAACTCCAGCGCGCCGAGCATCGCCGTCCCCGGGCCGCATCCGAGGTCGAGGACCCGAAGCGTGTCTTTTCCGAGCAGGTCGCCGGGATGAAGAGTAAGCTCCACGAGGGGCGTCTGAATTTTCCGGAGGTTCGGGGGCAGATAGTAAGCCTCGTAGGCTTCCCTGAGTCCTTTGTCCTTCAAGTATGTCGCAGGCAGCCTATCGCGCTCGCGAGTCAGAAGTTCCGACAGCCGCGCGACGTTGGCAGCCAGGGTTTTCAATTCGGCATGAGACAGTGTGCGTTTCATCGTCTTGTTGTTATACCATTTTTCCTTGAAGAATGTAAGTTCTGCTGAGAGAGCTCGGGAAGGATGATGAATCGACCTTTTTTATCCAAAAGTGGCTGCTCAAGACCATAATTGTCAACTGGCCCGAATAAACAAATTGACAATTTTTCTTCATGATGTAGAATTAAACGTGATATCTATTGATGGGCCGCTGGGCGACCACGCGTGTTCAGCGTTCAGTGCACGTTTCGTGCGAGTAAAGTCTTCATGAGTCTGACCATCGGGAAAAAACTAACCCTCGTTCTTGCGTTGGGAGTGCTCTCCCTTGCGAGCATCGGCTATTTGCTGTATTCCGATGCTACGCTCCGTACTGCCCTCAGCAGCCCCGGCACACCGGACCAGACCCTTCTCAAAGCGATCAACGGCCTGCGCGCCGGTCTTAAGGATGTGGAGACCACTGAGCTCAGATACGCGCTGTCCGGCGACCCGAAGATCCTTACCGCCTATAACAAAGCCTCGTCTGCAATTCGGCATTTTACCTCAGACCTGAGCGAGCTTTCCCCCAATGAGACGGAACGCAAGCAAAACCTCGCCTCCCTGAAATCCCTTATTGCTGAAAGATTGACCGTCACCGACCAGATAATCGCCGCTCGCAACAGGGGAGGATGGAAGGCGGCCGAGAAACTGGTACGCACCGGTTCCGGCAAGCCGACGTCGGAGAGGATTGAAGCAGTGCTGGCCGGCCTGGAGCAGGATGGCTTCCGGGCGAACGTTTTTCAGGGCAAGGTCCTCGCCCAGAGTTTTCAGAACGGCGTGGTGCTCCTCATCGCGGGCTATCTCGCGGTTTTTGTCCTGCTCCTCCTCGCCGTTGCCATCGTCGGCCGGGAGTTTGCACGCCGCAGGAACATCGCCCAAAGCCTGCTCGAACTCAGGGAACGGAACCGGCTGTTCACCGAGGGACTGAAGGACGCGGCCCTGTTCATGCTCGAAACCGACGGCACGATCTCCCACTGGAATGCCGCAGCGGAGCGGCTCCAGGGATTTTCGAAGCATGAAATCGAAGGGCGGCATTTTTCCACGCTCTTCCCGGAGGAAGACAACCGGCACGATAAAGCCGAGCACTGGTTGAAGCTGGCCGAAGCCGACGGCCGGTATGAGCAGGTCGGGTGGCGGCTCCGGAAGGACGGCTCCCTGTTCCAGGCCCGCACCGTCATCTCGCCGGTCAAGGGCAGGAAGGGCGCGCTGCAGGGGTATTCCGTTGTAACCCGCGACATCACGGAGCTGAAACGGAACGAAGAGCTGCTGAAAAAACTTTCGCTCACCGTAGACCAGGCAGCCGACGTGGTCATCATTACGAACCGGGACGGCAAAGTGGAATTCATGAACAAGGCCGTCCAGGAAGTCACCGGCTTTACACGCGAGGAAGTCACGGCCCGAGGCATAGGTTTGCTGCAGAACCACAAGCAGGACGAGAACGTATTCCACAAAATGTGGGACACCGTTCTTTCCGGAAAATCCTTCACCGCGGAAGTGAACACGGCAAAAAAGAACGGAGATCTGCTTTACCTCGAAGAGGTCGTCACCCCTATTAAAGACGACCGCGGCAAGGTCACCCACGTGGTCTTAACCGGCACCGATGTCACGCCGATCAAGCTCATGCGGAACAAACTCGACTTTCTCGCATCCTATGATTCTCTCACGGGCCTTCCCAACCGCGATCTCATGACCGATCGGCTGTGCCGGGACGTGGAGCGCTGCGCGGCAAAAGACGCCGGTAAACGGGGGACCATCGCCGTCGTGGCCATCGACATCGACCGGTTCAAGTACATCAACGAGATCTACGGCCTGGAGTCGGGCAACAAGGTGCTGAAGCAGGTGGCGGAAAGCCTCTCCGTCTCGGTAAGCAAGGGAGACACCGTTGGTCGGCTCGGCAGCGACGAGTTCGGCATGGTGCTCCATGACATCAGACAGCCCGCTGACGTGGTCCTCTTCGTGAAAATGATCATGAAAAACGTGCCGCAGATCATCATGTCCGGCGGAGAGGAAATTTCCGTGACCCTTGCCGCCGGGATCGCGATGTACCCCGCCGACGGCCGGGATGCCCCGACGCTCATGAAGAACGCGGACACCGCCCTTTCCAAGGCAAAGGGCCTGGGCAGAAACCGCTACCAGTTCTACACGTCCGACATGAATGTGGGCATTTCGGAGCTCGTTTTCATGGAGCAGCGCCTCTCCGAGGCGCTCAAGAACACGGAGTACCTTCTTACGTTCCAGCCTTACTGCAACCTGTCCACGCGCACCGTGGCCGGCGCTGAGGCCCTGCTCAAGTGGAACAACGAGGAGTTCGGTCAGGTCTCGCCGTCGAAGTTCATTCCCCTGCTCGAGGAAACGGGCATGATCATCGACGTCGGCAAATGGGTGCTCACCACAGCGTGCCGGCAGATCAAAAAATGGACGAACGGGAAGGCTTCGCTCCCAATAGCAGTCAACCTTTCTCCTTCCCAGTTCCGGCACGAGTACCTCGTGGAGACCGTCGAGAGCATCATACGGGAGACCGGCATCGACCCTCGCCGCCTGACCCTCGAAATCACCGAGAGCACCTTCATGAAGGACCAGGATTTCGCCATCACGGTGCTCAATCGGCTCAAGGACCTCGGCGTCCTGATCTCCATCGACGACTTCGGGACCGGCTACTCGTCCCTCAGTTATCTGAAAAAATTCCCTGTGGATTATGTCAAGATCGACCAGTCCTTTGTCAAGGACGTGGACACCGATCCCGACACCACCTCGCTCGTCACTGCCATCATCGCCATGGCCCATAGCCTCGGCCTCAAGACCATTGCCGAAGGCGTGGAGACGGAGGAACAGTGGAAGATCCTGCGGCTCCTCAAGTGCGACATGGCCCAGGGCTACTACTTCAGCCCTGCAGTGTCTGCTCAGGATTTTGAGAAGTTCATGGTCTAACCCCGCAGACATCCTCTCTTTGCACGCGTCTTCTAGGTAATATTTTTTAACTTGATAATCATGTAAAGGGCCCCGAGCAATTCCCTGCATCTTGCCGCGGGGTCACCGACGGTCCTTCCTCCTTGGCGGGAGATTAGGGGGGGGTGATGAGCATGAGCGCCGGATACTCCACCCTCAGTCTCCTCCTGTATCGAAGAGCGGGGCGCATGATTTAGGCCTTTTTTCCATTTGCCGTCAGGGAAATCTGCGCCTATAATCAAAAGAAAGGCCGACAACACGATATGCGTCTTCGAAAAAAAATAGTGCTCTCGCTGGTGGCGGTTCTCTGCACCCTCCTTACCCTTCTGGCGGCCGCAATTTTCCTGGCGCCTGCCTATCTCAATTCAACGGCAATAAAAGCAAAGATCGAAACCGCAATTTCCCGGGAACTCGGCGGGACCGTGCAGTATCAGCAGCTGGACATCTCTATCTTTCCGCGGCCCCATGTCGTATTTCATGAAACCCATGTCTCCATTCCCAAAACCGCCAGGGGGACCCTGAAGTTCATAAGTATTTACCCCCAGATCATCCCTCTCGTAAAAGGGAACCTCTTCGTTTCCCGGATCCTGGTCCGGGAACCGGACCTTACGGTCGCGCTGCCGGAGACTGTCAGTGAAGTCAAACCTGAGTCGCTCTCTCTGCCTGAAGTGAAGAAGAACATCCGGCTCATGCTCGGCTATCTCCAGGCGATCGGACCGGGCCTGGTCGTGGAAATGGACAAGGGGACGCTTGTCCTCCGGAGAAAGGGGCATCTTTTTCTTTTACTGCGGGATGCAGCCGTACGGTTCAATGCCCCGCCCGGCCCCATGGACATCACGCTCAAGGCCGTCACGGAACCGTGGGGGGCCTTCTCGATGACCGGGAAATATTCTTTTGATGAAGAAAAATCGGAGGTCAAGGGCCTTTCCGTATCCATGGGACGTTCCTCGATATCCGATTTTTCCGCCAGCCTTGCATGGAAGGACGTTCCTTATCTTAAAATCGCCTCCGGGAAAGCCACGTTCGCGCTCGATGAGATGTACCAGTGGTTATCGTCATCGGAAACGCTCACCTCTTATCTGGAAAACGTGAGATCATTGTCAGGGGTCGTCACCGTATCATCCATGCAGGCCGGCGTCCCCCTCTATCAGCTTGCGGCATCCCGCCTGAAGATAACCGGCGAGGCTGACAATGTCGTTCTTGATTGGGCACTCCTTCCTGTTCCGCTGACAACAACCAGCAGGTTTATCATAGAGGAGAATAAAGTGACCGTGGCCGATTTCTCCGCACGCATGGGTAAGTCGTCCCTTTCCCGTGTCTCTGCCTACATCACAGAAAGAAAAAAGCCGGTCTTCGGGCTCCTGAGCGGGAGAGCCGTGATCAATCTCTCCGAAATTTTTCAATGGCGCACCAGGTACGAAGCTTTACAGGACAGCCTAAAGACCGTGAAAAACCTTTCCGGCATCGTCAGGTTATCGTCCTTGAATTTCGGAGGGCCGCTTTTCGAGCCCGCTCTGTGGCACAGGTCTGCTGCCGGAAGCGTCGAACAGATGACGATCGATTCGCCCTTCCTGCCCGGGACGTTTTCCGCTTCACAGGGAAACTTCAGCCTCGTCTCGAATAAACTTACGCTGGCCGATGTACAAGCCGCGATCCTCGACACGAGGGTCACCGGCCCGGCTGCAATGAGCGGAGACGGTGAAGGCATACACGCAATCGACCTTACGTTTACGGGGACCGCAGGAAAAGAAAGCATTCAGTGGGCTTTTACCCGGTTTGCCCTGCCGGCTGAATTCATGATCAACGCTCCGCTGGCTTTTACGAATTCGCACCTGGCGTGGCAGGAGAAGGCGGGCACAACATTCTCGGGCAGAATAATGGTTGGGAACGGTCCTCTGCTTTCCCTTGACCTTTCGAAAACCGAGACGGAGCTGGCGGTCCGGCGTGCCACCATCAAGGACCAGGACACGAACGCAACGGTTGCTGTCCGACAGAGCGAGAACATGACGGACGTGTCCTTCTCCGGCAAATTAGCCCAGACGACTTTGAACAGGATCTTCGAGCAAGGGACTTTCGGCAAAGGCAAAATAAACGGGGACCTCCGTACCACTCTTCACCGGGACCGGCCATTGGACTCCACGGCACAGGGGACGCTCAGCGGTGACGATATCGTCATTCCCTGGGGTCTGGCTGTCCCGCTGACGATAGACAACGTTTCTCTCCGCGCTGATAAGAACGTTCTCACTATCGATTCGGCTGCTCTCACGTGGGGCAACAGCCATTACGCAGTAAACGGCGAAGTGACAGCAACCGATTCCGGTCTCGTCCTTGACATGGATCTCGGCGCGGACAACATCGCCGTGAGCGCGATACAGCAGGCCCTGTCCGGACCCGGCAAGGAAAGCTCGGGCCAAAAAACACGTCCTTCCCGCATGCCCCCCTTTCTCGGCGTTGTCCGCGTCAACTCGTTGTCCCTCTTGTTCGGCAAGTATACCTTCAGCCCTGCAAAGGCTGTTGTGACGCTCAGTCCTCACCAGGTGAGCATGGCCTTCACCGAGGCCAAGACCTGCGGCATTTCTATCCTCGGTACGCTTGCCTTTTCCGGCGCCGACGTTAATTTTGATTTCAAACCTGCGTCCGCAAAACAACCCCTTGAATCCACCCTGGATTGTCTGGCCGGCAAGGATGTCCGTATTACCGGGACCTTTGATCTGAGTGGGAACATTCGTGCGCAAGGAAAGAGCGGAACGTTGGTCAAGTCACTTGAGGGAAAGGTCGACTTCACGTCGAAGGACGGCAAAATTTATCACTATCCTGTGCTCGCCAAAATCTTTTCGGTCCTGAGTGTTCTTGAGATCTTCCGGGGCAGGCTCCCCGAGCTCGGAGGAAATGGATTTCCTTATCATGCCATGGCCGTGAAAGGAAAAATACATGAGGGGAAATTTCTATTAGAGAAAGCGTACATCGGCGGCAAGTCCCTCGACATTATTGCCGAAGGTGAGGTTGATCTGGCTGCGCAGAAACTGGATCTTGTCGTGCTCGTTGCGCCGTTCTCGACCATCAACTGGATCATCAGGCATATCCCGCTCGTGAGCTCAATCATGGGCGGGACCTTGGTCTCGGTCCCGGTCAAGGTCTCAGGCGACCCGTCGAATCCCGATGTCACCTTCCTGGCCCCTTCGGCAGTCGGCAGGCGGCTCCTGGACCTTCTGGAAAATATTCTGGAGCTCCCCGTCAAGATCATCGAACCGATCCTGCCGAAGGATAAGGAAAAACAGGAATGATGAAACACCTTTCAGGAGAAAGGGAGAAAAAAGATGGGGAAATGGGGAGAACACCTTTTTGAGGCTTGCTCTCCCTTTCGCACTTCACTTCCCCCTTTCCCCTGCTAAGGTTTAGTCAGTTTGATTTAATTTTTTGATTTATCCGTGTCCATCTGTGGTTAACTGAGTCTTCCGGGTTCACTCAAACTCCGGCATCCTCAAAACATCAGAGCGTGATGAGAGCCCGAGCGATTCCAGAGTTTTGATGATTGGCTGCACATCCTCCAGTGTCTGTGCAAGGGCGCTGACACTCTCGTCTTCTCCTGCAACGTGTTTCAGTTCCGAAATCAGCTTGAACAGCGTTTTCTTTTCAGGATAGACCTTCAGCCGGATTGGCGCGTTGTCGGGGAGTTTGGCCGCTTTGCGCACAAGCCGCAATGCTGCCGGGAAACCGCCGAGTTCGTCCACGAGGCCCAGTTTCTTCCCGTCATCTCCGGACCAGATCCTCCCTTTCGCGATCTTCTCTACCGCTTCTATCGGAAGGTTCCTGCCCTGGCTTACCTTGGACGTGAAATCCGCGTACACGCGGTCGAGCCATGCTTCCATGCGCGCCCGCTGCGCAGGGGTCAGGTCCTTGGCCTGGGTCCAGGCATCGGCGTTCTTGCTCGTGTGGACTTCATCCCAGGACACGCCGAGCTTGTTCCAGAAGCCGGTGGTCACCATCTTCCCGCCGAACACGCCGATGGAGCCGGTGATCGTCGAGGGCTGGGCCACGATCTTGTCCGCGGCCATGGCCACGAAATACCCGCCCGATCCTGCAACACTTCCCATGGACGCAATGACCGGCTTGCCTGCTTTTTTAGCTTTCACAATCTCCCGCCAGATCGTATCCGACGCAACGTAGGAACCGCCGGGGCTGTCGATCCGGAACAGGATGGCCTTGACGCTCTTGTCCTCCACAGCCTGCCGGATCGCGTCCGCGATCGTGTCGGACCCCATCATGAGCTCGCCCGTGGCAGGATTGTATCCGCTCTTGCCGCGCTCGATGCCGCCCACGCCGTAGATGAGGGCGACAGTCGTCCCCTTCTCGTTCGGACCTCCTGCCCGCTTCCGGTAGTCAGCAAGCGAGAGAAAGTCCTCTTTCACTCCCGCCTTTTCCTTGATCTTGTCGTAGACCTCATCCCGGTAGGCAAGACCGTCAACAAGTTTCGCATCAGCCGCTTCCTGACCGAGGAACGGCCCCTTGTTGATAAGCGCGCGGACTTCATCTTCCGTAAGCTTCCGCGATTCCGCGATCCCTTTAACGATCTGGCTGAACTGCGAATCCATCACCGCCGTGATCGCTTCGCGGTGCGGAGCTATATATTTCCGCTCCGTGAACATGTAGCGGAAGCTCTTATATTCCTTGCGGCCGTCGATACGCGGCACGATGCCGAGCTTGTCGAGCGTGCCCTTGATAAAGGGCTGTTCGTAGATGAGCCCCGTGAGTCCCAGGTCGCCCGAGGGCTGCAGATAGATCGTGTCGAAGGCTGTCGCGAGATAGTACGAAACATTTCCCGGCCCGAACTCGCCGAAGGTTTCTGCATATGCGATCGCAGGTTTACCCGATTTGCGGAACGAGATGACAGCATCTCGAATCTCCTGCACCTGCGCAAGCCGCATGTTCGATTGGCCGATCCTTGCCACCAGTCCCTTGACCCGATCGTCTGTTGTCGCTTTCTGCAGCGTTTCCACGACGTCGCGAAGGTTGAGCCTCTTCGCCATCAGCACTCGGCCGAGGGTATCGTCAGGAACGATTTCGACCACGCCTTGCTCGAAGTCCGCTTCCAGGACCACGCGTTTCGGGACGCGATTGGCGAACAGCCAGTAATACAGGCCGATCGCGATGCCGGCGATAACAAAAATGGTGAAGATTGCCGAGCATACGCCCGGTCCGCGCCTATGATCATCATGGTACATAGAAAGGCTCCTTTTCACGTCAAAGTTGAAATACGTTATTTACTTGATGCAGTTTTGTAGGTTGGGCTACGCATCACAGCCCAACATCTTTTGGATTCTGTTGGGCAAAGAAAAAAATTTTGCCCAACCTACCGGCTAGGGGACTCTCCAAAAGGAATACGATTCATATATGACACCTAACACGCGGCTGACCCGTCGGGCGAATACCGGACGGTAGCCGCTGGTTGGGACACTGTTCGTTTCAGCTATCAAATAAGGTCAGGATGCTATATGTTTTGATTGAATTATCTTTTTTCTGACGATGCTTAAGAATTCCCGCAGCGCAGCCGCGGGAACAGGAGAAAGATGACTTTCTACAACGTTGTCCTGGACGCCGTCGTGGCAGTGGCGGGGAAATGTCGATATATGAGACCATTTTTCATGAGGTGCGTTATCATGTCGATAAATGCTGTTTCGTATCATGCTTTGTTCCCAATGGAACGAATACTCACCGTCAACCGTGTACCAGACATCCACGAACGTCTGATCAATGAGGTTTACCCGCAATTTGCGAACGCGACCTGTGTAACTTGGTATCATCTCAGCATCTTCGACTATATCGCCGAATTCACTTGTTGCCAGCGCCTCAAGCTGCTTGTAGAGTTCTGATATCATTCTCGATTTCCTTGATCTCTGCCTCAATATTCTTTATTTCAATCAAATCTTCCCATGTTGGGTGTTCAGGGACCGCCCCTTTCTTAATCTTTTCTTCCAGAACAGTCACAGTCTCAGCTTCATACCGCGCAAGTATCTCAATCCGTTCAATCTGAAGATTACGCTTCTTCTCTCGCAAGGTAAGAGTTGAGCCATGTTTGATGAAGTCCTCCGGTGACAAGGAATACTTTTTTGAAAGCGAGTCGATCGTTTTTTCGGTAATCATAAAACATCTCCTTTGTAGGTCCGTAGTTTATTGACCTATTGAGACGTTACAATAAAACGTGGAAAAAGGCAAGGTGATTCATCGCACGTGAGCGCACGCCAGAAGAGGGAACACGGTCTTATCGCGCCCCTTTAGGCTTGAAAATCATTCTAACCCGTCCAGGGTAAGCTCGGTGCCAGAAAACAAGGATCTTAGCAAACGAGGGCGCTTCTTCGCATTCATTAGCTCCTCCGTGATAGTTTTGCGCAGTTCGAATAGGTCGTGCGGACAATAGCGTGCTTCACATAGGACCAGACATAGTCCACAGGGTTGAGTTCTGGGGCATAGGGCGGGAGTTCCACGACCTCCATGCTCGGATTCATTGAAAGGAACTCCTTCACAGGGGCTGCGCTATGGATGCTGATTTGATCCCAGATTAGGGTGATTGGGCCACGAAGTCTTTGACGAAGGTGGGATAGGAACGCTGCTGTCGAATGTCCTTCGAAATTCAAGTTGTCCGGCAGTAAATGGAAGTGGAACCCAAAATGCAGGGGGGACCGCCTGATCGTCATGGCTCCGATACCTGAGATTCGTTCGTGCGGGGTGGTTACTCGGATGACCGGGGTCTTGCCGCGGGGTGCCCACGTTCGTCGCACTAGTGGGCCAAGCATGAAGCCAGTTTCATCAATGAACACAATCTATGACTCTTTCTCTTCTGCTTGCTGCATCACAATCTAGGCAACAGTGGTGCTACTTGCCCCTCCAACACGCGCGTGAGCCGCGAACTTTCGCGGCGGACTCGACGCGCTCGTTGGAATGAGGTTGGTTGATATGATCTCTCTTTGTTATTGCATGTCCGATGCTTTATGTTCAATTTGTTCTTGGGTACCTGACCATTTTAATTTCGACATGACCTCTTGATATTTCAAAAGGGCAGATGCAAATTGTTGACCCGCATCTGGATTGCTGAACTGGTAACTTTCCTTCAAGCCATGCTTCGATGAAATATTGAAGTCATAATACAATGCAACTGGAATTTGGCAGTTATCTTTAAATCGTCTATCGGGCTGCCCATTTTTATTTACATACTTCCAAGTGTTAGCAACAACCTTTGTGTCTGATGGCAATCGCTCTGTCTCAATAAAATTCTGCGGATGATGTTCGATTGCGAAATCACGAAAATCAATTAACCCAAACTCATCGCTCCTCTTATCTTTCATAGCAATGAAACCAGGATAAAAATACAAATCGCCCCCGTTAGCATTTTGCATTTTTAAGGCGTCATATTTGGAATTTATAAAATCTACGGAAGCAATTTCAAATCTAACTTTTATCCTATTTACTGAATAATTTGCAGCAGACCTTGTTTTATATCGATCATTTTCTTGCTCACTCGTTATATCCCATATCGAATCTGACCTGGATAACTGCTCAAAGCTATTTTTTAAGGACAGGTAATCGTTTTTTATCTCATCGTCAAAGTTAAAATCAATATCGAGTTTGAAATTGACGTATTCCTTTGTTGCTTCTTCTGCCTCCGCTTGGCATTCTTTAAACGTCTCCTCAAAGGACTTCATAAAAAATCCAATGAGGAATATTTTCGAAAATATCAGTTTTGTATGTGCTGATTGTGCTTTGGATTTAGCCTGCAAGCTTTCTGTATATAATTGATGTTTGTCTTTTTCGGCATTAATAATTGTTTCTTTAAGACCGAAAAGTCCTTCGCTTGTAAGAAGCTCCGGATTAAAGCTCTTTATTTCGTTTGCTTCTGACGCAACTACGCTTGGTTCCGGAATGTCAGGAGGGCCAGTGGCATTGCTTTTTGGAAGAACACGTTTTTCGTTGTTATCTAATTTGATTCTATCGTAGATGCCTGAACCAGGGATGCCAACATTTAAGTATTTGCCTTTTGACCCGATGTTTACATTCAGTCCTCTCATACCAACTGTTGCACTCAATCCTGTCTTGCTAAGATTGAGGGTAAAGCCAGGAAATATCCGCAATCTTTTTCTAAATTTAAAAGACATTCGATACCTCCTTGATCTTTGAACCAACCGCCGCTGTGTGGGCGCGTTTTACCGCAACCCTCACGACGGCGTTGTTGTGACTATAGGCAGTGGATTTACGCTATACGTAGCGACACGACAACTCAATATTCAATTTTATTGAGTCGTGCCTTAGCCGTTTCGGTATAAAAAGAAGTCTGTCCCTTGCTCTTCTCAAGAATTTTATTCAACCACAAGCGCGTGTTCTCCCAGTCCTTTTGTCCCCAATACGCTTGCGCTATTTGATATCTGAATCCTTGTAGATATGAACTATTGGGAAATGCTGTTTCAAATTCCTCGAATGTCTTTAGCAATTGAGGCATGTACTTTGAAAAGTTATTTTTGACACCATAGCTGCTGCCATACTGCCCTCTTTCTTCCCATCCAATTAGTACAAACATTTTTCGTTGAAATGCCATTTCTGCTGCATCTGTACCTGGAAATTCAGAAATCGTTTTATCGTACCACTGAATAGCCAATTCAACGTGTGGTAGCCATGAAGAATCAATAGTAAATGTCGTATCGGCTTTAGACCAGAAGTCACCATTTCTGATGTATGATTGTGCAATGACTGATGAAAGTGATTCATCCGAAACTTTAGCAAAAATCTCGCGAAGTTGTGCAAGCCGCGCCTTTATTTCGGTTGCTTTTGGAGATGTTGGATAATTCTTAATCAGACGTTGCCAGTCGTTTAATGCAGTTGAATAACGACCTTCATCAAATGATAGTTGCCCCATATAGTATAACGCTTCAGCTTTATTTGCAGCAGACGCTTGCGGCTTATTGAGCAGTTCTATAAATATTTCCAATGCACGTGCGCGTAGATTGTGCGCATAGAAATCTTTTGCGAGTGTGATGTCGTCCGCTTTTGCATTTTCCGTGTACAGCAGTAAAGATAAACAAATAGCGAACACGATGAAAATAGTAGACCTTGTCTTCATAATATCCTCCTTTTGGGGACAATGTTAAGGCTTCTTTCTGAACGCATTATTCAGAAAGAAGCTGGTTGGACTAAGCCGTTGTGCGCCACGTCGCTATGGGATTTCAAATGATTTGTCAGTTTAAAGCGAGGTCCGTGGAAACGGCATTGGCAGGGGCGTGAGACTTGTTCGAATGAAAAGCGGCGATTCCGGACTGCTCCGCAAGCCCCTTTCGAAAAAGACTATACAGGAAAAAGGATTTTTGGGCAATAGAGTATCGTTGCGAAAGACATGGCTGTTTTCGGGGATGGCTGTCGGGGCAGGGTTGTTCATTTCAGACTTTGCAGTAATCATTTTCGCGGCGGTCCTTTGCAGTTTTGTAGGTTGGGCTACGAGTCACAGCCCAACATCTTTTGAATTCTGTTGGGCAGGGTAAAAAATTTTGCCCAACCTACCGGCTAGGGGACTCTCCAAAAGGAATACGATTCATGTATGACACCTAACGCTGAGGTGAGCCACCGAGCCGAGCGAGGATTGCTCGTCTAATTTGTTATCTTACTTTGTTGGCTCGAGATGTACATCGCACGCCCCTGCTTCGCAACGGGTGCAACAACTTTCCTCTCGGGTCCCGCTTGCTTACTTCTTCTCTTTTAGTTTCGAGTATTGTTGAACCCTATTATACAAGTTGACAAAGTCTTTATAATATTCTGAATCTTCCTTCTGCAATGCGGTGATGTACGCCTTGACTTCCTTATTTTCATAAGTATCAACTATGTTATCCCAAAACCACGAATAAACATCTTCATCGGAAATGAGATCACGCTCCCGTGCGTCTTCTATTGAAGATAAATCTCCTAAATATATATCCAAGTCGTCTGTAGTAATCTTCTTTGCAATAACGGGTCGATTATGTTCAATTGCTAAATATATATTAGCATTGAGCCCTTCCCGCAACCTTGAATCTAGTTTCCATAGTATATCAAAAGTGTTTTTGTCCACAGCTTGCCGGTTTTGCTTTATCTGATAAGGGATTTGAAATAATGCAGTTACACCGACAATCATAACAATAAGCTGTAGTATTTTCGAGATACGCTCAAATCTGTCCCATTTCGTTAACGGTTTCATCGCTTTTCTATCTCCCTACGATGCTAACGATATGTGAAGACAACCACCAGCTTGGTTTTACATGTAACGCCAGTTATTGAGTAGCCCCCCTAGATAACATCGGATTTACGTTGTTATCTAGTTTAGCAATGAATGTGTCATTATTCACTGCATTTCGGTCGAATATATACCCGATTCAATTCTATGTCAACGTCGTCGAATGGGTATTTGTGGGGTAGACGCCGGCAAATTTAGGGTGGATCTTTATGTTGTCATGAGTGTTGAAAAGAGTGACGATTCCTGGCGAGGTGAGTTCTTCTATATATATTAGAATGGTGGATTATGTCGAAAGAGCACGACATCCCTTTTCCACAGCGTCCTCCTCGTCAGCCTTGCCCGCACCGATGACGCCGATGATTTTTCGCTGAGTCATGTAAGCATCCCTGCGCAGTTTGAAGATCATAAAACCTTAGCAGGGGAAAGGGGGAATTGAAATGCGAAAGGGGGAGGCAAGCTGTTCAAACGGTCGTGATCCCCATTTTCCCGGCTTTCTTCTCCCTTTCTCCTGCAAAGGTTTTTCTTGGCATTAAACCTACACTTACCGACTCAAATATTGAACGTTTTTCCGCTGTGAATGAGTTACGGCAGTTTCCCGCACCACTCCTCGATGGTTGTCCTCATCTCCACGGGCCTCTCAGTCGGTATCCAGTGGTGGGAGTCGAGCACGACGGTCGTGCAGTTCTCGAGCATCTCGCAGAGTTCCCGGGCAATGGCCGGATCGCTGAATACCTTTCCGGTCGAGAACAGGAGCAGCACCGGCTTCTTAATATCGAGAAGAGAGGGAAGCTGCCGGTTGAGCTCGCGCAGGCTCTGGAGATAGGCTGTGGTGGGGAGGAACTTCAGATCATACCAGATCGATGCGTAGCGTTTCGTGATCGCCCCGGTCTGCTCCGGTGATTTCATCAATTCACGGGTTTCCCTGTCCAGCTCGCGGAGGTCCAGCTGCGGCAGGTGACGACGGTACACACCCAGATGGTTCAGCAGCCTGAGGATTGCGATGATCGGAGGAAGTACGAACAGATAGGGACGGAGCTTTCTTAACCCGCCGGCAAAAGAGCGGGGATAGAGCGGCTCGATCAGGATGAGGCCTTCTGTTCTTGCTGAATGACGGATCGCGAAATGGATCGCAAGGTTGGCGCCCAGGCAGTGGCCAACGAGGACGGCGCGGGAATAGCCTTCAGCAGCGAGGATAGCGGCAATATCGTCGCACCACGCTTCAATGGTGATGGGGCCGCGGGAGATCGACCTGCCGTTGCCGCGCAGATCGATCCGCAGGATGTCCCGGGAGTTCTTGAGCGAGGTCTCTTCCACGAATTCCGACCAGCGCGTCAGATTGCTCGCCATGCCGTGGAGCAGCACAACAACCGGCCGTGGCTCAGGTCCGCGGAAGACCCGGTAGGCTATCGTCGCGCCGTCGCGGGCGGTTAATGTGCGGGAAGTTTCGATCATCGTTCCTGCCTGTACGAATGGAACTCTTCTAAGCAATTTCCCCTGTCATTCCGGGCTTGAACCCGGAATCCAGCGGCTTTTCTTTTTTTTCTGGATTCCCGCTTTCGCGGGAATGACGATCTTTGAACAGAGCACCGGCGACTTTACGGGCACTCGCGCTTGCGGACTTGCTGGTCCAAGGGACGTTGGAGCACCTCCTGGATCTGCGGAATGACCTCCAGCGCGGCACGGTGCCCTTCGGCGATCAGTTCGTCTATCTGCTTCACGTCCATGCGTCGAAATCCGGACAAACAGGGTTCGATCACCAGGTCGGCATCCTTTACCTGTTCTTTCGTGTTTTCGTCGATGGCAATATCGAAGGCATTAAAAAGAACATCGATGATGTCCTCGGGCACGCGGTACTTGCGCTCGGCACTCAGGTTCACGGCCACGACCACACCCGCGCCCATGGAACGGAGCGGAGAAACAGGCACGTCCTCGACGATCCCTCCGTCCATCAGCATCCTGCCGTCGACACGTACCGGCAGATAGATGCCCGCCATGGCGCTGCTCGCCATGACCGCAGGAGCGACCTCGCCTTTTTGCAGCACCACTTTCTCTCCGGAGCTGATGTCCGTAGCCATGATCGCGAGGGGAATAGGCGCATCTTCGATCCTGGCCTTGCCGATGGCAGCCAGAATGAGCTTCCCCAGCTCTTCATTCGAGAACAGCGCAAACCGCGAGAGCTTCAGCTTCGAGATCCTGACGGGGGTCATTCCCTGCCCTATGCGCCTGATCTCGGGAAGCGGCACGCCGAAGGCATACAACGCCGCTGCAAACGCGCCGATGCTCGTGCCGGAAAGATAATCCGGCCGAAGGCCGTTCTCTTCAAGGGCCTGGAGCACGCCGATGTGCGCAAGACCGCGCGTGGCCCCGCCGCTCAGGGCAAGGCCGAGTTTCTGTTTTCCGGGAAACATGCTCATGGATATCGACGTCCGGCAAGCGGTTCAAGATAACCGGGTGCGCTCGCCGGAAAAGAGAATTTGCAGCTCGCGGGAGGGACTGAAGATGAGAAGGAAGTGTGTGGAAGAAAAAATGTACGTCCAATCTGCTCAGCTTCTCGTGTCCGCGCATCTTAACGGATCCCGATCTTCCTGAAAGCAGAACAAATGCCGATCGTCGTTCTGCATCTGTTCACTCGTTACTATAGGTCGTTTGCCCGCCCTTGTCAAGAAATCGAAAAACCGGCACGCCGGGATGTTCAACGCGAAAAGAGCACGATTTATCTGGCAGAGGACATCGGGACCGCCAGGGCCTTGCGAAGGGTCTTGGAGGTGCCGAAACGCTCCTTGAATTGCGAGTCAGCCCACTGATAGTCGTCTCGTATCATCACTTCTTTCAGCTTGTTGTTTTCGTCACGGTAATATTGGATCGTGCCGATATAGACGGCTTCGTCATCAGGCAGAACTTCGATCTGGAAAGGGCTGCTGAAGGTGTGGTACGTAATGTGGTAGGGAAGATCGTACTCGGTATAGAATGTGCCGCCGGACACGAAAAAGGTCGAGCCCTTCGGGACCTTGATGAAAAATTCTTTTTCCAGCGTCGTTGCAAAGGAGCCCTCGAACGTGGACGGCTTGCTCTTGGTCAAGTCCCTGGGCCGGTCCCCGCCGTACAGGATGAAGGCGTTTCTCAGCTCCTCGCCCTGCGACGTTTTCAGCGTCTGCTCTCCTTCCTGGAGCGGCGGATGCAATTCTATCCGCCCCACGATGATCGCCTTGTCCGGCGCTACGTTCATCAGGCTCGTGACCTGCGGTTCCGGCTGCCCGGACCCCATCGTCATCGTTGCGCAGGCACAGACCGACAGTACTGCAGCAGCGAAGCAGGGGACCAGGAAGCAGCGCTTTACCGATCGGTCATGCATACGGTTCCGCACCGCCTACCCCACGATCGTCACGATCAGGCCCGATGCCTGGGTCGCGATCCTGTTGCTGACCGTGCCGAGGACGTTCTTCGGCGAGTGGTGGAACCTGCCGACCACGATGGTCTCGTAACCCCCGTCTCTGGCCTCTTCGATGATGCTGTCCGCAACGTCGGTCGAATCGGAGACGAACTTCGTCTGGACCCGGCTCGCGGAAAAGCCCTTGGAGGTCAAAACTGCCACGGCCTTCTTGAACAGCGGCTCCATTTTTTCCTTCTGAGCATCGAGCCATTTGTCCACGACCTTTTTCCGGTCTTGTTTCTCGCCCTCGGAAAGGATGTGCCCTTCGTCCCAGAAGATGGCAGGAAGGTTCGGCAGGATGTGCACCAGGCCGACCTGAACGCCGTCGGTCGCGAACTGCTGCGCAACGTATTCAACTGCCTTCATTGCGCTCGAAGAATCGTCTATTGCGATAAGCATTTTTTTCATGTCCGTTCCCTCCGGGGAAATTATGCCGTAGACCGGTTGCTGTTCCGATCTTGACGGATAGGGTTGTTGAGAGCAGCATCAGGAGAAAAGAATATCTATGAAAAAGATAATCTAAATAAAGCGAAAAGGCAAGTTTGCGAAGAAAAAAAAGAGGGAGATTGCGGGTCTTAGCCGGTCCCGTTTCCCTGGATCGTCCGGACAAACTGCTCGGCGATGCGGCCGTTCCTGCCCCCGGCGCCGAGCGCCCACTGGATCGCCATACGATCGAGCTTGTCCTTGTCCATGTGGACCCCGTACTTCGCTGCATAGGAGGCAACGATCTCAAGGTAGGTGTCCTGCGAAAAATGGTAAAAGCCGAGCCGCAGGCCGAACCGGTCTACGAGCGAGACTTTCTCCTCGACCGTGTCCGAGGGCCGGATCTCGTCGCTCTCGTTGTCCGAAAACTTCGTGGGAATCAGGTGTTTCCGGTTCGACGTGGCGTAAAACAGGACGTTTTCGGGGATCTCCTCCAGCCCGCCGTCCATGATCGTTTTCATTTCCTTGTAATCGGTCTGGCTCTCCTCGAACGAAAGGTCGTCGATGAACAGGATGAACCGGTAGGGCCGGCTTCGCCAGAGGAGGTCGTACAGGCCCTGGACCGTGAGGATGTCGTGCTTGTAGACCTGGATCATCCGGAGCGGCGTGTTGTCGAAGACCGTGAGGAGGGACTTCATGAGCGACGACTTGCCCGTGCCACGCTCGCCCCAGAGCAGCACGTTGTTCGCTTTCCTGCCGTCGACGAAATTCTTCGTGTTGTTCACGACCTCTTTCTTGATGGACTCGATGCCGATCAGGTCGTCCTGGTCGATCCGGACCGGCCGCTTGATGGGCTGTATCGTCCTCCGCTTCCCGTCCCAGAGGAAGGCCTGGTATTTCAGGAAAAGGGGCTCTTCCGGTCCGTTGTCCACGTAGCGGTCGAGCAGCTTGTCGAGTTTGACTAACAAATGTCCGATCTTCGTTTTTTCCATAGGAGGACAGGATTACACCTTTCGCCGGCGGCCACAAGAGTTTTTCCCGAGAAGGCGCGCCCGGCGCATATGACCGCAGGGGCCGCTTTCGGACCGCGACAGGGCACAGAACAGGAGCATCAGTTTATGTCCCGGGTGACTTCGTCCCTGATGAACCGGCGTATGCGCTCCTGGTCTTGCGGGGAGATCCGCACGAACTGCAGTCCCATGCCCGGCTCATCCAGCGGGGCATCTCCGGCCTGGTGGCTGTAGATGACCACGGCGTCAGCGGTAATTCCTCCTCCGGCAAGATGGATCCGGACAGGCAGTTTCGTGTTCAGCGGCCGGGGATCGAGGGTGCGCACGTAGACCCCGTGTTCGGACAGGACCGATGCGCATTCGCCTTCAATGCACTCGACGGTCTGGTTGTTCACCGTTACCGACAGTTTGGTGTTGATGCGTATGTTCATGCGCGGCATGGGTTCCGTGGCCACCTGCACCACGCGGTACAGGTCCTCGGCCTTGACCGGCATGGAGAGGCAGGTAAGCGCTCCTGCAGTGAGGCACGCCCGTTCGGCCGCAGGATCGGCCTCGCGGGTGAGCATGATAATGGGAATGTTGCGGGCGACCTGGTTTTGTTTAAGCTGTTTTATGAACTCGAAGCCAGACATGTCCTCAAGGTGCTGAGCTATGAGGAAAAGGGCCGGCACGGCGATGCTCGCCATTTCCAGGGCCTCCGCCGCGCTCTGGGCCGACCAGATATTGTACTGGAACCGCTGAAGAAGCGTGGTTGTATAGAAGAGGGCCTCGATGTCGCTGTCGACAACGAGCAGGAACCGAGGGCGGCCGACAGAATGTGAGGCCGATGAGGTACGAGGTGCTGCCATGTTCAACGCTCCGTTTCACAGCCGATGATACTCCTTAGCTGAGAAATTTCGACAAGTAGGCGGTACAGACAAAATTTCGACGAGTCGGCAATACAGGGAATGGCGAATGATCATCCTGTCACAAGGCCTGCATGCATCCTATTTCTTCGCCGTCACCGGCTCGTAGGTGCAGAACGGCTCGGCCGCGAGGTAGTCGCCGGAGATGGCATAGGCCCTCGCGCGGCAACCGCCGCAGACCCGGCGGTATTCGCAGATGCCGCACTTGCCGTGGTAATGGTCGAGATCGCGCATTTGCAGGAACAGCTGCGAGGTGTTCCATACTTTTGAAAACGGTTCTTTCTTGATATCGCCCGCCTCTTCCTCGAGGAAGCCGCAGATCTGCACCTTGCCGACGTGCGACACGAAGGCGAAGCTCTGGCCGCCCATGCAGCCCTTGGTCATGGCATCGAGGCCGTGCGTTTCCGGCGTCACGGTCTTGCCCTTTTCTTTCTCACCTTGGCGGAAGATGCGGTAGTAATGCGGGGCGCAGGTCGGCTTGAACTGGATCGGCGACTTATCGCGCATCTCGTAGAACCACTTGAGCGTGCTCTCGTATTCCGCGGGCGGGATCTCCTGGTCGGCCAGATCCTTGCCCCGTCCCGTGGGCACGAGCAGGAAGGGATGGTAGGCCACAGCCCCGAGGCCGATCACCATGTCGAGGAGCTTCGGCAGGTCCTTCACATTGTGCTTGGTGATGGTGGTGTTCACCTGGAACTCCATGCCGACCTTCTTGAAGTTCTCAATGGCCTTCATCACACCTTCAAAGGCCCCTTCCACGCGGCGGAACGCGTTGTGGCTCTTTGCGTCGAGGCCGTCGATCGAAAGCGACACGCGCATGATGCCCGAGTCCTTGATCTTCTGCGCAAGCTCCTCGGTCACGAGCAAACCGCAGGGCGCCATGACCATGCGGAGCCCGAGCTTCGTGCCGTACGCGGCAATGTCGTAAATGTCGGGCCGCATCATGGGCTCACCGCCGGTCAGGATGATGATGGGATCGCTGAATGACTTGACATCGTCGAGAAACCGATGACACTCTTCCGTATTGAGTTCGCCCGCATACGGACCGTATTTTGCCGCGGCCCGGCAATGGACGCAGTTCAGGACGCAGCTTCTCGTCACTTCCCAGGCGATCAGCCGGGGGAGATATTTTTTTTCTTTGCCCACACCTGCGGGATGGCCGTGCCCGTGGGGCGCTTTGGTTGCATGAGGATGGGACATGGGGACTCCTTTGATAAAGTCTGCCAAGCGGAGAGAAAAGCTGACAAGCCTGCAAGCTTACAAGCGGAAAAATCATATTTTCTCTTGCTCTGTGGCTGATTTGAATTGTATATTCTAACCAATCAAGCGGGAATAGTAAAGGCCAAAGTCAGCATGACGCAAGCGTGCAGACCCGGTTCCTGCCCTGCTGTTTGGCGCGGTACATCGCGGAATCCGCCCGGTGGATGAGCTCCTCGAAGTTCTCCTTGATCTCCGGCAACCACGTGCTTACTCCGATGCTCACGGTCGCCTGGAGACGATGAACGCCGTAGGAAAATTCCGCGTTTGCCACCTTTTGCAGCAATCTCTCTGCGAGCATCACCGCTTCATGCAGTCCCATCGCCATGGCCAGGAGGCAGAACTCTTCGCCGCCGTACCGGGCGAACAGGTCCGTGTCGCGGAGGCCGTCCTTGATCAGTCCCGCAACACCCGCCAGCACGGCGTCCCCCGCCTGATGGCCGTAGGCATCGTTCACCTGCTTGAAGTGATCGATATCGAGCATCAGCAGCGACACATGGGTGCCGTACCGGCTCGCGCGTTTCACTTCCTGCTTGGTCCTGTCCATGAAGTATTGGCGATTGAACGCCTGGGTGAGACCGTCCGTGATCGATATTTCCTCGAGTTCTTTGTTCAGCGCGGACAGGCGCTCGTTGGCGCGGACGAGCTCCGAGGTCCGTTCCCTGACCTTGCTTTCCAGGGAGAGGTTCAGTTCGTTCAATTTTCGATAGAGGTCCGCGTTGTCGATGGCGACCGCGGCCTGTGCGGCCAGGGCGGTCAGGAGCGCTTCATCGTCCTTCTCGAATATCCCTGTCTCCTTGTTCAGCACCTGGATCGCGCCGATCACGTCGCCCACGATGTTCTTGAGCGGCACGCAGAGGATGCTCTGCGTGCGGAAGCCCGTCTTTTTGTCGAACTCGGGGTTGAACCGCGGATCCTGATAGGCATCGGCGATATTGATGATCTCGCCCGTCTTCCCCACGGTCCCGGCAATGCCCACGCCGACGGGGAAGCGGATCTCCACGACATCCACGCCCTGGGCGATCTTGGCCCACATCTCTCCCTTTTCCTCATCGATCAGGAAGAGCGAGCTGCGCTCGGCGTTCATGACCGCCGTGGTCTCATCGATGATCATGGAGAGCAGCCGGTCGAGATTGCGCTCGGCCGCCAGGCGCATCCCCACTTTCAGCAGGATGGAGAGTCGTTCAGGCTTGATATTCTGTATGGGATTGGTCACGTCATCGCTCCGGCCTGAATAGCTGTTTAAGCTCCGCAAGTTCACGGATCACATGGTCCGGCGCCGCTTTCCGCAGTTCGGCCTCGGAGCGGAACCCATACGTCACGGAACAGGTGATGATTCCCGCTGCTTTGCCGGCAAGGACGTCCGTGGTCCCGTCGCCCACGATCACGACCCGGTTTTTCGGCACCTTGAGCCCGGCCACGATCGTTTCCACGGCATCGGGAGCGGGCTTGAGCGGCAGACCGGAATCCGCGCCGATGACCTGCTTGAAATACCCTCTGATGTCCGAGGCTTTCGAGCAGGGGCGTAATAAATTCCATGGTCTTGTTGCTGATCACCGCCATCGGCAGCGTCTTATAATACTCGAGCGTTTCCTTGACGCCGGGATAGAGCGAAGAATGCACCGCGAGGTTTTGCCGGTGGTGCTCCTTGTAGATGTCCACCGCTTTCGCAATCTGCGTTGTTTGCCCGCCGAGGGACCGGACCATCAGTGTTTCAATTCCGTCCCCCACATACCGGCGTACGGCATCCGTGGTGAGCTGCGGTTTGCCCAGTCTGCTGACCGTATGGTTGACCGATGCCGCGATGTCATCGAGCGTGTTCACGAGGGTGCCGTCAAGGTCGAATATGAGCAGGCTGATAGGTATCATAGGGCGGATCGGATATCGGGGGTCCCGGCTTTATCGGGATACGCAAATACATCGTGGTTTGGAACACCCGACTCTCGGCTGTATCGGTGTCCCGGTGTCCGACCGGCGGTTTTACCATGCCGTGATTTCGGTTTGCCGGACCGGGATTTTGCATCAGCTCTGTTCACTAGGCCGTCACCATTCCCAGATACCTCATGGGATTGTCCGACGCAAACTGGAGCACCCGCTCCGCCGGCACTCCGAGCGCGACCAGGTTCCTGATTGCGTCCGCCAGGGTAATGCCGCTGCCCAAAAGCGTGCCGCCCGCTCCCCGTATGGGACCACTCCCCCAGCCCGGACCCATGACCGAATCCGAGATCAGGATGATCTTGTCCGGGGACTTCATTTCGAAGATCATCTTGAGGCTCTGCGGATGGAGGTGCGCAAGGTCGCCGATGACCTCAACATAAATATCCTCGTCCATGAGGCCGAACCCCGCGAGCCCCGGCTCCCGGTGATGAAATCCGCGCATGGCATTGAACAGGTGGGTAATGCCCGTGGCGCCCGCCTGTTTGCCTTCTTCCGCCTGCTCGATCGACGCATCGCTGTGGCCCATCTGCACGAGAAAACCCTTTTCCCGGGAGATCTCGATGACCTTGAGGGCGCCCGGCAGCTCGGGGGCGATGGTAATGATCTTGATGATGTCTTCGAAGTCTTCGACGAGTTGTTTGAAGGTCTCGACCGAGGGAACAGAAAAACTCTTCCCATCGAGCGATCCCGCACGTTCGGGATTGAGGAAGGGCCCTTCCAGGTGCACACCGAGAATGGTGGCGCCTTCCCGTTGGGCCGTCATGGCCCTCCGGACAGCGCCCATGTGCTGGCGCATGATTTCGATGGCATTGGGATAGATCGTGGGAAGGAGAGCGGATGTACCGTGCATGCCGTGGATGAGGGCCACTTGCCGGACATCATCCTGTCGTCGCGTGCGCGTGTCATATTTCTCGGCGCCGTGAACGTGAATATCAACGAGATACTGCTTGGTTCCGATTGAATAAGCCATGGTGCACTCCCGATGCAGCGATGCAATCTGTAAAGCGAGGAAGGGGGAATAGGAGCGTCGACGGCTTATTCTCTTCTCCGGTGCCCCTATGTCCTGGTCGCATCCTTACTACGTAATCTTCCCCCTTCGCGAAAAGAACTCGCTCAATGCAAGCCGGACAACGGCCCCGCGGTCCCAGGGCTGTTTGAGGTCCCTGGTGATTTCGGCCGCAACTTCGTCGAGGGCATCAAGGTGCTCGTCTTCGAGCAGCAGCGTCACCTCTACCAGCCCGTGGTGTTCATGCCCCTCGTGTCCATGGCCGTGATGGCCGTGTTCGTGATGCTTGTGTGCATGTTCGTGCTTGTTGTCCATACGTAGCCTCCCCAGAAATCAAAAACGCATGGCGTAGAGCCACTGCCCGAGCCCTATGCTCTGCTAAAATAATACCCTCATCATCAGCGGCATCGTAAAGAATAACGCCACTGTGGAAAAGGCGATGCAGGCTGCAGCCAGGGGAACATCGAGTTCCAGCTCGTCTGCAATCACGAGGGAGAGCACCATTACTGGCATGGCCCCTTCTATGGTAACCGCCTTCAGTAAATCGCCCGTCAGTCCCAGCCATGAACCAACCCGCCAGGCGAGGATTGGCGAGAGCAGCAGCTTGATGGCCAGCGCTGGCGCCGCTAGCGGCAGCCGTTTCATATCGCGAAAGTCGAGCGCCAGGCCCACGGTAAATGTCATGACCGGTATGACCGCCTTGCCCATGACGGCACTGGTGTCCAGCAGTACTTGCGGGACCGCAACGCCTCCCATATTGACGGCAATGCCGGCAACGACGCCCCAGAGCGGGGGAAGCGCAATGACCCGTTTGAGCGATGCGGCAGCAGAAAGCGTTTTCCCGCTTCCATACCGTGCCGCTACGAATACGCCGAATGTCAGCAGGAGCGGCGTGTGCGCCAGCAGATCATAGAGAATCGCCACATACGCACGCTGGGTCCCGAGCACTTCGGTGATGACAGGAAGCCCCAAATACGTAACGTTGCCGTACGTTGCGGCAAGGACCATCACGCCAAATGCGGGGCGCGGAATGTTCCTGAACCACGGCACCAGCCGGTAAACTGCAAACCCGGCCGCGGTGCACAAAAGCACGACGGACCCGCCGACGAGCGGGATCAGGACGAAGCTGCGATCGATATGGGCCGTTGCCAGAAGACCGAAGGCAAGCGCCGGCATGAAAACGTAGAGGATCGTGACGCTCAGCACATGCCGGACCCGGTGACGGTCAAGACCGCCGGGATTGAAAAAACGCCACGCATATCCTGCAGCTATGATCAGTCCGAATGAATAGAGGACGTTGTTGATGCACTGCTCCTTGTTCTGTTAAGGAATAATGGCAATTCCGAAAGATCAGACTGATAACTCTTTGTTTTATTGTATCCGATTTTTTGGGAAGATACCAGCAAATGTTGCATCAACTCGGCTGCGCCCGACTGGCTGAAACAATAATTTTTGATCAACCCCGGCACTAAGGCATGTTCATGCCTTGCCGCGCAGATTTCGGAGGGATTGTGCGACGAAAGGGTTTTCCCACCCCGCTCCCTTCCTCTGGCCGTGAACTGCCCGCGAACGCCTTACCAGGGTGAAGGCCAATACGGACTGGGGTAAGGCCTTCCCCAAGGATCGTATAAGAAGGGATAATTATAGTAAGGGTAATAATAGTACGGCGCGTAGTAGTACCTCGGCTCCTGCCACAGATAAATTTGCTTGATTTCAAAAACAGGATAGTCGTACTCCATGTCGTCGATCTTGCCCTTGCGAGTTTCAAGGAATTCGCCCGCGAGCGTTATCTCTCTGCCCTTCTTATAGACGACGGGGTCGAGCAGCCCCTTCGACTTCGGGGAAATTGCCAGGAACCTTCCGCCTGGATGCTCGCCTTCTTCCAGGTCTCCGGAGGAGTCGACAGGCACGTACAACGCCTCGATCTGCGTCCCTGTTTCCGCAAACTTGCTGTTCACGATAATGCCGCCCAGAATGAAAAGCCTGCCCTTATAGTTGTCCGGCGCTTCCCGGAGCTGGTCCATCGGAACGTCTCGTGTGCCCTCCCGCATCAGCTCCCGGCTCAACACCGGCGCACACGCCGTAAGAAGCAGCGCGGCACTCAATATGATCAATACTCGTTTCATATTATATTATCCCATGAACCAGGAGGAAGTGTCAAGGCGCGCATTTTTGTAATACTTCGGCTTCATTTACCGAGTCCCTCGTTAGGTTGTGGCCGCGGGCGGTCCTTTTGATGCCAATAGCACGTTTTACGGCAAAATTATTTGCAGAACTCCTTTTTCCATGTTATATTGTGGCCACTATAATCGGAGAGAGAAGTCTATGCCTTCGAGTAAACCGAAAATCAAGCTCTACACCCTGAGCACGTGCTCTCATTGCAATCGAACCAAACGTTTTTTTACTGAAAACGGCATCGAGGTGGAGTTTACGGACGTAGACCTGCTCAGCGGCGAAGAGCGCGAGCGCGTCATGGACGAAGTGAGGAAACTGAACCCTGACTGCAGTTTCCCCACTATATGCATCGGCGATTTCATTGTCGTAGGTTTCAACGAAGAAAAGCTGCGCAAGGCATTGGACCTGAAATGACTCCGGACAAGCTGTTCGACATCCTCACAAAGTATGCAGAATCGCAGGGCATCCGCTTGAACAAAGATAAGCCTTTCGTCATGGACATTCTGCAGGGTCTGCTGACGAACGAAGCGCGCTACGACTACCGCTCCTGTCCCTGCCGCCTCGCCTGGGGGGTGAAGGAGAAGGACGCCGACATCGTCTGTCCCTGCGTGTATCGCAACCCCGACATTGCGGAGTTCGGCAGCTGTTTCTGCGGCCTCTACGTTTCAACAGCATGGAACGAAGGAGAGATGGAGCACAAGCAGGTCCCGGAGCGAAGGCCGAAAGAAAAGCGGGTAATGTGAAAATATTCCAGAGCAGCTGGTCACAAATGGACATCGAAAAACGAAAAGGACAGGACATGAAGAAAAAGAAAGAGAAGACCCCGAAAAAAGCAGACATGCCCGAATTCAACTTCAAGGAATTTACCGAGGAAGAAGGCAGGATCTACGAGGAAGCGGTCAGCAAATTCCGCGATGCTATCGCGGCCGGTAAAGCACTTCGCCAGGCGTACGAAAGCTATGCAATTGCAGATAAGGAACTGGAAAAGCTGGTTCAGGTGGATTTTTTAAAAATTCTCATCGCAGAGCGCCATTTCGGCCAGCGTCAGTCTTTGGACGATATCGCCAAGGCACTCGACGTTTCAGAAAGCCTCATCAAGGAAACCCACGCACGCATGCTCCAGGAAGTGGGCGTCACTGCGGCAAGCCAGTTCGGCGAGCAATTCGACGGAATCCTCCCGAAGACGAACGACTAAGAAAACCCTTTTGATTGCTAAAACGCAAGGGAGATCCAAAGATCAACTGTCTTCTCGGTGCTCTTTCGCGACTTCGCGCTTGTTTTTTTCAAATCATTGTTTCTTCTGCAACCTCTGCGGTTGAACAATCTTCTTAAGCAGGAAAATTCCCATGAGCTTCTTAATCGGTTTTCTTGCCGGCTTTTTCGGCGGCCTGGTCGGCCTCGGCGGCGGGGTCATCATGATCCCGCTCATGGTCGGCATCCTCAAATTAGACCAGCACAAAGCCCACGGAACGAGCCTCGTTGCGCTTGTCTTTACCGGGATCTCGGGCGCAATTGCCTACGGGATGAAGGGCTCCGTGGATGTCACTGCTGCTGTTCTCGTCGCGGCTACGGCCATGGTAACTGCACGGGCCGGCGCTCACTTTGCCCATTCTCTTCCCGGATGGAAGCTCAGGCGGGCATTCGGCGGTTTTCTGGTGTTTGCCTCTGCCCTCATGTTGAGCAAACCCTATCTTCCGCAGATTGCTGCAATGGACAGCGGGTGGACGAGGGTTGCGCTCTTTCTCGCGACCGGCGTGGTGGCGGGATTCATCTCCGGCATGATGGGCGTAGGCGGCGGAGCGATCATGGTACCGGCCATGGTCCTGCTCGCGGGATTCAGCCAGCACACCGCGCAAGGGAGTTCGCTGCTCTCTATGGTTCCTGCAGGCGCCAGCGGCGCGTTCACCCACTGGAAACTCGGCAACGTCAGAACGAATCTTCTGCTCGGGTTGATCCCGGGAATTCTGATAGGGACCTATCTCGGCGGCACTCTGGCCCATGTGCTGACGGACAACATCCTGCGGCTCGTTTTTTCGGCGATGTTGATCTGGATCGGCGTGCGGTATCTGATGACGAAAAGGCCCGAGGCCTCATAATGCCCGCCTGTCCATGCCTCGCGGGCACCTTCCGCTTACTCACCACGCATTTTAACAACAACGTCCCCTGGTCCTTTCGCCGGAGAGTGGAGAGTAGTGAGAAAGTTTATGCGGTCCTGGACGCCTTTGAAAACGGCTTTTTTTCATTTGGCGGGGGAGGTAATTCATAAACCGCACCGGGGTACTCTATGCAGAGAGGACGGCCATAACTACGAGGCAAAAACAGAGAAAGAGGTCAACGTCAAAATCGATCAGATATATGCTCTTCGGGTATCAACGCCCTCCCCCAAATTCATTCAAGGGGATGATCCCGGTCACTGCATAGCGGCAACCTTCTTTTCGTTCATCGTAAGCAGGTCGATAACCTCGTCGGAGATCGGTCCGATCTTCATGTACGCGACGTCGGCATCGGCGGCCTTGCCTTGATTTTTGAGCGACACGATGCTCTTCACGGTCTCGTGCAGGTTGATATGCACTTTCTCAAGGCTCTTCATCTCTGGTATTGTCCTGTAATATTCCGCCCCATCGGAGGACATCCACTTGCCCAGGCTGCAGTCCTTATGTGAGATGGCCTGCTCTTCGGTAAGGCCTCCTTTTCCCTCCAGAAAGTCCTTGAGCCTCGCCTTCCAAGCCCGGTGTTTTATTTTGAAGGTCCTGAATGTCATTGCGTTCATTGATTCACTCTCCAAAAAGAAATATGATGGTTTTCTGGTTGATTACTATATCACAAATCCGCGTCCGCTGGAAGGGTGTGTGCTAGAGGAGACTCGGGGTAGAGTAGAGAGCTGGCAGCTACAATATTTTCATACGGAATTATTCCTTGGTTCTTCTGGAAGATAATGCCGCCCTGAGCTCTTTCGTCATGTGCGTTCTCCCGCTATCGGCGTCCTTATCCCCCTACCAACGGAATCAAAAAAAGATTTTCTGTATACCAGTTCATCGTAGTCCTCCGGCGTCAGGAGTTCGCCGACGGGTTTCCCATTCTGCGTAATGATCACGGGATGACCCGTACTCTGAAGACTTTTAAACCACTTGGAGAGGATTGTCTTGAATTCTGCGATAGGGACAATATCATTTTTTATTAGAAATGGTCTTCATACGGCTCCTTATTTAGCATATAAACTGGTCTAAATATAGATCAATACGGCATGCAAACCAAGCGTTTACTTTTGTCCCTCATCCCAGGAGAGAGGCCCATCTCAACGTAAGTGTATTCATAAAAAAACCGTAGTCATACACAATGACTACGGCACATGCTCATGAAAATGCTCTTCTTATAAGATCAACAACTTAGATGGTGGGGCGGCGGCCATCAAACAGTTTGTCCAATGCATTGAAATTGCTATGTATATTCCAATGCTATTTTCATAATACCCCCAAAAGTACCCCCATTGTCATTTCTCTAACGTCATATTCAACTCTATAGCGAAACCTATGCGATAACCGGGGTTAAGGTATAGACTTTAGCCAAACGAGACGCTGTCTCCAAATTGCCCTGCCGAAGAGCTTCGCGCACGTCATCCAGCTTGTATGCATCTTCCACTGAAAGATAAGGCGACCAGCCATCATCTGAATAGATCAGTTCCACATCTACTTCAGCAACATATTCCCGCTCATGCACAAGTTTTGTATAATGTTTTGACTTCATTGTTTTCTCCTTAAAAAATCACCTGACCAGCGTTCCAGATCCGGCCTGTAAGCGGTAACGAGAACTGCTGGTGACGATGCCCCTTTTGGAATGCCCCATACCACATGTATTGAGTGACCAGTCCGATCTTTCTGCAACACAAGTATGGAAGGCCCTTTTGGATAGTCTGGATAATCCTCGACAATGACTGCATCGGCAACCGTCGCCATAACATCCCGGACAAAGATATTGTCAGCCGCTAGTTCGTCATAACCATGATCAGATATTTTCACATCGCCACGCTGGACAAGATGCAGGATCCGCAAGAATGTTTCATTCATTGGCGATGAACCTCGTGGTTTCCATGCATAATATGGTTATATGCACTTTGTGAGCCTGTCTGACTTAACAGTCTGCGGTCATCAATCAGTTTGTCCAAACGCCGTGTGAAATGTTATTGATCGCTATATCCCTTGACTTTATTATATCTATAACATTAAACATTTCAAGGTATTTCTGTACCAATCATGATCACTGGCCAGGTTCTCTAAAAATCCTTTTCTCCGCGGTCGCTGAGCACATGCGCAATCATGGAGCGGTACGCCTCTTCACCTTCCGGCCCCATGTGGGCGATCAAGTCGATACCGGCATGCTGGTAAATATCTCTCCAATCCTCCCGGTGCCGTACGGCAAGTTTCGGATTCAGGACATACCACCCCTGCCGTTCGCGTCGGAACAGTCTCCTGCCGTATTGATTCTGGCTTTCCTCTTCGTTTTTCGACAGGAGCCCTGAGATGTAGGTTCTTTTTTTCCGGTACCCGGGTACAATGCTGTCCGGCAAAAGGGAGCAACTTTCTGCCAGCGTGACGGCGTTGAGCGAAGCCATGGCCACATACTTCGAGTTGAACCGTTTGTGCAGCAGGGATAAAAAGATGGAGAACAGAAGAAATTCTCCCTGACTGCTGTCAAGTTTCACCAGGCGATCCTCGACCTTGAGACTGATATAAGAAGGTGCGAGAAGCTCATGCACAGAGGTAAACTGTTTGGAGGCGAATTCGCGGTTGTGAAGAGCCCAATCCAGTGCGCCCAGCCACGCTGTACATCCATAATGGTCAATAGCTTCCGCGTCAGCGCCTGCGGCGAGCAGTTCCCGGATAAGCGCTGCGTTGCCCGCTACTGCGGCGAGCATCAGCGGCGTTTTGTTGAATATCATACGGTGGTCGATTCCGTAAGTTTCGCACTGTTTGAGTATGTTCTTATAAAACCGCCCCCTGTAATCTTCGTGGTATCGCGCAATCACACCGCTTCTTTGTTGTTCGTACACGGGTTCGTTCAAAGATCGGTAGCCGTACTCTGTTTTAAAAAGCTGCTTTGCCTTGTCGAATCCTGTCTGGCTTAAGGTGTCCATTAATCGGGGTTCGTCGTAAAACAACGCATAATCGAACAATGTTTTTTTTGGTTTCTGTGATACTTCCTTCGGGTTTCGAACGTACGCAAGGAGTTTCAGCACATGGTCGGGCGTACACACTTCCCAGGGAACGGCCTGAGTTTTTAGAATACCGCGCCTGATTTCGTCCGCCTGCTCCTGCCTGCCCTGGAGCTCAAGCTTATGGGCCTCAGCTTGCCATTCTTCGATGCTGGACTGCTTCTCGTCAACAGTCGCATCCTCTCGCGCATTCTGAATCCCGAGCATTCCAATGAACGGGTGGTTAATGTCGCTCTCGATTAGATACAGTTTATGCACGGCGCGTGTGACAGCAACATAAAGAGAATTGATGAAGAACTTAAAGACCTCAAGGGATTTATCCGTTTTGTCCCGGGCCCGCCGATAATCCAGCTCCCCATTCAAGTCCTCTTCGCTCACCCCATCAATGATCTCCCGGAAGTTGGCGCGCTCACTCGATATAAAGTTTACGAGGACAACGTTCTCGTATTCCAGGCCCTTGGCCTCCTGAATGCTGAAGAGCAGCGGCGTATCAAAAAACTGCCGCACCAAGTCCTTATCTTCTTCGCGCATGACCAACACGGCGAATTTCGTGGACCTTCGGGTCTTTTGACTCAATTCCCGTTTAGCCTTATCCGTGTCCCGGACGAAAAATATCTCGCCAGTCCTGTCCGACACACTGTTCATAAGGTAATTGCTTTCCCGGTCGATGGACCCGAAACGTTTGTGTTTTACCCTGAGCAGCTTGTTCGCAAGTTCGGTAACGGAAACCGAGTTGCGGAAATTTGACTGTAAAATCCGCGTCACCTTGCCTGATTCAAGAGCTTCGGCCTGATAAAACATGGACTTGAGGCCGCTCCATGAGAAAAAGTTAGGATGGACGATCTGATTAGAGTCGCCGCAGAGAATAAACTCATCTGGTCGCTTCAGGCTCCGGAGAATAAGCTGAAGCTGAATGTTCGTGATATCCTGCACCTCATCGACAACGACAAAGTCATAAGACTGCTTTACCTGAGGTAAATAGCTGTGCGCCAGGATATTCGGGTCGTAAAAATCGTTTTCCTTCAAATATGTTAGGTATTTTCCAAATAGCGAGTATACTACTTCGCGCTCATCGGCAAGAAAGATGGACTGACGGACCCCGAGCGCGAGGTACTCTTCACGGGAAAGCCATGGTTTGTCTATGACGGATCCGGTCAAGACGCCACGGAACTCCTCATAGAGACGATGTGCGTCCGAGACACGTTGCTGCTTCGGAATTCTCGTAAGCCATCCGGCATAAGCTCGGTAGGTGATTTCCCTTCCCTCGGGGACTCGCATCGTTTCAAGATATTCCCGAAACGATAGGAAGGCTATCTCCTGTTCTTTGTTTTCATAGTGATGGGAATAATAAATATTTCGAGAATTATCCGCGAGGTAGCGTGACAAAGTCACATACAGTACCTGGCCATGGGCTTGTTTCATCTTTTCGAGGGTAAGCGCGGTCTTTCCGCTGCCGGCTGGACCGATAATGATGAGCGGCGTTGGATGCTGAAAGGCTCCTTGCTGATCAGGATCAAAGGATATCACCTTGTCAAGAACATGAAAGCGAATAAGCGCCGGGTTGACATACGAGAGTGTGGGAAGTTTTTCGTTTTCTACGGCCGTCGGCTCGACAATTGGAATCTTTGCTTCGTCAATTCGAACGCCTCGTAAAAACTTCGATTTGTCATACTCGTGATTAAACACAACCTCAAGTACAAGGGCATACCTCTCCCCTCCATAGGTCATGATTTTAAAAAGAAGACGATTGGTGTCGTCAAGTTTCGCTCGAAAGAGGTCCTGTTCGGACAATTTTTTTACTTCTGCGGAATAGAAATCATCCTTTTCGAGAAATCCGATGAGTTTCCCATATTGCCGTTTTACCTTTGATGTATCAAGGTCTGCATATTCGATAATTTTCATTTGGCGATTATGGTGTCTTCTTGATTTGCAGTATGCACGCAGCCTCAGGGTAATAACTTCGAGCAGCTACTCGGTCTCTCGTGACATTTTACGCCGATGACAGTTATATCAAAATGGTCGGTTAATTGATACGGAAAGTATAATAGAATTACACTGTAAGATAAAGCAGAAAAAAAAGAAGACGACTAAATGTTGTGCAAAATTCAGAAAGAAGTGAGCACTGAATCTTCCAACTGATACTCTTCACTTCATACGGCTACCGACGTTCCTCGTTTTCACCTACAAACTGTTAGAGTTATCACCTCAGGCAACTCCAACAATTCCGGTTGAAACATTGCATGTCATGATTACGACAAAACACACGACGATTAGACCGCCAAATCGTTTCCAGCCATCATCTTCTGGTGGGTGGCAAGATGATCGGTATGGATCATCCCGTACTGCGACTTCGGTTCATAAGGGATAAACGTCGTATCTATGGGGTCTTCCGAATGCAATAAACTCTTATGATGCCTAGCGTTTTTCAACACTTTTTTATAAGATCATATGTGATCTTCCCCCGAAAAAGTGGACACCTAGTTAAGTTTCTTTTAGACTCTTTTCGTACTGCTCCGGGCTCTTATATCCCAATCCCGAATGCTTCCTAGTGCGATTATAGAACACTTCCACATACTCAAAAATGCTTAATCTCGCTTCTTCACGCGTTCGATACCGTTCACCGTGGACCAGCTCCCTTTTTAAGCGTGCTGAAGAACGACTCCATATAGGCATTATCATAGCAATTGCCTTTTCTGCTCATGCTCGGCGTTATGCCGTATCGCTTTAGGAGCGCCTGGTATCCATAACTCGCATATTGCCTGCCGCGATCAGAATGATGAATCAGACCCTCTGGCGGCTTCTCTCTCGTCACGGCCTGCTTTAGTGCTGCAGCTGCCAGTTCCTCCGTCAGCTGGTCTTTCATGGACAGCCCAATGATCTTTCGGGACTTCACACTCATGACCGCTGATACATAGAGCCATCCTTCGTTGGTCGGGACAAACGTGATATCAGATGCCCAGAGCGGACCTTTATAGCCGTCTTGAATCAGTAAATTGGCAGCCAACGAATAGTTATGCTTTGAATCGGTGGTCTTCTCGGAACCTCCTCTTCACTTCTGCCCGAATCCCGTTATCTTTCATGATCCTGGCGATCCGGTTCTTTCCGCATCTGGTACCTTGCCTCACGGAGTTCCTCGGTTATCCGCGGGCTGCCGTAGACCCTTCTGTTCTTCTGGTGGATCTCTTGGATGCGATCCAGGAGCTGCTCATTCTCATTCCAGCGCTTGCCTGGTTTTCGCTTCCTCCACGCATAATAACCACTTCGAGAGACTCCCAATACTCTGCACATCAGCTTAAGCCGATAATACTTCGCGGTGCTTTTCAATGAACAGGTACTTTACCAGCTCCGTTTGGAAAAGACGCCCAAGGCTTTTTTTAAAATGTCCCGCTCTTCCTTGACGTCCTCCAATTCCTTCTGGAGGCGCTTCAACTCTGCGTCCTCAGGCTTTAAATTCCCTGTTACCCACAAAGGCTCCATCTCCCTCATCTCGTAAACAGTCCGCCTCCATTGATGCACTAGATTCGGATGAATGTCAAGATCACGGGCAACTTTCCTCACGGGAACACCTTTCTCCATCACTAGCTTAACTGCATTTCTTTTAAATTCTTGAGTGAATTGACGACGTTCGCTTTTTGCTCCCATAAGCGCCTCCTTTCTGATTTTACACCTATTCGAGGTGTCCATCAAATCGGGGGAGGCTTATATTGCGTAGTTGGGCTATTTAATCATTGATAACAGGGCAAGTCAAGCAGTTAGAAGACGAAGAAGAACAAGAGGACTCTAGACACTCACCTCGTGGTGCCAGTTCAGCCAGGTGGAGAAACTCCCGCCGCCGAAGCGTAAGCAGATCGTGCAAATTCTCGATGCCTTCCTGGGAAGTGAAAAGATGAAGAAGAGCGGCTAAGGTGACTGTCGGGTTTCGCTGTGCTTAACCCGACTTGCCGGCCTGAGACCTCTATCGAACATACAATAAGAAACTGACCCCTAGCAAGCCCAAGCCACCAAAAATAATGCCAAATATACCACCTATATTTTTACGGCCAAAAACACCTAATGAGACGGCGATTATGAAAATTATCAGGAAAAACCAAAGAGAGTTCCACCATCTTGCTTCTTTTGCGGAAAAGCAAACTACAAACCACATTAAATTCGCGATAGCTAAGATGATGCTGGCACTTCCGCATTTTTTCTGCCATTGCGAAGAAACGATATTATCCATAGAGTATCTTTTATCTCCTTTCTCGACCCTACCAGTTTCCGGTTGCATGACTACACGCGCATTTTTCCCATCGTTTCACAAGATCTGCATCACATTTCCATTCACAGGTAGTAGTACGCGTTGGGTTCCATCTACTTAACCAATCAACACCGCAGTCCTCATAACATTTGTCATGTTTTTTACAGGCAGAATCATAACAGTCTGTTGTTGGTCCAGAACCACCAGGACCGCACCAGTTGCCATGCCAGTTTAGCCCTTTAGGATCTTTCCTGTTCACGGGATTGTCGGCGGTATAATTATAATCAAAAAGATCCATGCCGATCCATACATTATCAGCACCATTCATATCAGGGTATCCATATTGTTTGTTTAGATACGACGAGATGTTCTTAAGATATATTTTTTTCATCAGGTAGAACTGCGTTAATAAGGGATCAAACTCAATATACTTGCCGATCACTGCGTTGTAGTCTCTCCACCAATTTTGATTCAGCCCCGTCTCTGCATCGAAGTACTGCCCCGGGAGCCTGAGATTATTGATGATCGTGCTGACTGTAATCGTCGTCTCCCCGTAAGGTTTATAGTCAGCAGACCAAACAACCGACCCGGAAAAGTCCGTCATCTTCTGCGGGGTGGCAAGATGATCGGTATGATAGTAATAGGTATTGCCATTCGCTACCATCGCCAGCGGCTGTCCATTCAAGTATACATATTCCACATTGATTGTACCAGCACTATTTGACTCTGCTATGATCTGGCCACTCTGACTGTAATGGAAGACGGTTGCTGTGCCATTTACATTCTTTTTCACCCGCTGGCCGTTGCCATTGTAAGTGTAGTACGCCGTTGATCCGCCGTCGTTAACTTGAATCAATCTCTGATTCTGGTTATAGATGTACTGCCGCGCGCCTTGGGTCGTCGTATTCCCGTCGTTATCAAAACCAAATGATATGCCATTTGCACTCGTCAGCTTGTTTGTATTCGATGCATAGGCGTAATTATTAGAGTTCTCCGTCAGCCTGTTACCGACTCCGTCATAGGTCCAGTTGAGGCTTCCCCATGATCCCGTGGCGCCCGTCAAGCGATCCAATGCGTCGTAAGCAAAGGTCTTGTTTTTTGTGGGATCGAGCGCGTTGGTGATGTGCTGGATATTGGCATTTGGGTCGTATTGATCGTAGCTGAGATTCATGACAGCACCAGCTGTGATGCCGGTGATGCGATATTGATTATCGTAGCTGATCGACCCAGATAGTCCGTTACCATACGTCAGCGACGACATCCCGCCGAAGGGCTTGTAAGTGATATTCGTGGCGAGATTCGAAGCGTTGTTCAGCACGCTGATTACTTTATCACTGCTCATATTGTACATGATCACGCGGCCAGACGGATACGTCATGGTCTTGAGGTTGCCATTCTGATCGTAAGTGTATTGCGTGACGTACGGATTGCTGTCGATGACCTTCGTTTCTTTCCTGACTTGTCCCTTTGGCGTGTACTCGTAACTTGTTATGCCGCTGGCATCGGCAATGGAACACAGCCTGCCCTTGCCGTTCACACACGTGTCGTAAACATATCCGATATTCTGTGTCGTATCAGAGAACGCTATTTGCGTCAGCCTGTTCGCGGCATCGTAGGAGTACGATATCGTCACACCTTTCGCATCCGTTTTGCTGGTCATGTTCCCGGCAGGATCGTAGCTGTAGGTTGTCGTACCGGTATCCGGGGAGATTACCTGATAGACCCTCCCTTTGTCGTCATATTTGTAAGTCGTCGTATTGGTGTTCGCATCCTCGACTGAGGTCAGGTTATTATTCGTATCGTAGCCGTAGCCGGTGGTGATCGAGCCGGGTTGAATAACTGAAGAAAGCCGATTTAGTGCGTCATACGTGTAAGTTGTGAGTGTCATATTCGGACTTTGAAGTGAAATTCTATTACCCTGTGCGTCATAATCAAATTGAGTGTAATTGGTATCAGGATTAATAATCTTCGATAGCCTGTTTAAGGCATCATACTGATACGAGAGTGTCTTCTGGAGGGTGCCCGATGCATCTTTGATCTGCTCCGTAAGCTTGTTCCCTCCCGAGTCATAAGTGTAGTTGATGCTGTTGCTCTGGCTATCCGTGATCGTGGCCGGGTTTCCCAGGGTATCATACGTGTACCAAATCGTGTTGCCTTCGGGAAGGGTGATGTGATCAATCTTGTTTGGACTGCCGCAGGACAAGCAGCCACCTGCGATGTAGAAATATTGCGTTGGGTTCGTGTCATCAGGTGCTTTGACGGTCAGCACCCGGCCTGTTGAGTCATAGGTATAATTCGTGGCATTCCCGTTCGGGTCGGTAACGGTCTGGGGATTCCCGAGATTGTCAAAATTGGAATAAGACGTCGTTCCGCTCAATGGCTGGCTGACTCCCGTGAGGTTCCCAGTCATAGGATCGTAATAGTATGTGGTAACGTCATTTACATCCGTTCTTGGGCCGTCAATAGTTGCGATCTTTCCGTTTGCGTTGTACGTGTATGTGGTCGTATAGGAATATGGCGTTCCATCTCCGCGCAGGCCGGTTTCTGTCGTGAAGAGCAGGTTCCCGTTCGTTTCATCGTAGGTGTTCGTCTTGATCCTTCTCTGATTCGGGGTAACCACGCTCGACACCGTCTCCGTGGTAACCAGGTTGTAGGCAGGATCATAAATATACGTTGTGGTCTTTTGAATAGCCGTTCCCTGGGCCTCTGTTTTGGTGAGCACATTGCCTGTACTATCGTAGGTATAATTGATCGCATTACGAAGAACGAGCGTTGTGGTGCCCCCGGACATTACATTTTCCCAATGCTCCTCGCGGGTTACCCACGTACTGCTGTTTCTGGTGTAATTGGTGACATTTCCAAAGGTGTCTGTGGAACTGATCAACATGCCCGATGTGTCAAAATTTACAGTGCGAGTCTGGGTGTTTAAAAGATTGCCCGTGGCGTCCTTGATCTGTGTGGTCATAACGGTTTGTTGATTGGGGATAACATAGTTGAAGTTGATGACGCCGGTTCCGTGGGTCTGCATGGTGACTCTGCCTGATGGATCATAGGTGTTTATATAAGCGCCGCTCCCTTCGTCTATGCTGGTTATAAGATGGTTTCTGGACGGGTCGGTGTATCCGTACGCTGAGCTCGTGGTCGGTCCTGTGGCAGACTTGAGGTTCCCGAAGCTGTCGTGATCGTAAGAAACTGTCCGTCCGGTGCTGTCCGAGAGGCCCGTCAATCTTCCTGTCGAGGTGTCGTATTGCAGGTCCACGGCCGCCCCTGTGTGATTGCCCGAGGCATCTCGTTCCTCGATCCTGCTTAAATGGTAGTCGTAAGCCACGATGACTGGGTTGGCTTGGTCAAGGTTTGCCGGCAGGATGCCCCACAGAAAATCCCTCGATCCCGACCGGTAGGAGAAAACGAGAGAGTTCCCTTTCGTGTCAACCATGCTGGCAAGCCTTCCCTGGGGGTCATAGGTTTCCATCTGTCCGTACTTATCGATGTAAGTGAAGCTGCCATCAGCGTTCGGAATAAGGCTGCCGCTGTCTCCTGTCTGTCCGACATAGCCGGGGCCGCTCCAAGTGAACCGCGATTTTGCACCGCAGTCCCTGCGAACTGTAACCGAGTTGTCAGGATAGGTGTACAGGCGTTTATCGTAATTTATGGCCCAGCCGTAACCCAAGGGGCTATCATACGTCGTTTTACTGTTGTAGCTTCTCGTGATCCGGATGGGATAAAGATTCCCAAGGGAGAGGTCCGTGCTCGGAGCAAAGGTCTCCATGCCTGAGAACAGGCTTACCGGTTTGCCGCCGAAAGCCGGGTTGTTGCTGGCCGTCTTGCCCGGTTGGCAGAAGAGGTCCGGCGGGCTGTCTTTTTCGTCGTAGTCTGCGTAGGCCACGGTGGAAAACAGAAGCATAAGCAGAACAACGCTCAGTTTACAGGTTCTGTGAAACATCGATACCTCCCACTGATTGAAAAAAATAAAACTGGAACAGGTACTACCCGTCCTTTTTTCTACAACCACGCTAGTTTAAGGGACAGCAAGCGCCGCCTTGGCATGAGCTCCACTGTTTATTCGTGCAGGTTTGGCTGCCCGGGCAGCCGTCTACCATCGTGCATGCCTGTGTTTGGCCTTCATTTGTGCAGCAGTTCTGTATTCCGCAGCAGGAGTCTGAGCTACCGCAGCACGAATTGTCCGAATCGGGCACCCATTCGTATACCTCATCTTGTAAAGAGTACTTGCAATAGTAACCCCAATTTGCACCCTGCCTGCATCTACGTATTTTTTTCATATCATCTATATAATACCAGTCACCGCAATAACATTCGACCAAATCGCAAGATGCACCATGGGGATTATTATCAGTGGCGCACGGTGCATCGGTGAGGGTCCAACCGCAAGCAAATGCAGTGATCCCCGAAAGAGCGATTGACAGTACAATCAGAATCTGCAAAGCTATTCTTTGAAACCAGTTTGATCCCATATTCCCCCCTGAAAATCATCTCTGTTCGTAGCTGGCCAACTTCCCTCTTGCCTCTAAAATCCCAATTGCAAATTTGCGTATCCTGAGGAATTCGAACCGGTCGTTGGACTTGCAGCGGTAATCTTAACCATATAGCTTCCTTCTGCAGACAAAATCACCTTTTTCCCGGATGTATCAGTGGAGTCTATACCGTTCCAATCGAATTCCTGGTCTCCTGCGCTCTGTGGCTGGCTGTTTACGAGCGTTATTGTTCCCCCGGTGCGCGGAATGAGCGCTATGGTCACGTTGGCGTCTCGAGAAAGATGGTATTTTATTTTTGTAAACTCGCCGTACGAGAATTGCATCTCGTTCGGGTCCGTTTTTACCTGACTGATTTTTGGAGTGTCTCCGCTTGTGATGATATAATTTTCCGGTAAAGGATGCGGACTACATTGAGCGAATATGTCCAAGTGCACAGATGTTCCGGTTATAAGCATGTCTGGCTGTACCAGCTGTTTCCCACTCCGATCTCTGCCGTCCCAGTCGAGGTAGTAATTTACCCCTGGAATAACTGGCACGCTATCTGCTATCTTATAACCCCATGCAGGGAGAATGGGGGGAACATGTGACCACGCCGAAGAAGGTACGGAACACCAAATCGTGCAAATAGACGCCGTTGAATTACTAAAATTGATTGTCGCGGGTATGTTCCTCGAAGGGTCAATGTCGCGCGAATACGAAACGCTGGGCGTCCCGCTGGCGCCCGAGGCTGCCGGGCTATAAATTCCTGTCGTAATGCCATCGACCGTAGCTTCAAGGGTGTAGAGATACGCGTTGTCCGGAACGGTCCGTCCAGTGTTGTCCTTTCCGTTCCACGTAAACAGATACGCTCCGGCAGCAGAACAGTTCTGAGATGCCTGATATATCTGTGTGCCCGTCGTCTGCAAGATGATCTTCAGGGTCACCAAAGCCGGGTTGTCGATAATGAAAAAGATTGATACGGTGTTCGGCGCCGAGAGGTCGAGTGAATTGCTGTTTACGGCGACATTAGATACGTTGATTTTGTCCTGATTGATAGTTGCGTTGACCACAGCGCTATTGCCTGCCGCGTCGAATGCCGTTGCCGTTATAATGTTCGAACCCCATGCCAGATTCGTTACGGTGCAGCTCCACGTTGTCAATGTCGGATAGGTGACTAGACCAGCAACGGCAGTCGTATTGACCGATACTGTCACCGTGGCGCCAGACTCAATGTTCCCGGTGATAGTCTGGGTGGCTGTAATCGTAGGCGACGTGACCGGGTTGATGCTAATTGTGGGAGGCACGGTATCGACGGTGAAGACAGTTTCTGTGAATGCAACTGTCCCTGAGGTGTTTATTACTTCGACCCTCAACGTATGAGTGCCGTCGGATAGGATGTCTAGATTACTTCCCGAAACTTTGGATACGATGTTCCCATCAACCTTGACTGCAGTGGCAGTGCCATTTACAACCGTATAGTTCAAGAACGGAGTGTTATTATTGGTCATGCCGATTGGCGATATGATCTGTACATACGGAACTATGGCAGCATAAAGGTTAATTATCTCCTGAGTGCCTAAAGCGCGGTTATAAATAGAAACTTCATCGATGAGACCATGATACGGGCCATAATTTATTACATTTCCAAAAACGGTGGAAGGATACACATTGGGACGCTGACTTATCAGACCCTGTCTCACAAACTGGCCGTTAACGTAGAGATTCGGTTGCTTATTCTGATAAACAACAACAATATGGTTCCAACCCATTATTGGAGCATTATATACAAGAAGTGATGGTAGGTAATTATTCCCATGCTCAAAGACGCTGATCCCGTTCGTTCCTACTGATACTCCGGCTCCGCCATTAGAGCCGCTTGGCATCGGTGCAATGGCATATTGCTGACCGCTAGTCCCTGAACCATCAGAATTACTCTCGGCAGTAACGGCCCGTGTTCCTGCGGGGTTTGCCCAAAATGCAATCGTAAAAGTGTTCGGTGCGCTAACAATAGATCCGGTGCCAGCCATCACGTAATCATCCACGCCGTCAAAGCTGCTGGCTTGGGTGCCCACCCGTGCATTCGCGCTGAACGTTACGCCGTTGTAACCTGTTCCGTTGTTGCCAGTTCCTGAATAGTCAAGCCAATTCCCGTCCATGTGCCAGAGGCCCAAAAGGCTGGGATCAAGCTGATTTGCCGGAAGAACGTTAACCGTAATCGTCGCCGGGTCGCTTAGCCTGCCCGAGGAATCTTGAGTCATAATGCTCAAAGTGTTTGATCCTGGCACCATGGTATAAGTTTGTGTCCAGGATGTGAAGTCATCTGGGAAGACAATCTCTACTCCGTTTACCCAGACCGATGTGCCGGCTGGTTTTGTGCCTGACAGTGTAACGACGTCATCATACGTTGTTGTCAGAACCGGCTGGACAATTGGTGCGCCAGGGGGCGTTCCGCCAATACCGGCATTATAAATATGTCGAATTTCATCGGCTGATATCGCCCGATTATATATCCCCACGTCATCGATGAGACCGTGATAAGGCCCATAATTTACTACATTTCCAAAAACGGTGGAAGGATACACATTGGGACGCTGACTTATCAGACCCTGCCTCACAAACTGGCCGTTTACGTAGAGATTCGGTTGCTTATTTTGATAAACAATAACAATATGGTTCCAACCCGCCAATGGAGCATTGTATACGAGAAGCGATGGTAAGTAAGAGCTTCCATGCTCAAAGACGCTGATCCCGTTTGTCCCTACTGATACCCCGGCACCGCCATTGGAGCCGCTGTACATCGGAGCAATGGCATATTGCTGACCGCCCATCCCTGTAATCCCAGAATTGCTTTCGTCAGTAACGGTCCGTGTTCCGGCGGGGTTTGCCCAAAAAGCAATCGTAAAAGTGTTAGGTGTGCTAACAATAGATCCGGTGCCAGCCATCACATAATCATCCACGCCGTCAAAACTGCCGGCTTGGGGTCCCACCCGCGCATTATTACTAAACGTCACGCCGTTGTAACCTGTTCCGTTGTTGCCATTTCCTGATGCGTCCGTCCAGTCCCCGTTCATGTGCCAAAGACCAACACGTCCGATTCCACCATTGTATGCTTTGTTTATCTGGTCAACTGTGATAGCTCGGTTATAAACAATAACTTCATCGATAAGACCGTTAAAATATCCTCCTCCCCCTAAAAATGCCCCGATTGAAAAGCTGCCATTTACTGTACCCGGCGGTGAAGTCGTACCCGAGTTTTCTTGCACGCCGTCAACATAAATTCGCACTGTATTCGTGCTCGTACCTTCGTATACTCCGACAACGTAATGCCACTGACTGTCGGAGAGGATAGATGTTCCGCTAATGCTACCGCTGTCAGTGCCGATCGCCGCTCTGTTCGTACTATCAATAAATAACTGGAAGTTCGAAGCTGAACCCGTGCCGTACTGGAGAATGGATCTGTTCTGTGTTCCATTTCCTGTTTTGATCCAGGCAGAGACAGCCCGCGGAGAGTTGCCTAGAGGAAGGCTATAAGCAGTTCCATTTACAGACGCACTAACCCCGTCAAAGCTGCCGGCATTGGTGCCCACACGGGCATCTGCGCTGAATACGGCACTGGTTGCCGTTCCATTATTGCCGTTGCCGGTAGCGTCCTTCCAGTCACCGTCCATATGCCAGAGTGCAACGGAAAGGCCAGCGTTGTAAGATCTGTTTATTTCATCAGTTGTCAGAGCGCGGTTATATACAGCCACCTCGTCGATTAGGCCGTGATAAGGCCCATAATTCACTACATTTCCAAAAACGGTGGAAGGATACACATTGGGACGCTGACTTATCAGTCCCTGCCTCACAAACTGGCCGTTTACGTAGAGATTCGGTTGCTTATTCTGATAAACAACAACAATATGGTTCCAACCCGTTATTGGAGCATTATATACAAGAAGTGATGGCAAATAAGAATTCCCATGCTCAAAAACGCTGATACCGTTCGTTCCTACTGATACTCCGGCTCCGCTATTGGCGCCGCTCGGCATAGGGCCAATGGCATATTGCTGACCGCCTATCCCTGAAATCCCAGAATTGCTTTCAGCAGTAACGGTCCGTGTTCCCGCGGGGTTTGCCCAAAATGCAATCGTAAAAGTATTCGGTGCACTAATAATAGATCCGGTGCCAGCCATCACATAATCATCCACGCCGTCAAAACTGCCGGCTTGGCTGCCCACTTGCGCATTGGTGCTGAACGTCACGCCGTTGTAACCTGTTCCGTTATTGCCAGTTCCTGATGCGTCCGTCCAGCCCCCGTCCATATGCCAAAGGCCAACACGGCCAATTCCGCCATTGTATGCTTTGTTTATCTGGTCAGCTGTAATAGCTCGGTTGTAAACAATGGCTTCATCGATAAGACCGTTAAAATATCCTCCTCCCCCTAAAAATGCCCCGATTGAAAAGTTGCCACTTATTGTACTGGGTGCCGTAATCGTTCCGCTGTTCTCCTGTACACCGTCAACGTAGATCCTAACAATATTCGTGCCTGTACCTTCATATACTCCAACCACATAATGCCACTGACTGTCAGAGAGGACAGATGTTCCGCTAATGCTACCGCTGTCAGTGCCGATCGCCGCTCTGTTCGTACTATCAATAAATAACTGGAAGTTCGAAGCTGAACCCGTGCCGTACTGGAGAATGGATCTGTTCTGTGTTCCATTTCCTGTTTTGATCCAGGCAGAGACAGCCCGCGGAGAGTTGCCCAGAGGAAGGCTATAAGCAGTTCCATTTACAGACGCACCAACCCCGTCAAAGCTGCCGGCATTGATGCCCATACGGGCATCTGTGCTGAATATGGCACCGGTTGCCGTTCCATTATTGCCGTTGCCGGTAGCGTCCGTCCAGTCACCGTCCATGTGCCAGAGTGCAGCGTAAAAACCAGCATCGTAAGATTTGCTTATCTCGTCAGCTGTCAGAGCGCGGTTATATACAGCCACCTCGTCGATCAAGCCGTTAAAATAGCCACCGTAGTATCCATATCCTATCGTTATCCTGTCTTGCCAGTTGAAATCCGAATGATCATAAGCATTTGAACCAACTAGTTGTCCATCAATATAAGCAGTCTGCCCTACGCCGTTCGAGACAACAAGGGCCCAATGATGCCAAGCATTGTCAGCTACATATTTGTTCGTACACCACGCTGGTCCCTGCCATACGTAGATGCATGCATAACCGTTACTGTTGACGTACAAGTTTCTGTCTGACCCGTTAGAGCCTGAGAAACTTCCAGCGTTGACGCTAAATATTCCGCCCGGATTGCTCGTCTTTGCCCACGCTTCAATTGTAAAGTTGTGTGCGGGAACTGCCATCATCACTTGGACATAACCACTCACGCCGTTAAAATTGCCTGACTGACTGCCGACATGTGCATCTGTGCTGAACGTCGCGCTACTGGATGCCGTCCCATTGTGGCCGTTACCCGAGGCATCCGTCCAGTCACCGTCCATGTGCCAAAGACCGACAAGACTCGGATCCTGAGCCCCCATTGCCAGTGAGGGCTCTGTAAGCCGCATAATAAATAACGACGCAACCAAAAGGGCAGAGATAAAAATCCAATTTTCTTTTAGCTGTCTGCTTTTGTATGCTTTGTCACGCAATCGATAAACGTTCATCTCGTTCCTCTCAAGCTATACGAATTGGACAACCTAAGGTCAAGATCGTCATGAAAATTACTAGGTATCAAACAATTTTACATTGAAAGATTAAGCGTTACAGAGTCTGTACGCAGATGTAACAACTATAATTTCCCAGTCGCCATCCATGCGTCAAAGACCCACGAGACTTGGATCTTGGACGGCAACAGCAGGTAATGGCGAGAGAAGCGGAAGAAGAATTAACAGGATTAAAAGCGACATGGAAGACCAAAAGAAGTAATGAGGATTTCCATTAACAGTTTTGTCCCTTAGATAGAACATTTACATGTCCTTTTCCGTTGAAGCATTGGTTTCGTTTTTATACTAGAAAACCGAGTGAGGAGAGAAAGTGAAACTGTAGCGATACTTATTTGCTTGAATAAGCAGTATTCTGCAGCTAAAAACTCATGCTCTGTGAATCATTTCCCGACTTTTGTTTGATGAGAGCGGGTAATTTTTAGCATTATATACAAAGAAAAGCAATCAGGGATTCCCTATATTTTGCTTCGTTTTTCCTGGGGGATACCAAACTCAAATTAAGGTCAATAAAAAATATCTAATCGACAGCGTTGACATATCCTAAAGATATCAAATGCTTAACTGAGTAAAATACTTTTCGTCTAGTGGATAAACCGAGGAACGGGGGGTGCTTAACCAATTTCTGGTAAAAACATTATTTTGTTTCCATATAGGTGTATTTTTTGTAAGACGATTTAATAAGGCGGGCTAGCTATTCTTAAGGGATGTCAAAAAAGTGTCGTGGTACTCGATGCAAATAAACAAATCCTTAAGATAAATTACAATGAATACTACATGAAATATGCACTACCATTACGGTATCGCTCGTTGTAGACTACAGGAAGGACTTCTTGAGTTATTATGAATCGAAAAAATTACACATTCCTATTTGAATTTTTCTTCAAAAGCAAATGATACTGACTGTACTACAGCATTGAGTACCTTCCATTTAAAAAGTTTGTTCCGCACCTTCTATCATCGATGCCACAAGCGACGGTTCCGCGATAACTGGTCTGATAAAATCGAATGTCTTATCGATATTTCTATCCAAAAACTCTTCTTTGTCATTTAATCATACCCGTTGTAATGTCAAAAAAAAGGGCTGATCTCATTCGAAATCAGCCCTAAATCCAGCACAACTTTTTTGCAGCAAATTTACAAAACTAGTAAAAATATCCTTATTTTTCAACTACTTAACTGGTGGAGGCGGCGGGAATTGAACCCGCGTCCGAAAACCTTCAGCCGGAAGCTCATACATGCTTATCCCCTCGTTTTAAGCTCTCGCCTCATCCAGCGCCTTGGGGAAAGCTTTGGAATCGGCCAGCCCGGTTTATCTTATCCTCCCGCCCCGGACGAAGTCGGGAAGACCAGCCTGGTTTGTGACGTCTCTGCGACTGTTCAGGCGCCGGCCGCGAAACGCGCTGACTAGTTAATTAGGCAGCGAGTGCCAGTTCGTTATTGGCAGTTCTATTTTGCCATGTGTTTTACGAGCCCCATGGCACCTCGGCATGCAACTCCCAACCTCTGTATCCCCGTCGAAGCCTGTCGCCCCCCTTCTTTAAAAATAGTTCAAAGTTCAGGGTACTGAGTTCATAGTAAAATCAACATCAAAGTCTCCGTTTTTCACTCTGAACTATGAACTGTGAACTCTGAACTAATATATACTACCTTATTCCTTCGGTGAATTCAACAGCCGTTGTGCGGCCTCTTCATCAACACCAATTACCTTGATGATCTTTTCTCTTCCCGTATGTCCGGAAACGATTTCCACCTGCGACCGGCCTACGTCAAATGCATCGGCAAGAAACTTCACCAGCGCCTCGTTGGCCGCGCCGTCGACCGGCGGGGCCGTGAGCCTGATCTTGAGCCTGCCGTCGTCCATTCTCGTGATCTCGTTTTTCGACGCCCGGGGCTGGATCCGTACCGAGAGCGAGACCGACGTTTCCTCCGTTTTATTCCGGGGCTGGCTCTTCTTTGGCTTCACCGGCTTCACCGCCTGTCCCCTCGATAATTGATCATTTCCAGGTGCATCTCGATCACCTTCTTCATGTCCTGGAGAAAGTGGTGCTTGCGGCGCTTCAGTTCCTCGATCTCCGTCTCGAGCTCGAAATTTCTCCTGCTGGGCATTGTTGATGATCTGGTGGCTGCGGATCTCGGCGTCCTTGATGACGAGATTCGCCTCCTTCCTGGCGCCGTTCTTCAGCTCATCGATCAGTTTCTGCGTCATCAGCATCGTGTTCTTGACGGTCTCTTCCTTCTCGGCGAGCTCGCGGAGCCGTCTGATCGTAGGACTGGCGGAACTCCCGCAGCTCCGTCATCTCCCGCACAAGCGACTCCATTTCATCCCGCACGAGATCGAGAAACATTTCGACTTCCGTACGGTCGTAACCCCGGAAACCGATATGAAACCGCTTCTGCTGGATGTCGAGCGGCGTGACCTTTATCCCGTTAGTCATGGTATTGCCTGCCTCCCCGGCCATTGGACATGGCCGATTGCCTACCCCATGGAGCGTCCGATGCGTAACAGCGTGTTGATCAAAGCTATTCTCAAAAACATAATTATGAGAAACGCAATGATCGGAGAAATATCAATTCCAATTTTATATGGTGGGAAAAGCTTCCTGAGTGGCCGGAGTATCGGCTCCGTCAGCTTTTGTAAAATCTGAACAATGGGATTGTAAGGATCGGGATTTACCCATGAGAGGAGAGCCCTGATGGCTATAATCCACATGCTTGCCACTAACACCCAATCCAACACTTCTGCAATTCCGATAAGGATATTTCCAATTACGAACATCGTTCCTCCTGCAAACTCTAAATTAACCACAGAGACACTGGGAGACGGAGATTCTCTGTGCCTCTGTGGCGAAAAACAGAGGTTTTACTTTCCCAGTTCCTTGCTCCTCGCCGTTGCCGCCTCCACCGCGTTCATGAGCGTGGCCCGGAGTTTCCCCTTTTCAAGCGCGTGCAGCCCCTCGATCGTCGTACCGCCGGGAGAGGTCACCATGTCACGCAGCTTCCCGGGGTGTTCTTTCGTATCCAGCACCATTTTAGCCGAGCCGTACACGGTCTGCGCGGCAAGCTCGAGCGCCAGCTGGCGGGGAAGCCCTGCTTTGACGCCTGCATCGGATAAAGCGTCGATGATCATGAACACATACGCAGGGCCGCTTCCGGAGAGGCCGGTCACCGCATCCATGAGTTTCTCTTCAACAACTACCGATCTGCCCACGGAATTAAATATGCTCTGCGCGAGCGAAAGGTCGTCACTCGTCGCGCCGGTGCCTGCAGCGAGTGCGGCCGCGCCCGCAAGAACGAGCGCGGGAGTATTCGGCATCACCCGTACAACGCGAGAACCTTTTTTGAGCACGTTCTCGATTTTGGCCAGGGGAACGCCTGCTGCAATGGATATGACGAGCTTATTGTCGTCAACAGCAGGAGCTATCTCCGCGAGGACCTTTTCAAGCACCTGTGGCTTGACGCTCAGTATGATGATGCCTGCCTCGCGCACCGCATCGTTGTTCGTTTTATGAGTAATGATACCATAGCTCTTTCTGAGATGCTCAAGGCGGTCCGCTGAAACGTCGGCAGCCAGGACCTGCTCCGGCTTAGCCGTGCCCGATGCGAGCAATCCCTTGATGAGCGCTTCGGCCATGTTCCCGCTGCCCAGGAATGCGATTTTTTTATCGAGTGCCATGAAGCCTCCAGTTCGTGAAGATCCGCCACGGAGACACGAAGAGCCAGAGAAAAACGGTCACTTCCAACGTCATTCTGCAGGGGTAATATGAAACAAGCATGGGACCCGGTACTGCAGGAATGACACTTACCATCACTACTCTGTGCTTTCGGTGCTCTGCGGCATGAAATTTCTATTTTCTCGCCCCGAAAATCGCCGTGCCCACCCGCACCAGGGTTGCGCCCTCTTCCACGGCCGTTTCAAAGTCTCCGCTCATCCCCATCGAGAGTTCCTGCATCGACAGGCCGGGAATGTTTTCTCGTGCAATGCTCGCGGCCAGTTCTCTCAGCTTCCGGAAATAAGGCCGCACGGCTTCGGGATCGTCCAGCAAAGGAGGAATGGTCATGAGACCTTTGATCGAAATATTTTTGAGCTTCGCTGCTTCTTGGACGAGGGCTGGTGCATCGTGTATTGCAACTCCGGCCTTGCTCGCCTCTCCCGCGATGCTCACCTCTATCAGGACAGCCAGCTTTTTATTGATTTTCGCTGCTTGTTTGTCAAGTTCCTTTGCAAGCTCCAGGCTGTCTACCGAATGAATCATATCAAAAAGCTTGACCGCATACTTGGCCTTGTTGGTCTGCAGGTGACCGATCAAGTGCCAGTGCGCAACAAGGCCGAGCTTCTCGATCTTCTCTTTCGCTTCCTGCACGCGGTTCTCGCCGAGGATCGTTGCATTCGCGGCAACGGCCTCCTGGATCCGTTCGGTGTCCACGGTTTTCGTGACCACAACCAGCTTGATTGAAGAAGGGTCGCGGCCCGAGCGCTCTGCTGCAGCTACGATCCGGCCCTGCACCGCCTTAAGATTCTCCGCTATCGACATAGGTTATATGGACCAAGGCAACCGTGTTGTCGTTCAGAGTTACGCCGACATGGTCGGCTCGGTCCAAACAGTTTTACGGTTTGATCATGATCGCCGACAGCATCCTGCCGGTCCTGCCCTCAGCGCGGAAGGAGTAGAATAAATCCCTGCGGCATGATGTGCAAAGCCCGAGTGCATGGATGTTCTGTTCCAGGAGACCCATCTTCAGCAGTTCCCGCGCATTCGCTTTCACCAGGTCCAGGCCCCAGCGATCGTTGCCGCGCGGTAGTGCAATCTCTTGCCAGTGCGGAAATGCTTCTCGTACATGCCTCATGACGGGCTCATCAACTTCGTAACATTCCCGTCCGATCGCCGGACCGATTGCCGCAACTATCCGTTGGGGACAGGACCCGAATTCCACACCCATGCTGACCACGGTCTTGTCCACGAGCTTCCGAACCGTGCTCCGCCAGCCTGCATGAATCGCTGCTACTGCCGGTATTCCGGGATCGTACAGCAGCAGTGGCACGCAATCGGCCGTCTCCACGCCGATCGCGATCCCCGGAGCGTCAGTGATCATGGCATCGGCTTCGATTGTCCCCGGCTTGATCGAATTGTCTATCAATCCCCGGGCATCGATCCGGACGATATGTTCCCCGTGGACCTGGTTTATTGTTATGAGTCTGTCCCGATTGATGCCGAAGGCATCTGCGACCGCGTTCCAGTCGCCCGGCAGTTTTATGCCGCTGTTCCGGGCACCGAGATTGTTCTTCCTCGTGGTGAAGGCATGGACGATCCCTTGCATGTCATCCAGCGCAGGTATTGTCAGGTACTGTCCGTTTCTTAATCCGTCTCTATCCGTGTTCATCCTTGCCGAATCTGGTTATTTACACACGCCGCAGGTCCTGCACAAATCGACCCTGCAGGGCGGCGTGAACTTGCCTTCGAGCGCGCGTTCGTATTCATTTCTAAGATATTCTTTTCTCACACCGATGTCAATAAAATCCCAGGGAAGAGCTTCGCTGAATGCACGTTTGCGATAGACATAGAACTCCGTCGCCATGCCGGTTTCCTTCGCTGCCTTCTTCCAATCCCCACCGTTTGCATGAGCGGCCATTAGCAGCGCTCCGACACGCCGGTCTCCGCGCGAGAGCAGGGCCTGGACATACTCCCATTTCGGCAGATCGTGGATGATGTTCATGTTGCCGATCTTCCTGACAGTTTTTTCGAGATACCGCTGTTTCCTGTTCAGGCTTTCTATCGCTTCCATCGGCTCCCACTGGAACGGGGTAAACGGTTTCGGCACAAAAGAGTTCACGGAGAGCGTGATGCGGCCGATCCTGCCCTGCGGCCGGGCGTGCTTAAGCTGGATTTCGCGCACGTTCCCGGCAAGGGCGATGATGGCGTCGACGTCCTCCTGCGTCTCCGTGGGCAGGCCGATGATGAAGTAGAGCTTGAGGTTGGGAATGCCGCTTCCGAATACCATGTCAGCGGCGCGAAAAATGTCCTCTTCCGTAACTCCTTTATTGATGACCTTCCGGAGCCGCTCGGAGCCTGCCTCAGGCGCGATCGCGATGGTCTTATGCCCGCTTTTTGCCAGACGGGCGATCAGCTCCCTGCTTATGGAGTCGGCCCGGAGCGAGGAGACCGACAGGCCGCCTTCTATAGCCGCACAGAGCGCACCGATGTCGGGATAGTCCGATATCGCGGCGCCGACAAGCCCGATCTTCCCGCACAGGTCGACGGCTTTCCCTGCCTGCGCCTCTGCCTGCTCGATGCTGAGATTGCGCGGCGGGAGATAGATGTATCCTGCCATGCAAAACCGGCAGTGCCTGCCGCAGCCCCGGGTTATTTCTGAAAGGTACATGTTGCTGAACTCGGTATTCGGCGTGAAGATCACCGTCGCAGCAGGAGTTCTGTTGAAATCCGCGGCAACTCGTTTGACGATGCGCTCCGAGGCCGCTTGCTCGAGGATTGTTCTCTCTTTGATCGTTCCGTCTTCCTTATAGAAAACATCATAAAGCTCCGGTACATATACCCCGGGAATCCTGCAGAGGGCAATGAGCAGCTCACGCCTGCCTTTTGCACGGTTTGCCTTATAGCTCTCGATGAACTCGCCGGCAACATCCTCTCCTTCGCCGACAATGATGCAATCAAAAAAATCCGCGAGCGGCTCGGGATTGAAGAATGAGCAAATGCCTCCAAGGATCACCAGCGGGTCGTCCTCGGTCCTCTCGTGCTTCTTCTGAGGGATGTGGGCAAGCCGGAGCATTTCCAGGATATTCAGATAATCCTGTTCAAAAGAAACGGAAAATGCCAGGACGTCGAACTCTTTCACCTGCCTTTTGCTCTCCATGGTGAACAGCTGCGTATTCGAGCCGGCATATTCCCCGAGATCTTCATCATCGGGCAAAAAAACCCTCTCGCACACCGTGTCCTGCCGGCTGTTCAGGATTTTGTAGATCTGGTGCACTCCGAGGTTCGACATGCCGACGTGGTAAACGTTCGGATACGCAAGCGCCACAGCCACTTCCGCACCCTGCGGCTTATACACGGTCCCGCGTTCTGCGGAAAGCAGCGCTTCGGTTTTTTCTTTCAGCTTCCGTGACATGAGGGGATTATACTATTCTTCCCGGCGCGGGGCAAAGCAAATAACGTTCTGGCATGGACGCTCGTGGTAATAGGTCGTCAACACAGCATTGTGCATCCGGGGAAAAATCGTCGGGTGGGAGGAGAAAAGGAGGACGTGAACCTAAAGGCTTCAGCTGTCGAGAATGCTCCGCACCTTTCTCAGGAGATCGTTCATGGGAGCAGGTTTGAGGATGAAATTCAGGCCCTTGTCGAGCAGGCCTTTTTGCTGGATGATTTCGGCGGTATAGCCGCTCAGGAAGAGCGCTTTGACTTCAGGCTTGAATATCCTGATCTTATCGTACACATCCTTCCCGTTCTTCTTCGGCATGATGACGTCCAGGAGGAGAATCTTCACTTTGTCCCTGTTCGCCATAAACTTGTTGACCGCGTCCTCGCCGTCCTCGGCCCGGATCACGGTGTACCCGAACTGTTCGAGTATGCTGCTGGTGAGGGTCCTTACCGTCTCGTCGTCCTCGGCAACGAGGATCGTCTCCGTGCCGCCCTCGATCGGAGGAAGGTTGGTGTGGAGCGTCTCCGCGGCAGCCGTCGGCACAACAGGCAGATAGATCTTGAAAGTCGTGCCTTTTCCCTCCTCGCTGTAAACATGGATGGAACCTTCGTGCTGTTTGGTGATGCCGTAGACGAGGGCAAGTCCGAGCCCCGTGCCCCTCCCTGATTCCTTGGTCGTGAAGAAAGGCTCGAAGATACGCTCCCGGGTCTTTTCGTCCATGCCCGTGCCGGAATCCGTAACCGCGAGCAGGGCATAGGTGCCCGGTTTTTGAAAATCGTGCGCCTTGGCCGTGTCCTCGTCCATTTCCACCAGTTCGGTCTCGATGAACAGGTGCCCTCCCTTGGGCATTGCGTCCCGGGCATTGGTCGCCAGGTTCATCAGCACCTGTTCGATCTGGCTTGCATCCGCAAGGACGGATATCTCATTATCAGCAAGGAGGGTCTTGAGTTCCACGTCCTCGCCGATGAGCCGGGTAAGAAGCCGGTCCACTTTGCGGATGATTTCGTTCAGATCGACGGGCCGCGGATTGATCGCCTGTTTCCTGCTGTACGCCAGAAGTCCCTGGGTCAGGCTCGCAGCCCGGTTCGCCGAGGCGAGGATCTGCTCGACATTGTGCCTCAAGGGGTCGTCGGGCCGCATCTTCATCTGCAGCAGGTTCCCGTACCCGATGATCGCCGTAAGAATATTGTTGAAGTCATGGGCGATCCCGCCCGCCAGGGAGCCCAGGCATTCCATCTTCTGGGACTGGCGGAGCTGCTCTTCCAGTTTTTTGCGCGCCGAAATATCGATGCCCACGCCCACGATGTACTGATTTTCGTTCATCGTCATCCGGAAGCCCGTCAGCAGGAACGGGATGGGCATGCCGCTCTTGGTGACGAGCCGCGCTTCCGTGGACGCCCTGCCCTTTTCCAAAAACCTCCTTCATTTTGTTCACGATGAGAGGCCTGTCTTCCCGGAAGAGATCGAGCACGTTCATCCGCGACATCTCCTCGGTCGAGTAGCCGGTCACCTCTTTTTCGTTGTTGTTCCACCGGATGAGCTTGCCCCCGCTGTCGCAAATATAGAACGTACCGGGCAGGCTATCGATGATCGTGTCGGAAAAGATCTTTTCCTGGAGCAACTGCTGCTCAGCGTGCCGCTGGTCGGTGATATCGATGCCCGTGAGGATCACGTGCTCGACCGCCCCGGCGGTGTCGAGGAGCGCGGCATTGGACCAGGAGATCAGTCGTCGTTTTCCGTCCTTCGCAACCCACTCGTTTTCGTACTTGCTCGGAAACATCTCCGGAATCGGATCGCTGAAGACCTTTTTCACGTCCTCGATCTGTTCCGTCGGAACCAGGAAGTCCCAGACATACCGGCCACGCACCTCATCAAAGGCGTATCCGCTTATGTCTTCGCAGGTCCGGTTGAACCGGACGATCTTCCCCGTGCGGTCGAGCACCAGGACCATCGACCCGACGGTGTTGAGGACCGCTCCGCTGAAATCGCGCTCTTTCTTGAGCGCATCTTCCGTCTGCTTGCGTTCCGTGACGTCGCGGGTGATCCCGAGGAGCGCGATGATCTCATTGTTGTCGTTCCGGAGGGGCACGGCGTGCGTTTCGAGCCAGAGTCGCCTTCCCTTGACGCCTTCCATCTCAAAAGTGAGCGTTCCTGATTTTCCCTGAAAAACCTCTTCCGTAAGTCTGTTGAAGGCCTCCCGGTGCTCAGACACAACGAGGGGGCATACTGCTTTGCCTCTTACCTGATCGAGCGAATCGACCTGGAGCATGTCGAGGCCGGCGCGGTTCATCATAAGCAGGGTGCCGTCTGCGCTTATCAGTTTCACGCATTCCGGCTCCGTTTCTATGATCGTCTGCAGGAATTTTTTACTGTCGCGCAGTTCGATGTCCAGGAGGCTGATTTCCGACCCTGCCAGAATACGAGTACACTCTTGTGATTTATTCTCAATAGCCATAAGAACTCAACTGTCTGATTTTGCGGAGATCGTTTGATCCGGAACGGAGAACGGAGATAGAAGATAACCCGCTCGATTTTCTAACCGTCGTCTTTCCCGGTTCCCACTCAAAGTATAGCAAAGGAAGAGCATTCATTGCGGCGGATTCCACATCATTCGTGCTGACGATTGCAACGTTCTGTCATTTACGGATATTTCTTTTTAGCTCCTGGTGCGAAGGATTGCGAGGAGAAACAGGGGAGAAGAAAATCATGAAGGAGTATCGGACCGGCAGCCTTGGGCTGGGCACACCGGTCCCTGGATGCTTGGTTATTCCGCTCTGACGAGGTCTTCGAACCTGATATCCACGCCGAACACACCGACGATTCCGCCGGTTTCGGAAGTGCTGATCGGAGCGGATACGGTGATGCAGAGCGCTCCGGTGATCTTCGATGTATAGAAATCCGACACGAAACTCTTGCCGTCCTTTATGGGATTGATGAACCAGGGACGGTCCGAGAAGTTGTCGCCGAGACCGGAGTGTTCGAACTGGGCCTTGTACTGGATCTGGGTAATATTCCTCGTCGTCTTCTTGCCGTCTCCGTTCACCACGTAGGCAAACTGGATGAAGGGGTTCTCGTCGAGGAGCTTCTGCATGACCGTTTCCTGCTTTGCATTGTCCATGGTGCGCATCTCGGGACTCTCCACTATCCCCTCGACAAGATGGAGCGATATCTCCTGCGCCTTTTTCTTCAGCTTGTCAAGGTCGGAGACGAAATACTCGGGCAGATACTTCTTTGCCTTTTCCAGCAGTTCATCATGGGAGATGCTCGTGGTCCTGCCCTGCTCGTACTGTTCCAGCACCCACTTGTGAATCTTGGCCAGGCCCGGGTGCCGCTTGTCGATCTTCTTGTCCGCGTCAAGGTGTAAATGGCTGTTCACCCAGTGTGCGATGCCGGCGATTCCCGATTTATCCGTGATGATGACGCCCATGGGACGCTTCAATATCTTGGACGTGTCGAAGATATTGTAGATCTCTTCGTTCTTCATCATGCCGTCGGCGTGGATGCCTGCGCTCGTCGAGTTGAACTCCGCGCCCACGAAAGGATAATTGGCGGGAATGGGGAAGCCCAATTCGCTCCGGAAATATTCGGCCATCTCGGTGATTGCCGCGGTGTCGATCCCTCCCTCGTTCCCGGTGAGGCTGATGTAGTCGATCAGCATGGCTTCGACGGGCGTGTTGCCCGTGCGCTCGCCGAACCCGAGGAGCGCGCCGTTCACCGATGCGCAGCCGTACATCCAGGCTGCGACGCCGTTGATGAGCCCCTTGTGAAAATCGTTATGGCCGTGCCACTCAAGCTGCTCCGACGGCACGCCGCCGTCGTGGATCAAGGAGTAGAAAATTTCCGGCACGCCGCGCGGGAGCGCTGTCCCGGGGAAGGGAAATCCGTACCCCATGGTGTCGCAGGCCCTGATCTTGATCGGCACCTTCGCTGCTTCCGAGAGTTTCATCAGCTCCTGTGCAAAGGGGATGACGAAACCGTAGAAGTCAGCCCGCGTGATGTCCTCGAGATGACAGCGCGGGATGATGCCCTGGTCAAGCGCCGTCCTAACGATGTCGAGATAGGCCTTGAGCGCGTCCTTCCGCGACAGGTTGAGTTTCAGGAAGATGTGGTAGTCCGAGCAGGAGGTGAGGATCCCGGTCTCCTTGAGCCCCATCTCTTTGACGAGCTTGAAGTCGTTCTTGTTCGCCCGGATCCAGCCGGTGATTTCGGGGTACCGGTAGCCGCGCTCCCTGCAGAGCCGCACTGCCTCGCGGTCCTTTTCTGAATAGAGGAAGAACTCGGTCTGGCGGATCACGCCGTTCGGTCCGCTCATCCGGTGCATGAAATCGAAGATGTCCAGAATCTGCTTGGGCGTGTATGGCGGCCGGGACTGCTGTCCGTCGCGGAACGTCGTGTCCGTGATCCAGATGTCCTTCGGGATATTGGTCTGGATCAGCCGGTCCTCCAGGACGACCCGGGGAACGCTCGTATAGGGGAACACCTCCCGGTAGAGCTCGGGCTCGGCAACGTTCTTTAGATCAAACGGTATTTTTATTGATTGCTTTTTGATGGTCATGGTTAAACTCCTGGCTGAATCGAATTCAAGATTCAACATTCAAAATTCAATACCTCAAGCATCAACGTGCATCATGAATCTTGAATTGTTTTTACTTTCCCCTGATTCCCCTGATTGCGGCGCCATAGTCTTTTTGGCTGAAGACCGCCGAACCAGCAACAAGGATGTCAGCGCCGGCATTGATGACCGCGGCCGCGTTATCCGGCTTCACGCCGCCGTCCACTTCTATCTCGACGGACAGGCCGAGGTCGTCGATCCGCTTCCTGAGCTTGGCGATCTTGTCCAGGGCCGAAGGGATGAAAGCCTGCCCGCCGAAGCCGGGGTTGACGGACATGATCAGCACCATATCGAGGTCCGCCAGGATGTAGTCCAGGCTGGAGAGCGGGGTGGCCGGGTTGAGCGCTACTGCGGCCTTCACGCCGGCGTGTTCCTTGATGGATTGCACAAGCCTGTTCAAGTGGTACGGTGTTTCCACATGCACGGTAATGTAGCCGGCCCCTGCCTTCGCAAAATCGGAAATATACAGCTCCGGGTTGGTGATCATGAGGTGCACGTCGAGCGGCAGCTTTGTGGACCTGCGTGCGGCCTCTACGATGAGCGGGCCGATGGTAATGTTCGGGACGAAGTGGCCGTCCATGACATCAACGTGGATAATGTCCGCACCTGCCGCTTCCACAGCCTTGATCTCCTCACTCAGTCGGGAGAAGTCTGCCGAGAGAATCGACGGCGCAACCTTGATTTTTTTTGTCATGTCATTACGTCCTAATCACTGTAAAGTTTAAGCTCTCTTAAAAACAGTCATAAATCGCATTTACCGCAGAGGACGCGGAGGTCGGAGAGGCAAATACGAACAAAGAAAGGTTTTTCTCGGCGGTCTCTGCCTGCACCCGGCGGTCATGAGTGCTGCGCCGCGAATGCAGGGCGCATTGAAAAATTCTTTCTTATTTGCTTACCACAATATCGACCGTGGCATCAGCGGAAACGGGATATCCTGCGCCGGGCTTCTGGCTGATGACGGTCCGCTCCGTTCCCGGGGACCGGTCACTGCTGGCCCGGGTAATGACCCGATGCTGCAATTCCAGCCGGTCGACGATCCTGAGCGCCTCCTCGGCTTTTTTCCCCAAGAGCTTCGGCATGACGAGAAGATCGGGTTTTTTACCGGAACTCACCAGCATGCCGATCGTGCCGCCCTTCTCGAGCGGACTCCCGGACTGCGGGTACTGCGCCATTACTACGTCCTGGTCCACGGAGTCTGAACAGACCCGCGAGATCTCCCCCGGCATGAACCCCGCCTGCCGCACCATAATATCGGCCTTGCGAAAATGTTCGCCCACCACTTTCGGCGCCAAGAAGCTCGCTCGGCCCCTGGCTTACGACCACATGGACCTGCCGTCCCTTTTTTATCCCGCTCCCCGGCGCAGGTGATTGAGACACGACGGTATCGCGCGGCAGCGTGGGATTGGGTTCCCGACGGTCGACCTTGAGCTGCAGACCTTGCTGCGCAACGGTCTCGATAACGGACACGATGTCCTGGCCCGTGAGGTCCGGCACGCGCACCTCTTCCTTATGCAGGAGCAGCGCTATGACGGCAAAGGCGCTTGCGATGCCGACACCGATGAGGGCCAGAAATATACCGATACTTTTCAAAAAACTGCTTCATGGCAGAGCCCGTATTGTACCATACTGCAGGCAAGATGCAAGAACTTCTCAACAACTTGTCAATAATGCAACAGGATCCTGGGACATTCCATCCCCGCTGTTTGACCCGCCGGTTGCTCTTATGTTTTCCTCACCATTCTGACGGCGCAAAACCCGTCCATCTCAACGGCGCGCGGGTAAGTATGGAGAAATCCCTGATCATCCACCAACCCTGCCGCGGGTTTCGGCAGATAGGGCCGGGGATCATCGACAACGAACCCTCTTCCTGCCAGAGAAAGAAAGGAGGATATGACGTCCTCATTCTCTTCCGGCTCTGTTGTACATGTGGCGTAGACGAGGACGCCGCCCGGATGAAGAAGTTGTGCGCAGTTTTCGATGATCCGGCGCTGCACTGCCGAGCGTTCCCGGATCGTCCCCTCGCTCTTGTTCCATCTTCCGTCCGGGTGCCGCCGGAGCACGCCGAGCCCGGAGCACGGTGCATCGACTAAAATTTTGTCAAACCTGCCCTGCTGATACAGCGCCGCATCTCCCGCCGTTGGGGACACGATCGTGCAGCCGAGCCGGCGGCTGTTCTCGCCGATCCTGGTCATCCGTGCTGCGTCCTGCTCGATCGCAACGATGGCACCGCGGTTCTGCATGATCTCGGCAAGATGCGTTGCTTTGCCCCCGGGCGCAGCGCAGGCGTCCAGCACGGCTTCTCCGGGTTTCGGAGAGAGCATCAGGCTTACCAGCTGGGCGGCCTGGTCCTGCACCATGAATAATCCCCGCTGATAGGCCTCAAGCGTGCGGATGGCTGGAGATGATTTTATTTCAAGCCCGAGTTCTGAGTAGCCCGTTGCAACAGCATCGACACCCTGGTCGGCGAGAGTTGCTTTGAGCCCGTCCCGCGTCGTCTTGAGGGTGTTCGTCCTGATCACGAGCGGCGCGTCCCGGTTGTTCCCGCGCAGCAGTGTTTCGGTCTGTTCCGCACCGAACCGGTTCAACCAGCGCCGGACGACCCACTCAGGATGGGAGTAGACCGTAGCGAGTCTTTTTACGGGGTCGTCGAAAACGGGCTCGAAGATCGAACTCTTCTTCCGATCCAGGTTCCTGAGCAGCCCGTTTACATAGCTATGCTTTCTTCCGTGGTATTTTCGCCAGCTCGGTAGATGTATTGACCGCAGCGCTCGCGGGAACACGATCGAGAAACAACAACTGATATGCGCCGAACCGCAGGATGTTCCGGGTCCATGCATCGGTTTTCCCGACCGGCTGCGCCGAGAACTGATTCAACATCCAGTCCAGCCGTGTCCGGTTCCTGAGTGTTCCATATACGAGTTCCAGAAGAAAGGCGCTGTCACGCGCATCGAACGATGCACGCGCCTTGTCGAGCAGCAGGTCGACGAACACGCCGTCCTCGACGTTCCGGAGGATCACGAGGGCTTGTTCTCTCGGTTTATCCCTGGTTGTCACGAAGTTCATTGCGGTCGTTTGCGAGGAATTCGAGCGCTTCTGCGACCTTGGAGATGTCCACGCTCGTATTGAAGCACGGCCCGAAAGGACGGTCGTTCAGGATCCCGATCACAGGGAGCGGGTAGGCGTCCTGGATGCCGCTCGTCAGATCACGCTCGCACGCCACGGCTATGATCGCCTGGGGCTTCGCCTCCGCCACCCGCCTTCGCGCAAGCGTTCCGCCGGTTGCGACCGAAAGGTGCACGTGATGCTTCTTCGCGAGCAGGACCAGGTCTTTGATCTTGCACTTGCCGCAGGCCTGGCATTTGCTGGCGTCGGTCGTGATCTTGATCGCACAGTCGTTGAACTGAAGGCAATGCGGCATGAGCAGCAGGATGCGCTGGGGTTTGTTGTCGCTGCATTTGGCCATGACCAGGAGGTTGTTCACCTCCACGAAGGACTGCTGGATCTTTTCCTTCGAAATGCCGAGGAGCTTGCCTACCACGATCATGATGGGAAAGAGTATTTCGATCACGATCCCCCGGAGTCTTGCAGCGAAGAAGATTTCCCTGCCACGGATGAGGGTGAGGATGAGGAGCGCCACGCCGAGGATCAGGATGCCGAGCGCCCCGCCCATGGTCATGCACACGACTTCCGGCGCAAGAGGGTGGATGTTCCTGAGCCCCACGTAGGGGATCAGGTAAAGCGCTACCGTGATCGCGGCAAGCAGGAAGACCGTAAAGACGATAAGGCCGATGAAGATGCGTTTTTTTGGTTCAGACATAATTGAAAGTGGAATTGGTTACGGCCACGACGCCCGTTTCGTTAAGCGCCTTTCGGCAAGGTACGTAAGCGCGAAAGACGTAACACGTGGCCGAAACGGGCTTCGTTACCGACTTACTTCAAATTTTTTGCCCGCCAAGCCGTGATGGCCGCGCAGAAAATCATCTGCAGCCATAGGCCTCTTCCCCTCGGGCTGAATGCTCACAATGCGGAGCAGCCCCGCGCCGGTGCCGATCTCAAGGGTGTGGTTGTCCCTTTCGTACAGCAGCCCGGGCCCGCCCGTGCCGTTCACTGCTTCGGCCTCGATGATTTTGACCAGCTTTCCATCCAAAAATGTGTAGGCACCCGGCCAGGGAGAGAGGCCCCGGATGCGATTATGGATATCGCCAGCAGGAAGGTTCCAGTCGATGAGGCCGTCTTCTTTTTTGAGGAGCGGCGCCAATGTTGCCCGGGAGCCGTCCTGCGACGTTGGCAAAAGTCTGTTGTCCGGAATGAGCTGCAGGGCGGCCGTGATAAGCTTCGCACCGATCGCCGAAAGCTTCTCCGTCAACGTTCCTGCCGTGTCCCGGGGATCGATGAGGACGCCCTCCTGCAGCAAGATCGCCCCCGTGTCCATTCCTTCGTCCATCTGCATGATCGTTATACCCGTTCGGGTCTCGTTGCGGATGATCGCCCAGTTGATGGGGGCCGCGCCTCGATAGAACGGCAAGAGCGAAGCATGGATATTGAGGCAACCGTATTTCGGCAGCGTCAATATTTCCTTGGGGAGGATCTGCCCGTACGCTGCAACGACGATGGCTTCGGGGCCGATCGACCGCAGCTGATCGATGAACGCCGTTTCCCGTACGCGCTTCGGCTGGTAAACGGGAAGCCCCATCTCCTCTGCCGCACTCTTGACCGGCGGAGCCGTAAGGCTCCGTCCCCTGCCTGCCGGCTTGTCGGTCCGTGTAACCACACCGGCAATCTCGTGCCCTGCCGCAGCCACGGCGCGGAGCGGACCTACGGCAAAATGCGGCGTTCCCATATACACGAGTCTCATTGGTGTTTTCCCTCGATTCCCGGGAATGCGATGGCTGCCGTGTTTTACGCTTCCGCTGCCATTTTTTTGTATCTTCGCTTAAATATATTTTTCTTGAGCGGGCTCAGGTGGTCGATAAACAGCAAGCCGTTCAAATGATCGATTTCATGCTGAAGGGCCTTTGCGAGGAGTCCTTCCGCATCGATCTCGAAGAGTTTCCCCGTTCGGTCCTGGGCCCGGACCTTGACCCGTGCTGCGCGCTTCACCTTCTCGGCGTAATCCGGGATACTGAGACAACCTTCCTCTTCGGTGATTGATCCTTCCATGGATAAGATCTCGGGGTTGATAATGACGAGCAGGGGATGACGCTGATCCTCGTTTTCCCGCGAGCTCAGGTCGATCACCGCCAGCTGAAGGGCAATGCCGACCTGGTTGGCGGCAAGGCCGACCCCCGGCGCTGCGTGCATGGTCGCGACCATATCTTCAATAAGCCTGTCGAGGGAGCTGTCTATTTTTTCAACACGGGCCGTTTTGTTGCGTAGCACCGGGTCCGGGTAGGTTCGTATTTCACGAATGGCCATAGTATTCATATGTAACATGATTGTGAACGAAAATCAAGGCAGAAGATGGCGGGCCGGCATCAAAAAACGCTGATTTTGTTATGGATAGGATGCGAAGACAGTGTTGACACTCCGATAAGCTTTATGGTATTTTTAAGACTATGGCAATCGACAAAAATACGGTAATGAAGGAAGCCCAAAAGTTTGCAACCAGGGGCTTGTTCGACAAAGCGATTGCCGAATGGAAAAAACTCCTCAAAGAGTCGCCGAACGATGCCAATATCTTCAACACGATAGGCGATCTCTGCATGAAGAAAGATGCAAAAACCGACGCTTGTGACTCATACAAGAAGGCCGCTGATATCCTTGCCCTCGATGGATTCACTTCCAAAGCCATAGCCCTTTACAAAAAAGTCCTCAATATTGATCCGAAAAAAATTGAAGTCCACCTCGCCCTCGGCGATTTGAATGCTGAAAAAGGCCTGAGCGGCAACGCGCTCGAAAGTTATAAAATCGTTGCCGACAATTACTTGCAACATAAGGACACAGTCAAGGCGCTCGGCATCTACCAGAAAATGGCGGACCTGAACGCCGCCAACGTTTCGTTTCGCGTAAAGCTGGGAGACATGTACGCGAAAGAGAACATGGTCTCCGAGGCGAGTACAGCGTACCTCAATGCGGCAGACCTCCACATGGAGAAAAAAGAATTTAAGGACGCCCGTCAACTGTTCGAGAAAGTGCTGTCTGTCGATCCGGGCAATATGACCGTCTATCACAAAGCCGGAATCGTTTACTTCCAGGAAGGAAAGTTCAGTGAAGCATGCAAGGCCCTGAAACGGGCCTTTGAAAACGACCCGTCTAATAAGGAAATTGCCGACAGTTATCTTTACTCCCTGTCCAAGGCGGGCAAAGAACCCGAAGCCGAGCAGGTGGTCAGGAAAATTCTCGAGAATGATGCGACGCGGACAGACCTACGTGAAAAACTCGTCACGATATACCTGGCAAAAAATGAACAGAACAAAGCTCTTGTCGAAGTGGCCGCTCTTGCAGAAGCGAAAACAATCGAGGGAGACAACAACGCAGCCGAAACAATTCTCAAGAAATTCGTGGCCGATGCTCCGGAATATATCCCAGGAAGAAAAAAATTGGGAGATTTGTATCGCTCCATCGGCCGGCAGCAGGATGCGGCCGCCGTATACCTCCAGGCTGCGGAGCTCCTGCTCGAAACGGGAGATGAGGGCGGAGCCAAAACGTTCCTGACCCAGGCCGTGGAGCTTTCCCCGGATCTTGAGGAAGCCAGGGAGCACCTCGATCGGCTCGAAGCGGCGGTACACGCCGTGCGTCCTCCCGAACCCGCGGTCGAGCCCATGCCCCCTCCTTCTGAACCGGAGCCGGCTTACGAGCAACCTGCCCCAAAGCCTGCAGCGGAGCTGTCGATCCTCGAGGACAACCCGGCAATCAACGAGGCGTTCACGGAAATCGATGTGCTCGTGAAATACGGCCTCGCTGCCAAAGCGCTCGAACAACTCGAGATGCTTGCAGCCAAATATCCCCATAGTCCACCTGTCCGTATGCGTCTGCAGGATCTTTATCGTGAGCAGGGTAATGTTTCCAAGGCCGTGGAGCATGCACTGATGCTGGCCGACATCTATTCCCGGAACAACCTGACCGATCAGTCAGAGTCCGTACTGAATACAGCCCTATCGATCGATCCGACAAACGCCGCTCTGCTTGCGAAGCTTGGCAGAGCACCCGTTCCTTCCGAGGCTTTTCAGACCGACACCGGGCAGGTTGCACCGCAAGAACCGGTGATCGAAACACCCGCGCCAGCCGAACCGTTCCTGTTCGATTCCGAGCCCCCGGAAGTCTCCTCGCCAGAACCTCCGCCGACAATTGGAGGGACTCCGGAGTTCGAAGTACCTCCCCCTTCAGACGAAATCACCTTCGAAGGGTTCGATGCCGAAATGCCCCGTCTGGAGGAGCAGGAGCCTTCCTCCGCAGAAGGACTCGATGCCGAACTGCCCCGTCTGGAGGAGCAGGAGCCTTCCTCCGCAGAAGGACCTGCACTGACTGAAGCGGCCGAAGAACCAGGCTGGCCCGGAGAACAATTCCCGGCAATCGAAACTCGCGAAGAGCCTGTCGTGGAAGTCCGCACACCGGCGCGCGTTGATCAACAGCCGCTTGCCGATGTTCCTCCCGATACCGGAGAAATATGGGCTGAAGCGGAATTCTACTTTCAGCAGGGGTTGTTCGATGAAGCGAAAAAGCATTATGCGAGGATCATCGAGCTGAACCCCGGCGACCGGCGGGCAATAGAACGTCTCGGAGAATTATCGCGCGAAGAAGAGCAGTCCCTGGAGTTTTCTAAACTTGCAGATGCGGTTGAAGAGCTGGAAGACGCCGTCAACATTGAAGCTGACGGACAGGAATTGCCCTTGAGCGTGTCCGATGAAGACGCGGTCCGCAGTCTCATGCAGGAGATATCTCAGCTCAAAAAACAGGAAAAGCCCGCGCCTCCCCCAACCCCGCCGGCGGAAAAAGAGCACCTATCTCCTCAGCAATTGAAACAGCCTGTTGGCAAAGAAGCCGAGCCGCCTGTCACACCGGCAGCGGCCGGTGAACGGTTTTCTGAGCCCGATGAGGATTTTTTTGATCTTGGAGAGGAACTCAACAAGGAGAACAAAAGCGGTCCTGTACGTGCGCCCGAACAGGCATCGGAGGACTTTTTTGATCTTGCCGCGGAACTCCGGGACGAACTAAGCACCGTCGCTGTTCCCGAACGCGCTGCCGGGTCGTCCGAAGAACAGAGCCTCGATGAAATTTTTGAAGACTTCAAGCGCGGTGTTGAGCAGCAGTCGGTCAAGGAAGACGTCGACACTCACTATAATCTCGGCGTGGCCTATAAAGAAATGGGACTACTCGACGATGCGATATCGGAATTCATCCTGACTCCCAAAGAAGAGCCGAAATTTATCCAGAGCCGCTATATGTTGGGCCTTTGCTATATGGAAAAGGGAGAGTATCAGAACGCCACGGTCGAGATCCAGAATGCCCTTCACTTCGCGGAAAATCTGCGCGAGGAGGAGACAAGACACACTCGGCATGCACTATGATCTCGGGCTTGCCTATCAGGGGGCCGGAAATCTCAACAATGCAATCAGTGAATTTCAAATCGTCCATGCGCTGGATCCCGGGTACCGGGATACTTCGACAAAGCTGAAAGAATTGCAGCAAGGTGATTTCATTTCTCTCGACCAGCTCAAGGATGACATCGAACGGGAGATCTCGTCGAAATTCCTTAAAGAGGGTGAACGGATTGAGCGTGAAGAAAGGAACCGGAAAAACGAAAAAGTCAGAAACTGAATGTGCCTAAATTTTAGGCTCATGCCTATTTTTTAATCAATATCCTTCCTTTTTATTTTCTTAACAGATTGAAATTTAAAACCCTTTTTTTAGCATTAAAATTGCTTTAAAAATAGACTGACAGGAGGTTGCTTTACTATGAAAAAAATCGAGGCGGTCATTAAACCGTTCAAGCTCGATGAAGTTAAGGATGCTCTAAATGCCATCGGTGTGCAAGGCATTACGGTAACCGAAGTAAAGGGTTTCGGCAGGCAAAAGGGCCATACGGAACTCTATCGCGGGGCCGAATATGTCGTTGACTTTCTTCCCAAGGTGAAGCTCGAGATCATCGCAGCCGACACGCTGGTCCCCAAAATCATCGAGACCATTGAGACTACGGCCAAGACCGGCCGCATCGGCGACGGAAAAATTTTCGTCACCCCGGTGGACGAAGTCATCCGCATTCGCACCGGGGAACGTGGAGAAGCGGCGATATAGAAATATATAAATATAACGAGAGGGACGAGGGATGAGGGACGAAAGAAATCGTCCATCGTCTTGCGAAGCGCTCGCCCATCGTCCATAGAAATACAAATTAAGACAAGAGGAGGAAGCAACATGGCGACACCCAAAGATGTTTTGAAAATGGCAAAAGACAACAAGGCAAAGATGGTGGATTTTAAGTTCATGGATTACCCCGGCCTGTGGCAGCACTTCTCCGTCCCCGTGGATGAGTTGACCGAGGCAATCTTCGAGGAAGGCCTCGGGTTCGACGGCTCCAGCATCCGCGGCTGGCAGTCGATCCACACGAGCGACATGCTCGTCGTGCCCGATGCGGAAACCGCGGTCATGGACCCCTTTACCAAGTACGCGACCCTTTCGCTCATCTGCAATATCGTTGACCCCATCACCAAGGAACGCTACAGCCGCGACCCGCGCCACATCGCGCAGAAGGCGGAAGCCTACCTGAAATCTACCGGCATCGGCGACACCTGCTACATGGGCCCTGAGGCCGAGTTCTTCATTTTCGACGACATCCGCTTCGACCAGAACTCCCACTCCGGCTACTACTTCCTCGACAGCGAAGAAGGCATCTGGAACAGCGGCAAGGACGAGCAGCCGAACCTGGGCTACAAGCCGCGACACAAGGAAGGTTACTTCCCGGTACCGCCGATCGACAGCCAGGAGGACATCCGCTCCGAAATGGTGGAGGAAATGCAGAAGGTCGGCATCTACATCGAGCGGCAGCACCATGAAGTGGCGACTGCAGGCCAGGCCGAGATCGACATGCGCTACAACCCGCTCGTAAAAGTCGCGGACCAGCTCATGTACTTCAAGTACATCATCAAGAACGTGGCCAAGCGGCACGGCAAGACCGTGACCTTCATGCCGAAGCCGCTCTTCGGCGACAACGGGTCCGGTATGCACACCCACCAGTCCATCTGGAAGGGCGGCAAGCCCCTGTTCGCCGGCGACCAGTATGCGGGCATGTCCCAGATGGCGCTGTGGTACATCGGCGGCATCCTGAAGCACGCGAAGAAGATCGCGGCCTTCACGAACCCGACAACGAACTCCTACAAACGCCTGACCCCGGGCTTCGAAGCGCCGGTGAACCTGGCCTACTCGAGCCGGAACCGTTCAGCCTCCGTCCGCATCCCGATGTACAGCGCGAACCCCAAGGCAAAGCGGATCGAGGTCCGCTTCCCTGACCCGTCCTGCAACCCCTATCTGGCCTTCGCAGCCATGCTCATGGCCGGTCTCGACGGCATCGAGAACAAGATCGATCCGGGCCAGCCGCTCGACAAGGACATCTACGATATGGCGCCTGAAGAACTGGCAAGCGTACCGTCCATGCCGGGCTCGCTCGACGAAGCGCTCGACAATCTCGAAGCTGATCACGGCTTCCTTTTGAAGGGCGACGTGTTCACCAAGGACGCCATCGAGATGTGGATCAACTACAAGAGGACCAAGGAAGTGGACGCGCTCCGACTCCGTCCCCATCCCTATGAGTTCTTCCTGTACTACGATATCTAACAGCTGATTCACAGACTGGCAATAAAAACCGGAACCTCGCTAAAGGGGTTCCGGTTTTTTTGTGCCGGGAATCTTTTGAATAACTACTACAAACTCTTGCCATCGTTTTTTTCACCGAAAAGCTCAGTCTTTTCCTGGCCATTTTTGCTAAAAAGTGTCTTTATTAAATTTTAACTTATTTGCCAGCAATCTTAGCAGCAATTTTATGCCGATTGTGTTTATATTTATCCATGAAAAGGAGGGAGACTCATGGACATCCTGTTTATCGGCATCACGATTGTGCTCTTTGTTGCAAGCTGGTTTTTCGTGAAACTTGTTGAACGAGTCTAGAAGGAGGGAAGAATGGAACTGTTCTACTGGATTGGCGGCGTTCTCGCCGCGGGATTGTTGGTGTATCTCTTGATAGCACTTCTTAAACCGGAGGCATTGTCATGACTGGCAACGATATTTTGCAGATAGTTTTATATTTTGGCGTTTTGTTGCTCCTCGCAAAACCGCTCGGGGTCTACATGGCGCGGGTTTACGAAGGACAGCCTTCGGGCCTGGACCGCGTGCTCGGGCCTGTTGAACGTCTTTTCTACCGGATTTGCGGCATCAAGCCCGACGAGGAAATGAGCTGGAAGAAGTACGCCGGTGCGTGTGCTTCTCTTCAGCGCAGCAGGATTCTTCTTCCTCTATCTCCTGCAGCGCTTACAGGGGTTTCTGCCGCTGAATCCGCAGAAGTTCACTGCAGTCTCCCCCGATTCTTCTTTTAATACGGCGGTAAGTTTTATCACGAATACCAACTGGCAGGGGTACGGCGGCGAAACAACGATGAGCTACCTCACCCAGATGGTCGGACTTGGGGTGCAGAATTTCGTGTCCGCGGCAGCGGGCATGGCCGTGCTCGTTGCCCTGATCCGCGGGTTTGCCAGAGCACTCGGCTGAGACCATCGGCAACTTCTGGTTCGATCTCACCCGCTCCACGCTTTACATCCTGATGCCGCTTGCGCTGATCTGGTCGCTGCTGCTCGTATCTCAGGGAGTTGTGCAGACCTTCAGCGAATACAAGACCGTTTCGCTCACTCAGACCATCACCTACGATAACCCGAAGCTCGATGCCCAGGGCAACCCGATCAAGGATGAAAAGGGCAATCCCGTGACCGAGAAAGCGGAGATGAAAGAGCAGGTCATACCGCTCGGTCCGGCTGCTTCGCAGATCGCGATCAAGCAGCTCGGCACGAACGGCGGCGGGTTCTTTAATGTCAACTCGGCCCATCCTTTCGAGAACCCGACAGCATTCTCCAATTTTCTGGAAATGCTGGCGATCCTCCTGATACCCGCGGCGCTCTGTATCACCTTCGGCAAGATGGTCGGAGACAAGCGCCAGGGGTGGGCTCTGCTTTCCGCCATGACGATCGTGCTCGTCACGCTGATGGCCTTATGTACCTGGAGCGAGCAGGGCGGCAATCCCGCGCTTCGCATCCATCGGCATCGATCAACAGGCAAGCAATCTGCAGCCCGGCGGCAACATGGAAGGAAAAGAAGCGCGCTTCGGGATCGTGAATTCCGCGATCTGGGCCACGGCAACCACGGCGGCCTCGAACGGCTCGGTCAATTCCATGCACGACTCCTTCACGCCCATGGGCGGCCTGTACCCGCTGGTGCTGATCCAGTTGGGAGAGGTGATCTTCGGCGGCGTCGGCTCCGGGCTCTACGGCATGCTGATCATGGCCATTATTACGGTCTTCATCGCCGGCCTCATGGTCGGCCGCACGCCGGAGTATCTGGGCAAGAAGATCGAGATGTTCGAGATGAAGATGGCCTCGGTCGCGGTGCTCGTCGTCAATGCCCTGGTCAAGATCGGCACGGCAGTCGGCGTTGCGACGGCAGCGGGAGTCGCGGGAGTCGCGAACCCCGGTCCGCATGGATTTTCCGAGATCCTCTACGCCTTTTCATCCGCAGCGAACAACAACGGCAGCGCCTTTGCGGGCCTCTCCGCCAACACGGTCTTCTATAACACGGCCCTCGGCATCTCCATGTTCATCGGCCGGTTCTGGGTGATCATCCCGGTGCTTGCCATTGCCGGTTCGCTCGCGAAGAAGAAGCAGGTCCCTGCCGGTTTGGGAACGCTGCCGACCCATACGCCCTTGTTCGTGGCGCTTTTGATCGGGGTCATCGTGATCGTCGGAGCGTTGACGTTCATGCCGGCCTGGGCCTTCGGGCCGATTGCCGAACAGTTGATGGCCGCGAAGTAATTAGACACCCTCTCCTTCAAGCGCAGAGGGCTGGGGTGAGGATGGGACATCGAACGTTCAAACCCATCCCCATGCTAATCCTCCCCTTGAAGGGTGAGGAAACTGGTAAGGAGGAATAATAACAATGAGCAGTAAATCGAAAAAACGATCGCTCTTTGAACCGACGATCGTAAAAAAAGCATTATGGGATTCGTTCAGAAAATTGAACCCAGTACACCAGATCAAGAACCCTGTCATGTTTGTCGTGGAAGTCGGCAGTATCTTGACGACGCTCCTGTTTTTCCACGCAGTCCTGACGGGAAAAGGCGAGGCGTCGCCTTCCTTCATTCTGCAGATCTCCGTCTGGCTCTGGATAACGGTGCTCTTCGCCAATTTCGCGGAATCCATGGCAGAGGGCCGCGGCAAGGCCCAGGCCGAATCCCTCCGCCAGACGCGGCGCGAGGTCATGGCCAAGCGGCTTGCGAAACCGTCGCCTGATGCGGAGGTCACGAAGATCGCCTCGTCACAGCTCAAAAAAGGCGATGTCGTTCTCGTGGAGGCAGGCGACATCATCCCCATGGACGGAGAAATCATCGAGGGTGTGGCCTCGGTCAATGAAAGCGCCGTGACCGGCGAAAGCGCGCCGGTGATCCGCGAAAGCGGCGGAGACCGGAGCGCGGTCACGGGCGGGACTACGGTCTTGTCCGACTGGCTCGTGGTGCGGATCACGACAAGTCCCGGTGAGACGTTTCTCGACCGCATGATCAGCATGGTGGAAGGCGCAAAGCGCCAGAAGACGCCGAACGAGATCGCCCTCGATATTCTGCTCGCGGGCATGACGATCATCTTTTTGCTCGTGTGCGTGACGCTGCTTCCCTATTCCCTCTTCAGCGTCAAGGCAGCGGGCCAGGGCACGCCGGTCACCATCACCGTGCTCGTGGCACTTCTGGTCTGCCTCATCCCGACCACGATCGGCGGCCTGCTCTCGGCCATCGGCATCGCGGGCATGGACCGGATGATCCAGGCAAATGTGATCGCCACGTCCGGACGGGCCGTGGAAGCGGCCGGAGACGTTGATGTGCTGCTGCTCGATAAAACCGGCACGATCACCCTCGGAAACCGGCAGGCCACGGAGTTTATTCCCGCACCGGGAGTGCATGTGGGAGCGCTTGCCGACGCGGCACAGCTCGCCTCATTGGCGGATGAAACACCTGAAGGAAGAAGCATCGTGGTTCTTGCAAAAGAAAAATACAGCCTCCGCGCCCGGGACATCCAAAGCATCAAGGCGGAGTTTGTCCCTTTCACTGCCCAGACTCGGATGAGCGGGGTAAACCTCGACAACCGGGAAATCCGCAAAGGCGCTGCCGACGCAGTTGAAAAGTACGTTCAAAAAAAAGGCGGGACGTTCCCTCCCGATGTTCGCTCAATCGTGGACGACATTGCCAAAGCAGGGCGCAACACCGCTCGTGGTCGCCGAAGGGAATAAAGTGCTCGGCGTCATCCGCTTGAACGACATCGTCAAGGGCGGGATCAAGGAACGCTTTGCCGAGATGCGCAAGATGGGGATCAAGACGGTCATGATCACCGGCGACAACCCGCTCACCGCGGCCGCGGTCGCAGCCGAGGCAGGCGTGGATGATTTTCTGGCCGAGGCGACGCCCGAGGCAAAGCTCAAGCTGATCCGCGAACACCAGAAAGGCGGAAGGCTCGTTGCCATGACCGGCGACGGTACGAACGACGCGCCCGCGCTTGCCCAGGCGGACGTGGCCGTTGCCATGCACACCGGGCACCCAGGCGGCAAAGGAAGCAGGCAACCTGGTGGACCTCGACTCGAATCCCACCAAGCTCATCCAGATCGTCGAGATCGGCAAGCAGCTCTTGATGACCCGCGGCACGCTCACGACCTTCAGCATCGCGAACGACGTGGCGAAATATTTCGCCATTCTGCCTGCTGCGTTCATTTCCATCTATCCGGCGCTCGGGGCGCTGAATATCATGGGCCTTGCAACGCCGCAGAGCGCCGTGTTGTCGGCGGTGATCTTTAACGCGCTGATCATTATTTTCCTGGTTCCCCTGGCCCTTCGCGGCGTGAAATACCGCCCCCTCGGCGCTTCGGTGGTCTTACGAAATAACGCCCTGATTTACGGTGTCGGCGGCTTGATCGTGCCGTTCATCGGCATCAAGCTGGTTGATATGCTCATAACTGCATTGCATATTGTTTAACTAACTAATCGAAGGAGATTGAAGTGAAAAAAATGAGTTCTGTTCTAGGATTGAAAATCGGATTGATGATATTCTGCGCCATGGCGGCACTGGCAACACCGATTTTTGCAGAAGATGCGAAACCGGCAGCACCTGTAGTGAGCGCAGACGATTTGAAGAAGGCGTTGGGTATGAGCATCTATCTGCAGAGCGGCTACACGTACAACGGCAATGCAAGCGTCGGTCAAATAAATGATCTGCGCGCGTTCGACACAAAAGCGAACAGCTTTGGACTCGATCTATTGGAATTGATTTTTGCAAAAGACCCTGCCGCGGGTGCCATCGGCTACAAGGTGAAAATTTCCGGAGGCGATACGGCGCGGATCATCAATGCCGCGGGCTTGGGCGCCTCGACACCGGATTCCATCGACGTTACGGAGGCATATGTAAGTTACCTTGCCCCAATCGGCAAGGGGCTCCGGTTCGATGCAGGAAAGATGGGAACCTTCGTGGGCGCAGAAGTGATGGAAGCGATCGACAATCCCAACTACTCCCGCTCATTCCTGTTCACCTGGGCTGAACCGCTTACCCATACCGGCGTGAAGGCCGGCTACACGTTCACCGACAAGATAAACGCGGCCCTGTTCGTGGTGAACGGCTGGGACAACATGAACGACAACAATACGGGCAAGTCCGTAGGCCTCTCCGTAAACCTGACGCCGAATGACAAGGTCTCCGGCTACGTGAATTATTTGACCGGCCCGGAGAAGACCAATAATACCCGGGACAACAGGTCGCTTCTCGATCTCATTGCGACGATCACTCCGATCAAGCCGCTTTCGTTCATCCTGAACTACGACAACGGCCAGGAGGAGCATTCGTCGGCAACCGGTGGCACCGCAGAGTGGTCCGGCGTGTCCGCAATCGCGAAGTATGATTTCAGTGACACCTACAGCCTGGCGATCCGCGGCGAGTATTTCGACGACAAGGACGGCGTCAGGACCCTTACGGTCCAGAAACTGACCGAAGTGACAATCACCCCGACAATCAAGCTTGCCGGCGGCCTGGTCTTGATGCCTGAGTACCGCTATGACACTTCGAACAAGCAGTCTTTCGACAACGGCACGAAGAAGTCCCAGGACACCGTCGCGCTTGGCTGCGATGTATAGATGGTAAGGATATTGGAAAATCGAAAACGGAGGAATCCATGTTTACAATGATTCGCAATTCGCTCATGTCTATTTTGGTATTCACGATCCTCACGGGGATCATTTATCCCCTGGCAGTGACGGGGATCTCTCAAGTGATATTCCCGCAACAGGCAAACGGCAGCATCATCACGAAGAACGGAAAACCAGTCGGCTCATCGCTTCTTGGCCAGCAGTTCGAGGATCCGAAATATTTCTGGGGCAGGCTTTCGGCAACGACGCCCTATCCATACAACGGTGCATCTTCTACGGGCTCTAATCTCGGCCCGAACAACCCCGATCTCATGAAGGCTGTGCAGGCGCGTATAGATGCTCTGCATGCTGCGGATCCCAGGAAATGATGCGAAGATACCCGTTGACCTGGTCACTGCTTCCGGCAGCGGGCTCGATCCGCATATCAGCCCTGCTGCTGCTGAATATCAGATACACCGGGTGGCAAAGGCCCGGGGACTCGATGATGCCAGAGGTCCGCGACATCGTTGCCAAAAACACCACAGGCCGCTGGCTCGGCGTGATCGGCGAACCGGTGGTCAATGTTCTGGAGCTGAACTTGGCGCTCGACGAACAGAAGTAACTGTGGAGAATAAAACATGAAAAAGATCGTAAAGCTTCTTGCTGTTCTGCTGATCTCATGCATAGGGCTCCCTCAGCTCGCAAACGCCGTTTCCTGGTCCCCCCTCCAGGAGGAACGCGAAGAGAAGGCTGCCAAGGGGATCATAGAAAAGGGCGCTGTAGTATGCCTGTTCCAGAGCGGGACCGCGGACGTAAAGAAGGCGATCAACGTAAATGATATTCTTCCTGTCTACCGGGAAAGCAAGTCCCATGAACTCAAGGAAGTAGGAAAGATCAAGGTGCTTTCTTATGTGGGCGAAGATTATTTGAAAGGCGAGGTTGTTGAAGGCGAACTTAAAGTCGGCGACATCGCGAAAAAGGGCGATGTCGCGAGCCTGATCATATCATCAGGCGACAAGTGTAACTAGTTCAATGTCTAGCGATCTCTGATATGTGGTAAAAAAACATGTCACCCAAGGCGGGGCCCCTCTGTAGGGGGTCCCGTTTTTTTGGCCCACTCGATATAATGCTTAAGAAATAGCAGAGCGCCTGCAAACGTCGCTAAGCGGCAAGTGCCCGTTGTAAAAAAGCATTTACACCCACCATAAAAAATGCGACAATACAACGTTGTTGACCATATCAAGGAGTATTAATGGAAGAACGAAGACCTGATCCCGACCAACTTCTCCAGCGGGCCCGCGAAGAGGAAGAGCGAAAACGCGAGGGGCAGCTGAAAATATTTTTCGGCGCCGCTCCCGGCGTCGGGAAAACCTATGCTATGCTCGAGGCCGCTCGCCAGAAGAAACGGGAGGGCATGGAAATCATGGTCGGCCTTGTCGAGACCCACGGCCGGAAAGAGACCGACGCGCTCCTCGAAGGACTGGAAATCCTCCCCCGCCGGAACGTCGAATATCGCGGCACCATCCTCAAGGAATTCGATCTTGATGCGGTTCTGCGCCACAAACCGGCGATCATCGTCGTTGATGAACTTGCCCATACGAACGCCCCCGGGTCCCGCCATAAAAAGCGCTGGCAGGACATCTATGAACTGCTCGGCGCCGGCATTACCGTCTACACCACCATGAACGTGCAGCACCTTGAAAGCCTGAATGACGTTGTCTCCCAGATCACCGGCGTCAATGTACGGGAGACCGTGCCTGACTTTCTGCTCGACCGCGCCGACGAGATCGAGCTCATCGACCTGCCTCCCGACGACTTGCTGCAGCGCATGAAAGAGGGCAAGGTTTATATGCCGGAACAGGCCGCCGCGGCGATCAGTAACTTTTTCCGCAAGGGAAATTTGATCGCGCTGCGGGAGCTGGCCCTGCGCCGCACCGCAGACCGCGTTGACGAGCAGATGCAGGTCTACCGGCAGGACAAGGGGATCAAGGACATCTGGCCCGCAGGAGAACGGATCCTAGTCTGTGTCGGTCATAATCCCCGCTCGATCAGGCTGATCCACGCGGCAAGGAGATTGGCTGCCGGACTTCGCGCCGAATGGGTCGCTGTGCATGTAGAGGCCCCATCCCGCGTACGGTCTTCGGAAAGTGACATAAAACAGCTCGCCGATCATATGCGGCTTGCGGAAAGCCTGGGAGCCGAAACGGTGACGTTAAGCAGCCCGCGCATGAGCGAAGAGATCCTCACCTATGCACGCAGCCGGAATGTGAGCAGGATCATAATCGGCAAACCCACGCATGCCCGCTGGAAGGACAAGCTCTTCGGCTCGCCCCTGGATGAAATCGTGCGGGGCAGCGGCGACATCGATGTCTATGTCATCAGCGGTGATGTAACAGCACCCCATATACATCCGACGTCGAAAGTCCAGCGTAGCGTAGCGCGCAAAAGAGAATGGCTGTTGAGCGCTGTGACAGTCGCGGCCTGCACCGGTATCGACCAGCTCATGTTCCCCTACTTCGAACGATTGGACATGGCAATGGTATACCTTTTGGGGGTCGTGTTTATTGCAGGCCGTACCAGCAAGTGGCCGTCATTATTCGCCACCGTCCTCAGTGTTGCCGCGTTCGATTTTTTCTTTGTCCCCCCTTACCATACATTCGCCGTGAGCGATGCAAGATATTTCATTACCTTTATCGTAATGTTCATCGTTTCCTTCGTCATCAGCAGGCTTACGCTCCGGGTCCGTCAACAGGCGGAATCGGCGCGGCTGCGTGAGCGCAGGACCGCTGCTCTGTATAGCTTGAGCCGCGACCTGGTCCGCGAACGGGGAGCGGAGCGGCTGAGTGAACTTGCTGTGAAACATATCGGTGAAGTTTTCGATTGCCAGGTCGTCATTCTCATTCCCTATGATGAAAACCGTCTTACTCCATCCGTCACCGGCGCTTCGTCATTTATCCCCGACCCTCAGGAATTGAGCGTGGCCCAATGGGTTTACGAACATCGCCAGTCCGCCGGGTTGAGTACGGACACCTTGCCCGGAGCCAAAGCCCTGTATTTGCCCCTCGTCGCTTCAAGTGGTCCGGTTGGAGTTATCGGCATCCTTCCGCGAACTGCGGAGAACGCTTTCGAGCCGGAACAATTTCACTATCTCGAGGCTTTTGCGAACCAGACCGCCATAGCAATCGAACGCTCGTATCTGGGCCAGGCGGCCCAAAGCGCTTTGCTGAAAGCGGAAACGGAAAGCCTGCGCAATACTCTCCTCAGCTCTATTTCTCATGATCTCCGCACACCTTTGTCTGCGATCACCGGGGCCGCGACGACACTGCTCCAGAATGACGTAACAATCGATCAACAAAACAGAGTGGAGCTTCTCAAAACCATCAAGGAAGAGGCGGAACATCTGAGCCGTATCATTAAGAACGTCCTCGATATGACACGCCTGGAATCGGGGGCAATAAAAATAAATAAAGAATGGCAGCCCCTCGATGAAATCGTGGGTGTCGTCCTCGACCGCTTGGGTGACCGCCTCAAGGACCACCCGGTGACCGTGAAACTTCAGGGAAATCTGCCGCTCATTCCCTTCGACGCCCTGCTTCTGGAACAGGTATTCATGAATCTCTTCGACAATGCAATCAAATATTCACCCAAGGGAGCTCCGCTAGAGCTTTCGGCCTCGGAGTCTTTTTACACGGTTACGGTAGAGCTTGGGGATCATGGTCCGGGCATTCCCGCCGGAGAAGAAGAGCGCATATTCGAGAAATTTGTTCGCGGCCGGGGGGCAGGCGGCGGGGTAGGACTCGGACTCGCCATTTGCCGCACGATCATCAACGCCCATGGTGGTAAAATATGGGCAGAGAACCGCCCGGAAGGCGGCGCGTTAATCCGCTTTACGCTGCCCGCGGCAGGCCTGCCGCCTGCTCCGAGAAACGAGGAAGAGAACTTAATGACGACAGAAGGATAAGTCTTCGAGGTACATTTACAGTTGGGTGCCGCGGTAAAAGTAGTTTTTATTTTTTTGTTCATTGTTTGCTGTTAATAAAAACGCGAAACCTCTACTCGTTTGCCTGTTAGTGATGCCTGAAGAAAAAGAACTCATACTACTGATTGAAGACGAACCGCAGATGCGGCGCTTCCTGCGGATAACGCTCCAGAGCCAGAGGTATCGTTTCGTCGAAGCAGCCACGGCCCGGGAAGGCCTCATGCAGGCGACGACACGGAATCCTGATGTCGTGCTCCTCGACCTCGGTCTGCCGGACCTCGACGGCCTCGAAGTGACCAAACGATTGCGCGAATGGTCGCAAACTCCGATCATCGTCATATCCGCACGCGAGCAGGAGCAGGACAAAGTCAGGGCGCTCGATGCCGGAGCAGACGATTATCTGACAAAGCCGTTTAGTGCAGGCGAACTGCTCGCGAGAATCCGTGTGGCATTGCGGCATGTGGCAAAACAAAACACTGATCAGAACGAACCGGTCTTTACCCTCCGTAATTTGCGGGTAGATCTGGCCCTGCGGCAAGTATTCGTGGCCGATACGGAAGTGCACCTCACGCCAATTGAGTACAAACTACTGATGGTGCTGGTCCGCCACGCAGGCAAGGTCATTACCCATACGCAGCTGCTGAAGGAAGTATGGGGGCCTGCCCATGTGAACGAGGTCCAGTACTTGCGTGTTTACATGACACAACTGAGGCATAAACTGGAAGCGGACCCGGCACGTCCTCAGTTTCTCATGAATGAGCCGGGAATCGGCTACCGCTTGAAGTACGAACCTGAGGAGTAACGCTGGACGCAGACGGGACGGTGCGGGCAGAAACCGGGAATGATCATTTTTTAGACATGTGTATAAAAAAGTGTCAAAAATTATCGATAAAAAACAGTGTTCGTACGTTTTATTATGAGCAACAGCAGTAAAATTAGGTTATTACGTATTGAAAACCTAGCTGCTTGCATTGGCAGGGTCCTTGCTTTATAATGGCCCGTCGAACAGCAGCACAAATGAAAGAGGCGGTTGGGCATTCTATTCAACTGCATGAATTCTTCCGCTGAGACCGTATTATATGAACCAGCCAACCAAACCCTCAATCGTCAATCGAATCAAGACCATCATCTTCGGCGGTAAGCATGACCTCGATGACACGTCGCTCTTTCACAAGCTTTCCCTCATCGCTTTCTTCGCATGGGTGGGCCTGGGCGCCGACGGTCTTTCCTCATCCTGCTACGGACCGGAAGAGACCTTTCTCGCCCTCGGTAACCATCTGCACCTGAGCATTTTCGTTGCGCTCATGTCCGGCCTCACGGTAATCGTCATCGCAACAAGCTATTCACAGATCATCGAGCTCTTCCCTACGGGCGGAGGCGGCTACCTCGTAGCAAGCAAGCTGCTCTCACCTACTGCGGGGATGGTGTCGGGCTCGGCGCTCCTGATCGACTATGTTCTCACGATCACCATATCAGTGGCCAGCGGTGCGGACGCCCTGTTCAGTTTTCTTCCCCCTGCCTGGCTTGCATACAAGCTTCCCTTCGCCCTCACGGGCGTCCTTCTGCTGACGGTCATGAACATGCGCGGGGTGAAGGAATCGGTCCTGCCCCTGGTGCCCATCTTCCTCACCTTTGTTTTCACCCACGCCTTTATCATCGGCTATGCGCTGCTCACAAACGCCGGACATTTCAGCGAACTGGTCAGCACCACGCGGGCCGAGGTCGCCCGGTCGCACGCGGAGCTCGGCATGGGCGGCATGATCTTCCTGCTCCTCCGGGCCTACAGCATGGGCGCCGGCACGTACACGGGGATCGAGGCGGTGAGCAACGGCCTCCCGATCCTGCGCGAGCCGAAGGTGCAGACCGGCAAAAGGACTATGCGGTACATGGCAATCTCCCTCGCCGTCACGGTCATGGGCCTGATCATTTCGTATCTCCTCTTCGGGGCGAAGCCGCACGAGGGGAAAACCCTTAACGCGGTCCTGTTCGAGACCATGACTCGGGGCTGGGGCAAGGGAGGTACCATCTTCGTGCTTGTTGCACTCCTCTCCGAAGCGGCGCTCCTGTTCATCGCGGCCCAGGCGGGTTTTCTCGACGGTCCGCGCGTGCTTTCGAACATGGCGCTCGACCGCTGGTTCCCGACCAAATTTTCCATGCTCTCCGATCGCCTCGTGACGCAGAAAGGGATCCTGATGATGGGCGGCGCGGCCCTCGTCACGATGGTCCTTACCGGAGGTTCGGTGAAGTATCTCGTCGTCCTGTACAGCATCAACGTGTTTATCACCTTCTTCCTTTCCCAGCTCGGCATGGTACGTCACTGGTGGACGGAGCGCGGCAAGGAAGTCCACTGGGAGAAAAAACTGTTTATCAACGGTCTCGGCATGACGTTGACCCTGTTCATCCTCCTGACCGTGATCATTCTCAAGTTCTTCGACGGCGGCTGGATCACCATTCTCCTTACGGGAACGCTGGTCGGTATCGCGCTCCTGACGCAACGTCATTACCGCAACACTTATCGCATTCTTCACCGGCTTGATGAGCTGGTGAAAGTAGCCGAGGCGTCCTGCCCCACACTGCCGGAGGAGCAGAAGCCGGATAAGGAATCGAAGATAAAATACGACCCCCAGAACAAGACCGCCATCCTGCTCGTGAACGGCTTTAACGGACTCGGCCTCCATACGCTCTTCAGCATCATCCGGCTGTTCGGAGGCACGTTCAAAAACTTTGTCTTCATCCAGGTCGGCGTTGTTGACGCGGGGAACTTCAAGGGTGCTGACGAGATGTCCCACATGAAGGAAAACGTAAGAAAAGAGCTTGACCGCTATGTGCACTACATGCGGTGCCACGGGTATTATGCGGCAGGCTATTCGTCTTTCGGCACCGACGTGGTCGAAGAGATCGCCCATCTTACACCCGAGATACTGGAAAAGTTCCCCAACGCGATCCTCTTCGGCGGTCAGCTCGTATTTCCCAGGACGACGTTCCTGTCCGGTATGTTTCACAACTATACGATTTTCGCCGTTCAGAGACGTTTTTATAATGAAGGGATCCCCGTCGTCATCCTCCCGATCCGGGTATAGTTTTACTGGGACGGAATGCCGTACGCGCCCTCGGGGCGGCCTTTCTCCGGGCTCTTTTTCATTGACCCCTTGACGCCCCCGGTATAGTATTGTTCCATGATGTTCTTCCTCCCAGTCTTCATAACAAATTTCTGGTTTTCGGCGCAGGAAACGAGGACAAACTTGAAGAGCGAACCGCTGGCTGTTGCCGAGAGAGACTATAAGAAGGGAACCGCTCGGTCACGGCCACGCTTCTCGGCACTGTCCGGCCCACGCTCCTGGAGAAATTGAAAAAGTACGGAATTGAGGATCAGGCATGAAGAAACGAACATTGACGTCGCTCGGCAGTATTTTGCTGTTTTTGCTTCTCGACATCGCTCCTGTATCTGCACACCCTGTTGCGGAAGGGCCCGGCACCCCGGTCATCGAACACGGGCCGAGAAGCTCGAAGATGGTGGCCCTGACGTTCGACGCCTGCCCGACAAGACGTGCGGACGAATATGATGAAGGAGTGGTCGGGGTCCTGCTCCGTGAAAACGTGCCTGCCACGCTGTTCATGAGCGGCCGGTGGGTGGAAAAAAATCAGGACAAGGCGAAGTTCCTCGCAGACCATCCGCAGTTCGAGATTGCGGCCCACAGCTACTACCACCCGCACCTGCTTGAGAAAGACAACGACCGGGTCCTCCGAGAGATGAAGCGGACGCAGGCGATTATCAAGAAGGCGACCGGCAGAACGCCGAAATATTTCCGGCCGCCGTTCGGCGAAGTGGACGAACGCGTGGCAGCGATAGCGAAAGCAGCGGGGCTGACGACCATACAGTACGATATTGCTTCAGGCGACCCCGATCCCGGGCTTTCTCCGCAGAGGATCGTGCGGGTTGTGGTCCGCGAAGCAAAAGGCGGCAGCATCATCGTGTTTCACATGAACCGGAACGGCGTGCACACTGCAGAAATTCTGCCGGAGGTCATTCGGCAGTTGCGCCAGAAAGGATTTGTGCTGGTCACGGTCGGAGAGATGCTGAAGGAAGCCAAAGGTGATGTGAGAACCACGGGAACGCGGAGTCACGGAGAAAAATCGTGAGTCGGAGCCGGGGTGAATGGAAAACCGGAGAAGGAGCACCGCCTGTTAGCCACTTCCCCGGTTCCCTAAAACTTTTTCTCGCGGTCGTTATTTCACGAGACCGGCCCGGTATGAATCGAGCCACCGAATATGGCTCTTTTCTTCGTTGATGACCTCATCAACGACGCCTTTTTCTTTCACGATCGACCTGAGCTCCATGAAGTAGAGCAGCGTCTCTTTTTCAAACCCGATCGCGAACTTCACAGCGTCGTTCACCGTCCTCAGGTGCTCCAGGGTAGGAAGCGCCTTGCCCTTGCCGAGGAAGAACTCCGATTCCACAAAGGCGCGCATGTAATTGCTCACCTCTTCCCACTGGACCGGTTCGCTCACGCCGCTCTTCGCAACTGAGTCCCTCAGTCCGGTAAAGGTCTTCTCGTGATTTTTTTCCTTGCTGGCCAGCGTGGTGAAGAGCTTGGCCAGGCCGTCATCTTTCTTGAATTTCTCCGCCATGCTGGTATAAAACTGAAACCCGAGCTTTTCCGCCTGGACCGCCATCTCCATGACTTCGTCGATCGAATACTTGCCCATGATTATCTCCCTTGCGAACGCAGAATGTAGGTGGAATGATTTGGCGAAGGTAATTCGCCGCGCGCTACTGTTAAAAAGATAGCCTGTTCTGCACCACGTGTCAACCCCTCTTGTCATTTCATTTTTTAGATGTAACCACTGGCGACGTTGTCGCACACGGTACGGACAAATCGAAGAAACGGGCTTATGATTTTTGCGTTTTTCTGTGTGTTCTGCGAAGCAGAACCCGTGGTTACAGCAGCGGTTGTCTTGCGCTTATTCGAAATCGAACTGCATCATCGCTATCGCGCCTTCTTTGGACGGTTCGATAAACACCAGGGCGTGCCGCGGATTGTCAAGACCGAGAAAGGCATCGGTCAAAAACACTCCGAAGAAGTGGCCGATGGCGATCCCGGCAAGCACGTCGGAAGGATAATGCTTATCAGCCTCGACCCGGGCCCAGGCAGTTGCTGCGGTCAAGGCGCCGAGTCCGATCTGGGCCGCAGTCGTCTCACCCGCTGACCAGGAAAGCGCTTCGATATTCCGGGATGCGGCAGTCGCGAAAAATGCAGCGCCGGCACTATGTCCCGACGGGAAACTCTGGTTATCGGAACCGTCCGGCCGTCTTCGGTGCGCCGTGTTTTTAAGGACCTCAACCGTTCCGAGCGTCACCGCACCCGCTGCGCCCTCGACACCGAACCCTTTGGACTTCGCTTCGAGCCAGTCCGCGCTGCCATCGCCGCTCGGCGCAGCCACTCCTGATGCGGCCCAGACAGCACCTGAGGCATCGAGCAAGGCGTTGCTCATCTGGTCTGCATTGTGCTGGGACCCGAACACAGGCGTATGTCTCGAAGCCGACTCGGATACGTTCTTGTCCGCGTGATCCGCCTGGAAGGCAAGTGCAGCCGCAGCCGGCGCCCACGTCTCAGGAGCAGCAGCCGCATTCCACGCTGCCTGCCTGATGCGGTCCCAGCCCGGCGACAACGTCGCGTCCTGTCCCCATCCGCGGCCGTTCGAAAGCGTTCCGCAGGCGGGAAGGAAGCTTGAAAAAAATACAACTAGTATAAAAACTCTTGTAGAGAAGAAATTTTTTTTTGGCACCGGAACGAGTCCCCCGCGGATAGATGTCTGCTTTTGATACGGCCAACTATAACATAAATCGAAGGCCTCATACAGCATTTTTCAAAGGGAGGTTATGGTGAGGTGAGACAGACTGTAGGGAAAAGACAATCTTGCGAAGGCCGTCAGTGCCGTAGGTGCGCGTCTTCTCCCTTCATTTTTTCGAAGGCTCCTACGACGAAGGGCACAAGCAGGATAAGTCCGGCCAGTGCAGTAACGCCGCTCCACCCGCTCCTGACAAAAGCCGCGCCGCTCAGCGTGATGCCGATCGCTCCGCCTAAATAGTAGAACAGGACGTACAGGGAATTCGCGCGGCCTTGTCCGGAAGTCAGGGTCCTATTGAGCGAACCGACCGCAGCAGCGTGAATCATGAAAAAGCCCGCGCAGATCCCTGCAAGACTGACTGCGATGATGGGGAGGGACGCGATGAGTGTTAAGGCGAGGAAGAGCGAGAAAATCACGGCGCCGAGCGCCAGGGTCGTTCCGTTTCCGATCCGGTTGCTGATTTTTCCTGTTAAAGGACCGATTGCGATCCCGATGATGTAGGCGAGGTACATCATCGTGATCACTTGAACAGGGGCGTGAAACTCCGGTCCGGCGAGGTAGAACGGCAGGAAGTTGAAGATTGACGAGAACGAGAAAAAGGCGCTGAACGCGACCAGGTACATCCGGAGCAGTTCTTTTCGCATGAGCAGCTTCAAAAAACTGACGGGTCGGGCTTCCTGTTTAGGAGCAGGTGACTCGGAAGGAAGCGCGTAGATCGCAAAGAAGGTCGCAGTAAGAAGCAGGAGCGAGGCGCTCACGAACGCGTATCGCCAATGCAAGGGAGGATGTATCCACCCGCCGAGAAGCCGGCCAGCCAGTCCCCCGGCCACGGTCGCAGAAACGTATGAACCCATGACCGTGTTCAGGCGTTCTCGGGGAAGGCTCCTTGCGAGATAGGCAGCGAGGCAGGTCGTAAGCGCGGGGATGAAAAGACCCTGGATGAAGCGTACAGCGATCAAGAGCCAGAGATTGGTGATCACGGCGCATAATAAGCCGCACAGGCTGACGACGATACCGCCGATAAGGATGATGGGCTTGATCGCGTAGCGGTCTGCAAGCATGCCGAAAGGGAGATTGGCAAGAGCGATGCCGAGAATGACCGACGAGATGGTAAGCGAGGTCCTGGTCTCTTCAGCTCCGAATTCTTTCTGCAGTACCGGCAGAACGGGCTGGGTGATATAGATGTTGGCAAAGCCCGCCATGACCAGGAAGAAAACCAGGAATTGCAGATTTAGGGATCCGGAATTTTTCATGGGCTAGGGTTCGCTTTCCGGCGGAGGGAGCTTTCAGAGACGCCTCAGACCAATGAAGCGTGGAATGCAAAATGATAAAATATCCCACGCAAGGGCGCAAAGGAGAACTTTACGTCTTGATCTTGATTTAAAAAGAACGAATTGTTTAGCCTCTCCTTGCGAGGTTGGCGTTGCGCGAAAATGCTTTGATCTTGATTTGGCTCCAATAATAATTGCAGTGATTCGGGGACTATCAGGACGACCGGACCGTGGACCTGCGCAGCTCAACGTAATGCGCAGCAGCCAGCGCACCTATGCATCCGTCGGCAGCCGCAACCACGATCTGGTTGGCAAACTTCTGACGCACGTCACCCACAGCAAAGATCCCCGGAACGCTCGTCTCGCATTTCTCATCGGTAATCACAAAACCCAGGTCGTTTATCCGGACCGCCGAAGGGATCAACTGATTGTTCGGAGAATAACCGATAAAAATAAAAACTCCATTCGTGGGAAGGTCTCTCCGCGCTCCCGTTTCAATATTTTTCAGCGAAACCCCCTCAACCACTTTCCCGTTTCCCTTGATTTCCGTAATGATCGTGTTCCAGATCACTTCTATTCCGTGCTCAGCGGTGAGCCGGGACTGGAGCAGCTTGTTCGCCCTAAACGTATTTCTCCGGTGCACGAGAAAGACTTTTTTTGCAAGACGCGAAAGATACAGCGACTCCTCCACGGCAGTGTCGCCGCCTCCCACGACAACGACGGTCTTGTCCCTGAAAAAAAAACCGTCACAGGTGCCGCAATAGGAAACACCGCTTCCCAAATATTCCGCTTCGCCGGGAATGCCGAGCTTTCGCGCGGTCCCGCCCAATGCCAGGATCAGTGCAACGGTCTGCAGCAGCTCTCCGTTCACCAGCCGGACCGAATGAAGATCCGGGCCTGCGTTTACCGAGGCAACTTCCTGCTGGACAATGTTCAGGCCGAACGTCTGGACGTGATGGACCAGCTTCTCCGCCAGGTCAAATCCGGTTATGCCTTCCATCCCTGGATAGTTTTCCACGTCCTTTGATATGGCAATCTGTCCGCCCAGCAGTCCTTTCTCTAAAAGGATTGTTTTCAGCGCGGCCCTTTTACAATAGAGCCCCGCGGCCAGACCGGCAGGTCCTCCGCCTACAATGATGACCTCGTTAATTTCCCGGTTCGCCATGACACCTCTCCGAATTATCAGAAGAACTTGCACTTCGAGAGCAACTATCAGCACTCAGGCCCAAGTTTTTTCGGCCATAGTTCTATTGTACCAAAAGTGGAGCCGGCATGAGCAGCGAGAGCGGCAGAAAGAACCGTGAAGCCCGGGCGATGAATCCCTCGGTCGGAAGTTATCGTTTAACCACCTGTTTTCTAATAACTTGACTCCCGTTTCCATACCGGGTAATATGTCTTTTTCCCGGGGAATTTTCCCCTTGCCTACATGATGAAACGACGTCAACATATCTTCGCGGTCCTGGCCGTCATTGTATCTTTGCTCATCGGCTACGTTCTCTCCGTAAAAATGCAGGGAAATTTCCACACCATTACACCTGCGGAAGCATACCGCTCAGGCCAGCTCGGCAACAACAAACTGGCAGAGTATGTAAAGCAATACAATATCAGGAGCGTTCTGAACTTGCGCGGCAAACACGCGGGCGAGAGCTGGTACGAAGACGAAGTGGCGATGAGTGCCAAACTGGATCTGACCCATTACGACGTCAGTCTCAGCTCGGACCATGAACTGACCGAGAGCGAGGTCCACCAACTGATCGATATTTTCCATACGGCCCCGCGCCCGATTCTGATCCATTGCCAGGCTGGTGCAGACAGATCAGGGCTGGTTGCTGCAATGTGGAGAGTGGTCATGGACAAAGAGCCGAAGGACAGGGCGGCACAACAGCTCTCCCTCTGGTACGGCCACATTCCGATCGGTAGCACTCGTGCCATGGACCGTTTTTTTGAAAAATGGAACCCCTGACCCGGATAAGACCGGCGAAGCTTTTAACCGCGGAGATCACAGAGACCGCGGAGGGGATCAAAAGAACCGGTTTTGATTTTTTCGTAATGTACGATAGGAGTAATCCATGAAAGTCGACACGATGCGGAACGTGGACTATTATGCCGGCGTACCGCTCTGCTTTGCCTTAACAGTTATTAAAAAAATCTTTTCTTTTTTTTCCTCCAAGGGGACAGGCCCCAGGCCGGCAAACATTTTACTGATCGAGATGTCGGAAATGGGGAGCACTATTCTGGCGGACCCGGCGATGCGAAAACTGAAGCGCGTCCTGAACGCCAACCTCTACTTCGCGATCTTCAGGAAAAACAGCCCCAGCCTGGAACTCCTCGGAACGGTCCCGAAAGAAAACATCTATACCATTGACGACAGCGGTCTCCTGCCTCTCGCATCGGACGCCTTCAAGTTCCTCTTCTGGACGCGCAGAAATCGGATCGACGCGGTCATTGACATGGAACTGTTCTCCCGTTTTACCGCTCTTTTGACAGGTCTGTCCGGCGCAAAAAAGACCGTGGGTTTCCATGCGTTCTTTAACGAGGGGCTGTACCGCGGAGATTTGCTGACCCATAAAGTCGCCTACAATCCCCACCTGCATATCTCGAAGAACTTCATCGCACTCGCCAATGCACTCATCAGCGACAAAGCCGAGTTGCCTTTTTCGAAGACACATATCTCAGATGGTGAGATGACGCTGCCGAAAGTCAGCGTCGACGAAGGAGCAAAAGGGACGATCCGCCGAAAAATCAAAGGCGCCTGTCCTGATTACGACGAAGGCAGACACAGGATCGTTCTTTTTAATGCCAATGCTTCCGAGCTGTTGCCGATCCGCCGCTGGCCGCAGGAAAACTACATCTCACTGGTCCGGATGATCCTCGAGCACTACCCGAACGTCGTCATCCTGCTCACGGGTGGCAAGAGCGAGCGGCACGGGCTGGAAGCCATCACGAGTGCCGTTCAAAGCGATCGCTGCGTCAACTTTGCAGGCCACACGAGCCTGTCCGATTTGCCCGCTCTCTACTCGGTGGGCGCCTTCATGCTCAGCAATGATTCCGGACCGCCTCACTTTGCCTCGGTGACCGACATGCCTACGTTCGTATTTTTCGGGCCCGAGACCCCGAAGCTCTACGGACCGCTGGGCAATGCCACACCGATTTATGCCGGCCTGGCCTGTTCGCCCTGCGTCTCCGCGGCAAACCATCGCAAGACCGCGTGTACGGATAATGTTTGCCTGCAAGTCATTACGCCTGAACAGGTCTTCGACATTCTCAGGCCTAAACTCGAAGAGATAAAATGAACGCGCTCGCACGCTGGTACGACGAGAACCGCGCGGCTGCCTGGATCATCGCCGCATTCACCGCCCTTCGACTTGCCGTCGCGCCGACGTTCGGGCTCGGCACTGATGAAGCGCACTATGTTCTCTATGCGCGTTTCTTGGACCTGAGTTACTTCGACCACCCGCCGCTCGTGGGCTGGACCCACGCATTGTTCTATTACACGCTGGGCACGAATGAATTCCTGGCACGCTTGCCGGCGATCCTCCTTTTCGTCGTCACGTCGTTTCTCTGCTATCGCTTCGTCCTGTCCGTGAGCGGAAAGAGGCCTGCGCTGCTCGCCGTCGTTGCCTTGAACAGCTCCTTTCTGCTGAGCGGGCTCGGGCTTATGCTGCTGCCGGAATCCCTGCTTTTGCCCATCGTCTTCGCGCTCATCTTCACGGTCTTGCGGCTCGAACGTTCGCCTGATCTCAAAAACTTCATCCTCCTGGGGTTGGTGCTCGGCCTCGCCGGCCTTGCCAAGTATACGGCCATTCTATTCGTACCTGCCATCCTGATCTACGGATTGATGAGGAAACGATATGACATCCTTTTGAATCCCCGTCTGCTCATATCCGTTGTTGTCGCCCTGGTCGTAATTTCGCCGGTGATCTATTGGAATGTGCACACTGACTTTATAAGCTTCCGTTACCAGAGCGGCCATGTGGTCGGCGGGCATATGCCGAACTTCACGAAGTTTTTCCAGGGTCTCGGAGCCCAGTTCGGGGCCTACAGCCCACCCTTCTTCTGCCTTTCCTTTTACGGGCTCTACAAGGCTTTCAAAAGCCGAAGCGGTGCTTTGCTGTTGGCCGCCCTCATCGGCTCCGTGTTACTGTTGTTCTTTCTCTACTCGTCTCTCTTCAAATTCGCGCTGCCCCACTGGTCAGCCGTCTTTTATGCGCTCTTTGTTCCCCTTGGCGTGGCCTTCCTGGACCAGAGCCACGTCAGTATGAAACAGGGAATCCTCGTATTCTCCATCGGATTCAGTGTCCTACTCGCGCTGGTGCTCCAGGCGGAGCTCGGAGTCAAGGCATTTCGTTTTCCCGACTATAAGTCCCCGTTCCGAGATATCTACGGCATGCCGGGCACAGTCAAGCGCGCAAATGAGATCCTGGCCCAGGACCCCTCTCCCAGGAAAGCGCTTGCTGTCACGAACTGGACCTATGTCAGCCGCACGATGTACTACAATATCCCTTACAAAAGCGGCGTATTCCTGCTCGGCAACGATGATGAGCGGTTTACGTCTTGGTATTCAGGCTCACCCTTGGGCGCGGACATCCTCTTCATCACCAATCATTTCGAGCGGCCAGATATTAGCCGGGAAATGAAGTGCAGTGATGTGAGCGACGCAGGGCAGATGGACATCCTTCTACACGGGGGCAAAGTTGATACGATCGATTATGTCTGGTGCAGGTCCTTCAACGGGGTAAATACCAATAGATAAGAATTCCTCCTTTTTCTCTTCGAACATTTTCAGCACGAACCAGCCACCCTCCAAATAAAACTATCAGATATTTCAGAAGATTTCGGAATTAAAGCTTAATATACTCATGCACCTTACGTACCCTCTGTAAGACATCCTAAAGTCGTTTTTGCACATAAAGTTACAATCTGAATTCGTTAGCGTCTATTCCATAAATACCTACTCGACATCGCGTGCTACCGTGCAATCTATAAGATTATTTCCCAAATTCACCCTATAGTTTCAGCCTGAGTTGCCGATAAAATAGATAGACAAAAATGCATTATTAATGGAAAGAAAAATCATGGCTGATGCAAATTCAAGCATAGTTTCCGGACAACCTGCTTATCGGCCGCAACAAGTGGCTACCCAGCAACTAACAACTCAGGGAACCTCCCCTCAGCCCAAGGATGATATTGTAGCTATCTCGGCTCAGGGCAGACAAGCAGTACAACAACCCGCCCCTTACTCGCCAACTGAGGAAAAGAACGAGTCTTATACACAGAAGATGATAGAGACCCAGGCTGGTAAGAAGTAGTTGTTTTGAGAAAATTGGATTTTTTAGTAAGCACATCAGCCAATCGGTGTGCTTATTTTGTATCAGAGCTGACCCTGTTGAAACTTGTAGCACGTAGTCTTTAAAATATTTTACAAATCAGCATTAACTAAAGTTGCTAAGGAGACTTATGAAAAAAAAATATCTTGTCAGCACCTGCATCAGTATTGTTCTTCTCGTCTTTATCGTGCTTCCACCTGTGGCTCAGGCACAGGAACCGCTGATTTTCGGATTGCCGTCCTTCGTCTCAGCAACAGATCTGTACAAGCGCTTCAGCCCGCTTGCCGATCGTCTGAGCAAAGATTTGGGCAGACCCGTCAAATTCCTCACGGAAGTTGACTATGAGGCCCATTTAATGAATTTAAAAAACGGCGATTTGGACATCGCATTTCTGGGACCGGCATCTTATGTCTCGTATACCAAACGCTTTGGGAAAGTTCCGATCCTTGCGGTTTTCGAAACGAATGGCAGCAAGACATTCAAGGGGTTTATTGTGGTACGGAAGGACAGCCCGATTACCGAGTTGTCGCAGCTCAAGGGGAAAAAAATCGCTTTCGGTGATGTCAAGTCGACAATGGGCCACATTGTGCCGAGGTACATGCTGCTGAAAGCCGGTATAGACTTGAAGCAACTCGCCAATCACCAGTTTCTCGACAATCAGGAGAACGTAGCGCTGGGCGTCTTGTCCGGAAATTTCGATGCTGGAGCGCTAAGAGAAGATATGTATAACCACTACACACAGGAAGGCCTGAGGGCCGTGGCAATAAGCGAGCCTATGCCGGATCATCTTTTTGTCGCCCGTGCGGGCCTGCCCGATGATACTGTACGCAAGATCTCCAAGATCCTTTTTTCGCTGAAAGACACCGAGGAAGGAAGACAGGTCCTTCGTTCCGTGCAGAAGAGCTTGACCGCTCTCGTGCCCGGCACAGATGCCAACTATGATCCTCTCAGAAAAGTTTCTGATGCTCTTGCGAAAGTGGGGATAAATCCTTGACTCGGTTCCGCCATCCACTTGTCCTGGGTGTATTCATCGCGGTGCTGTTTTGTTTTCTCGTCCTTTCCGCGTTCCTGCTGGCCTACCAGCAGCGGACGCTGCTGCGTTCGAATAGCTATCAGGAAGCAATACACGATCTCGATCTTATGGCTGACGCCTCACTTGAAGCGCTCCTTAAATCCGACTTTGTCACCGTGCGGACATTTCTTGAGCGATGGGGAAAGAATTACAAGAAGGTTCATATGCTCCAGGCAGTGTCGCCAAACGGCTTTGTGCTGGCAGAATATAAAAATCCAGCTCCGGAGTCGGGTGAAACCTTTATGCTGTCTAAAAAGATAGAAATCGGAAAGGCAGAACTGGCAACACTGTACCTCGAGGGAGATTATCATAATACCGATATGCTTGCGGCACATCTGAGGAACCGCTTGGCCTTGGGGGCCATTTTCATTACGGTGATGCTTGGATTTTCTCTATGGTCCCTCATCCAGAAAATGGCAATGGCGCCGCTGGCGGAGGCGGTCGAGGAGAGGACCCGTGCTCTATCGGTCGCAAATCAGGAACTTGAACAGGAGATTGCGGAACGTCAGCGTGCTGAGGAAGCGCTCAGGGAACACGAGCAACACATTACCCTGCTCTTGAATTCAATAGCCGAGGGCGTCTACGGCGTCGACCTCCAAAAAAACTGCGTCTTCTGCAATCCGGCTGGGCTTCGACTCCTCGGCTATGAGCGAGTAGAGGATGTCATTGGAAAGAATATCCACCAGCTTATCCATCATACGAGGCCCGATAACTCACCGTATCCCCATGAGGACTGCAAGGTCTTAAGGTGCTTTCACACAGAAGAAAACATTCATGTTGATGACGAGGTGTTCTGGCGTTCCGACGGAACCAGCTTTCCCGTTGAATACTGGGCGCAGCCAATCATTCGCGATGGAGCTCCAATCGGCGCGGTTACTGCTTTTGTCGACATCACTGCCCGCAAGCGGGCGGAGGAAGAGCTGCGCAAGAGTGAAGAGCGTTTGCACGTAATTCTTGAATCAACCGACGACGGTATCCTTGCAGTCAACGCTTTGGGAAAAACAATTATGAAAAACAAGAGATTCGCTGCTCTTTGGCGAATTCCTCAGCCGCTCATTGATTCCGGTGATGACAACGGCATGCTAAATTGCATGCTCGAACAACTTACGAACCCCGACGGATTCCTCTATAAGGTGAAGGCCCTGCATAACACAGCAGAATTCGGCAAGGACATAATCTTATTTAAGGATGGCCGCACCTTTGAAAGATATTCAGCTCCCATGCTTTATGAAGGTGCTGTGATCGGCAGATTATGGTCCTTCCGGGACATCACAGAAAGGCAAAAACTTGAGGACCAGCTTCGCCAAGCTCAAAAGATGGAATCTGTAGGGACTCTTGCCGGGGGCATTGCTCATGACTTCAATAACATCCTGACCGCTATCATCGGGTACGGGCATATCGCACTCATGAAATTGGAACCCGATAATCTCCAGAGGCAAAATATTATGAATATTCTTGCGTCTGCGGATAGGGCCACCTATCTTACCCAGGGGCTGCTTGCCTTCAGCAGAAAGCAGATGAGCAATAAGAAGCAGGTCGATCTGAACGATATCATGAAAAAGATCGAAAATTTCTTAAGGCGAATAATCGGTGAGGACATCGAGTTTGTTACGAATCTGCATAGCACATCTCTGCCGGTTTTCGTCGATGTGAACCAGATCGAGCAGGTCTTGATGAATCTTTCAACAAACGCCCGTGACGCAATGCCAAAGGGAGGGGTCCTTACCGTTGCGATAGAAAGCGTCCACCTTGACGATGAGTTCTCAAAGCGCCATGGCTTTGGAAAAAACGGTTTTTACGGCATGATAACCGTATCTGATACAGGCATCGGCATGTCAAAGGAAATCCAGAAGAGAATGTTCGAACCATTCTATACGACCAAGGAAGTCGGAAAAGGCACAGGACTAGGACTGTCAATCATATACGGTATCGTGAAGCAGCATAATGGTTTCATTACGGTGGACAGCGAACCCGACAAGGGAACGACCTTCAGGATGTACCTGCCGATTATCGAACCTGCTGTCAGCGAAAGTATAACGACCGAACAACCCATAGGTCCCATGAGAGGAACTGAGACGATACTGTTGGCAGAAGATGAGGAGACGCTTAGGGAATTGATGAGATCGATGTTTGAAGAATTTGGGTACGAAGTAATTGTCGCCGTTGACGGCGAAGATGCAGTGAGAAAGTTCGCGGAGAACAAAGATCGAATTCATCTTTTTCTTTCGGACCTTATCATGCCAAAGAAGACCGGCAAAGAGGCCTATGATGAGATCAGAAAGATGCGCCCTGACATCAATACAATCTTTATGAGCGGATATTCTCCCGATGTAATCAGGGATAAGACAGCCCTTGGAAACGGAGCAACCATCATCTATAAGCCGATATCTCCGATGGACCTTCTGAAAAGAGTACGAAGTGTCCTGGATGAGTTCAATAAAAAGTAAAGTAATATGTTCTGTCGGTTTATGTGGTGTCAGATCCTTCTTGAACTCTGCATGTATGATATATTGTGAAAGAATGCACACAAGGTCTGAAGCTGCCGAAGTTTCCATTAATGGCAAAACTTAAAGTTTGAACCCGTATTCTGCAGCACAGCACATCTAATCATTTTCCCCTTACGACATGCCTGTACAATATCATTGACGTAAATTTATTTCAGACTTTGAAATGCTGCAATAGTCTTCTGAAACCGCTTCTCCTGTTTTCAAGCCTGAGTAGCCCAAGCAGAACACAAAGATTATTTAGACGGCGCTTTCGTCTTCCTGACGCATGACTGTTGCTCATGCGGCTAAAGTATTCAGCGCAGTTTCCTTTCTGAATTCTTCATCTGAAAAATTTTCTTTCTATGGTTCAAGTGACAACTTATATTTAATAGAGTATATTTTATTTAGGTGTACGTATTATGTAAACTGACAGGCCATAAATCTCATGAATACAGTTCTTTTCAAAAACTAATACCATTTGAAGTATACAGTCAACGGTGCTTCCTGAATCATTGGAGTTGCCATTCCGTGCAACAGCGAACACTTTATCCCGTATCTGACAATGTCTCTACTCCCAAAATACCCAATCGCCAGCGTTAATGTAGCTGCGCATCAGGCGATGCGATTAAAGCGTTTACTTTTAATTTACTTTCCTCTTATACAAAGTCCGGCATAGGTAGTATTTTCGAGTAAAAGGTGCTAAGGTTAATCAGGAGAAATATTGTATAGATGATGAGAAGATGTGATGTAAGGCTGCTAATTGTATGAGGTCAAGATGCTTGAGACGAGACCTTAAGGGGAAATATAATAGAAGGATAAAGGAATTATGTCTGAATCGCTGCATGATATTGGTAGTGTAGTTTTTTAAATGAGCTGCCTAGGAAGGTGGTAAACTATGGAAACGATAGATGATAGGACTAAGGAAATGACGAAAGAGCGGCTCATAAATAGAGCAGGCATCGTATGGCAAGGATAGGGAAAAAGTGTAAAGAGGTCCCCGATAAAATGGAATGGATCGCCATTGCTACGATGGGCGATAAAGTTGCTTTTTTAGTTACATCGCCCAAAATGTCCCATCAAGGTTATTGACTCAGTCTCCACATTGATAATGGTGTCATCTGTGCTAATTTTAAATAGTTCCGCTCAAAGAGGAGGCATCGTATGGCAAAGATAGAAAAAAAGTGTAAAGAGGTCCTCGATAAAACAGAATGGATCGCCATTGCTACAGTAGGCTCTGACGGGCCGCATCTGGCTGGCACCTGGGGGGAATACGTCAAGGCGCTCGGTGTGATTAATGACGACACGCTTCTTGTTCCTATCGGTGGATACATGAAAACAGAAGATAATCTCGAGATGAATAGTAGGATAGAATTGCTCTGCGGCACCAGGCAGGTTCAGGGAAGTCATGGTCCGGGCAAGGGGTGCAGGATCAGGGGAACGGGGCAGATTCAGAAATATGGCGAACATTTCGAAGCGGCAAAGAAACTATTTCCCTGGGCGAGAGGAGTCCTGGTTATTAGAGCGGAAGAAGTCTACGAACAGCTCTAACGCCAGCGCTGATGTTGTCCGTATGACGTGATAGATCCTGGTTGTAACGTATGGTAGCGAATACCTAGGGGCGATTCCATGGTTGCCCGGCTTTGAAAACTTGATTGCGAAACAAATATACACCTTGAACTATTTAACATAATATCCGTGATAACGGGAAAACAGATGGCCCAAAAACAATCGCCGGTGGACATCCGTCAAAGGAAGCCAATAAAAGATTAAAGCGCAATAAGCTCCCTATTGCTGGCACAGTCGCTAAGAGCGCCGGGGCAGCAAAATCGTCATCCAATCTCAACCAGCCAAGGGATAAAGTGTGCACCCCTGAATAAGACCGATTGGAAGAGAAAACAATTCCGATTGATGTTTACCATAATTCCTAGCCAGTGGCCGACAAATCTGCTATTTTCAGGATGCAATGAAGCATATTTGGTTGTAAATTTAATGTATCGAATGCATCCTGTACTAGTGAAGATTCCGTAAATAGTCTATAGTTCATCTCGAAGTTTTGCATAATAATGTTATGGTCCTTAATTTTACCGTTTCCTCTTGTTTTGCGCGTAGTCGGAAATGGGCTATGTAGACGTTAAAAAAACTCTCTCCTTTTTTCTTTATATTTTCGCATCAATCTATTATACTTTCGTAGTCTAAAAAATTCCTAACAGAGAATATCTCGATTTTTACTAGTGAGGCCGAGGGGCAATGAAAACAGTGCTTTTCATTGATGACGAAGAGGAATGCCTGAAGAGTCTTGGTGCAATTATGAACCACCTTGGTTACCATGTCATCGCACTTCCCGACGCCAGGGATGCACTCGCTGTTGTTTTGCGCAAAGAAACAACTATTGACCTCGTAATCACTGATTACAACATGCCGGAAATAAATGGATTACAGTTCCTTATTTTGTTGAAGCGAATACTTCCATCTGTTCCGATAATCATGCTAACTGGATACGGCGATGTTGGAACCTATTTGAAAGCGATTGGCCTCGATGTTTTTGAGTTTGTAAATAAGCCAATCGGGCCAGAGGAGCTGGACAGAATAATTAAAGCTGCTTTGTTAACTTAGAGAAATCCTCATAAGAGGCCATATTGACATGGATCCTGTCATGCGTAGAAAAACACTGAAATCTTATGCTAGCGACGAATAGAAAAAATCTCTGATCATGTCGGCAAATGCCTAAAGTGATGCGCCGTGAGCAGGAAGGCTTTTTTGACGAGTCATGAGGTCCAACCCACGAATATCAGGATGATCAATCGTCCCGTATACGTCCCTTCTCTGATTATGCCCTGCAGTAATAAGTAATATCACCCTTTTAAAAAGAGGCAGGGAACACTATTTTCTCTTTGACAACTGTCAGCCATATCAGTTTTTTGGTCCCACGGCCTTGAGTGAAAAATGCAATGTTTCAACCAGAAGTCCGGAGCATTTTCGACGGCCCCGCAGTGCAACCTTGTAGGTGCTCCTCGGAGTGACAGGATCTTTAGTGAGGTCACGAATACCAGTTGAAGTTTACAGCAGGATTTCCTTCCTAAAAACAGCACTCGAACCTTTACGGCCGATTGTGTATGTTACATGCAGAAACGAGGATGGACTTAACGGTTGAATCTGTGATTCGATAATGTCTTGCCAACATTCTCCCAATAGGCTATAGTCGTCCTTGCTTGATCAATCTTCTTCACTGGAGGGAAATTCATGGCAAAAGCAATGACGAAATCGCAGCTGATAACAAAAATCGCCGAAAAGGCATCTCTTTCAAAGAAAGCAGCCGGTGAAATATTAAACTTCATCGCTGAAACAGCCTACAAGGAAGCAAAGAATTCGTTCACGCTTCCGGGACTCGGCAAGCTCGTTCTCGTTCAGCGTAAAGCCCGGATGGGCAGAAATCCTGCAACAGGCGAGACCATCAAGATCAAGGCAAAGAAGGTGGTCAAGTTTCGAGTTGCCAAAGCCGCCAAGGATGCTATTCTCGGCGCAAAGTAATCAGTACTTTCCGCTCTCGACATACATCAGGCCCATTCCTCACCGAGTGGGCTTTTCTTTTCCCTGAACAAGAAACCGTGGTATCGAAGACAGAGCCCTACCACAATCTATAGAAGGTCACTACATCGGAGAATCTCGATAAAAAGGAGAACTCATCATGAAACCATCGATCATCTTGTGCATCGTAGCATCATTTGCCTTTTCTGCCGTAGCGTTCGCGGAACCCGCGCAAGGGGGTAAAGACCATGCGCCAGGGCCGTGCAAACAAATCGAGAAAGCTTGCTTGGACGCGGGCTTCATCAAAGGAGCTTGGAAGAAGGGTGACGGCCTGTGGCGCGACTGTGTCGGTCCCATCATGCAGGGAAAAACAACGGTGCCAGGCGCCACGAAGGCACTGCCATCGGTGGATGCAGGTGTTGTAGCAGCCTGTAAGGCAAAACATCCGAAGTTTGGCGAAGGTAAAGTCGGCTCGAAATAAGTGACGAGCGCCGCTTACCACCGGTGAAATGTATAGCTTTTACATATCGGTTTCAAAACGAGATTCAAAAAGTAATTAACACCTTGTATATTATTAGAAATGCATAGTCATAGGGCTATGCCCTTTTTTTATTTTCACGAGTGCATATAATGATTCTGCTGATATTCTGGACCTCCTGTTCAATTACCGTTATTGCAACCTCGTAGGTGTACAAAGCTTTATTTTGGTCGGACTGCATGCTTTATTTCACAATGAAGTATGTCATCCAATAAAACGCCTGCGACCTCAATTAACCGATCTTATCCTTCAATATGTATGCTTTGAGCGTCATCAGCCACTTCGTCTTACCAGAGAATCCGTCCTCGCGAGCTGCGGAAAAAGGTGCATCGAAATTATCACGACGACGATCGTGCCGATGCCGCCGATCAGTACGGCAGGAACGACGCCGAACCAGGCGGCGGTCACGCCTGACTCGAACTCGCCAAGCTGGTTCGATGTCCCGATGAACATCGAGTTCACAGCACTTACCCTCCCCCGCATCTCATCCGGCGTCTCGATCTGGACGAGCGAATGCCGGATCACGACGCTGATCACGTCCGCAGCGCCGAGTACGGCGAGCGAGAAGAGAGACAGGGAGAACGAGGTCGAGAGGCCGAAGACGATAGTGGCGATTCCAAAGATGGTCACGGCGCCGAACATGGTCCTTCCGACCCGGCGCTGCAGCGGGTGGCCTGCGAGGAAGAGTGACATGGCCAGCGCGCCGACAGCAGGCGCTGAGCGCAGCAAACCCAAACCCCACGGCCCGGTCATCAGAATGTCCCGGGCATAGATCGGCAGCAGCGCCGTCGCCCCGCCGAGCAGCACGGCAAAGAGGTCGAGGGATATAGCGCCGAGAATGTCCGGACGGCTGCGGATGAAGGCGATGCCGGCGAACACCGACTTGAGGCTCGTGGGCTCGCGTTTTGTATCCAGACGCTCGACACGGATTAGCGCAAGGAAGAGGCTCGCTGCCAGGAACAGGGCGCCGGCTGTTTCGTAAACGGCAGCCGCACCAGCAACATACAAAATCCCGCCAAGAGCGGGACCGAGAATGCTCGCCGTCTGCATGGCCGACGCGGACCACGCGGCAACGCGCGGGAAGAGCTGAGTTGGAACCAGTCCCGGCAGGAGCGCCTGCATCGTAGGCCCTTCGAAGGCGTGCACCGCTCCCACGATGAACATGATGATGAGGATGCTCTCTTTGCTCTGCCAGCCGCTGTAGCTTCCCCATGCCAGCACGAGCGCAGCTATTCCCTCGACGACCTGGCAGAGGCGTGCTATGTTGCGCCGATCATAGCGGTCCGCGACATGCCCTACGGCAAGGGTCAAAAGAAACATTGGCAGAAACTGCGCCAAGCCGACCAAGCCGAGGTACAGCGGGCTGTTCGTGAGGGCGTATATCTGCCACCCCACGGCGACCGCTTGCATCTGGAAGGCGAGCATGGTCGACACCCGGGCGCACCAGAAGAACGCAAAGGTCTTGTGGCGCAGCATTGACGCTGCGGGAGTGGCAGGGGAAGACGGATTCATGGACTTATCTGTTATATATTTTTCTGGTCACGACTTCGAGGATGTAATCGTATCCTTCTTCGGTATGGGGGATAATGCAGTTGGAACAGTCCTTGACGCCTTTTTTCATGCTGAAATCACCGTCGCAGTCGAGCAAATAGAGCGGACACCAGCAAAAAAGACATGACTTCCATTCTGTAAGCTCATGGCACGGAAAATAACTGCAGTCCTGATGGACGAAATACCGATGGTTCATTCTGTAACTCCTCCCGCGGGAATTTTGCTGTTCCAGGTCTTCCGGCTTGGGGCCCAAACCTACTCACCCGCCTTCCCATCATGATGTTACTCATGACAGTGGCTTGTGTCCGGGCTTTCGTTCCCTTCACGGCTGCGGGGCAGCGGGAGATTCTCACTCCTCTTCCCTGACTTCGTTGATTTGAAAAAAAATTACTCCAATGCGAGCTTCACGTCACTCCTTTCGACGTTCTTCGAGTAACGCCGAGTATACACTCTTGGAATTTTTTTTCAAGTAGCGAACTGACTGTCGTGCCGGACGTGACAGGCCGGATTTTTGGCACTGCCTGCCGGGCAAACGATGACGTTCCCGGCCGGTTTCATGTTGACAACCGGTCGTCATTTTGTTAGAGTTGCGCGGTGCGCAAACAGGCGCAGCGATACAATCAATAGATTTTGAAACTATTGGGAGGCGGTTATGGCGGGTAAGCTTGCAGTCGTAGTCGGTGGAGGCCCGGCCCCGGGCATTAACGGTGTGATCAGCGCCGTGACGTTCGAGGCGGTGAAGCAGGGGCTGGAGGTGGTCGGCATTTATGACGGTTTCAAGTGGCTGTCAAAAGGCGACTCTTCCCAGATTCTGAATCTTCATCCTGACGATATATCGCGCATCCACACGCGCGGCGGGTCTCTGATCCGCACGTCGCGCGAGAACCCCACGAAAGACCCGGCCAAGATGGCCAATGTCATCAAGGCGCTGACCAAGCTCGGCGTCAAATATCTCGTGACCATCGGCGGAGACGATACGGCCTTCACCTCGACGCGCGTCGAACAGGAAGCGAAGGGCGCAATCTCGGTCTGCCACGTGCCGAAAACCATCGACAACGACCTTCCGCTCCCCCACGGGGTGCCGACCTTCGGGTTCGAGACTGCCCGGCAGATGGGGGCGCAGCTCGTCGAAAACCTGATGGAGGACTCGCAGACCGCGTTCCGCTGGTATTTCGTCGTGGCCATGGGCCGCTCCGCCGGCCACCTTGCGCTCGGCATGGGCATGGGCGCAGGCGCCACGCTCACCCTCATCCCCGAGGAGCTGGGCAATAAGATTTCACTCAACAAGGTCGTGGCGATCCTGACCGCGGCCATCGTAAAACGCGCTGCTTTGGGCAGGGCGCACGGCGTCGCGGTGATCGCCGAGGGCGTTGCCACCCGGTTCGATCCCGAGGAGCTCACGTTCATGAAAGACGTGCCGCGCGACGAGCACGGCAACATCCGTCTGGCCGAGGTGCCGCTCGGCGATATGCTGAAGCAGCGCGTGACCGCCGAGTTGAACGAAATCGGGCTCAAGACCACGATCATCGCCAAGGACATCGGCTACGAGCTGCGCTGCCAGCCGCCGACTTCTAATGACCGCGAGTACACGCGTTATCTGGGCTTCAGCGCTGTTCGGTTCCTGGTGGGCGGCGGTTCGGGCGCCATGATCATGCTGAAGGACGGCGTTTGCCACCCGATCAAATTCCACGACCTCCTCGATCCCAAGACGGGAAAGACGAGGATCCGAACCGTGGACATCAATTCAGACGATTACCATATGGCGCGGCGCTACATGATCAGGCTGGAGAAGGAAGATCTCGAGGGTGAGTCCTTGAAAAAACTCGCTGGAGTGACGAAACTTTCCCCTGATGAATTTAAGAAGAGATATTGCATAGCAGTGTAGGATTTGCTTGAACGGCCAAGGGAAGAAAGAGGGACAGCTGCTCAGCGGCTGTCCCTCTTTTGTTTTAAAGCGGAAACCTTCTCTCCCGGGCGATATTCCGCAGGATGATCATGGCGTTGTGCAGACGCTGAAGTTTCATGTTCCTCGTCCGCAGTGCCGCCTGGTTGCTCAGCTCAATCTTTTCATTCCGCGTCGCAGTGAGTGCCCTGTTCAGGTTTTCGTACAGTTCCTTGATCATGTCCTTGTCGAATTTCTTAAGGAACAGCGGGTTCACCGAAACGTAGCCTTCTGCCACGTCGAAGGCCACCGACTTCATGCTCTTGCCTCTAAATCCGCTCTCTGCCATGGCCGCTCCTACGTCATCCCGCAGGATTTGATCGTTTTCTCCAGAAGTTCCTGCTTCTTCCGCACCACGTCCAGCTGCCTTTCAATATCTGCGTGGCTGGCGCCTCTGCTGAATTTGTCCTGGAGCGCCGCTAGATCCGCAGAGAGCTCCCGCGAAGTGTCCTGGAGCAGGGCTTGAGAATTCCTGTGATTCTCACATAGTCGCGTGATTACCATGACCAGTTCCTTGAGCACCGGATCGTCCGACTCCCGGAGCCGCAGCGACACGTTCACATCTCCGCAGGAAATGTGTTCGAGTGCCCTGCGAATGCGTATGAGGGGACCGACAAACGTATGGGAGTACAAGATACCGACAATGCCGATGAAAACCAGGAGCGTGATCAGTGCGATGGGGAGAAAGATGGGCAATTGGACGATTTCTGCAATTTTTTGAAATACTCGAAGCAGGATCGTGTAAGATATCAAAAGCAAGATGAGAAATACTATGAAACGGAACTGTGAACCCGAAGAGATCGGATGGTTCTTGCCTCGGCCCATAATGTGTCTTTTCACAATTTTTTGCATACGTGTTCCTCGGTTGCTCCCGGGAGGTGCAGACTTTATCCCTACAGTTTATTTTCGGACTTTTTCAAGGGTGCGTGATGTTGTCAACCTGGAAGACAGCGCCGTCACCGGCGAAATTATCGCACCGGCCGGTATGATTGCGAATGTATTGATTATACCGGCATTTTGGTATGGCGGTCAAGACCAAAGCAAAATATTTATGTCCAAATTTACTTGAAGTCCCCTGTTCGCTGTGGTACAGTTTTCTCATGCCTCTGATCGACATACATAAACGGCGCATCGATTATTTGCGGATTTCGGTCACGGACCGGTGCAACCTGTCCTGCGTCTATTGCAAGCCGAGGAGCGAAATGAAGATGCTGTCCCATGCTGATATCCTCACCTACGAGGAGATTCTGCGGCTTGTCTCGGTCGCCGTTCCCCTCGGTATATCCAGGGTCCGGGTGACCGGCGGGGAGCCCCTGACCAGGCGTGGTGTCGTCGATTTCCTGGCCGCGTTAAAACGCATCGCCGGACTGGACGATATCAGCTTGACGACCAACGGCGTTTTTCTTCCCCCTATGGCAGAAGACCTTGCACGCGCCGGCATGCCGCGGCTCAATATCAGCCTCGATTCGTTGGACGCAAAGAAATTTCTTCAAATCACGGGCAGCGACTCCTGGGACAAGGTCTGGCGCGGCATCGACCGAGCCGAGGAGCTCGGTTTCTTCCCGCTGAAGCTCAATATGGTGCCCGTTAAAGGATTAAATGATGACGAGATTGCAGACTTTGCGCGGCTCACGCTCGGGCGGCGGCTCCATGTCCGTTTTATCGAGTTCATGCCCATTGGCTCAAAAGACCGATGGAGCCGTGATTCGTGCGTGCCGTCCGAGGAGGTGCGTTCGATCATCGAGCGCGAATTCGGCGCACTCGTTCCGGTTTCTTCGGGAAACTCCGGCGGCCCGTCGTCTAACTTCACGGTGCCCGGCGCAAAGGGGGTCATCGGCTTCATCAGCCCTATCACCCGTCACTTCTGCGACTCCTGCCGCAGGTTGCGGCTTACGGCGGACGGCAAGATCAGACCCTGCCTTCTTTCGGACACGGAGATCGACATTAAGTCTCCTCTGCGGGGTGGATGTGATGACAGGGAACTGGAGCGACTCCTAAGGCTGTCGCTTGAAATCAAGCCTGAGCGGCATTATATCAATGAAACTTCTGACACCTGTTTTCAGCGGACCATGTCGAAAATCGGGGGATGAACAGAGATGACGGGAAGTGCATCGTGACGAACAAACTCAGTCACTTCGACGAGCAGGGCGCCGCCCGCATGGTGGATGTCTCGACAAAAGACGAAACAGTTCGTGAGGCAGTCGCAGAAGGACGGGTCATGATGCTTCCCGGAACGCTTTCGCTCATCGTTGACCGCAAAGTCGCCAAGGGGGATGTGTTCGGCGTCGCCCGGCTGGCGGCTATCATGGCGGCCAAGAAGACCTCTGAGCTGATTCCCCTCTGCCATCCCCTCGCACTTTCATCCGTGGCGATCGACCTGCAACCTGACAAAACGGAATCCTGTGTCCGCATTCGCGCAACCGTCAGGACAACGGGAAGGACCGGGGTGGAAATGGAAGCATTGACCGCTGTTTCCGCAGCGGGCCTTACGATCTATGATATGTGCAAGTCCGTGGACCGGGAAATGACGATCGAAGGCGTACGGCTCATGATGAAATCAGGCGGAAAGAGCGGCACTTTTGAACGAAAAGCAATCTCCTGACCTTTTCGCATGTTCTATCTCAAACTTCATTGATATACGAATCATTGCCACGGGAATTTTGCTCTTCGTTCGCATTAAAGTTAAAAAAACCATCACAACAGCGCCTTCCGAAGAAACCCTATCCGAAATTGTTGAGAGTGCCCCTCAGGATCTCTTCCCGCACGCTATGATTCGCACGATTTTTGACTCTTCACAATCTGTCTGCCCAGCAGAGTCCGCCCTGCAATTCTAAAGCTCGCCCTACTGAGTACAAAGTCGCATTTTTTAGACATATGACCGGCGATAAGGTCGAGGTTTACCCTGACTAAAGTACAATTGACTAGATATGAATATGTTGCTACGTTTATATTAATCTTGGTATTGCTTTAAGCTCATTACGAGAGTCTGTTCGATCAGGAGAACGGTTAAAGCAAGGGACGATAAATTGTAAACAAGAAAGGAGAAAACCCATGATAACATATGTTCTTGTTCGTCATAAAGTGAAAGACTTTACGGCATGGAAGCAGGCCTACGAAACCCACCTCCCGAAGCGAGTCGAGGCAGGTTTGACCGAGACATACCTGTTCCGAAGCGCCGATAATCCCAATGAGGTTGTCATTCTGTTTGAGGCCAAGGATCTTGATCGGGCAAAAGCGTTCGCAGAGTCCCCGGACCTGCGCGAGACTATGATGAAGGCAGGTGTCGTGGATAAGCCAGACATTTACTTCCTCAATGACCAGTATAGCGCTCTCAAGGCAGTTTCCGGTTTTTAGTGTGGCCGAACCGGGAAAGCAAATGCTTCAACGGGCATGAGCGGCGGTAAAGAAGTTGTCTGGAATGTTTTTTAGCGGGGTTGGGTACGTCTCTCAAATCTTTCCGGTCATCAATTCCGTGGCGAGCGTGCTACACTAGAGATATAATCAGCATGGATTCTGGCCTATTTAGAAAGGGGCAATGATGCCCGCTCATGGAGCGGCGTTCCCCACGCCAAAGGCGGGCAGAGCTGTTCCCAAGCCAAGCGGTAGGCAGTGGGTTAAAGAAGTTCATGTCAATAATTAATTGCGGTCTCTGCTGACCGGAAGCCACAAGGCATGGACAGTGGAAGGAGGTTTTCCATGAATGCGCAACAACAAACTATGCGACAGCCGTTCCTGTCGCAATGGACCTTTGCGGACCGTATCGCGGAAGTCGGCGTCGGTCTGGCCGTCCTTGCAGGCGTCGCAGCAATTCTTTCTGGTCTCGGGACCCGGTGGGGATGGTGGTACTACATGACCGGGCTTACCCTGTTGAGGGTCGCTGCGATAAGCGGCATTGTGTCGGCAATCGTTTCCCTGGCCGGCGGTGTACTTGCGCGGCACGAGCACCGTGGTATGATATTTTTTGCAGCAGCCGCAGGCATCCTGGTCGGGCTGCTTACTGCCGGTATCCCCTGGTCGTGGGCGCACCGGGCTGAACAAATGCCGCTGATCCACGACATATCGACGGACATGATGAATCCGCCGCAGTTTAAGGCCATCATGCCGCTCAGGGCCGACGCGGAGAATCCTGCCGTATATAAGGGACCGGAAACCGCATCGCAACAAATGAGCGCGTACCCGGACATCCGGCCTCTCGTGCTTTCCAGTTCTCCGGCAACGGCCTTTGACACGGCACTTGCCACTGCAAAAAATATGGGCTGGCAAATCGTAGACAGTAATGCTAAGGAAGGACGGATCGAGGCAATTGCAACCACGTTCTGGTTCGGGTTTAAAGATGACATCGTCGTCCGCGTGACCCCCGGGCTGAAAGGAAGCAGGGTTGATATACGGTCCGCGTCGCGTGTGGGTCTGAGTGATATCGGCACCAATGCCGACCGTATTCGCACGTTCCTGCAGAAGATGAATGAGGCCGGGGGATCGACCGGCAGCGGCGAAGACGTTGGATATTGATGCATGCCAATTTGGCAGGCATCTTCTCGCCTCCGGCGCAAAGGGACGGTGTGGCTGCAGCGTTTCGACTTTGGTTGTGAAGATCAGAGAGCGGGGACGCTGAAAATACGTCGGTTCCCGCCTCCGTCCCTGTTGCCGTCCTTTTACCGTGAGGTGTTTTTTTCGATTACTCTTTTGCTATGTGCTGAAGAGTATATCCAGGAAGGAAGTCTGGTAAACCGTCATTTTTTTATCCTTTCTGGTGATTACGCAAAGATGCTCAAGCGGAAGCAAATGACCAACCGAAACAAAAGATAAGTTCCTTTTCTTAAGAACAGCCAGATCTTTTACTATCGAGGCAAAAGAAACACCGAGCCCCATTTCCACGTAGAGAGAGCTTAGTTCAATGTTGGAAGATTCCATGATTACAGAATACGGTATGTTCTGCTTACGGAAAAGTGATTCCAGCCTGTTTCTCTGGGGAGCGTCACTTCTGCTCGGTGGCAGGATAAGTGGCGTTTGAGCGATTTCCGCGAGGGAAATTTTCTTTTTTCCGGATAATGGATGTCCCGCAGGCATCAGTAAGACGGGTTCGACCATTTTCCACCGCCGTTTCTGCAATGCGCCTGTTACTGCGCTTTCGAGCGCCATGCCCATATCTACGTCGCCGCTCTTGACCAGCTCGACCACCTCTTTCTGCGGCCGGTCAAGGAGGGACAGCTCGACCCAGGGAAACTGCCTGTGATATTTTTTTATGATCCCGGGAAGCAGATGATAAAGGGTCGTAAAGGGCGCGGCCATTCGTAATCGTCCCCTTTTGAGCTCCCTATGCTCAGCGATGTCCTCGTGTAACTGGTTGCAGCCCTGAAGCACAGATTCCGCGAATTTGAAGAACCGTTCCCCGAGAGGGGTTACTAGGACCTGCCTTTTCCCGATCCTTTCCAGTAATTGGCAATCAAACTCCCTTTCGAGGGCCTTGATCTGTTGCGTCAGTGCGGATTGCGTTCTCAAGGTGGCTTCTGCTGCCCGTGTAAAGCTCTTGAGCCTTGCTACCTGATAGAAACCGATGATCTGCTGCCATTCCATATCCGGCCTCCCGCCTGCCGTCATCGTTTTGTCAAAATACTGCGATTAATTTTTCTGATTGCTTTTGCTTTTCAAGATGTTCTTAACAATTCTCTTGTCTCCCCCCTGAAAATCGGCTAAAAGTAGTGTTGATAACACCCTCAAGGGAGAGCATGCTCATGTCGAACACGTCGCGTGTTGCTCGTTTTATCATCTGGATCTGTTCCAAGTTCACTCGCGTTGAAATTGAACAGATCACCGCCGGGTTACAGGATGTTCTCCAAAATCGCAATCCGGAAGTGAAACCGAAAGACGATTTTAAAGAGAAGCATCCAAACTACCGGCAGTTCGCGGTCGATCCAAAACCGCCGCTCACCGAACCGCTGCTCGAAAAAAAACACAAGAAACGAAAGACTACAACCAACTCTTAGCTCAGTACGAAGCGCTTCACGGAAAGCCTCTTGCTGCTGTAAAGCGCTGGGGCAAGTCTCATGCACTCCCCAAACTGGTTTTTTGCCCCGTCTGCAATGCCCCGCACGACTATCTCTACTACAACGACGGTAAGAAAAAATCTCAGATCAGGTGCAAGGTCTGTGGTCACTTGTTTCAAGCCGACCAGAGATTCCGTAAAAACGATAAGTCAAAATACTTTTGCCCCTACTGCAACCACGCTCTCTTTCGTTGGAAAATGCGGAAAGAGGTTACGCTTTACAAATGCCCCAACGATGACTGCCAGCACCGCGTCCAGGCCATCGCAAAACTTAATCCGGCTGAGCGTGCATTACAGAAGAAACGAAGCTCGCAGTTCAAGCTCTGCTACCAGTACCGGGAGTATCATTACAAACCCCAAGAGCTTCTTCACTCTGAGCCCGAAAAGCCGATCGTCGAGCTTACGAAGATCCATAACTCCGAGAACGTCCTCGGCCTGATCCTTGCCTTTTATGTTTCCTTCGCCGTTCCAGCCAGGAAAACCGCGGCTATTTTGAAGTCCGTCTTCAATATCAAAGTCTCTTATCAGACGGTCCTAAATTATGCGGCAGCCGCAGCGTTTTACTGCCACAGCTACAATCTCCAGCGTAAAGGCCCGATCGATTCTATTCAGGCTGGCGATGAAACGTATATCAGGGTCCTGGGGAAGCATCAATACGTCTTTTTCTTCATCTCATCCAAGAGCCTGAAAATCACCGCCTACCATGTTGCCGATAACCGGGGAACGCAACCAGCAATCATCGCCATGAACGAAGCGATCCGTACCGCAGCTCCCGGTCAGGAGATTATCCTCGTGACCGACGGCAATCCTTCCTACCCAGCCGGCATCCATTTTCTGAATGCTCAGGAAGGCGATGATCCCGATATCCAGCACCACAAGGTCATCGGCCTCCAAAACCTCGATGCCGAGTCAACGGAATGGAGGGCGTTTAAACAGCTCATCGAGCGCTTGAATAGGACCTACAAGTATCACGTGAGGCCTGCGGCCGGTTTCAACAGTAACAACGGCTCCGTGGTCCTGACGACGCTCTTTGTGACCCATTACAACTTTCTCCGCCCTCACATGTCATTGAACTACAAGCCACCCGTTCAATTGCCGGAGCTCCAGGCCATTACCACGCTTCAGGGCAAATGGGCGAAGATTCTTTCTCTCGCTGCTTAAACTTTCCGCCTGCTACATCTCAAAGAACGATCTCGTTAATGGACTTCTGTTGCCTGCCGCGTCCCATGCCGACGGTCGATCCGCCGCTAGATGATCTGGCTCCCCGTCGCTAACCTTATCCGTCGATCATTTCATAGGGTCTACTCTCATTTTCATGAAAGTTTTGACACTATCGCCGTCATATATTAGCAGAGCTAATTAACGAGAGCAATACTATTAATTTTACTAATGTGAGCAATCCAGGGATAATGTCGGCAACGGGAAATTTCGTCTCAAGGTACGGAGGACCTTATGAAGAACGGTTCATTGCAACCCGGCTTGTCTTATGAATTCAGTTTCAAGGTGACAGAGAACAAAACCGTGCCGCACCTCTATCCGGAATCGCCGGAATTCAGCTTGATGCCGCCTGTTTTGGCCACGGGGTACATGATTGGGCTCTTCGAATGGGCTTGTATTCAGGCGGTCAACCCTTATATCGATTGGCCCCAAGAGCAGACGGTCGGCACGCATATCGATGTGAGCCATGAAGCTGCTACGCCAGCCGGTCTTATTGTTTCCGTTACGGTGAAACTGGAGGCCGTAGAGGGAAGGAGGCTGCTCTTTTCCATAAAAGCACACGATGGAATCGATAAGATATCCGAAGGTACTCACGAACGGTACATCATTCTTGCTTCGAAGTTTAATGAGAAGGCTAAAGCAAAGGCTGCACGAGGTGCGTCGTAACAGAAGCGCTTTTTGAGAATTGGGGATTACAAAGCAGGCAGGAGGATCCGGCACTTACCGTCCCAAAAGTATATCCGAGGATCATGACGATGAGCTCAACAAGAGACGACAAAAGCAGTACTGGACTATGATTCCCCTTGCATACATCTTACAAGCCGTCACCCTTGCGCGTTTTTTTCTATCTTAACAACAGCGAGATCGCGCCGGTGTTGCATACCCTCCGGCATAAGCCGCAGCCGAAACACTTGTGAGGATCGATATGGGCATGGAATGTGCCATGGTGCTGGTGGCTTTCGATTGCCTTGAAATTGCACTCAACATCGCACAGCCCGCAGCCAATGCAGAGCGCTTCATCCACCCGTGCCACGTACTCCGCGCGCTCCATGGTCTCCACGCTGGTCCGGGAAAGGGTCAGCATGGCGAGACAATCCTCAGGCCCGCAGTTGCAGATTGCGCCGATGAAAGGGGTCATCATGGTCCAGATCGTATGGACCCTTCCCTGCTCTTCCATTGCCTTCATCTGGGAGATTGCAGCGTCGGGTGCGAGTGCTTCCAGGCCTTCATCGGAAGCTTTGCCGAAGTACCCCATGTCGATCGAGTTGTACCAGGCCTCGGGACCGTAGCTCACTGCGTAGCAGCAGCGCTCTTCTTTTTTCCCGATGTTCCATCTGCACGCGCAGGGCATGCGCACCACGGTCCTGGCCTTGCCGACGAGGTCGCTGATCTCCTCGATAGGCAGCACCTGCCCGAAGTGCTCTGACTTGGACTTTTGAACCATGGCGGTCTTTACCGCCTGCGGGAGCTTGCCTTTTTTCCGAAAGATCGTCTCGAGCCTTCCTAATGTCTGGAACCCTTCGCTGAAGGCGGAAGTCAGGAATTTCTCGATATAGCTGCGGCGATTAAGATCGGACAGAAGGTCCTGGCCGTAATTCGCCGCATTCTTGTACCAGATCTTACCGTCTCCGTGTTTTGTACAGAATTCACACATGGTAGGTATCTACAACAATCCTATGGCAGGCTACTGCTCAGTTTAAAAACTGAGCAGTTTCCAGGCAGGGCGGTTAAATTTCCTACTCCCACTCGATCGTGCTCGGCGGCTTCGAAGAGATGTCGAAGCAGACTCGGTTCACGCCCTTCACCTCATTGATGATCCGGTTGGACATGACGCCCAGGAGGTCGTAGGGGATCTTTGCCCAGTCAGCGGTCATGCCGTCCTGGCTCGTGACCGCACGGATCGCCACTACGTTTTCGTAGGTTCTTTCGTCGCCCATGACGCCGACGGTCTTGATCGGAAGCAGCACGGCAAAGGACTGCCAGACCTGTTTGTAGAGCCCCGCTTTCTTGATCTCCTCGAGGACGATGGCATCTGCCTCGCGCAGAATCCTGAGCCTCGGCTCGGTCACTTCTCCCAGGATCCGGATGGCAAGCCCCGGCCCGGGGAAAGGCTGGCGGTCAATGATATCATCGGGCATCTTCATTTCACGGCCGATGGCCCGGACTTCGTCCTTGAATAACTCCCTAAGCGGCTCTACAAGTTTGAGCTTCATTTTCTCCGGCAGACCGCCTACATTGTGATGGGACTTGATGATTGCCGACGGCCCTTTAAACGATACGCTCTCGATCACGTCGGGATAGAGGGTGCCCTGGACAAGAAATTCCGCCCCTCCCACGGCAAGGGCTTCGCGCTCGAACACTTCGATAAAAGTGTTGCCGATGATCTTCCGCTTTTTCTCAGGGTCCTCGACCCCGGCGAGCTTGCTCAGAAACTCCTGGGAAGCGTCGACGTACTTGAGGTTCAGCCCCATGTTTTTAAACGACTGCTGGACCTGTTCTGCCTCATTCTTGCGGAGCACGCCGTTGTTCACGAATATGCAAGTGAGTTGTTTGCCGATGGCCTTGTGCACGAGGACCGCGGCAACGGACGAATCCACGCCTCCCGAGAGGCCGCACACGGCTTTTTTATCGCCGACAGACTTGCGGATCTCGTTGACGGAATAGTCCACAAAGGACGCCATGGTCCAGGTCGGCTCGCATTTGCAAATCGTATACACGAAGTTCCGGAGGATCTGTGTGCCATGCGGTGTATGCGCCACTTCGGGATGAAACTGCACCCCGTAGAATCTGCCTTGGGTGTCCATCATGGCGGCAGTCGGAGAATTGTCGGTATGCGCTATGGCAATAAAGCCCGACGGCATCTTCTCGATCCGGTCGCCGTGACTCATCCAGACGATCGTCGTACAGGCGCCCTCGCCGATCCCTGCAAAGAGTTTTTCGCCTTTATGGATATTCAGCTCGGCCCTGCCGAACTCGCGTTTTTGCGATTTTGCGACTTCTCCCCCGAGTACGTGAGTAAGGAGCTGCATGCCGTAGCAGATGCCGAGCACGGGCACGCCCAGTTCGAGGTGGGCCTTGTCGATGAGCGGCGCGCCCGGGTCATATACGCTTGACGGTCCGCCGGAGAGGATCAGCCCCTTGGGCCGGAAAGCCTTGACCTTGTCGAGCCCTGCATTGTACGGGAATATTTCGCAATAGACCTTGGCTTCCCTCACCCGCCTCGCGATGAGCTGGGTATACTGGGACCCGAAGTCGAGGATAAGGATACGTTCGCTGTGGATGTCTGACACGGAAAACCCCTTTCGCATGAAATATGAACGGTATTATATCAGGATGTCGATAGCTGTCAATCGGAGAATCGGCTGAAAAACTGACCTTGACAAGGTTCGCCGTGACCGTTTATTATAAATTCATGGGACTGCCGCAGTATCGAAGACTTCGCGAAACAGCGCACCGGGTGGCCGCTACGCTCCCGAAACCCGCTTTTTACGTAAGGCACGAAAGCTTCATTCAACGGGCCAACGAGACCCTCGCGAACCATGACCTTGTCAAACGGTGCCGGTCCTACCTCGACGAATCGCAGATGGAATGCGCGCACGGTCTTTTTCACTGTGAAGCTGTCGCCCGGGACGCTGGAGCGCTCATCCTGATCGAAATGAAGGAACGCGGCGCTACCTGGCAGGAGACCGAACCGCTGTTCACCGCGGCGCTCATCGCCGGATTGCTTCATGATATCAAGCGAAAAGAGCAGGACCATGCCGTTCGGGGCAGCATTGAGGCGGAAAAGATCCTGACGGGCCTCGGCATGAGTTTGAGAGAGCGCCAATACATTGCCGATGCAATCAGGAACCACGAAGCTTTCCAGGAGACCTTCGAACGTGACGACGACGCGGGAAGGCTTGTAAGCGACGCGCTCTATGATGCCGATAAGTTCCGGTGGGGACCCGAAAACTTCACAACGACCCTCTGGCTCATGGTGGAAACCCATAACACTCCTATCGAGTCGTTGCACAGAACGTTCCGGGAAAAGATGAAGGGGATTGAAAAAATCAAGGAAACCTTCCGGACCCCAACGGGCAGGCAGTTCGGTCCGGAATTTATCGATATGGGGATAGCTATCGGAAATGCGATTTACGAGGAAATGAACTCACTCCTTAAGCTCGGATGCTGAGAGGCCATCTGCTCCAGTCGTTTACGCTTCGTTCCCTTCCCTGCTCATTACCTCCGGCCTGCCCTCTGCCGCCTGTTCACTCCGTATCCTGCTCCTTCTTCCCGTACACTTTTTTCATAACTGCACCAGCGCGCTCCTTGCGCGTTTCGAGCACGCCCTGCTTGAACGGCAGGGTTTCTTCAGCAAACATCGCAGAGCGGAGCCAGTCGTAGGCAAGCTTCAGGAGCTCGGCGTCGTCGGTGCGGACCTTGTCGATCCGTTCCGCGGGGATATCGTAGGTCTCAAGAAAACTGCTGCCGAACACGAACTCGCGGAAGTAGTCCGTATTGGTGCTGACCATAAAGAACATCTTATTTTTGATGTCGGGAAACTCCCTTTCGCCGAAGGATTTCTTTTTGATCAGGATATCCATCCAACCGCGGTTAATATCGTCGTACAGGTCCGCTTCCTGGTCCTTGCGCCACGCGTCTATGGTCCAGTCCTTGTCCTCTTCGAAGCCCTTGCAGTGGTCCTCTTTGGTCAAAAAATAGAACTCGTCCTTGCCACCCTCGGACTCTTTATTCCTGAGCGTTGCCATGCCGATGGGATAATAGCGACAGATGTTCGGCCGGTCCTCGTACACCGTGCAGCCGTCGGGCGTTACGAACGGGCAGCTTCGTTTTTCGTCGCTCTGCATCTTGAGCGTGATCACGGGAAGGAGCGTCTTCGCGAGGATCTCGATCTCGCAATACTGGTTGATGAAGTCCTCGGAGGTCATGCCGAGCCTTTTCCTGAGACGCAGGAGGTCGTAGGGCGGCAGCACAATGTTGATGTTGCTGCAGCAGGCGGTAAAACACTTCACGCCCTTGTGGCAGCTGAACTTAAACCTGCTGTTCCCCGTCAGCTTGACGGGCAGGACCTTATCAGTATCGCTCTTTTTGAGCGGCTCGACTTTGATATCTTCCGCTATCATCTTTTCTTTTTTCTTATCTTTCATAACACCCTCTTTGCTATTTCCTTTTTATTCCGCATTCCGCCACATGATGCCCCCCACCTTTTATTCTCTCCCCTCAGGGGAGAGGGCAGGGTGTGGGGTGGTTTCACTTCATCCATCCTTGTATTTCGTGATGCTGCTTTATGAACAGCTCGACGCCCTCATGATCGGGTCCGAGAATTTCCTTGAACCTGTCGAGCGCTTCGTAAAATTGCATCTCTCTCGTGCCGCTGACAAGGTTGTCGGCATAGGAAACGATCTTTTCTTCGGCCGTCCGGGGCAGGTAATCCTTTTCCGGCAAGCCGAGCCGCACGGCCTCCCGTGCCGTTAGGCCCGCGCCGATGTGGCGCTCGATGATCTTGACGAGTGCGTCCGGAAATTCGAGACTTCTTGCGATAGCAACGCCCGCCACGGCATGGTCGATCCCATGCGTCTTCGATCTGCCGATATCATGGAACAGGCCGCCCTGGCGCACCAAGGCATGGTCTACGCCAATGTTCACGCCTCTGGCGATTGAAAGTGCCATGTTCGAGACCGCTTTACAATGCGCGACAACGGCAGGCGAACATCCGGCGGCAATAAGAACCTCAACATCTGAACCGTGCATAGCGTGATGAATAATACCACTTTTCAACTGAAATTCAATAAGTTTGAAGAGTGGACCCCTGCATCTCCAGCCTGATTTTAAAAAAAAAGGGCTGGCCGTTCGGCCAGCCCCTCGTTGGATAAGATGTTGCAGATGCCTATCTGATCAACGGAACGATCAGAAGCGCAACGATGTTGATGACCTTGATCATCGGGTTGATGGCCGGGCCCGCGGTGTCCTTGTAAGGATCGCCGACCGTATCGCCGGTCACCGATGCTTTGTGTCCATCGCTCCCCTTCTTATGTACGACGCCTTTGCTGTCGGTAACGCCGTCTTCAAAGGACTTCTTGGCATTGTCCCATGCGCCGCCGCCTGAGGTCATGGCGATCGCCTGGAACAGGCCGGTCAGGATGGCGCCGATGAGCACGCCGCCCAGGGCTTCTTTGCCCAGGAGGAGGCCAACCAGGACGGGAACGACTACCGGGAGGAGCGCCGGAACCATCATCTCATTGATGGCGCTCTTGGTCACAATGTCAACGCACTTGCCATACTGAGGCTTTCCCGTGCCTTCCATGATGCCCTTGATCTCGCGGAACTGCCTGCGAACTTCTTCCACCACACCACCCGCAGCCTTACCCACGGACTCCATGAGGAGGGAGCCGAAGTAGTAGGGGAGCAAGCCGCCGATGAACAGGCCGGCGAGGACCATCGGGTTCGAAAGGTCGAACAGGATCGTCGTTCCGAATGAGCGTGAATATTCTGAAAAAAGCACCAAAGCGGCAAGGGCCGCAGAGCCGATGGCATAGCCCTTGGTCACTGCCTTGGTCGTGTTGCCGACCGCATCGAGAGGATCGGTGATATCGCGGATGGCCTGCGGGAGCCCGGCCATTTCAGCGACGCCGCCCGCATTGTCCGTGATCGGACCGTACGAGTCAATGGCCACGACGATACCGGTCATGGAGAGCATGGACACAGCTGCCAGCGCGATGGCGAAGATGCCGCCGGCTGCTGCATTCGCTTGACCGGAAAATCCGCCGCCAAGCCAGTAAGCGCCGAGGATCGAGGCAACGATCACGATCACAGGCGCTGCGGTGGACTTCATGCTGACTGCGAGTCCGGCGATCACGTTCGTGCCGTGTCCGGTCAGGCTGGCCTGTGCAATGTGCTGTACCGGGGAATACTCTTTAGCAGTAAAGTACTCGGTGATCCACACAATCAACCCGGTGAGAGCAAGGCCGATGAGGGAGATAAAGAACACGGTGTTAGCCGTAAAAACGCCGGCATTGGCGCCGAGGCTATCGATAAAGCTTTTGGACACGAAATAGAACGCGACTGCCGCGATAACGCCTGCAACGGCAAGGCCCTTGTACAGGGCGCCCATGATGTAGTTGCTCTTGCCGAGCTTCACGGCATAAGTGCCGATGATGGAAGCAATGATCGAAACACCGCCGAGCATGAGCGGGAACTCGATCCACGGGCTGGCCGCGCCGAACACGGTCTTGGCGAGGAGCATGGCGGCCACGAGGGTCACCGTGTAGGTCTCATAGAGGTCAGCGGCCATGCCAGCGCAGTCGCCGACGTTGTCGCCCACGTTGTCGGCGATCACGGCGGGGTTGCGCGGGTCGTCTTCGGGGATGTTCTTCTCAACCTTACCCACGAGATCGGCGCCCACGTCAGCTGCCTTGGTATAGATACCGCCTGCGATACGGGCAAACACGCTCATGAGCGAGCAGCCAAAGCCGAGACCAATAAGAGCATGGGATACCTGTTCAGCCGGAGCAAACGTCTTGGCGACGAGGTAAAAACCGGCAAGGCCGATGATCCCGAGACCCACGACCATGATGCCGGTCACGGAGCCGCCCTTGAATGCGAGGCTGAGCGCGGCCTGGAGGCCTTTGCTCGCTGCCGCGGCAGTGCGCACGTTCGCACGGAGCGATACCCACATGCCGATAAAGCCCGCGAGGGCGGAACCCACCGTACCGATGATAAATCCGACGGCTGCCCACAATCCGAGTGCGGGAACGAAAGCCAGAATAGCTACCAGAATGACCGCGACAATTGCTACTGTTCTATACTCGCGCGCTATGAACGCATAGGCGCCTTCCTTCACTGCATCGGAAATTTCCCTCATCTTGGCGTTGCCTGAATCCTGTTTGTTCACCCAGATAGCGGTCATGATGCCGTAGATAACGCCAGCAATGCCGCAGATCAGGGCAAATAGAATCGTGTTACTCATTAGTTCCCCTCCTTTAGATTAGATTATATCGTTCTGTTGTTTTCAATCTCATAAAATGCGCTCATCGCATCCTTGGGCGCGAACTGCCGCAATACGTTTCCCCCAGGCATCCCTCCCTCAAAAAACCTTGTATGAGATACATTAATCGCCGATTTCGCCGAGCTTGCCGCCGATCATGTCTTTCAGATAGAGGTTCTCCGCCTTCAGGTTCTTTACCAGGACCCGGACCACGTCCCGCATGGAAAGAAGTCCTACCAGTCCGCTCTCTTCGACGACCGGGGTGTGGCGGATGTTGTTTCGGATCATGATGGCCATGACATAGTCGAGGTCATCGCCGGGCTTTACTACCAGAAGGTTTGTACTCATAACGTCCTTGATCTTGACGTCCTTGCACTGTTTCCCCTCTTCCGCGGTCGTTTTGACGATATCACGCTCGGTGATAATGCCTGCGAGCGATCCCCGGTCCATGACGAGGAGCGCGCCGATGTTGCATTCCGTCATCTGCTTCGCTCCATCGAGCATCGATTGGTCGCTTGTGATGCTGAAGCATTCCAGGCCTTTGATACTAAGCAGTTCTTTGACTTTCATGGCATTCTCCTCTGCATAATCGTGGGATGGCGAACCGTTGTTAAAACGAAAACGCATTCCCGGTGGAGACCCAGTTTTTAACACGGGCTTATGATACCCCTCCGCCATCAGACGTGGTATCGGTTACGGTTACCGAAAAAAGCGGGATGAGTATATCATAATTCTGTTCGTTGCGCTCTCGCAAATGCCGCTCAAGACGGGGCATTTCGCAATTGCGCAACCCTGATTCCGACAGCCAAAATTTGACTTACCTCTGTTCCCGGAGGGAGCTGAACGCCCGGGCTGGCATCGGCCTCCCGGAGAGGCGGTCAGCCGGGGATATTATTTTTTGTCCCGCCCCGTATGTTTCGCAAATACCATCGCGGTCGTTCGGTAGAACAGGTGTGCGAACTTAGAGTATGGAGCGTAGGCGAAGAGCGACCAGATGAACACAAGGTGCAGATAGTACACGAAGTAACCCGCGCTCATGTCGGCAAGCCGGAGCGCCCAGGACAGCATGCCTGTGGCGCCGACGCCGATTACGATCGTGAGGAAGATCCAGTCGAAGTAGGAACCCATCCCTGCCTTGCCTGCTTTCGCCAGCCGGTTGAGCAGGAGAATCATGATGCCTGCTGCAAAAGCAACGGAGCTGATGAGCGCCAGGATCTTCACGGGATCGCTGTTCGGATAGGGAGATTCGCCGAAATGGAAGGGGCCGAAGGGCTGGATGCCCAGGAGTTCAAAACCATAGAGATAAACGATCGCCCACGTGGTCACGACAGCAAGCCCGGCGAAGGAATAAAACAGGAGCATGTGGCCCCACTGACGGGTCCGGTTCACATTACAATCTGCGAACTTCGTATGGGCCAGGATCTGGGTAACCGAGGAAATGATGTCACCGACGAGGCTGCCGCTGGATTGCATCGCACCGGCCTGGGCCTTCATGCCGTTCCAGAGCCGTGTGATTCCCACGAAGGCAGAGGCCGCAGCAAAGATAGCCGTCAGGATAAAAACTGTATCGATCACCGGCACGGGAACGAACTTGTGGTAGGCCATGATATTGCCTTCGGCCCTCGGTGCGGAGAAGTTTCCGTTGCCGAGCACCATGAGGATGACATAGAAGAGCACCATGGGGATGGCGAAGAGGACCGGCAGGAGCTTTGCATCCGTCGCGATCTTCGCGAAAAAGGGCACCATGGCAACGTGCTTGATGCTTTGTTTTCTGATGGCGTTCAGCACTTCGCCGGGCTTGGCGCCGCGCGGACAATAAGCCGTACAGTCGCTGCACTGATGGCAGAGCCAGACATCGGCGCTCGTGATCAATTTGTCCTTCTGGCCCCACTGGGCGAGGACCATTTCCTTCCGCGGGAAAGGGTTCCCCTCGGGGGTCACGTTGCAGACCACCGAGCAGGTGGCACACTGGTAGCATTTCTTGAGAGATTCGCCGCCGCCCTTAATGATCTCGTTTACAAATTGTAGATCGGGTTTGATAACCGTTGCATCTGACATAAATTCTATCCTCCAATTACTCTGTTAGGAGTGATGTTTGTATTACATTCCACATTCGGTTTACATGCTCTTGAACGGGTTCGGCCCGATCGCCCTCACCTTTTCTACAAACTCGTTGATCATATCCGGGAGCTTTTCATATTCATTGATGGCGATCTGCATCAGCTGGACACGCTCGGATTCGAGCTGGAGCCTGTTCAAGGTCTCGCTGACCTTGCTGAAGCGGGTGTTCGCGAGTTCGCTGCCCTTGACGAAGTGGCACTGGTAGTTCTCGCCGTACTTGCAGCCGAGGAGGAGCATGCCGTCGATGCCCTTCGAAAGCGCGTCGGCCACCCAGACGAGGTTCATGCCGCCGAGACAGCGCATGGAAACAAAACGCACTGCGGGGTCGATCTTCTTCCCGGCAATGGCCGCCGTGTCGAGCGCGGGATAGGAATCGTTCTCGCACACCAGGCAGGCGATGCGGAACGTGTCTTCATCGTCCGGGACATCGATGGACTTGAGCATGGAGCCGACGATGTCGACGCTGTAGTCTTTGAAGGACACGATGCGTTCGGGGCAGGCACCCATGCAGGTACCGCAGCGGCGGCAGCGGTTGATATTGTACTTGGGGATCCCCTTCTCGTCCTCGTCAATGGCGCCGAAGGGGCATTCTTCCGTACACCGCTTGCAGGCCGTACATTTGATGAGCATCGGATCGGGGAACGTAACGTCCCAGGCCCGTGGATGCACGGCAACGCCGCGCGCCACATGGTCCATGGCCTGGATGGCTTTGAACGCCGCGCCGGCACCGTCTTCCATGGCTTCGGCCATATTCATCGGCTGATGCACGCTTCCTGCCGCGTAGACGCCGGTCCTGCGCGTCTCGTACTGAAAGCAGATAAAGTTCGAATCGGCGAAACCGGAGGCCCCTTCGAGAGTCGGGATTTCCGGGCCCTGCCGGTAGCCGAGGTTCAGGATATACTCAGGTTTCGGCGTCTGCTCGAGGTACGCTTTCTTGGAATCGTCGCCGCCAGAGGCGGCCTTGGTCAGGCCGTCGGCGTATTCCTGGGGCCACCGAGTGGTCGGTACCATGCCCGTGGCCAGGACCACGAGGTCCGCCTCCACTTTTACTTTCTCGCCGGTCCTGGTGCCGAAGAGCGTGTTCTCCATCTCGACAAACATGTTGCCGCCCACGGCTTCTGACACGCCGGTCACATCTGCCTTGCTGAGCATCACGCCGGGATTGTTCTGTGCTTCCTTGTAGTAGAGCTCCGTCCTGCCCGGCGTCCTGATGTCCTTATAGAAGATCATGGCAAGGGCATCCGGATTCTGCCTCACATACTGCGCCTGTTTGAGCGACGTTGCGCAGCACATGGACGAGCAATAGGGAAGATGGTTAGGATCGCGCTGGCCCGCGCACTGGATGAAGGCGACCTTCAGGGCCGGCTTGCCGTCCGACGGACGGAGCAGCTTGCCGCCGTTTTTCTTCGCGATCTCCTCGAGCTCGAAGTTCGTAACAACGTTCTTAATCCTGCCGTAGCCGAGGTAGTCGAGCTTGTTCGCATCGTAGGGCTTCGAGCCCGTGGCCATGACGATCGAGCCGATTTTTACGGTCTCGTTGTTCGAAAGCGTCACGTCGTAGAGGCCCGGCTGGCCGTCGGTCTTGGCGATTGTCGTTGACTTGTATACTTTGATATTGGGGTTGCTTTCCACTTCGTTCACGGTTTTTGCAATATCCGTGTCCACGATCAGCGGTTTGTTGAAATAGGATCCCGTCGGGATCTTTTTATAGAGTTTGTTCAAGAAGCCGCCGAGCTGGGCGTCCTTCTCGACGAGCACGACCTTCTCTCCCGCGCCTGCTGCGGAGAGCGCAGCGGTCATGCCGGCGATACCGCCTCCGATCACCAGGATCGTCTTGTTCAGGTTCGGCAGGATGTTCGGCTCCGGCAGATCGCCCTTCTGGGTCTTGACAATGCCCATGTTCAGGTAATCATAAGCAGCATCGTTCGTCGCATCGGTGTTCGGCTCCATGGTCCAGGCAACGAACTCGCGGATGTTGACGCGTTCGACGATAGCACCGGGGAAATCGAACTCTTCGTACTTGACGCGGGGAGAGCAGGCGGCAATGATGATCGTGTTCACGCCTTCTTTCGTCATGTCGTCTTTTATCAGCTGCACACCCTCGGGACTGCACAGGGCGTCGTGGAATTTGTAATTCTGGACCTTTTTGGCCGCGCCGGCGACTTTTTCTACGTCCATCGCCTCTTTAATGCCGCACCCCTTACAGATATATACGCCGAATTTCTTCTCCATCCTTATTTCCTCCTCAAGCTCTGGATGCTCTTCATGACTACGCCGGTAGCATCCTGCGCTGACCGCGCAACGTCAACAGGGGTCTTGAGCGTCCCCGTCGCATAAATGCCCTTCGGGAGCGTTGCCTGGTCCACGAACCCGTCTTCGGTCGGCGTAATTCCCGCACCCTTGAAGGACTCTGTCGAAGGCTGCATGCCGGTGGCGAGCACGACCATTTCGAAAGTCTCGGTTATCTTGCCGCCGCCGTGGATGTCCTCGGCAGTGACCTTCACGTCGCCGTTCTCTGCCTGCTCCACCTTGGCGACCTTACCCTTGAGAAAGGACACGTTCTGGTCTTCCTTGATCTTGGCATAAAACCGGTTCTCATAGAGCCCGGGGGTGCGCATGTCAATATAGAAGATCTTTGCCTTTGAGTCGGGATAGAGCTCGCGAACATACGTCGCCTGCTTGATCGAGGCCAGGCAGCAGATGTAGGAGCAATGGGCCAGATGGTTCTCGTCGCGAGAGCCCGCGCACTGCACGAAAGCGATGTTCTTGACTTCCTTGCCATCAGAGGGCCGAACGATCTTGCCGCGCGTTGGCCCGTTGGGAGCAGCCAGCCGCTCCATCATCATGTTCGTCACAACGTTCTGGACCTTGCCGAATCCGAGGTTGTCCATCCTGGCGGCATCATAGGGGTTCCAGCCCGTGGCCATGACCACGGCGCCGACCTTCACATTTACGGTCTCCGGCTTCATGTTCAGGTGAATCGCATCGTATTTGCACGCCTCAACGCACTTTGCGCAGGAAGCGCCTTTACAGGTCTTCTCGTCGATGACGTACTTGAGCGGGAAGGCCTGGTTATGGGGGAGATAGGCCGACTTGGTGGTGCTCATGCCGAAATCGAAATCATTTTTGCGCTCCACCGGGCAGGCTTCGGAGCACTTGTTGCAGCCCGTACATTTATCGTTCACAAACCGGGGTTTGATCTTGATGGTTACGTCGAAATTGCCCTCGGAACCGGAAACCTTCTCCACTTCGGCCATGGTGTAGATGGTCACATTGCCGTTGTTTTTGATGCGCTTATACTGGATCTCCAAACCGCAATTCGGGGGGCAGAGTTTCCAGAAGTACTTATTCAGCTGCGTCACCCTGCCGCCAAGATAGGGGTTCTTTTCCACGAGAATGACCTCGGTGCCTGCTTCCGCGGCTTCCACTGCTGCCGTGAGGCCGCTGAAGCCTCCGCCGACAATCAACATCTTTTTTTCCGCCATGGTATCTTATTCCTCCTTAAGGCAGTACCCACATCACTGATTGCAAAATGCAGATTGGAAATTGGAAATTTAAAATTTTAGCGCTGATGAAACAGGCTGGTCATTCAGATTAGAATTTAAAATTTACAATCTTCAATTTCCAATAAAATCTCCGGGAAGGGCAAAGCCCTCCCCGGAGTTGTGAATGTTCTTAATGACCAGAGCCATCCGGAACGAGCTGTACGTAGGGGACCTTCTTGACTTCCCAGGTGTCTTTCTCGATGTCATACTTGGAGTTCACGAAAGCCTTCCAGTTGGTGTCGTCGACGAGATCGAAATCGCCGCGATAGTAGTAGCCGGGATACCGTGATTCTTCCCGGAACAGGATGTGGCGTGCATGGGCCTCCACGGAGAGGATGCGGTGATAGTTCTCCCAGCAGCGCATCAGCTCGTGCAGGTTGCTCGCGGCCATCTTGCTCGTGTCTTCCTTCAGCATCTGGAGCTGTCTCAGACCCTCGTCGAGCATGGTCTTGGAGGTCATGTACCAGGTCGAAATGCCGCCAAAGTACTCGTCGGAGATCTTCTGCAGACGGGTCTGGAGCATCTTCGGCTTGATGTAGTTCGGGTTGATCTCTGGCGCCGTAGTGAAGGTCTTATGCTTCTCGTAGACCTCAAAGGGCAGATAGAGTTCGGCTGCCAGGTGGTCCGCCGTCTCTTTGATGGTCGGCGTGTAGTTCGGGTGGTCGAGGATGAACGCGATCGCGTTCTTTGCCGCAATACGTCCCTCTGCGTGCGAGCCTGAGGAGAACTTGTGGCCCGAGGCACCGCAGATGTCGCCGCACATGAACAGGCCGTTCACGGTCGACATGCGGTTGTAGCCCCAATGCCATTCCTTCGGCGCGCCGAGGTCATCGGGACCGGAGCACCAGAAGCCCGCGCAACCGGCATGCGAGCCGAGGAGATAAGGCTCGGTCGGCATAATTTCTGACGGGATCTTGTCCGGCTCGACGTTCTTCGCGGCCCAGAGTCCTGCCTGGCCTATGGCCATATCGAGGAAGTCTTCCCAAGCTTCAGCCTCGAGGTGCTTCACTTTCTTGGCGCCCTCTTTATCACCGAGCTTTTCCTTGAAGTTCTTATTGATTGCAGCCATTGCTTCATCCGTCCTCATGAGGATCGGGCCTTTGCCCAGTTTCATGTCGCGCATCATGAGGTGGTTTCTGATGGCCGTGCCGAGGTTATCGACATACTTGCCGTATTTCGCTTTGGCTTCTGCCAGCGCGTCAGCCTTTGCGCAATAGTCCTCACCGAGACTGTTGGTCGCCTTGGCCTTGAAGAACAGGAACCAGGCGCCCACCGGGCCGTAACCGTCCTTGAAACGGGCGGGCACGAAGCGGTTTTCCATCATGGTGAGCTCTGCACCGGCCTGCAGGCCGAGAGCGTAGCCGGAACCGGAGTTCCACACCGGATACCATGCGCGGCCCTGACCTTCCTGGGTCGACCGGGGACGGAACACGTTCACCGCGCCGCCGGCTGCCAGCACCATGGCCTTGGCTTTGAACACATAGATTTTGTTCTCACGAACGCTGAAGCCGGCCGCTGCTGCTACGCGATTCGGCTCCTTGGCATCCTTGTAGAGCTTCACGATGAACACGCGCTCGTAGTGGTTTGTCTTTTCGCCGGTGGCGGCACGGTTGGCCTCAAGTGCCTTCTTTGCGGCTTCCGCAACGATGACCTTGTAGGATTCGCCGTTGATCATGATCTGCCACTTGCCGGACCGGACCGGCTTGCCGCCGTCCTTCAGCATGGCCTTTCCTGCTTCCTTTGCCTGGAACCCGTCGAGGGAGAAGCCATCATCGCCCACTTTCCAGATCGGAAGGCCCCACTCCTCGAAGAGCTGCACGGAATCATCGACGTGACGGCCGAGGTCATAAACCAGGTCCTCGCGGATGATGCCCATGAGGTCGTTGCGAACCATCTTCACGTAGTCCGCCGGATCGTTCTCACCCATGTAGGTGTTGATGGCCGACAGACCCATGGCAACGGCGCCGGACCTGTCGGTCGCGGCCTTGTCCACCATAGTGATCTTTATTTTCTTGGGGTTTGCCCAGCGTGCGCCTTCAAATGCCGCGCCGCAGCAGGCCATACCGCCGCCGATGAGGAGGAGATCGGTCGATACTTCTTCAATCGTCGGTTTCTTGCAGAATGAAAATGTACAGGTCTCTTTTTCCATTAGTCGTTCCTCCTTATTTCTTGATTACCGGCATGGTCTTGCCAGCGCCCTGATGGGTGAAGTAGCCGGGCTTCTTGATATTCGCATGATTCGCTTCAGGCTTGCCCTTGTAGGGATCGACCGAGCCTTCAGCCGTGGTCCTGATCGGGAACTTGAACCGCTTGAGGATCCCGTTCCGGAACTTGATGGTCCACATAATAGAGTCCGTACCCCTCATCGGGATCACGTTCGCACCCAGGGGGGCGAAATCCTGGTAGGCCCGGACCTCGATCGCCTGCTGCGGGCAGATCTTCACGCAATTGTAGCACTCCCAGCACTGATCGGGCTCCTGGTTGTAGGCCTTCATGAGATCCCTGTTCAGGGTCATGAGGTCATTCGGGCAGATATACTGGCAAGCAGTCTTATCTTGCGCCTTGCAACCGTCACACTTCTCTGTAATCACATAACTCGGCATGTTTCTGAACCTCCTATCTGTAGAATGTATTAAACTGCTTTTGCAGTTGTACGCACTTCGGGACTACTATCTTTTTTCCGTATGAGTGCCCTCGGCATGGCCGTGGAGCTTGATCTCCACCTTCTCGGTGAGGCCGGCATAGTATTTCTTGAGGATCTCGAGCACTTCGGGACGGCTGAAATGATCGGGCACGTTCTCGCCCTCGGAGAGCATCTTCCGGAGCTTGGTGCCGGAGAGCATGAGCCGGTCTTCCTTGCCGTGGGGGCAAGTCCTCATGGAGGCCATGCCGTCGCACTTGAAACAATAGAACGTATGGTCGATCTTGAGCGGCTGGGTTTCGAGCGAGCCCTTCGGGATCTCGTCGAAGATTTTCTGTGCATCGAAGGGGCCGTAGTAGTCGCCCACGCCGGCATGGTCACGGCCGACAATCAGGTGGCTGCAGCCGAAATTCTGCCGGAACAAGGCATGCAGGAGCGCTTCACGCGGACCGGCATAACGCATTTCCATGGGGTAGCCGCACTGGATGGCGGAGTCTTTCACGAAGTATTTCTCCATGAGCGTATCGATGGCGTTGGCGCGGACATCGGCCGGGATATCGCCCTCTTTGAGCTTGCCCAGGATCTGGTGGATCAGGACGCCGTCCATGGTCTCGATGGCGATCTTGGCGAGGTACTCGTGCGAGCGGTGCATGGGGTTCCGGGTCTGGAATGCCGCAATCGTGCTCCACCCCTTCTCCTCGAACATCTTCCGGGTCTGTGCCGGGGTCATGTAGATGCCCTTGAACGTCTCGGGGAAGTGGGCCTCGGACAGAACCTTTACCGGACCGGCCAGGTTATAATCAGGCTGATTCATGACCTTCTGCACGCCCGGGTGGCCTGCAACATCCACCGTACGGAAGATCTGCTTGCACTCATGCTCCTTGTCGGCCTTGGTCATGGCATACTTCTCGGTCACCTTCATGGTGGCCATGATCGTGCCCGACTCTTCATCAACGAGGGTGATCTCTTCGTTCTTTTTGAGCGAGCCGGCGAACTCCGCGTTTGCCGAGAGCGTCACCGGGACGGGCCAGAACGTGCCGTCAGCCAGCTTGTACTTGTCGCAGACGCCCTTCCAGTCCTTCTTCGTCATGAAACCCGTGAGCGGGGTGAATGCGCCGATACCCATCATCACGAGGTCTGCGGTCTCGCGCGAGGATATCTTGAGCTGCTTCAGCTTTGCGGACTTCTTGAGCTCTTTCTGAAGGGCTCCGCCGGCGAGAAGAAGCGGCATGAGCTTCTTCTTTTTACCATGAGGTTTTACCAGTGCCATAACATGTTCCTCCTTAAAAAGAATTTAAATTTTGAATAGGTCCAATAGGTCGTAGAGGACCTATGATGATCCTTTATCCGAGAACAGCCGTCACTTTATGGAAAATATCGTTGATGCTGCCCACGCCCATGACGGTCTTCATGATGCTTTTTTTGGAGTAATAATCGATGAGCGGCGCGGTCTGCTGGGTGTACACTTCGAGCCGTTTTTTGATCGTCGCTTCCTTGTCATCGTCGCGCTGGAAGAGCTGGCCGCCGCACTTGTCGCAGGTCCCTTCTTTTTTCGGAGCTGAGAAATAAATATTGTACATCTGCTGGCAGCCTTTGCAGGTCCTGCGGCCGGTGAGGCGCTTCAGGAGGTCGTTCATATCAACATCGATGTTAAGAGCAATGGTGAGGGGGGCACCCATGCCGGAGAGTATCTTGTCGAGTGCCTCGGCCTGGGCAGTGTTCCGCGGGAATCCGTCGAGGATAAAGCCGCCCTTGCAGTCAGGCTGTTTGATACGTTCTTCGACCAGGCCGAGAACGATCTTGTCCGACACGAGCCCGCCGGAGTCCATGATCACTTTTGCCTCTTTGCCGAGCGGTGTGCCGTCGGCTACTGCTTTGCGAAGGATATCGCCCGTGGAAATTTGCGGAATCTTGTACTTCTCGATCAACATCTTCGCTTGCGTGCCTTTACCGGCTCCGGGAGCTCCGAGCAGCACAACCCTCTTGGCCATGGGGATAGTTCCTCCGTAGTTTAAAATATTTTAAGAATACACTGTTGAAGAAAGACTGCGGGCGCAAATAAACCTTTCCCACGATTTAACCGGAGCTATATTCGTTTAAATCGGGTCAACTTTCAAGTTAATAATTATAATTTAAATATTAGTTTTGTTTATAAATGGAGGTGTGAATGGAGGAATTCGGCTAGTTTTTCAAGAGCTTTACCCCTGTGGCTAAGGCTGTCCTTCTCTTCGCCGGTCATCTCGGCAAAGGTGTTTTTTTTGTTCTCCGGGATAAAGACCGGATCATACCCGAAACCGGTTTTCCCCTTTGGTTCATGGGCGATGCAACCTTTTGCATATCCGGTAAAAGTTTTTGTCGCGCCACCAGGAAAGGCGAGGGCCATGCAACAAACGAACTGGGCCCGTCTTTTTTCGTCCGGAACGTTCTTGAGTTCGGTAAGCAGTTTTTCATAGTTTTTGACATCGTTACCGCTGCCGCCTGCATAGCGGGCTGAGTAGACCCCCGGTGCGCCGTTTAAGGCATCGACTTCAAGGCCCGAGTCATCGGCAAGGGCGGCTTTGCCTGTACACTGGCAAACTTCAACGGCTTTTTTGACTGCATTTCCTTCAAAGGTGTCTCTGTCCTCGACGGTCTCCGGACAATCGGGGAAATTGTCGAGCGAGAGAATAGTGATGGGAAGACCAGCGGTGATCCGCTTGATCTCTTCGATCTTTTTTTTATTGCGAGTGGCGAGAACGATTTCCATGGAATGAGTTATTTCCCTATCCCTGTCTATTGATGACTTTCTCGGAGTCGCGGAGACGCTACCCTATCATAAAAAATGAGGATTTGCAATGGAAGCAATACTATGCAGCACAGAATGTGCTTTGGCTTCTTAAACATCTTCACACGGCAATACCCATGCGGCGCTGTCGGCGCTCAGGAGCGAAACCTTCAGGGCCCTTCCTTCCCGATATCTTCGAACCAGAGCTCCGGTTCGGTCTGGATAAATTCCATCATAAGCATCATGCACCGCGTGTCCTGCCGTACTTCGACTGAGACACCTCGGCTTTTGAGCAGGGCTTCTTCACCCTTGAAGGACATGTTTTCTCCGATGACCACGCGCGGAATACCGTACAGCAGGATCGCTCCAGTGCACATGGAGCAGGGCGACAAGGTCGTATAGAGCGTCGAGTCGCGATAGATGGCCGGCAAGAGCCGCCCTGCATTTTCGAGGGCATCCATCTCTGCGTGGAGGATCGCACTTTCCTTTTGCACTCGTCGGTTATGGCCTCGGCCGAGGATTTGGCCTTTGTAGACAAGGACCGAACCGATTGGGATGCCCCCCTCACTCTTTCCGGCTTCGGCCTCTTCTATCGCTGCTGCCATGAACTCGTCCATGATCGCTCCCGGAGATAAGACAAATAAAATTTGTTGCATTAGATACTAAGGTCTATTTCGTTTGAGCCGCTCAAAGCGTGAACCGATTAAACCAGTATCCTAACCCGGATAAACCGGAACTAAAATCCTGGAACCGCCACGGCGCGAAGGCCGCGAAGGAGTGCTTAAGATTCCTCGGTTAAATACCAGGGTTAAAGATTTCCTTTGCGTCCCTAGCGGCTTCGCGGCAAATATTCCTTCCATTTTGAGAAGTCTTTGACTCATAACTCACATCCACTTGTTAGCGCTTAGCCAGCGCCTCTTTCGCCTTGATGATATTCGTAATGGTTTCGTTCACCGGGACGGTAATGCCTTTTTCCTGCGCCAGCTTCACTATCGCGCCATTCAGCGCATCGATCTCGAGACGTTTGCCTGCTTTGACGTCATAGTACATGGACGGATAATGCCTGGCTGTAGGCGGGACGAGCCGTGTATAGAAATGGTCGCGATAGGCGGCCGCGGATTTCCAGTTCAACGCTGTTCCACGCGCTTGTGCTACGCGAAATATCTCGTCAATGATCGCGTCCATGATCCCGCGCGTTTCACTATTTTCTGCAAGCTGGCCGTAGGTACATTCAAGGATCGCACCAAGAGGGTTCAGCGCCGCGTTATAGAGAATCTTGTCCCACAGGATGGCCTCTACGTTCTCGGCGTAAGCGGTCGGAATGCCCGCTGACGTGAATGCCGCTGCGATCTCCAGCACCCGTTCACGATCCACCGCGTCATGAGGCTGGCCGATCCGTACGTCGTCGGCAATGACCGTGACCTCGGCCCTGCCCGCAGTCGGCAGCTTTACTCCGAAGATGATCCGCGACAAAAGCGTGTGGTCTTTGCCGACAACGCTTGACACGGTTTCATAATTTCCGTATCCGTTCTGCGCAGTGATTACGAGCGTGTCCTCGCCCACGAGCGGTTTGACCTGTTCGATTGCCGCAGCCGTGTCATAGGACTTGACCGTGAGGATGATGAGATCGAGCTTTTCTCTCCTCAGCGAGTCGACGGAGCCGTAAATGCCGTCGAGTATGGCCTCGTGCTCGCCCCAGATGCCTGAGACGCGGACCTTTCGGTCCGAAAGAGCTGAAAGATACTTGTCTTTGGTAAGGGCAAAGACCGTGTGGCCCCCTTTTTTGAGAAGTGTAGCGAACACGGTCCCCAGCGCGCCGAGGCCGGTGATAAGAATAGTATGAGAAGATGATGGATTCATACGATGAGCTGACGAGAATACCTCCTCTCCCCTTTCTCCTGAAAGACTCTTACTTTTATTCGTAAGTATAGCATGAAGTCTTGAAAGATCGCGAGAGCGGAAAGGATGGCTATTCGGAGAACGCGGTTTTATCCTCACCGTATATCGCTTTTCTTGAAGCTTCTAAATAATAGCAAATCATAGACGATCTTAAGCCCGCCTGCAACGAGAAAAGGCGCTCCGAGAAGCGCCTGTGAAGCGAGCAAGACGCCGGCGATCGACGGAGATATCGCGGCCCCGACGGACCGGGCTATCGCTGTCACCCCGGACGCTGCCGCCCGCTCGTCGGGCGCCACAACTGCCATCGTATAAGACTGTCGCGTCGGAACGTCCATCTGGGAGATGCTGAAGCGGAGGAGCAACACCGCGACGGCCCAGACAGCATTCGGCATGAGGGGTACGAGAATGAGAAGCACATTCGACGGGATATGGGTGAAGACCATGGTGTTGATCAGGACTATGCGTGAGGCGATTTTAACGGCCAGCAGCGCCGAAACGCCGGCCAGGATATTCGCGCCGAAGAAGATGCTCCCGAGAACTCCGGCGTTGATGCCGAACCTGAGATGGAACCAGTAGGCCACCATGCTCTGGATCACGAACCCTCCGGCAAAAGCGTCGAGGGCAAACAGTCCGGAGAGCTTCATGACTACGCCCTTGGACTTATGGAGACCGAGAACCCGTTCTTTAGCAGGGACACTCGCAGCGGCTTCTACTTCAGATGAAAGGAAACTGAACAGACCGACAAGAACAACTCCGCATGCTGCGTATCCGATGATCACCGCCTTGTACGATGCAAGCTCGGACAATCCTTCTTGCATCAGGCCCTGGGACAAGAACCCGCCTGCGAGTGCGCCCGATGCAGCCGCGAGAGAACCTGCGAGATTGTACCAGGCAAAAGCTCTCGTGCGTTTTTCGGAAGAAAGAAGCTGCGAAAGGGCCGCCTGCTCCAGCGAAAGAAAAGGTCCGATTTCATTCCCGCTGGGGCTGATGACTCCGATGATTGCCGCCAAGGTGAGAAGAACAAGATTCCCGGTCAGGCTGAACACGGTTCCGGCCATGATCATGAGCCCCGCACCGAGAAGCAACATTTTTTTTCTGCCGATCCGGTCTGCCGTGGTCGTGATCCAGAGCGAGATCCCCGCGTCGCCTGCGAGCGTGAGCGTAAAGAGCAGGCCGATCTCCGCCCCGGTCAGGCCGGCTTCGCGGAGATAGAGAGCGAGCACCACGGAGAGGGCGCCGTACGCAAAGAGGCGCACGCTTCTGGCACTGAAGAGCAGGATAACGTCACGCTGCAAATGCGCCATGGGCCCTTCCCTGCCTGACCATTTCTTTGCAATAGGCATACAGCGCGTCGTACACGATCCATTCTGCCCCGTTGATCGCATGATCGTCCATAAGCCCGAGATGACGAAACCCCTCGGCAACCGCATTGAGACCAGGACCTTCGGGCTGATGATGAAGGCTGTTGTCCGTGTCCGCGCCGTTCACAATCCTGGAGAGCAGCACCAATGCCGGATCGCCCGCAAGGCTATACTTTTTCACAATGGCATCGAACGAACATTCCTTGCCGTGGTGCCCCAACTCGACGTCCGGCACATCAAAAGGTATCGCACCGATCCGCACAGCTTCAGTCTGCACCTGTTCTGCCGGAACAAAAAAGAATTCAGCGTCCGTGTCCACGAGCTTTTTAATGAGCCAGGGACAGGCAACGCGGTCCACTTTCACGTTTGCACGGGTGATCCATTTCATGATAGTTCTCCTTAGGGATGGGGCGTGTGCAGAAGGGCAGGCGAAAAGCGTTGAAATGTGTTCATTATAATCAGGGAAAAACGCAAGCGGTCGGCGGACCAGTCAGCAGGCGCCGCCGGAGACAGGGCGGATCAGCGCCTGAAGGCCGGTTCGCTGTCGATCATTGCCTCAGCGACTTGTAAAGTTCTTCAAGGTCGTGCTCGTGCTTTAATTCCATTGATGCAAAGTGCTCGAAAAGCTTTTTGGCCTCCTCATTATCAGTGTCCCTGGCCGCTTTTAGGTAAAATTCATGCGCGTTGTGCTCGTTGACTATCGCCGTCTTGAAAATCTCAAATAGCGTTTCTTTCTCCATGATGCCTCCTCGTTGTCAGCGTTCCCCGCAGACGCTAGTATCTTGACAAATTAATAACGAAACATTATACTATACTTCATGAGACAAGTTAAAATGCAACTTACCGAAGAAGATCGAGCCACTCTAAAGCCATTTCGTGCCAAGGGGCAGCATATGGCCAGAGAATTCAATCGCGCACATATATTATCGGCTTTAGACCAAAACGTACCTGAAAAGCAAATCATGTTAGTTCTGGGTGTTGGTCGAACCGCCATTTGGCGCACCCGCTCTGCCTACCTGGAAAAAGGCTTGGCTTATGCTTTGCATGATGTCGAGCGGCCTGGGCAACCGATACTATATGGAACCGATCAGCAGGCCGAGGTCGTGGCTTTGGCCTGTAGCGCACCTCCGAAGGGCGCCAAGCGCTGGACAATCGACTTGTTGACCAAAGCAGCGAGACGGCGACCGAAACTTAAAAATATTAGTCGTGAAAGCATTCGTCTCTTTCTAAAAAAAACGACTGCAAACCCTGGCGCAGGTTGATGTGGTGCATTGGTAAATTGACCACGGAATATCGCCAAAGGATGTATGATTTGCTGGATCTTTACGCAAGACCTTATCAGGAGAACGAGCCGGTGGTCTGCGTAGACGAAAAGAGCAAGCAACTTTTGGAACAACCACGGGCACCGATTCCAGCCAGCCCGGGAAATCCGACCAAAGAAGATTACGAGTATAAGCGTGCTGGTACCCGTAACATTTTCATGGCGATTGAACCTAAGGGCGGACACAGGCAGGCGGAAGTAACAGCCCATCGCACAAAGAGTGATTTTGTGCAGTTCATCAGTCATTTGGTGAAAAAAGTCTATGCAAGAGCGCAGAAGATTCATCTGGTGCTGGATAATCTTAATACTCATTTCCGCAGCAGTTTTGAAGAAGTATTGGGTGTTAAACGAGCGACCCAATTGTTGGACAGGGTAGAATTTCATTACACTCCCAAGCATGCCAGTTGGCTCAATATGGCCGAAATTGAAATCGGAATCATGGATCGACAATGTACTGGGTGTCGATTGCCAAACGAACAAACCCTTCGGGCGGAAATTGTCGCGTGGAGTGACCGTCGCAATCAAGCCCGATCAACAATAGATTGGAGATTCACGCGACAAGATGCTGATCAGAAGCTATCTCGTCATTATGTTTCGTAATTAACTTGTTGCAATACTAGATTGTTCGATTGCTCAAACAGGCCTTGCGTTAAACTTCTGCGTGAGTAGGATTAACTTTGCAATCAATAATATATCCCAATTATTTGCTACCTTGGTGCGTTGGTAAAAGTATACCATATTGATTTCCCGGACGAAGCGTTTACAGTCCGATTTTCCCGCATTTGCGGCAGGAAATTGCTGAGGTTTTTGCAGCTCACGACAAAAAAACGGGTGACCACATGGGAGATGGCCGACTTTTGCTCTGCCGAAACAGATTAATAAAAAACCTCCGAAGGGCAGATCCCCCCGGAGGTTGTGATAAAAGCGTATATCTCTTATTTAGAAGTAGTAATTGAAGCTTATGCCTGCCCTCTCGGTGCCGAAGTCAGTGGTTTTGACCGTCGTGCTGGCCGGGCCGGGCGTTGTCGTTTCCTCGGAACTGTAGCCGAAGCCGACCTTTCCCTCGATGCTGAACTGCTTGTAAAGGAAATATTCCGCGCCGAATTCTCCCATCAGGCTGAAGCTCTTCTGGTCTCCGTCCTGCGTTGAGCTGTAAAAGATCGTGCCTCCCACAAAAGGTGCAAAGTCGTCAACTTCGAGATATTTCCTTACGCCGCCTCCTATTCCAATATCAGTGCCGCTTGCATCTCCGCCTCTCACGCCTAAGCCGAAGCTCGCAAGCACTGCCATATCCCTCGTAATAAAATATTTGCCGGTAAGAACAAAATCATCATTGACGTCAACGTTGAATCCCAGCGCGCCCTGCCGTATACTGTTTGCTGCGGATGCGCTCCCGGCCCCGAAACCTATCGCCATGACCAGGGCCAGCACGATTATAATAAGTTTATTCATAATACCTCTCCTCCTTGTTTGGCTTTTTTGAGCAATAATAAACTACTTTGAGCAATGATACACTACGCGGGCAGCGTCATTCATAAATACATTGCCTGCGATTATACTAATTGCTTATCCGTTGTCAAGAATTTTTATTACCACTAGGAGGAATCATGGGGGGGCAGGAAGACAAGTAATTGCTGGGAGCATGGTGCGTTCCCCTGCGGCAAGGCGATTGCGCCGCAAGATACCGAGGGGTTGCTTCCCGTGATGCACATGACCGATCGCGGGCTTACCGTTTCATTGCCATGACCTTGCCGACGATTTCGGCCATCTCCCGTACGCGGTACGGCTTCGCGATGACGCCCAGGAAGCCATAGTCTTCGTAATGGGCCATGATCGGGTCATGAGAGTACCCGCTGGAGACGATGGCCCGGACCCCGGGATCGAGCTCGATCAGTTTGGCAAGCGTCTTCCTGCCGCCCATGCCTCCGGGCACCGTCAGGTCCATTATGACGACATCAAACGGTTTTCCCGCTTCGCGGGCTTTGCCATAGAGCCCGATCGCCTCGCTGCCGTCTTTGGCGAGCTCGACTTCATATCCAGCGGTCTGCAGGATCTTTCCGGCCGCGTCCAGGATGATCGCTTCATCATCCATGATCAGGACCCTGCCGTGGCCGGTCCTGAGTCCGGTGCTTGTGTCTTCCGGCGTTTTGAGTTCTTTCGCGGAAGCCGGAAGATACATTGAAATGGTCGTCCACACGCCAGGTTCCGACTCTGCAAAAATGACGCCGCCGTGCTTTTTTATAATGGAATAGGCCGTGGCGAGCCCCAGGCCGGCTCCATGTTTTTTTGTCGTGAAATAGGGGTCGAAGATCTTGGCAAGGTGCTCTTTCGGCATGCCGACGCCCTGGTCTGCTATGCATATTCTCACATAGTCTCCGGCCTTGAGAGACAGGACCTCGTTCGCTTCCAGGCTCACATTTTCACCGGAGATGGTGATCTTGCCGCCCAGAGGCATGGCTTGGTCTGCATTGATCACGATGTTGTGGATGACCTGTCGCAGCTGTCCGCTGTCCGCTTCGACTGGCCGAAGATTCGCGGGAAGGGAAATCGTTCGGCCGGCCTTAGACCCCCGAAGGGCGAAACTTGCCGCCTCCTTGATAAGATCGTTGATGACGACCGTTTTCCTGACCGGCTCGCCCCCCCGCGAAAACGTGAGGAGTTGCTGCGTCAGGCCGTGAGCCTGTATTGATGCCTGCTCGGCTTTTTCCAGGATCGGCATAAGCAGATTATCGCGATTGAGATGCATCCTCGCCAGCTCGATGTTCGCCGTGATACCAGTTATGAGGTTGTTGAAATCGTGCGCAATGCCGCCCGCCAGAATACCCAGGGAATCCAGTTTCTGTGCCTTCAGAATGTCTTCTTCCAGCATCTTGCGATCGGTGCTGTCGCGGGAATTTACGATGATCCGCACAGCCTGGTCCTCATCGATCAGGCTCTTGCCGATCGATTCAAAGATACGCCACGAGCCGTCCCGGTGCATCACCCGGATCTCGATCATTTCCGACGTTCCCGGCGTCCCGATGAGCCTCGTGAAGGCGTCCTGCGCCGCCGGCCGGTCGTCGGGATGCAGGTACTCGAACACGAGACCGCCGATCAACTCGCCGCGCCGGTATCCCAGCAGTCTTTCGATGGAGGGGCTCTCAAAGAGGATATTTCCGCTGCCGTCCAGGACCGTGATGAGGTCAAGGGCGTTCTCGATCAGCGACCGGAAGTAGACTTCGCTTTGTCTGCGCAGGTCCTCGGAAACGCTGCGCGCAGCGATCTCCTCCTGGAGGCGGCCATTGGCGCGTTCCCATTCAAGGGTGCGCTCTTTTACCAGCATCTCCAGATGGTCCCGGTGTTTCTGCAGTTCTTCCTCGGCCTTTTTGCGCTCCCCAATCTCGGCACGGAGCTCTTCGTTCAGCTTTTCCGTACGGTCCTTCGCCGAAGCCAGGTAGGCGACCAAGTTTCTGTTCTCGAGGCGGAGCTTGAGCGACAGTGCAGACATGTCATGAACCCGCCACGCCGTTGAATGGATCAATACTGCGAAGAGGAGGGTGGTCCCTCCCATGGTGACATGGATTTCGTCGCCGTAAGAGAAGAGCCGGAAGATCAGGGGCACGAGGACCGGAATGCTGTATGACAGAAAGGCCGTTTTGATGGTCGAAAACGTGGCAGCAGCTCCCGCAACCATACCGCCGAGAATAAAGGCGAGAAACACCTGGTGCGGCAACGACTCCACAGGAAACACAAGTATGCTGGCAGTTCCCCACACGATGCCGGTCAGGGCCATGCCGATAATAAACTGTGTGCCCCGGCTTCGCGCTTCCGCAGGGGATGGTGGATTGAGCCGGTAGTGGTATACTTGGACGGCTCGAATGATGGTAACCATGAACAGGCAGGCCAGCCAGACGGTCAATGTACGATGGGAAACTACCTTCCAAAGCACATAGGCCAGGGCAATGGCGTTGAGGACCGTCGCAGTCATGCCCAGGAGCGCCCGGTCATACAACTGTTTAACCTGGTCTGCACGGACCTGCGAACGTTCGTCAGACATGGCACTTCCTTCGGGAGGCTGCGATCGTGCCCTTTGCGAAGCTAGGGTATTTTGAGGAGGACGAAATAACCTGCGCCATCGTGTTTCATGTTACAAAATTTTCGTTTTAAAATCCAATGAAATATGCATCGAGTTTCCTTAGAATGGGGCAAAGAGGGGTCTCGAATACGGGCTGAGTGCCCCTCTGCCTGGTGAGTACGAAGTTTGAAGCTCAAGGGCCGCGCTCCGTAACGTGCAACGGGTCGACCGTATAATCTATCCTCCCGCAATGGGCGGGAAAATCCCTACGCGATCGGATTCGGAGATCATAAAATCTTTTTTTTCTACAGCGCCGTTGACCACGGTCACGAGCGGTCGTTCCCCCAGGTTCAGAAGCTCATGCAACCCCTTGACCGTCGTCCCCGCGGGTGCATCGACGAAAAACTCCTTCTCACCGAAGCAGGACAAATCTTCGTTCTGACAGGTGAGGCCCGCGAACAGCCTTACTTCAATCTTCACGAATGACTCCTCCCCCGAAATCACGCAAAATCAACTGCACATGAATAAAAAGGGAGAGATGACTATCATCTCTCCCTCAGAGGAATTCATGTTCGGCCAGCTACCAGTTAAACACCTTATCCAGGTCTTCGTCCTTCACCTGGAACGTAACATTGTGCGGCGCAAAGGGTTCGGTCGTGAAGTACCGCGGGAGGCGGTCCTGCTGGGCAGTGAAGCCGGCGCGGGTATTGAAGTCACGCTCCATCTTGAGCACTTTCTTTCCGAGGTCCGTAACGCCGTCGGCGGTCATGGTCGTACCATAGGTGCCGCTCACGATATCCAGAAGCGCCTGGAACGTCTCGGGCTGGTCAAGGATGGCGAAAGCGATGAAGAGGCACATCCCGACGGAGTCGATTGCCGCGGTTGCGATCTGGAGGTTCCGGGACAGTTCGATCTGGCCCTCGGGCTTGAGCGCATTCACGTCGCCGCCTACCTTGAGAACATTCTGCGCCACGGCATAGCCTGCCGTGTGGTCCGCGCCCATGGGGCTCGTTGCATAGGTGACGCCCACGCCCATAACCGCACGCGGATCATAGGCAGGCATGGACTGGCCCTTCACGACCGGGACCCGTTCCACGCCGAAGACCTTGCCCGTGACTGCCGCGCCGTTCCCCAGGATGCGGCCCAGGTGTGTGCCCTTGCCCACTTCCTTCACGAGGTTGATGGCCGCCTGGGCATCGCCGAACTTGGCAAGGCCCGCTTCCATGGCAACACCGATGGTCGCTCCCATCTCGATGGTGTCGATGCCGATGTTGTCGTCCATGAAATCGAGCATGGCGATAGAGTCCATGTCGTCGATGCCGCAGTTGCCGCCGTGGGCCCAGACCGTCTCGTACTCGGGCTGCTTGGTCAGGTAGTGGCCGTCCTTGTCGTGGTACACGCCGGAGCACTGGATCACGCAGCCCCGGTGACAGGCATGGGTGGCCATACCGCCGCGCTTGGTCTCGAGCGCGGCCACGGTCTCGCCGCTGATCTTGGAAGCGCCGTCAAAGCGTCCCTGCTTGAAATTATAAGTGGGATAGCCGCCGACTTCGTTCAGGATGTTGGTCAGAATGTTCGTGCCATAGGCAGGAAGCCCCTGGCCGGTCACCGGATGCTTACGGAGCCCCTCCACGAACTTTTTATTGGCCTCGCGGAATTTCTCCGCGTCCTTGGGGGGCCGCGGCGCCTTGCCGGTGTCGTCAAGGACAATGACTTTGATATTCTTGGAGCCCATCACCGCCCCCACGCCGCCCCTGCCCGCGTGACGAGTAGGTCTCAGCTCCATGTCCGTGCACGCCACGGTCGCGGCGCTCATCTTCATCTCGCCTGCAGGCCCGATCGAGATACAGGCGATTTTGTCGCCGTACTCTTTCTTCATCTTCTCGATAAGCTCGTAGTTGGGAAGCATTTTGAGACTATTGTCCGGCTTTACCTTTACTCCATCCTTGTTGATGAAGATCTTATAGAGCGTGTCGTCCGTGGGCTTTCCTTCAAGCACGATGGCTGCATACCCCAGCCTGGCAAGGACCTGAGACGGTTGCCCTCCTGAGTTAGCCTCTTTGATGCCGCCTGTAAGCGGACTTTTGCAGCCCACAGAGAGCCTGCTCGACATTGCTGCGCCGGTCCCGCTCAAGAGACCCGGCGCAATCACCAGCTTGTTTTCTCCTCCGAGCGGATGGCAGAGCGGGGGTACTTCCTTGGAAACAATGGCCGAGGTCATCGCTCTCCCCCCGAAACCCGCGTACTCGCCAAGCGCCGTTTCCTTGACCTGCGGACCACCCTGAGCGCCCACATTGATTCTCAAGATCTTATCCATGGTTTCCTCCCTCAAATTGTAAATTTACATCTCATCGGAATCTTAATGATGATTTTAAAGCATAGGCGTGATGATTTTATTGAATACATTAAATAATAGCACAGGAAGGACAATTGTCAATGGAACTTTGCCGGTATTGCAATGGGAAAGTTTTTTTTCTTTATGACAGGAAACTGATAAGACCTTGCCTAAATATTAATCAAATGGAATGATCGAAACGGCTTCACCGCAGGCAGTGGAAAACCCCCATGCACCAAAGGCAGGCGCCGCAGGGTTCCATGTTCACGTAGCAATCCTGTTGGAACTCCTCGCCCTGGACATAATCGCAGAGGGCGAAACCGCAATTGAAACAGTAGGGGTAATCGTATCCCGTGACGTTCTGCCGGAAAGTTTGGTAAGGCTGGGAGTTCCAAATCTCAAGCAACTCCCGCGTATGCAGATTGCCGAAGACCTTCGGCTTCACGAACTTTTCACGACCGTCAATGAAACAGTGGTAGCGGTGCCAGAGGAAATAACAGGGGTGCACGTTCCCGTCCCAGGAGATGAAAGCTCCGCCCTCTTCCACAAATTCGCAGGTGCGTTCGTTCCGCGGCACTGCCTCGGGCAGTCTGATCTCGATGCCAGTCTCGGCCGCGATGGCGCGGGCCTCATCTAAAACCCGCGCCACCTCGCGTGCCCGGACATCGCCCATTTTGAAAAGATTGTCGAGATGCAGGAACACACCTTGAGAAAAGGCCTCGGCCTTCATTGCTTCTACAGCATCGCAGATTTTCCCTTCCTCCAGTGTTTTCCCGTATTTGAGGTAGACGGCAGGATAGCGGGAAATATCGATCCCTTCCTTACGCGCCTTCTCCTTCCAGCTCCGGAAGAGGGCTACGGCCTTGTCCGTATTGGCGTCGAACAGCGTCTGGGAAATCATTGTTTCATGATAGGGAAGAAGATGGGTCACGATGGCGAAGGAAACACCGCGCTTCGCTGCCCAGCGCAGCACCTGAGGAAGCTCCTGCAGGTTGTCGCGCATTACCACGAACTCTACGCCGAGTTGGAAAGCTGAAGCGCGAGAACTTTTTTTTGCAGCCAGCAGTGCGGAAAAGGCCTGTTCGATGCGATCGAGATCGCCGCCACTTCGAAGTGCCCGATAGACCTCGGGGTTGGCAGCATCCACGGATATGCAGATCTTGTCTAGTCCAGCCGCGACAAGGGACCGTGCGCGGTCATCATCGATGAGCAGGCCGTTGGACTGAAAGCCGACCCAGCTTCCGGGAGGCATTGCCCCCTTGGCGGTTCTGATGAACTCCTCCAAATGAGGATGCAGGAGTGGTTCGCCGATGCCGTTCAGGATCAAAGCATCGAGGTGGGGCAGCGCGGGTCGTATCCGTTCAAACAGCGCGGGAGCCATGAGACCTTCGGCTTCATCCTTGCCCCAGGCCTGTTTCACGCACATGGGGCACGCAAGGTTGCACTGCGTCGCTGTCTCAACGTACAACTTGGCCGGAAAGGGACGCGTCGGAGCTTCAGCGCGCTGCTTTCGGATGGGGGGGGTTGACGGACTCGTTTTTACCATGACCTATAACACCGGGGTAGCTGAGGGATTTTCTTACTTCACCAAGGACAGATCATTATCACGCAGAGGCAGAAGATAGTCAAGGTGAAGATGCCCATGCATAACAGGAATGCCCCGGCACTGATCGGAGGAATATTCCTCCGTCCCGTAAGCTACTCTCACGGTACTGTTCAAAGCAGTTCGAGGGATAACGATAACAAGGCCTCATCCCGAAATACTCACCCCGATCAGACGCCCGATCAGGAAAACCGATGCGGCGGCAACAAGGCCGAAGAGCACTTGGCGAACGCCCGAGTAAATCACCGAACGGCCGGTGAAGAGCGTAATGGCGGAGCCAATGGCGAAGAGCCCGACAGCGCTCACGCCCGCGCTCACCGTGACGGCCACAGTCCCTTTTAAAAAAAGAAAAGGAATGACCGGCACGATCGCCCCTGCAGCAAAGAGCAGGAACGAGGTGATGGCCGCTTGCCAGGCCGAGCCTCCCAGGTCCTCGGGGTTCACGCCGAGTTCGTCGCGGGCAAGCGTGTCGAGCGCGCTCGCGGGATTGCTCATGAGCCGAGTCGCGAGCATCCGAGCCGTTTCCTCGTCCATGCCGCGGGCCTGGTAAATCAGGACGAGTTCCTCCGTTTCTTCTTCGGGTACCGTCCTGATCTCTTCGGCTTCGACGCCAATCTGTTTCTCGTAGAGTTCGCGCGAGCTTTGTACCGAAATCCATTCGCCGAGCCCCATCGATATGGCTCCGGCAAGCAGTCCGGCAAAACCGGTAAGCAGGATCCCCGCGCCGGAGAGCTCGGCGCCTGCCACGCCCATAACGAGGTTGAAATTGGAAAGCAGGCCGTCGCTCGCGCCCAGGACCGCCGCGCGCAACGCATTGCCGCCTCCTGCCCGGTGGCGGCCTTCGATCCGTGCGAGCAGGCTGCCCTGCATGCCGCGCGGCCCCTGTTCGAGCTGGCGGAGCAGGCGTGCATGGGATTGCTCCTCAGGGACCATGCCGGCTGCTTCAGACTGTCCGTCGTAAGCATGGGAGTTTTTCTGTTCCATGGACGACATCGCCGGAAGCACGGTGTCCACGCCGAAGCGGCGGGCGAGCCGGATGAGAATGCGCGTTCGGAGAGACACCTGAAACTGCGGCACGTCCGCTCCCGCGTTCCTGAGTCTCTCCACCCAGGCCTCCGCGTGCTTCTCCTCGGTCCTGGCAAGCCGAAGATAGACGTCGGCAAGCTGCGCGTTCTTTTCGTACGCCGCCAAGGCCCGGTAGAGCGCTGCGCTGTTTTGCTCTTCTCGCAAGTTTGCACGATAACGCTTAATGTCTTTGTCATCAGTCATTGTGGAGTTCCTCTCAGCACGATTAGCCTGGACAAATATACCATAGGTAAGGGGAATATAGCGTGCTTTTCGTTTCTTGGGAAAACCCGAAACGAATCCAAGCAATGGCGCTAAAACCGGGACACGTCTTTCGTGCATCTGCATGAGAACTCTTTACGCCACGGACCGTTAACATTCCTCAAGATGCCTTACGTGCTTTTTCGTAGACCTGTGGTGTGATACCTTTTCGATCCTCTCGTATCGTGTTGGTCTTTCAAAATCTCACAAAGAGATTGCGAATCGCCGAAAAATTAAATATACTAACAGCATGCACACTTGGTCATGCAGGGAGATCAGATAGATGAGCATTCTCGACACAATCGGCAACACGCCGCTTGCACCATTGGACAAGATCAACCCGAACCCAAAGGTCCGGCTCTACGCAAAACTCGAAGGGAACAACCCCGGCGGGTCGGTGAAGGACCGCATTGCCTGGTACATGGTCAAGACCGCGGAAGAGGAAGGCAAGCTTGCAAGGGGCTCGACCATTCTCGAAGCAACGTCAGGCAATACCGGCATCGGCCTTGCCATGGTCGGAACGGCCAAAGGATACAAGGTCAAGCTCGTGATGCCCGAGTGCGTGAGCATGGAACGACGAAAAATTCTCGAAGCCTTCGGCGCCGAACTCATCTTGAGCCCCGGGAACGAAGGGACCGACGGCGCGATCCGACTCGCGCATAGGATCTACGACGAGCACCGAAACGGGTACTTCATGCCGAACCAGTTCGACAACCCGTCCAATGTAAAGGCACATTACGAGACAACGGGAAAAGAGATTTATGAACAGACCAACGGCGAGGTATCCGTCTTCGTCGCGGGCATGGGCACGACGGGCACGCTCATGGGCGCGGGCAGGAGGCTGAAGGACTTCAACAGTTCGATTACGATCCTCGGCGTGGAGCCGAACCTCGGTCACAAGATCCAGGGCCTCAAAAACATGACCGAGGCCATTGTCCCGAAGATCTTTGATCCAAGCATGCTGGACGAAAAATGGAACGTGCTGGACGACGACGCGTTCACTACCACGCGCAGGCTGGCACTCGAAGAGGGCCTGTTCGTGGGCATGAGCAGCGGCGCCGCCATGTGGGCTGCGATCAAGAAGGCGAAGGAGATGCAGGACGGGACCATCGTCGTGATCCTGCCGGACCGCGGGGACCGGTATCTGAGCACCGCGCTGTTCACCTCGGTCTGCGCCCAGTGTCCGCCGTGAAAACCCCTGAGTTAAATGTCAAGTTTATCGCAATCTGAGTTCGGGAGCAAAGGAGGTCGTTATGCTCAAAAAATTCGTCATCGCTGCAGCCATCATCGTTCTTGGCGGTGTCTTTTTCGCTGCTTATCTCATTTTTTCCCCCCAGGGCCGGACGTGAGCCAGTATGAATCCCTGAAGCAGCCGCGCATGACGAAGATGGCGGACGAGAAAATGCTGGTCGTCACGGCCAAGGGCGACCCGAATGAGGTGGCAAACAAGGCCTTCTCGTTGCTGTTCAAAACGTATTTTAAGATCCCTGGTGTTCAGAAAAGTATGCACGTGGCTCCCCGTGCGAGGTGGGAAGGCGACATGAACGTGAAGTCCTCCTGGACCGGTTATTACGCCATGCCAGTTCCTGCGCAGACAAGCTCTCTTCCCGAAGTCCAGTCAGAACCGGGCCTCAAGGTGGAACTCACTACCTGGGAATACGGCGATGTTGCCGAGATTCTCCACGTCGGCCCTTATAACGAAGAAACGCCGACTATCGAACGACTTCATCAATTCATAAAACAGCAGGGCTACGAAGTCATAGGTTTTCACGAGGAAGAGTATGTGAAAGGCCCGAGCATGATCCTGAGGGGCGATCCGGCAAAATACGCGACGATCATCCGATACCGGGTCAAAAAGAAGTAGTAACGTCACGCCTTTTTCGAGGAGGTGAACAATGGCACGCATAGGAATCTTGACCTGTTCGAACGCAACACAGGACCTCGGATGCGCATCGACAATCTGCCTCTCTGATTTGCGCAAGCGCAAGGGTACCTTTGCGGAGTATCCCGCTGATAAGCCGCTGGACCTCGTGGGTATCATCAACTGTCCCGGCTGCCCCACCCTCACCGGGCCGGACAAGCTGCTTCAGCGCATCCGCGCGCTCACCGGGTTCCACCTTGATGCCCTTCACTTCACCAACTGCATACAAGCGCTTTGCCCATTCAAGGAAAAATACGTAAGTGCCTTGACCGAGGCCTTTCCCGATATCAAGATCGTCATCGGCACACACCAGGAGCATATTACTCCGGTGCAATTCCGGGGAAGAGTAAAGCGGCTCTTCTGCCAGCCTCGTAAGACCATGGTGGACATGATACAGGACAAGGACTGAGTGTCCTTTGTGAAGAAAAATCAACTCCACACAATACGCAGACTTGGGTGGAATCAGGAAAGAGAAGTTACGGACCAGGCCGACCGGACCGCCCTGTTCATGCCCGCGGGCGGGGCCTGCTTTTGATATGGATAAAATGAAGTTTTCATACAGCATAATTCGGGTGGCCGTCTTAGCGCTCACCCTTGCCCTGTCAGGATGCACATTCACTAAATTGATGACCACCCGGTTAGAGAAGCCAACCTTCACCTATACGGGAACCGCACTGGTCGAGGCCTCGCAAAGCAGGGCAATCGTAAACTTTCTGTTCTTCGCGCATAATCCGAATGAAGCTGGATTGAAGAACGTAACCTGCTCGTATGGTCTTTCTGTTAAGGGGAAAAAGTTCCTGACGGGGGACGACATTCCTTTGACGCTTAACCCGAAAGGCGACACGGAGATCACAGTCCCTGCAACAATCGTTTATACGGACCTCTTTCCGGTTCTGGGGTCGGTCGTACAACTTATTTTATCAGGCCAAAAAACAATACCCATAACGATCGACGCCGTTTTTTCCGGCAAACCCGCGATCTATAGCGAAGCAGGAAAAGAAAAACCGATTTTCTTCGAGAGGAGATTGATCAAGACTGTCGAGATTCCTTTGCCGCAAGAGAGAGAAAGCAGAGAATAGTGAAATTCGATTACCGCGGGCTTTAGTCCTGGTGTGGTTCGTTTTAAAAAAAACGGTGCAACCTTTCACTATCAATCGTGTCTAATTATATGTATAATGCTACATATTTTTTACGAAATCAATCGACGAGAATCAGGTGCTCGCCAGCGACCACAAAGTACACAGAGAAAGGAGCTGCGGCTGTGAAGAGGACCTTCATAAAATGCTTTTTGCCGGCATTTGTTGTGTGCATTTCGGTGCTCCTGTCCGTTCAGGCCTGGGCGGATGACCAGGACCTGACATACTCAATATCATTCACGAATGATGAGCTTGATAACCTCCTTGCACCCATTGCACTCTACCCGGACCCTCTGCTCGCCCAGATACTCCCGGCGTCGACGTATCCGGCAGAAGTTGCCGATGCGGAAACGTGGCTAAAGAGCGGCGGGGATGTTTCAAACATTGACGAGCAGGATTGGGCTGAGCCCGTCAGGGCAATTGCCCACTATCCGAACATTCTTCAAATGATGGCCGGGGATATGGATTGGACTGCCAACCTGGGAGACGCCTTTCTCAACCAGCCGGAAGACGTGACCGATTCGATCCAGCGGCTCAGGTGGCGAGCGAGGGCTGTCGGCAATCTAACCAGTAATGCGGAACAAGACGTGATTATCGAAGGAGACTATATCCAGATTGTTCCAGCCCAACCTCAGTACCTCTATGTCCCTCAGTATGACACTTCAGTTGTCTATGTCCAATCTCCGGCCACGAGTATATCGCCGTTCATCACCTTTGGCTTTGGCCTGGTAATTGGGGACTGGTTGAGCATGGACTTTGACTGGGGTCACCACCATGTGATCTATCATGGTTGGAACCGCCCAGGGTGGGTCAATCATGCAAGGCCGTATGTTCACGTGAGGAATGTTTATATCAACAGAAGCAGGCCCTTCATAAATCAGACATGGAGGCATGATAGATCACACGGTGACCCCGCCAGGTATTTGGCATCACGTCCCAGTGGTCCGAACGCCGACAGGTATGCACGCATGGGAGAAGCCAGGGGGAACACTACGATACAGCCCAGGCCCGGCGGAGGGATGTACGGCCCCGGAGGGGACGCCCGCGCATACAGCAATCGCGGCCGGGAAAGCCGCGGTACTGTCAATCAGCAGCCTGCGCAATCGACTCCTCGTATCAGTCGACGGCAGACCATACCGACTCCAAATGTCCGCGAGCAACGAACAATGCCGACGCCATATGCCGGTCGACGGGCGACAATCCCGGTTCCAGGCATCAGTCAGCAGCGGACGCCGGTTACTCCACATGTCAGCAGTAGCGGCTCGAATCAGCCCAGTTCTGCGCGAACGGTCCAGCAGCCTGCCAGGACACCATCAGTTACTTTTGGCGGTTACCGGGGAGCAGGTGAAGTTAAGACGCAGAGCCTTCGCGGCCAGACCAGCCGTCAAAGCGTCGAACGAGCACGGCCTTCCGCTCCCCCAGTAAGCAGAGGCAGTGTTCCTGCGGGCAGGGGTGACTCCGGTGACCGGCAACGCCGGTAGCAAAGTCGGGTTTGCTCAACTAATTTCTGTAGCACGGAATATCGTGAATTAAGAAAGGAAAAAAATCATGGAGACGAGGCGACAAAAATCTCTCTTCCGTTCATCGCGGGGCACGTTTTCTATTGCTGCGTTTTTGCTTTGCGCAACGTTTATCCTTGCGTGGAGCATGCCGCTCATGGCGGCACCGCAAAAACTTTTTTCCTCTCCCGAAGATGCCTTGAAGGGACTCGTTGAGGCTGTCAAGACAAAAGACAAGGCTGCACTCGATCAGATATTCGGGCCCGCCGCAAAAGACCTTCGATCCAGTGACGAGGTGCAGTCCGCCGCCGAATTTAAGGAATTTACCAAACATGTGGCGGAGAAAATTAGCCTCGTGAAAGAGAATGATTCAAAGGTGATCATTTACATAGGCAACGAGAACTGGCCATTCCCGATTCCCCTGGTAAAAATGAACGACCAATGGTTTTTTGATACCGAAGCGGGCAAAGACGAGATCTTGAACCGCAGGATCGGGGAAGACGAACTCACTGCCATACTGGTCTGTCATACATACGTCAAGGCACAGCACGAGTATGTTCTGAAGGACTGGGATGAAGACGGGATCCTTGCGTATGCACAGAAACTTCGGAGTGATCCCGGCAAGAAGAACGGTCTCTTCTGGAGGCACGCACCAGGCGAAGCAGTGAGCCCCTTGGGTGAACTCGTGGCACAGGCCAGGGTAGAGGGCTATAAGAAGGAAAAGTCTGTGTTCAAGGAACAGCCGGTGCCGTTTCATGGCTACTATTTCAAGATACTGACAGAACAGGGAGAGCACGCGCCGGGCGGAAAATACAATTACATTATCAATGGCAATATGGTCGGTGGCTTCGGCCTGGTCGCATTTCCGGCAAACTGGGGCACGTCGGGGGTGATGGCCTTTATCGTCAACCAGCAAGGCAAGGTTTTTCAGAAAAACCTCGGACCGGACACCTTGAAGATCGCTCAGGAGATGCAATCGTACGATCCGGACGAAACTTGGACACCGGCTAAGTAATGAGGTCTTATAGATCTCGACATTAGCGAACCCGGACGGGAGGATCAAAAAGCCCTTCTCAGAGATTAAGCAGGATTTAGGCTAAAATATATCAAGAAAGAGATCTTGTAGGGCTTTGGCGAAAAATGAAAGGTACAAAAAATGAAAAGAATACTCACTATAGTGCTGGTGGCATTGTGGGTCTTGGTTTTAATGCCTGCAGGTATCCAGGCGCAATCCGAGCAGGTAATAGGAGGAGAACAAACTCCAATTGCTCAGCCATTGGTCAGGGAAGGAGATTTGGCAGTCAAACTTGTTGATGCGCTTAAACTGGGAAAAGCTACCAGCGAGGCTGAAGCAGAGAGTATGCTTGGAAATGCCGGTATCGCGCCTCGGAACGGGTGGATTGCTGATTACCCGGTTACGCCTGACGTTATCGGAGAGTTGACGCAGTCAATAAGCGCAGCGGCTGAATCCAAGAGCCTGAAAATGGGGAGAGGTGAAGCTTTGCAGGCATTTCAGGATGTTACGGCTGGGGTCAACTTAGCCGTCAGGAGTGGTACTCCTGGACAGACGTCCCAGCAAGGTCCAAGGAATCTCACTGCACCTGATACTACCGTGATAAACAACTATTACAACGACCAAGGCCCGCCGGCTGTGACCTACTACCCCCCTCCTTCGGATTACGTTTACTTATACGCATGGGTCCCGTATCCTTTCTGGGGATGGAATTTTTGGTTTCCCGGATTTTACATCCTCAACGATTTCCACAGGGTGGTCCATGTCCATGATAGGGTGGAAGTCATCTCCAATCATTTCGTTGACCACCGCACGAACAGGGTTGTTCGAATTGATCCTTTGAGGAGATTCAACGGACGGACTTTTGCAGGCATCGGTGCACCGCACGATGCAAGACGCTTTTACCCTGGAATGCGAGGAGGGAACGAAACAATATTTAGAGGCTCCCGCGAACGGGCTATGACAGAGGGCAGGAGAGCGTATTTGCCGCCTTCCCGAGAAGGTAGGCAAGGCCGTCAGCCTTCTGGTGGCGATAGAACACCGTACGGGGAGAGAAGAGAACGTTAACCAAAGAATGCAGCACATGCGCAATAAAACCGCGCCGTAGCTTCGTCATATTGAGGCAAGTTATAACCTGTGATTCCAGAGACATAGTATCAAGTGCCAGGAAAGATAGTAAGGGGCAGGCTCGCTTTCCTATGCGCCTTGCGCTGATATTTTAAAGAGGAAATTGTAAAACTTCTCCATAAGCCTGCCAGCACGACCGTTAGGCACTTTCGCTGCTATAATTTGAACAGGCAACCGGGAATGCTTCGAGAGGAGATTTTTATGAAAAAGATTCTATCTCTGTCAACATTAATGGTGCTGCTTTGCTTCACCCCGGCGATCGCAAAGGAGGGGCCGTATCTGGGAGCGGCCGTCGTCTATAATGACCCCGTTAGTTCAGACATTAATGACATAAAACCGGCTGTCGGCTATGACTTCAAGTTCGGATATAATTTCGGACCGGTCGCTTTTGAAGGCAACATCATTGGTTCGAGCCATGGTGATAAGTTGCAGGGATTCGGTACAGCGGATTTCAGCGGCTTCAGCCTCGATGCACGTATTTTTGTCTCTCCCTACGATGATCCGAATCAGTTTTATTTTCTGGTTGGCCTGGGGTCCTATTCAATAGATCAATTCAGTACCATTAACGGCGATACGACATTGAGCGGAAGCGGAGTAAATTTCGGCGTCGGACTGGAGCACTATCTGAATGAACGGCTTTCTTTGAATATAGGGGTCCTGTACAGGATCATAAAATACGACGAGTTCGATGCCGGAGGGATAGCATACTCTGCCGATATTAAGGGTGATACGTTGTCAATCGAGACCGGGCTTAATTTCCATTTTTAAAATCTTGGCTTCCTGTGTCATGTGGAGAATGCCCGTTGTAGTTTACAGCAAACTCTCCATCCTGCCGTCCTTACATTTGCCATTCTTGTAAACCCACAAGTTCATATAGCAGTCGTTAACATTGTACCCAAAAATGTTTACCCATTCGCGGTGGTTGACAGCTTACCAAAACAGACATATAATCGTGACAAAAATATGCAAATACTTATTCTACGAGCAACTTCGATGAAACATTGTCAAATACATTATTGCGTAGGGCGCCGTTAAACGCCCAGCGATGCCACGGTATTCTTCAATAGAGCTCAAGCTATAACCCGGATATCTAGTCAATGCTGATCAGAGAGGATTATCGCATGAACATCATCGCACTAAACGGAAGCGCGAGAAAGAACGGGAACACGGCAACGCTGCTTGAAAAGGCCCTTGAAGGCGCTGCATCGAGGGGAGCCAAGACAGAACTTGTTCATTTGTATGATTTGAAATGGGTGTCAGATTCACCAAAACAGTAAGCTGATGGTACGCAACATGATCTTTTCCTATTACAATAAAATATCAACCACTCAAAAAAGCATCTGCCATAAGAGCGACGAGATCCATGCCGTCCCGTTGCCTGATATCTACGAATGACAGGAGCACAAACAATGTCAGCATTTGTATGTTACAACAGAAAAAGTCTCGAAACCTTGTTGCCGCATAGGGGAGCGGCACTCAGAAAAATCGACGGGGTGTTTTACAATGCCGGTGCTCCTAACATGCTGATCGGACTCAAAGAGATCGGGATGGATGATCCGGATTTAGAAGGCCATTTTCCACAAGCGCCTACTTATCCGGGATACGCGCAAGACGAATTTGTGTGCCTCGTAGCTGCGGCACTCATTCCGATCGCGGTTGAAGGATTGAAGACGGATCCACACGTTGTTCAGAAGATCGTTCGATATAAAAAGAACGCCGTCCCCGGTGACCGGCTTATTGCCGAGGTAAGACTGAACGGAAGACGCGGTAAATTCTTCATGTTCACAGCCGATATTAAAAATCAGAACAACGAGGTTGTCGCAGAATTTGAAAAAATCATCGGCTCGGTTTAAATATTGCGATCTGAGGGTCAGGAAGGGATATCAGCGGAGTTCCCCTCTTTCTCCCACAGAACAACACCATGGCCGAAAAAACATCTTGACAGCAGAAGAGATATTCCCTATATTTATTTCATGCATCCAATGAATCTCCTTACTCTTCAGCTCGTCCGCAAAGCAGCATGGCACCTTATTGCCGTGGCCGAGGGGGGATTCTATTAACTTTTTATCTATACAATAGAATAAAACAATACCCACATGGCCACGGAAAATCAAATCCGTGGCCTTTTTTGTTTTCGTCCTTGGCAGCTGTAAAGTTCAACCCTTCTGGGAGGTGCACCATGAAATGGGACGCAGAGAAGTACGACGCGGTAAAAGCGCCGCAGATCGAAGCTGGCAAGGAGCTCATGTCCCTGGCCGGGATTCGTGAAAACGATGCAATTCTTGACCTCGGCTGCGGCACCGGCAAGCTTACCAAGGAACTCGCGCATCTCGCTTCGAAGGGAGTTGTGGTGGGCATTGATCCGTCCGAGGAAATGCTCGAAAAAGCAAGGGTAGCCGCGTCACACACCGGCAATATGACGGTACTCCGGGCCGCGGCCGAGGAAATTAATTTTCTCGACAAGTTCGACCTGGCCTTTTCAAATTCCTCCATGCAATGGGTAAAGGACCAGCCCAAGGCAGCAGCCACGGCTTATCGAGCGCTTAAGCAAGGCGGCAGAATCGCATTTCAGTTTCCTGCGGCGAACTTTTGTGCGGAATTCTTCGATTCGGTGGACGGGGCGATATCCATGCTGGGATATGACCGTTTCTTCGAGGGATGGCAGTCGCCCTGGCGGTTTCCCTCAAAGGAAGAGTATGAATCAATGCTGAACCGGGCGGGCTTCAGAGCTCTCAATGTTTTTTACAAGAAATATCGAGTCGGTTTCGGAACTATTCCCGATGTCATGATCTGGTGGTCTTCGGCAGGATTGCGGCCCTATCTCGCGGCTCTGCCCGAAGGAGCACAAGAGCATTTTAAAGAGGCTTTTGCAGAAGGATTCAAGCGGAACAAAACCGATGCAGGAATCGAGTTCGATTTCAGGAGATTGTTCGCTTTGGCGAAAAAGGAAATATAACCACGTTCTCGCAGAATGCGCGGGACGCACGGATTAAGGCAGTTTAGTGGAATTCACATCGTATTCTTTACTGTGTGTCCGCGAAGCGGACCCGCGGTTAATCAGGTTTTGACAAAACGCTTTTCCGGATAAGGAGACTACCATGAAAACAATGCCTGCCCACAAATACAAACCCTTTCCCCCCGTCGCTCTGCCCGATCGTACCTGGCCGTCAAAAAACATAAAAACCGCGCCCACTTGGTGCAGCGTGGACTTGCGGGACGGGAACCAGGCGCTCGTTGTCCCGATGGGCGTCGAAGAGAAGCTGAAGATGTTTCAAATGCTCGTGGACATGGGGTTTAAGGAGATCGAGGTCGGATTTCCCTCGGCGTCGCAGATCGAGTACGACTTTGTCCGCATTCTGATCGAGAAACACCTCGTGCCCGATGACGTCACGCTCCAGGTGCTTACGCAGGCACGGGAACACCTGATCAGGAGGACCGTTGAATCTCTGCGCAACTCGCGCAGGGCAATCGTGCACCTGTATAACTCGACCTCGGAACTTCAGCGCAGGGTCGTTTTCCGCATGGGCAGGAAAGAGATCATCGAACTCGCTGTTGCCGGCGCACGGCTGATCAAAGAAGAGACCTCAAAGCTCGCGGACACGGATTTTATCTTTGAATATTCACCCGAGAGCTTTACCGGCACGGAGCTCGACTTCGCGCTCGAGATCTGTGAAGCAGTAACTGATGTCTGGCAGCCGACCTTGCACAGAAAAGTAATTCTCAACCTGCCGGCAACGGTCGAGATGTCAACGCCGAATGTTTATGCAGACCAGATCGAGTGGTTCAGCAGACACCTGCGGGACCGTGAATCTGTTGTGGTGAGTGTCCATGCGCATAATGATCGCGGCACCGGCGTGGCGGCAACAGAACTTGCGCTCCTGGCAGGCGCGGAACGCGTCGAGGGCACGCTCTTCGGGAACGGCGAGCGCACAGGCAACGTGGACCTGGTGACACTGGCGATGAACCTGTGCTCACAGGGTATTGACCCGAAACTGGACTTCCACGACATCGGCAGGATCATTGCCATGTACGAGCAATGCACCAGGCTCAATGTCCACGCGCGGCACCCCTATGCCGGAGAGCTTGTGTACACGGCTTTTTCTGGGTCTCATCAGGACGCTATCAACAAAGGCATGAAGGCGCGTGAAAAGGAACAATTCGGTTGCTGGGAGGTGCCTTATCTGCCGATCGATCCGAGTGACGTGGGACGGACATTCGAGAATGTCATCAGAATCAACAGCCAATCCGGCAAAGGCGGCGTTGCCTATATCATGGAGAAGGAATATGGCTATTCCCTTCCCCGGGAAATGCATGCCGAATTCAGCCGCATGATCCAGGCGATCTCGGAAAAAACCGGAAAGGAAGTCCGGCCCGATGTCATGTGGGAGACTTTTGAACAAGAATATTTAAAGAAGACTGCACCGCTCGCTCTCAAGAGCTGCCACATTGACGAGAAGCCTGCGGGCAAGCATAACGATAATGTACGCGGCGCAACGATACAGGCCTGTATCGTGATGAACGAAAGAGAGCACGACATAACAGGCACTGGCAACGGACCGATCGACGCTTTCTGTAAGGCGCTCAGGAGTGCGCTTAAGCTCGACTTCGATATCACGGCTTACTACGAACACGCGCTGGAGCAAGGGTCAGACTCGAAGGCCGTTGCCTACATTCAAGTTCGGGACAGGAACGACAATTTCGTGTTCGGCGCAGGCGTGGACACCAATATATCGATTGCATCGCTCAGGGCAGTCATGAGCGCCTTGAATAGATTGCCGAGTCTCACAATGGGGGGAACGAAGTGAGTAGTACCACCGCCTTAATCGGACCGGGCAGGGCCAGGGTCATTACCGCACTCCTCACGCTGTACCTCGCCTGGAGCTCCACGTACCTCGCGATACGGATCTCGCTCGAAGAGTTTCCCGCCGCTTTTCATTGCAGGGTCTCGGTACATGCTGGTCGGGGCAGGAATGTATCTCTATTTGCGCTGGAAAGGCGTGCCGTCGCCGGTCAGGCCGCAATGGCTCGCCTCATTAACAGTCGGCGCCTTTCTGCTCCTCGGCGGGACAGGAGGAGTTGTGTATGCCGAACAGTGGGTGGGGTCGGGCGTTGCCGCTCTCGTGCTCGCGACCACGCCGCTCTGGACCGTACTGTTCGCCGGCATATGGAAACAGTGGCCTGCGCGGCATGAGTGGATCGGTCTAGCCCTCGGCCTCGCGGGCATTCTCCTCCTGAACGTAGAAGGCGATCTGCATGCCCATCCCGCGGGTGCAATCCTTCTTGTCCTGTCCGCTGCTTCGTGGTCGTTCGGGTCCGTGCTGAGCCTGCGTCTGCCCCTTCCCTCGGGGATGATGGCAAGCGCGGCGCAGATGTTCAGCGGCGGATTGCTGGTGCTCGTTGTCGGCTTTGCTTCTGGAGAGCGTATCCCGACGCACCCGTCCATGCGGGCCTTGGGGGCGATGGTGTATCTCGCTATCTTCGGCTCGCTTCTGGGATACACTGCTTACACATATTTGTTGAAGAACGTCCGCCCCGCTCTTGCAACCAGCTACGCCTACGTGAACCCCGCCCTTGCGGTGGTGCTCGGGATCTGGCTCGCTGATGAGACAGTGAACGCAATTGGTGTCATTGCAATGCTCACGATCCTTGCCGGGGTCATACTGGTCATAGCAGGACAGCGGCGATTGAGAGTGACGCCATGACCGGCTATGTTGATTGTGGACTGCATCAATATGGTTTTGGCTGAGAGAATGCCTGGCTGAGGAGACTGAACATATGGATTTGGACGAGATACGACAGAGGATCGACCAAGTCGATTCAGAGATAATCGCGCTTCTTTCTCAGCGCGCCAAGCTGGTCAGCGCGGCGGGTCAACTGAAAAAGAACAAAGAAGGCGTCCGGGACGGAAAGCGCGTCGAACAGGTGATCGAGCGGGTAAAGGCAAGGGCTGCCCAGGCAGGACTCTCACCGCATATTGCCGAGAAGGTCTACCGGACCATCGTCAAGTGTTTCATCGAGAAGGAACTGCAGGAGTACACTAACCTGCTCGACCGGACACTCACCGATGACATACGCCTAGCATCGGAAACGGACGCGGCGGAGATACTGGAAATACAGAAGGCGGCCTTTCACGGGCAAGGCATTTTGTATAACGACATGACGCTGCCGCCCCTGGTCCAGACTTTGGGCGAACTGGTACAGGATTTCAAGCACCATTCTTTCCTGAAAGCGCTTTGCGACGGACAGATCGTGGGATCAGTGAGAGGCCGCGTTGAGGGGGACACGTGCCATGTTTCACGCTTGATCGTGAGGCCGGATTATCAAAACAGGGGCATCGGGAAAAAGCTGATGCTTGCCGTTGAAAACGAATTCAGCAGTGTGCAGCGTTACGAGCTGTTCACCGGGCACAAGAGCGAAAGGAACATTGCTTTATACGAAAAACTCGGATATCGCAAATACGGTGAAAAGCCCCAGGGTGATACTGTACTCTTGTTCTGCATGGAAAAATGGACAGCCTGAACCCCCTTTTATATTCAGGGAGCATAATAGACGATGACCGTTTATTGAGGCACGCCTAACTTTTGCAATACACGTTTGTTTTTTTCTCGATTTCTGATACACTCGAACTCACAGCACAGGCTGTTGGCTTTTACAATGCATGAGGGAAAATCAAATGGACAGCATCTTTTCCGACAGCATTACCGACGTTCCCCGTTCGTTCATCCGTGAAATCCTCAAGGTCGCACTCGATCCTGCGGTCATTTCTTTTGCCGGCGGCCTTCCGAACAGGCAGCTGTTCCCTGCCAGGGAGCTGAAGGCGGCGACGGACAAGGTATTCGCTTTTCACGGGAATGATATTTTTCAGTACAGCAACTCAGAAGGATATCTGAAGCTGAGAGAATATATTGCCGGGCGCTACCGGCAGACGAAGAAGCTCGACATCCCGGTCGAAGACATCCTGATCACCAGCGGCTCTCAACAAGGGCTGGACCTTTTGGGCAAGATCCTCCTGAACAAAGGCGACAGTGTGGTCATCGAAGAGCCCGGCTATTTGGGGGCGATCCAGGCCTTTTCGATTTACAAGCCGAAGTTTCTCCCGGTACTCGTTTCTGAGCAGGGAATGGACACACAGCGGCTGCGGCGCGGCCTCGCCTCGGAGAAGCCGAAACTGATGTACACGGTCCCGAATTTCCAAAATCCCTCAGGTATCTCGTATTCGAATGAAAATAGGGCCGAAGTTTCGGAAATCCTTCGTAGCACAAAAACGCTCCTGATCGAAGACGACCCTTACGGCGAGTTGCGGTTCTCAGGACAACGCAAACAATCGTTCAAGGAACTGCTGCCCGACAACACGATCCTCTTGGGTTCTTTTTCGAAAACGATTGTACCCGGGTTCAGGCTGGGATGGATCGCGGCCCCGAAATATATTATGGACAAGCTGATCATTGCAAAGCAGGCTTCCGATCTTCACACGAGCCATTTTACGCAGAGCATCATTTACCACTATTTGCGCGACAATGATGTTGACGCACATATAGAAAAAATCCGGGATGCCTACGGGAGGCAATGCAGGGCAATGCTCAACAGTATCGGAAAGCATTTTCCTCAGAACGTAAAGCATACGAAGCCCGAGGGTGGCATGTTCCTCTGGGCCGAATTACCGCAGAACGCTGCAGCGCTCGATTTGTTTGATCTGGCGGTAAAAGACAAAGTCATTTTTGTTCCTGGGGACCCCTTCTACGTCAACAAAACACGAACAAGTACTATGCGCTTGAATTTTTCCTGCGTTGATGAAGAAACAATAGAAGTCGGCATTGGCCGGTTGGGCAATGCAATTCGCGAACTCTTACAAAATACGAAATAGGCGGCTGCGAGGAGAAAGTATGAATTCCGCATTGGTGCTGGTTGATATTCAACAGGACTATTTTCCGAAGGGGAGGATGGAAGTAGTCGGAGCTGTCGAAGCAAGCCAAGCCGCCAAAAGGCTTTTGGATTTTTTTAGAACGAAAAAATTGCCGATTGTCCATATCCAGCATATTTCCACGCGGCCGGGCGCTACATTTTTCCTGCCGAATACGGAGGGGATACACTTGCACGAAAGCGTCTCGCCTTTGCCCGACGAAACAATTGTTAAAAAACATTTCCCGAACAGTTTCAGGGATACGCATCTGCAGGAATATCTTCTTTCGCAAGAGATCAAGGACCTGGTGATCTGCGGGATGATGTCTCATATGTGTATTGACGCAACCGTTCGGGCGGCCTTCGACAAAGGGTATCAATGTATGGTTGCTCACGATGCCTGTGCAGCGAGAAGCCTGGCTTTTCATGGTTCCAATATCCCCGCGAGTAACGTCCACGGGGCGTATATGGCCGCCTTGGGTGCAGTTTTTGCGAAGGTAGCAAGTGCGAACGACATCATGGGGATGCTCGGCGACACGTAATCAGGCTGTCGAAAAAGGAGGGGCCACGAATGTCCGTAAAAAAGTATATCGTGATATCGCTCGTGGCGATTGTTGTTATTCTCGCCGTGATCGTCTTCGCTATCATGAAGAAATTTTTTACGCCAACCAAGGGTGCGAAAATCGCCGCCTACGCCAACCCGCAAAAAGCCCTCCTGGTCATCGACGTTCAGGAAGACTATACCGGGCTCAGAGGCAAGCAGCCTAGCCTGTATAAGAACGTTGAGCCGCAGATCGCGGTCATCAACACACTTATCGACAAGGCGTCGAAGTCGGGAGCCAGGGTGATCTATATCCGCCAGATCTTTGACGACAACTTCATTACTCGGCTTCTTGGGGGCCGGGCCATCGAGAGCAAGCCGGGAACGGAAGTCGACTCGAGAATAAACGTGGTAAGTCGCAACGATTTCACAAAGAAGTTTTCCGACGCTTTTTCAAACCGGCAATTGGACGAGTTCCTCATCCGGAATCAGGTAAACGAGCTGTATCTGGTGGGACTGGACGCTGCCTATTGCGTTCACAACACCGCCAGGGGCGCCCTTAACCGGGGGTACAAAGTAAAGATCGTCAAGGACGCGATCATAACCCGCATAGACATGAGCGACATCCTGAAGCAATACGAGCAGGAAGGTATTTTAGTGACTTCGAGCGCGGAATTCGCGGATAGGTAATTCCCGTCCAGAACGCCGATGGTGACTCATCCTCTTTGCGTGATACAGTTAATCATATCTGCAAGACTGAACATGAGAGGCCCGTCATGAACTACGAAGAGCTCAAAAAAATTCTTGCACCCTGCGGCCTGAACTGCATGAAGTGCCAGATGTACAGCGACGGCGACATCAAGCGGCATTCAGTGGAGCTGCGAAGGCTGCTGGGCTCCTTCGACAGCTATGCGGAGCGGTTTTCAAAATTCCTTTCCGTGTATCAGAACTATCCCGCGTTCAAGGAACTGCTCGCCCACTTCAGCCAAGCCGGCTGCAAAGGATGCCGCAAGGGTGACTGCAAATATCCGAACTGCGGGGTGGCGACATGCTACAAGCAGAAGGGCGTTGATTTCTGTTTTCAGTGTAAGGACTTCCCCTGTGACAAGTCCAACTTCGACCCTAACCTCCATGAGCGATGGGTCAGGATGAACCGTCGTATGAAGGAGCTCGGCGTTGAAGCGTATTACGAAGCGACGAAAGACCAGCCGCGATACGCGTAAGTCATACGACTTCACTTCAGTGAACCCTGTCCGGCACCTGAGCAATACGTAACGAGGTGTTACCCATGTCCGATAAGCACTCAGAACTTTTCGATCAATTATACTGCGACAATCAGCCAAAGGTATATAGACTCGCCTTGTCGCTTGCCGGTAATGCGCACGACGCCGAGGACATAACTCAGGAGGCATTTTTCCGCGCTTTTCGCGCCTATGAAACCTTTCGCAATGAGAGCTCTTTTTTCACCTGGATCTATCGAATCGCCCTGAACGTTGCCAATGACCATCTGAAATATCGAAGCAAGCTGCCCTACCAGTCTTTGACCGAAGACCAGGGTTACTCTTTCGAAGAGGTCATCGACATGAATCCTGCGAACAATCCTGAAACCGAGCTTCTTGCTTACCAAGTCAGGATCAAATGCCTTCATGCCTTGACGGAGTGCCTGCAGGCGAACGAGCGAAAGGTCTTTTGCCTGGCCGTCACCCTGGACCTGCCGCACAAACAAATTGCCGAAATCCTGGAATGTTCCGTCGGCTCCGTCAAAACAACGCTGCACCGGGCCAGGAAAAGGTGGTTCGGCTACATGGAAAACATGTGCCAGTTCCTCAAGAAATCCAATCCCTGCAACTGCAAGCAGTACGTACGCTTCGCCCTTTCTAAGGGCCTGATCTCAAAAAACCTCGCCGTCGATCCCCGCCCGCCGAGAATCATGCAGGCCAAAAAAGAAGTCATTAACCTGCGGACGATCCGTGATTTCTACCAGGACCTTTACCGGGAACATGCAGACGATTCGTTTGCGCAAAGAATCAGGGACGGCATACGGAATAAAGAATGGACGATTCTTTCCTGATTTATTTTTGTAACCTTTCCCCTCCGGGCCGGTCTAACTGACAGATAACCCAAAAGGAGGATTTTTTCATGAAGACAAAAGACGACATCTCCCTCGTCGCGCCCTGCGGAATGCACTGCGGAGCCTGCCCGATGTACAAGGTTAAGGATGATCCGTCCCTGCGGGAAGCGCTGGTCAAGAGGATAAACTGGAACGGCATTCCCTGTTCGGGGTGCAGACCAGGCAAGGGACATAACCAGTTTATCGAGGGAACATGCCCGACGTACGGCTGCGCGACCGGACGAGGGCGCGACTTCTGTTTTGAATGCAAGGATTTCCCCTGTGCAAAATTGAATCCGGCGTCCGACAGGGCGGATGTCCTGCCGCACAACCTGAAGATATTCAACCTGAGCTTCATCAAACAGCACGGGGTGGCCAAGTACCTGGAAAAAGAACCCGAGATCAAGCAAAGATATTACCGCGGCAAGATGGTGATCGGCAAAGGGCCGCAACTCGGGTAGATCGGCTCCTATCACAAGAACGCTGCCATCTTGATGAAAATCGAAGAGATTTGCCGGCGATAATCAATAAATGTATTGTTATAAGGAGGAGCCATGAAAGACAAAAAGGCTTTGACGGCGCCGTGCGGTTTGGCCTGTTTCCTTTGCGATTTCTACGAGGATAATTTGACAGACGAAGTCGCTGAATTAACGCACCTCAAATTCGGCGTGCCAAAAAAAGAAATACCCTGCAAGGGCTGCCGCGGGCAGGACGGGAAGCATTTCCATCTTCCGCACGGGTGCGCAACTCTGGACTGTGTCAAAGCCAAGGGGGTTACCTTGTGCTGTGAATGTAATGATTTTCCGTGTGCCTTTCTCGCGCCGACGGCGGACAAAGCCGCACACTTACCTCACAACACAAAACTTTACAATCTTTGCCGTATCAAGAAGATGGGGCTTGAACGCTGGATCGAGGAAGAAGCAGGCCAGATACGAGAAAAATATTTTACCGGAAAATTTGTCATGGGAAGAGGTCAGGCTGATTAAGATGCTTCCGGAATATTGAACAAGAGCCATTATCAATAGCATTGGCCCTACGAAGGAGATCAGCGATGGCCGAGATACTGGAAGTTTTCGTTCATTCCACGAATCAAAAACTGGGTTATATTGGGAGAGCAAAGTCTAATGCTCCGATCGTTATGGACTACACGCCTCCGCTCGGTGATGGGCAGGGTTATATGCCCCTTGAGCCCCACGTCATTCCGGAAAATTTTTCTCGCCTTTGAGCTCCAGTCCAAAGATGCCGTGGATGCAGACGTGCAGAAAGCGCTCAAGCTTGCCGAAGACTCGGTCTGCGCCGTATGGGCCATGGTAAAAGGCAACGTTGAAATTGTGACCGAATACAAGATGATGAAGTCGTAACAAGTCATTCTCACACGAAGATCACAAAAGACACAAAGAAAAACCTTAAGTGTTTTCAAGCGGCATTTCTTCGTGTCGTTGTGCCGACCTGTGAAATTTTGACTTCTTTCGAGACCATCACGATAGTCGCTGCATGAGGAAAGGACGGTCCAGGTTATGAAAGAAATAAACAAAAACATACGTGTCCCGGACAAGCGGCTTGCCGCGGTCTGCGGCTTGTTTTGTCCTGCTTGCCGCGTCTTCATCGGAACGAAAGAAGAGCCCGAAAGGCTCAAGGCGATGGCCCTTCGTTTTCAAAAGCCTATTAAAGAAATGCACTGTAACGGCTGCCGGTCGGAGAAGCGCTGCTTTTACTGCGAGAGCAAGTGTACCATGGCAAAGTGCGCAGCGGCAAAAGGCGTCGACTTTTGCGGCGAATGTGTGGAATACCCTTGTTCAAATTTGAAAGTGTTTCAAGCGGAGATGCCGCATCGCATCGAGTTGTGGCAATCCCAGGCGCGCATTAAGGAAGTGGGATACGAAAAATGGTATTCGGAGATGATCGAGCACTATTCCTGCCAAAAATGCGGGACCCTGAATTCAGCCTATGACATAGCCTGTAGGAAATGCGGGGCAACACCGAGCTGTTCGTATGTAAGGCTCCATAAGGATAAAATCATGCAGCATCTTGCCAAAATGAAATGAGGGCTGCACAGTCGTAGGTTCGGTAGAACGAAGTGAAACCCGATATATGCTAAATACTTAAAGATCATTCAAATTGAGGCGTCGGGTTTCGCGTTGCTCTACCCGACCTACTGGCTGTTCCTACGTAAGACTGCATAAGAACGCGATCATGCAGAAGGTTGACAGAATGGAGTGATTTACTCTTTCGCAGTGTCGGCAGACGATGCGGGACTCAAGATCGGATTTCGCATCTCTACCTCACATCCCTACCTGGTTCGTGCCAGTTGTGTGATATCCCCGTTTTCCAGGATCTGCTTTGTAAAGCCTTCCGCCGTCGCTCGAATCATCACAAGCCCCACTTCTTCCAGCGTACAGACATACTTCGGGACAAGGGCTTTCCAAAACGGATAGAGCAGGCCGACGATTTTGGAAATACTATGTGCGTGCTTCAGGCCTTTCGTGGGCTTTATGAATCCCGGTCTGAACAAATACACGGCCTTGTACGGAAGCTTCATCAGGTCATTTTCCGTTTTTCCCTTCACCCGTGCCCACATGATGCTGCCTTTTTCAGTACTGTCCGTACCGGCGCCCGACACATAACAAAAGGTCATGTCGGGATTGAGCCTGGACAACACCCTCGCAGCCTCCATCGTAAGGTCATAGGTCATTCGCCTGTAGTCCTGCTCGCTCATGCCCACGGAAGAGACGCCGAGGCAGAAATAACAGGCATTGTATCCTTTGAGACGGTCTTCGATCTTCGAGTAGTCAAAAAAATCGTCTTGAAGCAGTTCCGTCAGTTTGGGATGATCCACCTTGCAGGGCCTCCGACCTACGGCCAGGACCGATTCTACGTCCCGGTGTTTCAACGCTTCGTGGAGCACGCCCTCACCGACCATGCCGGTGCCCCCGAATATGATTGCCTTGATCTTCATAGGTCATCTCACCTCGCTTCAAAAACCTTTCGCTAAACGTCCTGCAGATCACGGGGGCAGCATCTTCTCGATACGTCGGTCCGGGACCAGCCACATGATTGCGACAAGAACATACAGCCCGCATGCGATCCATGAACTAAAAAATGCCAGAGGAATCGCCGCAGCGTAGATAACGACCGATACCTTGCCTTTGAAATCCCGGCCGACTGCTTCGGCCAGAACGGATTCCCTGCCGTGGAGTGCAATAAGAGTACGGGTCAGGATGAAGTAGGCGATCGCGGCAAAGAGCAGGACCACGCCATACAACGCAACAGGCCACGGTGCGAAGTTATTCTCGCCCGTCCAGCCGGTCACGAACGGAACGAGAGACAGCCAGAACAGGAGATGCAGGTTCGCCCAGAGCACGCGGCCGTCGACGTGCTTGATGGCCTGAAGCAGGTGGTGATGATTGCTCCAGTAGATGCCGAGGAAGATGAAACTCAGCACATAACTTAGGAACACCGGCGCCAAAGGGACGAGGGCCTCCCACCGTGCTTCACGCGGGATTTTCAGTTCGAGCACCATGATGGTGATGAGGATCGCGATCACACCATCGCTGAATGCTTCCATGCGTCCTTTGCTCATTGTTGAGCACCTCTTAGAAATGTAAGCGAATGCTACTTCAAAGGTATGGCATTGCCCACGGAGAGTCAAGTTAAATGTGTTTTTTTTTAAGGGATCGGAATTGTTCCAGGGATCATGGACTATTGTGATTTCGTTAATAGTTTTAAGCCTTCGCGTCTCAGCGTAAGTAGTTGCCTTTGGTTTCAGATTGTTTCATAGGGGCTCGTTGAGAATACTTGACACCCCCCTTATTTTCAGGTATATCTTACCTATCTGATTAATCTGATTATGCGGATATTCCGGAGAAATGATGACAACGACTAAAAAAGCCAAAATCCCCATGGCCGGACCTTTCGGCAAAGGTGCAAGCTGCTGCGCCGTCGAGGCGCTCGTGACCGTTGACGAGCGGGGCCAGATGGTGCTCCCCAAGGAGCTCCGCGCAAAGGCGGGCATCAAGGCCGGCGACAAGCTGGCCGTGACGAGCTGGGAAAAAGACGGGAAGATCTGCTGCATCGCCCTCATCAAGGCGGACAACCTCGAGGGTATGGTTAAAGTAATGCTCGGGCCGGTGATGGGCGACATCCTCAATAAATGAACCTGCACGGCATCGAGTTCAGAATAAAGGATTTGAAACTAATGTGATTTGAACTTTCTTGTGTCAATCGAGGTGATCCCATGCAGATGCAAACTCTCAAATTTGTTAAAAAAGAAGTCCCGCCGTATTCTACTGGCGCGGTGAGTACCCCTGCGGGCAGCGTCTTTCGTGTTTCTTCGGACTGGTCCCGCGCTGACTACTGGGGCATGATCAAAAGCCGCAGCGGCGCTTTCCGGATGAATTATGCCGTAGCACCGGGACTCTATGCAATAGGCGATCCCACGAAGGAGTCCGATGTTTTCGTGAGCGCCAACTACAAACTGAGTTTCGACATCCTCCGCCGCGAATTGAAAGGCATGAATGCGTGGGTCCTCGTGCTCGACACCAAGAGCATCAACGTCTGGTGCGCAGCAGGCAAAGGGACTTTCGGCACTGATGAATTGATCGGCCGCATAGCATCAACAAAACTCGAGGCCGTAATCAGCCACCGAAGGGTCATCGTGCCCCAGCTCGGCGCGGTCGGCGTAAACGCTGCAGAAGTCCAGAAGAAGACGGGTTTCCGGGTTTCCTTCGGCCCTGTTCAGGCAAGAGACATTCCTTTATATATTGAAGCAGACTATAAGAAAACAAAAGAAATGAGCACGATCCAATTCCCGATGATGGACCGCCTTGTTCTTACTCCTATGGAAATCAACCCCGCGATGAAAATGTTTCCCTGGTTTGCCGGCGCTGTGCTCATCCTGTTCGGGCTTCAACCTTCAGGTATCCTTTTTAAAAGCGCGTGGTCCGGGGGCTTGCCTATTCTCGTTCTCGGCCTCATCACTGTGCTGGCGGGTGCATTCCTGACGCCTGTGCTGCTTCCTTTTATTCCGTTTCGTTCGTTCGCGATCAAGGGATGGATCATGGGCCTCCTGTCCATGCTGGCTGTTGTACCGTTTCTCGCACCGGCTGTCCGGGGCGAGATCCTGCTACTCGTTGCATCCTGGATCTTCTTCCCTGCCATGAGCTCCTATATCGCGCTCCAGTTCACCGGCTCAACGACCTTTACCGGCATGTCGGGCGTCAAGAAAGAATTGAAGATCGGAATTCCTCTATATTTAACGGCTGCGGGCATTTCGATCGTTCTTTTGCTGGTCTACAAGATCAGGGAATGGGGGATTGTATGAAGTATCTCGCGAATGTGACAACGCTTCAGTATGCATCGGACAAGTGCGCCGGCTGCGGCAGGTGCGTCGAGGTCTGCCCGCAAGGCGTGTTCGAGATGCGCGACAAGCGTGCTACGATCACGGACAAGGACCTGTGCATGGAATGCGGTGCCTGCGCCAAGAACTGCGATTTCGGCGCGCTTTCGGTCAATGCAGGCGTGGGCTGCGCAGCTGCGATCATTACCGGCCTGCTTACGGGCAGCGAACCCACGTGCGGGTGCAGCGATACTGCCTCAGGAAGCTGCTGCTGACCCGGTTTCGTAACAAGATGAACTCGTAAAAGTCGAAGATAACACCTATGGTGTCTGGCTTGTCCGGAATCCTTCCTTTTCGGTGACTTATATTGCACTACGATTCCCGGCAAGCGGGAATGACAACGCGTTACGAAATCTCTGCCAAGGATTTATTCTTCGATTGCAGCTGGAGGCCTTCCCATGTACTTTATGTCCATTAACAAGTTTAAGCACGACGCGGACCGGACACAGATCAACAAGGTTATTCTCGCCCACCGCGAATGGGCCAAGCAGCAGCTTGCCGCAGGGACATTGGTTCAAGCGGGCAAGTGGGGCGAGCGGGGCGGCATGATCATCATCAAGGCGGAGAGCATAGCAGAAGCGGAAAAAATCGTTGACCAGGACCCGTTCGCACTGGCAGGACTTATCGAATTTGAAACGGCGCAGCTCCACGCTGCTGTACCGTTTAAGTAGCTTAAAATGGCTTTTGACTAATTATTCCCCCCCCCGTTCCCGTCATTCCCGCGCAGGCGGGAATCCAGGATTCTCAATCTGTCACTGGATCCCCGTTTTCACGGGGATGACGAATCAGACTCCAGGGAAGATTTCCCCACCCCTTGACATTCACGTGATCTTACTCAATAATTAATTACTACGGTGCACCTAATTTCGAGGGAGGCCTTGATGCGGAACATTTTCCGCTCCTTTCTGCTTGCAGTATGCATAGTCGGATCGTTTGTCCCTGCATCAGAAGCAGTTGAAGCAACGGCAGAAGTCAGCACCGAATTGCCCGCAATTCCCGACCGACGCAAACCCCAGTTCACGAAAGATTTCGGCTACGCCCTTTTCCCCTATCCCTACAGCTTGCCCGGCATCGGCACAGGCCTCGGACTCGTGGGTGGCGCAATGAACATCGCTGACACGTACACCGACGTTTACGGCATCGTCTTCTCCGGCGACGTGCGGGGTGAGGCGTTCGGCGTCGCGGACGTCCACATCATCCCCCGTACGCTCATCCTCGATTTCGGCTACAGCGCGTTGAATGAAGCAACCATTCAGAGCTACAGCCAGCGGGGAATGAACACGGACAAGCATGACTATCGGCTGCTTGAGTTCGGCGACACGGAATATTACGGCGCCCGGATGACGGCGACGTTCTTTGACCGCCGCTTCGAAGTCTTCTGGGCATGGTATCAGGGGGCTTCAAAGCTGAAGAGCATCAGGGACAAGGACGGCAACGTTATCGTCGAAGCGCAGGATGCCTCCCGGCAGAGCGGTCACGTCATGCTCTACGGGACCCACCTCGACCTGACCGACGACTACTCTGATCCGCGCCGGGGAATCCGGTTCTTCGTCACCCGGACGCAGTCCCCGCCTAGCGATTCCGGTCCTGATTATTACGTCATGGACTACAACACCACTGCCTATGTTCCCATCGGCAGGCGCAGCACCTGGGCGTTCAATTTTCTCCGGTCCGATGCCGTCGTCATCCACCAGGGCGAAACAGACCCCGCAAAGCTCCAGCAGCAACAGGGACTGAACTGCAGCGACCCGACGCTCACCGCAGAGGAGCAGCAATTCTGTACGGAGGTGATCGCCAACATGATCGCGAACAACAAGTACGGCACAGCTTCGTCACTTGGCGGCTTCAGCCGGCTGCGCGCCTATCCCCAGGGCCGCTTCCAGGGAGCCCATACGCTGTTCTACGGCACCGAGCTACGCTGGAATCTGACTGACGAACGGACGCCGTTCAACATCTTCGTCATGAAGGACGTACGGACGTCAGTGCAGATCGCCCTGTTCTACGAGCTCGGCGTCACGTCCGATGTGCAGAGTGACCTGACCAAAAGGTCTAACATGCGTGACGACTACGGTCTGGGATTAAGGGTCGTTACAGCTTCAGGAGTGGTTTTCAGGGGTGATGTCGGGTTCGGCAAGGAAGGAGTGTCGCCGGAGACTCTTCAAGATCGGCTATCCTTGTGGGGAGATTTAGGAGAGGCAATCGTTCGAAATTCGGTCACTCCCCTATGATCTTCACGAGCACGCGTTTTTTTCGCCGGCCGTCGAATTCACCGTAAAAAATCTGTTCCCAGGGGCCGAAGTCGAGCTTGCTCTTCGTGACGGCCACAACCACTTCGCGGCCCATGACCGAGCGTTTTAGATGCGCGTCTGCATTGTCCTCGCCGCTGTTATGCTGGTATTGGCTGGTCGGTTCGTGAGGCGCGAGCTTTTCAAGCCAGACCTCGAAATCAGGGAACAGGCCGCGCTCATTATCGTTGATGAACACCGAAGCGGTGATATGCATGGCGTTCACGAGCACGAGACCTTCCTGGACCCCGCTCTCGCGCAGGCAGTCTTCGACCTGCGGGGTGATGTTGATGAAACCCTTGCGAGACGGGACGTTGAACCAGAGTTCTTTGCGAAAAGATTTCATAGAAACGAAAAGGACATTTAACCACGGGTCCCGCTGCGAGACACACAGATAAGCACAGATTTCAGATGTTACCGTGTGCGACGAAGTCGCCAGTGGTTAAGAACGTATTTGCTCCTACACGAACTTCACCGCCTTTACCGCCTTGAGCCCCACGCTGCCGCGGGTCATGACGCCGTAATCCTTGAGGTCGATCACCTTCTCCTTGCCCTTCTCGTCGATCACTTTCACCTGCTGGCCCTTGCGCACGGAGCGGAAGAGCGCCACCTCGCCGTTCTTTACGTTCACGAGCTTGACTCCCTTGCCTGCGCCGGTGAGGACGGGGATGTCCTTTGCCGCTACCACGACGGCCTTTCCTTCCAAGGTGAGGAACAGAACGTTCGGCAGATCGAGGATGTCCACGCCCATGATGCTGTCGCCCGACTTTACGCCGGCAAACTTTTTCCCTGCCCGGGTCGTCACGGCATTGAACTGCCCCAGGTCGAAGGCGAAGCCGATGCCGTGGCTGGATACGGTGAGCACCGTCACTTCACGGGGCGCCAGAGCGAGTTCCGCTTGCTTGTCCTTTCCTGCCTCCTCCGGCGTGCCGGTAAAGACGATCGTAAAATTCATGGTCGCGATCGGCCGCTCGCCGTCGCCGAATTTGAAGAGGTGCTGCACCGGCTCGCCGAACCCGGAGCCTGACGGAAGGTCGTAGGCTTTCATCACATAGACCTTGCCTGCGGAAGAGAAGATGGCGATGTTGTCCCTGGTGTTCGCAGGCAAGAGGGCCAGCAGCTCGTCGCCTTCCTTGAAACGTAGGTTTTCGCCAACGGTCTTGACGCGCCTGATCCAGCCCATCTTCGTCATGATCACGGTCACGTCCTCGTGGGCGAGGAAATCCTCCTGCGAAAATTCAACGTCCTCTGCGGCCTTCATCACGGACCTGCGCTTGTCTCCGTATTGCTCCTTGATGCTCAGAAGCTCGGACTTGATCAGGCCCCAGATCTTCTTCGGGCTGGCCAGGATCGCTTCGATGTCCTTCCTCAGCTTGGTCTTCTCCGCTTTCTCCTTCAGGATGCGGTCGATCTCAAGGCCGGCAAGCCGGTAGAGCTGCATTTCAAGGATCGCTTTCACCTGCTCGTCGTCGAGCTTGAAATGTTTTTTCAGCTTCTCCGCGGCGTCCTCCCTCGATTTTGACTTGCGGATGATCTTGATCGCCGTATCGAGGTCGTCGTAGAGCTTTTCAAAGGCCGCCAGGATATGGAGCCGGGCCTTCAGGATCCGCAGATCGAAGTTGAGCCGCTTCTTGATCACGTCGTTCCGGAACTCGAGGAAGTAGCGCATCACTTCCTTGAGCGGCAGCCTTTCAGGCTCCATATTCGGCTTGAGCGCCGTGAAGTTCATGGGAAAGGAGGACTCGAGGTCCGAAGTGCTTGAAGAGGTAGGCGGTCACCATCTCCGGGTTCGTTTCGGCCTTGAGCTCGATCACGATCCGAACAATGTCCGTAGATTCGTCGCGCACCGTCGAGACCTGCGGCAGCTTCTTGTCCTCCATGAGACCGATCATCTTCTCGAGCAGCTTTGCCTTGTTCACGAGGTAGGGAATGGAATGGAAGACGATGGCCTGCCTACCGCGCGGAAGGTCTTCAACGGTGTATTCGCCGCGGATCCGGATCGCGCCGCTCCCGGACTGATAGATCTCTTTGAGTTCCTTTTTGGAATTCAGGATCTGGCCGGAGGTCGGGAAATCCGGCCCCTTGATATGCTTCAGAAGGTCTTTGACGTCGATATCGGGATTGTCGATCATGGCAGCAAGGCCGTCGATCACCTCACCGAGATTATGTGGCGGGAAGGAGCAGCTCATGCCCACTGCGATGCCTGACGTGCCGTTCACGAGGAGCTGCGGAAAACGCGCCGGGAGGACCACCGGTTCCTTGAGCGAGTTGTCGTAGTTCGCCCGGAAGCCCACGGTTTCCTTGTCGATCTCGACCAGAAGCTCTTCGGCGAGGTGCGACAACCGGGCTTCCGTATACCGCATTGCCGCAGCCGGATCGCCGTCGAGGCTCCCGAAGTTTCCCGAGCCTTCGACGAGGGGGTAGCGGAGCGAGAACGGCTGCGCCATTCTGACCATGGCGTCATAGGCGGCCTGGTCGCCATGGGGGTGGAACTTGCCGAGGACCTCTCCGACCACGGCCGCGCTTTTTCGGAATTTCGCTGTTGGGCCGAGGCCCATTTCCCACATGGCAAAGAGGATCCTCCGGTGCACGGGCTTCAGTCCGTCGCGCACGTCAGGCAGAGACCGTGAAACGATGGTGGAAAGCGCATAGGTAAGGAAACGGTTCTCAACCTCGGAATGCAGCGCTGTCGTCAGGATCGTGTCTTCTTTTATCGGCATCTGGTGTCCCTTTCTTTAACGAAAATGCGTCAGCTGGATGATAAATATTTCTTTCTGGGCACGCATTGTACCACAAAAAGTGAGTTATTTTCAAAGTAAGTTTGGATAAAGTAGTGTATAATATTTCCCATGATCAACCTGTTCCTTCATCACGCAGAGTCATTCAGCAGTGAAGCATTTGAATGCGGCAACTGCGGCCAGGATTTTAGTGCTACAATCATTAACTGGGTGGACGTTTCCAATACACCTCAGGCAAGACAAACACTGTCAAAATGGCAGTTCAATGTCATCCAGTGCCCGCACTGCGGGTGCCGTCATTTTTCCGGAACTCCCTTTTTCTATGAAGACTTCGAGGACGGGCTTCTGATCGCCGTATTTCCCCACGTGCCCGAGAAACGGGGAGAGGCCGAAACGACGATCCGGAGAAAATACGGTTACTACCCCGTTCTTGAATTCTTTTACGACATGACGCAGATATGGATGCTGCTCTATTTCCAGGAGCACTACAAGCAGACCACGAATCTGCGCTCACTTTCACGGCTCGGTTCGGGAGAGGAGCGTCTCCACAAGATCCTCCGGTTCCTGAAGGAAAACCAGCTCATGATCGACATCCGGGAAGCCCTAACTGAATCTTTTTTTGACGACAGCGCCAGTGAAAGGCTGACTGAGCTCCTGGGGCAGGCCATCTACATGCTCGAAGAAATGCTGCCCTGGCCCCTGGACCACCGTTGTGTCTGCGGAGGGGACCTGGCAGGAGAACTTGTCTGCTGCAACAGCCGGATCAACATCAAGGAACATCAGCATCTTCTGTCGAAACACTACATCATTTATTGCCCAACCTGCAAGGAAGCGCTGTCCGGAGCGTCCTGCGCGCAGTGCGGCCGGGTTTATACCTGGAGACTCGGGACGGTGTCAACACACCGAAGCAGGGAAAAATCCCAGAAACGAAAATCGGTGATGTCACACACGTTCCCCCCGATTAAAGAAAGCAGGCCCTGAACGTTTCCGCATCGCCTTGTCCTTTTCCCGGGAGCATGCCAGGATGATTTCAAGCCGGACCACAGAAACTTACTTCTTTTTTCATCCCTGATCCGCCCCCTGCACCCTCAACACTGATGTTTGTTTTGCCGGAACGCGACGCAGATCCATTTAATGCAGCCGTCCCTTCTGGATGGTTACCTTAATATAATGATCTCTTCGCAGAGCGGGGCTCACTGCTTAAATACTGTTGTTCTTTACTTCGTGAACTTCCTTAACCGAACGTATTTACGAATAGCCTATCCATAAATGCAAAAGGCGGTGATTGCTCACCGCCTTCTTGGTAAACTCTGCAGCCCTTTCTTCCGCTCATACTTCTCGTCTTACGCCTTTTCCGCGACCGCCTTCCGTTCTCTGACTGCCGCGGGAGCTGCTACCACAAAGCCGATCGCCGTACCCATGAGGCCGCCTACCACGAGGCACACGGCCGCCGCGCAGGAGATGCCGACTACGATACCCATCACGATCGCCACTCGCACGAAGAGGGTCGGTTCCACCATCCCGCCCAGCAGCTTCTGGAGCAGGATCAGCGTCCCATAGGACCCGAAATAAAATCCCGGCATGATGCCGAACACCAGAAACACCAGCCCGCCCATTGTTGCACCGATCTTCATCCCTGTTTTTACTGTCTCGTTTTTCATGACTATCTCCTTCCGGCCGCAGCCAAAGTATTCTCCTGGACGGACGTGCCGACAGCTGCGCCGACGAGCCATCCAATGGTCGATGTTGCAGTTACAATCACGATCCCCGCTACAAGGACGCCCAGAAGCATTCCCATAAGGACAACCACTCTGGAAAGAAGCCCCGGTTCGAGAGGAAGCCCGAAGAGCAGGCCGGCGATTTGGATCCCTGCCGCGCCGCCGAGAAGACTACCGGGGAGTAATCCAAACAGTCCGAACAGCACCAACCCCGCTCCTGCACCGATGTAAGCACCCGATTTTGTCATTGTGGTCTTCATTTTCGTATCCTCCTTTGTGTTCAGTCTTGCTTTCGTAGTTGCATCATGTGTGCCAAAAGGTAACGCGCTGAATTTTCAAGAAACACAGTGCGAGGAGCTTTTGCAGAAGTGAGAAGGCAGGTGCTTTTTTTTTAGAGATGCGAAAATGTGTTGCAGATTGAAGGGGGAAAATGCGGCTTTATTTAAGTCAATAAATATCGCAACAGATGAACTACGGGGCAACAGGTACGCACTTATCTGAAAAAAAGCGGTTGATATGAATATGCGCAACTTGGAAGAGCCCTTCCCTCTGCCAAGGGGTGTTCGATGGGTGATTTCAGTTGGATTTCAGAGGTAATAAATTTTCGCTGCACTACCTCAGGATCAACCCCGCAGATGGCAGTCTACGAAGTGGCCGCCTCCGAGGTCAGTGGTCCTCGGTACGATCTTGTCGCAGGGTTCGAAGCGGTAGATGCAGCGGGTGTGGAAGCGGCAGCCGGGCGGGATCTGGGTCGGGCTCGGGATATCTCCCTTGAGCAGGATGTGCTTTTTCCTGAGCGTTGGGTCCGCCACCGGGATGTCGGCCAGCAGCGCTTCGGTGTAGGGATGCGAAGGATTACGGTAGATCGCTTCCGCGGGCGCCTGTTCCATGATCTTGCCGAGGTACATCACAACGACCTTGTCGGAGAAGTGGCGCACGATGTTGAGATCGTGGGCGATGAACAGGAAGGAGAGTTTCAGTTCATCGCGCAAATCTTCAAGGAGATTGATGATCTGCGCCTGGACCGAAACATCGAGCGCAGATACAGGCTCGTCCGCCACGATAAACGACGGTCCGCTCGCGAGCGCCCGGGCAATGCCGATGCGCTGCCGCTGGCCGCCGGAAAATTCATGCGGGTATCGCCGGAGCGCGTCAACGGGCATTCCCACCTTTGCAAGCAGCGCCGCCCCCCGCTCTTCAAGCTCATGGTCCTTTGCCAGGCCGTGGATTACCAGGGGCTCGGTGATGATCTCCTGGATCCGCATGCGGGGATTGAGGGACGCAAAGGGGTCCTGAAAGATGATCTGCATGTTCTTTCGGAGCGACCGAAGTTCCTTTTTCCCGAGCAGATTGAGGTTCCTGCCGTCGAAGTACACGTTGCCCGAAGTCGGCTCAAGGAGCCGGAGCGCGAGCCTGCCCAGCGTGGACTTGCCGCAGCCACTTTCTCCCACGAGTCCTACTGCCTCCCCGCGGGCAACGGAGAGCGTAACGCCGTCCACGGCCGTGGCCTCGAGCTTTTTCCCGAACCCGGCCTTCACGGGGAACGTTTTTTTTATCTTGTCTATGACGAGAAGTTCGTTGGCCATAATAAATTTCTTAAGTCATCGCCTCAGATCAAGAAAACAAAACTAAAAGCAAACTAAAAGCATTGAACCGTGAAGGACGCGAAGGTTTTAAGGTCTTAAAAAGCGGGAATTCATGTTTTCCTCGCGCTCTTAGCGCCCTGGCGGTTCCATTGTGTTATTGCGACGCCTCGTTAAAGACTCTTTTCTTCTTGTTCAGATTCGTTCGAACCGGATTTGTTTTACCGCGCTTCCCAGCACCGCACAAGATGCCCCGGCTTCACCTCCACCAATTCCGGCTCGGCCTCACATTTGCCCGTCTTGACATCGCACCGCGGGGCGAAGGTACACCCCTTCGGCAGATCATAAAGCCTCGGCACGGTCCCTGCGATCGTACGCAGCCTCTTGTGACCTTCCTCGCCCGGTCTGGGGATCGATGCCATGAGTCCGCGGGTGTAGGGGTGTTGAGGGTTCGCGAAGAGCTCCTTGGTCCCGGCCTGCTCCACGATCCTTCCCGCATACATGACCGCCACGTCATGGGCGCGCTCGGCGATGAGGCCCAGATCGTGCGTGACCAGGACCATGGCCATGCCCATTTCCTGCTGGATCTTGCCCAACAGTTCGAGGATATGCGCCTGGATCGTTACGTCGAGCGCAGTAGTGGGCTCGTCAGCGAGAATGAGCGCTGGTTTGCAGGCAATTGCCATGGCGATCATCACGCGCTGGCGCATGCCGCCCGAGAGCTGGTGTGGATACTCGTTTACGCGCTTCTCGGGCGAGGGGATTCCGACAGAGCGGAGGAGATCAACGGCCGATTTCATCGCCTCTTTCCCCGTAACGTTCTGGTGTGCGGTCAGTACTTCGGCGATCTGGTTGCCTACGGTAAAGACGGGATTGAGTGCGGTCATGGGCTCCTGGAAAATCATGGAGATTCGCGCGCCGCGGATCGATCTCACTTCATCTTCAGAGAGCGCGAGCAGGTCCCTGCCCGTCAAAAAAAATTTTCCCTGCGACGATTTTTCCCGGATAGGGCACGAGGTTCAGGATGGAAAGCGCGGTCACGGTCTTGCCGCACCCGGACTCGCCGACAAGCCCGAGCACGCGTCCTTTTTGCAGGGTAAGGCTCAGGTTGTCGACCGCTTTGATCACGCCGGACCGCGTGAAGAAATGGGTGGTAAGACCCTGTATGTCAAGAAGGTCCACCGAGGGGGCTCCGCTCAGGAATTTTGGGTTTTTACGAAATTCAAGTATGTTCGAACAGCAGGATTGTCGGGATCAATCACGAGCGCTTCGCGCCATTCTTCTTCGGCGAGACCGTAAAAGCCCTGTGAATAGTAGGTGACGCCGAGGTGCAGGCGTGCGGGAATGTACTTAGGGTTGCATGTCTTGGCGTGGTTGAATTCCTTGATCGCTTCATCGAACATCCCTTTGTCGCGATAGGCGATTCCAAGATGAGTGATGATGTCGGCAAAGTCCGGAGAAAGGCGGAGGGCCTTCTGGTATTCTTCTATCGACTCGTCCAAAAGGTGGAGGTCGTAATACATGTTCCCGAGCCGCAAGTGCTCGTCGGAAAGCTTGCCCTTCACGAAGGGATCGATGCCCGAAGTCGGGGTCTTGCCGGCCTGGTCCGTAAAGTGGGCAGCTCGTTCAAAGACCTCGCGCGCCTTTTCATATTTCCCGAGATCGCTGTAAGTGATCGCCAGGTTAAGCGAGGCCTCGGTATATTTGGGGTTCAGGGCAAGGGCTTTTTCGAAGGTGCGTGCCGCGAGCTCGAGCCGGTTGGTCTGGTTGTAAATGATGCCCAACTTATTGAGAATATCAGCGAAGCCGGGATGGGCATCCAGAAAATCCCTAAAAAATTGCTCCGCTATCGCAAACTCTTTTTTTTCGAATGCCTCAGTGCCCTGTTTGTACAGTTCATCGAGCTTTGACATGGTTACCCCATCACCCCTGAGCGCGTCTGGAATTCAGTTTGTGTTAAAAAAATTTATCACACCTCGCCATAATATGTCAATGGAAAACCAAGAGAAGTTTTTGGCTCTTTCGTAGGGTCGATAAGTTATGCAAACTGATTTACACCATGTCGGAAGGAAGTACGCTCAGGAGAAATTAAAACTATTTTCGTTCTCGCTAAGCGGAACGGCTGCCAAAACAGAACATGTTTATTTTTCATATCGTAGCCGCACCCTTTAGGGTGCGTTTGTGCCGGTCGAGCCCTTTTTGAATGATAGCCCGCCAATGCTTGTTTCACCCTTTCGCATTTTTCTTCTCCCTTTCCCCTCCTGAAGATTTAGCTGCTTTGACCTTTGAATATTTTCGGTTTTAAACGGAACTCATGGCGCAATCTAACTGTGGTTTCTTGGCAACAAAGCAACAAGAATGAAGTCTTTTTTACCACAGCTATAATACTTTATAATTTTTCAACATTCTGATTCTACAACGATTTTTAGCATTAGTTCGTGGCATGCGGATTGCTATAATTATTTGTGTTGAGGGGAAAAAACTATGATCAGATTTCAACGGACATTAAAAACCAAAATACCCTGCGATGGAATCGGCCTCCACACCGGCAAACCGGTCAGGATGACGCTTAAGCCGGCGCCGGCTGGCACGGGCATCGTGTTTCTCCGGACCGACCTGGGAGACGCCGAGGTCAAGGCTGTCGCTGCCAATACCGCGTCAACCGGCTATGCAACTTCTCTCTGCCAGGAGAGCGTGTCTGTGAAGACCGTTGAGCATTTGCTCGCGGCATTCGCCGGGCTCAATATCGACAATGTCGTCGTTGAGCTCGACAGTGAAGAAGTCCCGATCATGGACGGCAGCGCCCGTCCTTTTGTGCGGTTGATTGCCGAAGCGGGCATTCGGACCCTGGAAGCGCTTCAACCCGTGCTCAAAATCATCAAGCCCGTCTTCGTACGTGAAGGCAACAAGCAACTGGCCATGTGGCCTGCGGAAACAACAAGCCTCTCCTATTTTATCGATTTTAACCACCCGATGCTCAAAGAGCAAAGCCTGCAGTACCAGCCGACGGAAGAAGCATTCCTTCGCGAAGTGTCCGATGCCCGCACCTTCGGGTTCATGAGCGACGTCAAGGCCCTTCAGGCAAATGGTCTTGCAAAGGGCGCGTCATTGGAGAACGCTGTGGCCCTCGGCGAGGACTCTGTGCTGAACAAAGACGGGCTGCGGTACAAGGATGAGTTCGTGCGGCACAAGATCCTGGACCTCATCGGAGATTTGTCGCTCCTGGGCATGCCAGTCATCGGCCACATCGTAGCGCACAAATCCGGACACGCCTTGAACGCACAGATGGTAAGTAAGCTTCTCAACACGCCCCACAGCTGGGTCCTGCTGGGCTCAACCCCGGAAGCAGCAATCAGCCAGACGGAGCAACTCCGGCACGCTACCCTATAACGTCATCGTCCCCACGAAAAAGGAAAGCCGACGCCCTATACCCGCGTCGGCTTTTTCATTACAATGCTCGCAAAAACTATTTAAGTTTGCGGTATCCTTTATATCCCAGCGTGTCCTTGTGACTGCCCTCCTTGACTTCCTTCTCAAAATCATCTTTCGCTTCCTTAAAGTCCTTGGGCGACATGTCCTTTCCGGGATGCCCCGTGTCATAAACGACAAAATCCGCCTCTTGCACTTCCTTCGCGAATTCATCGGTCGTCATGGGCGAGTAACGGGTCGTTGCATTCCAGCCCGGGTAGATTCCCTGCTGCAATAAATATATTTTACCTGCCTCAAAATGGAGCCGCGCCGTGTCCGTATTGTCCGCATGGGAGATCACGTAGTGCGCGCCGGGAGTCACGTCGGTAGTGAAAGTACCCCGCAGCAGAGCTGCGGGGCATCTGGCCTTGGAACCTAAAGATACATCGAAACAAGAGGCTAATCCTGACTACGTCAGGATGTCCTTTTCATCCCAGCAGCAGAGCTGCTGGGTATTTCAGGACGCTTTTATAAAAAATTCTTTGCGGTGGGTCTGGCCGATCATTTTCCCGTCAAGGTAGTTGTCCACAACGCTGCCCCAGCCAAAGGACGTGGTCCGTATGATGACGAGCACGGCTTTGTTCGATTTTGCAGCAATCGATGGCTTGCGCTCTTGTGGGACCATGTGAAATTTGGGACCGCACGCACCCAGGAATAAAGACAACATCACGATTGCTGCCGCCACTGCGTACTTCATCCAAGAATACCTTGATCCGGAAACACTGTTCATCTGTGACCTCCTTGATAAATTTTTGGTACGTAGCCGCTTCGTCTGCTGTCGGCGCAAAAATACCGAGAATCACCAAACGAACACACTCATGACTGGCTGTACTGCAGGTGAGGCATTAACCCGTCTTTCTTAAAAACTCCTCCATGATCGCGACGCCGGAGCTCGTGCCGATTCGTTCCGCCCCTGCTTCGATCATCGCTGCTGCCGACGCAAGGTCCTTTATCCCTCCCGCTGCCTTAATGCGGCACGCCGGCCCGATCGTCTGGCGGATCAGCTTTATATCGTCGACTGTGGCGCCGCGCGGCCCATATCCCGTGGAGGTCTTGATGAATTCAGCATTGGACCGCACCGCGATCTGACACACCCGCACGATCTCGTCGGACGTGAGGCTCCCGGTCTCGATGATGACTTTGTGGACCCTCTGGGGCGTCATTGCAATAACGTTCTTGGTGTCGACTTCGGCGGCGTCGAAGCGGCCCGATTTTACCATGCCGATGTTCATCACGATGTCGAGTTCGACGGCGCCGTTTTTGACGGCCTCCATGGCTTCAACGATCTTCACCGTCGTCGTGCTTGCCCCGTGGGGGAAACCCACGACGCAGCAGACTTTGACCAGCGATCCGGACAGGAGGTCGCGGGCGCGGGCAACGTTGCAGCTGTTCACGACAACACAGGCAAAACCGTATTTCTTCGCTTCCTCACATGCCTTCGCAAGGTCGTCCAGCGTAGCGTCGGGCCGGACCAGCGTATGGTCGATGACATACGCTAACTGGCCTGCGTCTTTAAACATGCGAGAACCTCTTTCTTGTAAGCCTGAAGCAGCAGCGGCGGTGACCGGACCGGGCTTGCCGGTTCCGATGGTTTTCTTGTCGATCTTCGTGACCGGCATGATCTCCATGGTCGTGTTCGTGATGAAGCACTCATCGGCGGCATGAAGCTTTTTCGGCCGCAGGAGCTGCTCCTTGACCGTTATTTTTTTCCGTTCCGCAAGACGGAGCACCAGGTCGCGCGTGACTCCTTCAAGGATGCCGGTGTCCAGATGGGGCGTGTACAATACTCCTTTTTTGACCAGAAAAATATTGCTGATGGTCCCTTCTGCAACATAGCCCTGCCAATTGAGCATGATCCCTTCAAAAGCACCGGCCTTCTTCGCCTCGATCTTGGCGAGGATATTGTTCAGAAAGTTGGTGCCCTTGATGGAGGGCGGCAGCGCGAGCGGATGGTTACGCCGTGTTTTCACGATGGCCACGGCCACGCCGCGTTCGAAGTATGTTGCCGGATAATCGTGGAACGGCTTGGCAGTGATCACCATGGTGGGCGCAGCACAAAGGGCCGGATCGAGGCCGATCTCTCCGGGGCCGCGCGAAATATGGAGCCGGACGTAGGCGTCCCGGAGCTTGTTGACGTTCAGCGATTCAATCAGCGCATTGCGGATTTTTTCGGGCGAAAGCGGAAGTTTGAGGGAAATAGCGTCGGCAGAATGCTTCAGGCGGGCAAGGTGTTTCTTGAGAAGGAAGAACCGGCCTCCGTATGCCCGCATGGTCTCATAGATGCCGTCGCCGTAAAGAAAGCCGTGGTCAAAAACGGAAACCAGCGCCTTTTCCTTGTCGACAAAATTACCATCAATATACACAAGCATGGTAAAAAAGTATCATTATTGGCCAAGCGTGTCAAGGAGGAAAGGGACGGGAAATGCGCGGCCTGTTGATCAGTTCATCGCCCCGTTTTTTCATGGAGCCACCGTACGAGGACCGGTACCATTTTTCTTGGGGCAGTTCTCACGCTGAACGCAAGAATTTTATTCAAGACTCCATGGACAGCCACGGTCCTGCCTTTCTGCATGGCTTCGTACCCATAACGTGCAACAGCCGCGGCCGAGGCGGGTTTCGTAAGGGTAAAGAGATTCGTGCGTTCCATTCGCGCAGCGGTCGCAAAACCGGTGTCCGTGGGACCGGGGCAGAGCGCGGTGACCGTGACGCCGGTGCCCTTCAGTTCGTTCGCAACAGCTTCCGAGAAGGATAACACATAGGCCTTCGACGCATAATAGACCGCCATAAAAGGCCCGGGCTGAAACGCGGCCGTAGACGCCACATTAACGATCCTCCCGCTCCTTCGCTCGACCATGCCCTGCACAAAAAGTTTTGTCATCCGGGTCAGCGCGGTGATGTTGACCGCGATCATCTTTTCCTCTTTCGGCCAGTCTGTCTCGCTGAACGCGCCGTGGTCGCCGAACCCTGCGTTGTTGATCAGGATGTCTGGGCTGATATTCTTGCTCTTGAGCTCGCCATAAATTTCTTCCGCTGCACCCGATTTCGAAAGGTCCTTTTCGATGATGAGGACCGAGACCGGGGCTGCTGTTTCGAGTTCCTTTTTGACTTCAGCAAGCCTATCCCTGTTCCGCGCCACAAGCAAGAGCATGCTGCAGTCCTGTGCGAGGAGCTTCGCAAATTCATAGCCTATGCCGCCCGAAGCGCCGGTGATTAACGCTGTTTGGTTTTTCATATTGGGGCCCTCTTCTATGATAGCTCCCTTGTCCTGGCTCCAGCTGAAGCGGGAGGAGCAGTTAACGCCGCTCACCCTTACGTCAATTCCGCCCGCAAAACGGTGACCGCCTTCCCGCTCAGGATCACCCGATCGCCAGCAACGCGTACCTGCACCTCTCCGCCCCGGCGAGACGCCTGATAGGCATGGAACGAATTGCGTTTGAGCCTCTTCTGCCAGTACGGCCCGAGACAGCAGTGTGCCGAACCGGTAACAGGATCTTCGTTGATGCCCACGGCCGGGGCAAAAAAGCGGGAAATGAAGTCATACTTCCGGGAGGGGGACTGCGCTGTCACAATCACGCCGCGCATGGGGATTGCTTTAAGCGCCGTAAAATCCGGATCGAGATTTCGAAGAACATCCTCCGACTCGATCTCGACCAGATAGTCAAAACGGTTTTTGCCAATGTAGCGGGGGGCAACATCAAGCGCTGCAATCAGCTCCGGAGGAGGCGCAATTGTTGTTTCAGACTCTGCAGGAAAATCCATCTCTATCCCGTCGTCCTTCAGGCGCGCAGTGAGCAGCCCGCTCCTGGTATGGAACCGTGCTTCCTCATCGGGTTGGAGATGCCCGGCCTCCCACAGCACATGGGCGGAAGCAAGCGTTGCATGGCCGCGGAGGTCCACTTCGGTCTCCGGTGTGAACCAGCGGAGATCATATCCATCGGGCCGCTTGAGCAAAAAAGCAGTCTCCGACAGGTTCATTTCCCGAGCCACGTTCTGCATCCATCCACCATCCCGCAGCTCTTCAAGAATGCAGACCGCTGCGGGGTTGCCGGTAAACGGCTTGTCAGTAAAAGCATCGACTTGTATGATCTGCTGGCCCATGGATCAAGTATACCAGAAGCAAGACGTCGGGAAATCCGTGGGGTCCGTGCCGGTCAGGAGAATGGCCAAAACTCAGAAGATCTTTCGAAGCCATTTGAGATGGTTCTTGTAGGGAGGATACCGCAAAGGGATGTCGAACAGAAATCCGCTTTTGATGATGCCTCTCTCATGCGAGAAGGCGTCGAAGCTGGCTTTGCCGTGGTACTTTCCGATCCCGCTCGGCCCTGCGCCGCCGAAGGGAAGGCAGGTGGTCTCATGGATGACCGTATCGTTGATGCACCCGCCGCCTGCCGCTGTTTCCCTCAGCACGCGGTCCTGAAGGCCCTTGTCCCGTGAGAAGAAATACAGTGCCAACGGCTTCGGCAGTTTGTTGACGAAGGCGATGGCCTGAGACAGTTCATCATACTCGATCACCGGCAGGAGGGGTCCGAAAATTTCCTCTTGCATGATGGGCTCGTGTCCCACAATCCCGTCGATGATCGTAGGTGCGATGTATCGTGAAGCACGTTCAGTCCTGCCGCCGGTTATGATCGTTCCCTTCCCGAGAAGACCCGCGAGCCGCGTGAAATGCCCATCATCGATGATCCGGCCGAAGTCCGGGCTCTGCGAGGGATCGCTGCCGTAGAACTGGTGAATGCAGTTCTTCATTCGGTCGAGCAGCTCCTGCTTGACGCGTTTCTGCACCAGGAGATAATCCACGGCCACGCAGCTCTGACCTGCATTGAAGAATTTCCCCCACACGATCCGCCGCGCAGTATAATCCAGGTGGGTGTCCGCGTCAACGATGCAGGGGTTCTTTCCGCCAAGCTCGAGCGTGATCGGCGTAAGGTGTTTGGCCGCAGCGGCCATCACCAGACGCCCGACAGCTGGGCCGCCGGTAAAAAAAATATGGTCAAACCGCTCCTCGAGCAGCATCTGGGCGGTTTCCGCACCGCCTTCTACGATGGATACATGGGCGGGATCGAAAATTTTTCCCAGGATGTTCGTCAGAAGATGAGAGGTCCGGGGAGCTGCAATCGAGGGCTTGAGCAAGGCGCAGTTGCCCGCAGCGATGGCGCCGACGAGCGGTGCGAGCATTAACTGGACGGGAAAGTTCCACGGCCCGATGATGAGCGTCACTCCATAGGGTTCGGAGTGACGGTAGCTTTTGCTCGGGAAATACGCGAGCGGCGTCCGGACTTTTTTCGGTTTTGCCCAGCGCGCGAGATGCTTCAGCGTATAATCGATCTCATTGATGACGATTTCCGTATCGCCGCCATAGGCTTCGAAAGCGGGCTTGTTCAAGTCGGCCTTGAGGGCACCAAAAATCGTCTGCTCGTTATCAACGATTGCTTTTCGTAATATCCGAAGCTTCTCGATGCGGAAGGACAGGTCTCTCGTCTTGCCCGCGGCGAAGTACGTGCGAAGGTTGTTTACCAGTTTCATGAGTTGAGGTTTGTCCATGATCAGGCCCTTTTGGTTACCGCGTTGTCGTAAACTTCTTCTTCTCTTTTTTGCAAATGATCTGGATCACGTTCCGCCCGGACATGGCCACGGCCGGCAAACCGCCGCCGGGCTCGACCCACTGGCCTGCCATAAAGAAATTATCCAGCCCCGGCAACGTTTTTTTCATCAGCTTGCCGAAACTCCACGTCTCGGGCGTCACCTGCCAGCCTTCGTAGCTCCCTTTCCAGTTATTGGTATAACGTACGAACGTTGTCGGAGAAGCCACGTCGCGCATCTCCACTTGAGAAGCGAACCCGGGGAACCGTTTGTCGAGAATGGTGATCAGGGTATCGGCGATCTTCTCCTTCTGCGCCTTATATTGTTCGTCGTCCTCGCGGAGCTTTTTCCAATATCCATAGTCCGTCTTGAGCATCACTGTCACAAGCGTTTTGCCCTCAGGCGCAAGAGTGGGATCGTAGTTGTAGAACCGCACGCCGATATGAGTATGTTCCCGATCACCGATCCTGATCGGCTCCTGGAGCCTGATGGCAACTCCGCCGACGGAAGGACGGATATCGTTGAACAATCGATTCACTCCGAACGCCACGTACACGAGCGGCGGGAAGGGCAGGAGTTTCTCGTAGTAGCCTTTGATCGTCTCGTCCAGAAACTTTCCTTCGAGCATGTCGAAGATCGTGGCATGGCCGTCGGCAGCTGAGATCACGTAGTCCGCGCGGTGTTCGGTTCCGTCCTCCAGCCTGATGCCCACGGCGCGTCCCTTCTCGGTCAGGATCCTGGCGACCTTTGCTTTATAATTCATCTCGCCGCCGAGCGAGAGATAGCGTTTCTCGATGCCCCGGCTGAATTCGAGCGACCCGCCCACCGGATACCCGGCGGCCTTCTTGTGCATCCAGGCGAACGTCATGAGCATGAAGGAAACAGGAAAGTCGGGCGCAAAGAACATCGGGAAGGCCTCGCGCAGGAGGGGACTTTTAAACCGGGCGGCATAGGCACGGAGGGAGATCCTGTTCCATTTCCACAGCATGCGCAAAAGCGAAAATCGCGTGACGATGATCTTGACCATATCGAAGAAGCCGGATACCTCCGGCGCTTTTTCGATCGGCGGTTCAAAGCGCGTGCATTTGCGCGCGGCAAAGATGAATTCATCGATAATGGCCGCGTCTTCCGGCGCGGTCTCCTTCAGGTGTTTCTCCAGGCGGTCCAGGTCGGTGTACACGATAAGTTGTTTCCCGTCAGGACCTTCCACGCGGCCGTATTCCTCATGGTTGATGATGGTCTTTCCCTCAAGCGCGCCGAGTTCCTGCCAGATGGTGTAAAATTTCGAATTCGGGCCAGACCCCACGAGCCAATGGATGCAGCCGTCCACCGTGTACCCTTGCCGCTTCCAGGAAGTGCAGAGCCCCCCTGGTTTTTTCTTATGCATCTCGAAGATACGCGTGCGGAACCCGTTCATCTGGCCGTAAGATCCGGCCGAAAGCCCGGCGATCCCGCCGCCGATAATGATGATAGATTTGTCTGACATGAAAACCTCCACCAGGTACGGGCAGGGGCCAAGCGGTCACGAGACCGGACCGGCTGCGCGCCCCTTGCTGCTCGTTCTGTCCTTTTTTTCTGCAATCACACCTTGTCCAGCTTCTTCAGAAACCCGTACATATCGAAGCCGGCGTTGATCAGTTCCTTCGCCCGCTCGACCTTCCGCTTCTCGCGGATGCTCGTCTTGCCCATGCGGAACTCGATCTTGTCGATGGCGGAGAACGTGTCGCTCGGCACGGACAGGATGGGGATGCCGCGCGCCCGCGCCTTGCCGAGCACCACCTCGTTGGTCTGGAACCCGCCGGTGAGAATAATGCACTTCGTCGAAGTTTCGAGCGCCGCAAGCTGGATGTCGGATCGGTGGGCGCCGGTGATCACGGCTTTGTTCGGCATCCTGCGGAAATAGTTGAGGGCGCTGTCCACGTCCATGGCGCCGATCAGGAAGTTTTCGACGAACTCGCCGAGCTTGTCTTCGCAGCAGAGCACCTTTCCGTTCAGGATCTCGTTCAGCTGTCCCACGGTCACGGACTCGAGAAACTTGTCCTTGGGAATGACGCCGTAAAGGGAGATGCCTTTTTTTTCGAGGAACGGCTTGACCGTGTTTTTTGCGAACTCCATCGTTGCCTCCGGCACTTTGTTGATCACGCCGCCGACATAGCGCTTGCCGAGGATCGCCCGCGCTCCGAAGAGCGAGTCCGCAGAAATATCTCCCCGCCAGGGCTCGACCAGAAGCACCTTCGCTTTTACCTCCTCGGCAAGCGACACGGCATCGATGCCGAGGAGCGATCCTTCGATGAGGTCGCTTGCGCCGCAGATGATGATGAAGTCTTTTTTCTTGAACGATTTATAGGCTGCAAGGACCCGCTTCTTTGCATCGACGGTCTTTCCCTGGAAGAGCAGCGTCTGCTCCTCGTAGCTCATGACAAAGGGCGAGATCACATCAGCGGCTCGTCGAGGCCGAGCGTTTCCTTGATGAACGGAGCATCGGCATCGTAGACGTCCTTGCCGCCTTCACCGGCACGGTCCCGAAGGGTTTCATCATGCCGACCTTGTAGCCCATGTCCATGAGCTTCAGGGCAAGGCCGAGGGAGATAAATGTCCGGCCGGCGTAACCGATGTTGGATGCTACCAGGATGGGAACCATGAGAACCTCCTTGGACGAATTATGAGCGGTAACTGAAGGGACATTCTGAAGCTCATGTCCCGAGCGTTTGACTTATTCTGCATTCCAAAATCTGCATACCCCATTCTATTCACTTCTTCCCCTCCGGCTGCTTGAAGATAATCCTCGCATCGAGCGCCACGGCGCCCTTTTCCATCACCATGAGCGGATTGACATCCAGCTCCTGGATCTCCGGGAAGTCGGACACGAGGCATGAAAGGTTCACGATGTAACTTGCGATGGAGCCGATGTCCGCAGGCGGCTCGCCGCGCGCGCCGCGCAGGAGCCCGATGGTCTTGATCTCGTTGATCATGGCAAGGGCGTCCCGCCGCGCGACCGGCACGATCCTGAAGGCCACGTCCTTCAGTACTTCGACGTAGATGCCGCCGAGGCCGAACATGATCATGTGGCCGAAGGTGCGGTCATACGTCACGCCGAGGATCACTTCCTTGCCGCCTTTGAGCATCTCGAAGATCATGACGCCCTTGATGAAGGCATCGGGCATGATGCGCCGCGCATTCGACGTAATGTCCAGGAACGCGTCTTCGGCCTCTTTCGGCGATTTCACGTTCACGCGCACGCCGCCCACGTCGGTCTTGTGCAGGATGTCGGGGGACGAGATCTTCATCACCACCGGGAAAGCCGATCGAGGAAGCCATCTCAGCGGCCTCCTTCGAGGTCTGGCCATCGCATGCTTCGGGAACTGGAACCCGTAGTACGTCAGGATCTGCATGGCCTCGTCTTCGCCCACCTGGTAGATGCCTTTTTTGAGAATGGCGGCGACGGTCTCCGCCGCAGCGTCGAAGTTGTACCAGCAGGTCACCAGCTCTTCGGGTTTCGATGTTCTTCCACGCCCGCTGGTCCGACAGGCGCTTGAAGGCCTTGACCGCGAGCTCGGGATAGGAAAAGTTCGGGATCGATGCGGCCTTGAGCATCTCGATGCCCGCGCGCACGCGCTTTTCGCCCATGAAGGACGTGATGATCGGCTTGTCCGTGGTCTTTGCCGTTTTAATGACCGCGTCGGCGGTCTTCTCCATGTCCGTCATGGCCTGGGGCGTGAGGATCACGAGGATGCCGTCCACGTTCGGGTCTTTGGCCGCCTGCTCGAGCACGGCGGCGTAGCGCTCCGAGGTCGCGTCGCCGATCACGTCCACGGGATTGAAGATCGAGGCATTCGGAGGAAGCTTCGGCGCCATGGCCATCAAACTCTCTTTGGTCATGTGCGGCAGTTCTATGCCCATCCTCTCGGCCGTGTCTGCGGCGATGATGCCCGGGCCGCCGGCGTTCGTGATCACGAGCAGGCCGTTCCCTGCCGGGATCTTGCCCTCGGAAAAAGCGAGCGCCGTGTCGAACAGGTCCTGCACGCCCTGTGCCCGCATCACGCCGGTCTGCTTGAAGGCCGCGTCAAAGGCAACGTCCGAACCCGCCAGCGCGCCGGTGTGGGACGAGGCCGCACGCGCGCCGGCTTCGGTGCCGCCGGACTTGAGCAGGATGATGGGCTTGACCTTCGTGGCTTTTTGCGCCATCGTCCATGAAGCGCTTGCCGTCCACCACGTCCTCGATGTAGCCGAGGATGAGGCTCGTCTCAGGATCGTTCATGAAATATTCGATAAAGTCGATCTCCGAGAGGTCCGCCTTGTTCCCGAGGCTGATGAACTTCGAGAACCCCACGTCGTTCCCGATGGCCCAGTCCATGATCGCGATGCCCATGGCGCCGGACTGGGAAAAGAAGCCGATCGTGCCTTTCGGCAGCATGTCCGCGGCAAAGGTGGCGTTCATGTCCTTGGCGGTGTTGATCAGGCCGAGGCAGTTCGGCCCCAGGATGCGGATGTGCTGTTCTCTGCTGATCGCTTTGAGTTCTTCTTCGAGGAGCGTGCCGCCCGCGCCCGCTTCCTTGAATCCCGCGCTGATGACGATGGCGGACTTGACACCGCAGGCCGCGCACTCCCGGAGCGAGGCGGGAACGAACTTGGCGGGGATGACGATGATCGCAAGATCGACGTGGTGTTTGATGTCCGATATTTTTGCGTAGGCCTGGAGTCCCAGGATCTCTCCGCAGGACGGATTGACGGGAAAGAGCGAACCCTTGAACTTGAAGGTCAGGAGATTATTCAGGACCGCATGTCCGACTTTTTTTGGATCAGCGGACGCGCCGATGACGGCAATGGCGCCCGGGTTGAACAAGGATTCGAGCATGATACTTGTAAGTGTAATGGAGAATCAATGAGTGGTCAAGGGCGGTAAGACGGAATAATTTTTTCTCGCGGCCAAGTAGAAGCCTGAAGCGGCATGCGTTCGGGAAAATTCGGCACTTTCGGTGCGGGGCGTGGGATCAAGGCAGGCGTGGTAGCGGGACAGGACGGATCGCGGTCAGCGCAAAGAAACGGTCTGCGATCCGAGACCGTCCGGTGACCGATAATCCTTTTAGTTCGTGACCAGCCAGTCCTTGGCTTCGTTTATGTTATCAAACATGTGGATCTTTCGCTTCGAAAACATCATGACCGCTTCGAAGATGATCTTTTTGATCCCGCTGACCCCGATGATGGCACCTGCCTTCACGAAGGGCTTGTTATGGGCGGTGAACTCCTTCATGCGGTCGGTCACGTCTTCATTGAAACCGGGCGTTGGTCACGTCCGTGAGCGTAAGCACCGAACCCTCGGGCTGCGCCCCGATGACCGTACTTTGCCTCGTCAATGGTAGTGAGGACGTCGTTCGTACTGCAGTCGACAAAATTCAGGAAGAGAATGTCTTTTCCTCCATGTTTGATAAACTTGACTCGTTCTGAAGCCATATGTGCCCTCCTTGCACGTCGTCTGTGTCCCTGCGATGAAATCGGCAGCAAATGTTATCGCTGCAGGCCAACCCGGCTCGACGACGGTACCGTTTTTTTTTGTTCATGCTACAGAATCAGGGCGATCCTGTCAAGCCTTTCGATGGGGTATTTTTAGGGTATGCCGCATTTTAACAGTCTGTCGGGCAAAAACAGTATCTCTCTCAGATTATGAAACCGGATTTTTGCTATACTTTCCACGAGGAGCCATCGTGGCCGACGAAAACGTACTCAAAAAAATCGGAGACTTCAAAGCGCTCTATCCGGAAAAATTCCCCGCAATCGGAACGGATCTTCAGCGCCATTCATCCCGGAAACCGGATCTTTATCGGCACCGGCTGCGGAGAGCCGCAATGCCTCGTGAAGGAGCTGATCAACTATGTCCGTTCCCATCCCAAGGCCTTCTTCGACGCGGAGCTGCTCCAGGTCTGGACCCTGGGCGTCGCGCCGTACGCCGACGAGAAGTTCAAGGACAACTTCCGGCACAACTCCTTTTTCATCGGCAACAATACGCGCGAGGCCGTGAACCAGGGCCTGGCCGATTATACGCCGGTCTTTCTCTCCCAGGTTCCCAGTCTGTTCAGGAATAAACTCGTGCCCGTGGACGTGGCGCTGATCCAGACATCGCTCCCCGACGAACACGGGTTCATGAGTCTCGGCATCAGCGTGGACATCGTAAAAGCCGCCGCTGAGAATGCGGCGCTCGTCATAGCCCAGGTGAACCCCCGCATGCCCCGCGTTCTCGGCGAGACCTTCATCAACATCAAGGAAGTGGATTTCATCGTTCCCTGCGAAGAGCCGCTCCTGGAATACAGCGACACGGTCTCCGACGAGATCGGCCAGAAGATCGGCACCTACGTTGCCCGCATCGTGCAGGACGGCGACACGATCCAGGTCGGGTACGGGAGTATCCCGAACGCGATCCTCGCGCATCTGAAGAACAGGGTGCATCTCGGCGTGCACACCGAGCTCCTGACCGACGGCATCGTCGAGCTCATGCAGGAACGTGTCATCGACAATTCGCGCAAGGAACTGAACCGGGGCAAGACTGTTGCTGCCTTCTGCATGGGTAAGCAGTCCACCTACGACTACCTGCATGACAACCCGGCTATCGAGTTTCGGCCCGTGGACTACACCAACAACCCCACGGTCCTTGCGCGTCAGAAAAACATGACCGCGATCAACAGCGCCCTGGAGATCGACCTGTCCGGCCAGGCAACGGCGGAGTCGCTGGGCAAGCTTTTTTACAGCGGCATCGGCGGCCAGGCCGACTTCATGCGAGGCGCGATTTTGTCCGAGGGCGGCAAGACTATCCTGGCACTCCAGTCCACGGCCGAAAACGGCGAGATATCGCGCATCGTCCCCTATCTCCGGGAAGGCGCGGGTGTAACGCTTTCACGCGGCGACATCCACTACGTGGTCACCGAGTTCGGCATTGCCTATCTTCACGGCAAGAACATCCGCGAACGGGCCATGGACCTAATCTCAATCGCCCATCCGAAATTTCGTCAAAGGCTCATCGATGAAGCCAAGGAACGCGGTCTGATCTACCGCGACCAGGCCTTCATTCCCGGCGCGCAGGGCGTCTATCCGGAGGAACTCGAAGTCCACCGGACCACGAAGACCGGCCTGTCCATGCTGCTCCGGCCCGTGAAGCTTTCGGACGAACACCTCCTCAAGGACTTCTTCTATGCTTTGTCGAACGACTCGATGTACCGCCGGTTCATCTCGACGCGGACGGACATGCACCACGACCGCTTGCAGCCTTTTGTGGTCATCGATTACACCAAGGAAATGGTGATCCTTGCCGTGCTCCCGCAGGACGAGACGGAATTGATCGTGGGGATGGCCCAGTACCTGATCGACGAGACCAGTCATACGGCCGAAGTTGCGTTCGTCGTTCGCGACGACTATCAGCGGAGAGGCATCGGTGCTTCGCTCCTTGCCTATATCACGTACCTTGGAAAGAAGAAGGGCCTCCTCGGTTTCACCGCAGCAGTATTGATGGAGAACCAGCAGATGCTTCAACTGTTCGAAAAGATGGGGTTCAACATCGACAAACGGAGCGAAGGCGGGCTCTACGAGTTGATCATGTCGTTTCGGGAGTAGCATGAAACTATCGTGGATGTCTTTTTACACTCTCATTCTTGCCCTTTGGGTAGGCGGCATCGCGGTTTTTACTTTCATCATGACGCCCGCGATCTTCCGTTCCTTCAGCAGGGACCTGGCCGGCGAGATCGTCGGAAAACTCTTTCCCGGCTATTTCCTCTACAATTTGGTCATCGCCGCCCTCGCACTCGTCCTATTTTTCCTGGTCGCAGGTGATCAGACGAGTACGCCAGCCCGCCTTTCGCTCTTTCTTGTGACGCTTGCCCTTTTTATAAACGCCTACGTCGTGTTCAAGCTCCATCCCGATACGGTAAGGGTGAAGCAGCAGATCGTATCATTCGAACGCGAGTCACCGGACTCTCCGGCGCGGAGGCAGTTTCAGCAGGCTCCATGCCGTAAGCGCATCACTGAACTTGCTGCTTCTCGCCGATGGCATTGTTCTGCTCTTGATCAGTCCGGCGTTGAGGAAATAGGCCCCTTTTCACTGCAATGTCAGCGATAAGGGATAAATTTCGCTTGACATTTTCGCGAGAATAATAGATATTACCACTCTCCAAGTGGTTGGAACCGGGCGGATAGCTCAGCTGGGAGAGCACAGCCCTTACAAGGCTGGGGTCACAGGTTCGATCCCTGTTCCGCCTACCATTAATATCATAGTTCAGAGTACAAAGTTCAGAGTACTGAGTATAAGGAAGCTGACTTTGATTTTCACTTTGAACTTTCAACTCTGCACTTTGTACTATTCCTTAAGGGGTGGTAGTTCAGCTGGTTAGAACGTCCCGACTGGTTGGGAAGGTCGCCGGTCCAGAATACCGTCTCGAGCGTTAATTTAAGTGACGATGTAAAGTTTCTCCTCAAAAAATGGGGTGGTAGTTCAGCTGGTTAGAACGCTAGCCTGTCACGCTAGAGGTCGCGGGTTCGAGCCCCGTCCGCCCCGCCATTCATACCTGCCAAATTTCCCATGCCGTTCTATGTCTATATTTTACAGAGCCAGAAGGATGAGTCCCTCTACATAGGACAAACTTCAAATATAGAAGAACGCCTGTTGCGTCACAATCAGGGAAGATCAACGTATACAAAATCTAAAAGACCCTGGAAATTGCTCTATTATGAATCTTTTAATTCCAGGTCCTCTGCCGTAGGGAGAGAGAAGGAATTAAAATCATTCCACAGGAAAGATCTTCTCATGGGATTAATAAGGTCAGCTGATTAAAAACGTCCCGACGAGTCGGGAACTCTTTTCGATTACTTCCTGATCTTCCCCATCCTCTTCGCCAAACGCTCCGTCTCATCCAGCAGCTTTTCCACTTCATTCAGCCCCCTGTCCCAGAACCGCTTGTCGGCTATGTCGATCCCGAGCCGGCCAAAAATATTCTTCGGCGATTCGGAGAGCCCAGCAGAAAGGAATTCTTTCACCTTGTTAATGAAGACAGGATCATTCTTTACAGAATTCTGGAGCGATTTGGAAATCAGAAGTCCACTCGCGTAGGAATAGACATAGAAGAAATACCGGATATGGTTCCAGTAAACCCACCAGTTCTCCGAGCCCGCTGACTGCTCCACGGCCTTTCCCATGTATGCTGCCATGTGCTTCTGAAATAGTTCCCCGATCGCTTCCTTCGAGAGATACCCGCTGGCGCGAAACGCCTTATGCAGCTCCTGCTCAAATCGGTAGCAGGCAACCTGCCGGAAGATGGACGAAACATCGTCGTTCAATTTCTGCATCATGATCGCAAGCCGCAGTTCATCATCAGCAGAATGGATGATCTCTTCGAGCACAAAATCCTCCATGAACGTGCTCGCGACCTCAGCAGTGGAAGTCGGGGTGCCGAAATCAAGGGCGTGCTGTTTTTCCCGGATCAACTCGTTGTTGATCCCGTGGCCGAGCTCGTGTGCTATCGTGAGGACATCGTGCAGCTTGTTCGTATGGTTCAGGAGGATGTACGTTGGCTGGGTCATGAGATGGTGGATACAGAAGGCGCCGCTGTCCTTGCCTTTGCGGGGGTAGGCGTCAATCTGACCGTTCTTGATGAACCCGGCAAAGATCTCGCCGAACTTCCGGTCAAGCTTGTTCATGACAGTATAGACGAGGTTCACTGACTGCTGATAAGGATAGCGCGTCGCAACGACGCCGTACTCCACGTTCCGCTCATGATACTCAAGTCTCTTAATCTTGAGCATCTTCGCCTTGAGCGCGTAATACCGTGACGGGATGTCGAAACGGCCTGCTACGGAATCGATCAGAGTGTCCACGACCTCGCTCTCGATGTCGTCGGCAAGATGCCGGAGAGTATCCGGTCTCGGCGAACTGCGGAGCTCGTCGTCGATTTTCTTGTTCTGCAAAACGGAATTGAGCTCAGCCTCGGCGATTTCCACGTTCTTCAGCAGTATGTCGTTGAAAGCATGTGCTGAAGAATCGCGGACCCGTTTGCTCTTGCTGTTCATGAGGCCGATGATCTCCGTGAACGGCAGGTTTTTTTTCGTCCCTTTTTCCGTCAAGACAACCCGCTCTTCCTTGGAGAGGAAACCCGACGTCATTTTCGTCCAGTTAGCATAGGAGGTGGCCGATTTGAGGTTCAAAATTTTTTCTTCTGGTTCGCTCAGGTGATAACGCGATTCTGCAAAGATACGCTCCAGAAAGTGGCGGTATTTTGTGAGGGCCTCGTGATCGAGAAACTTCTTCTGGGCTTCCGGCTTGACCCTCGCGATGCGCAGATAAAAAAACTGACTCTCGTTCTCCAGCTTCTTGCTGAAGTCTTCTAACTTGTTGAACTTGGCTTTGAGCTTTGCGTCGATTTGGTCCTGCTGCGTCCTGAGCCAGAAGTAGTAGCCCTCGTCCCCGTCGGTCCCGTAGTGCCGCTTCCACGATTCATATTGGTCGAGCGCCTGCCTGAGGATGAGGGGGTCTTCCAGATAATCCGTGCGGTCCTTCCATGCGTTGATGAACTCGTAGCTTTTCTGTTCCACGATCTTTCGCTTTTCTTTCATGCGCGGGTCGGTATCACCCCGGAAAAGCGGCTTGAAGTTCCAGACTGTGCGCTCTACCTTTAAACCATTTTGTCGAATAGGGGCCATGCCATCTCCTTATGATCTCTTGAAAAAGTATACCCTCTCTTTCTGTGACTGTCCAGATCGTCCGCACTCCTGCTCATGAAAAGAAGGACCAACCGCAGTAATCAGAAAAATACTTGACATTTAAACGCTACTATGGGATTATTTTACCCGAAGTACGGAAGTCTTTGTTGTGAGAGTGCCGCAAAGATTGTTCGCTTTGCGGTTTTTTTATGACCCTTCCGTCATCTTCAATATCCACAGAAGGAGGTTCAACCTGAATGGCAAAAGGAACCGTTAAGTGGTTCAATGATTCCAAGGGATTTGGATTCATTACCAAAGAAGACGGCGGAGATGTTTTTGTCCACTTCTCTGACATCCAGGACAGCGGCTTCAAGAGCCTGTCCGAAGGTCAGGGCGTGACGTTCGACGTTGTTGACAGCCCCAAAGGGCCCAAAGCAGCGAATGTCGTAAAACTCTAAGCGTCAAACTTTAAAAAGGCCGGCCTCGATATACTCGAGACCGGCCTTTTTTTACCCCCCGCTAAATCTCCCGGCCCATCAATCAGCCCTCTACGCTGCCTTTTCCCTGCCGGTGATCATGACGAGCGCAGAGAGCGCTTTTTCATAATCCGGATGGCTCGACTGCTCAGGAACGATCTCTTTATACCGGACAACATCATCCTTGTCGATGATAAATATAGATCTCGCGAGCAGCCGCATCTCCTTGATCAGGACTCCATAAGCTGTGCCGAATGCCGCTTCCCGGTGGTCCGATAGAGCTTTCGCCCGGTCTATTTCAGCCGTCGTGCAGAACCGGGTGATCGCGAACGGCAGGTCCATGCTGATATTCAGCACGACAACATCGTGCGGCAGGTTCGCGGCCTCATGATTGAAGCGCCTGAGCTGCAAATCGCAAACCGGCGTGTCAAGCGATGGCGTTACACTCACGATTTTCGTCTTCCCGGCAAAATCGCTGAGCCGCACCTCGTTCAGGGCACCGTCGAGTACGGCAAAGTCGGGCGCCTTTTCACCCGGTTTCAAATCCGGACCGATGAGCGTCATCGGTTTCCCTTTCATTATTATGATCCCTTTTCGTTCCATTGATACCTCCTTACCCCATTCTCATGTTCTCCTTGTCTCCGGTGTAAATCCTGTCCCTTTACTCTATTATATATAGAGGATAGATCAAATCCTGTATATTGTCAAGAATCGGCCTTGCGTACCCTCCGCCTGCGCCGTTCCTGCCACTGCATGCCAACAGGTCTGGTTGCTGAAAAGGTATCCGCCTCCAGTCCCCTCAGAAGCTCCATTTTTTTCTTCTCCCCTTTTTTTACTATGATATACTGCAGTGCATGATCCGGCGATGTTGCCACCCTCGACCAGTCGGGACACATCAGGATCATCGACCGCAAGAAGGACATGATCATCGTCGACGGCTTGAATGTCTACCCTTATGAGATCGAAGAAGTGCTCTACCGGCATGCGGCCATCAAGGACTGCTCCATGATCGGCGTCCCCCATGAGCACGAAGAAGGCAAGGAACTGGCCATGATGTACGTCGTGTTAAAGGACGGCGCACAAGTCGCGCCGAAAGAACTGCGGGAGTACCTTACCGAGCACGTTGCCCATTACAAGATTCCGCGCCGTTTTATCGTTACGAATGATCTTCCGAGGACAGCAACGGGAAAGATCATGAAAAAAGAACTCAGAAAATTGTACCACCAAATGGAAGTCAAACATCCGCCTGCATGACCGGTGACGTCCCATGAAGGCATCTTCCCGACTAATCTACCCACCGCCCCGCTCGGGGCGGGGCGGTATCACTATTATCTTCGCAGCCGCGTTCATCCTTTCCATCGTTTCATTCTCGGACCGGCCAAGCACATGGGCTGTTGCCTTGTCTTTGTTACTGGTTGCCACCTCAATCCTGACGCGCGAAGTCCAGGCATTTCACCTGGCGTGGTTTACCGCAGCCTTTGTCACTGCGCCTTATCTGCTTCCGTCGTTGCATGGGTGGCCTTTCCTTTTGCTCATCCCTCTTCTCTGCTATTGCGCTCTTGCTCTCGCTGTGCCGAAACTGCGTTCCACCATCTGCTACCTGCACATCGGACGCTTCAGCAGGGACGTTATGTTGTTCGCGATGTGCATTGTCTTTATTTCCGGCACCGCCTTGTTTGCATGGTACCGAACGATCAGGCCCGACCTGACAATCCACCTTGCGCATTTCCCGGCCATGCCGGTCTGGATGTTCCCTCTCGCAGGTTTGGGATTTTCTCTCGGGAACGCTGCCATGGAAGAATTTGCGTACCGCGGCATCATTTTGCAGGCACTCGACAGCGCAGCGGGCCCTGGACTTCTGTCTCTTCTTGTACAGGCCTGTCTTTTCGGTGCATTACACTATCGAGAAGGCTTTCCAAACGGCACGTGGGGAGTGGTAATGACGGCTGTTTACGGCATCATGCTGGGTGTTTTACGCCGCCGCAGCCAGGGCATGCTGGCCCCGTGGGCGGTCCATGTTTTTGCGGATTTTGTAATTTTTACGATCCTTGCGGGCATGGTGCTGAAAAGAGCGGGGTAACTGGGGGAGAAATGCGTCGGATTTGCCGCATTCGTGCGATAGCCGATAACAGCAAACGTCAAAAAGTTTTTTTTCACCCGGGTGTTCACACCCAGCGTACCGAGTACGGCCATCCTTTTCAGTTTTCCCAGCGGTATCCGGTTCTTTATGAGATAGGAATGCACGCCGGGGCCCTCCGTGTTGCGGATAAATAACGCGCCGACCATAACAATTGAACGTAAGAGTGTGGATGAAGATTAGAATGGCGGAAACGTTGGTTTTTTGTTTTTTCTGCTTCCTTCGTAGAGTTCATATTCGAGCAGTCTGCACTCGATGCCGCTATTAAAAAATTGAAGGGTTTTAGCGGGTTTCAGTTTTACCTGCTTTGCGAGCAGGGGATTGCCGGTAAAAACATACCCCCGATAGCCTTTGCATTTTTGTTTGAAATAATTGCCGATACCGTTGTAGAGCTCGGCAAGTTGGGTGACCTCGCCCATGCGTTCACCGTACGAGGGATTCAACACAAGGACTCCCCCGCCATCGGGCACGACTGTATCTGAGAAGTTACACGTCCCGAACTCAATGAGATGTTCCACTCCCGCTGTCGCCGCATTCTTCTTCGCGGCCTCGACGACATCGGGATTCATGTCCGTCGCGATAATTTTCCCTGACACACTTTTCCGTGCGTCCTGCTTTGCTTTTTCGCGCAGATCATTCCAGAGCGTTTCCTTGAACCCTTTGATATGCATGAATCCGAAGTTGTTGCGCAAGAGCCCCGGCGCCCGGTTCAGGCCAATAAGGGCGGCCTCAATGGCGAGCGTTCCGCTGCCGCACATGGGGTTGATAAAGTTCGTGCCGCCACCCCAGCCCGTCGCGAGCACAACCGCTGCCGCGAGCGTCTCCTGCATCGGTGCGCCGAGAGGTATCTTCCGGTATCCGCGGCGAGAGAGAGGCTCGCCCGAAGTGTCGAGATACACGGAGACGCGGTCATCTTTCCAGTAGAGATGGACCACCGACGTGGTGCGCTCAGGACCGGAATCTGGTCGTGTTCCCTGTTTTGTCCTGATCCGGTCAACAATGGCGTCCTTGCACCGGAGCGCCGGGAAGCGCGAATCTCTGATGCTCGAGGTGTCAACGCTCGAGGTCACGCACAGATAACCGTCTTCGGGAATAAAATCCTCCCAGGTTAGACCGAAGAGACTCTGATAGAGATCGTCCGGACCCTTGGCTTTGAATTCCTGCAGGAGAAAAAGGACCCTATGTCCTGTACGGATATGCAGGTTGAGCCGCAAGGTATCGTCAAGCGTACCTGCTGTTTCCACGCCGGCGATCTGTTCGCTGAGAACGGGGAAGTCGAGGGAACGCAGTTCTTGCTTCAGGAGGGGAGGAATGCCCTTCGGGCAAGTGATAAGAATTTTTGATGTGATCATGGGAGGTGAAACGGGCAATGAGATGATTTCGCCGCGAAGACGCCATGGACGCGAAGCGAATCAAACCTCCCCCTCCACTCGAAAAAAGCTGTATGCCTTCTGCTGCAAAGAGGAATTTTCAATTCGCCGATGCCATCAGCCGTTCTTTGTCTTTGAAAAGCACGTCGCATTTATTAAGGTAGATTTTCCGGACAACGCCTTTTCCGAACGTATTGTGGAGCACGACATCTCCGATGCGGTACTTCTCGGACATTTCATACATGCGCTCTTTGCCCCGCGCTTCGGCTAAACAGGATTCCCACAATAGTTCTGCCGTCTTGATAGCGTCTTCCTTCTTTTTCACGGCTTTTCCTGATTTGACGTCTGCAGTAGGCCGGTATTTATGCGCGCTTCCGCAGGTCCTGCATTTTACCTTCTCAATCGTTTCACCGTCTGCTGCCATAGCAACGATGACATGGTCACTCACCAGCTTGCATTTTGTGCAATATGCCGAAACATTCTCACCTGCCGAACGCTTTTCAAGCATGTACCATCCCTCCTTCCCTTGTCTCGCAGAGATTTTCTCACCAATGCATTTGTTCTCTATTTTGGATTACGTAGAGACAGGCGGATTTAAGCTTTTGGATTCTGATCTTTTTTGTTTATAGGTTTATTTAATATACACCTTCCAGCGCAAAAAAGCTCTAATCCATTTTCTCCGGTTCAGACTTCTTTTGTGCTCCCGGCTCTGTTTTCGTATATTACTTGTACTGCCGAACAGACCTTTTGGGCAAATTTCCGGAAACCTGCGCCATTATTGCCTGCCAAGAGGACGGCAACAGATCAATGCGGCGTCCGTGCCTTTTTTTGGCTTGAAATCGCATTGTTATTCTGATAGTATGCCTAGGCTGAGGAGACGCCTTGCTGAGAGCAGACCGTACAACCAGAGCTGTTGCAGGTTTTGTCGATCTCCTGCTCATCATCGGTCTGGCCAGGCTGCCGGATGTAGTCGGTTTTTTGTCCGCCGCTGGATACATTCTCTTCCGGGACGGTCTCTTCGATCGCAGGAGCATCGGAAAAAAGCTTATCGGCCTTCTGGTGGCCTCGTCGGAGGATACCGGATCTCCGGTGACCTACCGTGAATCGATCATCAGAAATGTCCCGTTTGCCGCTGCCTATATTTTGTTCTTGATACCTTACGCGGGCTGGATTCTCGTCACCTTGATGGTTGGCCTGGAATGCCTGGTTGCCATCGGCGACGAACGCGGCATGCGCATCGGGGACCTGCTGGCGCGGACAATCGTTATGCAGGATGCGTCGAAAGCTGCTGCTGGAGGCCACGAACGGGAGCAGCGACCCGACGAATCTACTTCCAGCGCGGCAGCACGACAGGAAGAACACCCGTAACGCATCTTGAGTGCATGCATTCGAACTTTTTCCGACTCAGTGCAGAGAGAAAAGGCCCGGCCGAAACAAAAAATCCGCAGAGTCATGCCTCACAGGGTATTCTGACCATCAATTGAAAGGAGTTTTTGCATACGATGTTTATCAATTCCATCATGGGCTGGTTTTCCAACGACATGGCCATCGACCTCGGCACGGCCAACACCCTGGTGTACGTCAAGGGGAAGGGAATTGTCTGCAACGAGCCTTCGGTCGTCGCGATATCTGCAAAAACCGGCAAAGTCCTTGCCGTTGGTTCCGAGGCTAAACGGATGCTCGGCCGGACACCCGGGGACATCAAAACGATCCGGCCCATCAAGGACGGCGTCATTTCCGACTTCGACTATACCGGCGAAATGCTCAAGTACTTTATTCAACGCGTTCACAACCGAAAATCCTTCATGCGGCCGCGTATCGTTATCGGTGTTCCGTCGGGCATCACGCAGGTGGAACAGCGCGCCGTGAAAGACGCAGCCATTTCCTCTGGCGGCCGCGATGTCTACCTGATCGAGGAACCCGTGGCAGCGGCCATCGGGACGGGCCTGCCGATCGCAGAGCCGTCGGGGAACATGATCGTCGATATCGGCGGCGGCACAACCGATATCGCCGTCATTTCCATGAACGGCGTGGTGTACAGCAAGGCCATCCGCGTAGGCGGGGACAAGATGGACGAGGCGATCATCAACTACATCAAGCGCAAGTACAATCTCCTTATTGGCGAAATGATGGCGGAAACGATCAAGCTCGAACTGGGTTCTGCGTACAAAGTGGACACGAACCGGCAGACTATGGAGATCAAGGGCCGCGACCTGGTTTCCGGCATTCCGAAGACGCTCATCCTCGATGACGACGAAGTGCGTGAGGCGCTCGCCGAACCCGTTAGCCAGATCCTGAACGGCATCAAGCAAGCCCTCGAAAACACCCCGCCGGAACTTTCGGCCGACATCGTCGATAAAGGCATCGTCTTGGCGGGCGGCGGCGCCCTGCTTAAAGGTATGGACGTGTACCTTCGCGAAGAAACTTCACTTCCGATCATCATCGCCGAAGACCCCCTGACCTGCGTCGCCCTCGGCGCGGGCAAGGTCCTCGATGATGAGCAAATCCTGAGAAAAGTCATAATGTAGGGAAAGCGGCAACGCAATGCCCGGTTTCGTTTCAAAAAACAAAAGAATCATAATCGTCATCTTTCTCTTCGTGGTGCTGTTCTGGATGCTCACTGTCCAAGTGAAGAACGGGCGGTTCCTTTTCCTAGAAAGACCGGTCCTTGCCACAGCGGGGTTTTTCGAACGCATCATCACCAAGTCTTTCAATGCCGTGGAATCTGTCGGCGCCTGGTATACGTTCCTCGTACGCACCGATCGGGAAAACCAGCACCTCAAAGAGGAAGTCGAGCGGCTGCGGCTTGACAACTCCCTTTTGAACGAACTGCTTCTCGAGAATGGACGGCTGCGGGAATTACTAAATTTCCGAAAGCTGCAGCCGCCGTCTGCAATCACGGTTCAGGTCATCGGCAAGGAACTCTCTCCTGCTTCCAGCACCATAACAATCAATAAGGGATCGGATGACGGTATCGGAAAAGACATGGCGGTTATTACATCGACCGGCGTTGTCGGCAAGATACTGACTGTTCTTCCGGGCACGGCAAAGGTTATCCTGATCACCGACCCCGGCAACACCCTCGCTGTCAGGGTCCAGCGAAACCGGGAAGAAGGATTGCTCGAAGGTAAGCTGGTCAATTGCGCCCTCAAGTATGTTTCCTATTACGCGGACATTCAGGAAGGCGACCTCTTGGTCACCTCGGGCCTCGACGGCATCTACCCGAAAGGGCTTCCTGTGGGAACCGTCGTAAAAGTGACGAAGCGCGAGGCCCGTGCTTTCCAGTCCGTAGTAGCGGAGCCTGTTGTTCGTTTTTCCCGTCTCGAAGAAGCGCTGGTGCTTAAGAAATGAAACCCTGGGTCTATCTCGTTATTCTGCTGCTGATGGTCCCTTTTCAGGCCAGCCTTCTCAACCCCTTGTCCATCGGCGGTATCAAGCCCAACCTCGCGCTGGCACTCCTCTTTATCATTGGTTTGATCGCCGGCCCGGTTGAGGGCGCTTTTGCAGGCATGGGTATGGGCCTGATCCAGGATATCGGATCAGCAAGCCTGATCGGCTTCACCGGCCTGTCAAGAGGCATCGTGGGACTTTTGGCGGGCTTGCTCGGCAGGAGAGTGTTGGACATTGATAATCCGGCAATCATTCTTTTTTTGATCGCTTTCAGCACAGCAGAGGGAATTTTTATAACGCTCTTTTTGCAGACAACATACGGGGCGGTCCCTTTCTTCAGCCTCGTGGCGGGCCGGATAGTCCCCGAGGCCCTTTATACCGGCCTCTTCGGCCTTCTCATGTTGCACTTGACGAAAAAGAAAAAGGTTCTCGCCGCGATCAAAAGGCAGGATATTCAGAAGGAGCTGTAGATGTATCAGCAGGAAGGCCCGCTCGATTTACAGAAAAGACTCCCCTTACTGGCGGTCTACATCGTGGCGTGTACGCTTGCCCTCTTCATACGGCTCTGGTATCTCCAGGCAGTCAAGGGAGCATATTACTACGAACAGGCGGAGAGCAATCGTATCAGACCGGTGAGACTCAGGCCGCCGCGGGGCATTATTTACGACCGCTACGGAAGGCCACTCGTCGAAAACGTTCTCACGTTCGATGTTTCCCTGGTCCCGGAGGACGCGCCGGACCTTGATGCTACGATCGAGACGATTTCGTCCATCCTCAAGATCGACAAGTCGTCCATCCGCACGGCACTGGACGATGCCGCCCCGGTCAGGTCAAAATACGATCCGGTCAAGATACAGGAGGAAGCGCCGTGGAACGAGGTGGCGCTCGTTGAGGCCCACCAGGAAGACATTCCCGGAGCGATCATCGAACCGGAGCACCGCAGACACTACCCCTACGATGGACTCGCCTCGCACCAACTCGGCTATATCGGCAAGGCGTCGCCGAACCAGCGAAAACAAGATCAGGACATCGGCCTGCTGACCGGGCAGGGGGGGCTCGAAAAGATTTACGACAAGCTGCTGCGCGGCATCGCCGGAAGGCGAATGATCCAGGTGAATGCCGCGGGACGAAAGGTCAAGGACTTGGGAATAGAAGAACCCCGGCCCGGGACCGACCTTTACCTCACTATTGATCTTGATGCTCAAAAAGCCGCCGAGGAGGGGCTCGGCGACCATGCCGGCGCCGTCGTGGCCATGGATCCGAACAACGGAGAACTGATCGCCCTCGCCAGCCACCCGAACTTTGATCCGAATTTATTTCCGAGGGGGATTTCGCCAAAGGACTGGGTTCGCTTGATGAACGATCCGACTCACCCCTTGTACAACAGGGCCATCCAAAGCGTATACCCTCCGGGCTCAACGTTCAAAATCATCGTTGCGCTTGCGGGACTCGCGTACGGCGTGATTACCCCGGATGAAAAGATCGTTTGTCATGGGTCTCTCAAAAGCGGCAAACACTCCTTCCGGTGCTGGAAAAAGGACGGCCACGGCGCGGTTTCTATGCATCAGGCCATCGTCGAATCCTGCGACGTCTACTTTTACACCCTGGGAGATCGCATCGGCTGGGACCGGGTCGCCGCGTTCGCGAAAAAGCTCGGATACGGAAGCCTGACCGGCATTCCTCTTCCCGACGAGAAGCCAGGCCTCATTCCCACAACGGAGTGGAAGAAAAAGCGGACCGGAGAAGCATGGTACGGCGGTGACACTTTCATCAATTCTATCGGCCAGGGGTACGTTCTCGTGAGCCCCATCCAGGCGTGCCAGCTGATGAGCATTGTCGCGAACGGCGGTTTTTTTTACCGGCCCCAATTGCTCAAACAATCACGGAACCGCGAGACCGGTGTTGTCACAACCTTTCCAGCGAATCTTGAAAATAAAATCACCATCGATGCCGCTGCGCTTGACGAGGTGCGGCGCGCACTCGCCGGCGTCGTTGCCGAACCCGGCGGCACTGGCCATGCGGCCCAGACGCCGCTCGCGACTGTCGCGGGCAAATCAGGGACCAGCCAGGTCATCGCGCAGAAAGTCGCTGGACGGCACTTGGCAGAAAATGCCAGGGACCATGCATGGTTCATTGCCTATGCGCCGGTCGAAAGCCCGAAGATTGCCGTGGCCGTGCTCGTTGAGCACGGCGGTCACGGCGGCAGTGCGGCCGCGCCCATCGCACGAAGAGTCATTGAGGAGTATTTGAAAAATGTTGAGCCAAAGATGGTTCACTAATCTGTCCTGGGGTATGGTCTCCCTTATATTCGGCATTACGTTCATCGGTCTTGCCGCGGTCTATAGCGCGACCTATACGTCCCACGGACCTTCGTCTCTCTACTATAAACAGATCGTCTGGGTGTCCATGGGCATCATCGTCATGTTATTCGCCCTCATTGTGGACTATCACACCGTCGGACGATACGCCTATATCCTGTATGCGTTCTCTCTTTTTCTGTTGTTACTCGTCATGGTAATCGGAAAGAGCGGCATGGGCGCTCAGCGCTGGCTGGCTATCGGTCCCTTTGTCTTCCAGCCTTCCGAGCTTGCCAAACTGTCGCTCACGCTGGCTTTGGCACGATACTTTGCAGAGGACCCTCGTCGAGGCGGCTACGGCCTCAGGGACCTGGCTATTCCCGGCGCCATGGTCATAGTCCCCTTAGTGCTCGTGCTCAAGCAGCCCGATCTCGGCACGGCACTTATGCTGCTCCTTACGGCTTCGATCATCGTCGTTATTGCCGGCATTCACCTGCGATCGGTCTTGACTATCCTTGTTAGCATCGCGGTCGTTGTTTCGCTGGTCCTGTTCGTTCCTCCGGTGCGCCACAAGATCTGGGGGTCGTTTAAGCCTTATCAACAAAACAGGATCAGGGCGTTTATCGATCCGGGTTCCGATCCCCTGGGAAGCGGGTATCATGCTAACCAGTCGAAAATTGCTGTCGGATCTGGCCAGATCTTAGGCAAAGGATACCGCCGTGGAACACAGAGTCAAATGGCCTTCCTGCCGGAGCGGCACACCGATTTTATTTTCGCGGTCATTGCCGAGGAGATGGGACTGGTCGGCTCCGGGGTGCTGATCCTGCTCTATATGATCTTTCTTCTTATCGGGGTGGACACGGCGAAGAACTCAAAAGACCGTCTCGGCGTTCTCATGGCCAGCGGCATCGTCGGAATGATGTCGCTCTACGTATTCATCAACGTGGGCATGGCAGTGGGCATCGTGCCGGTCGTCGGCGTACCGCTTCCGCTCGTCAGTTACGGTGGCACATCCATCATTACTACCTTCCTCGCTATCGGATTGCTCTTGAATATCCAAACGCGGCGGTTTATGCTGTTCTACTAAAAACAGGGTCCGGGAGTCAGGGTTCAGGAATGATGTTTCTTTCATTGGCCCCCGGCCACTGTCCCGAAGGAGTCCCATGTACCAAGATTTTCTCCCGCTCGTCGCCAAGCCGAGTAGATACATCAACAGCGAGATTAACGCCATCCATAAAGACCTGTCAAAAGTGAAGACCAAGGTCTGCCTTTTTTTCCCCGACGCCTACGAAGTCGGAATGTCGCACCTCGGCTTGCGCATCCTCTATCACATTCTGAACAGCAGGAGCGACACGGCGTGCGAGCGGGTGTTCTCGCCCTGGACGGATTATGAAGAACACCTTCGCGCGTCCGGCAGGCCGTTGACGAGCCTTGAGTCTAACCTTCCGCTCGCACAGTTCGACATTATCGGCATTACGCTCCAGTACGAGCTGTGTTACTCCAATGTCCTCGTTGGCCTGGATTTGGCACACATTCCTCTCCGTGCCGAGCAACGCACCGGCGATCAGCCCGTTATCATTGCTGGAGGCCCGTGTGCGGTCAATCCGGAACCGCTCTCAGCATTCATCGATGCCTTCTTCATCGGGGAGGCGGAAGAAGCCATGCATGAGATCATAGAACTGAGGCAGGAGCACAAGAGCAAACTTAGCTTTCTTGAAGCGCTCGCAGAGCGCGAAGGCTACTATATACCGGCACTGGGCAGGAAGGCCGTACGCAGGCGTTTCATAAAGGACCTTGAATCCGCAGCCTATCCCGATCAGCCCCTGCTCCCTCTCATGAAACCTATTCATGACCGCGTGACGGTTGAAGTCGCGCGGGGCTGCATCCGCGGGTGCCGCTTCTGTCAGGCGGGAATCATTTATCGCCCCTACCGAGAGCGGAGCACCGAGCGGGTCAAGGGCCTTCTGCGGGAATCGCTCCGTTGCACCGGATACGATGAACTCTCGCTGGCGTCGCTCAGTGCCGGCGATTATTCGGAAATTCAGCCGCTCATGCAGAACCTGGTAAACACCTACCGGGATGACCGCATTTCCATATCACTTCCATCGCTCCGCGTCGGGACGCTCACGAAGGAGATGATCCGGGCCGTTGCCGGCGTGCGCAAGTCCGGCTTCACGCTGGCTCCTGAGGCCGGCACCGAGCGGTTACGACGCGTGATCAACAAGCCTGTTTCTGATGTGGACCTTTTGGGTGCCGCAGAGACGATTTTCAGCTCGGGCTGGAGTGTGCTGAAACTTTACTTTATGATCGGACTCCCGACTGAGACCGACGAAGACCTTGACGGCATCATCAAACTTGCGCAGGAGATACTCTTCGTGGGCAAAAAATCCTCAAAAAGGAACGTACAAATCAACATAACGGTTTCGACGTTTGTACCGAAGCCCCACACCCCCTTCCAGTGGTTCGGCCAGGCAACGAGGGAGGAGATAAAAAAGAAGCAGGCCTACCTTGAAAAGGGTCTGCGAAAAAAGGGAATAGCCTTCAAACCCCATGACTCCAAAACGAGCATGATCGAGGGCGCTTTCGCACGGGGGGACGAGAACATAGGCACCGTAATCGAGGAGGCCGTACGGCTCGGCTGCCGGTTTGACGGGTGGGCGGAGTCTTTTGACTTTTCGAAGTGGGAACAGGCGTTCCAAACCTGCGGCATGGACCCGACGGCCCTCGCCTCGCGCAGCTACGATCCAGGCGACGCGCTGCCTTGGGATCATATTCACAGCGGCGTAACGAAGAAATTTCTTCAGCACGAGTACGAGCAGGCGCGGGCCGCCGTGATTACGGAAAACTGCCGCGTGGCGTGCGAACATTGCGGTATCGGCTGCAGGGACGGAGGCACGACCGGCTTTGGGAAAGCGACCGTCTCGAAAGAAACGCCCGTTCACAAGACGAGCGATGAGAGCGGAGACAGCGGCTCGGTACAATCAAAGAAAGTCTATCCGAAGAAACAAGACGTGACGGTTCGCTACCGGTTGAAATTCACGAAAATGAAGCGGCTTCGCTTTCTTTCTCACTTGGATCTTATGACTCTTTTTCAGCGGGCCGCCGCCCGGGCCCGAGTGCCGATTGTTTTTTCCCAGGGATTCAATCCCCATCCGAAGATATCCTTCGGCCCCGCTCTCCCAGTCGGTGTCGAAAGTACTTCTGAATATCTGGACCTGGAAACCGGCGAATACCTCGAACCGCAGGAGATCACAAAAGCCCTCGAATGTGTGCTTCCTGGAGAAATCGGTATTCTCGAAGCTCGCGTGATTTCCTCAAAAGCGCCCTCTCTTTCGGGCAGCATCGGCAGGTACGTCTACGAGGTGAATGTGCCAGTGTTATTTGCCAGCAATCTCGAAGAACGGGTAAAATCCTTTTTGTCCCAAACCTCATTGATTGTGGTGAAAGAAGGAAAACAGAAGGAACTCCGGCCGTGCATCGAGTCAATTTCGGTGACGAGCGGAGAAATTCCTGCTGTTCTTGAAATGGTCCTCATCGATCGGGAACAATTCAAACCGCGGTTTCAGGATGTACTCACGCAGCTCTTTGCCCTGGGAGCTGAACAGCTGCATGCATTCCGAGTCAAGCGAGTAGGTATGTTTTCTTGGGATGAGGCTGCCTGGAAAAGCCCGATGGAAATATCCGGCTAAGCAGGAATTTTTTTCCCTCGCGGAAATTATTTCCCCTTGCTATTTCATACTTCCGGCACCGGCATAACGCCCTTCAGGCTTTTGCGATACGAAGTGTTTGTCAGCGAAGCAGGGAAGAAGACTCGGGACCACGTTATTTTTACCGAGCGACTTGGCCTGGTACAACCGTTCATCTGCTTCCCGTAAAAGACAGCTGCCGTCCTGTTTATTTTCAAGGCCAGCCACGCCAAAACTTGCGGACACTGCAATGCTCTTCCCGTCGAATTGAACCCTGTGGCTTTCAATCATTTTTCTGATCTTATGCGCCACCTGCACAGCGTCGTATAAGGTCGAATCAGGCAATACAAGGACAAATTCTTCACCGCCATACCGAACGAGATAATCGGATTTCCTCACCAGGGAAGGGATGAGGCTGGAAATGGCCTTGAGCACGGCATCACCTGCCAGATGACCGTAAACGTCATTTATCATTTTAAAATTGTCCAGATCGAGCATGATGACCGAAAGATCAATGCCGTGTCGTTTCGCATACGCTATATCGTTCTCGATAAAAGTATTAAGCGCCCGGCGATTGTAGCAATTCGTCAAAGGATCACTGGCAGCTGCGTTTTCAAGTTGTTGGATGTTTAAGTTCTTTTCTAAAGCGATATTAATGGAAGTAATGATCGTGTTGATGATGACATTATGATGCACAAGCATTTTCTTTCGGGGCAAAATATATAACCTGGCTGAATAAGTTTCATCGATAACCATGTAAGAAATCAAGTTATTCATATCAACCGTGTCAAGAATGTGTCTATTTTCTCGGGTTTGATTCTCAAAATCATGGATTTTACAGTCAATATTTTGACTACCGTAATCCTCTACAACAACTTTCTTGAACTGAGAGCTGTAAATCCTGGGATCTATCCAGAGGTCCATGGAATTATCCTGTTTCAGGGCAAAACCAAAAAGTTCATAATCCAGGACGTCCTTTAAACATCTCGAAACTTCATATAGAATCGCATCAATATCCCGATGTTTGTTAATTTTAAGAATATATTGACTCAACGTCAGATAATCGACTCCGCGGGCGAAGCGAAAGCCGAGGTCAACCATTGTCCTGGCATTGCTGAAGAATCGCTTAAGTGAGTATCGCATGGCCACGTCCTTTCTAGCATTATTAAAGCAAGTTTAGTGCCAGAACTTCCCGGTTGCCGCCGGAATCTCACACGAATAGAGAACCACGGCCGTTCGGCCGCGATGAGGCGCCTGAAAATTCTTTTTGTCCTTGTTTACTGGCTCAACTTATAATAAAATAGAAAAGAACCATAACGAAACCCCAAGGAGATCGCATGTCATCTGAGATCATCGTAAACGCAGGACGAGAGGAAACTCGCGTGGCCCTCCTCGAAAACAGCCTCGTCACGGAAATATATATTGACCGGAAAAAAGACCGCGGCATCGCCGGCAATGTTTACAAAGGCAGGATCATGAAAGTCCTCCCGGGTATGCAGGCCGCGTTCATCGACATCGGCCTCGAAAAATCAGCGTTCCTCTATGTCGGCGACGTATTCGATAGTTCGTCGGAATACACCCCCCTGATGGAGGACGAAGGCCTCGAGCTCGAGGTCGAACCGAAGCGAAAACGCGCCCATGCGAACCAGATCGAAGACCTCCTTCAGGAAGGCCAGGAAATCCTCGTGCAGGTGTCCAAGGAGCCGATCAGCACCAAGGGTGCCCGAGTGACGACCTATATCAGCATCCCCGGCCGCTATCTTGTCATGATGCCCGGTGTAAACCATATCGGCGTATCGCGCCGCATCGAAAACGGCGAGGAGCGCAAACGGCTTCGTGAGATCGTGAGCCGGCTGAGAAAGCCTAATACCGGTTACATCATCAGGACCGCGAGTCAGGGAAGGAGCGAGGAAGACTTCGTTGCCGATATAGAGTTCCTCAGCAGGCTTTGGGACAACGTCCAGAAAAAAAGGAGCGGGCCTCCGCCCCGGCGCTCATGCACAACGAACTCGACCTGGTCTTCCGCGTCATCCGGGATGTTTTCACCCGTGATGTGGACAAGATGGTCATCGACTCCCCCGACGAGTACCAGCGCGTGAGGGAATTCGTCGACTCCTACATTCCGCAGCTCGGCAGGCGGGTCAAACCTTACGACGGTGACGACCCCATCTTCGACCACTACGGGGTCGAGATTGAGATTTCACGCGCCCTCGGGAGGAAGGTTTGGCTCAAGTCTGGCGGTTATATCATCGTGGACCAGACCGAAGCGCTCGCAGCGATCGACGTCAACACCGGAAGGTACGTGGGCAAGCGTACACTTGAGGATACGATATTAAAGACGAACCTCGAAGCCGTGCGTGAGATCGCCTACCAGCTCCGCCTTAGGAACATGGGCGGTATCATTATCCTTGATTTCATCGATATGGAGCGGGAGGACAACCGGCGGAAGGTCTACTCAGCGCTCCAGGAAGCGTTGGCGAACGACAAGGCCAAGACCACGATCTCTCATATTTCACCCATCGGCCTCATCGAAATGACGAGGAAGCGCATCCGGGAGAGCCTCGGCCGCACGCTGTGCGAACCCTGCCCTTACTGTGATGGCCGCGGCTACATCAAATCGAGTCGCACCGTGTGTTATGAGGTCTTGCGCGAACTCCGGAGAGCATTCACGAGCGCAGAGGAAAGAAAGGCGCTCGTCACGGTCAATTCCATGGTTGCCGATATGCTGTATGATGAGGAACGGCAGGGCGTGGAGGAACTGGAGAAGGAATTCCAGAAAAAGATCGTGATCAAAGCCGACCCCAACCTCCACCAGGAGCAGTATGAGGTCGTGATGGTTTGACACTCCCACTGCTAAAGCATGTGGGATTTCTCGCGCTGGTTTTCATAAAAAAACTATGCAGCAACCGGCCGCGCACAGCCGATGCTGGTGGCATACTTCATCTTTTTTGCATTGAGCAGCGCCCGGTCGGCGGAAAGGACAAGGTCTTTGGCGTTCCTGCCGTCGCGCGGATACGAAGCGATCCCGATCGTCACCGCCAGCGCAAACTCGCCGTCAGTGATCCTGATAAACCCTTCTTCGATCTCCTGCTTGATTCGCTTCGAAAATAGATTATAGGCCTTCTGCAGTTTTGTTTCAGGGAGAATGATGACGATTTCGTCACCGCCGTAGCGTGCCGCAAAATCCGTGCTCCGGACGGCCTTCCTGATCGCCTCGCCGAGGGCTGCCAGCGCCCGGTCCCCTGCCTGATGTCCGTGGGTATCGTTGAATTTTTTGAAGTCATTCACGTCGATAAACGCAAGGGAGAACTCCCGACCGTGACGATCTGCACGCTGGAATTCCCGGTCCAGAACATTTTCAAAGCTTCGGCGATTAAACAGGCCTGTGAGACTGTCGGTATTTGCCTGGTGCGTGAGCGAGCTGTGAGTCCGCGCGTTATGAATGGCAATTGCTGCGAAGGATGCGAGGATATCGAGGGCCTGCAGGTCTTCAGACAGGAATTTTCTCGGTGCGATGTCGTCTACATACAGGATGCCGACAACCTCGGAGGAAAAGAACAGGGGTGCGCAGACAAGTGACTTGATGCCCGCAGGCTCAATGGCGGGAGCGCCGGCGAAAAAAGATTTGCCGGTGGTGTTTGTGACAACTGTGGCGGTCCGGGACTTCAGGATGCGATCAGTCAGGCCTCCTTGCCCAATCTTCCACGCGTAGTTCGCAATGAAGCCTTTTGACAATCCCCGATGGGCATGAATACGCATGGTTTCCGTCTCTGCCGTGTAAAGCGCAATGCTGCCGGCCCGCGTCTTCGTGATTTCCATGGCCTTTTTCAGGATGATCGCCAGTACCCTGTCAAGGTGCATCTGCGACACGACAGTCCGCGCTGCTTCCATGATATCGAGTAGCCGTTTCTGTTCTTTGTCAACCGCCATACCAGGGCACGCTCCGCAGCAGCCGTTCGTTGCCTGCGGGAAACGGCCGCCTATCTTCGACTTTTTTTATCACAGAATGACGATATTGTCAATCAATCTTGTTCGGCCTAAGCGGACGGCAACGAGGATTACCATGGTATTTCGCGGGGTTTCGAGCGGCGCGAGATTTTCCGGGTCCGCGATCTCGATATAATCGATCGTGACGCCGGGCTCGCCTTGGAGGATGGCGCGTATCTTGTTCTTTATTTTTTCAGGCTCTCGCGCACCGGCCAGGAACAGCTCGCGGGCCGCCGTCAGGCTGCGGAAAAGAACCGGCGCTGCGCGCCGTTCATCGGCGTTCAGATAGCTGTTGCGCGAGCTCATGGCAAGGCCGTCCTGCTCGCGGACCGTGGGAAGGACCATGATCTCCACGTCCAGGTTCAATCCTTTCACCATCCGCTTGATTATCACGCACTGCTGAAAGTCCTTCTGTCCGAAAAACGCTTTATGAGGCTTTACAATGTTGAAGAGTTTATTCACGACCGTTGCAACGCCGCGAAAGTGACCGGGCCGGACCTTACCTTCCAGGATCTCAGAAATGCCCTCCACGGTGACGAATACGCTCGGCTTTTCCGGATACATCTCGGAAGCCATCGGCATGAACAGAACGTCGACGCGCGCTGCGTCGCACTTTTTCCTATCACCTTGTTCATCGCGGGGATAGCGCTCGAAGTCTTCATTTGGCCCGAACTGGGTTGGATTGACGAAGATGCTGACAACTACGACATGACAGGCTTGCCGCGCCTGACGCATCAGTGCAAGGTGGCCCTCGTGCAAAAAGCCCATGGTAGGCACGAAGCCGATTGAGCGCCCCTGCCTTCTGAGTGATTCCGCGAGGGCCTGCATTTCAAGGATGTTGGTAACTATCTGCATTGTTTAAGCGCTGGCCCCCTTTCTCCCGCAGTGCGAGGGGCGTTCTTCATCCTCTCCGCTACGGGAAGGAGAAAGAAGTGAGGGGGCTCGTGTCAAAGAAAAAACGTTATTTCCCGAGAAGGGTCGTGAACGTGTCGTGATGGGCTTCCTCTTCCGCGAGGATCTCCTCGAACAACAGCCTTGTTGTCGAGTCGCCTTCCGATGCGGCCTGCTTGATAATCTCTTTATACAGATCAATGGCCTCTTCTTCGGCCTTGGCATCATATTCGAGCATCCCTTTCACCGTACCGCCGACCTTGATCGGATCGGGCTTGGTCGTCGGGACGACGTCGAAATAGAAAAGCCGCTCAGCGATCTTTTCAGCGTGCTTCATCTCCGTGACTGCAACATCTTTGAACACGTCTGCGATCTCTGCCGACTCAAGTCCCTTTGCCATGACATGTTGCCACATATACTGCACACTTACCTGGATCTCGCGTGCGATCGCCTGGTTCAGCATGCCGGTTAATTTGTTGCTCGCTTTCTGTACCATCCTGTTCTCCTTTCGTGATGTCCTGTTCTGTTTTTTTCAAAACCATGCAAGAAAATAGTACCAGAAAACTCCTGAAATTGAAAGCACCGAAACCGACCGTTGAAGAAAGTCAATCGTTGCCTTGCCGTCCACAGCACGGCATTGATCTGCGGACGAGGCTGCCGGATTCCCCAGTGCGCATCAACCTCCCGTTCTGCGCGCTCCAAGCATCGGTGTTGTTCAGAATAAGCTGACACAGGTGATAACTTTCGAAATCGAGTTCCGTGATTCGACAACCACGTGCCCCGGTGCGGAGCGGATCATCCTCCCTCGGCATCGATGGCCACATGATGTTCCGACATACTAAGGTTGATTTGAACCAGGCATGGGGTACCCGCGAGGAGACGACCTGCTCAAGAGACATTCGGAGCCCCTTCAGGCTGGCCTGTTCTCGATCGGATTGGTTGCCGGCATGGATTGCAACCTCGGCATTGAAAGGTAACTCTCTTGGAGTTTCTTTTTCTTCCATCTCAGGCCATACCCGTATCCTTTTATCTGCCAATACCGCCTTACTGCAATCTCGTCCCAAGAAGGGAAGAGCCCCCCCGGGTATCCGTGCTGCTGGGAAGCTCGGGAAGTATAAGTATGTTCTCCTGCCTTCTCTCAAGCGGATATTGCGTGATCCGGCAGCTTAAGTAAAATATAACAGCTGCGCTTCCAAACCGCCAATGTCATGCTTTTTTCAGCCTGGATGTCCAGGTCGGCTCATTTTTCTGCCGGAACCTCGATCCGCGGGCCGGAAAACATGCAAGCATCTGGTTTTGTTTGACATATCTCCGGGTTTCTGGTAAAAATGTATATCTTGCTTTCACAGGCAAAATTTCGGTTTTTCCCACAGGAGGTCAGGATCACATGAGAAAGGTGCTTATCGTTCTTATCCTGCTATCGATCGGGATATTTGGCGCTCTGCCATCATCGGCACAAAAGTCACCGAAAAAATTTACTAAACAGGAGATCAAGAAAATGTCGGAAACGACCGCGATTATTGAAACGAAGTTCGGCAATATAACGCTGAAATTCTTCCCCGATGTAGCGCCGGGGCATGTGAAGAATTTCATCGACCTCGCCAAGAAGGGTTTTTATGACGGCACGACGTTCCACCGCGTGATCCCCGGTTTCATGATCCAGGGCGGGGACCCGAATTCGAAGAACCCGGACAAGCGGACGCACGGCCAGGGCGGACCGGGCTATACGATCAAGGCCGAATTCAGCGACCGCCCGCATAAACGCGGCACTCTTTCGATGGCGCGGGCCCAGAGCCCCGATAGCGCAGGCTCACAGTTCTTTATCTGCGTGAAGGACTCCCCGTTCCTGAACAAACAATACACGGTGTTCGGCGAGGTGGTGAGCGGCATGGATGCCGTAGATAAGATCGTGTCCCAGCCCCGCGACGCAAACGACAACCCGAATGATCGCATAGAGATGAAGGTAAAAATCGTAGAAGGAAAATAATGGGGTCGAGCAGCAAGCGCCCACAATCATAGGGTTGGCTTCACGCGTCCAGTGACGACTGATAACATTAAGATCAAACCAATCAGTGCTATTTGATTTTTTCACGGAGAATATTTGTTGATCTACCGAGTCTATGGCTTGTCTACTATTTCCCATACATACTCAAACGACGTAACTGGCGTACCCATTGAAACCTTGCGCCGCGTTTTTCCCGCGTCATATTCACAGTGCATCCCATTGCCAAAATCGGTGGTACTCGTGTCTAGCGCGGCGGGTTTATATACCGTCGTATCGGTAGTTTCTTCGGTGCCATCAGTTTTGATTTTGCGGCAGGTAAGGGTTGCATCGGCGATTGCAGTGATGCGGAAGGTGGCGACTTCGCCGCCGCCCGCCACTTCCTGATACGTGCCGTCGTCGCGTAAGGAACTTATTCGCAGGCGTGGCAACCTTCAGGAACAACGGGTTGAGCGCGC
>CAVWHO010000017.1:0-226253 GCA_963754875.1 Nitrospirota bacterium
GCCTGCGGGCAGGACTCGCGGCCATGAAGGCGCTCGGCGTTGAACGGTCAAAGGACAAGGAACTTTTTGCCGAAGCGGAGACAGGCAAAGGACATGCCGCCGGATGTTTCCTGGACGGGGTCATGACCGCCACAGGATGCACCTATGGGAAAGGGAACATCCAGAAGCTCTATTATAACAAAATGGCCTTCACACTTATCGAAGCGAAGACCGGGAAAGCGGTCCGGGTCTCTCTCAAGCCCGATTTCTTCGAAAAAGCGCTCAATTCGCCCTTTGTGCAGGAACGGAAGAAGGGCGTGCCGCCCCAGGATATTGCCGCATCGATAACGGACCCTCTCGTGGACCGCGTGATGGGGCTTTCCGAAGCCGACTTCCTGAACATCAGCGACGTGTTTCACAAAGACCTGAAGAAAGGAACTCCGAATTTCGACGTCAAACGCTGCGCGAAATGCGGAGAAGCGGTGTTTACCGACAAATTAAAAACTGCTACAGACGGACGGCTGGTCTGCATCCCCTGTTCGGAATCCGGAAAATAGGGTACCTGCCGAACTCGTCTCGCAAGATGCCGAATTTATCGCAGAGGACGCAGGGGAAGAAGGATTTCCCTGGTCGTTAAGGGGTCTTTTTTCTCTGTGTCATTTATTCTTCTTATGGTGTATCGGCTTGCAGGCGGGTGCGGCATGGTAAGAGAGGAGATTCAAGATGCTTACCATCAATGCTGCGGCGGCCGTCCTCGTCTTTGTTTTTACCACAGTCCTCACCATCGCGGGCGTGGGCGCAGCCTTCATCGTCATACCCACCTTCTACTGGCTCGGCGTCCCGCTCACCGAGGCCATGGCAATCGGCCTGCTGTTGAACGCCATCAGCATGACCTTTGCTTCGGCCAACTATATCCGATACAAACTTGTTGTATTCCGAACGGCCCTGCCCATCATCGTACTCGCCATAGTCTTTTCTCCTCTGGGCGCGTATTCGACACGATACTTTCCGAAGAATCTGCTCATTCTGCTCTTCGTGCTCTTTCTTGTCTTTGCCGCATCCATGATGATGTTTTACAAGCCGAGGAAAAAAGAGAGCAGAAAGGGAGATGGCGGTAAAGAACTCAAGACCGGTATTGGGCTGGGCATAGGCGCCGGGTATCTCGGCGGACTTCTCGGCGTCGGAGGCGGTAACTTCATCGTCCCGGCCTTGGTCTGGCTCGGATTCGATCCTAAAAGAGCATCCGCTACTACTGCCTTCATCGTGGTCTTCTCCTCGCTCTCGGGCTTCTTCGGACACGCGGCAATGGGCGGTGTTGATTGGACTCTCCTCGCCTTCGCTGCTGTTGGATCAGTTGCAGGCGCGCTGCTGGGGTCATGGCTCATGCATAAGAAGCTCGACGCCGGGCAGGTAAAGAAGGTCATCGGCATCGTGCTCTATGCCATAGCCGCAAAAATGGCGTGGGGATTGTTCTAATCATTCAGGCGGAAGGCGCCCGAACACTTTCCGCGCAGCACGACGGACTAACGAGGTGTTTCTATGAGTTTATATCGTCTTTTGCTTTATCTTGCGTTGTTAATCCAAATTCCCCTCGTTGTTTACGGCGAGCCCCTTACGCTTAAGGAGTGCCTCACGGCGGCATTGAGCAACAACCCGGCCGTGTCCGAAGCGCGGCTGAACGTGGACGCCGGAGAACAGGGGATTGCGAGCGCCTCAGGTAAGTATTATCCCAGTCTTTCACTCAACGCGAACGTCAACGAGCTCGAATATCCCGTGCCGTACATCCCGGCGCAATCAGTGACGATAGCGCCGCACTTCAGCGACTACTATGCCTCCTGGGCAGCCCAGATGACCGTATCCCTCTATCAGGGGGGACGAATCGTGAACGGCGTTGACCTGGCGAAGGTTAGAAAGGACATTCAGGAACAGGGGTTTTCCCTGACTCGTTACGTGATCATCGCCAACACCGTGAATACCTACAACAAGATCCTTCAATTCCAAAAGCTTCGGGAAGCATCCCAGGCGTCGGTGACAGCCCTCGAAGAACAGCACAAGAACGCGCAGCTCCTCTTTAACGTGGGGCGGACCGCCCGCGTCGATCTTCTGAAAGTGGAGGTGCAACTCGCCAACGAGCAGCAGCGGCTCCTCACTCTGGATGAATCGCTCAAGACCCTGGCAGCGACGCTCCGGTTTCTGATGGGAGAAAAGGCGGAGGCTTCGCCCGAGGTCCCGGAGCTTGCCGGTCCGCTCGCGGCGCCCGCCGTGGCCGCCGACTTTAGCGGCGCGCTGGACGTAGCACGCGCCGGCAGGCCGGAGTACATGATCGCCCGCTCCGGTGTAGAGGAGGCGAAGTTTAGCAAAAAGATCGCTACGGGGAAAATGCTGCCCACGGTAAACGCTTATGCGGGATATCAAGACCAATACGGCTTCAACCCGCGGTACGATCAGGGCAGTTGGTTTGTAGGAGCCACCTTGAGCATCCCTCTTTTCGATCGGTCGCTCTACGCTGACCGCGCCCGCGAACGACTCCTGCAACTTCGGGCCGAAGAGCGGCTCAAGACCGTCGACAACCAACTGCGGCTCGATATTGAAACGGCCTCTTCTTCCCTCTCGGACAGCAGGAGCCGTGTGACAACGGCCGAACGGGTCGTTGAGCAGGCCGACGAGTCGTTCCGAATCGAGCAGGAGAAGTACAAACTCGGCGCAGGCGCGATGGTTGACCTGCTACTTGCCCAGGCGGCCGACATTACGTCCGTTGCGAATTATACCCAGGCCCTTTACGATTATAACGCAGCTGTTGTCGCTTATAGAAAGGCGACCGGCACTTTGGAGGAGTATCTCAAATGAAACGGAATATTCTCATAGCTGTTGTCTGCATTGTGGCGATCGCCGGTGCAGCCATCGTAGTACTCAAGGCGCGAAAGATCGCGGCCCTGCCCAAACCTCAGGTTGTTCCCCCGGCCGTGCAGGTCGCCCCGGCAGCGAAGGGTTCGCTCGAGATAACGATGCACTATCTGGGAAGCATAGAGCCATTCACCAGAAGCGATCTCTCCGCACGCATCTCGGGGAACATAGTGAGCATCTCCAAGCGGGAAGGGGACGCGGTCCGGCAGGGAGAGGAGGTCGTCGTCATCGATGACCGGGAGCTGGTGGACCGCTCCACGGCCGTGCATGCCGAGGTGCTGGCCACGCAGCAGAAACTGGCCGGAGCAGAAAGCGCCTACGAAACCCAGAAGTCCATCTATGAGCGGGACGTCGCCCTGTACAAGATCGGGGCAATTTCCCAGGAAGCATTGGAGCGGTCCCGCGCGGCCTTGGACGGCGTTAAGGCGACTGTGAACGCCTACGAGGAGAGCATCAAGGGGCTTTTCATGAACAGCGCAGTGGCGAGGACCCAGGCCGGATATGCACACATCACCGCCCCCTTCAGCGGCATTGTCTCCAAGAGGTGGAGCGATCCCGGCGATCTGGCTGTTCCTGGCAAACCTATCCTCACCATTGAGAAGGCCTCGCCCTACAAGGTACTGGCCCAGGTGTCTCAGGAGGACCTGGCCGAAAGCCGCCGGGGCGCGCGTGTCTACCTGACGAGCGGCGAGCGGCGCCTCGCAACGGCAGTCAACCGAGTCTACCCGGCGCTGGGCAGGAACCAACTGGGAACCGTGGAGGTGCTGACCAGGGTCGCACCCTTCAACCTTCCCTCGGCCTCCACCGTAGGGTTTGACTTGGTCACGAAGCGGGTCAAGGGGTTGATCGTCCCCAACCAGGCGGTGGTCAGGACCGATAAAGGGACCTTTGTGTATCAGGTGAAGGACGGCTTGGTCCACATCGTGCCGGTCAGGCTGCTTGGGATGGGGAACGGCAATGCGGCGATCAATGGCGGCGTGGCGCCCGGCGATCAGGTGGCCGTGGCCCAGGAGAACAAGCTCTTCACCCTGGCGGAAGGCTGCAAAGTAACCTTGCCGGCTCAGGAAAAACTCGAAGCGTCAACAGGCGGGGTCGTGGGCAAGTCGGCTCTTGTAGGGGGAAAGCCATGAAATTCGTCGAGCGTTATATCCGCAAACCTTACCTGGTGCTTTCCGTGGTGCTGCTTCTCTCCGTTGTCGGCATCATCGGGTACCAGCGGATGCCCTTCAACCTGTTTCCCGATACCGACCGCCCCCAGATCAGCGTGATCACGGTCATGCCGGGGGCCGCGGCCAACGACGTGGAGTCGGACATCACCCGGCCTGTTGAAAAGGAACTTTCGACCCTCGACATGGTGCGGAGGGTCACCTCCACGTCCAAGGACGAGGTCTCGGTCGTCACTGCCGAGTTCGAGTATGACAAGGGACTTGATGCGGCGGCCACTGACGTTGCCAACGCCCTGAGCAAAGTGATTGCTAAGCTCCCGCAAGGGATACGGCCGCCCCAGATCTTCAAGATCAGTCAGGCTACCCAGCCGACCATGACGCTTGCTCTCTCGCCCAAGCCGGGCTACCCCGTCGATCTCCGTAAGATCCGGGAACTGGCGGACAATCAGATCAAGGAGGAACTGCTGCGGCTCCCCAATGTGGCCAACGTGGAAGTCTTCGGCGCCAACCAGCCGGAGGTGGGGGTTTCGATCGACCAGGACCGGCTCAGCCGATTCGGGGTCGGCATGGGAGACGTGCTCGGGGCCTTGGCGGCCCAGAACCAGAACGTTCCCCAGGGGCTCATTATCCGCAAAGAGGGCCAGTTTCTCTTCAAGACCGCCGGCGAAGTCAAAGAGCCCGAGGAGTTGAACGACCTGGTGATCGCCCGCAAGGAGGGGGGCACGGTCCACCTGCGCGATGTGGCGCGGATCACCGCCGGGGTCCAGGAGCCGCAGTCAGCCTATCACGGCAACGGCAAGGAGGCGATCGGGATCAACATCCTGCGGGCACAGAACGGACACACTCTCGACGCCGTCCAGTCCGCAATGGCCGACATCCCTGCTCTTGAGAAAAAATACCCCTTCATCGACTTCGCGGTCAGTTACACGCAGAAGGACCTGATCGAACGGAGCGTCGACAACATGCTCGGGGCGCTCCGGGACGCAATCATCATCACGGTCATCGTCATCTTCCTGTTCCTCGGCAACTTACGGACAATGTTCCTCTGCGCCATTTCGATCCCTTTCACCTATCTCATCACCTTTGCCGTGATGTGGCTCTTCGGGTTCGAGTTCCATATGGTCACCCTCACCGGCGTCATCCTGGCGGTGGGAATGCTGCTGGACGACGCCATTGTCGTGATCGAAAACATAGAGCGGCACTATCATGAATCAAAGAAGGATCTGGTTGAACTCGTGGCAGGAGGGACCGAGGAAGTCATGCTCGCCATCTTCTCGGGCACCTATGCCACGGTGGTCGTGCTGGTGCCGATCATCTTCATCGGCGGCTATGTCCAGACTGTGCTCCGTCCCCTGTCGCTTTCGCTCACCATTGCGCTGATCGCGTCCTACGTCGTATCAGTCACCATTATCCCGATATTGGCGCCCTATATCCTGAAGAAGGAGGCGCGGGAAAACCGGTTCGAGGCATTTATCAAACGGGGGAGCGACCGCTTCGTAGGCGCCATCCGGGACTTCTTCGGCAACTCCCTGGACTTCGCCCTGCAACACCGCGTCAGCTTCGTCGTCGTGGCGTTCGTTGTCCTCGTGATCAGCGGCAAATTCGTCAAGCCGCTCATCGGCCAGGACGTCATGCCCCCCATGGACACCGGCATCGTCAAGATCAACTTCGAGGCGGACAGCAATTCCTCCCTGGCCCAGACCAACGCTATTCTGTCCCAGATGGAAAAGATCATAAGGGAAGAAGAGGGGGTGGTCGCAATCAGCTCCACCCTCGGCTCGGAACCATCGGTGGTCTCCTTCGGCAGCGGCAAGAACCCGCAACAGGGGAACATTACCATTAACCTTGTGGATCGGTTCCACCGCAAACAGACCATGTGGCAGATCGAGGATGACATGCAGCGCAAGTTTCTGGCCATTCCCGGCATGAAGTCGGTGGATGTCTTCGACTACGGCGCTACGCCGCTCTCCTCTATTCGCTCTACGGTGGACGTGATGGTGAGTGGCCCCGATCCCAAAGTGCTCGCCGGCATCGGGCGGGAAATCAAGCAGCGTCTGGAAAATGTCCGGGGGCTGAAGTCGGTCTCCCTTTCCTGGACCGCCGACAAGAAGGAAGTCAACTTCATCGTCAGCCGGGAAAAGTGCGCCCTCTACGGCATCTCTCCCCGGGACATCGCGTCGCAGGTGCAGGCATCGGTCCAGGGCGGACCCGCCTCGACCTTCCGGGTCGCCGGCGAGGACGGATTTCTTATCCGCGCCCGCTATGATGCTTCGGACCGGGACAGCATCGCCCGCATGGGGATGCTAACGGTGCGGACTCCGCTGGGCCAGGTGCCGCTGTCGGCCCTCGGGACCATCACGACTTCCTACGTCCCGATGCTCCTGACCCGGCAGAGCATGCAGAATACAATCGACGTTTTCGGTTACCGCGAAAAAGCCGCGGTTTCCCACATCATGGATAACGTGCAGAAGGCACTGGCCGGGCTGAAACTTCCTCCAGGGTACAGCATCTCCCAGGAAGGAGATGCCAAGCAGGCCGCGGAGTCGTTCACGGCACTCATGGCGGCCTTGATGATCGGGATGGTGCTGCTCTACTTCTCCCTTGTCCCCGCCTTCAAGTCCTTTGTCCACCCGCTCACCATCATGGTCGCCATACCGCTTGCCCTGATCGGGGCGCTCTGGTCCATGCTGATCACCGGTAAACATCAGTCCATGGGGTCGTTCATGGGGCTGATTCTTCTCGCCGGGATCGTGGTGAAGAACTCGATCCTGCTCATCGACTTTATCGAAATGGCCAAGGAGCAGGGGATGTCCACCTACGACGCTCTGCGCGAAAGCGTGCGGGTCAGAACCCGACCTATCCTGATGACCGCCTTCGGCACGGCGGTCGGAATGGTGCCCATCGCCATGGAGTGGGCCATCGGTCTGGAGCGTCTGTCCCCGCTGGCGGTCGTGGCCATCGGCGGGCTGATGGTCTCGACCTTTCTGACGCTGTTGTACGTGCCGATCTTTTACACTCTTTTCGAGGATCTGGTCGCCTGGTTCGCGCGGACGAAGTCGAAAATCGGTTCACGCGGAAAAGTGCCTGAGCCATCCGTCAGCGCATCGGACCGGGTATCATAATGAAGGATATGACCATGGACGACAAATCTCAAAAAAGACTTTTCCTGAGTCTGCTCGTAACAATTACCATACTCATTGCCGAAGTAATCGGCGGGATCATGAGCCACAGCCTTGCCCTTTTGAGCGACGCGGGGCATGTACTTACCGACGCTTTTGCGCTTGGTCTAAGTCTCATAGCGCTTTTGATCATGAAGCGTCCTTCCGACTACCGGGCAACCTACGGCTACCAGAGGATAGGGCTGATTGCGGCCCTCATCAACGGCGTCAGCCTTGTGGTCATAGCCATATTTATTTTTCTTGAGGCCTACCAGCGCTACTATTCACCTCCCGAAATCAACACTTCGGTAATGCTGACCATCGCCGCAGCCGGCCTGTTCGGCAATCTCATCATGGCATGGATTCTCGGGCATAAGCACGATGACCTGAATATGAAAAGCGCCTGGCTTCATGTGCTTGGTGACACCATATCCTCGGTTGGGGTGATCGTTGCCGGGCTGGTGATTCAATATACCGGCTGGGTCCCGGCAGACACGATTGCCAGCGGGATCGTCGGGGTCATGATCATCATCGGGGGAGTTCGTGTTATTAAAGAAACGTTGTGGATACTCCTCGATCTCAGCCCGGTTGGATTTCATGCCGAGGAATTCGCAGATATGATCTCGGCGCTTCCTGAAGTGAAGGCCGTTCACGACGTGCATATATGGTCCATCGGCCACGGCATACCCGCCTTTTCCGGGCATGTTCAGGTCCCTGACCAGAAGGTCAGCGAGACGGACGGCATAAGAAAGAAAATCGAACGCCTGCTCGTCGCTCAAGGGATAAAACATGCCGTGATACAAATGGAATGCGCGGACTGCTGCAACAATGATCTCTATTGCAATGTGAACGCTGAAAACGGGCTTGCAGATCACCTGCATTAATGGCGACACAGGCGCGGAGATTAGAAATACGCGAAGAAGCAGAAGGTGAAACAAAACTCATGATTCTGCGCTGTATTATGTGGTGTGTCGGCACATCTGTTTCAAAAGAAAACGTTGAGACCCTGAAAAGCGGTCTCGACGCGGGAAAAGCAAGCAAAGTAACGGGTATCTGTCATAATCTAGAAAGTAGGGCCGCAGATTGACGCGGCAAGAAAGAACATCGGACAGGGACGCCGCTCCAATAACCGCGGAGGACGTGAAAGGTTATGCCGCTGCTTGACATCAAAAACCTTGGCTATACCGTCTCTGGGCACGACACCGTGTCCCTCATTAACGGGCTGTCATTAGCTATCGAACCCGGAGAAGTCCATGCCCTCATCGGCACGAACGGGACGGGAAAGAGCACGCTCGCATACCTTGTCATGGGGTGTGAAGGCTATCGTCCGACCGCGGGCGAGATCCGCTTCGACGGAACGCTTATCAACGACCTGAAGGTCCATGAGCGGGCCAAACTGGGGATTACCATGGCGTGGCAGGAGCCGGTCCGGTTCGAAGGCATTTCCGTTCGGGATTATCTTTCTCTTAGAACCGGCGAAACTGATCCCTCGGCGTTTCTTGAACTGGTCGGCCTGGCACCGGCGCTTTATCTGAACAGGATGGTGGACAAATCCTTAAGCGGCGGGGAGCGGAAGCGGATAGAGCTTGCGTCTCTCCTTTCCCTGAGCCCGAAACTGGCCATCCTTGACGAACCTGATTCCGGCATCGACATGCTTTCGATCCAGGACATCATCAACGTCATCACTGCCTTCAAGCAGAGGGAAACAGCAGTGCTTCTCATTACCCACCGGGAAGAGATCGCAATGATAGCGGACCGGGCATCCCAGCTTTGCAACGGACGGATCATCTGCTCCGGGACGCCGGAAGGAGTGGCGGAACACTACAAGGGCCGTCAGTGCCTGACCTGCAACGGCGTGGAGTGCCATTATGTCTGAACTGAATGAGCTCATGCGCGCCTACGGCGAGGCCGGCGGGGAGCAGGGAGTTCTCGCCGATGCGGGGACGGCCCATCTTGTCGCGGCGGGCCACAAACTCTTGAGCATGCGGGCTGTTGAAGGCCTTGTTGTCGATGCCAGGGAGACGATGCGGGGCGTCAGCGCTACGATCACGGTCAAAGCAGGCGTGAAGGTCCTCAAGCCGGTGCACCTGTGTTTCGGCGTGCTCCACAAAAAGGGGACCCAAAAAATCAAGATGGACGTTCAGTTGGAGCCGGGCTCGTCCGCGCATTTTATCGCGCACTGCATATTCCCCAAGGCGGAAAAGGTGCGGCATATCATGGACGCCTCCGTTCACATCGGAGAAGGAGCGGAGATGCGGTATTCAGAAACGCATTTTCACGGACTCTTCGGCGGCATCGAGGTCCTGCCCAAAGCCGTCGTGAAGGTCGAAAAGAACGGTCGGTACTTCGCGGATTTTACGCTCACAACCGGCAGGGTGGGGAAGCTCGCCATCGATTATGCGGTCGAGTCCGGCGAGGGCGCCGTAACCGAACTTGTTGCCCGAGTCTTCGGCCACGCCGTCGACGATATCAAGATTAAGGAAGCCGTCATGTTAAACGGCCAAAATGCCCGTGGTCTGATCAAAACCAGGGTGGCCATCGAGGACGAGGCTAAAGCCGAGGTCACCGGCATCACCGAAGGCAATGCCGCCGGCGCCCGGGGTCATGTGGACTGCATGGAGCTTGTTAAGGACAAGGCGGTGGCGAGGGCGATTCCCATGGTTCAGGTGAACAACCCCCTTGCGAAAGTGACGCACGAGGCAGCCATCGGCAGCGTGGATAAGCGACAGATGGAAACGCTCATGGCCCACGGACTTACGCCTGAGGAGGCGGTGGACGTGATCGTGAAGGGGATATTGAAGTAATGATGAGGTCAAATTATTAATAAACCGTACAGTGGAAGATCGATATTCAGAAGGAAGAACAACGATTGCAAGAATGCTCCGGTGAAGTAACGGCGAGGTATTGACCGTAGAAAACGAGCAAAGGCAAGACAAGCATGAAAGAGCATATCCGTGAAACAAAGCTTATTTGCCAGCGCAGCGGCATGTGTTTACTGATGCAGACCTGTTTCAAAAGAAACATTGTTACGGTAAAAACTCAACATGCATATTTTAGGGAGGTGGATGATGGAACCAGTCGTGAAACCATGGCACGGCATAGACCGTGAAGCGATCGTGTGGCACCCGACAGTGGATGAAAAGAAGTGCATCGGCTGCGGAATGTGCGTTACCGGGTGCGGTAGGAAGGTTTACGGCTTCGATTACGACAAGAAGAAGCCCGTGGTGCTGAGGCCCGTCAACTGCATGGTGGCCTGCGTGACCTGCGCGAATACCTGCCTGCAGGAAGCAATAAACTTTCCCCCTGTCGAGCAGGTCCGGGAGCTTATCAGGAAGGAAAAGCTTCTTGTGAGATCGAAGGAAGAACTGACAATGCGCAGGGAAGAGTTGAAGGCCGAGCCGAAATATGATTGACGCGATCCAACAGGCTTCGAAGTCCGACGCCCGGCTCGCTTCGCTCTTTGACGAAGCGCGGGAGTACGCCCAGATTTACATTCTCGCCAAGGAGAGGAAAAAAGGCTGTGAGGGAACAGGGGAACTCATGACCCTGCGCGAGGAATTCCGGGACGCGATCGGGAAGCTCGTGAAATACTGTGGGGAGAAAGGATATCCCTGCGAACTCACCCCCGATGACCCGGATGCCGCAGCGCGGGCGTTGTCATCATGTGTGATCAAGAGGTGACCCATGAAGGTACTCCTTGCAACGGACGGTTCCGAGTCGTCGGAGGGCGCGGCCCGCTTTCTTGCGCGGTTCAGATTCACGCCGGCTGACGAGATCACGGTGCTGCACGTGGTTCCCGGCGTCCCTTTTCGGCACGCGGGAGAGCCCTATTCCGCCGCATTGATGCAGCTCGGTGAGGAAATCGCGCCCGGCATCATTGACGCGACCGCCGGAATGCTGAAAGGGCTCCGTGCGACCATTTCCACCGCGGTGACCACGGGGCATCCCGCTGACGCCATCCTCGACGTCGCAGCGCAGTCCGGCTCAGACCTCATCATTCTGGGACAGAGGGGCAGGAAGGCGGCAGGCCGGCTGCATTTGGGGAGTGTGGCCCGGGCCGTGGCAATCGCTTCTTCCCGGGCGGTTCTGGTCGTCAAGCCGCCGCGAGAGGAATCCGCCGGTCCGATCAAAACGCTCTTCGCCACCGACGGCTCGGAGTGCACGAGGGAAACGGAGACGCTCTTGCTCAGTCTACCCTTCCCGGAGGACGCGGCAATGACAGCGGTGTACGTTTCCCCCTCGACGTACATGGAAGTACCCGACCGGTTCTACCTGGAGCTGGACGAGCAGGTGAAGAAAATCACGGAGAACTTGAAGAAAGTCGAAATGAAGCACGCCGGGGAGGTGCTGGAGCGTACCCGTGGGACGCTCAAGACCCGGTTTCAGAATGTCAAAGTTATGATCGAATATGGGGACCCTTCGGAACAGATCCTCCGGGCCGCGAAAGAAACGGGGGCGGACATCATCGCCCTCGGAAGCAGGGGAATGCGGGGCGTCCGTGGCATGCTCGGGAGCGTTGCCCGGAACGTCCTTGGCCATGCGGAATGCTCGGTGTTGATCTGTAAAGCAAAGCAGTGATGATAGAAAGATGGAACATTACACTAGCAAACCGGCTCAAAGGAGGCAGCTATGAGGAGAAAAGGCATTATAAGTCTGGTGGTAACAGTGGCAGTGCTTATAACAGCGTCTATAGCTTTTGCAGGCCCCTGGAAAGGCTGGCGCGGAAGCGGCGGCTGGGGCATGAATGATCCCTACCAGAGGAATTATAACCCCGCCACGGCAGAGACGATATCAGGCGTCGTGGAAAGCGTGGATAAGGTTACGTCTCTGAGGGGGATGTCCCCCGGTATTCATCTTATGGTGAAGACCGATAAGGAAACCATTTCGGTGGATCTCGGTCCGGAATGGTACATCGAACGACTCGATACCAAGATTAAAAAGGGTGACAAGATCGAAGTCAAGGGTTCGAGGGTGACCCTCTCAGGCAGCCCCGCCATCATTGCGGCCGAGGTCAAAAAGGGCGACAGCACCCTCGTGCTGCGGGACAGTGCTGGGATTCCTGCCTGGGCCGGGTGGCGAAGGTAGAGAGACAGTGAAAAGAAAAAAGTGATAGGGGCGACCCTGCTCTGAGCCGGGGCAGTGCCCGTCCCTTTGACGTGCAGCCGATAGATTATTTTAAAATTCAAGAGGGACAGGCATGAAGCGAGCCGAGCTTTATGAGATGGTCATGAACAATCTTCCCGTGGGGTTCTCCGTGGTGGATCGGGACGGTATCATTCTCGATTTCAATTCCACCGCGGAACAGATAACGGGTTATCCTCAGGAAGAGGCGATCGGCCGGTCCCACATGGAGATTCTCCACGCCACGGCCGATGAAAATGCCTGCCCTCTGCATAAGCTCACCCTCTGCAAGCACAAACAGGCGGTCGCGACCGAGACGACGATAAAAAAGAAAGGCGCTTATCGACGTATCTGTTACGACAAAACGATCGTGGAGGCGCACGGCGGAAGAATCTGGGTGGAATGCGCGCCTGGAGAAGGCAGCACCTTCAGGTTTACTTTGCCAATCGAAGAAAAGCGATCCTCAGCAGCGGGTGACGCCGCAGAAATGCACAATACCGGCGCAGGCGGCGCTCAGGAGATTGACGAACGCGGAAATAATGACGCACGAGATTATCATGGCAGAAAGGTTCCGGTTGTTTCTTGATTACCAGGGTCGCTGACAAAAATCGGCTAAGCAGACAGATATGATTCCTTTGATACGGGGAATAGAACCATGCTTGTCCACTTGCTTGAAAAATTCGATTCCGAGCAGTTCGACTCCCTGGCGGTCAATCTTCAGGGGATACTGTACGGCCATTTTAGAAGAATCGGCCAGTTTCATAAAGCGCTCGTAACGAGATCGCCTGTTCAGGACTATGATTACGAGGAAAACGATTCCTCTCGGGTCTGTAACTTCGGACAGTGGCAGAATTCCCAGGCGGCCCCGGAAATAAGGCAGAATAAGGAATTTATCGAACTGGGGAATATCCACGAAGATCTGCACGCTGCAATGCGGGATCTGTTAAGAAAAGCCTGGAATGACGGTCCGGTCACTGCCGCTGATTACGATATTTTTTTGAAAACGTATAACAGCTTTACGGATAAACTTACAGGGCTCATAAATGATATCAATTTTGCTCAGTACCAGTTTGATCCTTTGACCAATCTTCTGAACCGGCGTGCCTTTAGAAAAATATTGGAGTACGAGTTCAGTCTGCTGCAGAGAAATAAGCGGCGATGTACGGTTGCCATGGCGGATATCGATTATTTCAAGAACATCAACGATGCATACGGTCATCCCAGCGGCGACGCAGTCTTAAAGAGCCTGGCTGACCTGTTTCTCAAACAATTGAGAGGGTACGATACGGTCGGCAGACACGGAGGCGAGGAGTTTATTTTTTGTCTTCCCGGCACGGCACTCGTAACCGCAAAGAGAACCATGGATAGGTTGAGGAAGAAAGTGGAACAGACGGGCATACCGTTGATTGATGGAAATGTAATCCATGTGACGCTTTCCATCGGTATGGCTGAATTAAAGGCGAAAGACGCTATTGACGAAACGCTGCGCCATGTTGACGAGGCCCTCTACAAAGCAAAAGAAAAGGGCAGAAACCGTATAGAAGTCTAAACGATGCGTTCTTTGCCGGCATGACAACGAGAGAAGAGAGGGGGAAAATGAAAAAAGTTCTGGCAGTCTTTGTGGCCCTCTTCGTGAGCATGTTCGTATCCGTTGTTTTTGCCGCGGACGAAGAACCTTCGTTTGTCAGGGGAAACATAGAAATGTACGGTGTTGCGAAACTTTCGGTAGATTTCATCAACACGGGAGCACACGCGCCGGCGGACACGAAACTCTATAAAATTTCCTCCAACTCTTCGCGTTTCGGCCTCAAGGGTTCCGAAGACTTGGGAGACGGCCTGAGCGCAATAGTCCAGGTAGAACTTGGCATCAACATGGATGGGACAACGTCGAGCGTCGTGTCCTCGGTCACAACGTCAGGCGGATCAGTGACGAGCACAAAAACAACGGATGAAAATACCATATCTTTTCGAAACACGTTTGCCGGTCTGCGTTCAGAAAGGTGGGGTACATTGCTTTTAGGAACGTACGACACGCCATACAAGATATCGACCGGCAAGTTGGACCCCTTTTTAGAGACAATGGGCGATTACAATTCCATCATATCGAGCGTCGACGGCAAGGTAAATTTCGATCTGCGGTTCAAGGACACGGTCGTTTACCTATCGCCTGCATGGAGCGGGTTGCAGCTCATGGCTTCGACGAGTACGTCGGGTATGGAAGCAAGCAACGGCGCAACAGGCAATCCCAGCGCGTACTCTGCCTCGGCTGCATATACTGCCGGACTTCTTTACGCTTCGCTGGCATACGAAATCCACAGGAACGGTTTTACCGATGGGGATAAATCAGGGAAAATGAAGAACACTGGTGCAAAGGCGGGTTTAGGCTTTACCGCAGGAGATACCCAATTCGGCCTTGTATATGAATCACTCAAGGACGGCACGGCTGATTCAGCGAATAGCCGCGATGCCTATTATCTTGCTGTGAGCCATACCTTTGGCAAGGAAACGATTAAGCTCGCCTACGGTTTTGCCGCAGATGGCAAAGATCCGTCCACAAAAACCGGTGCGACCCTGGCAGTAATCGGTGCAGACCATGCCTTTTCCAGGCGGACCACTGTTTATGCCCTTTACGCGGCTGTGAAGAATGATGCGGACGCCACTTACGGCATCGGCACAGGTGGCGCAGGCGGCGCTTATGTACCCGGGGCTGGTGAAGACCCGTCGGTATTTTCCGTAGGGCTTAATCACAGTTTTTGATATTCAAGTCGTTCATTCTCACCCACACGGGGAGAATCGTATGCAATCGTTCATGAAAGGAGACGACGATGAGTTTGATAGTTGCGGAAAGCGTCAAAAAGGACTACCGGATGGGTGACGTAACGGTATCGGCATTGAAAGGGTTAAACTTCGAGATCGAGCCAGCATCTTTTGTTTCCTTCGTCGGACCTTCGGGGAGCGGGAAGACAACGCTTCTGAACCTGATCGGGTGCCTCGACAGACCATCAGGCGGCAAGCTCACCGTCGCCGATACGGACACAGCGGCTCTTGACCGGAAAGAGAGCGCGTCCTTCAGGGGAAACAATATCGGTTTCATCTTCCAGGACTTCAACCTCATCCCCGTGCTCACCGTGTACGAGAACATCGAATACCCGCTGCTGATGGTCCAGAGCACGCCTGCTGAAGAAAGAACAAAACGTGTTACCACCCTCCTGCAGGCGGTGGGAATGATTGAGCAGAAGGACAAGTATCCCGATCAGATTTCAGGCGGCCAAAAACAGCGGGTTGCCGTGGCTCGCGCCTTGGTCACGAACCCGAAGCTCGTGCTCGCCGACGAGCCCACGGCGAATCTCGACCACACAACGGCCTACATGGTTATCGATCTGATGAAGAAGATGCGGGACGAGTTCAGGACGACGTTTATCTTCTCGACCCATGACCAGAAGATCGTGGGAGAGGCCGAGATCATTTATACGCTTGAGGACGGCGAACTGAAGGGCAGGCAGCTGAAGGGAGGGAAGAACAATGGGTAACCTCTTCAAGATAGCGGTCAGGAACCTCCTTCGATACAAGCGGCGAACGCTGCTCACCGCCTCGCTCATCACCATCGGCGTGGTTTTCGTACTCGTGTTCATGTCCGTGTCGGGCTCTTTCAAGAACATGATGATCGGACTGATAACCGATTCCATGCTCGGCCACGTGCAGGTGCACCGCAAGGGCTACGTCGCATCCATCGACAACCTGCCCTTGAACCTGAATCTCAAGACGGGCGCCGTAAAACGGGTCGAGGCAGTCCTGAACGATCTGCCCGGGATCGCGGCCTGGTCGCCGCGCATCAAGTTCGGAGGCATGTTCAGCAACTTCGCGGAGACCACAAATATCAGGTTGAACGGCGTCGTCCCCGAAAAGGAGGCCGCCACCGTGCCGCTGCTTATGTCGCGGATCATTGACGGCGAAAAAGAAATAAAGCGGGGCGAGATCCTTATTCCCGAACTCCTTGCAAAGGGCATGAAAGTGAAAGTCGGAGACATGGTGGTCATCGTGGCCACGAACAAGGACGGCTCCGTGAACGGAAAACAGTTCAAGGTCGGCGGCATCCTCCAGAGCGTAACCGGCCCCGGCGGCCGCGACGGCTACATCCACTTCGACGATGCCGTGGAGGTCCTGAGGATGGAAGAGCCGGAGGTGAGCGAATTCGCTATCAGACTGAAAAAGTTCGACCAGCTACACAGCTTCGCGGCGGCGCTGCAGGCCAGGCTCGCGCAGGAGTTGAACAAAGACGGCAAGCCTATCTTCGAAGTCCATACCTGGGAGCAGCTCACCCCCTTTTACAATGTGGCCCGCATGATCGACGTCATGACATTTTTCGTGAAGCTCATGCTTATCGCCATCGTTTTGATCAGCATCATGAACGTGATGATCATGGCCGTCTATGAGCGGATTCGCGAGATCGGCACCATCGCGGCCATCGGGACCCTGCCGGGAAAGATCCTGAACATGTTCGTGATCGAGGGGTTCTGTCTCGGAGTTGTGGGTGCGATCATCGGCAATATTGTCGGGATAGCATTGATCATTATCCTCAACATGTCCAGGGTCACCTTCAACTTTGGAATGCAGCAGGGCCTGGTCCTTCAGGCAACCATAAAACCAGCCGATCTTTTGATTATCTCGCTGACGGTAATAATCGTCTCCGTGATCGCCAGCCTCCAGCCCGCGTTCAAGGCGTCACGGATGGAGCCTATCGAGGCGCTGAGACATGTTTAGGAGAATTGCCATGCTGAAAATACTGATAGTCATCATAACGGCGCTCTTCACTGTCCCCGCATACGCCGTGGACGGAACGGCGCTCCTGAAGCAGATCGACCGGAACCTGAACCCGACATCCTACGAGTCTTACCGGAAGCTCATCAACATCGAGCCCGATGGTAGGAAGAAGGAATACACGCTTTTTACCGTCAAGAAAGGTATCGATAAGGTCGCGGGGCTTTTCATCGCGCCTGCGAGCGAAAAAGGACGGAGCACGCTCCGGCTCGGGGACAACATGTGGCTCTACATCCCGAACGTTGGAAAGCCCATCAGAATCACGAGCCTTCAGTCCGTGGTGGGTGGGGTGTTCAACAACGCCGACATCCTGCAGCTCGATTATGCTGCTGAATATAACGTGGAAAAGGTGGAGGAGCAGGGGAACGAATACCTTCTTCACCTCAAGGCAAAAACGAAGACCGTTGCCTATGACCGCATCCGGCTGAGGGTCGAGAAGGAGAGAAAGCTTCCGACGAAGATCGAATGCCTCACGGAAACCGGCATGCTGATCAAGACGCTCTATTTCAAGGATGTGAAGGACTTCGGCAGCAGAATCATCAGGCCCGCGGTCATCGAGACCGACAGCCCGCTCTATAAAAATTACAAGTCAGTCATGATTTTGGCCAAGATCAAGGCGCGGGACTTCAAGGACGAGGTCTTCACGCTCACGTTCATGCCGAATATCGAATCGCTGAGATAGGGCAGAAAATAGATGATAGACGGCAACGGACAGACAAGTAAAAAAATAACGTTGATATCTTGCGCAATCCGTCTTCTGTACTTTGTGCTCTGTTTTTCGCACTCAGCGTTCGCGGATGAATACACCTTCGACGTATCCGAAACGGAAAAGAGACCTTACCATCTGGGCGGTTACGCTGAGATCAAACCTGTCTTCTACGGGTTGGACAGAGACGCTGCTCTCTACAAGCTCAACTTCTACGGCCGTGATGAAGGCGATACCCTTGCCGAATACGACGGCACGCTCCAGTTGGAGGGGAGTCTCGAAAAGGGCATCTCGCGGCTTTTTGCGAGGACGAACACGGCTTACCAGAACTCCTATCTAGGCTCTTCATCGAACACGACGCTTTATGAAGGTTACCTTTCTCTTAAACCATCGCCCTCTCTCACAATCGATGCAGGGAAAAAAACCTTGAAGTGGGGCAAAGGCTACGCATGGAACCCCGCGGCATTCATCGACAGACCCAAAGACCCCAACGATCCGGAACTCAACCTTGAAGGCTTCGTTGTGGCTTCGGCGGACTATATCAAAAGCTTTGATGGGCCGCTTAAAACCCTGTCCATCACTCCCGTCGTAGTTCCCGTGTACGCGCAGGTGAACGAAGACTTCGGCACGATCAACAACGTGAACATCGCGGGGAAACTTTATCTGCTGTTCTACGACACGGATATAGATTTCATGGCCTTTACAGGTGGGAGCAAGAGTACACGATATGGTGTTGATTTTTCGAGAAACATCGTTACTAATTTCGAGGTCCATGGGGAGTTTGCCTGGATCAATGATATTACTGCGAATGTTATCGACAGTTCAGGAAATATGTTTCAAAAAACATACGATGCTAAAAGCTATCTCCTCGGACTACGATACCTTACCGAAGTGGATGCCACTTATATCTTCGAATATTATCATAACGGCACCGGCCTGTATGCAGATGAGATGAAAGACTATTTCTCATATATAAACGCGGGATATGATTCATTCCTTGCTTCAGGCAACTCCGCACTTTTAAACAAAGCCTCGTCCTTGACCACCGGCAATTACGGGAAAATGAATCCCATGCGGGATTACTTTTACCTCCGCATCAGTCATAAAGACCCCTTCGATATTCTCTATTGGATGCCTGCGCTGACGTGGATGGTCAACATCGAGGACAGAAGTTATTCGCTCTCGCCCGAAATCATGTACACGGGGATTACGAACCTTGAACTGCGTCTCAAGGCCATAGTTCTGGGGGGAAGTCGGTTGAGTGAATTCGGAGAAAAGCAGAACGACTATCGCGTGGAGCTGAGGGGGAGGTATTATTTTTGAACAACAAGCCCACCATAGGGAAGCTCTTCTTTTCCTTCTTCAAACTCGGTTTGACAGCTTTCGGTGGCCCCGCCATGGTAGCCTATATCAAGGAGATGTCGGTGAGCCGCTACAAATGGCTTGATGAGGACACTTTCAAAGACGGAGTTGTGCTCTGCCAGTCCGTCCCCGGCGCAACGGCAATGCAAACGGCTGCATATGTAGGATTCAGGTCAAAAGGAATACCGGGCGCATTAGCCTCGTTCGTTGGTTTCGGGCTGCCCGCATTCATCCTCATGCTGTTCCTTTCATCGCTCTATGCAGAATATCATGCAGTACCGAAAATTGTCTCACTGTTCAACGGTCTTCAGGTGACCGTAGTCGCCATCGTCCTCAATGCGACGTATTCATTCGGGAAAAACACCTTCAAAGACTTTGGGCCGGTTGTTATTGCGATAAGCGCCTGTGCCCTACTCTGGGCAGGTACAAGTCCTTTTCTGGTGATCCTGGGGGCCGCTCTCACGGGGATTAGCTTTTTCAAAAATACGAGCGGTATGCCCTTGCCTGAGCAGGAAAGAGGAAAAGAGAGGCATTTTGCAAAACACCTCGCCCTGCTTCTCGTGCTTCTCTTCTCAGGTCTGTTTGCGCTTTACTATGTAGACATAAAGATTTTCAACCTTGCAACATTGATGATGAAGATTGACCTGTTTGCCTTCGGGGGCGGATTTGCATCGCTTCCTCTAATGCTCCATGAAATAGTCGAAGTTCGAAAGTGGATGGATAACGCCACATTTATGAATGGCATAGCGCTCGGACAGGTGACGCCAGGGCCGATCGTTATCACGTCGACCTTTGTCGGCTACATAATAAGCGGAACAGCCGGCGCCCTTGTCGCAACCGTCGCAGTGTTTACACCTTCTTTCCTGATGGTGATCGCCGTAACGCCGGTGATGGACAAATTGAGGACCTCTGCCTATTTCACCAAGGGAACAAAAGGGATACTCGCATCCTTTGTCGGACTCCTTTTCTTTGTCACCGTGAAGTTTTCGTTTGCGGTACCGTGGGATATGATCAAGGTTTTGCTGGTGTGCGCGGCCTTTTTTGCGCTGTTTAAAAAAGTAGATATTCTGTACGTGGTGCTTGTAACCTCAGCTGTTTCATTGTTTATATTCTGAGAAGTGTAGAGTAAGAGATGCCTGTCAAGATTAATACGATTTTCAGGAATAGTGAAACCGTCGTACTTCGGCCCACGGCCAAATAATGAAAAAAAGTGCCATACTTTGCATCTGCTGGAAGGTTTCGTGTTTCATTTCGTAACGCGAAACCTCTGGGACACACTGAGTGAAGATTTATCATGTGCAACCCTTGACAAGATCGCATATGTCTGCTATTGATATGTGCATATGCACATAATGATTACGACGTATGCAAATCCTCGTCATAGCTCATTTCCATATGCCCAGCCCGTTTTGTGCAAAAACATCAGCGTGCGATCTCCTCAACTGTCGTCTATGCGCTATCCGTTCACTTCATAAGGAAAGGGTACAATGCAGCCATGAAAAAGGATATATCGGAATTTCATGCCGAAGTTTGCAAGACCTTTGCCCATTCCAAGAGGCTCAACATCCTTAAAACAGGGGAGCTGACCGCAAGTGAAATAACGAAGGAACCGGGGGCCACGAAGGCCAATACATCCCAGCACCTTGTACTCATGCGCATGCGGGGGATTCTTAAAACAAGGCGCGACGTTACGAATATTTATTGCCGGATGGCTAATGATAAACCTGCCCAGGCGTGTAATCTGATGCTGGCCGCACTCGCACAGATTTCAGCTGACGCTCGGAGATATTGCATGACGTTTTGTCCGGCGCAGAAGTCGAGGCGCCGGAAAAGCTGATTTCAAACTTGCCAGATGATGGGACATGAGAAATAAGACATGGAAAAACAAAAAATATACGACGTCGTCATGCAAAATCTTCCCGTCGGTTTTTCCATAGTGGACAAGGATGGAATTATTGTCGATTTCAATTCCGCCGCGGAAGTGATAACGGGTTATTCCCGGGAGGAAATGACCGGCAAGCCGCATTTTGAGATTCTCCACGGTACTCCCGATAGAGATGCATGCCCCGTCCTGAAGCATGCGCTATCGCTCAAGGAACAGGTCGTTGCAGTGGAAACCATGATAAAAAAGAAAAACGGCGAACAGGTATCTCTCTCGGTTACGACCTTTCCGCTATTCGATGAAAGCGGCGGCCTGTCAGGCGCAGTCGAGCTGTTCAGGGATATCAGCGCTGCCAAACAGCATGAACGGGAGAGAAAGAATATCCTGTCCATGTTCGCCCACGACATAAAAAATCCGGTCACTACGGCAGGAGGATATTTGTCACGGCTCCTTTCCGGCAAGGCCGGTGTGGTCACGGATAAACAGAAAAGCTACCTCGAAACTATCCGGGAGGAGCTTTATAAAGTGTCGGACTTGGTCGCGGACTTTCTCGAATTCTCCCGCATCGAAGCGAAGGCATATATACCGGTTCCCCGCCCTTTCAATATCGGAAAAGAAATGAACGGAGCCATCGAGGCGGCAAAAATTGAAGCCGACAAAAAGGGCATAAGCATCCTCTTGGAAGTTTCAGGAGAAATACCACCGTTGATTCTTGTCGATCCGGCAATGATAGACCGGGTCATTGCCAACCTCCTCGATAATGCAATAACCTATACGAACAGAGGCGGAGCAATTACCGCCAAACTTTCCGAGAAGGACGGTGAGATTCTCGTTTCCATTACAGACACGGGCAGGGGCATTCCCGAAGATAAACTCCCCTATATATTCGACGCATTCTATCGTATAAGCCGGGACGCAAAAGGGGCAGGCCTTGGATTATTCATTGCCAAAACAATCGTCGAAGCGCACGGAGGGAGGATTTGGGTGAAGAGCACACCCGCAATAGGCAGCACTTTCAATTTCACACTGCCGAAGCAATAAAGCCTGCCTCGTTCCATATTACAAAACAGACAACCCGGCACAAAGGAGGAAGCCATGAGAAAAACGATCGGCATAGTAACGACAGTTGCGGCAGCGATGATCTTGATTGTATCCCTTTCCTTTGCAGGTACTTGGAAGGGTTATCGCGGCAGCGGCGGGTGGGGCATGGGGTCGCAGTACCAGAGAATGTTCAACCCTGCGACAGTAGAGACGGTCTCGGGCACAGTGGAGTCGGTGAACAAGATGATTCCCATGAAGGGAATGCATTCAGGTATCCACCTGACGGTCAAGACGGAGAAAGAGAGCGTTGACGTTCATCTCGGTCCGGAATGGTATATCGAACGACTCGATACGAAGATACAGAAGGGCGATACCATCGAAGTGAAAGGCTCACGGGTGATTATTGCCGGCAAGCCCGCCGTCATCGCCGCTGAAGTTAAAAAAGGGGATAATGTCCTCGTCCTCAGGGACAATAATGGCATTCCTGCGTGGGCAGGATGGAGACGTTAGAAAAAGACGGGCACGTGCTGAGCCGGAGCGGGCTTTTGAAACGGCGCCCCTGTCATGTTATTGCGGGGAGAAAAGTACTCGCACGAGAGGGACAAAAAATATTTCGCCCTTGACAATCGCGGACGGGTCTGATATGTTTTGTGCATATGCACAAAACAAAAAAGGATCAGTGTGTCTCCCCGCCGTAAAAAACCGCGACATTGCCGATGCACGTTCAAGGGAAAGGCGTTCAAGCCTACGGGGATACCGATGTCCGAAGTCAAACAGATATCGTTGTCCCGTGACGAGCTTGAGGCGCTCAAACTGTGCGACGTCGATGATCTTACTCAGGAAGAAGCCGGTTCCCGGATGGGCATATCACGGGGGACTGTTCAGCGAGTGCTCGCTGCCGCGCGAAAGAAAGTTGCAAAGGCCCTCAGCGAGGGTGAAGCAATTGTGTTTGAATAATTGATTATTATTTTTAAACTAGGGAGGAACATTCTATGAAGATCTGTTTTCCGGCACAGAAAAATGACGGACTTGACAGCGCAGTGTACAACCATTTCGGCTCAGCGCCGATATTCGTGGTTGTCGATACCGACACGGACAACGTTACTTCGATAAACAATAGAGACCAGCACCACACCCATGGAGCGTGTAACCCGATGAAGGCACTTGACAATCAGAAAATCGACGCAATCGTAGTCGGCGGTATTGGCGCAGGGGCCTTGACCAGGCTGAACCAGTTGGGTATCATCGTGCATCGATCTCAGGCCTCCACGATACGCGAAAATCTGGCGATGTTCGCTTCGAAGACGCTTCCTGAGTTGACACTCCAGGGTTGCTGCGGCGGCCACAGCAATGACGGAGGATGTGCTCACTAGGGTTTTCTGCATGACTGAAAGAAGAGGATACAGTCGTGGGATCCAGGAATACGGCAAAACCGTCTGCACAATCTCTATTTTACGATTCTTTTTATTTAACCCGATACTCAAAAGGAGACCGGCATGGAAAATAAGGAATTCGTTTTCGTAATCACCCATTCCTATGATGCTATCGAACGCGCGGCTGCGGCGCTCCAACTTGCAACCAATATGGCAGCGTTCGACGCTAAGATAGATTTCTTCCTCATAAACGAGGGCGTGCATCTGGCCCGCAAGGGGTTTGCGGAATCGGTCACATGGCAGAAGGGGTTTTCTCCCGTTGCCGAGCTCATGAAAAGTCTCGTTGAGGATTTTGACTGCAAGTTCTATATCTGCGCCTCTTGTGTAAAACCCTACGGCCTCGAGGGCGCGGAATGGATAAAGAATGCAGAGGTCAAGCCGGGTTCTTATCTCGGAGAGCTTCTCATGCAAAGACAGAACGTGACGTTCTGATAGATCCGGTTATCGGCAGCGCGGGTCGAGAACTCTTAGGCTGGTGTGAGAGCAAAAGCGGAACGACAGGATGAAAAAAACCAGGATTTCTACCAAGAAGAGAACAAACATTAACTGAATGTTTTGAAGGACGATCCTCTATGGCTTCTCCTTCCGTCCTGTCATTACGATCGTATCGCCAAGATTGGTCGTTTTGATGCGTTTGAATCCCGTCCTTGTGAGCCACGCCGTCATCTCCTGCGTCGTATAGCACCTTCCTGCCGTAGTATTGACCAGCATGTTTATAGCGAAGAGAGCGCCAGGAACAGGGTGAGCACGGTTTTTTCCCAGGAAGAATTCCTGGATTGCGATCTTGCCTCCGGGGTTCAGCGCCTTATACGATTTCTTTAAGAGCCCGAGGCTCTCTTCGATCGAAAGCGAGTGCACGATCTGGCTGATGAACACAAGGTCGTATCCGCTGCCGATGTCATCGGAGTGGAAATCGCCGCCGATGTATTCTATATTCTTTACCTTTGATTCCCTCACGATTTTCTTAGCGACGCCCATGGTACTCGGCTGATCGAAGAGCGTAACGGAAATACCCTGCCGCGCCATCTCCATGCTGTACGTCCCCGGCCCGCCACCAAGGTCGAGCGCCTTTTTTATGCCACGGATGTCAACGGCCTTTATCACATCTTGTGCCCGAAAGACCGCATTATTATGCATGGCCCTGATGAACGATTCATGATGACGTTTTCCTGTCCGGTTCGGCAGGCCTGTTTTTATGACCTCGTCGAGTCCCGACCAGTTTTCCCAGAGCGTGTCCGAGTGTCGCAGCATGTCACCCTGGTACCAAGGAGACTTTGCTACGAGAAATTTCGCCGCAAGGGACGTGTTCATGTACGTTGAACCGGTTTTTTTGAGCAGGCCCAGGGCCGTTACGGCATCGAGAAGGATTTCCGTTCCGCGCGGATCGGTCCTGGTCCTTTTGGCCAACGCACCGGCAGTCTTCGGAGTCTTGAGATGTTCAAATAAGGCATAGTTGTTCGCGGTTAGGATCACCCGCGAGGCTCGAAACCCCCCGGAGAGTTGTCTGAATGCGTGGAGCTGCCGTAGAAGATCATTGTTCATGGGAATGGTCCTTTCGATCAGAATTTACCCGATGGATACCGGACGGTAACTGGATTCTGCGTTCGCATGTGGTGTGTTAAGTACCCTAACGGGTTAGTGACCACTAACTCTTATGATATCACAAGTCGTGTCAATTTCTTTTTACAAAAAAAACTATTTCTGCTAAACTTCCGACGGTCGATTATTACTTGTTAAATGTCAGGACATCGGTCAAAAGTGCAATTACATCCTTCGTTTTTTTAGAATTTCATCGCTTATGTTTCCTGAACTGTTTACATGCCTGACGACCCCCTGCCCTCAATACGTCCGCCACATGGGCTATCTGAATGAAATTATCGCCATGAGACAGAGATACCGGCGCAGCCGGGCGGCCTGGCAGCCCCATCTTGAGAACACTCGCCGATTCGTCCTGTCTGCCGCCGAACAATGCAAGGAGCGAAGCACAGCGGTCATTCTCGGATCAGGGCTTCTCCTGGATGTCCCGCTCGATGAGTTGTCGTCGATGTTTCAAAAGGTCGTCCTGCTGGATATCGTCTTTCTGCCGGAAGTCCGCAGGAGGGTAAAACAGTACGGCAACGTGAAGTTCATCCAACACGACGTAACGAATGTGGCGAAAAAGCTGTATGATGATATCCAACGGGGTATCCGGGAACTTCCCGCGGCAACACCCCCGGATCATGCTATTGACAACGACGCCGGGCTGGTCGTGTCACTCAATATCCTCTCCCAGCTCTGTGTCGTCCCACGCATGTACGCACTCAGGAAACTCCCCGGCCTCGATGAGGAACTTGTCCATGATTGGTGCAGACAGATCGTAGAATCTCATTATGCTTATCTGAGGTCAAAGCCCCGCACCGTTTGTCTCATCGCGGATCATGAGGTTGTAAAGCGTGACCGGGAGGAGAGAGTCGCGAGCAGGGGGTCAACGATATTCGGCCTGGAGCTTCCACGAGCCGGAGGCATCCTGGACATGGAATATCGTCCCGATGGGTGATGGCCGTCAGTATTTATCAAAAGAGCTGAACGTCGGCGCATGGCATTTGCGATAAGAGAACAAAAATGTGTCTCCTTCTGAGGTAATGCATTGCCCTGTCTAAAAAATGATGTTATAATTCACGAGAGTTATGTACAAGGGGGAACGTCTTAATACAGCCTCTCATTTTGTCGGCGCAGCCTTAGCGCTTGCAGGCCTCGTCATTCTCGTCGTCCAGGCGAGTGTGCAGGGAGATCCCTGGAAAATCGTCAGTTTCAGCGTTTACGGCGTGACGCTGGCGGCTCTCTATTTTTTTTCGACCCTTTACCACGCAAGGAGCGGTAAAGCCAAAGCCATTCTCCAAAAAATTGATCATTCCGCTATTTATCTCCTCATAGCAGGCACCTATACTCCGTTTACACTCGTTACCTTACGCGGCGCCTGGGGATGGTCCATCTTTGGCACAATCTGGGGGCTGGCGATCATCGGGATCTTGCAGGATATCGTTCTGACTACGAAGCGGCGAATTCTCTCGGTAGTCATCTACCTGCTCATGGGGTGGCTCGTCATCATCGCCATCCGCCCGCTCGTACGCGTCCTGCCGATCGCTGGTTTTGCTTTGATGGTCGCCGGTGGCTTGTTCTATACGGTGGGCGTCATTTTCTATGCATTGGACAAAAAAATTCCCCACGGACACGGAATATTTCATTTTTTTGTGCTTGCCGGCAGTATCTGCCACTACTTTGCGGTATTTTTGTATGTCCTCTAACCTTTTTGCAGCATTTTCCACGCTTTGCTGCCCGATCAAAAAAAGTTTAGCAACCAAAAAAAATGCTTGACATTCTTTATTTTATATGTATCCTAATAACTATACTTAATATGGTCAATAGTAGCAGGCTAGACCAGCGAGGGCACCATGGTCACCAGGAAGAATCTGAAAAAATACAAAACCAGTGAGATCTGCAGTCGCTTCGATATCTCTCGCGCCACTCTTTTTCGTTGGGAGAGCGAGGGACTCCTGCGTGGAGTAGAGCGTGACTGGCGTGGCTGGAGAGTTTATACCGAACATAACCTGCAAACTATCGAGAAGATCATAAAGAGCAAAAACGCCGGTTGATACGGCGCATTTTCTAGCTTTCGGAGTCAGGATGCTTTTTTCAAAAAAAATAGAACCCATTGCACTCGACATCGGATCGACCTTTATCAAGCTCGTCCAACTGAAGGGCTCGAACAGGAACTATCAACTGGTGAAATTCGGCATGATACCGCTGCCGCCTGAGGTGATTGTGGAAGGGGCGGTCATGGACGCCGGGCGGGTCGTTGACGCCATCAAAGAGCTCCTCGGCGCACAAAAAGTGACGACCAAAGAAGTCGTCATATCCGTATCCGGAAGCTCGGTGATCATTAAACGGGTATCCGTGGCCGATATGACAGATGAAGAGCTTGCCGAATCCATCAAGTGGGAGGCCGAGCAGTACATCCCTTTCTCGATTGACGACGTGAACGTTGATTTCCAGAAACTGGGAGCTGGTGCGGCTGAAGGGCAGGCCGATGTCCTTCTGGTTGCCGTCAAGAAAGACAAGATTAATGATTACGTAAACCTTGTTAAAGAGGCGGGGCTGGAGCCTGTTGTGATGGATGTTGATGCTTTTGCAATGGCGAACATGTACGAACTGAATTACGATGTCGAAGCAGGAACCACGGCGCTGCTCAATATCGGCGCTTCGGTCATGAATATCAATATTCTGAAGGATGGGACGTCGATTTTTACGCGTGACATAACCGTGGGCGGCAACCGCTATACTGAGGCGCTGCAGAGGGATTTCGGCCTCACCTATGAAGATGCTGAAAAAGTTAAGCGGGGAGAGGATGTTGAAGGTGCAGACAAGGAGCAGATCTCGAGCGTTATGTCGTCGGTTACCGAAGATATCGTTGCCGAGACTCAGCGCTCGTTTGAATTTTTCCGCTCCACAACAGGCAGTGAGAAAGTGTCCCGGGTGTTGGTCTCCGGCGGGTGTGCGCGGATCGGCCATTTTACGTCGATTTTGTCCGAACGTCTCGAGATCCCCGTTGAGGTAGCGAACCCCTTCAAAAATGTCAAAATAGACGCTAAAAAGTTTGACACAGCAATTATTGAAGATTCATCCCCGCTGTGTGCCGTTGCCATGGGGTTAGCGATCAGGAGGCCGGGAGATAGATGATAAAAATTAATCTTCTGCCTACCAAAAAAAAGGCCCCGAAAAAGGTTATTGACCTGCAGCAGCAGCTGCTGTTCGGCATCCTCGTCATTATCTTAAGTTTGATTATCATGTGGTATTTTTGGAACAAACAGAAAAACCTGATCGCCAGCCTTGAAAAGGACAAAATCACCGCGGAGGGACGCATCAAAGAGCAAGACAATATGCTGAAGGAAGTCAAGAATGTAGAGGAAGAGAGAAAAAAGGTATCTGAAAAAATTGAAGTTATCGAAAAACTCAAAAAAAACCAAGCCGGGCCCGTTCGGCTGCTTGATGAGGTCAGCAGGGCGCTTCCCCAAGGCGTAAATATAGGTTCGCTTACTGAGAACAGCAATAATATAAACATCGATGGATCGGCTTTCACGAACGATGATGTGGTGCGATTTATCGAAAACTTGAAAGCCTCACCTCTTTTATCAGACGTTACATTGCTGGAAACGAATCAGGGGATGCAAGCAAACGTCAGTATTTATAGTTATAAACTACAGTTTGTTTATAAGGGATTATAGTGGCTTCCTATTTAGACAAAATACATAAGATTTCCCCGAAAACAAGACTGATAGCATTTATTGTCGTTATCGTCTTGCTTGTCAGCGCCTATATTATTCAGTTCCAGATTCCGATGAAGACGCAAATAACGAATTTGGAAAGGTCGTTATCAGAGTTGCAGTCAAAAATGCGTGATAATGACAACAAAATTAAAAGACTCGATGACCTGAGGGTCGAAGTAAAAACGTTGCAGCAGCGGTTGGTCATCCTCACACAACAACTTCCTCCCGAATCTGAGGTATCAGGCCTTTTGAGACAAATACAAAATTTGGTGAATCAATCGGGCCTTGTTCTCAAACACTGGAAGCCGGAGAATCGAAGAACACATCCAAGCGGCCTCTATGAGGAAATACCCATTACGCTTGCGCTGACCGGCAGTTACCATCATACGGCTTCTTTTTTTGACCGGGTCGGAAAATTGACACGCATTGTAAACATTCTCAATATAAAAATGGGCGGAGCAAAAATGAACTCCGATGGCACTATGGATATCGATATCAATTGTACGGCCATGACGTTTTCGGCAGTGGAGAAAAAAGTTGAGGCAGGTCAGAAGAATAAAAAAAATTAGCAGTGCAGTCTTCTCCTTGATGATTGTAATGTCATGCGGAGCAACACTGTTCGGCTGCTCAGAGTCGGCGAAGGCTCCCAGCACCCCCGTAGCTATCACTCAAAAACCAGCTCAAAAACCTGTAACGCAGACGACCGCTACGACGACTGCTGAAACGCCGTCAACGCCGGAATACTACTATAATCCCCAAGGGAGGCGTGATCCCTTTGCGCCGATTATTGTTTCAGCAGAACGAAAGGCTCAAGGCGGGAATCGCTCGCCGCTGGAGCGGTATGATCTAAACGAGTTCAAACTGACTGGCATCGTGTGGGGTGGTTTCGGCTATAATGCAATGATCGAAGGTCCGGACGGTAAAGGCTATTTCGTTCGAGCCGGGACCATTATAGGGCCAAACAAGGGCGTCATAAAAAAAATAACACAGAATACGATGGTGGTAGAGGAAAAGTATAAAACATTTTCGGGGGTAACTGAGCGTAAGGAAATAGTCATAGAGCTCCGGAAAAAACAGGAGGGGATGCAATGAAGTACTCTCAACCGCAGAAAACGTGTTGGTTGATAATCCTTGCTGCGCTTGTAATTGCACTTCAGGGGTGTGCAGCGAAGACTCCCGCAACTGCCAAGGAGCAGTCCGCCCAACTCGTCCTCAGTCAGATCGAGCCTCGGGAAGTGGATGGCAAAACTGAAATCGATATTGAGGGTTCTGCGCCCATTCTGCAGTACACCTCCTTCCAACTTACGGAACCTCTCCGGCTGGTGGTCGATATTTCCGATGCCAGTATCGGCAAATTTAAAGACCCTATCAAGGTCAACACCGGGGCCGTTACCGATATCACGCCTGGCCAGAAGGACGATATTGCCCGTCTGGAGATCGGTTTGTCTCAAACCGTAGATACGAAAGTATATCAGGCCGGTGGAAAACTTGTCGTCGAAGTGAGCAAACCGGAAGAGGCAAAAGCAGCCCCGGAGACTGTGGCATCCGCTGTCACTTCTTCTGTGACTTCTTCTGTGACTCCCTCACCTCAACCCGAATTGACCACGCAGGAACAGCCTTTGCCTGAGCAGGTAGAAAAAGCAACTGCGACTGTTGTAACATCGGTAAAGGCGACAGCCGGGAAAAATGGTGCGAAAATCATTATTACCGCCGACGGTTCCATGAAGCCGAATACCTTCATGGTCGGAAGCAGGAAACTCGTAGTGGATATATCGGGTGTGCGGAGCAGGGTGAGGCCGAGTGTCATCCCGGTACGAAAAGGTGGTCTTGACAAAGTGCGGGTCGGCCAGCATGCTGAGCCGGACCGGAAAGTCCGGGTTGTCATGGACCTCACGAAACCAATGGCTTATACTGTGACTGCTGAGGGGAATTCTCTGATCATAGCCATGAGCGCAGCAACTACCGTCAAACCTGAGGGGAAAATATCTCAGGAAAAAGCTCCTGCAGCGGAACCGGAGAAAGTCCAGCCTGCAGAGCAAGAGGTTACGGCGCCGCAGCCTCAGGAAGAGACGACCACCGCTGCTGTTCCCGCACCTGCTGAGCGAAAAGAAGTGCTAAAGAAGAAGGCGCCGGTCATTGCCGAAACTTCTCTTCTCGCCGGCGCCGGTAAGTTTGCGGGCAGGAAAATCTCTCTCGATCTTCAGGATGCGGACTTGGTAAACGTCATGAGGTTGTTTGCGGAGGTAGCAAACCTCAACATTATTCTTGCCCCCGATGTGAAGGGTAAGGTGACCGTGCGCATGGTCAATATCCCTTGGGACCAGGCTATGGACATCATCCTCAAGATGAACGGCCTGGGGTATCTTTTGGAAGACAATGTTCTTCGTATCGCTTCAGTTGGTGCTTTGACGAAGGAAGCTGAGGATGAAATGCGGTCCAAGGAAGCGAAGAAGAAAGCAGAAGACCTCATTACGCGCATCGTCCCGATAAACTATTCTACAGCTTCGATCATCGAAGGAACGATAAAAAAATCTCTCTCCCCGCGCGGGGAGACCGTCACCGACACCAGGACGAATACGCTCATTGTGAAGGATATTGCACGCAATGTCGATGAGGTCGTTTCTCTCATCAAGCTTCTCGATAAACCGATCCCTCAGATCATGATCGAGGCGAGGATCGTCCAGGCAAACACGAATTTCAGCCGGCAGATCGGCGTGCAATGGGGCGGGAAATTCAGTGCAGATGCTGCGCATGGGAATCCGACAGGCCTCGCATTCCCGAATTCCATAACGGCTACCGGCGGCAGCGTGATGGGACCGACACCGTCGGGCAACGGCAACTTCCTCGTAAATATGCCTGCTGCGGTAGGTCAGGGATCTGGCGGTGCGCTAGGGCTGTCATTTGGCTCCATCAGCAAGGCCTTAAATCTGGATCTTGTTCTTTCGGCTTTGGAGTCCACCGGCGAAGGCAAGGTGATATCTTCGCCGCGCGTCAGCGCGTTGGACAACAAGGAAGCCAAGATAGAACAAGGTGTATCCATTCCTTTTTCAACAACATCGGCCGCAGGTACGCAGATACAGTTTATCGATGCCAAGCTTTCCTTGGTTGTTACTCCTCACGCAACGCCGGATAATAAAATCTTCCTCAAGATTCAAGCTACCAAGAATGCTCCCGACACTTCTCTCCTTGGAGCAACAGGTCAGCCATCCATACAGAAAGCCGAGGCAACAACCGAGATTCTGCTTGCGAATGGTGAAACTGCAGTAATCGGCGGAATTATGATTACTGAAAAAAATGTAAACTATACAAAAGTTCCTTTTTTTGGTGACCTGCCTCTCATTGGTTGGCTGTTCAAAAACAAGACAAACACGGACACCAAACAAGAGCTTCTTATATTTGTAACGCCGAGGATCGTTAAACAGGAAGTAATTTGAGAAGAAAAGATATCCCGAAGCTTTTGAACAAGCAAACGAGAAAAATCAACATTCAATAACGTACTGTAATTTGTTATATAGTATGGCAATACTGGCCACTCTAGGTAGAGTGACGCAATGTATGACAAAAAAGGCTGCACCCAGTAGAGCTTAGATTTCTATGGTGCTAAATTTTACTAATGCTGAGGTTCGCAAAATGAGACTGACCATAAAGCTTATGTTTATTTTATTCCTCCTGCTTTTGGCGTCTACCTTACTACTAACGCCCGGCTGCGGCAAGACACTTACCGGCAAAGGCAGCGGGGGGTGCGCGGAAAGGACGGCTCCGGATGGGTCCACAATAACGCCACCGACAAATCTCAGCGCTCCGTCAATCAGCGGGACCTGTTATCCTGTTTTGACTTTTACAGTTAAAGGTTCAGACGGACTTCCCTTGAACGGCATCTGTGTAGAAGTATTCACGAATGCAAGCTTGGCGCTTCATTCAGGACTTCCGGACTGCAGTAATGTTACAGCTAACCCGCAAAGCTCAATTATCGCGACGACAGACAGCAGCGGCAATGTGGTGATTGAGCTTGGAACGCCAGCAGCAACGGCAGGAACTACTTTTTTTGTGCAAGTGTCTTCAGGAGCTGCTTCTGCAGCAGTAACTACACCAGCTGCACTGTAAACTAGGCTGTTCGCGGGAGACGAAGATTTGGAGGCAATTAAAATGAGGTATATCAGGTTAACAACACTTTTTGGCGATTTCGGTATTGGGGTTTGACTAAAGTTGTCCACCTTCTAAGGTTGATAGCAGCAGCGGAAGTGCGGCTGTTGTCCCCGGCAGTGCCGTAATTCCCTTAGCTTTAAACTAATTACAGCAAGCCCTTCTTCAATTTCAACATGCGGGACTCTCAAATTAGATTGCATGTTGTGGGTACCATGAGTAAACTCGTACCTGATGCGGCTGTCGTCAAATTGAGTCTTTCGAGTATACGGTACCAAGGAATAGCGGTGTTGCAGTACACTCTCTCAGACGATATTTGGAACGTTCCGCAACTAGATGGGTATGGAGAAGCTACTGTTTTAAGATAATAAACTGTGTAAATACCCGCGGCTGATGTCGCGGGTATTTGTTTTCTAGCGTTTTTACATGGGGAGTATTCCCAAAGAGTGTGCCTGGATCTATCTTTTATTTGGTTTCTCAGTTTTGTGAGAAAAATATATCATAACGCCTTGCTGGACGTGGGTTTTCTTGACTTAATGTGCGGCTCTGCCTCGCATGATGATTTGTTCAGAGAGGCATCATGATCTTTAAATCTACTCATACAACTTTATCAAAAATGACGATCGCTATAAAGGAATGCCGTCGTGATGCATCAACTGCGGACGGTCATTTTGGGGAGCATGGATCCTCTTCGCCTTTTAGGCAATGGGCACTGTTCTTTGTGCTTATCCTGTTTGCAGGCTGCGCTTCCGTAAATAATCCACCCGTTGATATCCAAACGTACGACTATGCCAGCGAGCTGTTTCAGAAGGGGTTGTACGGGGATGCACGCGATGCATACCGTTACCTTGCGGAGACTTATCCGAAAGCAGCATTGGCCGAGAAGGCGCAATACAATGCAGCGTACATCCTCGTTTACTATAAAAACCCCGACCAGGATTATTCCGGCGCTGAACGTGAGTTCGACGTTTTTTTACAGCACCACCCAACGAGTAAACTCGCAGATGAAGCGAAGACATGGTTGGCAGTCCTCAAGAGTTTCGACCAGTCAAAAACGCATGAGTTCATGAACGAGGTCGAGTCGCTCTCAAAAAAAATTCATACTCTGTGGACCGAAATAGAGGACAGGCAGGCAGACGAAGAAAAACTGGGAAGAGAGAAAGATGCGCTCCTTGCAGAGAAGGAGGACCTGTCCAAAAAAGCCGATGAGTTGCTAAAGGAGAAAGAACTCCTGTTAAGCGAGAAAACTGCGGTAACTGCAGAGCGGGATGGACTTGTACAGGATAAAATCGCCCTCCAGAAAAGGGTCTTGTCGCTGACCGAGGAGAAGAACCATCTTATCCTCGCGAAGAAAAAGCTGGAAAAGAGTGTTCATGATCTGACCATGGTGGACGTAAAGATGGAGAAACAGCGAAAGAAGATTAAAAAAGAGGAAACGATCAAGGACAAAAGCTCAACCCCTCGCTGAGCGTTCGCCGTCAGTTTGTAGAAACATACGGTGACGTATTCACTTCATTATAAACAGGAATAATAAAACCAGCGGCACAACTGTTAGACTCTTGAGATGCGTAACCAACGGCTTTACGCCGGATGTTGCCTGCTCATCCTCAGATTTTTCTGCTTTCGCTTCTGCGCTTCCCTTCCGTTTCTTTTTTAAAGAGGGTTTTTCATAAAACCATCTATTCTTCAACTACCGGAACAGCCCATCATGCTGCATTTTGCGCTTGAGCAGCCGGAGGGCTTTTTCGATGTTTTTATCATTTACTCTTATCTCCAATTATTTTGCTTCTTTCCTCCCGATCCTCCTCGATCGAATCCGCGTTGGCCGCCTCTGCCGCCCCCGGACGTACCGCGCTCGCGCTGAGGTCTTGCTTCGCTCACATTGATTGTCCGGTCCATGACGGGAGTTCCATTGAGGGTCGTGATGGCCTTCTCGGCGTCCTCATCGTTTGCCATTTCCACAAATCCGAAGCCCCTCGATCGTCCTGTTGCGGCATCCGTCACAATCTTACTCGACGTTACTTCTCCGATTGCGGCAAAAACATCCTTGAGCCCATCCTCTGTGATCTGATACGGCAGATTCCCCACATAAAGCTTCTTTGACATGTTCGTCCTCCTGATACGGTAAATTTGATGTTATCCTTGCTCATGGTACTAATGATACCAGAAACTGAGCATTTTTGCAGGCACAGTATGACCGGATTGAAACTGACTCGGCTCTGGTCAACAAATCAACAAAAAAGACCGCAACAAGAAACAAAAAAGGCTGCAAACTTATTACCGAAGTTTTGCAGCCCGCAATTTAACAAAAACGCACGATTTTATATCTTGTCTCTGTTTTTTAAAAAAAATCTCTGTTGTTGCGAGAAGTCAACTTATTTTTTTCGTGATGCTCTTTGCGCGAAGGGCAGTTCTTCTCTCCGGTTCTTTGCGAATATCCGGATCGGCGTGCCACCAAAACCGAAGGCATCGCGCAGGTTGTTCTCGATGTAGCGGAGGTAAGAGAAGTGTACGCCTGCGGGGTAGTTGACGAATACGATGAACGTGGGCGGCTTGATGCCTCCCTGGGTTATATAATAATATTTTACCCGTTTGCCGCGGTAGAGCGGAGGTTCGTGGGATGCGGTGAGCCGTTCGAAAATGCGGTTAAGTTCTGCTGTAGGTACCCGTTTTTCAGCTTCCTTGATCACGCGGTCGATCTCATCGAAGACCTTGGTAATGCGTTGGCGGGTTTTGGCAGAAATGGTAAGGACCGGGGCATATGCAGCGAATTTGAGCCGCTGCTGGATTTCGGCCATGAACCTCTTATAGGCCTCTTCCTTGTCAGGCACGAGGTCCCACTTGTTGAGAATGAGGATGAGCCCCTTGCCTTCATCATGGACCAGGCCGGCGACCCGCTCGTCCTGTTCGGTGATCCCTTCCACAGCGTCGATAAGTACGAGAGCGACGTCTGCCCGTGACAGGCTCTTTATGGCCCGCATGACGCTGTATTTTTCCACACCCCGGCCGATTTTGCCGCGGCTCCGGATTCCGGCTGTATCAACGAGCGTATATTTTCTGCCGTAGTACTGGTAGATGCTGTCTACGGAATCCCGGGTGGTGCCTGCGACGGGACTGACAATCATCCGGTCTTCGCCGATCAGCGAGTTCACAAATGAGGACTTCCCCACGTTCGGCCGGCCCAGGATCGAGATTCTCGGAATGTCGGCCGGTTCGTTATCCTGCAAGCCGGACGGCGACTCCGGCAAAAGCCGCCAGAGTTCATCCATGAGGTCGGAAAAGCCAGGGCCGTGCTGGGCAGAAAGCGGGTAGAGGGTGTCTATGCCGAGTCGGTAAAAGTCGGGGATGAGGCCTTCATGCTTCGCGCCGTCCACTTTATTGACAGCATAAATCACGGGTTTGCCCGACGCCCTGAGCCTGTGCGACACTTCGATGTCCGCGGGCAGCAGTCCCTGCTTGCCGTCAAGGAGGAAGATGATGATATCGGCCTCTTCCACGGCAAGCGTGGTCTGGTCCCGCATCTTTACGTACATGGGGTCTTCGGTCTCAGGCTCAAAGCCGCCGGTGTCCACGAGCAGAAAGCGCTTGTTCTCCCATTCGGCCTCTGCATAATTGCGGTCGCGTGTGACACCAGGCATATCCTCGACGATGGCGAAGTTTCTGCCGAGGATCCGGTTAAAGAGCGTGGATTTGCCGACGTTGGGACGGCCCACTATGGCAACGACTGGTTTCGACATGGTTTTATGAGCAAGGAACAGAGCGCAGCGTGCTTATACGGGCAAGTGAAAGAGGCACAGCAGATGACATCCCCCGCACCGCCCTTGATGATCTTAGCCTTGCACTATAGCACTATTGTCAGCGGCAGTTCAAGAAAAAACCTTGCACAGCCCTGATAATTGTGTTATTTTTTATCACCAAACCGCTTATGAGGGAGGCCATCATGCTAAGACTCGTCCTGCTGGCAGCGTGCATCGTCGTGTTCTCCGCTTCTTCCGCCCGTGCGGATTTCTACCGATGGGTGGACAAAGACGGGAAGGAGTTTTTCACTAATGACCCTAAACAAATACCGCAGGAATACCGCAACAGTGCTTCGACAATAAAACCTGACGAATCCCGGGTGAGTGTGGGAGAACGGCCGGCAGCACCGGGAAAAACATCGGTAAAATCCGGCGACCACAAAGACAAGTACGGCAGAAACGAGGATTACTGGCGAAAGCGTGCGGAAAAGTACCGGCGTCAACTGAGAGATTTTCAGTATGAGTACGATCTGATCGTGAAGAAAGAAAAGGATGAGGACGACAATCCGAAGATTTTAACGAGTAGGAGAAAAAAAGCACTGGCAAGCCGCGAGAAAAAAAAGGCCCAGCTTGAGAAAAAGATCGTAAAGACGAAGAGAATACTGGACGTAGACCTGCCAGAAGAGGCACGAAGGGCCGATGCCTATCCGGGATGGGTACGTGAGTGAACCCGCAGTTGCAATGCCTCCAATCAGAGCAAATGCCCGCAAGAACGATGTCTGATCTGACTGAAGAATGCGGCAAAAAGAGTGTTTTCGATGCAGGAAGAAGTAGTTTTACGAATTCGGTTTCGGCAGCGCATGCTGTCCGGCGATGCACGATGCCCTCCGGCCGGACCGGGGGGTTATTTCATGAAAAAGATAATTATTGCAGAACCCATCATACACGACATCGAACGGAACAATACCGTATTCGGCCGGGGAAGCATCTCGGTCATTTCTGCCAGGTCATCCGAGGAAATTCTGAATCTTCACGGAGCTCATCAGGCGGACCTCATTATCACTGACTTCGAACTGCCGTTCATGGGTGCTGCACAACTCTGCTCCCTGATTCGGAACGATGCCGGCCTTAAGAACGTGTCGATCATTATCGTCTGCAATGCGACCGATGCGTCACTGGCGGATTGCCGGGAATCGGGTGCGAATGCCGTCATACCGAAACCAGCGAGCCCGGATGCGCTCTTTGCAACAATGTCCGAACTGCTCGTCGTTCCCCAGCGGAAGGACATCCGGGTCTTGCAGCGCATATCAGTGAAAAGCACCGAAGGGGACACTACTTTTTTCGCCCAATCGCTGAATATCAGCATTTCCGGCATGCTGATTGAGACCGACCGTACTTTCAAACAAGGCGATCGACTGACGTGCGCCTTTAACATCGCGCACAATGAGGTTGCTGTTGACTGTATGGTCATGAGAACGGATAGGACCGCTTCAGGAAAGCGACGGTATGGAATAAAGTTCATGAACTGCGATACAAAATCTCTTGTCATCATTGATCATTTTGTCAAGACTCAAATAAAACGCTGAATCGTCGCTGCGCTGCTAGAGAGAGCGGGCGAGATTGAAATAAAAAAACGAGGGACAGGGATTTTTTCTGCAGACGACGTTTTCCGGGGAGGGGAGCAGTTTTGGAAGAGCGTTACGATTTCAAAAAGGTTGAAGAGCGCTGGCAACGCTTCTGGGACGAGCAGAAGACGTTCAAAGTGACGGAAGACGCGTCAAAGCCGAAATATTACTGCCTCGAGATGTTCCCTTATCCATCAGGCAGGATCCACATGGGCCATGTCCGGAACTATGCCATCGGTGATGTTGTTTCTCGGTACAAACGGATGCGCGGATTCAATGTCCTCCATCCGATGGGGTGGGACTCCTTCGGTCTGCCTGCCGAAAACGCCGCCATTAAAAACGGCATCCCTCCAGCCAAGTGGACACTTGAGAACATAGCTTTCATGAGAGACAAGCAGCTGAAGCGTCTCGGTCTTTCCTACGACTGGGACCGGGAAGTTGCCACGTGTCTTGCAGAGTATTACCGCTGGAACCAGTGGTTCTTCATCAGAATGTATGAGCGTGGACTGGCGTATAAGAAGCTGTCCTACGTGAATTGGTGCCCGTCGTGCAATACCGTTCTGGCGAACGAACAGGTTGAGCAGGGCCTCTGCTGGCGTTGCAGTTCTGTTGTCACGCACAAAGAGCTCGAGCAGTGGTTTTTTAAGATCACCGCCTATGCAGAGGAACTCCTGTCCTACTGTGACAAGCTCACGGGCTGGCCCGAGCGCGTGCTCACCATGCAGAGGAACTGGATCGGGAAGTCCATCGGCGTTGAGGCGGACTTCACGGTCGAAGGCTCCGGCGAAAAGCTCACCATCTTTACTACGCGACCGGACACGCTCTATGGCGTCACCTTTATGAGCATTGCGCCCGAACATCCCATGGTCGAGTCCCTCATCAAAGGGACTCCTCACGCTGATGAGGTCCGGGCATTCTGCCAGCGTGTCATGCGCGAGGACAAGGCCGCACGTACCGACGAGAAGCAGAAAAAAGAAGGAATGTTCACCGGGGCCTATGCGATCAATCCGCTGAACGACGAGAAGGTCCCCATCTGGGTCGGCAACTTCGTGCTCATGGAGTACGGCACCGGAGCGATCATGTCCGTTCCGGCCCATGACCAGCGCGATTTTGAGTTTGCCAAGAACTATGGCCTTCCGGTCCGCGTGGTGATCCAGAACGCGGAAAAGGGCCTTGATCCCTCCACGATGCGGGAAGCATACGTAGACGAAGGGACCATGGTGAATTCCGGCCCCTTCGACGGAATCCCGAACAAGGCGGGAAAGGAGAAGGTCGCCGATTACGTGGAACAGCGGAACATGGGCAAGCGCACAGTGAACTGGCGGCTCCGCGACTGGGGCATATCGCGCCAGCGGTACTGGGGAACGCCGATCCCGATCATCTACTGCGAGGCATGCGGTGCCGTGCCGGTCCCGGAGAAAGACCTGCCCGTGCGGTTGCCGATGGACGTCGCATTGACCGGCAAAGGGCGGTCTCCTCTTGCCGAGTCTCAATCGTTCCGGGAAACGACCTGTCCGAAGTGCGGCGGCCGAGCCCAGCGGGAGACGGACACGATGGATACGTTCGTGGATTCGTCCTGGTATTTCCTCCGTTATTGCTCGCCCCGGGAAAGCGCGGCGCCCTTTGACAAAAAGGCCGCGGGGTACTGGATGAACGTGGACCAGTACATCGGAGGCATCGAGCATGCGGTGCTGCACCTCCTCTATGCACGGTTTTTCACGAAGGTGATCCGCGATCTGGGCCTCTTTGACGGCGACGAGCCGTTCGAGAACCTGCTTACGCAAGGCATGGTGATCAAGGACGGCGCGAAGATGAGCAAGTCCAAGGGCAATGTCGTGGACCCGGACTTCATCCTCACGAAGTACGGTGCGGACACTGCCCGCCTGTTCTCTCTTTTTGCCGCTCCGCCGGAGCGGGACCTCGAGTGGAGCGACCAGGGCGTAGACGGCGCATACCGTTTTCTCCACCGGGTCTGGGCGATCGTGTATAAACACATCGAAGATGTTAAGGGCGTCAAGCCTGCCGGCCCCGAAAGGCGTGGCGATAAGCTTTACAGGAAAACCCACTGACGATCAAAAAAGTGGGAGAGGACATCGATCGCGAGTTTCACTTTAATACAGGCATTTCCGCAATGATGGAGATGGTGAACGAGATGTATGACTATACATCAGGCGGCAAATTGAGCCACAACACGCAGTTGCCTGTGCTCCGGTCGGCGATCAATGCGCTTACGCTGCTCATCGCACCTTTTGCGCCACATTTCGCCGAAGAGCTTCGGGCGTCACTCGGGAATAAAACGAGCATCGCGAACGAAAAGTGGCCGCAGTACGACGCCGAAGCGATCGTTGCGTCGGAAGTAACGATCGTGATCCAGGTAAACGGCAAGGTTAGAAGCAAACTGACGATGCCGGTCGGCGCATCGGACAAGGAAGCCGAAGCTGCGGCGCTCGCCGATCTCAAGGTCAGGGAGTATACGCAGGGCAAACTCTCCGAAGAAGGTCATTGTTGTTCAAGGCAAGCTTGTGAATATCGTTGTGTAGTGCGGGTATAATGGTAAACTCCATGAAAGCTGCTAAAATTTCATTTAAAAATGTCGTCTTGTCCAGGCAGCGGCTACAGGTGCCGTTCGCCGTGTTCTTTTTAGTCAGCCTGCTTCTCCTGTCGACATCCTGCGGCTACCATTTAACGTCGATCGACGGGATCGTTCCTCAAGGTGCGAAGACCATAGCGATCCCCGTGTTTATCAATAACACCATGGAGCCCTACGCTGATGTGGAGGTTACGAAAGCCGTTGTGGAAGAGTTTCTCACCGATGGAAGGCTTAAAGTCGTGAGCGTGGACGCCGCAGACCTCGTTTTGCGGGGACGCGTGACGAGGTTCGATTTAACACCGCAGGCATATACGGCCGATACGCATGTGCAATCGTACAACGTCGGCATCGGCGTCAGCATCAGCATTGAAGATACAAAAACACAGAAGCTGATTTTGCAGGATACCCCTTTCACTTCGGTTTTTACGTCCTACTATTCAGTTACCCTGGGGGACATTTCGCAGACCAAGATAGCAAAAGACGCTGCAATGAAAAGCGCGTGTCAGGATCTTGCTTCCACGCTGAGAAGCAGAGTGCTCGAGGGATTTTAAAATCTCAACGACGTGACTGAAGACAGCATCGGGGTATTTAATCGTGAAGTACCAGGATTTTTTATCCAACCTCAGGCAGCAGAAGATCTCTCCTCTCTACCTGTTCTTCGGCGAAGAGGAGTTCCTGATCCAGGAGGCGCTCGATCTCCTTATCGATACGGTGGCGGAACCGGGTGCCCGGGACTTCAATTTCAACGTGCTCTACTGCAAGGAAACCTCGGCGTCCGAAATCGTTAATCTTGCCCAGACCCTCCCGTTCATGTCCAAGAAGCGCCTGGTGATCGCGAAAGAGATTGATGCCTTCAAGGCCGCCGACCTGGAAGAACTCGTGCCCTATCTGAACGATCCTTCTCCGAGCACCTGCCTCGTTCTCGTATCAAACCTGGGACGATATGAAAAAAAATCCGTCATCTCTGCCGTCGAGTCCCATGGCGGGGCCATACGGTTTTATCCGCTGCTCGACCGAGAGATTGTGGGCTGGATCGAGTCCCGTGCCAAGTCTCTTGGTGTTACTGTCCAACATGATGCAGCCCAGTATCTCTGGCAGACGATCGGCAATGACCTCCAAAAGATCAAAAACGAACTTGAAAAGGTCAAGATTTATCTGAAAGAGAGAAAGACCATCACCTTCGATGACGTGAAAACCGTGGTGGGTGATTTCCGGGAATACAGTTCTTTTGACCTTGCGGCGGCACTGGGCCAGAAGAACCGGGAAAAGGCCCTCCTGATACTGTCACGGTTGCTGCAGGAAGGAGAAGCGCCTGTGGGTCTGCTCGGCTCCATCGCCTGGAACTTCCGGCGTCTTCTCCAGGCAAAATCCATGGAGGCCGCAGGCATCGGCCCCGATGAGATAATGAAAAAACAGAGGGTGATATTTCATCAGGCCGGCTTGTTCAAGGACCAGATGAGGCGTTATACTATGGATGAACTGCGGGAAACATTTTCTGTGATGCTTGCAGCGGACCGGTCGCTTAAATCGAGCGGCCTGAATGGACGGCTTGTGCTGGAGAGGATGATCTTTAAACTTTGCGGTACATAGGAAGTGTAGTTTCGGTGTTTCGCAGGGCTGGCCGAACTGCGGCGGAGGGAAAAGAATAAAGCGCCTTCGCTGGACGAAGGCGCTTTGTCGTTTATGGATACTAGTACAAAAAACTACGCGGCGGTGATCTTGTTGACCGTCATGGAGAGGCGCGAAATCTTCCGCGAGGCAGTGCTCTTGTGCAGGATACCCTGAGACGCCGCCTTATCGTAGGCCTTCATGGCTTTGACCAGGGCTTCTTTTGCCGCGTCAACTTTTTTCTCGGCTGCAGCCATGCTCGACTTTCTTCGCGACGGTCTTGAGTGCTGATCTTACGGATTTATTGACGATATGCTGCTTGTCGGCTTGTCTCTGCCTTTTGATCACTGATTTGTGGATTGCCACTTCTTGCCTCCTTGGGGTTAAAAACAGCTTATTCTTTTAACACAAATAACCCCCCAGTGTCAAGAAAAAAACCTTTTCTTACCGGCTGTTTTCTGATAAAGTTAGCCCTTATTTCCGGTATTTCCTGAGGTGCTTCAGTATGTCAGAACAAGTCAAAGTCGCAAAAGCCGCGGGCATCGTCGGTCTTGCCACGCTCGTCAGCCGCGTCATGGGGTATATTCGCGACATGGTCATGTCCTGGGCCTTCGGCACCGGCATCGCTGCTGACGCGTTTTACGTTGCTTACCGCATCCCGAATCTCCTGCGTGAACTTCTCGCCGAAGGCTCCATGTCCGCGGCCTTCATCCCGGTATTCACCGAAACGCTTACGAAAGACTCTAAAGAAAGCGCCCTCCATCTTGCAAATGCAGTCTTTGCCCGGCTGCTCGTCATCCTCCTTGTCCTGACCGGATTGGGAGTGATCTTTGCGCCCTTTATGGTCAACGTGATCGCCTGGGGCTGGGTACACAAGGCCGGAAATGAGGACAAATTCCTCCTCGGAGTAACCCTCACACGGATCATGTTCCCCTATCTCCTGTTTATCGGTCTTGGCGGCGCTCGCCATGGGCATGCTCAATTCACTTCGTTACTTTCTCACCCCCGCGCTCTCGCCGGTCATGCTGAACATTGTGACGATCAGTGCGGCGGTGCTGAGCATGCAGTTCCTGTCCCAGCCGATCATTGGTGTGGCCGTGGGCGTGGTCTTGGGCGGAATGTGCCAGTTCCTGATCCAGGTCCCCGGTCTCCAGAAACAGGGGATGAGGATGCGGCCGGAGTTCAAGCCGACTCACCCGGGCGTGAAAAGGATCGGCAGCTGGTCCTGCCGGTATTTCTGAGTTCCTCGGTGAACCAGCTCAATATTTTCGTCACGACCATCTTTGCATCGTTCCTCGCGACCGGCAGCATCACCTACCTGTTCTACGGAATGCGGTTCATCCATTTTCCGCTCGGCATTTTCGGCATCGCCATTGCCACGGCCGTGCTCCCTTCCATGTCGGCCCAGGCAGCGCGGCGGGAGATGAATGAGTTCCGGGAGACATTCTCCTTTGGGCTTGCGTCTCGTGTTCTTCATCATGTTCCCGGCCATGGCGGGTCTCATCATGCTCCGCATCCCGATCGTGAGCCTTTTGCTCGAACACGGCCAGTTTGACCGCAGCTCAACGCAGGGTGTCGCACTGGCACTCGTGTGCTATGCGGTGGGACTTTGGGCCTTTGCGGGGGTCCGGATCGTCGTCCAGGCGTTCTATGCACTCCAGGACACGCGTACGCCGGTCTTCATCGCGCTCATTACATTTTGCTCAAACATCCTGTTGAGCGCCTTTTTCGTTTTCAAAACGCCGCTTGCCCACGGCGGCCTCGCGCTCGCTACGTCGCTTGCGGCGATGCTGAACATCAGCCTCCTCACCATCCAACTCAGGAAAAAGATCGGCAGGATCGATGCCAGCCGCATCCTGCGGTCCCTGGTTAAAGTTATTCCCGCGTCCCTTGCCATCGGCGTGATCGGCTGGTGGATCAGCAGTTACGCTCTCTGGGACCATCGAGGGAATACGCTGCGAAAGCTGGAATTGCTCGGCGGAGGCATGATTGCGAGTATATGCTTCTATATAGCTGCAATGTGGATCATGAGAAGCGAGGAGCTGGAGTTCATCTGGGGGATGGTGAAAAGGAAGAGGCAGGCGTGAACGCTGACTTCGAAAGAAGAAGATCGGTCATTCATCGCGATTTGGGCTGGATTGGAGTGGCTGCAGCAATGGAGAAAGTGTGTCGGAGAGATGATTTCTGTGGCGCAGCTTTCTTTATTATTCATCATAAATAAGGAGTAGAAAAATGGTGCTGATTAGGCTTGTTGTCGGCCCGCTCCAGGTCAACTGCTTTATTCTCGCAGATGAAAAGACCAAGGAAGCCGTCGTGATCGACCCGGGCGATGATGCCCAGAATATTCTCAAAGTCATCAAAGAAAAGGGTCTCCAGGTCAAGTATATCATTGATACCCATGCTCACTTCGATCATGTGGGCGCAAACAAGGCGATAAAAGACGCGACGGGCGCCGAGTTGCTGCTCCATAAAGCTGATGCAGCGGTGCTCGCTACGGTTTCTCGCCAATCGCAGTCGTTCGGTATGGAACCGGTTTCCTCGCCGCCTGCCGACAGGTACGTTAAACACGGCGACGTCATCACCGCAGGAGAAGTTGCGCTCAAGGTTCTGCATACGCCGGGCCATACGCCCGGAGGCATAAGCCTGCTCGAACAGGGCATGGTCTTTACCGGCGACGCGCTGTTTGCGGGCTCCATCGGCAGGGCGGACTTCCCGGGCGGCGACCTCATGACGCTTCTTCGCTCTATCAAAACAAACCTTATGACATTGCCGGATGATACCAAGGTCTTCTCCGGCCATGGTCCCGCTTCCACGATCGGCGACGAGCGTCGGGAGAATCCCTACCTGAATAAAGATTCCGGGTTTGAATAACCGGTTTTTCTTGAGGTTTTGTCTTCAATGTGGTATAGTGTCCGACTTACTCTAGTGGACCGCGGTGAAGGCATATCGCCTTTGAGTGAGCGGCAGAACTAACGTCCTTTCTTCTTGATATTTTTTTTCATTCTGGCCATTCGCGGTTATAAATCAGTTTCTTATTATAAGGAGAAACACATGGTTGTCGGCCCTATTCGTGAAGGTCTCACCTTTGATGACGTCCTGCTCTTGCCCTGCAAAATCCGATATCCTGCCCAAGGACGTGGATATTCGTACGCAGCTCACCAAGCGGATCTTGCTCAACATACCGCTCGTGAGCGCGGCCATGGACACCGTGACCGAGGCAAAGCTTGCCATTGCCCTGGCCCAGGAAGGGGGCCTCGGGTTTATCCACAAGGCGCTCCCCATTGACCTGCAGGCCGAGGAAGTGGACAAGGTCAAAAAATCGGAAAGCGGCATGATCATCGACCCCATCACCATCTCACCGGATGCCAAGATATCCGATGCCCTGGATGTGATGAAAAAATACCGCATCTCCGGCGTCCCGGTCACCAAGGGGCACAAGCTCGTCGGCATCCTTACTAATCGCGATCTCCGGTTCGAGACGCGCTACAATCTCAAGGTGTCCGAGGTGATGACCAAGGACCATCTGGTGACTGCGCCGCTCGGGACCACACTTGAAAAGGCGATGAAGATCCTCCAGAAGTACAAGATCGAAAAGCTTTTGATCGTGGACAAGGACGACAGCCTGCGCGGTCTTATCACGATCAAGGACATCGAGAAAAAGATCAAATACCCGAATGCCTGCAAGGACAAGCTCGGACGATTGCGCGTGGGTGCGGCGGTCGGTGTGGGTGATTATATGGAGCGCGTGCCTGAACTGTTGAAGGCCGGTGTGGATATGGTAGTCGTGGATACGGCGCACGGCCATTCTCAGGGCGTGATCGACGCGGTGAAAGGCATTAAGAAGAAATTCACCGATCTCGATGTGGTGGCCGGGAACATTGCGACCGCGGAAGCGGCAAAGGACCTTATTAAGGCGGGCGCCGATTGCGTCAAGGTCGGAATCGGGCCGGGATCGATCTGTACCACCCGGGTCGTGTCCGGGGCCGGCGTACCGCAGATCACGGCGGTCATGGACTGCTGCAAAGAAGCTGACAAGGGCGGCATCCCGGTCATTGCCGACGGCGGAATCAAGTTCTCCGGAGACATTACGAAGGCCTTGGCAGCCGGTGCATCCTGTGTCATGATCGGCGGTCTTTTCGCCGGCACGGAAGAGAGCCCGGGCGAAACGATCCTGTACCAGGGCCGTTCGTATAAAGTCTATCGCGGCATGGGGTCCATAGGCGCCATGGAAAGAGGCAGCAAGGACCGCTACTTCCAGTCTCATGAAGAGGAACGGTCCAAACTCGTTCCTGAGGGCATCGAGGGCCGCGTGCCGTATAAGGGGACGCTTTCGGCGAGCGTGCATCCAGCTCATCGGCGGCGTGCGTTCCGGCATGGGGTACTGCGGATGCGAGACGCTGAAGGTCCTCAAGGAGCGTGCGCAGTTTATCAAGATCACGAGCGCCGGTCTCCGCGAGTCCCATGTCCATGACGTCGTGATCACCAAAGAGGCGCCGAACTACCGGCTGGATTAACAACTGCGGGATGCGGATTTCGAATTAAAAAGAAGAATGACCATGACGGCAAAAGTCACGCATAGTGGGGAGATGCGAGGCAGCAAGACCAGAAAAGAAGTGAATGCTCAGGTGCTCCGACGGCTTTACACCCTGCAGTCAGGACATGACCATCTGTGGCGACTGCGAAGGCAACAGAGCGAAAAAAAAAGTGCCCCCGGCTGAAGGAGTGGCTGGCGAAGAGAGAACGGTGAGAGACGCTGTAGTCAGGTGACCAGACCATACGTAATCTTTTTATTGCGCGCCCTGGGTATTCTATTACTCGGGGCGTTCGTATTTATACCTATGTCAGGCAAAATCAAACTCGGCATCAGCTCCTGTCTCCTTGGGAACAACGTTCGCTTTGACGGCGGGAACAAGCTTTCGCAAGACCTCATAGATTCGTTCGGGGGCCTGGTGGAATGGGTGCCCGTGTGCCCGGAGGTCGAGTCAGGCCTCCCTGTTCCCCGAGAGCCGATGCAACTGGTGGGTGCCAGAGCAAAACCGCGCCTTATCACCCTGGAATCGAAGATCGACCGGACTGCTGAACTCTCCCGTTGGCTGGCAGGAAAAGTAGAACAACTTGAACAGCAGGGTCTCAGGGGTTTCGTTCTCAAAGCCCGTTCTCCAAGCTGCGGAGTTCGAGATACGCCTCTCTACTCCACAACCGGGGAAATAGTCGGCGTCCGCGAGGGATTGTTTGCGGAATTTGTAAAGAGTCATTTCCCCTTGCTGCCTGTCGAAGACGAAGAAACGCTGCGTGATCCCGGTAAGAGAGAGTGGTTTCTTTCCCGAATCCCGGCTTGATTGCAATTGCTCTGTAGAGCCTGTATAATAATCTGTGTTAGGCATGGTACATGAAAGGATCACATGTTAGAACGTATTCAAAAGATCATATCTGCGGCAGGAGTAACGTCTCGGCGTGCTGCGGAACAGCTCATCACCGAAGGCAGGGTGCGTGTGAACGGCCAGGTAGTGACCGAGCTTGGGACTAAGGCTGATGCAAACAAGGACCACATCAAGGTCGATGGCAAGCTTATCAACCCCAAACAACCGTTGGTTTATATTATGCTGAACAAGCCCGCCGGCTTTGTCACGACCATGGCCGACCCTGAAGGAAGGCCGACAGTGCTGAATCTGCTCAAAGGCCTGAAGACCCGCGTTTATCCTGTCGGGCGCTTGGATTATAATACTGAAGGACTTCTGCTCCTGACCAACGACGGGGATTTCGCGCATCTTATCACCCACCCCAAACATGAATTCCCCAAGACCTACCGTGCGAAGGTCAAAGGCGTGCTCGAAGATCATCAGATCGAGTTGCTCGAGCAGGGCATCTACCTGGATGATGGAAAGACCGCACCGGCAAAGCTCAAGAAGGTAAGCAAGGAGGAAGCGAACTCCTGGCTGGAGATCACGATCCATGAGGGAAGAAAACGCCAGGTCCGGCGCATGTTCGACCGTGTAGGCCATTCCGTGATCAAGCTCAAGCGCACCAAAACGGGCAACCTGATACTCGGCGATCTTCCGGAAGGCGCTTTCCGCTATCTTACGCCGGCGGAGGTCGAGGCATTGAGGGAACTTGCAGTGAAGGATTTAAAAACTGTGATAAGAAGCCCGAAGCCGGAAAAGAAACAGGAAAAAACGGAAGAGCGGGTTCAAAGACCGTTCACCAAGCCGGGTGCAAGCTCCGGTATACGGGCAACGGGCAGCAGAACACGTCCGGATGACAGGCAGGGCCGGGGTCCGGTGCGTGCACATAGGGATAGGGACGATGACCGCAGGCCAAGCCGCGGCCCCCGTGCACCGGAACAACGTACTTTTGCGGGCGCGGCCCCCCGGGAAGGCAGAAGTCCTTTGTCGGCAACGAGAGGACCACGGCCTGATGACAGACGGTCCGCATCATACGGCCAGGGCCCGAGGAGCGAAAGCAAATGGAAGAGCCAGGGGCCCCGGGTCCCTGGACAGGGCGCAAGCGGCAGAGGTCCGAGGCGTCCTCCCAGGGATGCGGGAAGCATGCAAAGCCATGCAACCGCGTTTACACGGCCCGGATCAGGGAAAAGCCCGGTGACCAGCGAGAAAGGCTGGAGAACCACGGGAACAGACCGTCCGGGGCAGGCATCAAGGAGCCAGGGCGCGCCTGGAAGTTTTGCCGACAAACCCAGGGGCAAGAAAACCATTGCCGCAAGGATCCGTGGGAAAATATTTGATAAAAGCACAGAGCTGAAGCCAGGAACAGAACGGACAACAGGGTCGAGCAGCAAGGATCGCAAACCCCGGCGTGCATATAACCCACAGGAAAGAGGAACATCAACAGTTCAGGGTGCAAGCCGCAAGCCTTATCGTACGAGACACTAAATGCCCGGACAAAGCAGGGGAAAACGAACAAGGAAGAGATCTCCGGCCAATGGCATTTTCCCCTCATCTTCGAGTAAACAGCATATGGACCATCTACGCGCGCAGGTGATCGTACACGGATTAGTCCAGGGAGTTTTTTTTCGGGCATCCACGCGCGACGAGGCCATACGGATCGGCGTCGGCGGCTGGGTCAGGAACCTGCCGGACGGGACCGTTCAAGCGCTCTTCGAGGGGGACACGAAGAAAGTCGAGGAAATCATCGGCTGGTGCCACAAGGGCCCGCCGGGCGCACGGGTGAACAAAGTGGACATTCTTTGGGAGCCTTACAAAGGAGAGTTCAAACTGTTCGAAATTCGATATGGCTATGTCGATTAGATACCTTTTGCCGGGCCTAGCTCTCATCTTCCTTTTCAGCGGGTGCAAAGCTGAAAAACCGGTGGCACAGAAAAAGCCGGCTCCCGCCGTGGTCGTGAGGCAGAAACATCCCGTGCTGCGCGCGGAGCAGCGCAAAGAGCTGGGGTTCCCGGCCGGCCTGATCGCAAAGGTCGAGTTGGCGGCCGGCGCAGAAGCGGAACCGTTTTTCATGACCGTATTCATGCGTTCGGAGAACCTGAAAGGCGATAAGGGGTTTGAGAGCGAGAAACTCGCCGGATTCAGCGTTCACACGAAACGGTCCGATGATGTCATCAATGCTCTCCGCGCGTCGCTGCGAGCGCAAGGCTACCTGATTTTTAAAACCCACAGAGGTTACGGACAGCTGCCCGATGTCCTCACGGTCATTAAAGGCAATAACTCTTACGATATTCTCAAGATCCAGTCCACTGAAGGACAGAACTACCATCTCGATACCCGGGCGATCATCGCCTGGCTCAAGGAACAGCAAAAGCTGGGGTCGTTCGTTGTTATTGGCGCGGGTCCTGACTGGATTGAGGCAAGGTTTATTAAACCGCCGCAGAACATGTTTTTGTTTGCAAAGAAAGTGAATGGCTTTGCCCCTGACGTGATGGTGCACGGCCCCAAAACCGTGGACAAGCTTGCCGAGCGGATGAAGCGGATGAACGGGTTCTATCTCGTGTGGGACTGAAAAAGGCAGGGTCCAGGAGTCAGGGGGCAACATCATCAGAATCCATGAAAACGGTCATGAACATTCTCATCGGCATCGTCCTCCTTATCGTCGCACTCTCATTCATCCTCGTCTATGTCAATACCCATCCTCCTAAATATCCGCTCCATGTCCCGCCGTCGGTTTACCAGGCCGAGTACGAAGATGCGTCCTTCCTGACCACGGACGGCGTCGCTCTTGAAGGGGTGGCTCGTGAAACCAGTGCATCCCGCGTGGCGATCACCAGCGATCATTCTGTGCCACGGCGTGGGCGCGAACAAATCCGATTTTACCGAACTTGCTGTTTCGCTTGTACGGCGGGGATATTTTGTTCTCCTCTTCGATTTTCGCGGCCACGGCGAGAGCGGAGGGAACAGAACCTCGCTGGGATATCATGAGCAAAAGGATGTTGCAGCAGTTCGCAATTATCTCGGTAACAGGCGGGAGATCGACGTCAAACGAATCGGAATCTACGGCTTCTCCCTGGGCGGCGCTACCGCCATTCTTGCCGCGGCGAATACCAGCGCGTTCGCCGCTGTTGTGGCGGACAGCGCATTCACGAGCCTGCGCGACCAGGCGCGAGACGCGATCACGGGATTTTATCATTTACCGGCATTCCCTTTCCTCCCTATCGCCGTTCTTGGATATGCTCTCTATTTTCAGGCTTCTGTTGATACGGTTTCGCCGGTGACAGGGATTGTCAAAATTTCTCCGGTCCCGGTACTGATTATCGCAGGGGAGGGGGACAGGCTCATTCCCGCGGATAATGGCCGCAGGCTCTATGCGGCTGCAGGGAAGCCGAAAGAGCTCTGGATCATCTCCGGTGCGGACCACGGCGGCACGCTTGCGGCCGCCGGGAACGAGTATGAGAAGAGAGTGGGGGGATTTTTTGACAAGTATCTGAAATGATTTTTGCCGCAGTACTCTATAGTCAGCGTCTGACCGTATTTTTATTTTTGACACAATCTCTCTTTTGCGGTAAGGTGTCTTGCATGCGTATCCTCGGGATAGAAACATCAACCAAGACCGGCAGTGTCGCCGTAGTATCAGACGATTGCGTCATTGCTCAGTACAGCCTGAATATTGAACTCACCCATTCCGAACGGTTGATGGCAACCGTGGACCGGGTGCTCAAGGACACGGGCCTTGCCATCGCTGATCTGGTCGGTTTTGCCGTTGCAACCGGGCCGGGATCGTTCACGGGACTTCGCATCGGTATCTCAACAGTGAAGGGGCTTGCGTTCGCAACGGGTAAACCAGTAGCCGCAGTGCCTACGCTCCAGGCCTTGGCGTGGAACCTTCCCTTTGCCGGGTATCCCGTCTGCCCGCTGCTCGATGCCCGCAAAAAGGAAGTATATGCCGCGCTCTATAAAAATGATGATTCTGTTCCCGTCCAGATGATGCCGGAAACGGTGATCTCGCTCAACCAGCTTGCTGCCGAGGTTCCCGGCACCACGATATTCACCGGCGAGGGTTCATATATCTACCGTGCAGAGATCGCGAAAATATTCAGCACGCGCGCGTTGTTTGCTCCGCGATCCGCGATTCTTCCTTCAGCAGCAGCGGTCGCGGAGATCGGTCTTGAAATGCTCAGAAACGGAAAGCAAACAGACCCCGATACGTTGTCGCCAAAATATATACGCAGACCAGAGGCAGAGGTGGCGTGGGAAAAGAGACAGAAATCACAATAGACTTCATGAAAAAGGATGACATCGACCAGGTCATGGCCATCGAGCAGACTTCATTCAGCATGCCCTGGTCGAGAAATCTGTTCCTCTCCGAATTTAGAAGCCCCGGCATCTCCTCGCTCATGGTTGCGCTGTCTAACGCTCCTGCCCGCACCATCGACGGTTACATCGTGTTCTGGCTCGTTGCGGACGAGATGCACATCCTGAACCTCGCCGTGGCTCCTCTCTTCGAGACGGCAGGGGATAGCAAAAAAACTCGTGCTTGCAGCGATTAAACGGGCCCACTACAAGGGGGCACGGAGAGCATTTCTGGAGGTCCGGTCCTCAAATGCGGCAGCCAGGAAACTCTACATGGATCTCGGTTTTACCGGTACCGCTTTGCGGCGGGACTACTATGATGCACCGGTAGAGGACGCAGTGGTCATGACCCTGGAGGCAGGTGCTTTTGTAAGCTTGGCGAACGCCGCATAACAGCTGATAACCATATGTTTTTACAGACGTTCTACGCACTTGCAATTTCCATTGAAATGTGATATTTTTTTGTAGTCGCACAAATCTGATGATAGTTTTATAGCTTTTTTCCTACGCCTTTTCATCGAACTCACCCCTAAAAGGAGGTACGCATTATGATGAATGTGGAGGTAAGCGAAGAAGCATTAGTTGCTAGACTCAGGACCGAGGATCCGGAGTTCCAGAAATGGGAAACTGAGCATAACAAACTGGACTCTACACTGAAGAATATCGATTCGCACGTGTATCTCACTCCTGAGGAAGAAGTAGAGCGGAAGCGAGTCCAGAAGCTTAAACTCGCGGCAAAAGACAAAATGATGGACATGGTCAGGCGGTACAAGGTCGGCAGAGCCTGATGGCAAAAGGGCAGGGTAAAAAACCTTGCCTTTTCCGTTTTAAGACCCCACACAATACCGAAAATCCCTCTTTCCCGTGTAAAGGTAAGAGGGATTTTTTTATTGACTAAAATCATCTATCTATGTTAAAAATAATGATATTCAGCCTGCAAAATTCAGGAGCTGCGAGTGCAGCATCCTTTCTCAGTGCGGCGTACCTCATGCGTACGCCGGATTTGTCTGGAGAGGTCATCGTGCGCCGGTCCGCAGGTTTCCGTGCTATAACATTGTGAGGAGCCAAAAGTTGAGAAGCGACAGAATCAAGAAAGGCTTGGAGCGTGCGCCGCACAGGTCTCTTTTATTCGCTACGGGCATCACGCGAAGCGAACTTGACAAACCCATGATCGGCATTGCCACGAGCTGGAATGACCTCATTCCCGGCCACATCGGCATGCGCGACCTGGAGCGCTTCATTGAGAAGGGCGTGCACGCCGGCGGCGGATGGCCCCTCTTCTTCGGGGTGCCCGGCATCTGTGACGGTATTGCCATGGGGCACATGGGCATGCACTATTCGCTCGCATCCCGCGAGTTGATCGCGGACATGGTGGAGTCCGTGGCAATGGCCCACGCCTTTGACGGGCTCGTGCTGCTCACGAACTGCGACAAGATCACGCCGGGCATGCTCATGGCGGCAGCGCGGATCAACATCCCGACCATCGTCGTGACCGCCGGCGCCATGTACTCCGGCAACTACCGCGGCAGCCGAGTTAATCTCATCAGCGCCTTTGAGGCAGTCGGCAAGGTCAGGAAAGGCGAGATGTCTGAAATCGACCTTGCAGAACTTGAGACCTGTGCCTGCCCGGGCCCCGGTTCGTGCCAGGGCATGTATACGGCGAACACCATGGCCTGCGTCACCGAGTCGCTCGGCATGAGTATGCCGGGATGTGCTACGGCGCTGGCCGTTTCGGGCGAGAAGCGGCGGATCGCCTTCGAGAGCGGAAAACGCATCAGCGGCATGGTAAAGGAAAATCTTACTCCCCGGAAGATCATGACAAAGAACGCCTTCGAGAACGCCATCCGCATCGACATGGCGCTCGGCGGCTCGACGAATACGACGCTTCATATTCCGGCAATCGCCCATGAGGCGGGTATCAAATTATCGATCGACACCTTTGACAAGATCAGCCGCACGACACCGCACTTGTGTAACATGCTGCCCGGCGGTCCTACCTATATGGAGGACCTGTATGCTGCAGGCGGCATACCGGGTGTTTTATCCCGCTTCACCAAGGTACTCAAACCTTCACCCACGGTGAGCGGCAGATCCATCATCGACCATGCAAAGGCAGGCCGCGTCGGGAACGACGACGTCATCCGGACCTTGAAAAATGCCTACCACAAAGAGGGCGGGATCGCAGTGCTCTCCGGCAACCTTGCGCCGGACGGCTGCGTAGTAAAGCAGACGGCGGTGAGTGACAAGATGAAAAAGTTCGATGGCACGGCCGTCGTGTTTGACTCAGAAGAAGAGTCGATGAAGGCCATTCTCGCGAACAAGATCAAAGCTGGTCATGTGATCGTGATCCGGTATGAAGGGCCCAAGGGCGGGCCGGGCATGCGTGAGATGCTCTCTCCCACGTCGGCCATTTCCGGCATGGGGCTGGGAGAATCCGTTGTTCTTTTGACCGACGGCAGGTTCTCGGGCGGAACGCGCGGCCCGTGCATCGGCCACATCTCGCCCGAGGCGGCGGAGGGCGGGCCGATCGCAATCGTGCGGAACGGGGACAGGATCATCCTCGACATCCCGAACCGCAAATTGGAACTCAAGCTTACCGGTGCCGAGATCAAAAAGCGGCTCGCGAAGTGGAAGCCACGGGACCCGAAGATCAAGACCGGATGGCTTGCGCGGTACGCCAGGGTCGTAACCTCGGCAAATACCGGGGCTATCGTTAAATAAACAAGCGCTAAGCAGCCAGCCCCAATCCAAGATAAGTTGCACGTTCCAACGGTCAAACTCCAAGCGTTTCGGAAATTGGCGCTTTGAATTTGGATTGTGATTTGGTATTTAAACATTTGGAATTTCACGAACACGAGAACAATAGGTGACTCATGTCGAATAAAGAGATAACCGGTGCTGAAATCCTTCTTGAATGTCTGAAGAAGGAAAAAGTCGATACGCTCTTCTGCTATCCCGGCGGCGTGGTGCTCAAGATATTCGATGTGCTCTACGACCAAAAGGACGTTCGCATGATCCTGCCGCGGCACGAGCAGGGCGGTGTCCACATGGCCGACGGCTACGCGCGTTCCACTGGCAAGGTCGGTGTGGCCCTCGTGACGTCGGGTCCCGGCGCCACCAATGTTGTCACGGCCCTTGCCACGGCGTATATGGATTCCATCCCGCTCGTCGTATTTACCGGCCAGGTGCCGACGGCCCTCATCGGCAACGACGCGTTCCAGGAGGCGGACATCGTGGGCATCACCCGTCCCTGCACGAAGTATAACATTCTCGTGAAGGACGTGAAGGAGCTTGCCCAGAACATTAAGGAGGCCTTTTACCTCGCCTCGACAGGCCGTCCCGGCCCGGTGCTCGTTGACCTTCCGCGCGACGTGGTGACGAACAAGGCGGAGTTCCACTATCCCGACAAGGTCGAGATCAGGAGCTATAATCCCACCGTTTACGGGAACAAGTGGCAGATAAAGCAGGCGGCCGAGGCGATCGCCAAAGCAAAGAAACCCGTCGCCTATATCGGCGGCGGTGTTATTCTCTCGAATGCCGCTTCGGAAGTCCTCGAGTTTGCCGAGATCACGAAAATCCCGGTGACCCACACCCTGATGGGCATCGGTGGCTTCCCCGGCACCCATCCGCTGTCGCTCGGCATGCTCGGCATGCACGGTACCTATTATGCGAATATGTCAATCCACAACTCAGACCTCATTGTCGCCATCGGCGCGCGGTTTGACGACCGCGTGACGGGTAAAGTGGAGGGGTTTGCGCCTGAGGCCAAGATCATCCATATTGACGTTGACCCGACGTCAATCAGGAAAAACGTGCGCGTGGACATCCCGATCGTGGGCGACGTAAAGCATGTGCTGGTGGAACTCAACAAGGAACTCCATCACATCAAAGAGCCCTGGGAGGCTATCCGGAAGAGCTGGCTCAAACAGATCGAAGCCTGGCGCGAAGAGCGTCCGCTTACTTACGTGTATGAAGATGACGTCATCAAGCCGCAGTTCGTGGTCCAGAAACTCTACGAGATCACGCATGGCGACGCGATCATCGTGACCGATGTGGGCCAGCACCAGATGTGGGCCGCGCAGTACTACAAGTTCGACAAGCCCCGGAACTGGTGCACCTCCGGCGGCCTCGGGACCATGGGGTATGGGTTCCCGGCTGCGATCGGCGCCAAGGTCGCCCATCCCGACCGGGAGGTATTCAGCATCTCGGGTGACGGAAGCATCCAGATGAACATCCAGGAGCTTGCAACGTCGGTGGAAAACAATATTCCGGTGAAAGTGGTGATCCTGAACAACCGCTACCTCGGCATGGTACGGCAGTGGCAGGAGCTGTTCTACTCTGAGCGCTACTCGTCGGTTGATCTCGGGAGCACGCCGGATTTCGTTAAGCTTGCCGAGGCGTATGGTGCGATCGGTTTGCGGGCGGTCAAGCCCACAGAAGTGGAGCCGGTTCTCAAAGAGGCGCTTAAGGCTAAGAGGACGGTGTTCATGGACTTTGTGACCGCACGGTACGAGAAGGTCTTCCCCATGGTGCCGGCAGGCGCGGCAATTCACGAGATGATTTTCGGCGAGGAAAAGAAAAAGGAAGACAAAAAACTCAGAGTCGTGAAATAAACAGCACAAAATTGTATCTGAGCTGTTGCACACGATTAACATGCAGGGGATTTTTTTAAGCCGCATTAAAATCCGTGGTTAACAACAAGGATGATCTCATGAGACACATCATATCCGTACTGGTTGAAAATAAATTTGGCGTGTTGTCGCGCGTATCGGGGCTGTTCAGCGGCAGGGGGTTCAACATCGAGACCATTTCTATCGGCCCTACGCTCGATCCCACGATCTCCCAGATGACGATCGTGACCACGGGCGACGAACGCATTCTTGAACAGATCCTCAAACAGCTGAACAAACTGATCGACGTCATCAAAGTAACGGACCTGGCGGAAAAAGAATTCGTCGAGCGTGAAATGTGCCTTATTAAGGTCAATGCGCCGGCGGAGCACCGGGCAGAGGCGCTCAGGATCGCCGACATCTTCCGCGCCCGGGTCGTCGATTCCTCACAGAAGAGCTATACGTTCCAGGTAACGGGCGACGAGAAGAAAATCATGGCGATCATCGAGCTGCTTCGTCCCATCGGAATCAAGGAAATTGTTCGTACCGGCAAGGTAGCGATAACCAGAGAATGATTGAGGTCAACGGAATGAGAATAACGGACTGGACAGGGAAGACGCGTTATGCAATGGGATGGGTGATCTCGGTGCTCATGGTGATTGTGCTTTTCTCCGGATGCGCAGAGAAGGGGCCCATCCTGCTCAATATCGGATATCAGCCCGCGGAAGGCAAGGCTGTCACGGCAAGGAACGTCGTTGTCGGCCTCAGCCCGTTCAAGGACACCCGCGGTACAGCCACATCGGTCATCGGCACAAGAACGATTCCGAGCGGCATGCAGAACGATTTGGTCGTGCAGGGAACGGTATCGGACGTGGTCACAACCGCGCTTAAGGCTGCACTCAAGGAACATGGCCTGGTCGTAAAAGATGTTCCGTCGTGGGACCTTAGTGCAGAGGGGATGAAAGCCGAAGGTGCCGAATTGCTGTTCGGCGGCGAGATCAAGACAATGCAGTTGGAGTCGAAGGCCACATCGTTAAAAACAAACCTGACCACTTCCGTCCAGATTAAGATCGTTGTCGGTGACATTGCCGCAAAGAAGATCATCAGGACGCTCGACGTGCAAAGCAAGATTGAACAGGAAATCCTCTATTCCCGCGATAAACTGCAGAGCGCACTTTCCGAAGCTTTGACATCGGCGCTTGATCAGATTTTTCAAGATGACGTGCTGAGCAAGCGGCTCCAGAATTGACAGGGGACGTTATCGCCGGCTTAAATAACGCCAGTCATTGTTTCAGGCCTTGACGACTTCGTTCATGCCCGGCACAAACCTGCACAACCGGCCACGCTACCAGGCCGGAGAACTGATAAAATCACATAATTCGATTGAGTATTGCGTACCAGAAAGGGGACATGATGAAACTCTATTACGACAAAGACGCCGATCTCTCCATCATCCGCAGCAAAAAGGTCGCTATCGTGGGCTATGGCTCCCAGGGCCATGCGCATGCGCTGAACCTGAAGGACAGCGGTGTCAACGTCACGGTGGCCTTGCGTGAAGGCTCGCCCTCGGTCAAGAAGGCGCAGAACGCAGGCCTCGCCGTGAAGAATATCGCCGACGCGGTGAAAGAGGCGGACCTGGTGATGGTGCTGGCGCCGGACGAGCATCAGCGCAAGATCTACACGGAAAACATTGAGCCGAACCTGAAGAAGGGTGTGACGCTCGCCTTCGCCCACGGCTTCAACATCCACTATAACCAGATTGTGCCGCGCGCCGATCTTGACGTGATCATGATCGCCCCCAAAGCCCCGGGCCACACGGTGCGCAGCGAGTTCGCGAGGGGCGGCGGCGTTCCCGATCTGATCGCGATCTTCCAGAACGCGTCCGGCAAGGCCAAGGACACCGCGCTTTCCTACGCCTCCGCCATCGGCGGCGGCCGCACCGGCATCATCGAAACCACCTTCAAGGACGAGACCGAAACCGATCTCTTCGGTGAGCAGGCTGTGCTCTGCGGCGGCTGCGTGGAACTTGTGAAGACCGGCTTCGAGACGCTGGTGGAGGCGGGTTACGCTCCGGAGATGGCGTACTTCGAGTGTTTGCATGAGCTGAAGCTCATCGTCGACCTCATGTACGAAGGCGGCATCGCCAACATGAACTACTCGATCTCAAACAACGCCGAGTACGGCGAGTATGTCACCGGCCCGAAGGTGATCAACGAGTCGAGCCGCGCCGCCATGAGGGAGGCGCTGAAGAACATCCAGAGCGGCGAGTACGCCAAGCGCTTTATCCTCGAAGGAAGTACCAACTATCCGGAGATGACGGGGCGTCGGCGCCAGATTGCCGCGCACCAGGTCGAGGTGGTGGGCGAGAAGCTCCGCAGTATGATGCCGTGGATCACCGCCAACAAGCTCGTGGACAAGAGCAAGAACTAGGAAAATCCGTCACAGAGACGCAGAGGCACAGAGGACAGTCACAAACGCGGGGATGCTGAAAAAAACTTCGGATGTGCACCTGTTGAATTCATGTTCTGATTTTCTCTGCGTATCCGTGCCTCCGTGGCTAAAGGGTTTGATCTCATGATGAAAAACTATGGAATACCGGTCGCCTCCGAGGGTTGGCCGTTTATCATCCCCCTGGCTGTCGTTACCGCGTTACTGTTCGCGCTTGGCTGGAAGAACACCGGCGTCGTAACGCTCGTGCTCACGCTGTTCGTTCTGTTCTTTTTCCGTGATCCCGAACGTCAGGTTCCTGGGGGAAAGGGCGTCGTGGTTTCACCGGCAGACGGCAAGGTGATCGTTATCAAGGACATTTACGAACCGACGTATTTGAAACAGGACGTGAAGCAAATCAGCATCTTTCTCTCGGTCTTCAACGTGCACGTGAACCGCGCTCCTGTCGAGGGCACGGTCGAACTCGTGAAATATAATCCCGGCAAATTCCATGTTGCCTCGGTCGAGAAAGCATCGCTCGACAACGAGCAGACCGCGATGGTCATTGCGAACGGAAAAGACAAGGTGCTTGTAAAACAGATCGCCGGGCTTATCGCGCGGCGCATAGTTTGCTATGCAAAGGCCGGAGATGCCATCAGAAGAGGCGAACGCTATGGTTTGATCCGCTTCGGCTCGCGAACAGACATTTTTCTCCCCAAAGACGCGGAGATTAAGGTGAAGCTGGGTGACCGCGTCAAGGGAGCACGGGACATCATCGGGGTGCTGAAATGAAAAAGGGGATCTATGTCCTCCCAAACCTCATCACGCTTTCAAGCATGTTTGCCGGGTTCTATTCCATCATTGCCTCGCTGAACTCGGATTATGAGATGGCTGCCTGGGCCATTATGATCGCGTCCGTCTTCGACGTGCTTGACGGCTGGGTTGCGAGGATGACGCACACTGCAACGCGCTTCGGCATCGAGATCGATTCTCTCGCAGACGTCATTTCATTTGGTGTGGCCCCTGGCGTTCTCGTGTACACCTGGACACTGTCGTCCTTCGGCCGTGTCGGCTGGCTTGGTTCATTCTTTCTCGTCGCCTGCGCCGCCTTGCGTCTCGCACGGTTCAATGTGCAAATGGGCGGTGCCGAGAAGAAGCATTTTACCGGTCTGCCCACGCCTGCCTCGGCGATTGTGATCGCGACGACCGTCGTTGCGTACGATGGGATCATCGAAATCCTTGAACACTTGAAGCTCGTTTGGCTCGCCGACGCAGTGGGGAAGGACTACTGGGTGCTTGCGATGACGTTCCTGCTGGCAGGACTGATGGTTAGCAATATTACCTATCACGGCCTCAAGGAGGCAAACCTGAAGGAACGCCGTCCCTTCGGTCTTTTGGTCCTTATTGCGGCGTTTCTTGCAGTCGTGGCATACCATCCCGCGCTTGTCCTGTTCCTGGTTTCGGTCTCTTACGTCGCTGTCGGCATAGTAGAGGCGCTCTATAAACTGACAAAAAGACGGAAGCCGGTCGCTGCCTAGACTGACTGTTTAAAATTGGGAATGACGGTATACACGCAAGAGGGGAGAGCGGTTGTCCGCCTCTTTTTCTCTTTATGCGACCTGCATCCGGTGTTCTGACCCGGGTCTGGCAGGGAGGAACCTATGAGTGCCATCATAAAAATATTCGATACCACGCTCCGCGACGGGGAGCAGTCCCCGGGCGCGAGCATGAATACGGCGGAAAAGCTGGAGATTGCGAGACAGCTGGTTCGTCTGGGAGTCGATGTAATCGAGGCTGGATTTCCCATATCAAGCCCCGGCGATTTCGAGAGTGTCCGGAAAATCGGCGAGGAAGTGGGGGATGCGGTTGTCGTCTGCGGCCTTTCCCGGGCTATCGCAAAAGACATCGAGGTTGCCGCAGACGCGCTGAAAACGGCGAAACGCCCCCGCATCCATACAGGGATCGGTGTGTCCGAGAGCCACCTGCAGCATAAGCTGCGCATCAGCCGCGAAGAAGCACTGGAACGGGCCGCTGCCGCTGTCAAACATGCGCGCACCTTCGTCGGGGACGTCGAATTTTACGCCGAGGACGCGGGCAGGGCCGAGCCAGCGTTTCTCTACCGCATGGTCGAGACGGTGATCAAGGCCGGAGCGACCGTCGTGAATATTCCCGATACGACGGGCTATACTTATCCGGAGGAGTTCGGCTCGCTCATCAAGGGCATCCGGGAGCACGTGCCTGGTGTCGAGAAGATCACCCTTTCCGTGCATTGCCACAACGACCTCGGGATGGCCACGGCGAACGCACTGGCCGGCGTAAAAAACGGCGCAGGGCAGGTCGAGTGTACGATCAACGGCATCGGCGAACGCGCCGGCAACACCGCAATGGAGGAAGTCGTGATGGCCCTTCGCCAGCGTTCCGCCTATTTCGGCGCTGATACAAACATCAATACGAGGGAAATCATCCGCGCGTCTCGGCTGGTGTCATCCATTACCGGCATTGTTATCCAGCCCAACAAAGCAATCGTCGGTGCAAATGCCTTTGCCCACTCCTCGGGGATCCACCAGGATGGCGTCCTCAAGGAGCGCTCTACCTATGAAATCATCGATCCGGCGGAAGTAGGCGCGGGCGGCTCCTCGATCGTTCTGACGGCCCGTTCCGGCCGGCACGCGCTGCGCCATCGGATCGCCGAGCTCGGAAACGAGCTGCCTGACGCCGAGTTCGAGAAGGTCTATGAAGCATTCCTCGTCCTCGCAGACAAAAAGAAGGAAGTCTTTGATGAAGACATCGAGGCCCTTATTTCCGACAAGGTAAAGCATATTGCCGAGGTGTACGTGCTGAAAAGCCTCCGGGCCGAAAGCGGCACGGGCGTGACGCCCACGGCAACCGTGGAAATGGAAGTAAACGGCAAAACGGTGAAACAGACAGGACAGGGTGACGGGCCCGTGGATGCCGTGTACCGGACTATTGTGGCTATGACAGGCACGAAAAGCAAGCTCGATGCCTATCTCGTCAAGGGAATTACCGGCGGCACCGACGCTCTGGGCGAGGTGACCGTCAAGGTCGAAGAGGGTGGTAAGAAAGTAGCAGGCCACGGCGCGGACACCGACATCATCGTGGCCAGCGCCCGGGCTTACGTCAATGCCTTGAACAAGCTGGAGTTCTGGAAAAAGGGCAAGTCAAAAAACAGTTGAATCCGCTGAAGGGATATTGTATATTTTTCACACTATGATGACCATTACTGAAAAGATACTTGCCGCTCATTGCGGCAAAAAAGAGGTCGTTCCGGGCGAACTGATCAATGCAAAACTCGATCTGGTGCTCGCGAACGATATCACCGCGCCGATCTCGATCAAGGAGTATCGTGCTGCGGGCGCAAAAAAAGTGTTCGATCCCGACCGGATCGCGCTCATTCCCGACCACTTCGCGCCGAATAAGGACATTGCCTCAGCCGAACAGTGCGCCATGCTCCGCCAGTTCTCCCACGAGAACGATCTGTCGCTCTACTTCGAGGTCGGCAGGATGGGCGTTGAGCATGCGCTCCTTCCGGAACAGGGGATCGTGGTCCCCGGCGACGTGGTGATCGGTGCGGACAGCCACACGTGCACGTACGGCGGTCTGGGAGCGTTCTCGACGGGCGTCGGCAGCACCGACGTTGCCGCTGCGATGATCACGGGCGAGGCCTGGTTCAAGGTGCCCGAGAGCATGAAGTTCATCTTCAAGGGCAAGCTCGGCAAGTGGGTTGGGGGCAAGGACATCATCCTCAGGACCATCGGCGACATCGGTGTGGACGGGGCGCTCTACCGGTCCATGGAGTTTACCGGTGAAGTGATCCGGAAGCTTCCCATGTCAGGCCGCCTGACCATCTGCAACATGGCTATCGAGGCAGGGGGCAAGAACGGCATCATCGAGCCCGACGAGATCACCGAAAAATACGTGTCCAAACGCGCCCGGCGCAAGTACAAGTTCTATAAGAGCGACAAGAAAGCGAACTATGCCGATGTGCGCGAGTACGATCTGACCGGCATGGAGCCGCAGATCGCCTGCCCGCATTTGCCTGAGAACGTAAAGCCGGTCAGCGAGCTCGCTGCCATCAATATCGACCAGTCGGTTGTCGGATCGTGCACGAACGGACGGATTGAAGACATGCGCGAGGCTGCCAAGGTGATCAAGGGCCACAAGGTCCATCCCTACGTTCGCATGATCGTGATCCCCGCAACCCAGGCGATCTACAAGCAGTGCATCAAGGAAGGCCTGGTCGACGTGTTCATCGATGCAGGCGCGGCATTCAGCACCCCGACCTGTGGGCCCTGCTTAGGCGGTCACATGGGCATTCTGGCTGCAGGAGAGCGTGCCATTGCCACCACGAACAGGAACTTCGTTGGCAGGATGGGCAGTCCCAAGAGCGAAGTGTACCTCTCCAGTCCGGCAATGGCTGCGGCATCTGCGGTGCTCGGCAGGATCGGAAGACCGGAAGAATTAAAATAATAAATCGTTCAAACAGTTTAAACGTTTAAGCTGTTTGAGAGAGGTTCTCAATGAAATTTAACGGTAATGCATGGAAATTCGGAGCTGATGTCGACACGGATGCGATCATCCCGGCACGGTACCTGAATACGTCCGATCCGAAGGAACTGGCGAAACACTGCATGGAAGACTCGACCACGTCGGACTTCATGAAACGGATGAAGCCCGGCGACATTATTGTCGCGGAGAAGAACTTCGGGTGCGGGTCATCGCGCGAGCACGCTCCTATCGCGATCAAAGCGGCCGGGGTTTCCTGCGTTGTCGCAAAAAGCTTTGCCCGAATTTTCTACCGGAACTGCTTCAATATGGGGTTGCCTATCTTCGAGAGCGTCGAGGCCGTCGACGGAATCAACGAAGGCGACCGGATCGAAGTGGATGCTGACAACGGCGTGATCCGCAACGTCACCACGAACAAAGAGTTCAAGGCCACTCCCGTGCCGCCGTTCATGCAGGAGCTCATTGCAGCCGGCGGGCTCATGGCATATACCAGGAAAAAGGCGGGACTGTAGCACCGCAACTTGTCCCGTAACCTGCGCGACGGAGCACTCTTAATCCTGACGAATCGTAATGAAAAAGGTGGCGCCACTTGACGGCATGTTTCAAGCTGATGAAAACGCTCCGGTCCGAACAACAATCCAATTCTCTCTGTGATTCGTGCGTGTATTTCAGCAGAAACCTTGACCCATCCTATTCCTCACCCAACGCGCCTTCGCAGCACTCGTGCGGATTAGACTTTATTCCCGGCGACGACAAGTGTAATGAGATGCGGACGAACAACTGCAGCACCAGAAAAAAAGCTGAGACATGCAGGAAAAAAGAGGAAATGATTTGAAGGTGGGAACGCCTCTGCGTCATCCCCATTTCGCTTTTTCATTCACCCTTTCCCCTGAATGCTTTAAAGAAAAATAACTTTGAGAGGGATAATCATTCATGGCAAAGACCTACAAGATCGCAACAATCCCCGGTGACGGGACCGGACCCGAGGTTGTAAAAGAAGCGGTTAAAGTCATCAATGCCGCAGCCGTGAAGGGCGGGTTCAAGCTCGAGTATACCGAGTTCGACTTCGGCGCTGCGCGTTATTTGAAAACCGGAGAGACGCTACCCGACAGCGCGATCGGAGAGTTCAAGAAGTTCGACTCTATGTTCCTCGGCGCCATCGGTCATCCCGATGTAAAACCGGGCATCCTCGAAATGGGCATTCTCCTCAAGATCCGTTTTGCCCTGGACCAGTATATCAATCTCAGGCCGGTGAAACTCTATCCTAATGTGGAAACGCCGCTCAAGGACAAGGGACCGGAACATATCGACTTCGTGGTCATTCGCGAGAACACGGGTGGCATCTACACCGGCCACGGTGGCGCGACGCGTGTGGGCACGACCGAGGAAATCGCCACACAGCTCATGGTGTACGACCGCCGTACTGTTGATCGGTGTCTCAAGTATGCCTTTGAGCTCAAGAAGAAGCGCAACGCGCAGAACCCCAAGTATGCTGCAAAACCGATCACGCTCATCCACAAGCGGAACGTGCTCACCCATTGCGGCGACCTCTGGTACCGCGCCTTTGAAGAGATGGGAGCAAAGCAGTATCCGGAGCTCAAGCGCGACTACAACCACATCGACGCGGCGAACATGTGGTTCGTGAAGAACCCCGAATGGTTCGACGTGGCGGTCACGGAAAACCTCTTCGGCGACATCATCACCGATCTGGGCGCCATGATCCAGGGCGGTCTCGGCGTGGCCTCGGGCGGAAACATCAATCCCGAAGGCGTCTCGATGTTCGAGCCCATGGGCGGCAGCGCGCCGAAGTATGCCGGCCAGAACGTCATCAACCCCATTGCAGCCATCGGCGCGGCCATGATGATGATTGACTCATTAGGTGAAACGAAATCAGCCCAGGTCATCGAGAGGGCAATGATCGCGACGATGAAAAAAATGAAGAGCCAGGCAGCAGGGAAGATGGGCATGACCACGACTGAAGTGGGCGATATGGTCGCGGGGTTGGTTTAAGCTTTATCATCACCTTCCCCTTTGAGAAAGGGGGAATGAGGGGGATTTGAGAATTTTGGGTTACGTATGCTACCCTATAACAAAGATCTCAAACAGTTCTCCCAAAAGCTTAGAAAGAGCATGACCGATGCTGAGCGACGGTTGTGGACTCGAATAAGAGGTAAACAGCTTAGGAATCTACAGTTTTATCGGCAGAAGATCATCGGCGAGTACATCGTGGACTTTTACTGTCCCAAGGCAAAGCTGGTCATAGAACTTGATGGGGGACAGCATTATACGGAAGAAGGCAAAGAAAAAGACAGAATCAGAGATGATTACCTGGCTGGTGCAGGATTGCACGTGCTGAGGTTCTCAGACCGTGAAGTGCTGGCTAAACTAGACGGAGTACTTGAAAAGGTATGGAGTTGCCTGTAACTTAGGCATCCCCCTTTGGAAAAGGGGGACCGAGGGGATTTATCAATCAGAAAATCTCCCCTAACCCCTCTTTTCCAAAGAGGGGGATAAAGGCGTATGGCGGGGATAGTATAACGGACGCCAGGAGCTTTAAGGTCATATCGTTGTTGATCATCATGATTGCTATGGGTCTCCTTGGGAGTGTGGTTCTTTGTATCAAAACGGTTGAAATCGACGTAATGACCATAGTAGGGATTCTACTATTCTGAAGAGGAGCAAGGCAATGATTCGAGTTGGTTTTATCGGCTGGCGCGGCATGGTGGGCTCAGTGCTCATGGGCCGGATGAAGGAAGAGAAGGACTTCGACCTTGTTGCCCCGGTGTTCTTCACCACCTCGAACGTGGGCGGGAAGGGACCGAACATCGGCAAGGATGTCCCTGCACTCAAGGACGCCAAGAACATCGACGAGCTCAAGAAGCTGGACGCAATCGTCTCCTGCCAGGGAGGGGAATACACGACAGAAGTGTACCCCAGGCTTCGCGAGGCAGGATGGAAGGGATACTGGATCGACGCCGCATCAACGCTCCGGATGACAGGAGATTCGATAATCATCCTTGATCCCGTGAACATGAAGGTGATCAAGGATGGCCTCGCCAAAGGCGTCAAGAATTACATCGGCGGCAACTGCACCGTTTCGCTCATGCTCATCGCACTGGGCGGGTTGTACGAGCAAGACCTCGTCGAATGGATGAGCGCCATGACTTACCAGGCCGCCTCAGGCGCGGGCGCGAACAACATGCGCGAACTCCTGAAGCAAATGGGCTCTGCGCATAACGCGGTAAAAAATCTTCTGGACGATCCCGCTTCCGCGATCCTGGAAATCGACAGCAAGGTTGCGACGCACGTCCGTTCCAATGCCTATCCCACGGAATTTTTTGGTGCGCCGCTCGCCTGTTCGCTCATTCCCTGGATCGACAAACAGCTCGACAACGGCCAGAGTCGCGAGGAGTGGAAGGGCCAGGCTGAAACGAACAAGATCCTGGGCAGGGAACACAATCCTATCCCCATCGACGGCACCTGTGTCCGGATCGGCTCGATGCGATGCCACAGTCAGGCGCTTACGATCAAAATGAAGAAGGACGTGCCGCTCGACGAGATCACGGACATGATCGCGAAGCACAACAAGTGGGTAAAAGTGGTGCCCAACCAGCGTGAGATTTCGATGAAGGAACTGACTCCTGCGGCGGTCACCGGTACTCTCATTGTCCCCGTGGGACGCCTGCGCAAGATGAATATGGGCCCAACGTTTCTGAATGCGTTTACCTGCGGAGACCAGCTCCTTTGGGGCGCGGCAGAGCCGCTTCGCAGGATGCTCAGGATTGTGGTGGAAAAATAGAGTTGAAATTATTATGGTCGTCATTCCGGGCTTGACCCGGAATCCAGAGGTTTTTTTGTTTCCGTCATGTCTCTCAGTCGCTGGATTCCCGCCTTCGCGGGAATAACGAATTTTTTTATGCTTAAGAAAAAAGACAAATATGTTGTTGCCGTTGTGGGTGCTACCGGCGCCGTGGGCAAGGAAATGCTCGAAATCCTCGAGGAGAGGGCATTTCCCGTGAGCGAGATCATACCGCTCGCCTCTGAGCGCTCCGAGGGCGAGCGGGTGGAATTCAAGGGCAAGAATGTCGTCGTCCGGAAACTGGCAAAAGATTCGTTCCAGGACGTTGATATCGCGCTTTTTTCTGCAGGTGCGGAACGCAGTCTGGAGTTCGCCCCGCATGCGGTAAAGTCAGGCGCCGTGGTGATAGACAATTCGAGTGCATTCCGCATGGACCCGAAAGTCCCGCTCGTGGTGCCTGAAGTAAACGCCCATGCCCTGGACAAACACAGTGGTATTATCGCAAACCCGAACTGCTCCACCATTGCCCTGGTGCTGGTGCTCAAACCCATCCATGACAAGGTGAAGATCAAACGCATCGTGGTCACCACGTTCCAGTCGGTTTCCGGTACGGGCAAAGAAGCCATGGACGAGCTTGCTCAGCAGACCGTGGCGCTCCTGAACTTCAAGGACGTCGAAACAAAGGTCTATCCGCACCAGATCGCATTTAACTGCATCCCGCATATCGATGCTTTCCTCGAAAACGGCTATACGAAGGAAGAGATGAAAATGGCAAACGAGACGAGGAAGATCATGGAGGATGATACCATCCGCCTGACAGCGACAACGGTCCGTGTGCCGGTATTCAGGGGTCATTCAGAATCGGTAAACATCGAGACCGAGAAGAAGATATCGGCGAATGAAGTGAGGGCGATACTGGCGGAAGCGCCGGGTGTCCTGGTCTATGACGACCCGAAGAAGAACATTTATCCTCTGGCCATGGATGTGGTCGGTAAAGATGAGACCTACGTCGGCAGGGTCAGGGAGGATGAATCCATTCCGAACGGGATCAACCTCTGGTTGGTGTCCGACAACCTTCGAAAAGGCGCGGCGCTGAACGCAGTGCAGATAGCGGAGTATTTGATAAAGTAGTCAGAAATCAGGAGACAGTAGCCAGGAGGCCATAAGGCAGAAGGGGCTCACGATTCACAAATTCGTATTCTGACTCCTGATTCCATCTTTCCCCATGTACAAGCTGATCTCTAAAATATTCGACAAGCTCGAGCGGGGTCTAAGCCCGAAGGAAAAGGCGATCATTGTTTCCCTCATGCTTATCATCTCAGTCCTCGGGATTGTTCTGGGCGGCCGGTATTACAACTATATCCAGAAGAATCCCGAGTTCTGCAACAGTTGCCATCTCATGGAGGAAGCCTACACGGCGTGGAAACTATCCGGGCACCGGAGCATCGTGTGCCAGAACTGTCATCAACTCGGCCTCATCGAACAGAACCGGCTGCTCGTCAAGTTCGTTTTTACGACGAACCGGAAGACGCCTGAGCCGCACGGCAACGCTACGCCATGGAAGACATGCGTGAAATGTCACTGGGATGAAGCAGCGCAGGGATCGGTAGCGGTGAGTAAGTCGACAGGCCATGCCCGGCACGTGTTCATGGAGAAGCTGACCTGTAAGGATTGCCACAGCAAGAAAGTACATTCCTTCCGGCCGCAAAAGGATGCGTGTCTCCGCTGCCATAAGGATTGGAAAATTCACGGCGTGGGCATGGAGGATATTTCCTGTCTCCGGTGCCACCCGTTCTCGCCAAGGAAGCAGGAAGCGTTCATCCCCGACCGTGAGCGATGTCTGTCATGCCACCGGAAATCCTCGAAGAAGCTCTTTCCGGACAAGGTCCCTATGGCACGGCTGAACTGCTACGAGTGCCATAAACCCCACGCACGAATTAAGCCTACAGATGACGACTGCCTGCGATGCCACACCCGCGAGGTATTGGCGCAGAAATCCGTTCACCGGACGACAGTGGCGAGTTGCAAAACGTGTCACATCCCGCATCGTTGGTCGGCAGTGCGGTAAAGTACCGCCACAGTCCCCAAGGTCAGCGCTTTTTCGCCCTTTTCCTGGTGCTTTTCAAGAAAAGTTCGTTCGGCTCAACCTTGTAGATACTGCACAGCGTCATGAGCTTCATCAGACTCGGATTGGTTTCCTTGCCTGATTCGAGGCGTGAGATGTAGCCTTGTGTGATTTTGCCGCGGTGGTCGGAAGCAATCTCGGAAAGGCGCGCCACCTGACTCATCGACATTTTATGCTTCGTGCGTAGTTTTTTTAGTTTGTCCGCTAGTGTCATACCGAGGATATACCCTTTTTTTACGTTAATGTCAATAAAAAGTTGCTGCGGGCATTAATATTATTATGTTTCAAAGTGCATCAATTTATACCATGATCATAACCATAGATTTGGAGATATTCATCCGGAGCATTAAGCAGCATGTGCTAAATCTATCTATTTGTAGAGGAAAGGCCATGTAGTAAAATAGAGATTCTCGAAAAAAGCGTCCAGAGAAGACTGAGCTACACTGGAAATTGCACATAGACTGGGCATCCATAAAAATAATTCTATCGCGAGGACTCTAAAAGACGCGAACATCAAACTGCTGGCCGTCAAGCTTCTTGCGGATTATTATATCGGGGTGTGGAAATGGAGAGAATCACACGGCTTTTCCTCTACGACGTAGAGGCGGCAGTGTAGATTAGCAGCCAAGACCGGATGGCTAACTATCAACAAATACTGACTTCAGCAACTAAAAATCAAGAGGCGCTGACCTCCCGTTGTGAAAGTTAAATTCTGCTGCCAGACTTACTATGTATGCTGCCACTTTTCTTTCTCCTGGACGTACGCCGTCTTGCCCGCTTCGATGGTTTTTCCTACTACTGCTTTACCCCCGTCATAGAGCTCTTTGCCTTTGTCAATGGCAAAAGAAACTCTCTCTTTCGAGTCGTCGTAGAGCTCTTTGCCTTTGTCAATGGCCAAGGAAACTCTCTCTCTCGAGTCGTTGGCGAACCGTTTGATGTCTTCCCTGACTTCCTTTCCTGATTTTGGAGCCAGGAGAAGCGATAATCCCGCACCCACAATACCGCCCACCACGAACGGCATCAGGATTGAGTGCCCTTTGTTGGTAAGTTCCTCTTTCATAATTATCACCCCTTCCTTTTTTCTCTGTTTTCTGTGGTCAGCGCCTCTTTTAAAATCCGTACCTTTCAAATAATTCCAAATGCCCCGCTAATATCTCGCGACCAAGTGTTCTTGGTATAAGTATATCACTCTCTGGTAAATAAATAGCACTTTCTTGCAACATGGTTTTCTTTTGGCTACCCCTGCTATTGAAGCCTGTCATTGTCCCTCTCTATTCTATGAAGGGTCTGGTGAGTCCGAAAAATTAATTGCCTAAGAGAAATAGATGTAATAAGCATATCTTGGGTTGCGCTTTCAGTATACAAAGCAGCGCGACCTTTCGCATCGTCAAATGAAGGCGCACCCCGGTCTGCTACGAGGATACGTGACCTTTGCTGCAGGAAGGAATTTCGTTTCTCGTTTCTAACTCTTTCACGAAAGCCATAATACTCATCGGTGTTATGTTTTAAAGATTGTCAAATCTTTCTTGGTAATGTCGCCTGTTTTTCGCTCCAGTTCTGATATGACCTGAGCACCTAGCAAAAGGATTAAAGCAACAGCCTCGGTACTGAGAAGTGCCACGACTGCTGTGGCAAAGGATCCATAAATTAAATTTACCATGGATATCACCGAGTAATACCAGACCAACACACGACGGGTGATCTCCCATAAGATCGTTGCGGCTATCCCTCCAATTAATGCCCGCCGAAATGTAATACGTACTACTGGCATAACCAGATATATGGACGTCAGCAGAAGTACCTCGCCGACAATCCCCAAGGTATATAGTGCGACACCCGAAAAGCCTTCAAGGCTCAACCTCCATCCCAAAAAAAATAATTGCCGTTTTTCGAGCGTCTCTAATGCTCCTGTAATGAATGACACGATCAAGATGCCCAGCCCTAATATAAAGATATAAATGTACGGGATAATGGCAGAAATGAGAAAGTGGCGGCGATGAATCCTGACACGGTGAAAAAAAATAACTGACATGGCATTCTTGAGCACGGTAAAGGCAATGGAACTGAAAAAAAGCATGACCAGCAAACCAATGATACCGACCACATTTCGGTGCGCGAGAAACACCCTCACCTGATCAGTTAATGTTGCCGCATAGCCTGGGATTATCATTTCCAGATACGCTGATAAGGTGTGAAATAACTGATCCTCTTCTATAAAGTGAGACAGCCCGATGAGGGCGAGAATCGACATCGGGACAATTGATAGTAGGGTATAGTAAGCCACTGCCCCGGATAACAGCAGTCCCTGATTGCGTCTAAATCCACGCAGAACCTGAAGCGACAGGCTCAAGGACCGACCTACAATGCTATTAGTTGTATGTCGTTTGTTCATCATGGTAACTATAAAATATTCCTAGAAACGTCATTTGTTCACAACCTTCTGAATGCCCGTCTGAAATTTCAAGCATTGCAACAGCTGCACCGTTCAGAACATACCTCTTGTCAAACAACTATAGCATAAAATCTTAATTTCCAGACACTCTTGTTTAACAACTGGCCACGAGACGGGCGTATTCTCGTTGGTAATTGCCGGAGGAAATCAGCAGAAGTGCCGGAAAACTTCTCGCATCGGGTTCAAGAACCGAACGTAGCTGGAAACAGAACGTAGTCGGAAAATATCATTCGCTCCGGCACCTGCCAGGGAGGAGCATTTTTACGTAAAATATGGTACTATCAGTGGTCACTGAGGTGATGAAACAGGATGGATGGGGGATGATGCATGAAGGATTTTCTGGCCGTCGCCGGTGAAGCAGCGCGCACAGCCGGCGCTCTGTTGCGAGCGAATATTCACGGGAAACGGGAGATTTCCTATAAAGGCGACATCAATCTGGTCACAGAAATGGACAGGCTCTCCGAGCGCACCGTAGTGAAAGCGCTTCTTGCCTCATTTCCCGACCACGGTATCATGGCAGAGGAAGAGACGATGATACGGAATGGTTCCGGTTATCTTTGGATCATCGACCCCCTCGACGGGACCACAAATTATGCCCATGGCTACCCGTGCTTCTCTGTATCAGTAGCGCTCGAATACGAGGGCGAGATCATCGTCGGCGTCGTGTACGATCCCATGAGGGACGAATTGTTCTCTGCACAGAAGGGTGCGGGGGCTCATCTCAACGGCACGGCTATTCGCGTTTCAACCGCTGATACGCTCATTAAAAGCTTACTCTCAACAGGTTTTCCCTATGATCGCAAAGTCAGTGAAAAGAACAACCTGGATTATTTTCACGATCTTCTCATGGCATCGCAGGAGGTCCGTCGAGACGGATCGGCAGCGCTTGATCTCTGCTATGTGGCGTCGGGCAGGTTCGATGGTTTCTGGGAATTGAAGCTCAAATCCTGGGACGTGGCGGCCGGCAGCCTGATCGTGCGTGAGGCGGGAGGGCTCATCTCAGATTTTTCCGGGACCCGGTTCAGCATTCATGACGACGAGATCCTTGCAACCAACGGAAGGATTCATCAGCAGATGCTGGACAGGCTCCAAAAGGTCGGAAGAAATGCGGAACTCGGAATGCGGAATGCGGAATGAAAAACCCGAAATGAAAATGAACCGCATCGATGTCTCCATCGTTCGGTGTGAAGATTACGACAGCGCGAGAACGATGCTTGCTGTTCAGCAGGCCGTCGACCTCCTTGGCGGGATAGGGGAGTTTGTACAACCCGGCGACCGGGTCCTTATCAAGCCGAACCTCCTGAAAGCAAGGCCCCCGGAAGCTGCGGTAACGACCCATCCCGAGGTCGTCCGTGCTGTCATCAGGCTTGTTCACGGGCAGGGCGGAACAGCGCTGGTGGGCGACAGCCCCGGCATGGGCGATCTGAAGAAGGTCGCCGAGAAGGCCGGCATTCTCGATGTGGTGAATGAAGAAGGAGCTCAGCTCGAGGATCTCACGGAAGCCATTCAGGTAAAAAATAACGGGAGGTTCCAGCATTTCGAGATAGCCCGCGCAGCGTACGAGGCCGATGTGCTCATCAATCTCCCGAAGCTGAAGACCCACGGAATGACAACGCTTACCGGTGCCGTGAAAAACCTGTTTGGATGCATCCCCGGGAAACGGAAGGTCCAGTGGCACTTCAATACCGGCGTGAACCATGAGCTCTTCATGGAAATGCTCCTGGAACTGTATGCGCTTCTTAAACCGCGGCTCACCATCATGGACGCCGTCGTCGGCATGGAAGGGAACGGCCCCGGCAGCGGCGATCCGCGTCCCATCGGTGCGCTCCTCGCCGGCAGGGATGCCGTTTCGGTTGACGCGGTATCGGCCCACGTGCTCGGTGTGAAAGCGGACAAACTTCCCCTTTTGCAGGCAGCCCGGTCACACGGCATCGGCGAAACGGACCTGAATAACATCACGCTTCTCGGCGATCCTCTAGAGAGTATCGCGGTCAAGCACTTCCGCCTCCCGCCCCAGGCCCACCTGGAATGGCAGCTTCCGGAATGGGCACGCAGTTCTCTCAAGAACGCCTTCACGACCAGACCGGTAATTGACCGCAATTTGTGTATTCAATGCGGCATCTGTCAAGGCCACTGCCCCCAGGGTGCGATAGAAGAACGGGGAACACGGCTCGAAATCCGCTACCGCGACTGCATCCGCTGCTTCTGCTGCCAGGAATTCTGTCCCCAGGGCGCGATTACGGTTGGAAAGGGATGGGCGCTTACATTGTTGCGGTGAAAACAGGGAATGGTCATAACGACGATGCTTTCTGAAAGAACGCGATTTGTTAGAACTTTCATTCAATCAACGTAATAGTCCCACTCTACCGCAGAGACGATGTCTTTTCTATTATGAGACCGTTAATAACTCTTCAGCACAGCGCCGAGAGCGGCCTGTAGACGGGTTAAGTTGAAGGGCTTGGGAAGTACTGCCTTGAATCCATGAGCTGTATAGTTGGACACCACGGCCTCATCCGAATAGCCGCTCGAAACGATTGCGACGACAGCGGGATCGAACTCTCGCAGCCGCTTGATGGTTTCTTCGCCTCCCATGCCGCCGCGGATAGTGACATTCAGGATAACAACATCAAAGGGAGAACCTGTTGCCCGTGCTGATTGGTATTTCTTAATGGCCGCCTCGCCGTCCGTAACGACCTCCACTTCGTGGCCCATGTTCTGCAACATTTCTCCCACCACATTTCTCACCACGGCCTCATCATCCATAACCAGGATCCTGCTTTTTCGCATGTCAGCAGGCGTCTTAGCCGGAGGAACAGCGCTAAGTTCAGGTTCACTGGCTGGGAGATGAATCGTGAAAGTCGTACCCTTATTCAGTTCAGATTCCACCTCAATTGTCCCGCCATGGTTTTTGATGATAGAGTATGTTGTTGCCAAACCGAGGCCGCTCCCTTTCTGCTTAGTAGTGTAATAAGGGTCAAAGATCCTCGACAGGTGCTCCGTCGTAATACCAATACCATTGTCGCTGATGATGATCTCTACCCACCTATCTGTCATGAGGGACGGCTTCGACGCGGAGCATCCTTCAAGATTCTTGGCGATGTTTGTTGCTTTGATTGCTATTGTGCCGCCCATGGGCATTGCCTGATCCGCATTCAGTGTAATGTTCTGGATCACCTGCCCGATCTGGCCCTCGTCTGCCTCCACGGGCCAGAGATTGTCGTCAAGATTGATTCTGTAATCGGAGCGGGACCCGCTCAAGGCGAATTTGACGGAGTTCTCAATCAGCGACCGGAGGGCGATTTTTTTCTTGATCGGCTTGCCACCCTTGGAAAAAGTCAACAGTTGGGTGGTTAGGTTGACCGACATGTTAAGGGCTTTTTCCGCCTGTTCCAGCATGGAAAGTGCTTTCTCTCTGCTGCTGATGTTCATCCTCGCCATGGACAGGTAGCCAAAGACTCCCTGCAGAAGATTGTTGAAATCATGGGCAATTCCGCCCGCCAAGGTCCCGATAGCTTCGAGCTTCTGCGTTTTGAGCTGTTCTGCTTCTAGGAGATGCCTCTCTGTGATGTTATGGAGCGTTTCTATGGCGGACGTTACCTTGCCTGCGGCGTTTTTGAGTGGGAATGCCTTGGTCTCGATATAAAGCATGTTGCCTTTCGCATCCTTATGCTTATACACCGACACATGTGGTTCTCCGGTTTCGAACGTGCGTTTCACCGCACAATCCTCGTCTTGCTCATAACAAGGCCTTGGACTTCTGTGGGAGACCTCAAAACAGGGCCTTCCGATGATACCGGCTAGGTTTGTGTCTACCCACGAGCAATAGGCTTTGTTTGCGGTGACAATGCGGTGCTCCCGGTCGACGACCAGGAAACCTTCATCAACGCTGTCCAGAACGCTCCTTATGAACTCTTCACTCTGGCGGAGTGCTTCCGCAGCCTGCCAGCGCTCGGTAATGTCCTGCTGAATCCATATTGATCCATCTGCGAGGTTCATTGGGTTCACTGCTTTACCCGCGAGGCTGCACCAGAAGTGGCTGCCGTCTTTTCTCTTCATTTCAACCTCTGTAGCATAACCTCCGCTGGTAGCGAGATGTGCATACCCTTCCGTGCCCACACGTTCATAATCCGCACTGTTCACATAAAAGACTGCTGTTTCCTGTCCTCTTGTCTCGCCGGGCTCATAGCCGAAGATCCTGTCGTATGCCGCATTGTTCCATTGTATCTTGCGGTCCCTGACAAAGCTGATGCCCATGGTTACGGTATCGAGAATGGTTTGCTGCTCGGTAGCTAGCTGGCTGAATTTTCCCTCAGCTCTTTTTCGCGCGGTTATATCGGTCAGAGTGCCGGCAGTACCCGTAGCATTATTGTTTTCATCAAGCGTCAACCGCGCCCAGACCTCAATCCACCGGAAACCTCCGTTCTTATGCAGATAGCGGATTTCATGCCGGCAATCATGTTTCAGGCGTTCAATCAACGGCTTGAAAAGCTCAAGGTTGCGCTGTCGATCTTCGGGGTGGACATAATTCAGAAATACCTTGTTGAGGCTTTCCTGCACATCGAATCCCGTTACTTCGGTCCAAGCGGGATTCAGGAAGAGCCAATGTCCCTCCGCGTCGGTGCGGAAGACAACCTCCTTGAGATTGTCAACAATGAAACGATATTTCTCCTCACTCTTCTTCAGTGCAAGTTCAAATCGCTTGCGCTCGGTAATGTCACGGACAATAAATACTATTTTGGTTGGTTGCCCGTCTGCACCACGAATGAGCTCGCTATTTACCTCTATATCAATAATGCTTCTATCCTTCCTCACTCCATGGTATTCATTTGGCCCTTGATAATCCCCTTGGAACATTTGCATGATGTTGGATCGGGCTCGCTCAAGATCCTCGGGCACTATGAAATCGTAAATCCGTAAGTTTTGAAATGTATACCCCCGTTCGTAACCGAAAATTGTATATGCCGCGGGGGAAACCATGAGGAGGCGACCCTCCAGATCCGTGATAGTGATGTCATCGGGAGAGGCGGTGAGGATAGAGCGATATGTTTCTTCGCTTTCCCGAAGCGCCTCTTCAGCCAGCTTACGCTCGGTGATGTCTTGCAAAGTTTCGATGGCTGCGATTAACTCACCTTTGCTGCCATACACAGGGCCGGAATCGAAGAGGATAAATCTGTCCTTGCCGTTCAGATTTTGATACCAACCTTCCGCATACAGCGCACTCGGTGACAGAGCGGATTTTCCATACATGGGATATAAGTCCGGCAATCCACTAAAATCGGCCTCAAGCACGATGTCAGCAAGGCATGGCCGTTTACGTTCATAAAATGGTTTCCACTGGTTGTCCGTTCCAATCATTTGAGAGGCTGGAAAGCCGGTAAGCTCAGTGCATGCCCTGTTCCAGATTACGACCCTGTGGTCCGTATCCAGGACAAAGGTAGCAACAGCAGAATGTTCTATCAAAGTTTCGGCAAACTTTCGATCTTCATGGGGAGTTTCATCAGCACGCTTGCGTTCAGTCATGATATGCTTACCTCTACGAGCCTACTTCTGTATGAGTTAACAATTAATTGAGAAGTTTTCGGCATTATACAAAATTGGATTTCGGGTGTCACATGAATAATTCTATGCTCGGTGGCAACGACTATGCTTGCTCTTTATGCGCCTGGATGTGCCATCTCCCTCGCTCCTTGTCCAATTTATTGCATCCTATCCTACCATATCGAATAAGAATTGTCGGACAACCTGCTTGACGCGGGGTTCATGACTTAAATATCATAATTTTATCTTGATTTTATCATAATTTGATGATAGCATTCCTTTAGCAGAAAGGAGACGAACAATGCCCATAATCAAGCCCATATCAAGCTTGCGAAACAAAACCAGGGAAATCGCTTCCCTCTGCCATGATCAGGACGAACCGGTTTATCTGACCACAAACGGTGAAGGCGACCTGGTCGTCATGAGCATCGAGCACTACGAAAAACTGAATGCGAAGATCGATCTTTTCGAAAAGCTCTCCATGGCGCAGGCGCAATCAGCGGCTGGCGAAAAGGGGATCACTCATTCACAGATGATGCAAAAACTACGACAACGCGCCCATGTCAGATAAGCACACGGTCCGCTACCTTCCGGTTGCCGAGGATGACTTGCTCTTTATCTATGACTGGATCGCAGGCGATAGCCCGGCCAGGGCGGTCACCTTCACGGAAAAGCTGGGCAAACGGATCGGCGCTCTCGCGGCCAACCCGGATCTTGGTCGGGTGCCCAAACATGAAAAACTTGCGGGATATGGATACCGGGTTCTCGTCATCGAATCCTACCTCGTATTCTACGTGATCCGTGGCCGCATCATAGAAATCCACAGAGTTGTTCATGGTTCGCGCCATCTCGACGATATCGTCTAGGAAGTATTTTCCCTGAAAACTTATCTTACACTGCATAATACAAATGGGACTGTGTGGTCACCTGAAGAGGTGGTACACCTGGAAGGATTCACCGAATCGGCAAAACATTCAGCATTACCTGCGCTCTCCCGTTTCATCCGATCCATCACCGTCAGTGTCGAAATCTTCCAAGCCGCGGTCGTCATCTTCGTCTATCTCGAATATCTGCTCGGCCGGCCGTTCTTTCGGTTCCTCACCGCGGCCCAGAAGCTCCCGGTACACGAGAGGCTTGACAGTTGTTGGAAGGAGTGGGTCCGCATAGAGCTCCCTGAGTTCCTGTAATTTCATGTTTTGCAGGAAACGTTCGGTAAGGGTCAGGGGCGTCTGCCTGTTTCTGGCCAGTGCATACCGGACCAGCGGTCTGCTCGACCAGGTCTGGTGCACGGCGATCAGTCGAATGGTTTCCGCATAGGTGTCCCTGAGGTTGATGACCTTGAAGAGGTGGCTTTCCTGCAGGCGAGGATTGTTGAGGCAAAGCGCGGCCACGTCGGCATCTGCATCCTGCAGCAGCTTCAAGAGGACATTTCCCACGGCCATTTTGGCCAGAGACTTCTTGTACCCCAGCGGCATGGTCGGTATCCGTTCGATGACAATGGCCTCCACCTTGTGGCGAAAGACGGGCGGGATGTGATGACTGCGGGTCATCTCCGCGATGTCGAAGAGGCGCAAATAGCGGACGATGGAAAGCGATACCGAGAGCGGCGTTTTCGGGTTTTTCGCGAGCGCGAGACGGATGGGATAACTCTCTGCCCATTTTCCGCTCTTGGCGATCGCATCGAGTACCTCAGGAGGCACGTTTTTCCTGTTTGCGATGATCAGTACATCGTCTTCCCGCAGTTTCTTGTTGTCGAGCAGCGCCTTGATCACCCGGGGGGAAGGATCATGCACGAACTTGGCAAGGCCCTCTTCGTCAACCGAAACGGCCAGCAGTGATCTTTCTTCTTCCGTCGCGTCCATGTTTTTATTATACGGGTTTTCAAAAGTATTGACAAACGGTAACATTTTCTGTATTTTTATATCTCAACAACATGAATTTTAATGGTTTTCAGACCTCACGCTTTGCCGTATTGCGAGGGTTGCAATGGAACGTACGCTCCTCCTGAATGCAACATTTGAACCGTTAAAGATCATATCGTGGCAGAGGGCGATCACCTTGCTGACGCAGGGCAAGGTGGAAGTCATCGATTTCTACGATCGTGACGTCCGCGGTGTGTCCATCACGTTCAAACTTCCCTCTATCCTGCGTCTGCTCAAACTGGTGAAAATCAGGCGCAGCACCAGGGAAGTCCGCTTCTCTCGCGCAAACATCTATCAACGGGACAAATACACCTGCCAGTACTGCGGCGTGAAACATCCCGCCGAGGACCTGACCTTCGACCATGTTATTCCCCAGGTTCAGGGCGGTCAGGCCTCATGGGAAAATATCGTGACCGCATGCCTTGCCTGCAACAACAGGAAGGGCGGCAGGACCCCGCAGGAAGCGAAGATGCGGCTGGTCCGGCTACCTGCAAAGCCCCGTTGGATGCCAGTCGTCACCCTGACGTTCGGCATAAAAAACGCCCCCCTCAGCTGGCGGGACTACCTCTACTGGAACGTCGAACTGAACAAGGACGGTTAGCAGGCCCGCAGGTAGAGCGAACACAAACCACGTTCGTAGTGCGCCGGTAGCATGCTCGTTCCCTGTCTATTTTCCCCCTGTGCGGCCGCCTTCCCCTTTTTTTCTTGTCAACAATCGGGTTTGATGCTATAGTTCCAAGCGTCGCTTGGAGGGTAATGCACGTAGGAGGCAAAGAAAATGAAAAAAAGTTTCTTCTTCATCGTCGTGATCGGAGCCGTGCTGATGCTGTCAGCCGGCAGAGCATCTGCATTCAGGCATTTTTCGGAAAATGAATTCATGACCGCGGAGAGCCTCGACCCCGGTATGACGCAGACAGGGATCGATTTTACGCTGGGCGATCATTTCACGAGCTACTACCCGGAGATACGCTACGGAATGGGGGCATTGCTGGAGCTCGGCGTCCGGTTCGGAGCAACCCAGGCACGGCTCGATAACGGACAAAACCTCGGTGTCCTTGTGGGGGCTGATCTCAAGTACCAGCTCATAAAGGAGGCCGAAGGCATCCCTGTTGATCTTTCCGTGGATTTGGGCCTGGATAACACCATCATCAGCAGCAAGAACGCCAGCGAATTGACCTTTGCGACGATTGCCAGCAAGAGCATCCCCCTGACGGACCGTGGGTACAAGATCGTGCCCTATGGCGGGCTGGCGATGTCGGCCCAGTATGGATCGCTCCCCGGCAAGAACGAATCCTACGTGAATGGCTTCGTGGGCCTCGAATGGAAACTGACCCAGAAATTCATGGTCCTCCTCGAGTTGAAGGCGGGTGACCAGATGACGGGCGGAGCTGGTATCAAATTTGAGTATTAATATTTTTCGCATTGCTGACGGGCCATTAGGCCCAGCTCGTTCCTCCTCGCCGCACTGGTCAGTCAACTCGCGTGCGCATGATTGGTAAGAACTCCATGACTCATTCGTTATCAGGGAATATTCAGGGAAATCCCCTTTCCGACATCCTCGAAGACTTGCGCAAGAGGAAGGCCACAGGCACGCTGACCGTGAAGAGAGACAAGGTCACGAAGAGCATTTATGTCAGGGACGGCCAGATAGTTTTTGCCACATCGACGGAGGTCCAGGATCGTCTCGGTGAAATTCTGGTCAAAACGGGCAAGCTTACGCAGGAAAACATGGACTATGCCCTCAAACTGTACAACAAGAGCGGCGGATTGAAAAAAATGGGAGCAGTCCTGGTAGAAAACGGCCTCGTTACTCCCAAGGAGTTGTTCGGCGGTTTGAAAATCCAGGTAAAAGACATCATCTACAGTCTTTTTCTCTGGCAGGACGGTGAATATAAATTCGATGAGCGACTGCCTGCGGACATCATCCAGCTGCAGATAAATTTTCAGGAGCTGATATCGGAGATCATTCAGAGGATCAAGCACGCTAGCTGAAACGTGCGGCAGCGCCTCTTCAAAATCATGCGGTAGCCCCTGTCAAACCCCGTGAATGCCAACTTTTTCAGTTGTCCTTTCGTGCAATTGCAGGTATAATTTCTTCCGACCTCGCAGGAAATCCGGAGATTGCTGGTGAAATCCCTGAAGCATAATTCTTTCCCCGAAATGGCTGAGCGGGTGTGCGCCCTGTATAACGAAGAGCAGGACACGCTCCTTCTCGGGATGCTCGGACAGGAGTACGAAATCAGGCATGACGGCATTTTTATCCGCAGCCAGAAGGCGCCGGGTACCCACGGGGCCGTGATCATTGATTACCTGTTCTCAAAGGGGACGGCCAGTACCATGATGCCATGGCGGACCCTGGGCGACTTCGGCGATGCACTGACGCCGGGGTTCCGAAAAAAAGTGGAAGACCCGATCTCCTCGTTTACAACGAAAATCATCACACGTGCGAACAATCTTCTGCCCATGCTGGATGCCAAACCAGCGCCCAGCCTCATCGGCAGCGACCTCGCCGTCACGGTTCGCGCCCTTCCCAAGGTATTTCTCCATATCGAGCTTTCGCAAGAAACGCAGGATTTTCCCGCTGAGGCCTGGATGCTTTTTTCGCACAATGCAAACGAGTTCCTGACCGTGCCCAACCTTCACGTACTCGCAGAGATATTCAAAGAAAGGCTCCTGAGCCTGCTCAGGATCTATTGACACCGCCCATGCGGAATGCGAAATGCAAAAAGAGAAGTTGACCGCTGCAGATAGGTTTGTCCTGGCCCTGGACGTTGAGAACGACCAGGAGGCCCTGGGCATCGTCTCCGAACTCAAGGATTCGGTCGGGATGTTCAAGGTCGGGCACCAGCTCTTTACTGCGTACGGTCCGGATATCGTCCGCAGGATCATCAGCATGGGCGGCCGCGTTTTTCTCGACCTCAAATATCATGACATCCCGAACACGGTCGCAAAAGCATCGGCAGAGGCGGTCAAACTCGGGGTGAGCATATTTAATGTCCACGCCCTCGGCGGACTGGACATGATGAAGGCCTCTGCTGAATCGACGAAAGAAGCGGCGGTCAAGTACGGGCTGCCGTCGCCGATCGTGCTTGCGGTCACCATTCTCACGAGCATGGATGAAAAAAACCTTCGGAAGGAGCTGAAAATAACTCGGTCGCTCCAGCGGGAGGTGTCGCACCTGGCGAGACTTGCGCAGCGCGCGGGCATGCACGGCGTGGTCGCCTCGCCCCAGGAAATAAAAATGCTGCGCAGGGCAGTCCGCGGACAGTTCGTCATCCTTACGCCCGGCGTGCGGCCTGACTGGGCCGGCAAGGACGACCAGAAAAGAATCATGACGCCAAGAGAGGCCGTTGCCGCAGGCGCAGACTACCTTGTCGTTGGCAGGCCGGTGCTCAGGGCGGCAGACCGCCGGGCGGCGGTGGGAAAGATACTGGAAGAGATAGGATAATTTAAAAACACGTCGAAAGGCTGAAAATTCGGATTAGCGGCAGGGATCAGAATGCAAAAACAGACCCGAACGTAAACTTCGGCTTATTCCGGGAATCTGAGCTCCCCCTCTACAAGGAGTTACGGCGAATTATGACATCAGATCAGGTACTGGACATCTACAAGAAAACGGGTGCATTGCTCACCGGACATTTTCTGCTTTCCTCGGGACTGCACAGCGAACAATATCTTCAGTCCGCCCTGGTACTCCAACAGCCGGACATCGCAACCAAGCTGTGCGCGGCCCTTGCGGAACAATTCAAAAATTCCCGCATTGGGGTCGTCATCGCCCCGGCGCTCGGGGGAGTATTTGTCTCCCACGAAACGGCACGGGCGCTCGGCGTCCGGGCGATCTTTGCCGAGCGCGTGAACGGAGAACTGACGCTTCGGCGGGGGTTTACCATCAAAGCGGGAGAGCGCGTGCTTGTCGTTGAGGACGTCATCACCACCGGCAAGTCCACCAGGGAGACCATCGAAGTCGTAAAGCAGGCGGGCGGAGTCGTCGTCGCTGCCGCATCTCTCGTGGACCGTTCGGGCGGGAAAGCCGATATCGGCGTGCCCTATAAATCCCTCGTGACGCTGAGCGTGCCGACCTATTCAGCGGAGGCCTGTCCAATGTGCAAATCAGGAAGCACCCCCATCAAACCGGGCAGCAGGGGACTGAAGTAACTCCGACAGGGGCAATGGCTGCATTCGCGCGAATCAGGAACACGCCCGCAAAATGAGGGGCGGTCTTACCTCACGAGGTATTCAAGAATATACTTGAGCGCAAGGGAAACGATCATGGCCCCCAGCATGAGTTTGATGAATTTTTGGGGCACGTATTTCTGGAGCCGGGCGCCGATATACATGCCGGCAAAGCCGCCGGCGCCGAACAACGATCCGAGAAACCAATCCGGTGTTACGGCAACGCCACCCGGTCCGGGCAGGAGGCTGTAGAAAAAAATTCCCACGATCGAGGTGAGGAACGTTCCGAGCAGAGCAGCGCCGGCCACGGTATAGACCGGCAGGTTGAACACCGCCACGCAGAACGGCGCGATGATTGCTCCGCCGCCGATACCGTAGGTGCCGCCGATAATACCCACGAAAAAAGCCAGCAGGAACATGGCCGGTACGCTGAACCGGAACCGTTCGCCCCAGAATTCGTATTCGATGGAATTGAGATTAAAGGTGATCGTCTTGACCACTGCGTCGGCAGGGAGCCCGGCGGCTGCCTGTGAATGGCGCTGCTCCCTGATTCGCTTGACCTGTTCGGAGAACTTGTTGTCCAACTCCCGCAACCCCGCTTTACTCGCCTGTGCTTTTCCGGTCATTTCGTATAAGAGCCTGCCGCCGACGTACAGGAGCACGATACCGACAAAGAGCTTGAACGTGCGCGGATCGGGGAGATAGAAAACCCGGAGATAGTAGCCGATGAAGACGCCCGGCAGCGTCCCAACGATGATCACCCATGCGAGCGGCCATGCCATGCGGCCTTCCTTGAAGTATTGGAATATGCCGCTCGGGATCGCAACAATGTTGTAGACGAAATTCGTGGAGCTGACTGCGGGGCTGGTAAAGCCGAGAACACTCATCTGGTACGGCAGCAGAAGGAAGGCCCCGGACACACCGCCCATGGACGTGCATGTCGATACCACGAGCGCTACGAGCGGCGGGAGGAAAACCCAGGTCTTCACCCCGGACAGCGGGAACAGAACGTACATGCTTTCCATTGCGGCTACTATAGCATAAAATAACCATGATGAGAATACCCTGCGAACCGGCAGCATACCAGTGCGGCAAAAAGGTACGCTTAGGAAGTTGTTGGCAGAAGTTGGTCAGCCGTTCTGAATATCAAAATGGGGTATTGAGGAAATTAGCATGCAAGCGGATCCAAGGCGATGAAATGAGGTCGCTTTGTCACGCTAAAGAAAAAAATGTTTCTGACGATAAGAAGGGTAAGTTTAGGTACGGGATGGTTACACCTGACGGCTATTGATTCTATTGATGCAGATGCCAAACTCGATCTCAACTGTTCGTTGCGAGGGCGTGATGCAAATCACCGCACGATTTCGGACGAAAGGGGCGGTTTTTCCAGTCCATTAAAATATTGTAACACGAAAATTAAATGTTTGACCTGGGTTCCAATTTTGATATAATTGAAATCAGGGAGTGAGGAAAGGCAGGAAGAGCAGCGATATGACGAAAGTGGCATTATCAGAAGAAAAGCAAGAGTATCCCGAAGGCGGGGTGCCTGAAGATGTTCTAGACGAACTTGCCGACGAGCTGGCCGAGGAAGAAGAGGAAGAAGAGCCTTCTCCGGTCGAGATCGCAGAAGCCGCGGAGGAAGTCGGTGGAGGAGCGGACCTCGTCGATACCTACCTCAAGTCCGTGGGCCGATTCCCGATGCTCAAGATCGAAGAGGAGCAGGAATACGTGCGCGTGCTCGAAGAGGGTAAGGCCGCGCTCAAGTTTATTGCCCTGAGCTCTCCGCTCGCGATACCGAGGATACTCGCCTTGGGTGCGAACATCAAGCAGGGGTTCGTAAAGGCCCAGGATGTTCTGCGTTTTCCCGGTGAATGGAGGGATGCTTTCGAGGCGGATTTCATGCGCCTCTACAACCGGTTGAAGCGACAGGTCGCGCGGCGCGACATGGAGCGCGCGACTGGTACGCTCAACGAAATGAGTCTCTCGTTCCGGGAAATCGAGAAGATGCTCAAAAAACTTTCTACTTTGGCAAAACAGGCCGAGCGCGGGAACACGGCTGAACTGGAAAAACTCGGAATCGATGAGCCGTCGCTCAGGGACATGGTCAGGCGCATCGAGCAGGAGGACGTGAGAGTAAAATATGCCAAGGACGAACTGATCAAGGCCAACCTGAGGCTGGTCGTCTCGATCGCGAAGAAATACGTGAACCGCGGGCTGACCCTGCTCGATCTCATCCAGGAGGGCAACATCGGGCTCATGAAGGCCGCGGACCGGTACGAATCCGGCAAGGGAACCAAGTTCAGCACCTATTCCACGTGGTGGATCAGGCAGCGCATCACGCGCGCCATCCTGGATCAGGCCCGCACGATCCGCCTTCCTGTACATCTGATCGAAGAAAGCACGCGCATCAGCCGTATTTATACCAAGTTCATGCGGGAAAAGGGGAGGGAGCCTTCACCGGAAGAAGTGTCCAAGATAATGGGCCTGTCCGTGGTGCGGGTGAACGAGATCCTCCGCGCGATCCAGGAGCCGGTGTCCCTCGAAACGCCGATCCTATCGGAGGAGAAGGAACTCAAGGACGTTATTATCGACGAAAAGTCAGTGTCTCCTTTCAAGACGCTGGAGAACAACGAGGCGTCCAATCGCATCGAGCAGGTGCTGTCGTCTCTCACGGATCGGGAAGAAAAGATCATCAGGATGCGGTTCGGCATCGGCGTGGGGAGCGAACACACACTGGAAGAGGTCGGTAAATACTTCAACCTTACCCGGGAACGGATCCGGCAGATCGAGATAAAGGCATTGAAAAAATTGCGGCATCCCGCCCGCAGCAAGTTGTTGAGGGAATACGTATAGCGTCGTTCGGTAATCGGTAAAGAAAAAAGGGAAGGAATGGATCGTGTCAATTTCGGGCAGAGCTCGGAGTGACACGATTTTTTTGTCCTTTAACGGCAGCGAGAACCAGGACAAAGAGGGTTGTACCGGGAAATAGTTTCGGACGCTGAAGCAGCGGATCAAAAACGGAAGGTTTTTTACGGACTCGTCGCTTGCCTGTTAATCGTCGGAATGCGGTATGAATTCGATGTCGGCGATGATGCCCGTCGCTTCATCCAGGTAGGGCATGTCTTGATCAGGGCTGCTGATATAAGCGGCCATGAGAGCATGGGTCCTGTCAACGAGGAACCATATCCTCCAGTGCGTCAGTTCCTCCTTTTCCTTAAACGTATAGTCAAGGATGGCACTCCCCGTGTCTCCCCTGTCTTCCACCTTTATTGCCTCCCGGGGAAAGGGAATGTCCCGCTCTTCAAGGGTGTCTTCAAGCAATGTCTTGGCCGCTTCTCCGGGAGGCAATTTCGTATCATCCCGCTCCATGAACGTCAGTTGTATCATTCCCGGCCAGCCTTCTTTTTCAAGCAAAATATAGCCCATTTCCTCCCGCTCGGTCCAGCCGTCGGGAAGGAAAAGATTAATCCAGCGTTCGTATGTCACTTTTTTTCCCATGGGGCCATTGTAACGGAGGGGGGAGGGGCAGTCAAATGAGTTTCGCAAATAGGGATGAAAAAACTGTTTATATGTGCCACAACTGCTTCAGGACATTTAAAATCGTGCCTGCATTCGCTTCGGCAGACTCCCGGCAATCCAGGACAAGCTCGGCGTTTTCCGGAGGTTCATAGGCACTTTGCAGACCGGGGACGGTTGAAGCTTTTCCCCTCGCGGCATTGCGATAAATACCCTTGGGGTCGCGTTTGATGCAGACTTCCAGGGGGCACCGGATATAGACCTCGATGAATCGGGGAATGAGCGAACGGGCGTGATCCCGATAGGCTCTTCTATTTGCAGTGGCGTCGAAAATCACGTTGACGCCGTTTTTCGTAATGACGGACCCGAGCGATGCCAGCGTCTTATAGAACCAATCGCGTTCGGAATCTTCATAGGTCGCGTGGGGGGTCAGGATCGTACGCATGACATCGGACTCCAGCACGACCAGCGACAAGCGATGGCCCTCCATCATTCTTACCAGCTCCCGCGTGACTGAGCTCTTGCCCGAGGCCGGCATCCCCGTTATCCAGATTGCGAAGCCGCTTTGGGTGCTCATCGGAGGTACCTGTTCACGTCTTCGGGATCAAATCGTTCCGCTGCCAGAACATTCTCAATAAAATTGAATATAGATTTTCTTACTGCCGATGAAAGATGGGGATACCAGACCGGGCTCGCGATCACCAGCCCGCGCCAGGCGAGGAAGGGCGCTATTACTTCGAGCATTTCGTTGTCTTTGGTCCTGGCCAGGTAGCACTCCCAGAAGAGCCGGAACATTTTTTCAAAGTCGCCTTCCAGTTTGTTGGAGCGCTGGAGAGAGAAGAAGAGGTAGTTGATGGTCATGGTGGCAGCGTCGTCGGCAGGCTCCCCCCACTCCCCGCGCGAGCGGTCAAGCACCGTGAAGTCCGTGCCCTCCCGAAACAGGATGTTCCAGGGGTGGAAATCACCATGGACGCGGCAGAGGCGGTGGGAACGGTCCTTGATGCGCCAGCGCCACTCCACACAGCTCATCTCCGTCCTCCGCAGATAGGTGTCGTCGATAGCCTCTACCTTTTTGGGATAATTATCGATCAGTCCCATGATGCATTCCCCGTGGCCGAGGAGGTCGCGGATGCGGCGGGTGTAGAGGGCGGGCGCGTCCAGCTTTTGTGCGTGGACCAGGACGAGATAGTCGGCAAGCGCCCGCACCCTGTCCGTGTCCATCACGGTTGCCGATCCTTTGTCCCTGATCCTCTCCAGGTCCTTGAAATATCCGGAGCCGGCCACAAATTCAGTGAGCAGAAAAAATTCTTCGGTCCTGCCCGTTGAGATCATCGCGCCGGAATCAAGGAACGCGCCGCTGTCGAGGGAGCGAACATGGCGGGGAAGGTTGTTGAAGGCCCGGTGTTCCCAGAGGATTGCCTGGGCCCGGTCTGCATAGTGGTCATGACCGAAGGTGGACGGCGCCATGGTCTCGAGCACTGCCTTTTTGCGCTCTCCGGCTACCTCATATTCAAGAAACAGCGGAGAACCGTAACCGAATCCCTTGAGGTCGTCTCCTTCCTCTTGCGCACCATGGCCGGTCATCGAGATCAGACGGATCTGTTTTTTGTAAAGGGACTCGAGGTAATCCTTGACAGCTTGCATGGATATCGTGGGCATAGATCCCTCGTTGGCGGGTATGCATGAAAGGACTTGTTTTCTCTTATTGTACCATGAATTTGAAAGATCGGAGGGACGGGAGCAAGAGGAAAGCCCGGTTTTATCCATCTGCTCCGACTTGTTTCAAACGGGTATCATGAATCGGAAGGGGTTCGCCCGGGTCAAAGACCTCATTGTTGTACTGGATGGGGTAGGAGCGGCCGGGAACGTGTTTGCTGTACGTTATGATGAGGCGACCGATGGTCTGCTTGATTTCCTGCGTGGGGTATCCGGTCAGCAGGGCCACGGGACCGGGGAAACCGTGGGGGACAAAGAGCCGATAGCCGTGGGGCGCCATCGAGAGCAGCATGGTGTTTTCTTCGTTATCGCGGCCAAGGACGATTTTTACACCTGAATCCATCCGGTAATGGCGGCCGATGGTCAGCAGCTGGACATCTTCGGGCGTGACCGCCTGCTTGTCCTCGAACAGGTCGCGCAGCTTTTCCGCAAAATTCTTGTCCGTAAGCAGGCACCCTCCGGCCGGTGTGGAGTATCCCCGGATGCCGAAGCGTTCCGCGAGCTGGAGCTGGACCGTCCGCGATCTGCCGCTGATGCCTAAGAGTTTGTCGCGCTGGACCAGCCCGGAAAGCTCGGCTCGCGTGGGTTGCAGAAGCGTGGCCGAGAGCGGCCGGAGGATCATGCCGCGCATGTCGGCATCGCGTTCGATCACGTCCAACGCGTCGCGCCTCTGCGACATGGGCCGTTGGCCCAGGACCTCGCCGGTGACCACGAAGGAGGCATTCACTTCCCGCATGACGTCTTTGGCCCTCTTCAGCATGTATATTTTGCAGTCGATGCAGGGGTTGACGTGCTTGCCGTAACCGTGGGCGGGATTGCGGACCAGATCGATATACTCCCGGCCCATGTCCAGAACGCGGAGGTCGATCCCGGCGGCCTTCGAAACGCGGGCAGCATGGGTGTTTCCCTCATTTCCGTAGCTCTTGGAAAAGGCAGACGTAAAATAGAGCCCGATGACATCGAAGCCCTGGTCCATCACTACTTTTGCCGCCAAGATGCTGTCCAACCCGCCTGAAATAAGGGCGACTGCCTGTTTATTTGCCACTGGTCCTCCCTTGCCCGAAATGGACGCCGTATTATAAATCTCTGCCTGCGGTTTTTGCAAGAGGGAAGAGCGGTTTCCCCGCGTTAATCAAATATCCGTTTCTGCGGCGTCAGAATGCGAAAAAGGGTATAATTATTACAAAAAGAGAGATTCAGGGAGGGCAGCATATGGCCAGATGGATGATCGACGGGGATCACTCCTGTGCTGCATTTGCGATCAGGCACCTGGCCCTCGCGCATGTGCGGGGCCAGTTCAGCAGCATGAAGGGGACGATCCATTTTGATCCTGCTGACAAGTCCCGGGTGTCAGTAGAGGTGGAGATTGATGTTGCGAGCGTCAATACGGGAATAAAGAAACGGGACGAGCACCTGCTGACGGGAGATTTCTTCGACCAGGAGAAATACCCAACTATCAGGTTCACCAGCAGTTCCGTTGATTTTCTCGGCCAGAACCGCTGCCGCATCAGCGGCATGCTCACGATGCATGGTACGACGAGGCAGGTCACGTTCGAAGGAGAATATGCGGGCCCGAAAAAAAATCCCTACGGCGACGAGACCACAGTCGGTTTTTCCGGCACCACTACGGTGAACCGCGAGGATTTCGGGATCATGTGGGGAAGCGAGCCCATGGAGGGCGGCGGGTTGGTTGCAGGAAAGGAAGTGCAGATCTTTCTCGACGTGGAGGCCGATCTAGCCGAATAATCCCGGTCCGCTTGACCAGCGGACCGCGTATGGTATATCGTTGGAGCTCAGTAAGAAGGCCACTTGCTTTTGTGTGGCCTTTTTTATCAAATGTCGGGGAGGAACCATCCATGCGCCGGGCGAAAAAAGAGATACAAGACAGGACCATCCTCATTGGCCTTCTGGAGACGTGTCATGTCGGCAGGCTCGGGACCGTCGGCAAGGACGGCTATCCCCTGGTGAAACCGCTCAACTTCTCTTATGACGACGGAAAAATCTATTTTCACAGCGCCCGGGAAGGGGAGAAGATCGACGACATCAAACGTGACAACCGCACCTGCTTCGAGGTCGACCTGCCGATAGCGCTGGTGAAGAGCAAGGGGGTCCCCTGCAAAGCCGAATATCTGTACCGGAGCGTGATCGCAAAGGGAAGGGCGCACATCGTCGATGATCCGGCGGAGCGGCTCGCGGCGCTCCGTGGGCTCATGGAAAAATACCAGCCCGAGGGGGGCTACGGGGAGTTTCCGGAAGAAAAAACAGCTATTACCGGCATCGTTCGGATCGATATTGAAGAGATGACGGGCAAGGAAGATCTCGGCAGCGAAGGCTTGAAGGACGCGGTGATGAAAGCATTGGAGGAAAACGCGCAGCTGCCGATCATCCTCGAACGGGAATGAGGCGGAGCGCTTCCGGGGCACATGCCCCTGAGTCACTCTGCACGGTGATCAGGCCGTTGCCGTCCCGGAGGTGATGTCTTGCATGTACTGATAGTAACCGCATTTTTTACAGCTCCCGACTTTCTGGGAAAACGTACCTTGCGGTTTACCGCCGCACATGGTGCCCGCAATTATCCAGCATACATCTCCTGCTTTTTTTTCCACCGCAGCACAATCTTTCGTTATATCCCTGCCGCATTTCATGAATTCCCAGCAGTTCAGTATGCCACTCATATTCTTTCTCCCTAATGAACGAATTATTTGACCTGTCGTGACCGCACCCGGTAACGATCCCTTTAAAATGAACATGCCTGACAAAGAGCACGAGTGCCGCCGTAAACATTTGATATCCGCTGCATTATTCTATGGCTATTCCTTCCAACAACGTTCCTTTGATGAAGTCCCTGATGAGCTCCTGCTCTGATGTTCCGATCTTCAGAAATTTCACTCCTATGCCCGGCTGTTTCTTGCCGTTACCGATGTGACTGTAGAGGACCTCTCCCTCGATCCTGAAGACCCAGCCCGGCGCGGTGGGAAGAAAAAAAGTGAATGGATGGACACTCCCGGAGGCCAGCGGACTGTCCGTATTCACGAACATTCCCTTTTCTGAGATTGCGGTTATATAGTCGCGCCTGCCTTTCCTGTTGGTCGGCAGGCCGTCTCCGACGATGACATCGAGATACGTTGTAAGCCGGACAAAACGGCGGGGCTTCGTCTCTGTTGCTTTCTGGAGCGCCACATACAACTCGTCTAAAGGGGCTGCGTGAGTCAGGTAGGCGGCGCAACCGGCCTCCGTGCAGCATTGTTTGACAAGGGGATCCTTGTTCGAAGTACAAACGAGAAACGGGATGTCCTGCGAGCGGCGGTTTTGTTTCACGTTTTTTAAAAGGTCTACGCCGTTCATCCCCGGCAGGTCAACATCGGCTATGATGGCCAACGGAACGGACAAGGTCAGGAAGGTCAGGGCGTCTTCGGCGGTTTTTGTCGTGATGACGTGATATTTAAGCCGCTGAAGAAAGATGCTCGTATAAAATTGACGCATGGGTTTATTGTCGACGATGAGAATGAGCTGCTGCGTTGTCCCCGCCCGTTCTTTTTTTGCGCTTCCCGCGCGCATCGTCTTGAGCCAGGAGGAAATTTCCCGATAATTTTTCCCGGGAAGATTTGCCGCCCCGGTCTGTGATTGGGCATCCATACTAAGCCACCTCGAGATTGGATTGGGTTCGAGCCTCAGGCCTGAAAAAGCATTTTCTCGAAACTCGATACGTGGTGATACGTGAAGAGCAACACTAAATATATTATTTTTATTGGGCTCCTTCAATACCCCGGTAAGGGTATTTTTAGGGTAGAAGGAAGGCAACCAATTTTCTTTTGGACGAGAGAAAGGGCAGAATGTTGCAGTTCTATGCGTTTTTTACAGTCTTCGAAAGCATGTCCGCGCAGCGGATCGGCTCGGGGATGCGGTAATTGCCGAGGCAGGAAAGGGCCAGACGGACAGCGGACTTCACATCGGTCTTGTGGCCGGGGGATACAAAGAGCGGCCGCACATTGTCCCTGGTTCTTACAACCGCTCCGATGATCTTGTCCTCAACAAAAAGCGGCGACGAGTTGCCCTTCCTGTTTCCCGGCTCCTCATAACCGCCGATAAGCCTCGATTTGGCGCAGCCGACCGTCGGCATGTCCAGCAGCACGCCGATGTAGGAAGCGATTCCGAATTGCCGCGGATGCGCGATGCCTTGCCCGTCCACCAAGATGAGGTCGGGATTGCGCGATAACGATTCAAGCGCCGCAATGATGGCAGGCCCTTCCCGAAACGCAAGGAAACCGGGCACGTAGGGGAAGCGGAGTTTCCGTACGGCAGTTTTGCGCTCGATGAGCGTGAGCCCGGGAAAGCTGAAGAGGCAGGCGGCTGCAAAGACACGGTCAGCTGAAAAGGCCGCATCAACGCCTGCGACGAAGCGCGGTTCCTGCTTCACGGGCGAGAGCCGCACCTTTTTCCTAAGGCGCTCCTGCTGGCTACGCGCTTCTTGAATGGTTATTGTCTTCGGCCACTTCATGACTATGCCGCCTCTCCGTGCGATATAATTATATTATACTCCTGCAGATTGAGCAGCTTCCTCTGCGAGATACAGGCGATGCACGGCACGGGAGGTGATTTTCATGTTTCTCTATCTTGTCCAGCACGGTGAAGCAAAGAGAGAAGACGAAGACCCGGCGCGGGGGCTTACGGAAAAGGGAGGAGCGGACGTTCGCAAGGCGGCTCTTTTTTTACAAGGCAAGAACCTTTCACTCAGCCGGGTATTTCACAGCAACAAGACCCGTGCCAAAGAGACTGCCCGGATATTTGCCGATCAGCTGAAACCGGTAAAGGGAGTTTACGAGTCCGGGGATCTCGCTCCCCTGGACGACCCGGAGATATGGGCCAAGCGCATCGCGGGGATGGAGGAGGACATCATGCTGGTCGGCCATCTCCCGTTCATGGCAAGGCTGGCAGGGCTTCTCTTGTGCAGCGAAAAAGAGAAGCCGCTGATCAGCTTCAAGATGGGTGGGGTTGTTTGTCTTGCGCGATCCGAAGACGGGCGATGGACCGTGGAGTGGATGATTGTTCCGGATATATTGGGATAAGACGATGCTGTGCAGCATCCGTACAATTGACTACGCGCTGATTGCGGCGAATCCTTCCCACAGAGTCCCTTTCTCCGGCAAGCACGTAATGCTGAATGTAAAATGATGATCCGACGGGTAGGGAATGGTGTCAGAAAAGCGTCGTGTCCTAAGCTACGCGGAGACGGAATGTTTTGCGATTCTTATTAAATATGCTCTATACACATGCATCATACTGTTCTATACTTAAAAGGTCGCATGTTCTTGCAACAGTAGACCATTTGCTGCTTCTCTGGTAGCCTGCCGCTTGTTCTGTCATACTGTCTCCAATGTTGCTATGGAAGACGTCGTATATTTTTGGATAACCTATGGATAGCGAAAGTGAATTACCCCGCAGCAGAGCTGCGGGGCATCCTAAATGCGCTAGAACCTAAAGCCAACTTGCTCATCATGCTGATACCGAATATACTTTCTTATAACTTCTGCCGTTACTTTGTCGCCAACCGAACGGACAAAGTAGCCGTCATTCCAGAGTTCTCCTCCCCAAAGTTTTTTCTTTATCTCGGGGAATTCTCGAAACATCATCTTTGCCGATATGCTTTTGATTATCTGTACTACCCTCGCTGGAGCATACTTCGGTGGCACAACCAAAAACAAATGCACATGATCATCCATTGCTTCCATCGTATCTATTTCAAATTCATATCGCTCTGCGATCTCACGAAATATCTCTTTCAGTCTCGTCGTCATTCGATCGCTGAACAGCTTCCTTCGATATTTTGGTATCCATACAAAATGGTACTTCAGATCATAGACGCTATGTTTGCTTCTTCTCAATGGGCTCATGGCCCGTATTGTAACAGATTCTCATCCTGACTTCGTCAGGATATCCTTTTCATCCCAGCAGCAGAGCTGCTGGGTATTTCAGGATGTTTTTATAAAATAGTGGGACGGAATGCCGATCTTGAAGAGGCGGAGCTCAAGTATCATACGCTTTTTGAACAATCGCCTGATGGAATCTTGCTGCTTGATGCCAAAGGAAATATCCTCGATTTCAACACAAATGCGCACAGGCAACTGGGATATACAAGGGAGGAATTTTCGAAGCTTCGCATTTCAGATCTCGACCCCTTCGAAACCCAGGAAATGATAGAAGCTAAAATCCAGGAAATGGTGAAGTGGGGAAAGGCCGAACACGAGGTCAAACACAGGACGAAAAATGGAGAAATGAGGGACGTCCTGGTCATTACCCAGAAACTTGTGTTGTCGGGCCAGACGTTCCTTCATGCTATTTGGCGCGACATCAGCGAGCGCAAGCGAGGGGAGGACGCGCTTCGGGAAAGCGAAAAAAAATTCCGCACTCTTTTCGAATCAGCAAATGACGGACTGTTTATTCTGGACATGAAGGGGAACATCGTTGATTTCAACCATATCGCCAATGTACGGCTCGGCTATACGCGTGAGGAAATGCTGCACATGAATATATCGCAGTTCAACGAACCGTCGTTTGCACCCATGATTTCAGACCGTATAAAACACCTTAAAAAATACGGACAGCTGGTGGCAGAATTAGCACACGTAAGGAAAGACGGCACCAGCATGCCGGTCGAGATCAATGCCCGTGTGCTTAATTTAGACGGGAAGGAAGTTATTTTCAGCATGGTAAGGGATATTACCGAGCGCAAACGGGCAGAGCAGGCGCTCAGGGAGTCCGAAGAACGATTCCGTCTTATTCATGATCAATCACCGCTGGGGATAGGGTTTCTGGACGTCAACGGCTACGTCGTTGAATGCAATGAGGCGGTTACAAAGATCATAGGGACTTCGAAGGAAAAGCTTATTGGATGGAGCATGAAGGATAGTCTCACGAATGCGTCCATGACCTCCGCGCTCGCCAAGGCTTATTCGGGATCGACGGGGGTTTTTGAAGGGGACTACACAGCCGTTTCGAGCGGAAAGAAAATAGTTGTACGGGAGATATTCAGCCCACTCCTCAAGGAAGACGGAACCTTGCGAGGTATTCTCTTCATGATCGACGATATCACGGGGCGCAAGCTGACCGAGGATTTACTCCGTGCAAGCCAGAGCATGTACAAGGCTATCGTAGAAAATCAAGCGGAGTTTGTCGTGCGCTATGTCCGCGGCGGGATATTGACATTCGTTAACGATACCTTATGCCACTATTTGAACTTGCAACGGAGCGATCTTATCGGCAAATCCTATTATCCTTTTATACACAAAGAAGACAGGACGGCATCTATCAGGCAGGTGGAGGAACTCAGCGTCAAGAAGCCGTTGACGGTGATTGAGTCGAGAATCGTGCTGAGCGATGGAAGTATAGCCTGGCATAAATGGACGCACAATGCTCTTTTCGATAAAGACGACAATATCATTGAATATCAGGCTACGGGAAGGGACATCACCGACAGCAGATCGATGGAAGAGGCCCTGCGCCAAAGTGTGCATTTCATAAGAAATATTCTCGACAGCGTTGATGAGGGCTTCATCGTTGTCGACCGTAACTATCAGGTTATTACTGCAAACAGGGCGTACTGCAACCAGGTCGGTTTGCCCGTCAGCGAAGTAGTGGGAAAACTATACTCCCGTGAATCCGAAATGCTCGGAATCCCAAGCTGTGAAGAAGACGATGAGTGTGCGGTCAGGAGAGTCTTTGAAACAGGCAGGCCCTATGCTGCATACCGTCAGTATAACGACCGCGATGGGAATATGGTCTATATAGAAACCAAGGCATTTCCGCTGAAGGACGCATCTGGGGTCGTTACATCAGTGGTCGAATCAATCAGCAACATTACGGAAAAACATGAGCTGGAAAATGAGCGCTTGAAGACTCAGAAACTCGAGGCCATAGGCACCTTAGCCGGCGGCATTGCCCATGACTTTAATAATTTATTGCAAGGCGTGTTCGGATACATATCCCTCGCGAAAATGACGGCTGACAGGAAGGAAAAAAGCATTGCTGCGCTTGAACAGGCTGAGAAGGCATTGCACATGTCCGTCAAGCTGACAAACCAGCTATTGACGTTTTCCAAGGGGGGGAAACCGGTTAAGAGACTTTTCGATCTTTTGTCTGTCACTGAAAATGCGGCAAAGTTCGCACTGAGCGGATCGCGGTCTGACTACCATATCGTTGCCGACCGGGAGCTTTGGCAGGTCGAAGCCGACGACGGCCAGATCGGCCAGGTGATACAGAACATCGTACTGAACGCAGATCAGGCCATGCCGGAAGGCGGGCGGGTGGAGATTACGGCAAAAAATATCCAGACCACTGATAAGGACGTTCCACAGAGTTTGCAGAAGGGGAACTATCTCCAGATCGCAATCAGGGACAGCGGCATCGGGATCTCCCCGCAATATATTGCTAAAATATTCGACCCCTATTTCACAACCAAGGAAAGAGGCAGCGGCTTAGGTCTGGCGACATCTTACTCCATCATTAGAAACCACGGTGGCCTGATTGATGTCAAATCCGAGCTGACCAAAGGAAGCACTTTTACTATTTATCTTCCCGCAGTCGCAGAGAAAGACAAAGCCACTGTTCCGAAACTGACGCCAACAGTGGTACGCGTTCGCCCCTGCAAGGTCCTTCTCATGGACGATGAACAGGTCATTCGTGACGTAGGCGGAGAGATAATCAGGGAACTGGGGCATGAGGTGGAGTTTGCGGTTCACGGCGAAGATGCAGTTAAGAAGTATCGGGAAGCGTTGGAATCAGGAAAGCCGTTTGATATGGTCATTCTTGACCTGACGATTCGAGGTGGAATGGGAGGTGCGGAAACACTCCAGAAACTCGTAAAAATCGATCCAGGAGTAAAAGCCGTTGTATCCAGCGGATACTACGATGATGAACTTTTATCGAAGCACCAGGAACAAGGCTTCAAGACATTTCTCAAAAAACCCTATAATGTCGAGGATTTAAAAAGAATTATTGATAGGCTGCTGAACTCATGATCACAACTACACAAGCCGACCTCCATGATCAGCGCGATCACATAGAATTCTCATTTAAGTTTTTTCATCTACGAAATCTCCTGAAGCAACTGAAGTTTCTATTCTCGGGAGCAATTATATTGGCAGATTGGATTCGTTAACATTTGCATAAGTATGCAATCGATACCGTTGATTTCCCCATAAATCTGGCAAATATTCGTAGAAAATTCGGTGCTCCTGTGATATACTCTGTTCTAACCCAGTGACATTATTAGCCTAAATGTTATCGGGAAGGCCATGTAAAGTGGCCGAGCCAGGCAACAGAGCAATCTGCACGATTTTGCATCCGCGAAAAACAATTCCCAAATGGAATGAGGTGTTCTGCTATGACGTTACTGATACTAGGAATCGTCCTCGCCATTCTTTTTCTCGATCCCTCCATGTGCCGGGCTGATGCAATTTCACATTTAATCAACGTGTTCACGGCTGACAGGGCTACGCCGTTAGCGATAGTAACAGGACTTATCATACTCGTAGAAGCTTTAATGCTGCGTAATTTATACGGTGCCTTCCACGATCCTCTGACGGGCCTCCCCAACCGGACACTTTTCATGGACCGGCTCCAGCAGGCCATCACGGCGTCGCAACGCCGCCATGGTTCTCCCAGCTACGCGGTCTTCTTCCTCGGCATGGACCCGTTTAAGATCACCAAAGACAGCCTCGGTCATACCCTTAGCGAGCAACTCCTCGTCGCGGTCGCTCGAACGCTGGCCGATTGCATCCGGCCCGGCGACACCATCGCGAGGCTGGGTGGCGATGAATTCGCGATTCTTCTGTCGAATGTCAGCGACCCCGCCTACACCGTCAACGTTGCCGAACGGATCCGGGAAAAATCGGCTTTTCCGCTCGATATCAAAGGCCATAAAGTAATTACGTCGATCAGTACGGGCATTGCCTTGGGCGCGGAAGGCTATGAACGGCCGGAACAGGTCCTGCGCGATGCGGATATCGCCATGTACGAGGCAAAAGAACGGGGGAATGCATCATTTGAGATCTTCGATGCCAACCTGCATCCCCATCTTCTGGATCGGATGCAGCTGGTGGCGGATCTGCGGGGCGCAGTCGACAATAAGGAGCTTACTCTCTATTATCAGCCCATCATCGGCCTGAAAACGCAACAGTTGACGGGATTTGAAGCACTCGTTCGCTGGAATCATCCGAAGCGGGGCCTCATCTGTCCCATGGAGTTCATCCCCCTGGCAGAGGAGCATGGACTCATCTATCAGATTGGAGATTGGATTCTTTACGAAGCCTGCCGCGAGCTGAAATTGCTTCAGGTGCGGTACCCTGCGCAGCCACCGCTCAATATGAGCATCAATATTTCAAGCAGGCAATTCTCGCAACAGGACCTTGTCGGCACCCTCTCCGGATTTCTGACCGAGACGGGCATTGATCCGCACACTTTGATATTGGAAATCACCGAAAGCATGATCATGGAGAACGTTGGCGCTGCCGTGGAGACAATGAACCGGCTGCGCAACATGGGGATACAGATCCATATTGATGATTTCGGCACCGGCCATTCTTCGCTGAGCTACCTGCAACTCTTTCCGGTCAGCGCGCTCAAGATCGACCGCAGTTTTATCAACAAACTTACAGCCAACGGTGACAATCAGGAAATCATCACACACATTGTTTCCCTGGCCAAGAGCCTGAATTTCGAGGTGATTGCCGAGGGAGTCGAAATGGAGCACCAATTAGCCAATATCAAGAACCTGCACTGCGGCTACGGCCAGGGTTTCCTCTTTGCCCGTCCCATGGCTTTTAATGCAATAGACGCATGGATGCAAAAGCAGAAGCGTCAAATGTAAGGCCTCATTATTCGGGATCAGGTGTCTCCTGAGTGGATCCGTCCCGAACGAGGCAGGACCGTCACGAGGGGAGGGGTTCGTAATCACCCCTTTGTGGCCCCCTCAAATTCTTCAAGCTCTTTTCCCTGCATTCTGGAGTTCCGAAACCATCTTGCCTGGTATGGTTTTCATCTCGCAATAGATACCCCGGCTAATTCTTGCTGGTAGTGAAGCTCCAGAAATAGTCATTCTGCATCATATTGCCTGCCAGGTCCCTCACCCCGGCGCTCACCCGGGCGGTGTACAGCGTATTTTTCTTAAGAGCGCTGGCCGGCGTGAAGATGGCTGTCGCACCGCTATAACTCACCGTGCAGGAAATAGTAGCGCCGCCTCCGCTGAGTGTAAAGGCAATGGTTGCCGGGTCCACCGGCTCACTAAACGTCACGCTGGGGGCTATATTCACAGCCACAGCCGTGGCTCCTGTCGCAGGGGTCGTGGCTGTGACGCCCGGCGGTAGTATGTCGGGCGCTGTTCCGGTCATGAAGCTCCACAAGTAATCATTCGGCATTGCATTGCCTGCCAGGTCCTTTACCCCGGCGCTCACGGTTGCCGTGTACTGGGTACCGTATGTCAGAGAACTCGACGGTGTGAATATGGCTATTGTTCCGCTGTAAGTTATATTCCCGGCGACGGGAACACCTCCTGCATTGAGTGTAAAGGCAATGGTTGCCTGGTTCACCGGTTCACTAAACGTCACGCTGGGGGCTATATTCACGGCCACACTCGTGGCTCCCGTCGCAGGGGTCGTGGCTGTAACGCCCGGCGGCAGTATGTCGGGCGCTGTTCCGGTCATGAAGCTCCAGAAGTAACCATTTGGCATCGCATTGCCTGCCAGGTCCTTTACTCCGGCGCTCACGGTTGCCGTGTACTGGGTACCGTATGTCAGAGAACTCGACGGCGTGAAGATGGCTGTTGTACCGCTATAACTCATCGTGCAGGGAACGGCAGCGCCGCCTGCGCTGAGCGTAAAGGCAATGGTTGCCTGGTTCACCGGTTCACTAAACGTCACGCTGGGGGCTATATTCACGGCTACACCCGTGGCTCCCGTCGCAGGGGTCGTGGCTGTTACGCCCGGCGGCAGTAGGTCCGGCGCTGTTCCGGTCATGAAGCTCCAGAAGTAACCATTCGGCATCGCATTGCCTGCCAGGTCCTTTACCCCGGCGCTCACGGTGGCCGTGTAGAGGGTACTGTATGCCAGAGAACTCGACGGCGTGAAGATGGCTGTTGTTCCGCTGTAAGTTATATTTCCGGCGATCGCCAAACCTCCCGCGCCGAGTGTAAGGGCAATGGTTGTCGGGTCCACCGGTTCACTAAACGTCACGCTGGGGGCTATATTCACGGCCACACCCGTGGCTCCTGTCGCGGGGGTCGTGGCTGTGACGCCCGGCGGCAGTATGTCCGGCGCTGTTCCTGTCATGAAGCTCCAGACGTAATCATTCGGCATCGCATTGCCTGCCAGGTCCTTTACTCCGGCGCTCACGGTTGCCGTGTACCGGGTACCGTATGTCAGAGAACTCGACGGCGTGAAGATGGCTGTTGTACCGCTATAACTCATCGTGCAGGGAACGGCAGCGCCGCCTGCGCTGAGCGTAAAGGCAATGGTTGCCTGGTCCACCGGCTCACTAAACGTCACGCTGGGGGCTATTGTCACAGCCACAGCCGCGGCTCCTGTCGCGGGGGTCGTGGCTGTGACGCCCGGCGGTAGTATGTCGGGCGCTGTTCCGGTCATGAAGCTCCAGAAGTAATCATTCGGCATTGCATTCCCTGCCACGTCCTTTACCCCGGCGCTCACGGTGGCCGTATACAGGGTAGCGTATGCCAGAGAACTCGACGGCGTGAAGATGGCTGTTGTACCGCTATAACTCATCGTGCAGGGAACGGCAGCGCCGCCTGCGCTGAGCGTAAAGGCAATGGTTGCCGGATCCACCGGCTCACTAAACGTCACGCTGGGGGCTATATTCACAGCCACACCTGCGGCTCCTGTCGCAGGGGTCATAGCTGTTACGCCCGGCGGTAGTATGTCCGGCGCTGTTCCTGTCATGAAGCTCCAGAAGTAACCATTTGGCATCGCATTGCCTGCCATGTCCTTTACTCCGGCGCTCACTGTTGCCGTGTACTGGGTACCGTATGTCAGAGAACTCGATGGTGTGAAAATAGCAGCTGTCCCGTTGTAAGTTATATTCCCGGCGACGGGAACACCTCCTGCGCTGAGTGTAAAGGTAATGGTTGCCTGGTCCACCGGCTCACTAAAGGTCATAATAATGGAAGCATTCGGCTGAACATTGACAATGCCATTTCCCGGCGTGGTGTCCATTACGCTGGGAGGTGTCGTGTCCGGTGACGTCCCCGTGTTAAATGAAGATATGTAAGGGACGGACATGTGAATCCCGTACGAATCCTTCACGTTGGTGCCGACAGTGACTTGATAGAGAGTTGCTGGGTTCAGGATGGAAGACGGTTTGAAGACAGCAGCGGAGACACCGGCGGCGTCCGTGTATGTGATCGATCCCGGCAAACTGTTTAGGCCGTCAGCAAGCGTAATCGTTTGATCATTAATGGTGGAGGCATCCATCTCCTTACTGAACATTATCGTGATGCCGCCATTCAGGTTCACGGGGACATCCACCGACCCGTTCGCAGGAATCGTGGATTTTACCTGGGGCGGCGTCTTGTCTGGAGGCGGCATCGGTCCCTCGCGACCGCATGCTGAGAGCAGTGGCGCCGCTGCGAGAACAACTACCAATAGAAATGAGAGTTTCGTCATATCCTTCACGCTATTTCCTTATGCCTGGGAGACAGTATCGGATATGCCTCAGATCCCGAGGAACGTGCTTGGCCTCAATTCCAGAACTCATTCAAATTTTACGGTATGACTCTGCAGGTAAAATAGTTGGACACCGAGTTGCCCATCAGTGTCATAACCAGGACCTGAATGCCAATGATTCGCCTTCCCGCAACTCGACCGTCCTGTGGCCCCCCTACCTCAAGCACTTCACGTCTCCGCTCACAGGAGGTTCACCTCACATACGGGAGATGCTGTCGTTTAAAAGGCTTGGAGGTAATATCTAAAAGAAATTAAACTACAGGATTCTCACGTATATTTTATTTCTAGCATAAAGCAAACATAAAGTAAATGGTTCGAAAGGGTATTTTTAGGGGACATTGAATAAACATGCAGGAAGAAGCAGATAACAACAAGGACCTTCACAGTCTGGCCCGTCGTCCAGGATGGCTACATCATACCCATGCCGTCATGCAAGTAAACAGGAGAGAGGGCGTATGTTGAGTAACGGTCCTGATCAGTATTGCGGGAGACATCCATTCAGTCTTGTAAGAATCCTATCCGGATCTCGAACCTGTTTGCTGGGTTCCACTTGTTTAATTTGATACCGAAGGTACTCTTCTTCAATTCGCGTAAGGGAAAGGAATCGGATGCCGCACCGGTATCGACTCCCGATTTGCTTACGCCACAGCAGGACACCGCATGTTTGTCCATAAACAAATTCCTTGAAGCAGACAACGCCCGGCTGTATCGGGAGATCTGTCTCGATGCCGAGACCTATTATGCTGCGATTTAGAATCTTGGCAAGATAATCTGTGCGCACGAGATTATTAAACGAGATGACCTCGACGGAACCGTTTAGATCACTTAAAAACGGTTGCCAGGTCACCTCTTTTCTCTGAGTACGTCTTTTCTCATCCATTATGGTTTACTCCACAACTATAATGATTTGGTCTTATCCATCACTATGTACATATAATCACAGTTATAAAAAGTTGTCAATATCAAGATCAAGGATTTATGATTGTCCACTTTAGTGCAGATAATCGCCAGAAGTTGAGGCGGTCCCTGCACGCCGGATAACCAAAAATACCCTTAAAATACCCCGCACAGGAACTTGCACCGAAGCTTGATTTATGATAATCATATAAATAGTCAAAGTTGTTTTTTTAACAAGGCTCTGTGTAACTGAATGAGGGATGGCATCTCTCACGTGTCCTATTATTGCTGGTACACGATAATTCCAAGCCCTTCAGGTGAGTTGCCTAAAAGGATTTACCACACATCCTCAATGAAAACCAGGACGGCTTATGTATAGCAAAATAGAATTCTTCCATGCCTTGATTCAAAACTCCTCAGACATCATCACGATTCTCAGCATTGATGGAACAGTACTCTATGAAAGCCCTTCAGTTGTTCGCATACTTGGCTATAATCAGGACGAATTAACCGGCAGTAACGCCTTCGAGATGATACACCCTGAAGACCTCCAAAAGGTCAGGAATGCTTTTGCCGAGGTTGTCGGGCATCGCGATTTAGCGCTGTCTGCCGACTTCCGCTTTCTGCACAAGGATGGGTCATGGCGCGCGCTCCATGCCACGGGAAGCAATCAACTTGCCAACCCCCTGATCGCCGGTATCGTGGTAAATTCCCGTGATATCACGGGGCGCAAACAAGCAGAAGAGAAGTTCCGGGAAAGCGAGGAACGATTCCGCAGAATCTTTGAGGACAGCCCCGTGGGCATTATTATCGTTGCACCGAACAATACGCTTCTCAAGGCTAACAAGGCATTCTGCGAGATGCTAGGATATCCTGAAGAGGAACTTGTCGGACGCAGCATGAAAGAGCTTACTCACCCGGGGGATAGAGAAAAAAGTGCAAAAGCGTCACAGCAGTCTCAGAAGGGGGAAACCCCTCTCTTTCACCTTGAGAAACGATATCTCAAAAAGGACCAGGAAAGTCTCTGGGTTGACCTTAGCGCGACCACGCTCCAAGATCAGGAAGGAAAGGTCCTCTATTCCCTGGGCATGGTTGAGGACATCGGTGAACGTAAAATTGCGGAACAGGAGAAAGAACAGCTTATTACCGAACTTAGGGAAGCACTCGCCAAGATCAAGACATTGAAAGGGTTAATTCCCATTTGCGCCTGGTGCAAGAAGATTCGCGACGACAACGGGTACTGGACAAGAGTTGAAACCTATATCAGAGAGCATTCTGACGTAAGTTTCAGCCACTGTATATGCCCGACTTGTTTGAGCAAGGAAGACCCCGTTGCATACCAGGACATATTTACAGATGAAAAAAAAGCGGCGCAAGTCTCCAAATCTAAAATGGAGCATCGGAACATTGAACGTGTGAGGCTCCGGAAACCTGTGAATTGCGCCTTCAAGGTGGATTCCGGAGATTCGGGGAAAATGGTCATACATGCCACCCTCGAAGAGATCGACGATATGGGAATGTGCGTTAGGACAGATCATCTTCTTGAAGATGACTCCCTGTTATTCTCAAGCAGCGGCGCTGAGAATAAGATAGGAGTTGTCAAATGGAGAAAACCGGCCGCTTCCAAAGAGGGCGGCTACCGAGTCGGCATTCAATTTATCCAGGATTGACATCACTGCACCAGCGAGAACTGCCCAGGAATACTTCACGGCAATCATCACCTGACGGGATTTCTGTAATTGAAGATATAATCTATACCGTTCACTGAGTAAAGTCCCGATGGCTGAGATTCCCGGAGCGAAGTCTTTTCTTTGAAGTAATTGTTGTTTCGCAATAGTTCTACAATATTTTATCCTTCCTGTACTCTTTCCTTCTTCAAATCCTCTCATTGTGTAGCATATCCTCCAGACATCGGAGCATAAGCCTCAGCCGGAAAAAAATAAAACTACGAACCTTTTGAAAAAATGGGCGTAAGATTGTGGTACGGTAATTGCTCTTATTGAGTATATAAAAATTGAAGTGAAGTTCCCGGCCCGTCTATCTATAGTACTAAAGGCCGGAGAGAAATTGCAGCAACTTCTTTTTAAGTAGACTTCATTTGAGCAGAGTCGTATTTTAAAAAGAATTGTCGGCAGAGCGCCGCCATCGGGCTGAAAGGAAACAGTCGGCAGAGAGATAATAATATAGAGCTTCATTCTTCAACGACCGGTTTTTTGTTGCGGGATTATAACATCGCCATAGAACGAGCCTTTCATAGAGCTAATTCCCTCACGTCAAGCCATTGATCTTCCTGGAACGAATTCCAATAATCTGTCAACGTGTCGATGATGGGTGTTTTGCGGCTATTCTCTGTTTGAAATCGATAATGATCACGAGTAGAGGTAGTAGAAATAGATGAGACGATATGCAAAAAACTCGTCGTGAAGTTTTTTGTAACCTTTTCGTCGCTGCTTCGTCTAATTCACAATTGCGGTAAAAATCAGTTTAATTTATGGAGGATGGAATCAATGCGAAAGCACAAGAAACTCAGGGTAATGCTGGCTCTCACTCTCTTAATCGGTTCACTGTCGCTTCTGTTTGGTTGCGGCGGAGCAGGGAGCAGCAGCTTAACGACTCCGGGAGGGAATAGCGGCACAACAGGCACTAACGGCACAAACGGAATGATCAGCGGCACAGCGGTCAAGGGGCCGATCAGCGGAGGAACAGTAACGGCATTTGCCATCACTAATGGGACCATGGGCATGCAACTGGCCAGTGGAACAACGGACAGTCAGGGAAATTTCAATATGTCAATCGGCGACTACACAGGTTCCCTCATGCTGCAGATGAGCGGCGGGACCTACGTGGATGAGGCAACCGGCGCTACGGTGACCATGGCTCCCGGCGATGTGATGACCGCCGTTATTTCATCGTTATCTACCGGTACGACGATTACCGGCATTCAAGTAACCCCTCTCACCTCCATGGCCCAGGCAATGGCGAATAATATGGCGGGCGGCATGATGGATGCAAATATCACCGCAGCAAACACCGCAATAGGAAATTACTTCATGGTAAACGATATCCTGCATACACAGCCCATGAACCCGCTGGTGTCCGGTTCAAGCACCACCGCGACCCTGGACATGAGGAACTACGGGATGGCAATAGCCGCCATGACGCAGTATGCAAAGAACATCGGGATGACGTCCTCGTCCGGCATTGTAACTTCGATGATGATTGATGCATCGGATGGGGTCTTGAACGGCATGATGGGAAGCACGCAAATAACGATGGGCGGAATCGGCGGCGGCATGATGGGCGGTGGAACCATGATGCAGTCTACCGCGGGAACCACGGGCTTGGCAACTGCGATGACGCAATTCATGGGATCGGCCCTGAACCGGTCCGGCCTCACGCTTACGGACATGCAGACACTTATGGACCGCTTAGGCTCATCAAGCGGACAACTCCTGGGCACTGGCGGAGTAGTGACCGGCGGTACGGGGACCGGCGGGGTAGTAACAGGCGGAACAGGGACCGGTGGAATGATGAGTGGATTGATCAGCGGAACGGCATTTAACGGACCCATGGCAGGCGGAACGGTAATGGCATTCGCAATCAACAACGGGACCACGGGCGCGCAACTCGCAAGCGGGGCGACTGACACAGAGGGGAACTTTATGATGTCCCTCGGCAATTACTCCGGCCCGCTTATGCTTCAGGTGAACGGCGGAGCATATACGGATTTAGCGACAGGCACAACAGTCAGCATGACGGCGGTCTATGGAATGACTGCCATCATGCCATCGATATCGGCCGGCGCTACGATAACCGGGATTCAAATAACCCCGCTCACTTCCATGGCCCAGACAATGGCGATAAATATGGCGGGCGGCATGACGAATGCAAATATCACGGCAGCGAACACAGCAGTAGGAAATTACTTCATGGTATCCGATATTCTCGGCACCCAGCCTTTAAACCCGCTGGTTTCGGGATCCGGAACCGGCGCAACGCAAGATACGAGAAATTACGGGATGACGATAGCCGCCATGTCGCAGTACGCGAAGAACATCGGGATGACCAACTCATCAGGAATCATATCGGCCATGATGAGTGACGCATCGGATGGAATCATGAACGGCAAGACAGGAAGCACCCAGATAACTCTTTCCGGCATGGGAAGCGGGATGGGAGGCGGCATGATGGGCGGCGGTGGCACCATGATGCAGGGCACTGCCGGGACAAGCGGGTTGGCAACTGCAATGACGGATTTCATGGGCTCATCGACGAACAAATCAGGTCTTTCAATCACGGACATGCAGACCCTCATCAACGCGTTGACTGCGTCAAACGGAACGATCCAGTAAAGAGATGCTGTTGGATTGAGTTCAGCTTCGTCTAAAATAGCAATGGCAGCCGGAAATCAACCTGGCTGCCATTTTTTTATAATAATTAAAATATATTCCAAGGCTAACAGGCTGCCACACTGGAAAGCCGCGCATTTTGAAGAACCCGTCCAATCATCCCCTGCATAAGATGGCGAACAAATCTCTTCTTTCCCAGCATATCTAGCGTCCAAATGAGATGTTGTATTCCAAAGCGTGCTGCATTGTCGCGTTTAAATTGTCAAATGTCAGGACATCGGTTACCCGTTTCTAATGGTCCGAAATGTCAAGACATCGGTTACCCAAGGCTGGTAACGGAGTCCTCAGGTAGTAAGTCTTCAGGCAATCGGTACTCGAAAGTATCGACAGTGTCGTTCCCGAGGTAGAGCTGCACTGAATGGATTTTCGTCACAATTTGTGCCCTTACGTAAGAGTATACGAGGTCTTTTGATACCTCGAAGCGTTCACCGAAGATGTCGAGTTTCCGATCACTTCGAATGAACCGAATGACAGAAATACATCCATCCGGAATGAAGCTGAGGTCAGGCATCTTGGTATTCGATCCTACTGTTACCGGCGTAAAATTGTAGGCGGCCTGCCTCATCTCAAAAGGGGTTTTTCCCTTAAGGAAGCTGTAACGGTGATACTTGTTGTGAAACCGCTGGAAATTCTTGCTCTGCCGCTTCAGAACGGTATAGCTTGAAAACCATTGTCTGTGGTAGAACTTTTTGTCGTAGGTGTTGTTAAAATGCTCAACGACGCCGTTGCGCCACGGTTCGGCAATCGGGATAAAGACCGGATGGACACCATAGGCCAAGCAAAGCCGTATGACCATTCCGAAAGATCGGGGGTAACGATTGCTGCCGCGGAAGTTCAGCGCATTGTCCATCTGGAGATAATCAGGAATCCCCATGGTCTTCCAGCAGCGTAAAAGCCCATGGCAGACGTGGGAATCCTCCTTTGTTCTTTGAGCCTCTATGTATACTTCACGGTCGAACAGATCGATAACGTTCATCGAATAGAATCTGCCGTCTCCTTTAATGTAACGCGGTCCTACCAGATCCATCTGGTGAATGTTGTTGCTGCACAGAGCTTCGATGAAGTAAGGGTATTCGACCCCTTTCGGTACATAGGCTGTTTTTTTTTACGAGCCCTTCGCGCTTCAGCACTCGGTTAATTGTACTATCCGAAGGGAACGGTAAATCCTGCTTCTTGAGTTCCCACTTGATGGCCGAGACACCGATCTGGGAATAGGGAGCAGCTACCAACTGTTGTCTGGTCGAAAGGATGCGCTCTTTTTCTTCCTGGTCGATCTCTGAGGGCCTTGTTTTGGGAGCCCGGGATTGTTCTTTGTACCAGTCTGGTGCTCCGGTCTGATAGCGGTTCAGCCATTTGAAGAACCACTTTTTGGATCGGTTCAAGCTGGTATAGACATCCTTGGGTGATTCACCTCCTTGGATGTGTCTATTAATTGCGGTTTGTCTTAGTTCTTCTTCCATCAGTGCTCTCCTTTGACGATCTCGGATAAGGAGAGCATGATAGCATTAAATGCAGACTAGGACACCGATGTCCTGATGTAAAAAAAATGACGTTTCGGGTAACCGATGTCTTGACACATCTGGGTAACCGATGTCCTGAAACTTGTCATTTAATACTTAAAGCGCATTGACATGGATGACATGTTGCGATACTTATAAATTGTGAAATAGATTTTGTGTGAAATTTTGCGAAAAGTTTTCGTTGCCCTAAAGTTTGCCACGGCTGCGTGAACAACGGGGCCGGCAATGCAAAACTCCAGGGCGCAAATCCGGTGCAAAGCCGCAAGGCCTGCCGCGGAAGAAATGAATCACCAAGAAAGGAGGAGCAGCCTTATGGAACGAAAAACAAACACCATAGTGCTCATTCACGGCTTGTGGCTGACTCCGCGAAGCTGGGAGTCTTTCCGCGCGTTCTATGAAGCGCACGGGTACAAAGTGCTCGCTCCGGCGTGGCCGCGATTCCAGGGAGAGGTTGAAGATATCCGCCGCGACCCATCGGCCTTAGCAGGGCTGGGTGTGGTCGAGATTGCCGACCATTACGAGCAGTTCATTAAATCCCTGGACGGGCCGCCCATCATTATGGGGCATTCTTTCGGGGGACTCATCGTGCAGATACTTCTGGACCGGGGCCTGGGCGCGGCCGGGGTCGGCATCGATTCCGTCGCTCCGAAAGGAGTTTCCCGATTGCCCTTTTCTGCACTCAAGGCGGCGAGCGGCGTCCTGTCGAACCCCTTAAACTACAGGCGCGTCCCGCCATTCACGTTCAGACAATTTCGCTATGCATTCGGCAACAATGTGAGCGAGGAAGACGCCCGGAAGTTCTATGAGCGGTATGCCATTCCCGGTCCCGGCCGCCCGATATTCCAGGTTGCCACCGCGAACCTAAACCCTCGTGCGGCCACCAAAGTGAACTACGGCAACAGCAGGCGTGCGCCGCTCCTCTTGCTCGCGGGCAGCGAGGACCATCAGGTGCCGGTCTCGATGGTCCGGGAGAACGTGAGGAGGTATGTCCGTTCAATGGCAACCACAGTGTTCAAGGAATTTCCCGGGCGCTCGCATCTTATTGCAATCCAGGATGGCTGGCAAGAGGTCGCAGGGTACGCATTGTCGTGGGCAGAAAGCCAGATTGAAAGCGGCGGATTGCGAAAGGCGGCGTAACGGAATCAGGCAAGGGAAGTTGCAGCAGAAAAAAGGCGGGTGTTACAGTTCCCGGGGCGCTCTGTGCTTCGAGTTTCTTTCCTTTTGCTTTGCGGGATCGTCAGTAAGCGAGATCGCGCCATCTTCGCCGTAGCCGACGAAGATCGTGTAATGCGGAGTAACGGACACGTCCACCCCGGTGCCGTTGTACAGTTTCAGGATCCTCTGCACGTAGCTCTGTGTTTCCGGGAAGGGCGGGACGGTGCCCCATTTTTTTACGGCAGTCTCTCCGGCATTATACGCTGCGAGGGCGAGCGACAAATTCCCGTCATACCGGTCGATAAGGTACCGCAGGTAGCGTACGCCGCCATCGACGTTCTCGTGGGGATTGAAGATATTTTGCACGTTCATGATGCTGGCAGTCTGCGGCATGAGCTGCATAAGTCCCATGGCGCCTTTCCTGGACAGCGCATAGGGGTTGAAGCCCGACTCGACCTTTACGATCGCGTGGACCAGCTTGGGGTCTACACCATTGCGGTAGCAGGCGTTGTTGATGACAGCGACATAGTCAACGGGTGCATTTGTCGAGGTAAGGGACGCTGTATCAGGAGCGGGGGAAACGGGTGTGGCATGCCGCGGATGCTTCGGCTCGGACCTTACTTTCTTGAATTTTTTAGCGTTGCCGACCCCGACATTGCTGAAATGGATGACGCCGTCCTGGTCGGTATATTGATAGATGTCGGCCACAGCGTGCCGGACAGGAAGGCAAAGGAAGGCAGTCAGGGCGCAAACGAGTTTTGCACGGCGTATCATCAAGGACCTCATGCCGAGGGTTTCGGACAATGAATGCTTTGGCGTAAGGCAATGCATTAGATACATTATAAATTACTAAAAACTGTTTTGTCAACTAAATATTGGCTGAATAACGAGGCTCGAAACAAGCCCGCCTCTTCCTCAGAGAGACCGTGTTTATCATTTTATCGGCAAAAAGGGCACTTTCCTTTAATCGCAGATACGGGAATAAAGTTATTGCGATTAAATATGACGCGAAACCTCAAAATATCAATTGTTTAGTTTTCCCCGGTTTTTCTATCAGCTCCAACTTTCAAGACCCTCCCCTCAAAAAATTCATCGGAATATTTGACAGCAAAAAGTCTGTTGATCGCGCTTGCCTGACCTGGTGATGATGATTTTTTGCAGGAAAAAGCATTATGTCAATCCGGTCCCTATGGGACTGGGAATGCCCGGTCCATTCCTCATCTATATGGAGAAGAATCTGGCCCCCCCCCAAACACGCGGGAGTCAATTGCAAAGCCGTAAAAAATTTCGGTTAATTTTTTATGGATGCGTATACGCCTCGACTTGCCCCTTTAATCATAAGGTGTAGCTCGTCGGGCTCATAACACGAAGGCGAGGGGTTCAAATCCGGTCCCTCGCTACTGCCGCTGTACGGCGTAAGGATCCTCTGCACGTAATTCTGCGCTTCCGGGCGGGACCGTTCCCAATTCTTAATGGCGGTCTCGCCGGCGTTATACGCTGCGAGCCCCATAAACGGGGGGGGAGAGTGAAGAATTTTGAAGAGAGCGTCTTTGAATACAGACTGCTCGTTTTTATTGGTTTGTTCATACGATTGGGAAACGGACCATCGATCTCTTGAAGAATCCGGAGAATAGCTACCAGTCGTTCCGATTGATTTCTTCCACCTAATACAAACGCACTAAGTCATGTTACAAAGTCTTCTGATTTTGCGTCTTGACCATGATTCAAGCGATCTCTGGACGGTGCCCCAGATCGCAACGAGATTATCGAACCAGCGATTGGTAGTTGATTCATACCGAATTTGACGCCATATCCTCTCCTGCATATTCAAGGCGGCTGATAGGGAGGCAAATACACTATTCGAAGCCGTTTATGCTTTTTCAGAAACTCTCGGATCGGATCGCCCTTATGCCAACGTGCTCGGTCAACATACAGCCAAACCGTGTAACCGCGAAGTCGGCGATAAAGGTGTTGCAACACCTTAAGGGGTATAGTTCCGGTAACATGAATTATGAGTCAACGTACTTTTTCAATATTCAGTTGGGTAACATTTATTGCGGGTCAATTCGAGCTTTACATTGACTTTGCAAAATTTAGTGATAAAATGTTATCGTAATTGTTTCTCTTTTCACAATCACTCCTTTTCATGCTATCTCGGAAAATAAGCTAAGCGCATTATTCTGATTCTGTAGCCAAATAAAAATCTGTCATCAGTCCTTGTTGACAGTTTACGAAGATGCACCTGCTCATAATAATTGTCACTGTTGTTGTAAACTGTACTAATATCGTCCCGTTTAGGGTGAACAGATGCATAGTGCTTTGCTGAACCATTCAGAATGTAAGACCCGCAATCCATCTCACAATGAAAAAGGGAGGCTTCCATGAAAAGATTTACCATTTTTGCCATGATAGCGGTTCTGGTTCTTGGAGCTGCGATATTCCTTGGCGCCTGCTCCGGTGGCGGCGGTGGTGGCAGCAGTAGCAGTTCATCATCGAGCAGTGGCGGGTCAACCACATATACTGTATCCTATAATGGCAACGGCAGTACCGGCGGCACCGTCCCGGTTGACGCGACCAACTACGCGGCGGGGCAGACCGTCACGGTGCTCGGCAATACAGGAAGCCTCGCATATACCGGCTATTCCTTCCTGGGCTGGAACACGCTGTCTAACGGAACCGGAACGACCTATACACCAGGGCAGACTTTCACGATGGGTACGGCAGATGTTAGCCTGTACGCGGATTGGATCATAGGCTTTGCCTACGTGGCGAACAGCGGCGATGGTACCGTCTCTCAGTACACGATCGGCATGGATGGAACGCTCTCAGCCATAACTCCATCCACGGTTGCGGCGGGGTCGGGTCCCTACTCCGTCACGGTCGACCCCTCGGGCAAGTACGCCTACGTGGCGAATGAGTACGACAACACCGTCTCGCAGTACACGATTGGTGCGGACGGGTCTTTGACATCTATGGCAACGGCCACGGTTGCGGCGGGGACGAATCCCTGGTCCGTCACGGTCGACCCCAAGGGTCCGTACGTCTACGTGGCGGACTCTAACGCGTCGCTTAGCGGCACCGGCGTCTCCGGCATCTCGCAGTACACGATCGGCTCGAATGGGGCGCTTACACCCATGAGCCCGGCCATAGTCGCGGCGGGGAATGTACCCTATGTCGTCACGGTCGACCCCACGGGCAAGTATGTCTACGTGGCGAACGATAGCCCCTCTCTTACGCCCAGCACCACCTTCTTGGTATCGCAGTACACGATCGGCACGAATGGGGCGCTTACTCCCATGAGCCCGGCCACGGTCGAGGTGGGAGGGATGTATCCCACTTCCATTACTGTTGACCCTTCGGGAAAGTACGCCTATGTGACGAACTTCGGCGGCAACGTCGCGCAGTACACGATCGGCACGGGTGGCACGCTCTCAGCCATGACCCCATCCACCGTCGCGGCGGGGTCAGAGCCCACTTCCGTCGCGGTCGACCCCTCGAGTAAGTACGCCTACGTGACGAACTCTAACGACAACACCGTCTCGCAATACACGATCGGCACGGATGGGGCGCTCACGCCCATGAGCCCACCCACGGTCGCGACGGAGACGAGTCCCAATTCCGTCACGGTCGACCCCTCGGGCAAATACGCCTATGTGGCGAACGTCAGCAGCGACAACATCGCTCAGTACAGGATCGACACAAATGGGGTGCTCACACTTTTGAGCCAACCCACGGTCCCGGCGGGGACGGGTCCCTGGTCCATCATCACCACCGTGGACAAGCAGCCTTCACCCGCCGCGAACTCAGGGATATGGGATTTATCTGAATGGGACAACGCCCAGTGGGGAACGTAAGCTAAACAGGCACGATGATCGTTCTTCATCGAAAAAGAAGAGGAGGGTTAATATGATTAGCGCTCTAAGCAAGAATTACGTCAAAACCGCATTTCGAATTTTAAAAATGAATAAAAAAAATTAGGGTGAGCAGCGTGGAAAAATACAATCAAATCGCAAAGGAGACGTTATTATGAAATCAATTAAATTCGTAATTGCTGTTGTTTTTACGGTGACGCTTTCAGCGGGCTCCATTTTTGCCCAACAATTGACTATACCCAATACCTTCACCGCAGGCACAACAATTAGTTCAAGCCAGATGAATGCTAACTTTACTGCTATAAAAAATGCAGTAGATCCGCTGCAGGTGTCCAACTATTGGCAATTTGGGAATCTCAATTACGGCGGCACTAATGTTACTTCAACCTGGACCCAACTCAGCATCGCCTCAACGCCATCTTTTTCATTTACAAAGAGCGTGGCTGCCTCAAATATTGAGGTCCATGTAAATTCTAATTTTTCTGCAGGCACTTTCGCTGGCGGCGCTTTAGGCATCATGTTTCAAGTAAGAATTGATGGTGTTGTTGGCCCGACGTTTGGAAATGCTGCGAGTATTTTGACATCCGGTGCGAGTGAATTCCTCTCTATTTATGCCGTTTTTCAAGGCCTCGCGGCCGGGCCTCATACCGTAAGTCTATGGGCAATGACTCCGACTGGATCTAGTACAGGAGTTTCGGTAGATTTAGGAGGCTATGGAGGAGCAATTATTGTAAAAGAAACCGGAATATGAGCGAAGAGTTAAAAAATACAATGTCTACGATTTTTATCCCGGTGCCGTAAGGGAGTTTTATAGTTCGCAAAAAAGGGGGGGGTAATACACCCCTTGTTGATGAAACCGTAGATTCACGGCGACATTCTCCCGGGCGGTGCGTACCTCCCATCACCATAGTCGCCCATTAATAATCAGCGGCATGTCCCGGCGCCCAGAGGACGCCGGGGCACTTTTCGGCTCATAGCCTTCCTTTTTGATAATTTTTTTTGAGAGGTGCGCAGTTGTGGCTTTACATACGCTCCTCATCGCGGGGTGAAGCAAGCAGTCCGGTAACTCGACGGGCTTATAACACGAAGGATGTAACAGAAGGAGACGTTCACAGAGCAACGGTCCTATGCTGCCCTGGGATTTTGCTAATAGAAAATCCGGAAGAATGCCGGAAATGCCCATAAACCGGAGGACACCGGGAGTGATCGGTGTCCTCCGGTCATTTACTGGCGTTTTTTTAATGCTAAAAACTGTCCATCCCTATAATTTTCTTGACATTCCGGGGGGTGTGCATTAATATGCTCTCTCACATCGCGGGGTGGAGCAGTCCGGTAGCTCGTCGGGCTCATAACCCGAAGGTCGTCGGTTCAAATCCGGCCCCCGCTACCAAATCTATCAAGGGGTTACAGTTCATACTGTAACCCCTCTTTTTGTTTACAGGACAGGATCAGGACAGTTATAAATCTCTTCGCTCCACGCCCTCTGTTTTATCTTCTCATAAAGCATTTAATGTCAATGACCAGAAAAACTGCTCACGCTGTCACGGCAATCGATCGGGATAACACGAAATCACTGCCCAATCACCAACCTTACTCCCATATCAAATGCTTTTTGGCAATCCAGTGGAAATACTTCTTCATGCTGCTGCTTCTTCTTCACTGGGTCAAAACGGGTTGAAAGAACCTTGGAATAGTCATCAAACTGCAATGTGTCAAAACTGCATATATATTCAGATTCTCCAAAGATTCTCCGAAGTGCTCCATCATAGCGATTGAAATTGACTTCATACTTCCATTCATGCATGACTTCCTCGGTGGTATTCATCGTGTAGATGAATCCGGTCTTAATCTTCCTGGTAAATACTGAATCTGGGGGATTGGTATAAGTCGTGTACTGAAATAGCAGACGCTCCAGGAATGACTTCATCTCGCCTGAGATATCGCCCCAATAAATAGGGGAACCCATCAAAATGGCATCAGCCTGTTCAATCCTACTGAAGATAGGGGCAAGGTCATCCTGAACGGCACACTTGCCATAGCTTTTCCCACCGAGGGTCTTACAGGCAAAACAACTTATGCATCCCTTGTAGTTGAGGTCATACAGATGAATCAGTTCTGTTTTGGCACCCTGTGAAGCAGCACCGTCAAGAGCTTTTTGCAGTAGGGTTGCCGTATTCCATTGCTTCCTTGGACTTCCATTGAACGCTATTATCTTCATAATATCCTTTCTATGCCTTTTCACTGGCATAAATGTAGATAGTCCCGACTTTGGTGTTGTACCTTTTTAACGTTTGAACATCCTGAAATCCCGCATCCCTCATTAAATCAGGTAGAAGCCCTTTGAAATTCGCTTCAACTTCTGGCTCAAACTTTGATGCAATGTTGCCAATTAGGGCGAACAGCGGATTTAGCTGCCTCCCGAAATCGGCAAGATAGAATTTCCCGTCTTTGACCAAGATTCGATTTATTTGAGTAGGGTGCCCGTTCCACATCCAAAATCGAGTATTGAGTCATTATCTGCGATATTCATGAAGCTAATCAAGTCCGACTTGATTCTTATTTCAGGAATGGCTCGTGAAATAAATAAATCAAATAGATTTGACAGTAAATGGAAATCAAATGCGGGAATATATTTTTCTTTCATGCTTTATCATTCCATCCACAGCGAATCAAAAAAAAGGCTTGATGTTATCGGGCTGATTGTACTTGAACGAATTACTGTAACACTCCCTTATGCTATACTGGTTACAGAGTGTATTATCCTTTCATTAAGACTTAGTAAGGAGGTTCGAACATGAAGATGCAGGATATTCAAAAAATCGCAAAGAAGAAAGGCGTTAATGCTGAAAACATGAATGAAACACACCTTATCAGAGCGATTCAAAAAGCAGAAGGAAACAATGAATGTTTTGCTACCGCTTCTGTTCAGACATGTGGTCAGACGACTTGTCTTTGGCATAAAGACTGTGCATTATATTATGCTAAGGCTGTTTCGATAGACCGCTACTCCCATGACACGATGGGTAGATAATATATGACTCGGGTGTTTAAACTAAGCCCTGCTCGATGTTATCAGATTGTCGTACGTTAATGTGTTCACTATATGTGCGCTGAACTCTATTTAGAAAAATATTGTCGAACTCTAGCTGCAATCTGACGATGAGTCATCTTGTCAACTGTTTCAATTCCTTCAATGCGTCCGCTGAGCTTGTTTTTCTTGATACGCTTTTTTAGTTCGCCCTTTGCCTCACCTGGACCAAATATCAGAATGGCTTCTGCATCACGAATACACGAAATAACAGCATCATAAAAAATGTTCAAATGACCCGTAAACACTCTCTGTAGACTGTCATCTGCCAGAATTTGCTTTTCATAGGGAGCTGTAGTCCGTATACCACCAGAACGACCGGGTTGCTTTTCAACCTTTGATATTATCAAATTTATTTCTTCCCCTTTTGATGTAACCACCACGATTACTGCTTTCTTGTGGTCAATCCACAAACCCGCTGTTGTTTTCATAAATGACTCCTTTGACTTGTGAAATAGTTAGCATGGAAAGCAATACAAATAGGTAATCAATAAATAAACCCTCTATTTTTGCAACCTATTGTGGATTCTATCAACAGTTGAGGGATAAAGACAAAAAGAAACTCAAATGTACAGACACATCCATAGATCTTTTTATACTCATAATTGACACTTTATGGCAAACTTTAGGTTATTCAGATATATAGGTGCTCATGATAGCTGGCGAATCGCTGTATTGTTATGAGACCATCGCATGATGAAATTTATCTCCTTGTACATGGAATGCACAGAATTATCGGGAAAGGGAAATCACATGCAACTTCAAACAGTCATGGTAATCGAATAAACCGGCGGCGCAATCATTTCTGTACGCTCCTTCTCTGAGGACAAGGAAGGGAACAAGGAAGCGGAAGCACTCTTTGTGAAACTTGCGAAAGACAATGGTATGGATGACACTGACATCGACACTTGCGTTGAAGAGGGGCTGTTTGAGGAAGGTGACTATCAGATTTTCCTCGCTCACTCGGAGGATTAATAGCCCCTCATTACTTCATTCCGGTTTTATTCACCATCTTACGTCCTATTACTTTGCGTTCCCATACCCTACGTGTAGTCGGAATGCTGGTTAATCTGGCAAAACGTTGTTTAGCCGATGAAAAACCGCTTGCTGTCTTTCCTTGCCACAGAGGACGGCGTTTATGTGCCATTTTATCCACCTTCTCTCTTCGCTTTCTAATATCAACTTAAATTATATCAAAAATGTGAAGAAAGGGGGCTAGAGCGAGAACTTCCCAAAATCTACGTTTACCTCCCCTGAGCCTCGCCAGCCCTATAGGTGCATTTGGCTATTGAGATTGATATTTTGGACGGGTTAATGTGAAAACATTCAAGTAATCTAGGAAAACCTTTTCGAGCGATTTCTACATACAAAAAAACAGAAAATGACGGTCAGGTTTTGGATTCGAGAACAGCCTGAGGAAACAGCTTTTCAACTACCGCATGTATTTCCCCAGATGTAAACGGTTTTTTCAAAATACCCTTTGTCAGATGGAGAGTTTCCTCCGCATCTTCTTCATGTTCCGTTGAGATGACCGCAATAATAGGAATATGTTTAAATGCTTCTTGTTCATTGACCCTCTTGATGAAATCAATTCCACTCATGTGAGGTTGCATATTCATATCGATAATAAGCAGATTTACGTCAGTGTTGCTGGCAAGCAGATTAAGCCCCTCTTGTCCGTTGATCGCCGTAAGAACAGGACATTTGTATCTCGCCAATATTAATTTATAAGTCTGATGAATTGCGGCTGAATTATCAACAATAAGAATTTTCTTTAACACGATAAATGGAACTCCTTCCAAGATGAAAGCTACCCCGCCCTCTACTCCTACCGTGATACCTTTTTCACGGAAATAACTGTTATCCTTTCGTGTATACTATATTATAGACGTTTGCTAGGATAAAAAGGGCTGAGATAAGGTCATGCAGTATAAAGGAGGATTTACATGAAAGAAATCAAATGTGCAAGTCTTGGATATACATGTAAGTGGAAACATATCGCCAATACCGAGGAGTTACTCGCCGATTTCACGGCTATCCATCTGCGTGATGTTCACGGGGTGAAGGCCATCAGCCCAGATATGCTGGGAAAGATAAAAAATAGCTTTATGCCCCTAAGTGCAGCGGAAGCCGCAAAATATGCTGATGTAAAGCCGAAGGTATATAATTGCGATATAGGCCCGAAATGTTCCTGGCGGTATGTAGCAATGACGGAGGAGCTGATTGTGGACGGAGCAGCAGTTCATGCTAGGGAAGCCCACGACATCAAGGAGTTTTCTCCCGCAATGATAGCCAAGGTTAAAAAAGCAGCTCAAGAATGGTCTTTGGATAGCGAGAAAAAAAGGAAGGTAGCGTAAAATGGTAGTAAAGCATCAATGAATGAGGCTGAGGCTGTGCGGTGGTTATCGGTAACAGGAGGTGATGGCCATGGCAGAGAAGATGAAAGAAGTTGAATGTCCATGTGGCGCTGTGGTGAAAAGCCATGACGAAAAGGAAATCACCGAGTTTATAATCCTACATGCATGGAAATCGCATAACACGATTCTCACTGAAGAGGATGTAAAAGAGAATATGAAAGATGCTGCATAATTCTCAGAAGACTGCGACGGAATGCTGTCTTAGTTAAGGGGCTTGGTGATTCCAAGCTTTTTTTTTGTGTGCGCGTATGGTCGGATAACTGTATAAAAAAAGCAAAGAAAAGAAGGGACGGCAGTTTGTCCCTTCCTATCGAAGTGGCTTCACACGGCAAGGGTCGCCGGTTTAAATCCATCACGTCCACCGTAAATGCCACAGTTGCTAGCAATTTGCTTCGGTCCGAAAACCCCGAAGGTCGTCGGTTCAAATCCGGCCCCCGCTACCAAATCTATCAAGGGGTTACAGTTCATACTGTAACCCCTCTTTTTTTCTTCAGGACGGTATCAGGACAGTTACAGGACGGAATCCTGTATGCTGCCAGAGTCGACTACGGGCCCAAAGTATTTTCTCGAAAGCAGCGGCAGTTCTCGGGCAAGCCTTCGATATTGCCATAGCGACAGAAGACTAGAAAAACAAGGGTAAATAGCAGGGGACTGTATGAGCAAGTTCACGGATTACATCGATGGCATTGCGGATAAGACTTCGACGCTGGCTAAAGATGAGCTAAATGAACTTATCATTTCAGCCAAGAAGGATGAGTCTGAATTTGTCAGATTGCAGGCGGTAAATGTGGAACACTGGATCGTCATGCTTGCCGCAGGCCAGGTGACACCCGCAGGTTTTAAAAGACTTGTGACGAATATGGATGTTCTCACAGAACTGGAGACCATTAAGCTGGATGTCGCGGCTAAAGCCAGTGCCGAGCGTCTGGCAGACGGCATTCAAAAACATATAATTGACGGACTCTTTAAGCTGTTATAGCGGGAAGGCCGGCTCAGTACGATGCGCTATAAGCGGCAGTGTTCCGGCCGATTATATCATCAGACCATTAAATGAATTCCAACCCGGGCATCCTTAAAAAGCAATGTTTAGGTGAGGGGACCAAATGAAAGTACTTGGACTACACGTTGCCACCGGACAGCTCAGATACACAGTACTTGAAGGAACCAAAGCCGCACCGACATTGCTCGGGAATGGTAGACTTCTTACCACGGATCCATCGAAGGTTGCCGAACTGATGGATTGGTACGAGAAACAGTTCATACAGCTCTTGAACCAGCACATGCCTGACCGCATAGCATACCGATTGATGCTTGCGCCGAAGAAGAGCCAGCTGTTCACTTCTTGCTTTCCCTTCGGCATACTCTATTTGCTAGCCCACCATCGGAACATACCTGTGTCGTCTTATGTGTCAGGGAATTATGTAGCGTCTCGTCTTGGACTTCCAAAAGGCACGGATATTTATGCACACTGCGACCACGTGCTGGGCTTGCATCCGCCATACTGGGACGAAAACCAGAAACACTCAGTGCTTGCCGCGTGGTTTGAATTAGAGTAGTCATGCCTCACAAGCTTCTATTCTATGTGTATTATGCGATCTGTGATTTATTTATGAAAATGCGATGTCCATCCTGTAGCTGTTGAGTTTCACTGATTTACGAATCGACGACTCCTTCCTGTAACTGTGATTTTTAAATCCTATCTCAATATCACTACTTCACGTCGTAGTTTGGATTCTGCAGTTTAACATGAGAAGGTGATGCGCTATGGGGTTAAGAATCCTGATCGGAATAATAGTACTCGGGTCCGCGCTCCAAATGTCCGGAAATATCTATTGCGATATGAAGAGATCCAAGAGTGAAAATGAATCCAGATATCTGTATGGCATGAAGGTGGACCTATGGAAGGAGCCTTTGTCCTCTGAAGAGTTGGCGAAACTTGGTGTAAGCGTCAATGAAGAAAAGACTCTGGCAGACCTGATGAAAGGAGAAATCCTCTTCAGGATCGCCATGCCAGGGGAAAATGATCAGTTCCGCTTATCTCTTACGGGGGCCTCTCACGACTTTTCTACCGATTAAAGGTTTGAATCTCCCGGACCGTGGCACACCAGTCCCCTCTCTCCGGATTGGTATTTACCTTACCTCGCTATTGCGCGCATTACTCTGACTGCGATCTTTAGCTCATCTTCTTCAATTATTTCATTTATGAGATGCCTCAGCATTTCTTTCAAGGCTTTCAAATTCACCTCATATTTATAATCGAACAAATCCCACAATTCGACATTCAAGGCTTCCGATATTTTAATAAGCATGTCGAGGGTGGGATTCTCCGTGCCTCGTTCCATACGGCTTACGTAGTTGGGGCTTATGTCGGCTTTTGATGCGACTTCCTCCTGGGATAGTTCTCTTTTTTTCCTCAATACCTTAATCCTTCGACCAATCGATTGTTTCGTATTCATGATGATCTCCTTCATAGCCCCCCTAACATTATTATAATCGGAGACAATAATGAACGCTTCAACAGGAAAAAAAGACTTGAAAAAAATGCTCATTGGGTGTAAAAATATGCTTGTTAATGCTTTTTAATGACTAAATGTGTTCTCGATGGGCACAGATACAATAGTGTCTTCTCTCCAGAATCTCTGGAAAAAGCGGAATCGTATGGTTCACAATCACGAAAGAATGACAACTCTGATCGTCGACGACGATGACCTTTTTCGAGACCTCTGGCTCAATTAGCCGGTTTCTGAGGGCTTCGAGGTGCACTGTGGCCATGATGGCATGTCAGCCACTCCTTAAATAAATGTCAAATTTACAGCCCAACATAAATTCATTCCCATCGTCTTCAAAGCAAGATAAGGAAGAACGATGCATAGAAACGAACTCACGAGCGTTGAGGAAGTTCTGAATTCAATCGCCGACCCTATTTTAATCAGTGACAGAGATTATAAAATTGTCTTTGCCAATAAGGCGGCTCTTACACTTTGTGGTCTTCATCTCGACAAGGTTGTAGGCAAGACCTGTCATGAAGTTTCGCACCATTGTCCAACGCCATGCGCGTTTCCTGAGAAATGTCCACATCGTAAAGTATTCTCAACCGGCAAACCCTCTCAAGTCAAACATACACACTGCTGCCGGGAAGGCGAGGAAAGAATCTTCAGTATTACGGCCTCGCCGATAAAGGACGGTTACGGGAATATTACACGCATGATTGAGGTTTTGCGCGATATAACGGATGATGAGAAAATGGCGGTATTGCTCAAAACAACGTTATCGGATTTAGAAATATCCGGACATGCATTGCAAAAAAGCGAGGCCCTGATGAAAAGCATTCTTGAAAGTGTTGACGAGGGTTTTATCATAATCGACCCCGATTACCGGATTATATCTGCAAATAAGGCGTACTGCAAGCAGGTAAAGTGTAAGACGGAAGACATTATCGGCAAACATTGCTTTGAGGTCTCTCACCACCGGGAGGAACCCTGCTTCCTTGCGGGAGAGGAATGCGCCCCTAAGCGGACATATGGGACAGGGGCTCCTTCCGTAGCAATCCACACCCACTATGATAGCGAGGAAAATTCGGTTTACATCGAAACGCGTTCTTATCCCATAAAGAATAAATCCGGCGCTGTCACCGGCGTCATTGAGACATTAAACAACATAACGGAAGTAAGGAGGCTCGAAGACCAATTAAGGCACGCTCAGAAGATGGAGGCGATAGGTACGCTCGCCGGAGGTATTGCCCACGACTTCAATAATCTGTTGAGCGCCATCATAGGCTACGGGAACCTCATGCAGATGAAGATGAGAGAGGATGATCCTTTTTTGCCGCATTTGAAGGAGATACTCAAGGCAGGCGAAAAAGCGGCGAGTCTTACCAATGGGCTTCTTGCCTTCAGTAGAAAACAAGTGATGGACATGAAAGCCGTGAACATCAACGACATCATTGCGGAACTCCGAAAGATTCTCGAAAGGATTATCGGGGAAGATATCGAATTCAGCGTAATAGCCTCCCCCGAGGATTTGATCATTAGAGCCGATACGGGGCAGATTGAACAGGTTCTCATGAACTTATCCTCGAACGCCCGGGACGCAATGCCCCATGGCGGTATCCTGAAGGTTGAGGCAGGATTAATACCGGTGGGTAACAACTTCATTACTACCCATGGCTTTGGTGAACCGAGCCAATATGCTATGATCACCGTCAAGGACACTGGAACAGGAATGGATGAAGCGACCAGACAGCGGATTTTTGAACCCTATTTTACGACTAAGGAAGTCGGCCGGGGTACAGGGCTGGGGTTATCGATTGCTTTCGGCATTGTAAGACAGCATAAAGGTTTTATCGACTGCCTCAGCGAAAAGGGAAAAGGAACAACTTTCAATATTTATCTTCCTCTTGCCGCGACAGAAGCGGAGAAAAACGCGGTAGAAGCGTCTGACTCTCCAACTGGAGGCGGGGAAACCGTGCTTCTTGCAGAGGATGATGCGACGATCAGAACCCTCACTAAAGAGATTCTCGCTGATTTCGGTTATACGGTTATAGAAGCTGCTGATGGCGAGGACGCGGTGAGTAAGTTCAAGACTAACCAGAACCGGATAAAGCTACTTCTGCTCGATGTCATTATGCCAAAAAAGAGCGGCAGGGCGGTTTACGAGGAGATAAGAAGGATAAGCCCAGACATAAAAGCACTCTTTATCAGCGGCTATGCCCGGGATTTTATGCAAAACAGGGGTGTTCTTGAGAACGGCATCGAATTCATGCAGAAACCGGTTGCTCCGACAGTACTTCTAAACAAAATTAGGGCAATATTAGATAAGTAGTAGGATTGGATCAATACGGTGAACGATCCGCCCACTGCGCCTGTGATCAGTAGTCCCGCGAATGGTGACGAGGTCGCTACCTATACGCCGCTCCTGATCCCGACCAACGCCACTGACCCGGACAGCCCTAGTCTTGCCTACAATCTCGATGTGGCACTGGATCCCGGTTTCACCCAGATTGTGGCCACTACCACAGGCGTCCTGAGCAGCCAGACGTCGACTCTGGTTAGCTCAGGGACGACGTCCTGACAGTTTCCCACAAATCTCAGCTTGGTTTTTAAAACCTCGCTTATTTGCGGTGATGGAGATTGGGAAATTTAAGTAGAGAGCTGTTTGGCTCACTGACCTTACATTACTCGGATGTATTGGAGAGGTTGATACGATGCAAAAACTTCTGGAGATGGATCCAGCATTGAAGGCCATTGTCTCAAGTTGGTATTCCGATGACGTGGCTATGGCAAATTACCTGTCCCTCGGGATTAAGTCATATCTCAAGAAACCTATGACATCACCGCTCCACGTCTTGACCTGTATGATGAAATGAACTTGAATCCGTCGACTTGCAATTTACCGGCCCCTACTGAAAGCTATTCTTTGCAACTTTATGAATCTATAACAGCAAGTCTTCAGTAAATAAACGCCGTATAAAACTAATGAATTTGATAATTTTATCCGATATGATATGCAATCGTATTTAATTTCGTTGTAGTCTTCTTCTGCAAAAAGGGAGATGATGGGAAGAAAATGAAGCTCCTTAGTGACGCAAGCTTAAAGTTAAAGATTGTGGCGGGCTTCATAACTTGCATCTTCTGCGGTGTGATTGTCCTTCCCATAGCTGCTCTCTTAATTCTCGGCACCGAAACGACAACCACGATATTCAATTTGATCGCGCCCAAAATGCTCTTTCTTGTTGTTGTGGGAATTATCGGCCTTTTATGCGGAGCGATGATTATTTACTGGTTGGTAAAAATAGTAGTCCTTGATAAAGTGATAAGAATTGCTGAAAATGTAAACCGTTTAAAGTCAGGCGATCTTCAAGGAACCTTTAAGTCAGATAACAATGACGAAATCGGCTTATTAGCAGATGACATGAACTCGATGACTCAATCACTTAACACTGTAATCAATGGGATATTATCAAACGCAAATAATGTCGTATCTACAGTTGATGCACTTCGCTTTAGTGGGGATACTCTGGCATGCGGCGCCAAAGACCAGTCGGCGCAGGCATCACAAATTGCTGCAGCATCGGAAGAGATGAGTCAGACCATCTTAGACATTTCTAAGAATGCATCATCTGCTGCACAAACTTCTGCGGACGCAATGGAAATCGCATCAAAAGGGAAGGCAATAGCTGAAGGGGCCGTTGAGACCGTCAATAAAGTCTACCAGTCGAGCATTGAGTTGTCCACGCTGATCGATAAATTGAATAACCGCGTAGGAGAAATCGGCACGATTGTGACAGTCATCACAGGCATTGCAGATCAGACGAATCTGCTCGCCTTGAATGCCGCAATCGAAGCAGCGCGGGCCGGGGAACAAGGACGTGGGTTTGCGGTCGTCGCCGATGAGGTCAGAAAACTCGCAGAGCGGACAATCAAGGCGACAGCGGAGATATCGGAAAAGATCGCGGCAGTTAAAGTTGAATCTGACCAGACAAACATCTCCATGACGCAGGCGTCAGCGGATGTGACAAAAGCGGCGCAGTATATTACGAACGTAGGCAACTCTCTTAACGAAATCGTTAATGCTGTGCAAAAGTCACGCGACCAGATAACTCAGATCGCTACCGCTGTTGAGGAGCAATCGGCGGCGTCTGAAGAGGTTACGAACAACATCGAAAAAACATCGCGGATCTCGCAAAACATGGTAAATTTATCAAAAGATGTCATGCGCCAGGTCAGTGCGCTTATCGAGGTTGCCGAGCATTTACGCAGCTCGGCAGGGAGATTCAAAACTACCGGTAGTGAACTGATGATCCTGGATCTAGCAAAGGTAGACCATCGAGTCTTTGTAGGCAAAATCGCTGCTTGCTTGCAAGGGGATGTACAATTGGAACCGGACAAACTGTCTGACCATCATAACTGTAGATTCGGTAAATGGTACGATGGCGAGGGAAGTGAAAACTGCCGCAATCTGCACAGCTTCAGGTCGATAAACGTTCCTCACGAGGCAATTCATGCTATTGCCAAAGAAGTAGTAAAGGCCAATCGTGCAGGAAATGATAAACAAGCGAAAGAGCTTTATGGACAGATGGAAAAAGTATCTCAAGAAATTGGAACTCAGCTCGATCTGCTTAAGCTGGAATACCAGCAATCCCGGTAGCTTTCACTTTCACTGTATGCATCTTTCAACCAGAAGTTTATAAAATATTTCGTTGATCGGCGTCACAACTAGTAGGTGGAGTCGAGTTTCATATTATATTAGCGAAGGTGCAGAAATCATTTTGGAAATGAGAATATCTGGCTGTGCTCTACGGTGCAGATTTACTGATTGAAATATGTACTATCGGAATCTGCAACCTCAGGATTTACGTATAACGAAGCCATGTTCGAGCGAACATAGTGAGTATGAAAAGGAATTCATAACGGGGTGATCAGAATCTCGGTAAAAGAAGGTCGTAAAATACCGCGCTGCAAAGGCAGCGAAGGACGCGCTTCTCGGAAGGGGATAGGGGTATTTTATTATCTATAATGATTGTACTCCACCGTGGAGGACTTGAGGCAATATAATATAATGATAAAAAACGTAAATCAGAACCACCACGTAATTCGCAATCAGCAGGTTGTCCGTTCAACCCGGATCGCCGGCCCTCCATTTATACCCTCTTCCACAGAGACATATATTATAGTATAATACTGTTCCGTAGCGCTGGATTCATATTTCAGATTGATAATTTGAGATATACTGTGCACACAATTATGTGAGTTTGACAATTTTACGGAGGTGACCATGCGCAGAATTACTTTTCCGATTGCAGTCTTTTTGATATTGTCTATTGCAGCAACTGTGTTGGCCGCGGAGCGAATGAAGCCGGGGTTGTGGCTCATTACGATTAAGTCTGAAGCGATGACGCAGATGCAGCATATGTCGCCGCAACAAATGGAAATCATGCGTCAACGAGGTATTAATCCAGGCGGTGGTATGGAATCCAGGGTCTGCATAACAAAAGAAATGGCTGAACGCGACCGTCCTCCAGTAGGGAAAAGTAAAAAAGATTGTCACATGGATAGTTTTGAGCGCAGTGGGAATAGCTATACCGTAAAAATGGTGTGTGATGGCCCGACTATTCAAGGTACTATCGTGACTAAAGGCGTGCATTCAGGACTCGAAAATTATAGCTGGATCAGTGATATGAAAGGAACCGCGCGCGGTCATAAGATCAATTCGCACCAAGAAGGCAGCGGCAAGTGGCTAGGTTCAGATTGTGGCGATGTTAAACCAATGACCGATTATGTGAAAGAGAAATAGCGACGTACAATACACTATATTGAATATGTCGGTCCGAAAACCCGAAGGTCGAAGGTAATAATCCGGCCCCCGCTACCAAACTTATCAAGGGGTTACAGCTTATACTGTAATCCCTCTTTTTTCTTCAGGACAGGGTCAGGACAGTTACAGGACGGATTTATGCGTTCCCCTTAGTATATACGTCAGGAGGTGAATGCTATGTCAACGAAACTTACCCTGCGGCTTGACGAGAATGTAATTCGTAACGAGAAACGCGCAGACCGTGTCGTGGTGTCAGCCTCTCCCAGAAGGTGATCGGTTACTTCCATGCAGTATCCGGAAGAAGAAAAGACTGAGGCGACACCCGTTCTCGCGAGAATTTCTGGTGTGCTCAGTCCAAAGGCCGACGCAAAACAACTTATCGCAGGCTACCGGAAACATAGGGAAGAGAAATACCGATGAAAATAGTTCTATCACTGACCATTTATTGATTTCCTTCTGACCATGCAAACCGAGGTCAATCCTCTATCGTATGCTTCAAAACCAAAACGCCCGTAGTAGTTTACGAGTCTTTTTAGCGTTTCCTCGCTGTTATTGCCAAGGGGCCGGGCCGATACGAAAATTTCCTTCTGCATGCCATCAGCCATTAACAGAAGGCGATTAATGAGCATGGTGCCTACTCCCTTGTTGCGATGATGTGACGGGACCATAACGATATCGAGCGAAAAAGACGTCTTGCTTTCAGAGAACTTTAGTTGGGCAAAGTCCCCATCTCCAAGAAACCATCTTATTTCGCCTGTTATATTCACCTGTGCATCCCCACGGGGGAAGGAGCGAGAGGATACGACGGCTGTCCTAAACTTCCCATTCCCCTCAGCAGTCTGTCGTGCCTATCCAAGCTCCTCCATCATAGGAGCAACCATCTTTTCCATCTGCATTTTCATAAGCGCCTGATTGCCGTCGCTCGCCATGATGCCAATGATGTGAATATGCGATTTTGAATCGACGCCCGAGCACCGCATGACGACTATACCCTTCGGCGTGCTGATGACAGTTTCCTTGCATGCATCTAACCCGATCTTTTTTGATGCCTCATGCGCTGACCGGAAGATGTCGTTGAACGTCGCCCCGACAAGAGACAGATTGATGTTAGGGTCTTCAGATTCTGCGGCCATCATCTCGCCCGTAAAGTTCATCACACCTGCAGCCTTAAATCCTTTCACTTCTTTCAAACCTTGAAGATGTTTTTCCAGTGCCATAGTGTCCTCCTTGTTTATAGCGTTTTTTAGAGTTCTTTCTTCCTGTGTATCTCCGTTTTCCTGCTTTACCAATCCGTCAGCCTCGGTCTGCCTCCTTTTTCGTTCATCCTGCAATCTCATGCTTTCCATGAGGATTTCGTTCATGGATTCCTGAATGTTTTTCGTCTTCCGCTTGCAGCGGGGAGTAATTTCAATTTCCGTCTGCTTCCAGTCGAGCATCTGGTAGGCGGCATCAAGCCCGATTTTTTTCCCCACCTCAGCATCCAGCAACTCACCTTTCTGAAAATACCAGTAACCGAACTCTTCGTTGGAGTTGACCGTAAGGGTGCAGGTTCTTTTTTCCATCTCGATAAGTTGCAGGAAGGTGGGAAGGGTGATTCCCTGGAGATGTCCTGCAGAACCAAAATTCAGTTCGTTGAGAATTACGGCGGCGAGTTTTTTATAGTCGACTGGCTTCTCGATGTAATGAGATACTCCGTAGCCGTCTATTCTATTCTCGATGTCAGGAGTTCCATAGGCGGTCATCACAATCATCGGAATATGCGGATAGTGCTTGCTCATATGGACAAGCAGCTCGAAACCGTCCAGTACGGGCATTTTGAGGTCGGTTACGACAAGATCAATCGGCACAGAAGAAAGCTGGGCAATAGCCTTCGCCCCGTTCTGGGCTGGAATGACGTTAAAGTCCTTCGCATAAGCGCTCAAGCCTTCTTGGAGACTGAGTAAAAAAAGTTTCTCATCATCAACGATCAGAACATTTTTCATAGTACCGTCCTTTGTTTTCTACTAAAGCAAACGACATGCCAAGTAGAACGGTGCATAGATGTTCCATAAAATCAATTAGTTCCTGCAAAATGTCTGTGATTATCCCGGCGAAAGGTCCAAGATGAACCTCACAGTCTGAGCCCAGGGGTTAAGATGAGCTCTTTCTCGATATTGAATATTCCTTAATTCTTCGTTTAAGGGTGGAAAGGGAAATGCCTAGGCGTCGTGCCGTTTCACGATAGTTGCCTTTGCCCTCGTTCAAGACACGATCAATATATGCCTTTTCCACTTCTCCCAGCGGTACAAATATGTCGGACGCGGGAGGGTCCTTTAATTGCGACCCGGTGGGACGATCTTTTTTACCGAGAAGCGTAGCGGGGGATAGGTAAGGACCGTCCCTCAGAAGAACCGCCCGTTCGAGAATGTTCTTGAGTTCCCTGATATTTCCCGGCCAGGGGTAGTCCATAAGTTTCTGCATTTCTCCGTCTGGGATTTGAAGCGTGGCCGGTATGATTTTTTTCAACAAATTGAGGCAAAGACCGGGAATGTCCTCGCGTCTTTCGCGCAACGGCGGAAGATGGAGGTGGATGACGCTTAGTCTGTAGTAGAGATCGGAGCGAAATGTCTTCATCCGGATGGCCACCTCGATATCCTGGTTAGTAATGGCAATTATCCTGACATTTACAGGCCTCAAAACGTCATCGCCAATTTTTTTTATATGTTTGCTGTCCAGGACTCCGAGGAGCTTCGCCTGGAGGTTGGGCGGCATTTCGGCGATTTCATCAAGCACCAGGGTCCCTCCCTCCGCCATTTCAAAAATTCCTTTTCGCGATGTTGAAGCGCCCGTGAAAGCCCCTTTTTCATAGCCGAAGAGTTCCGACTCGATAAGATTCTCCGGAAGAGCAGCGCAGTTGATCGCGATACAGGGGGCCTCACGTAACTGGCTGCAGTCATGGATGTACTGAGCGAGCACGTTCTTACCCGTCCCCGTCTCTCCCGTAATCAGAATTGGGGCATCAGACTGGGCTGCAAGGTCAATAAGCTTCGCCAGGGGGGCAAGACCCGCTTCACCGATAAAAGGGCCGGAACGTTCCCGGCCGTTCTGATATAAATGGATCTGCTCAATCCTCTCTAGATCGATGGTTCTTAATGCCTTTTTCACAACAATATCCAGTTCTTCGAGCTCAAAGGGTTTGGACAGGTAGTCGAATGCTCCTGATTTCATCGCGTTCACCGCGTGCTTAAAATTCGGGAATGCCGTGATGAATATTATTTTAGTTTTATCATGGTACTTCATGATTGATTGGCAAAAAGTGTGCCCCTCTCCATCGGGAAGTTTCTGGTCGAGGAGAACGACGTCAATGGTCTTCTGAGCGCAGTGAGCGAGTCCATCATACCCGCAGGAAACCGTGAGCACGTTCATGACACGGTCGAAATGGTCCTTGAGGGCGTCGCACAACAGGGCATCGTCATCTATTATCAGGAGCGTCTTTCGCACATGGACCTCACTTGGGTATTAGAGGCACGGATACGTCTACGATGGTTCCGGCACCCTTCTGACTGGTAATCTCTATTGAACAGCTCATCTGGGTGAGCATCTTGCGGACGATTATCAATCCCAGGCCGGTTCCCTTGTCCTTCGCGGTGTAGAACGGTCTGAACATGTTCTGCTGCTCCTCCTCGCTCATACCACATCCGTTATCTATGATTCTGATCACAACAAATTGCAGAGTCTGGAAAACGTGAATAACGATCTTCGGCTCATCCATTCCTTCCAGCGCGTCCGCGGAGTTTGTCAGAATGTTCAGAAGAATCTGTTTGAGCGCCCGCGGGTCAGCGAGCATTGTCTTGGTCTCGGGATGAAAAATGACTCGGATCGAGATGCCCTGGCTCCTGAAATCTTCCTGCACCAGCTCCAAGAACTTGTACATGAATGGTCCGGCGTCAATCGCTTGAAGCACCGGATGCTCATACATGTTAAAGTTTTTGAGACTACTTAGCAGCTCTTCCAATCGAAGTATTTCAGCCAGTGATCGTTCTATATACCGCCGGATGCTCTGCTGTGGAAAGGTCTCAACATTATCGAGCAAAACGCTCAACGCGACCTTGATTGAGTTGACTGGATTCCCGATCTCATGACGGATGCCGGAAAAGACATACCCGATGTTATTCATATTATTCACCGCTGCTGCGATAGACTCCAGCCTGACTTTTTCAGTAACATCTCTCATCACAGCTACAAAGTTTATGACTTCGCCCTGGTTGTTTTTTACCGGTTTAATTGTGATCTCTTCTTCATAGCGGGAGCCATCCTTTTTTGAGCTCACCAGATGTTTTTCCCATGGTTCGCCTGCCTCAACGGCTTCCCACATTTCGTCACAAAATATTTTGGAGTTCATACCTCCCTTGAAAGTACAGAAATTTTTTCCCAGAACCTCTTCTTTCGCATACCCCGTGATGATTTCGAATGCCGGGTTGACATACTGAAGAGCCCCCTCCGCATCCAATATCACAATGGATTCGGCCGCTGACTGAACTACCGCAGCCAGAAGCGAGTTCTTCTCCTGGATTATTTTCCGGTCGGTGATATCTTGAAGCATGATCCAGCAATATCCCCTGCTGATTGGGTAAATCGTATACCCGATGAACCGCTCTCCTATGCGCATCGACTGGGGGACGTGGGGCGGGCAAGTTTTTTTATCATCCCCGTTCCCCCGCAGGAACACGGACGACAGTGATTCATAATCACGTGCTTGTACGACACCATCGAGAATACTCGTTGCGGTTTTGTTGATGAAGATGACCGACTGACTATCTCTATCAAGCACGACGATCCCAACTTGAATATTTTCCATGATGCCAGAGTATACGCATGCATTGTCTTGGGCATTTTTGTCGCCAGGGCAAACTCTTTCCATGTTCTGAAGATTGCGAAAAGACATGACAGATCCCCCAAATTCACTGTTGTCGCATTTACGTATCAAGGACAGAGTCGTCTTACAATAATAGACCAAGTACTAATAGGAGTATCATTACTAATGATATTCATCGTGCGTTGGCGCAGGACTGAGCATCATCATCTGCTAACAATGAGGACCATAACTTTCCTGGCCTTGAGGTACTTTTCCTTGAGAGTGCTATCCCAAAGAGACAGTGTATTCACCATAACGAACATGCACAGTCCCGAGATCGGGTATAACGATGATGAGTAGTTTGCGGGCTAACTTGAGCGTTGAGGCAATTTCCAAGCGCTTTTTTCCGTAAAAAAAAGCGTTAGTTTAGTAGATTACACTATCTGCAACAACTATATATATTTATCGGCATAGCAGTTAAAAACTTAAGCAGGGAATTCAAACCGCTAGTGATTCGTTCATTGGCGCTGGATCATTCTGTGGACGATTGTATTGATTATGCCTATTTCATGGAAGATCAACTTTTTTAGCTAAAAATCAGACTGATAATTTTAGGGTAGCGCTTTTTCTTTAGTTTATTGAGAGGAACGCTGACGTATGAATTTGGGTATCATACCAACGATAGGAAATGTTTTTCTGCTCGAGAGCACTCAAATATGGCGTTTCAATGCTGCAAATTGTTAAGCAGAGCGGGATTATTTAATAAAAACTAAAAATAATAGTTTACAACGAAACAAATAGTCCTATAATGATTCTACTGATATCTGACCCGAATGAATTGATCGACTTTTTAAAGTCGAGTAGAGAGAAAAGCATCATCCTATCATCGAATTTCTCTCAAGATTTATTCTTTCCCTGGTATTGCGAATGGAATGCTATGAGGAGGATAAAGATAGTGAAAGTTAGAAAGTCAATTCTGATTGTAGATGATGAAGAACTCTTTGGCACTATCCTTAGGGACGCTTTGGAGCAGGAAGGTTATTTTGTATCATTCTGCAATAATCCGTCTGACGCAATACTCCTCTCTCAAAAAAACAATTTTGATATAATTGTGACAGATTATAACATGCTGGAAATGAATGGGGCTGATTTCACAAGACTAAGACGTTTCCGTTTCGAAAATTCCTTTATTATTGGTTTAAGTTGTGAATCAACGGAAAGCGCATTTCTTGCAGCTGGCGCTGATGCATTCTTTGAAAAGCCTATTAACTATCGAGAACTGATTTCAATGATTAACGCGAATTCAATCTCGAAGTGTAGTGTTGAGGCTCCGACCTCCAGTGGCGTTTTATAACCGAGGCACTTTCTCGGTCTGCTGTTAAGCAAGTATTCGACCCGGGCTACACCTCTTAGATCCTTCCGAAGCGCAAACTTGAATATTTCAAATTCCGATTCTATGGACCATATGACTGTCCTGATACAGTCCCGCTAAACAAAAAGAGAATTTTAAAGGCTCTTAGACCGTGATTTACTTGGTCACGGAAGAGGAGCATTTCACCCTTTGAGGTTGCGCACCCGAATGGTCGTTTGGATACGTTATTTGTATCTTCGACAGCAGAGAACGAATCTTCCCTTCAGTGATCCTTCATACGTAGACTATTTTAGGTACAATGGTGTCGTTAATTTCAACTAGAATAGTGGAGCCTTGCAGAATCGAGCGGGAGTGTGGAGTCTCGGTTGAAACCTGCGCATACAGCTCCTTCCTATAATCCTCATCAGTTGCATCTCGTGTACATTGCAAGATTCATATTGTAAATCTCACAACCAAGGTGTGACTGTAATCACATATTTAGCGATAATAAACTAGCATAATTGACCTCGCCTGCTACAAGATTTCTACTCTGTATTTGGATTAGGAGTTTGGTTGAGGAGGGGCTGTTCCTCTTTAGGGAATGCCTTTATTGGATTTACTACAATTGAAAACGCAAAAGGAGGATGTAAGTATGGAAAGAAAATTTATCATGTGCTCGATCCGATTTAGTTTAATCACTTTTCTTTTGTTAGTTACTGTTCTAGTTTGTATTCTCGGAGAGCCGCAGAATGCATGGGCGAGATCCGGGGGGATAACCGGCTACTCGGGCAAGACGGGTTCAATATGCAATAGCTGCCATTCGGGCGGGACGACCCCGACGGTGGCCCTCACCGGCCCGACCAGCCTTGCCACAGGCGCTTCCGGGGTTTACACGTTCACGATCACCGGCGGTGCGGCCGTTGTCGGCGGGCTCGATGTTGCGACGAGCGCCGGCAAACTCCAGGCAACCGGTTCCAACACCAAGCTCTCAGGCATCGAAATAACGCAAACAGCCGCCACCTCATTCACCGCAGGATCACTTGCCTTCACGTTCACCCTGGTCGCGCCGTCAACAGCAGGAACGGTCACTCTCTATGGTGCCGGTCTTTCAGCTAACAACAACGGCTCGACGAGCGGCGACAAGGCAACCGGAACAACGCTTGCCGTCAGCGTGACCAGCGCTTCAGCGCCGAACATCGTCGTAACCGATTCGGTCGCGCCTGCGACTGACCACCAGATCCCGTTCGGCACGGTAACCGACGGCCTCACTTCCAACCAGACCGTGACTGTCACCAACACCGGAAATGCGAATCTTGTCATCGGCACGATAGCAAGCGCAAATCCGCTCGCAGCTCCCTTCAGCATTACGGCTGATGCTTGTTCGGGCCAAACTATCGCTCCCGCAGGTGCCTGCGCGATGACGGTCCGCTTTGCCCCGACAGCAGCAGGCCCATCCAGTGATTCCTTCGACATCCCGAGCAATGACTCCACTACGGGAACAGTCACCGTAAGCGTATCCGGCACTGGAACGGCAACACCTGTGCCCGTCATTTCCGTAACCGATTCCGTTGCACCCACAACTGACCACCAGATCCCGTTCGGCACGGTAACCGACGGCCTCACTTCCGACCAGACCGTGACTGTCACCAACACCGGAAATGCGAACCTTATCATCGGCACGATAGCAAGCGCAAATCCGCTTGCAGCTCCGTTCAGCATCACGGCTGATGCTTGTTCGGGCCAAACCATTGCTCCCACAGGTGTCTGCAAGATGACGGTCCGTTTTGCCCCGACAGCAGCAGGCACATCCAGTGATTCCTTCGACATCCCGAGCAATGACTCCACTACGGGAACAGTCACCGTAAGCGTATCCGGCACTGGAACGGCAACACCTGTGCCCGTCATTTCCGTAACCGATTCCGTTGCACCCACAACTGACCACCAGATCCCGTTCGGCACGGTAACCGACGGCCTCACTTCCGACCAGACCGTGACTGTCACCAACACCGGAAATGCGAACCTTATCATCGGCACGATAGCAAGCGCAAATCCGCTTGCAGCTCCGTTCAGCATCACGGCTGATGCTTGTTCGGGCCAAATCATTGCTCCCGCAGGTGCCTGCAAGATGACGGTCCGTTTTGCCCCGACAGCAACAGGCTTATCCAGTGATTCCTTCGACATCCCGAGCAATGACAGCGTCGCTCCGTCGGTCACGATGAACGTGAGCGGAACGGGTCTTTCGTCGGCAACAAATAATCCGCCGAGCGCGCCGACCCTGGTCTCCCCCACGGACGGTCAGACTGGCGTCGGCACAACAGTCACACTTCAGTGGAACAAATCCACGGATCCGGACAATGATCAGCTCACGTACCACGTCTACGACTGCACGGACAGTACCTTTACGTCCTGTACACCCGTGGATGTCGCTTCCCGGGGCATGGCCGGGATCTACTTCGCGGGGTCCGGTCTCCTGTTCTTCGGATTCGTATTTACCCGCGGCAACCGCGGCAGAACGCTCATGCTTACGCTGATGATTGCAGCGCTCTTGATGACCGGCGCACTCTTTATTTCCTGCGGCAAGAGCAGCGGATCGGATGCACCGGCAACCACCACTGCGGATATGGCCCATCAGGTTTCCGGCCTGAGCAGCACAACGACGTATTACTGGAAGGTTGTCGCCGACGACGGCAAGGGCGGCCTGACGTCGAGCGCGACATGGAGCTTCACGACGCAGTAGGAACTGATTTCGAGTAATTTGGGCAAAAGCTATACGGTCCGGGCGCTGTGATACGCGCCTGGACCACCTTTGTGAGTCATATCCTAGAAGATGCTTCAGCGGACTACAAAGTTAAGATATATTCCGAATTCCGCGTTTTTATCAACTGCACGTAAATAAAGCCCAAAACGCGACTTTACGCTTTTTTTAGCATATACCCTGAAAATACCCCGCATGGGGTATTGCATAGCCCCATTTTCAAATGTAATATGACTAAAAATAATAGTAATTACTAAATAAATTAGTAATATTTGCATCCGGAGGTATAAAATGCTTGAAAATAAATTAGATGTGCAGACAATGCAACAGGAAAAATGGATGTATTGGACTCCGAAGTCGTTCATTGTCAGTTGCGACGAGGATTTGAAGGAGATGCTCAAGTATGCCTTCGCCCCTTACGGTATACAGACTTGTTTCTGCCAAGGCCGTGCAGAAGTCTTGACATTTTCGGAAATCGATCCATTCGATTGCATCATCATAGACTGCGATACACTGGGCATGGATGGTATTAAGTTTATCAGACGACTTCGTGAGCAATTCTTATTCGCTATTATTATTGGCCTGGGCAAGGAAGACAAGGGAGCAGCATACCTTCGGGCAGGGGCGAACGATTTTCTTCAAAAACCTTTTGTCCCCTACAGGCTCGCAATGATGCTGGACAGCCGAGATATCGATATCTGACGCTTCATGACTCGTGAACATTGTATCACCAACGTGTGGGGATTGGTTTGAGAGAAAAAAAGACTCGAAGTTGGTGGAATAGGCCTGCCCGTCAATTGTAGAGGTAACATTTCTAAGAATGGATATTCTGAGAACTTTTAAAGGAGAAAGGAACAATGGAAGCAATTACGGTAAAAGGAAAGACTCTGAGATTGGATGAGAATGGTTTCTTGGCTAATCCTAACGAATGGAACATTGATGTGGCCAACTATTTCGCTGCGGTCGAAGGAATCGAGATGACCGAGCCTCGCTGGGAGGTAGTGGATTTCCTTCGCGAATATTACACGCAGTATAAGATCGCCCCTAAGATCAAGATCCTAGTTAATGAAATCGGAAATAAACCCTGCTCCGTAAAGGTCAATGCGAAGTACCTCTACAAGCTCTATCCGTGCGGCCCGGCCACGCAGGCATGTAAGATTGCCGGCTTTCCCAAATCAACCGGCTGCATATAAAAACGATGCTTGGTCTCATTTGTGAAGGCTCGCTGTAGAGATATAGAGTTTCGTATAATATTATGAAAAGCGATTAATTGACATTGAAGTATGCGTTACACCATTAATCTCGTAACAGCATTTTTTAAAATCCCATGTCAATATCATTACTGTCATTGACTAAGGTTGCGCATTTGTGCTACAACAAGCATGCATTTTTGTATAACTTGCCTTACCTCACTTTTTTAGCTTGAAATTCTGAATACGTACGAGAGAAATATTTGCATACATACTAGACTGTTATGGAGGGATAGTCGTGATTAAGGTTTTTTTAACAAATAGTGAACAGATAGAGTTTGAATTAGGTGATGAGAAAAAAGAAATTGATCTTGTTACTCGCTTTCACCATGGGCTTGATGGCAATACTGTATTAAATTTAAAAACAAACAATAAAGAAACGCATTCTCGCATAAAGGTATCAGAAATAAAAAACATGCAGCACTTGAAAAATAAAAAAACCGGACCTGATTTAAATAGTCCGTTTCATGCTCCCCATGATTCTAAATTCAAAACGCGTGATGAATATGAAAAATGGAAAAGGCAGAAGATTAGTGAGAGCAAACTTAATTCCACAAAAGACAGGACAACAAAAAGTCGCCCCTGATACGCTCAACACTCACCTGTTAAGGTATGCGGAGCGAAAGTTACAGCGCATGATTTTACAGGCATCATTCTGCATCTCTTCTTGTCAACCGGCGTCGCAAGATTGTAGGTGCTGATCGTATCGGTAGGATCATCGATGCTTGAAGATTCCTTGTTAAAGTTTTCAGTCCGGCGTTCTTGCTGTATTTGATGAGAGTGGCATTATTTTAAACTTATTGAGTTACAAAGTGAAATCACCAGCCGTCTACCCTGTAAAATGCCACTTACCCTCTATACGACTACCTTACAGTGAACTCGGGAGGCATGTTGATTGCTCAGTAGAAAAAGGAAGAGGAGGCACCCATGACCACGAACATTAAAGATAGAAGAAATGGCATAAGAATAAGATTGGAAAAAGAATTTCCCGTTGGGGTCAGGACTGGTGGACCCACCGGGGTGTCAAAACTGGCATACGCGATCGACCTCTCCCGCGGCGGTATGAAGATTGTGAGCCCGGTGCTTTATCTGTCTTTAGGAGAACAGGTTGAACTTCTGGTTGATAGAGACGAGAGGAAAATGGTGTTCCCCGGGCGTGTTTCGCGGAAAGAGGGCACTCATTATATTGAACGAATAAGCCAAAATGGAAATGGTTATTTTATCCGGGTCGAAGATATTGGGTTTGCTGGATTTATGTCTCACTATTATTTTATTAGCTAAAGTCCATATCGATCAAAAAAAGAATATTCCGCGCGTTCGCATGTAAGATACAAAACGAAATTGTTATTTTTTCAGCTTCTATGCAAACCAATGTTTGTAGGTGTTATGTGGAGCTCCACATAACACCTATTATGGTGCGCCCGGCAGGGCGCGCTCACTTGGAGGTGTAAGTCCTCTACGGACCCTGATGACGGGAACCGTTAGCCGAACCGCAAGGGCTGCCGCCGCGAGGCGGGGTCTGAAGGAAGCGGAACGCAAATCCCCGGCCCGAAGTACATGAAGCGCATACGAGGCAGCCGCGTCTGGGCGAGAAGGCCATAATATTCAAAGCCCGATAGTCATTCGGAAGACGTGGAAGTAGATGCGACGGGTATATGGGGAGAAAGTGGGTGCGCAATACCCGGGGAGGTCTGCAAGCTTGCTATGGCTACCACCGTCAAGAGACGGCGGGATGAGCTTGCAGAAGTCAGCCGAGGGCATACTAGTCGCTGCGCACAGCGATGAAGGCCCGAACATGGAAGGACGGAGGGGTGCCGAAACCTCGATGGACGAAGCAGACGCGCGAAGGAAGGCTGAGATGCCAGAGGACTCCCGGAAGGTAGCGGGCGGAACCCGTAAGAATACGGCGAGGGAGCGTCAAGCGTCCGCGGCGGCAGAGGAGAACGCCCAGCCGGAAGCGACGAATCTCTTAGAGGAGGTATTGCGCCGTGAGAACCTGATAGCAGCCTTACATCGCGTCCAGTCGAACAAAGGAGCGCCGGGAGTAGACGGCATGACCGTTCTTGAACTCACGCCCTACCTTAAGACGAACTGGCCGCGCATCCGGGAAGAGTTGCTGAGCGGACAGTACGACCCTGCGGCCGTCCTTCGGGTAGAAATCCCGAAGCCGGACGGAAAGGGAATGCGACTGCTCGGAATCCCCACCGTGCTCGATCGGTTCATCGAACAAGCAATATTGCAGGTACTCACCCCTATCTTCGATCCACAATTTAGCGAAAGCAGCTATGGTTTCCGCCGTGGACGGGGCTGTCACGGCGCAGTAAAAGCAGCTCGCGCCCATGTGGAAGCAGGCTACCGCTTTGTGGTGGACATGGACTTGGAAAAGTTCTTTGACCGCGTCAACCACGACGTACTTATGGTGCGGGTGGCCAGACGGGTCAAAGACAAGAGACTCCTCCGACTCATAGGCCGCTATTTGAGGGCAGGCATCATGATCGGAGGGATCGTTCAAGCCCACGAAGAAGGGACGCCACAAGGTAGCCCACTCTCGCCGCTTTTGTCTAATATCATCTTGGATGATCTGGACAAGGAACTAGAGCGAAGAGGCCACCACTTCTGCCGGTACGCCGATGACTGTAATATCTACGTCAAGTCGAAGGCAGCCGGAGAACATGTTAGCGCCGGTCATGCCTGGACCCACCCGCGGCCAGATTTCGGACCCACTCACCGATTTTTGATCTACTGAGCAAACACCGGTTACCAGACCCACCCTCTTATCTTTCTATCTCCTCCCTTTCTATTTCTCATCGACAAGCGCATCATGTCTGTCCATATGTTCCTCATTGATCTCAAAGCGGAGGAAGTATGGAGAAGACGTGCGCGTGCTGCAGCAAGACATTCATCCCATTGCCTACGGTACGCAACCAGCTGTACTGTTCGGAGACACAGTGTCAGAAGGCCAGGAAGAAACGATGGCAGAAGCGGAAGCTGATGACCGACGAAGCCTATCGAGAAAATCAAAGCGATGCCCGGAAAGCATGGGTCAAGAAGAACAGCGACTACTGGAAACGGTATCGGGAAAAGAATCCAGCCTACACAGAGCGCAATCGTCTTCTCCAAAGGGAGCGCAACCGGAGGAAGAGAGGGGCTCCAGTGATTGCAAAGATGGACGAGTTAACCCCGCGAAAAACAATAGTTCCCGGACGATACAGGCTGGTTCCTGTGATTGCAAATATGGACGAGCTGATTGTGGAAATAGGCGTCATATCAGGGGTTTCGTAGAGCAGCCGGTAAGCTCCTGATTGCAAAGAGATGACTTGATGGCTTTTCGTCATGCTGCCTGTTATGCTGGCCGTGCTTTTTAAGAGGAAGATCTCGTATGCATGAAGCATTTCCCATAGAAGACCTTGCGGTATCGGCGATCGGCCGGAAGTACGCGGAACTTCGCATCGTAAAACCCCGGGCGGACAGGGTCATGGAGAAATCGATACGACAGTACGGCCAGATGCTTCCGACGATATGCGTCAGGTCCGGATTGGGCTACGAGATGATCGACGGGTTCAAGAGACTCAGGGCCTGCCAGCGGCTGGGAAGAACAACGCTTTCAGCGCGGATCCGGGAGGAGATGCCGGAACGCGTGTGCAAGGCCGCCGTTGTCCAGTTGAACCAGACGAGCATGTCCATAAGCGATCTGGAGGAGGCCATGGTGATTCAGTCCCTATATCGTAAGGACGGGATGAATCAGCCAGAGATCGCAGTTTTGTTCGGACGGGACAAGAGCTGGGTAAGCCGTCGGCTGTCCCTGATTGAGAGGCTTTCGGAAGAGGTTCGGAAGAACATTATGCTGGGACTGGTTTCGGTTGTAACGGGGAGGGAGTTGGCGCGGTTGCCGCGCGGCAACCAGGATGAAGCCTTGGCCGCTGTCGTCAAGCACTGGCTCAGCACCAGAGACGTGGCGAAGCTGACAAGCCATCTGTTGTCCCGCCCGTCATGGGAGTATGCGGTGATTCTCAAGAACCCCTGGGAGGTGCTGGATCTTGAGTCGAAACCATCGTCGTTCGATTTAAAAACGAGACTCCTGTCCATGCGGAAAAGCTGCCGGGCGGTATCAGATATCGCATCTACCTGTGGACGGCAGGAAGCGGAAAGACAGTCGGTCCTGATAGAGGGCGCCATCGCCGAGGCTCTTACGGCAGTAGAAAACTTAAGAGGCCTTATCCGCGCAAATGAGCAGGGAGTCAAGCAGTGTTGATTAGGAGCCGCAAAGAACTGGAACATAAAGTGATCATCATGCATGCCGAAGGCTCGAGTATCCGCGAGCTCTCCCGGCGTTTCCATTTGGGTCGTAACACCATCCGAAGAATCCTCCGGGACCATACGAGCCGTCGTGATCAAGGGCATGATATCCTGACAAAGCCCCCTGTTCGGACGAGCAAGCTGGATGTCTATGCTCCACTGATTAAAGAAACGCTTGAGAAATACCCGACCATCACGGGCCTGCGGGTCTATGAAAAACTTAAGGACGCCGGCTATGCTGGCGGCATCACCATCGTGCGGGAACAGCTCAGGAAGCTGGGAGCAGTGAAAAGGGATCCGGTAATCCGGTTCGAAACGGGTCCAGCGCAGCAATCGCAAATGGATTGGAGCCCCTACACGATCCACTTCACGCGCACGGGCAAGATGACGGTCTTGTGCTTCTCCTATATCCTGGGCTACTCCCGGAGACAGTATATCGACTTCACCCTTCGTCGTGACTTCCACACTCTTATCCGTCGGCATCAAGATGCCTTTCAGTACTATGGCGGGGTTGCAAGGGAGTGTCTTTACGATAACGAGAAGACCGTTGTGCTTCGGTGGGAAGCAGGACGACCGATCTTTAACCCGGCGTTCGCGGATTTTATAACGTTCTATCGCTGCAAACCAATAGCCTGTCGACCGAGGACGCCCCAAACAAAAGGAAAAATAGAATCCCCTTTTAAATATGTGGAATCCAACTTGCTGGGTGGAAGAGATTTCCAGGATATCGAAGACCTTCGTGCTACCGCCAGATGGTGGCTCAAGGAGAAGTCCGATCTGCATATCCATGACACCACCCGACGAGCGCCGATCGAGCTGTTTCAGGAAGAGAAGCAGAAGCTTCAGCCCCTCCCTCTTCATCCTTACGATACCTCCGAGGTTGCACTACGGGTCTGTGAAGGAGACGGCTTCATAGAGTTTGAAGTGAACTGGTACTCCGTGCCGCCCAAAAACATAGCCGACATCGTAACGCCTAAAGCGACGGAACGGGAAGTGTTGATTTACAGTCCGGAGCTGGAGCTGATTGCCCGGCACGAAAGGCAGCCCGCGGGGAGCCGCAAGCGGATGGAGAACCCGGAGCATTTTGTGACAAAGAAAATCCGCTATGGTCTGGAGCCTGTACGAGAGGCGTTTATCGCGCTGGGAGACGGCGCTGAAAGCTTCCTCGCAGGGCTTACAAACAAACAGCCACGGAACTGCGGGTTCCATGCCCGGTTCATCCTGCGGCTTAGAGAAGAGTATCAAAGCGAGGACATTAATAACGCCCTAAAGCACGCGGAGCGGTACCAGGCATACGAGGGTGGAGCCGTGGAGCGGATTTTAAAAGCCATGGCCACCCCCCGTACCCTGGAGTCTATCCGCAATGAGCATGCGCGTCAGGAACTAGGGAAGACCCTGCCCAGAATCACCCAGCGGTCGTTGGATGAATACCAATCCTTGATGGGAGAAGAAAAAAACCACCATGAACAAAAAAACGACGGTGCCGGACGAGACGGTGACGAACATCAAGAAACATCTTGCGACTCTGAAGCTGACGGGAATACAGAAGGTACTTGACGATGAACTGACCAAGGCAACGGCGAAGCATCTGCCTCCCACCGAACTCCTGGAGCGGGTGCTCTCGGTAGAAGCCCATGCCCGTGTCGAACGAAGGATCGAACGGAGGATCAGGGAAGCAAAGCTCTCGGAACGAAAGCTTCTTGCCGACTTCGACTTCGTCTTCCAGACCGGCGTGGACAAGGCGCAGATCATGGAGCTGGCCAAGCTGGACTTCGTGGGCCGCAGGCAGGGGCTGGTTATGGCGGGCAACTCGGGAACTGGCAAGAGCCATCTTGCCAAGGCGCTTCTTCTCATCGGTTGCACCAAGCTCTATCGCTGCCGCTACACCACCGCGGCCGACATGCTGGTCGACCTTATGTCCGGCCTCGCCGACAACAGCCTTCCGAAGCGGCTCAAAGAGTATACCGTTCCTGATATCCTTTTTATCGATGAACTGGGGTTCGATCGTCTTGAGCAGTATGATGCCAGGAACGCATCCCTCTTCTTCAAGGTCATCGACGGCCGGTACTGCAAGGGATCCACGCTCATCACTACGAATATCGATTTTAAAGAACTCGGAGATTACCTGGGCGACCCCGTGGTCACAACTGCTATCGTGGACCGCATGGTGCACCACTCCGTCATCATCAATATCAAGGGGCCGAGCTACCGTATGCACGAATCAAAGAAGCTCAACTCAAAAGTAAAGAAACCCTCCGAATCAAAGTAAAACCCTCAAACGCAATCCGTCCGTTCTTCCTCTACATGCACCAACACACAACCCTCTGCGCTCAATCTTTACGCTCTAATGCTCATAAAAAAATCCAACTTCACAAGAAATATCTCTGACAAAAGGTAGAATCGAAATCTAGACGGGTCTTCAAACCGGCGCGGATCCTATCGGTTAATCAAAATCACGCAACTTCAAGTGGGTCCAGCAAAACCGCTGAGGTGGGTCCGTTTCAAGCCGGTGGTAGCAGAGAACAGGTGATGCAGTCAATCACCCGGTTTCTTGCAAAGAAGCTACGCTTGACGGTTAACAAAGAAAAGAGCGCGGTAGACCGTCCTTGGAACCGCAAGTTCCTCGGTTACACCATGACATTGCATCGTAGCCCGAAACTCAAGGTGTCGCCGAAAAGCATCAAGAGAGCCAAGGCGCGTGTTAAGGAGATCACCCGAAAGGGACGGGGACGCTCACTGCCGAAGGTGATTGCCGAACTTACGAAGTACCTTCGGGGATGGGTAAATTACTTCCGGCTGTCCCAAGTGAAGATCGCTTTCGAGGAACTGGATCAATGGATACGGCGGAAACTGCGCTGTGTCCTCTGGCGACAATGGAAGAAGCCGCGAACCAGAGCCAAGAAACTTATCCAGCTAGGGATAGAAAAGGTAAGAGCTTTTGCCTCAGCCTACAATGGCCGGGGTCCATGGTGGAACGCCGGCGCGTCACATATGAACGCTGCGGTAACCGCCAAAGGGCTACAACAACAGGGACTCATGAGTCTTCTCACAGAGCATCGACGCTTTACAGACCTTGCGTGAACCGCCGTATGCCGAACGGCACGTACGTGTGGTGTGAGAGGCTGGGGCCGGAAGGCCCCCGCCTACTCGATTGAAGTTCCCCGTTATGTGAATCGTTTGCATTAAATCCTTTATTAGTGCCTATTCTGCGAGAATTTACTCCACATAATAATGCCGCTGTCTTCGATATCCTCTTCATTGGAACCAATCAAATGAGGAGGTGCATATGGTCACGTCACAAGAGGAATGGAATTTGAATTGCACTGAATACTGTGCGATTTAAGCAGTCCCGTGAGTGTCTTTCTTCTTTTGAACCCGCTTACACGGTGACAATCTAAAATACCTGATCAAACAAAGAAACAACATTGTATACTGCTTTGATTCGTCGTAAGAGCCTCCGTTATGTGAAGTAAATTGTTAGAAAACCGCTGAATTTCCTTTGCTCACGACATTTGCTTCACATAACGGGGAACTTCACATAATAGGTGAACTTGAGAAAATCCAGTGTGCTAAAAAATATCAAAAAAGGCAAAATAGACGTAATTGATACAATCAATACATGATGGATAACACCTCGATTATCAAAGCAAAACGGGAAACCAGGCTTTAATCAAGGGTCTCTAAAAAATGGCTTGTTGTCGCGCATAACCCGAAGGTCGTCTGTTCAAATCCGGCCCCCGTGCCAATCAATACAAAGGGTTACAGCACATGCTGTAACCCTTTGCTATCCCAGTGGGCCGGTAATGGGCCGGTCTCCTCAATGCTGTCCCCGCTACCTAAAATGGGAGATCGTCATGAACCAAAAAGACAAGCCGATTGTCTCGATGACGAAGGAAGAACGAGAAGAATTTTGGGATGATGTTTATGTAAAAGAAGAGGGCATCAGCACTGAATTTAATTTGGACACTCATACAGGCAAAGTTCGTTCACTCCTGGACAATGCTAAGTATAAAATAGATGGTCGGGAACTCGTACGAACGAAAATTGAACTCCATGCCGGTGACAAAATTCTGTTTGCTCCGATAGCAGATCCCGACGGAGATGATTACGCCAGGATCATCGGCTTGAAGGGCACTTCGTGCGGCTGTTGAACTGCGGCATATTATTTCCGGGAATCGAGGCGGGCCCTATTTCCGTTTGCAATTCTGGCCAAGCTTTGATAAAGTAATTGTGTGTTCAGGTGTCTGTTGGCTTAGGAAGTGTCTCATGCCAAAAACCATCGAGGCTATTTACTTGTAAGGAGGGGAGAGTCATGACAAAACTTATTATTGAAACCGATGATGCCTGGGCTCGTGAAAAGATCAAATTTGCCATCGATACGGAAATTCACCTCCTAAAAAAAACAGTCGAAAAGATCGACCGTAAAATAAAAGACTTTGAGAAACAATATGGGCAGCTCGACCGAGAAAATCTCTACGGTAAAGTAGACGACATGATCCTTGTTGAATGGGAGGGAGAGGCAGAGGCAGAATCTCTGCGGCGTGTTCAGGGCAGACTGAAATCGCTTGAGGAGATCAGCTTTGAGTATCGATAGTTATATTGCAGATTTCGAAACTGTCATTTCAACGCATTCCTTCGTCTCTTCCTACTCGCTCACCATCGATAGAAAAACTCGTGATATTACTTTTCTCTCGGAAACCATAGAATTCAGGAATGGAACAGTACTTGATTTTAAGGAGTTTATCGAGAGTAAAGGCACGGCGATAGAAAAATATCTTTATGGATACAATCATCGTCTGGGCAGTACTCTCATTTTCCGCTACGACAATTCCCCGGATCCACGCGCACGCCAGATAAGAACATTCCCGCACCACAAGCATCTTCCGCCGGACAAGCTTGTCGATTCCGACAGACTGATTGACTTGCCTGCTGATCTGAAGGAGATTGAGGGCTTACATACTGAATCGGAAGAATAAAAATGAACCTGAACCAGGAAATGTTGTCAGTAATCCTGCCGCATGGAGCTATACGGCTGGAATGGGCAGAGGCCCAGGAAGAAGTCAGTAAGGACCAGGAACTTCTCCAGCGGGAAATATTTCGGCGATTTGCCGACCATCCCGATGGCGCATTTCTTTTTCTCGGATTCTCCAATAAATCAGTTCCCCTTTCTCCTTCCCTCGATTATTGGCGCAACGTATGCGGACTCTTCGCCAGGAAACTCGCTCACACTCCAAATCTGGAAATCCTTCGTCATAAGGCCATCGTCGAAATCAGCGAAGAAGAATTAAACCATGTCCTTGCATCAGCGCCGCTGATGACTGGCGCTGAGTATTTGACCAGGGTCGTTATCGATGATCTTTGGCAGCGGCTTCATGACGAATTCAGCAAGGAGATCCAAAAGACAAAAGAGAGCGTCGAGGAGTTTATCCGGGCATACAGTCCCGATATCCATCTCATCGGCCGGGTGTTTTTCCACCTCGTGGAGAGCAAAAAAGATGATTACCCTTTTGCGTTTCTGGCTACGTATTCACCGGGACTGAACAGACAGGGCAAATCGCAGCATCTTCCCCTGAGACAAGCCCTGCAGGAATACGACAGGGACGGGAAAAAGCTTCTTGACCTCCTCGTGACGGTGCATCGAGCTGCCAAAGAAAGCGCCCTGGTGGCCCAGCTGCTTGAGAGCGGCGAACTGTTCCATCCGCTCGCCTGGACGGCTAAGGAAGCATACACCTTCCTCCGGGAGATTCCGATCTACGAACAAGCGGGAATATTGTGCCGCATTCCCGACTGGTGGAAGCGCGGCGCATCAAGTTTACAGGTCAATATATCCCTGGGAGGCCGCCAACCCTCAACGGTAGGCATGGATGCCCTGCTCAGTTTTGACATAGACCTGCATCTTGAGGGTGAGCAGATATCCTATGAAGAGGCCAAACGGCTCATTGATGCGTCCGAAGGGCTTGCCTTGATCAAAAACCGTTGGATCGCCGTGGACCATGAAAAGCTGCGCCAGACCCTCGAAGCCTACGAAAAGCGCAAGCTCCCTCGCCAGTAGTGGAGGGTTGAGCTTTCGCGAGGCATTGCGGTTCGAACTGAATCCGAAGAGCTTTCTGGACCTTCCCGATAATGATTCAAGCGTGGTCATCACAAACGGACAATGGATGGAGTCGGTCATGGCGCGCATGCTCCACCCCGAAGCCATAGCGCCCGTACAGATGGAAACATCCTTCAAGGCGAAATTGCGGCCTTATCAGCAGAGAGGAGTAGCCTGGCTTTCGTTCCTCCATTCCCTCAGATTCGGCATGTGCCTTGCCGATGACATGGGACTCGGTAAGACCGTGCAGGTTTTGGCGATGCTGCGAGAGTTTGAAATCGAATGGCGAAAAAGGGGCCAGCCTGCTTGTGGTTCCTGCATCTTTGCTCTCTAACTGGGCTGCTGAGATCGGGAAATTCACTCCTGAACTGTCATTCGCCATTGCTCATCCCTCCGGAAAGGATGAGACGGGCGAGATGCCGAAAGAAAGGAAAGAGATAGACAGGCTTGATCTCGTGATCACGACGTATTCGCTGGTGCAGAGATACGAATTGCTGCAAACATACGAGTGGAAGTATGTGATCCTCGATGAGGCTCAGGCTATCAAAAATCCCGGGACGAAGCAAACGAAAGCGGTAAAAAAACTAATAGCAATAAACAGGATCGTCATGACCGGGACCCCGGTCGAAAACCGGCTGTCTGACCTCTGGTCGATCTTTGATTTCATCAACCCCGGACTCCTCGGCAGCAGCCAGGAGTTCAGTCGATTTGCCAAGAACTTGAATAAGGACCCCGAAGGATATGCACGTCTCAGGAAAGTCATCGGTCCCTATATCCTCCGGAGGCTAAAGACCGATAAATCTGTTATTTCCGACTTGCCGGAAAAGGTCGAGATGAAGACCTGGTCGTACCTCGGGAAAAAACAGGCCGTCTTGTATCAGAAACTGGTCGACGACCTTCGCAGGTCCGTTGAAAATGTCGAGGGAATTCAGCGGAAAGGAATTATTCTGAGTTCACTTATGAAATTCAAGCAGATATGCAATCATCCGGACCAATACCTTGGGACTGGTTCCTTTGACGAAAAAGAAAGCGGCAAGTTCGGTCGACTGCGGGAAATCTGCGAGACCATCTATGAAAAGCGGGAACGGGTTCTCGTTTTCACCCAGTTCCGGGAGATGACTGAACCGCTCGCCGGCTTCTTGAGCACGTTGTTCGGTCATCAGGGCTTGGTATTGCACGGCGGTACGCCTGTAGGCAAGAGAAAGGAAATCGTGGCTCGTTTTCAGGACGAAGAATATGTTCCCTTCATGGTCCTGTCGCTAAAAGCCGGCGGTGTTGGACTCAATCTGACCGCCGCAAATCATGTCGTTCATTTCGACCGCTGGTGGAACCCGGCCGTCGAGAACCAGGCCACGGACCGGGCTTTCCGAATCGGCCAGAAGAAGAACGTGGTCGTGCACAAGTTTATTACTAAGGGTACGGTCGAGGAAAAGATAGACCAAATGATCGAGGGAAAGTTGAAACTGTCTAACGATGTGGTTCAGGCCGGCAGCGAGGCATGGATCACGGAAATGGACAATGACGAGCTGATGAGATATGTTTACGTTGACGCTGTGATGATAATGAGAAAGGGATTGCAATGAGCTGGAGTTTTCCTCGATATGTGGCTAAAGCCGAGAAACAGGCACGGGCGGCAAAAAAACTTGAACAGCTGAAGAAAAAGCGGGACGTGAGGCCGGTTATTATTCAGGGCAGCGCTATTGCGCGCACCTGGTGGGGCAAATCCTGGAACCGAAACCTGGAGCAGTATGCGGACTACAGCAACCGTATTGGAAGGGGACGCAGTTATGTACGCCACGGCGCCGTTCTGGACCTTCAGATTAACGCCGGCGAGATCAAGGCGCTCGTGCAAGGTTCGAGGTCCAAGCCCTATGAGATACTTATTAAGATCGGGAAACTCGGCAAAAATACCTGGCAGCAGATATCGTCATCCTGTTCCGGGATGCTCGACTCCGTATCGGAACTTCTTTCGGGAAATTTTCCAAAAGAGCTCGGTGAATTGTTTCTGCAGCGCGATGCAGGCCTTTTCCCGTCGCCAAAGGAAATTGCCTTCGAGTGTTCCTGCCCTGACTGGGCGAGCATGTGCAAACATGTGGCGGCAACGCTGTATGGTGTCGGCGCGCGGCTCGATGAAGACGCCACGCTCTTTTTCACGCTTCGCGGCGTTGATATGACCGATCTCATAACCCGGACCGCTTCAGCCAAGGCTGAGAGCATGCTCGAAAAGGCAGCGAAGAAAAGTTCTCGGATTATCGATGATACGGACCTGTCCGCGCTTTTTGGCATAGAGCTGACAAATATTGATAAACCGGCGACTATGGCTGTCGATGTAAGGCCTGTGAAAAAAACAGTGCGCGTGAAAGCTGCAAAAAGCATGGTGAAAGCAAAGAGGAATATCTCCGAAGAGAAAGAAAAGAAAGGCATCAGACAGTAAAAAGAAATCGATTTCGTCGACAAAATCAGTGAATAAAAAACATGTTGTGCAGAATGTGAAAAAAAGAAAGCGAGTTCGCTGATTAGATCAGAAAGCTAAAATGGTGTTAAATGGCTATGAGGCCGTCATCATGCTCTATAATATATCGATTAAAGGGAGTTTTTCCGATATCACAATATACCTCTAAGAAGGAATTTCATTCTCGTCTGGATACAGAGATATCCGAGAAGAATCTTTGTGAAGGTGCTGAAGAATCATCGAGGTGGATGTAATAATGGAGGCAAAACGGATAAGTGAGATAAAACCGTATTTGCCGTGACTTGTAGCCACATATTAGTATAATGTATATACATGCGGAAAGGAGGAGCTATGCCAACTGCAACAAAAAAGACCGCAAAGCATTTTAGGCTGGATGAAACGCTGATTAAGAGTGCCCAGAAGATACTCGGTTCCAAGACTGAGACCGAAGCAATCGAAACAGCGCTCGCCGAGATTATCTACCAGGAGAAGATCAGGAAGTTTATTGAACAGACCGCCGGAAAGTTCAAGTTCGAGGGACTTAATTGAAATCGAAGGCTGTTCCTGATACTTCCTTCCTCATTGAGCATTTCAGAAGGGGAACTGTTCAAAAAGCTTTTCTGAATCTCACGCGCTACTATCATGTCTCTTTCAGTTCTGTTGTGCTCATGGAGCTGCTCGCCGGTGCCTTCGATCCAAAGGAACAGAAGCTTATTGACCAGATAGCGCGAAATTTTACGGTCATATCAGTTACCGAGCGTGCATGGTTTGCTTGCGGCGAGATCATGATGAAACTGCGAAGGGATAAAAAGATCGACAGGCAGAGGATAAAGGGGCTCCTGGCGGACATCCTGATCGCGGTATCGGTCCGGGACACAGGAGCGGTTCTCATCACGAAGAACGAAAAGGACTTCAAACTTATTCGCGGAGTGTACAATTTTTAATATGTCGTGATTGATTGATATTGACAGTGTTTTTTCCTGTTCCGTTACTTTCCTGTTAAATAAAAGTACATTTTTGTGAGTTCTAAGCCCTTGATTTGCCGGGTCGGGGAAGGGGGGGGCCGCTTTGCGGTGGCACACCAGAAGGACATTATGATTCGCTGTACAGTACCCATTGTTAATAAGAAAACACTTGACGTTTAACGCGCGGCGTTATACTATGATCGCGTGATCAAGTCATTCAGGGACGGCGAAGCCGAGAAGATATATTCTCGTGAACGGTCACAGAAATTGCCGTCCGATATTCAGCAGGTTGCCTTAAGAAAGTTGCGCATGATAAACAACGCGAAGAATTTCAACGACCTTCGCATTCCTCCAGCAAACAGGCCAGAAAAACTGTCCGGCAATCGGGCAGGGCAGTACAGCATTCGCATAAATGACCAATGGCGCGTTTGCTTCGCATGGAAAGACGGCGACGCGGCAGACGTTGAGATCACTGATTATCATTGAGAGTAAATTAGAATGAAGAAAAAAGCATTGCATCCTGTCCACCCCGGCGAGGTTCTTCTTGAGGAGTTTCTTAATCCCTTGGGTTTGAGCCAAAATAAGCTTGCTGTGAATATTGGCGTTCCAGCGCGAAGAATCAACGAAATCGTTCTTGAAAAAAGAAAAGTTACCGCCGATACCGCGCTTAGGCTTGGGCGGTTTTTTAGTACGTCTTCAGAGTTCTGGCTTGGGCTTCAGTCGCAGTACGACCTTGATTTAGCCGCCGATGCTCTCGGAGACCGTCTCAAGAAGGAAGTTAAGGAATACTCAAAGGTAGCGTGAAAATCAGAAACCGTTTGAACAAACCGTTTGAACAAAATGCTCTAACGCATTGTTTGTACTTTCCTGAAGATATAGTTCCTACCTTTTTTGCCCCTGAACTCATATCATGAAGCGGCTCTACCCGCATCGATATTTTCCAACAGCTCTCATTACTGTCCTGTTTGTGCCCTGCAAAACAATAATGCATTTATGGATGCTCTAAGTTCTTGATTTGGTGGGAGGAGGAGAAGGAAAAGGAATATTGGCCCCCCTTCGGGTGATTACTCTGAAGGCCATTTGGTGACAGTATTCACTTTTTTCGGTAAACTGTGTCTTTGAAGATAATTTTGGATTGTATTCTTTTTTTAATATCACATTAAAAAAACGCAACTACTGACATTATCATGCACCTTGCCGCGCATTGTTGCATAGCAGATTATTAATTGAATCTTGTTGTTGCGCCTGTTCTTATTCCGTTATTTATTGCAATACCCTAAAAATACCCATATCAAAAATTCCCCCCCGTGCTAATATAAAGAAAGAGCCATTCAAATTACTTTTTTCGTATCGTAATAACAGTACATATATAAATATGCGCATATCTTGTATTTTTACGGATTGATGAATATTCTTTCCTGACAAAGCCAAAACCGTTTGCGCGAGTTGGACGGACAGAGGCAAGTCGCAGAGACGGGTACATCAGCGCGCTCGGCTTTGTGGTTTCTCCACGAGCAGCTGCTCTATCAAGCTTATGCACTCGTCAAAGTCTGCCTCGATCTCTTGGATATCGAAGGTTACAAGTTCTCTCCAATGTCATATATGATAGACACCAGACGTCTACGCACTAAGGGGCTTACAAAATCGGATCAAGGGATCCAAAAGTCAGCAAAAGCAGCAGCAGAGGAGTGTCTCCGTGCTCGATCCAGTTAAAGTGGCCATGGGAGATCCGTATTTTTTCAGGGATGCACCCGTGTCCATCTGGGTGGAAGATTTTTCAGAGGTGAGGTCCCATTATCAGTCTTTAAGGAAGCAGGGCGTCCGGGATATGAGGACGTACTTTGCGCAACATCCCGAAGAAATCGTTTTGCTCGCAGGGAAAGTGAAAATCATTGATGTAAACAACGCCACACTTCGTCTCTATCAGGCCCTCAGTAAAAAGGATTTTTTCAAGGGCTTGAAACAGATCTTCGGCAAGTCCTCTTATGAAACCTTCAAGGAAGGGCTTATCGCGCTGGCCGAAGGCAGAAGGGAGTTCGCGAGAGAGTGCGTGAACCTCACGATGAAAAAAGAGGGGCTCAACGTTTTTCTGCAATGGTTTGTTCCCGCCGATTACGAGAATACCTGGTCCCGCGTCATTGTCTACGTCAGCGACATCACCGCTCTCAAGACAAGAGAGACCGAACTTCTGTACTCAGAGGAGAAGTATCGCAGGCTCTTTGAGTCCATCAATGAGGCCGTCTTCCTTGCCGACGTGGAGACCGGACTCGTTCTCGCGGTGAATAAGCGGGGCGGAGAGATTATCGGACTTCCATGCGACGATATCATCGGGATGCACTTTTCCCAGCTCCATCCTGCTGATCAAGCAGACTTCCACATGGCGATGTTTAAGAAACACGTTCAGGGGGACGTGACCATATCCGATTGTGTTGAGGTCTATCGAGCAGACGGTGAAAGAATTCCAGTGTCGATAATCTCAAGTCCTCTGACAATAGGGGGGAAGAAATGCATTTCAGCTATATTCAGACAACAGCCTCAAAAAGATCTGACACCCGCCGCATCAGCAACGACCACTGCTTATACCGCGATGCTGTCGCCACGTGAATGTGAAATCGTAAGATCGATTGCAGCAGGACTGAACAACCATCAGATGAGTAAAAAACATACTATCAGCGAGACAACGGTGAAGACCCACCGGACGAGGATCATGCAAAAACTGAAGCTGCATAAGACTGCAGAACTCGTACTGTTCGCAATAAAGTCAGGTCTGCTTGACGAAAAAATAATCCTCCAAAAAGTTCAGTGAACCCTGCCTCTCTTATATCATGAAACATCACTTCAGCAGCCATCAAAGCACGCACGCCCTACACCTTTAACCCGACAAAATCGGGTATAAGGTCTACAGGTATTTACTCCAAAAGGTCGATTGACAATGATCTATTTCTTAGCTAGCTTTAAAAAACAGTTTTTTGGATAACTCTCTCAATTCGTAAAAACATAAAATATCAGAATGCAAGCATATCGTGCATTCTATCTCTTTTGATACGGGCTTCCCGCTTATTTGGCGGAACAGCTCATAGCGTGTTCGCTTATGCTCATGTAAGTGAGTAGGCGGAGCGATGCTTGGAACGTTTACGAATCGATTATATTTCAGTCAGGGCTGATGTTCTCGATTTTACGTGCTTCATTAAGATTTTTATCGTCTCGCAAAAATATGATTAATAAATTAATGAATAAGAATTATAACGCGATACTCATCTTTCTGTTAAGCTTGTTTCTGACTGCCTGCGCCGCTTCCGTGAGAAATCCACCAAGCGCTGCATCCCCGTTAGAGCAAGAATTTTCTTCGCTTCAAACACCGGAGTACCAGGTCAGGGCGGGAGACCAGCTTGACATCAAATTCTTCTACAATCCCGAACTGAACGAACAGGTCCTTGTTCGACCCGACGGCCGTATCTCCCTTCAGCTGGCGCACGAAATTATCGCAGCAGGACTCACTCCCGCCGAGTTGACAAGTGTGCTCACCAAGAAATATGCTGCAGAACTTGATACCCCTGAGATCACGGTAATCGTCCGAGCCTTCGGCGGACAGCGGGTTTATGTCGACGGAGAGGTGAACAAACCGGGCATCATCAACCTGAGTACCCCGATGACCGTTGTGCAATCGCTTGCCGAGGCCGGCGGTGTCAAGGACACGGCGAAAACGAGTGAGCTTGTGATCATACGGCGCGGTCCGGATAGCAAGCCAATCGCGCTTGTGATGAACATGGAAAAAGTTGTCGATGGCACGGATATGGGCCGTGACCTTTATCTCATGCCGAATGACATTGTTTATGTGCCTAGATCCCGGATCGCTAACGTGAATCTGTGGATGGATCAATACATACGGAAGAACATTCCGATATCAATTGGCGCCGGCTATTACTATAATTACACCCCCCACCCATAATATATTGGATAAATTTATGATAAACCAAAAGCAAGATACTGGCAGTTTAAGAGACTTTCTCACTGTCCTATTTAAGCATCAAACAAGGATGCTCACCATCTTATTCGCAACGGTCGCAACAGTCACGATCGCTTCTTTCCTCATGTCGCCTCAGTATGAAGCCAAATCAAGCATTCTGGTAAATGTCGGCAGAGAATATATCTACCGCCCCGACGCTGGCGGTCAGATGATTTCGATCAACCAGGAAGAGGCCGTAAATTCCGAAATCAATATACTTCTGAGCCGGGACTTGATAGAAAGCGTCATTACTACCTTGCAAGTTAAGAATCTCTATCCGGATTTGAGCAAAGAATCCTTCTCTTTGCTGCCAGCTACGGGGAATGGTATAAAGATGACCCCTTTACAAGCAGCCGTAATGAGATTTGAAAAAAAGCTAACCGCGGAAGTGGTTAGAAAATCGAGTGTTATCGAGGTCACTTTTCAGCATAAGGACCCGGAGATCGCGGCCAAGGCTCTCAATCTGCTCGTTGAATTGTACAAGGGAAAACACTTTCAAGTCCACACCGGTGCACAGTCCTCCTTCCTGGAACAACAACTATCCGATCACGAAATAAAACTGAAACAATCGGAAACCAAGTTGGAACAATTCAAACAAAAAAATCGCGTTTATTCCCTTGAAGAACAGAGGAGCCTTCTGCTTAAACAGCGAATGGAGCTGGACACGGATTTTAAAAACACTAACAACCGTATTGCGGAACTTCAAAAAAAGTTATCTTCTCTGGAATCACAAATGAAGGTAATTGCTAATGATAAAAGCCGATACACCCAGACCGAGCGGGACAAAATCATCATTGAAGCAAAATCAAAACTTCTCGATCTCCAGCTGAAAGAACAGGGGCTCCTGCAGAAATATAAAGAAAAGAACCGTTTGGTCGTGAATGTCCACAAGGAACTAGAACTCGTTAAGGATTTTCTCAAGCAGCAAGAGGTGGCTATCACCAGCAAGGTGAACACAGGAAACGCTGTCTACCAGGAAGCGGAGCGGTCGATTCTCCAAACAAAGGCAGACCTTGACTCTCTAGAGGCGAAAGACAGTGCGCTCAGACGCCAGCTGGCACAAGTCGATGGAGAGATTCAATCCTTGGACCTCAATGAAAAAATGAACCAGGAATTGAAACGAGAAGTTGCGACTAATGACAAGAATTACAGAACGTATCTTGATAGACTCGAAGAAGCCCGCATTTCGGATGATATGAATCTGCAACGGATGTCGAATGTCAGCATAATCCAGGCAGCCACAGTCTCCGCAAAACCGATCAAACCGAAGAAGGCGTTGAATATCCTGCTGGGAATCATCCTTGGTACAGTTTCGGGTTTTGGCTATGCATTTTTCTCGGAGTATTTATCTCAAGGACTCTCTACTCCTGAAAGCGTGGAAAAAAGACTGGGGTTGCCTGTTTTGACGACCATTTCTTATAAAAAATGAGGGCTGACGGCCGCTCGTCAAAAGGAATGCAATGTACCTCGAAAGCCTGAGATATCTAGGGTCAGCTTTCATGGGAACTGCACAAATTGGTCATGAAAAAGGACTCCGGTACCAAAAGCATCTGGAGCCCGGCAGAGCAGAAAATAGTCTTTCCCCCCGCATTCCATCCACAGAGGACACATGGGTAAGATATACGAAGCACTGAAACAAGCACAAAAAGAAAAGCAAGTAACCCTGACATCGTCTCTGGTCCCGGCACGACAGCAGTCTTTAAACGTGTCCGCGCCCGAATGGGAAGAGAGGGGACAGGAAAAAGCGCTGCACAGCCTCTACCAGCGTATTGATTCCCATATTTCCCAGGCTCGGGGAAAAGTGGTTCAGTTCATAGGCTCGCGGGCAGGAGAAGGCACCTCGACGATTGCATGCATGTTCGGGAGAATGACAGCGACTAATCTGAATAAATCGGTCTTGATCTTGGATGCCGACCAGCAGAATCCGAAACAACACATCTTATCGGGGATCACGCCCGAGTACGGCTGGGAGGATTTGCTGGAAAATGGTGGTGCCCTCGACAATGTTATTTATCAAGTGAATGAATCGAACCTCTATGTATGCCCCGTCTCTCCAAGCGCCGTCATAACCCACCATGTTTTTGATTCGCCAACGATTGTGGACCTGTGGAACATGTTGAAAGAACACTTCGATCTCGTCATTGTGGATTCCCCTCCGGCTACAGCGTCGCCCGACGGGATCGCGATCTCACGGCATGTGGACGGCGTCGTCCTGGTTCTAGAGGCTGAAAAAACCCGCTTGCCGGTGGCGGTCAAGGCCAAGGAAACCATCGAAAAGCACGGAGGGAAGCTCCTCGGCGTCGTCTTCAATAAGAGACGGTACTATATCCCCGATTTTATCTATCGCAGGTTGTAGAAGACTTTCCAGCCTGCAGGTTAACCAGCTGGCAGGCTTACACGCTAATCCGCTTACCTCTTAATTGTCAAATGTCAGGACATCGGTTACCCGTTTCTAATGGTCCGAAATGTCAAGACATCGGTTACCCAAGGCTGGTAACGGAGTCCTCAGGTAGTAAGTCTTCAGGCAATCGGTACTCGAAAGTATCGACAGTGTCGTTCCCGAGGTAGAGCTGCACTGAATGGATTTTCGTCACAATTTGTGCCCTTACGTAAGAGTATACGAGGTCTTTTGATACCTCGAAGCGTTCACCGAAGATGTCGAGTTTCCGATCACTTCGAATGAACCGAATGACAGAAATACATCCATCCGGAATGAAGCTGAGGTCAGGCATCTTGGTATTCGATCCTACTGTTACCGGCGTAAAATTGTAGGCGGCCTGCCTCATCTCAAAAGGGGTTTTTCCCTTAAGGAAGCTGTAACGGTGATACTTGTTGTGAAACCGCTGGAAATTCTTGCTCTGCCGCTTCAGAACGGTATAGCTTGAAAACCATTGTCTGTGGTAGAACTTTTTGTCGTAGGTGTTGTTAAAATGCTCAACGACGCCGTTGCGCCACGGTTCGGCAATCGGGATAAAGACCGGATGGACACCATAGGCCAAGCAAAGCCGTATGACCATTCCGAAAGATCGGGGGTAACGATTGCTGCCGCGGAAGTTCAGCGCATTGTCCATCTGGAGATAATCAGGAATCCCCATGGTCTTCCAGCAGCGTAAAAGCCCATGGCAGACGTGGGAATCCTCCTTTGTTCTTTGAGCCTCTATGTATACTTCACGGTCGAACAGATCGATAACGTTCATCGAATAGAATCTGCCGTCTCCTTTAATGTAACGCGGTCCTACCAGATCCATCTGGTGAATGTTGTTGCTGCACAGAGCTTCGATGAAGTAAGGGTATTCGACCCCTTTCGGTACATAGGCTGTTTTTTTTTACGAGCCCTTCGCGCTTCAGCACTCGGTTAATTGTACTATCCGAAGGGAACGGTAAATCCTGCTTCTTGAGTTCCCACTTGATGGCCGAGACACCGATCTGGGAATAGGGAGCAGCTACCAACTGTTGTCTGGTCGAAAGGATGCGCTCTTTTTCTTCCTGGTCGATCTCTGAGGGCCTTGTTTTGGGAGCCCGGGATTGTTCTTTGTACCAGTCTGGTGCTCCGGTCTGATAGCGGTTCAGCCATTTGAAGAACCACTTTTTGGATCGGTTCAAGCTGGTATAGACATCCTTGGGTGATTCACCTCCTTGGATGTGTCTATTAATTGCGGTTTGTCTTAGTTCTTCTTCCATCAGTGCTCTCCTTTGACGATCTCGGATAAGGAGAGCATGATAGCATTAAATGCAGACTAGGACACCGATGTCCTGATGTAAAAAAAATGACGTTTCGGGTAACCGATGTCTTGACACATCTGGGTAACCGATGTCCTGAAACTTGTCACTTAATAGCTAGTCAGCTTGCCCGTTTATCAGCAAGCAGGCTTAGAGGATAAGCCGCCTGCTCGTATGTGCACCGAACCAAGACCTACAAGGAACCGATAGTCTGGCAAAGGATTGATGAACTCGCCATTGAAGGATATAAGGCAACCAAAAAATCTCAAAAGAAGAGATGCACGGATTTACCTCGTACGCAAATGCAACTCTTTCAATTCTAACGAATATGATTTGGGTACGTTAGAAAAAGGAGACAGGGAATTTGCATGATTTGTGAACGTATCAATCGAGTCAGTGGCCGAGACGAAATATCTGCTCAATTCTGCGGCGAAATTTAGATATTTCAAAGAGTAAGAATAGGAGAAGAAAGAGGAACTGAAAAAAGTCAGCAAAATACTGTGAAACTTTTCGATTTCGCGCCTACCTGTTGGTGAAAAAATTATGACACCTCCCCGCAGAAAAATACTTTTTCAGTCAATGAAACTCTTTGATCTCCTGAACATGATCATTTGCTTTATTTTTGCTGCGTCAATCGAATCGAGCAGTGAACATGTTTCGTTGGAGGAGTTCCTTTCCGTGCGCATCAAGCTGGCGAACGTAGTGCTTTTTTCCGGTTTTGTCTTCCTGTGGTATTACACCCTGTTTTGGTTCGGGTCTTATGTATCGCAACGGCTCGCCTCTCTCAAGAGCGTAGTCGCCGATATCGTAAAGGCCACATCTGTAGGGACCATTATCCTCATGGTTTTTGCGATGCTGTTTCATATCACAATGGCCAGCAAAAGCTTCCTCGTTTTTTTCTGGCTTAGCGTCACAATTATCGCTATTGTGAGCAGGCTCATTCTCAAGCTTGTGTTGGAGAGGATCAGGCTTCGTGGAAGAAACCAGCGGAATATCATCGTCGTCGGGACCAATGCACGGGCCATGCGTTTCGCGAGGTGGATGGAAACGAACAACGAGCTCGGTTACCGTCTCGTCGGTTTTGCAGACGATGATTGGCCTCAGATTCAAAAAGCTCGACAGGCCGGCTATGTCGTTGTGAGCGGCTTAAAGGAATTTCCATCCTATTTGAGAAAGAACATTGTCGACGAAGTGATGATCTGCCTTCCTGTGAAGTCATTTTACCAAGACGCCTCGGGCATAATCTCCGCCTGTGAAGAGCAGGGCATCATCGTGAGATTTTTTTCGGACTTGTTTGATCACAAGATTGCCCATACCCTAACCACAACCTATGATGACGAATCGATCGTCACGTTGTTCACCGGGAGCATGGTTGGCGGCTGCGTCCTCATCAAACGCGCCATGGACATCCTCCTTTCCCTTGTCATCATTATTACACTCTTGCCTCTCTATCTGGTCACTGCTCTCCTGATCAAGCTCACTTCACCCGGACCCGTCTTCTTTGTTCAGGAACGATTGGGTCTTCATAAGCGGAGGATAAGAGTCTTCAAATTTCGCACAATGGTGCAAGATGCAGAAAAAAAACAGGCTGAGTTGGAACATCTTAACGAGGTGAGCGGTCCGGTATTCAAGATCAAACATGACCCTCGTGTAACTCCTGTAGGGAAATTATTGAGAAAGTCCAGTATTGATGAACTTCCGCAGCTTTTTAATGTATTGAGAGGGGATATGAGCCTTGTTGGTCCCAGGCCGATGGCTGTGAGGGACTATAATGGCTTTGACCAGGATTGGCACCGCCGTCGCTTCAGCGTAAGGCCAGGCATCACCTGTCTCTGGCAGATCAGCGGAAGGAGTGATCTATGCTTCGAAAAATGGATGGAGCTGGATATGCACTATATCGACAACTGGTCATTGTGGCTTGATCTGAAGATATTGCTGGGGACAATTCCTGCTGTGTTGAAGGGAAGCGGGGCAGAGTAAGTGGTCTGCCGTCTGGCAGCTTGAATTCTTGACAGTTTTTTAATTTGCAGTTTGCTTAAGACAATACTGGCTTTGCTGAAAGGATCGGGAGCAGGTTAAGGTCGGATCGGTCGAAGTAATGCATTACCGCTGTGGATATGATGATCGAGAGACACGAGGCCGCAGTTTTATTCCTTGAAGAGGAGTTAGATTTATAACATGTTCACCGAACGACTTGAAATGAAAACGGCATTGGCAAGCGTCGTCTTTTTCGCCCTAGTATTTTTTTTTAGCGATCATTATTTGTACTACTCTCTCTTAGAAAATTACGACCTCTCGACTGATGTTTTTGAAAGCTTAACTCTGGAAGGAAATTTAGGAAGACGGCTAGCGTTTGTGGCGCTTGCTTTATTTGCGATTAGCAGTTTATTGGCCAAGAACCGCCACCGTCTTAAGATTCATGGGGCTCTCGGTTGGATGCTAGCATTATTCTTTCTGTGGTCCCTCATGAGCATTGCCTGGTCCATTGATCCAGGCTTGACCTTCCGCAGACTCGGGGTCTTCATTATTGTTTGCCTCAGTGCCGTCGCCACGGTCAGACTTATCCCGATCAGTTTTCTTCCATCTTTGGCCTTTTTCGTTACGGCCTCTTATCTACTGGTAGGACTGATCGTAGAGATAAGCTTGGGGACATTTAGACCAATATCAGAGGGATATCGTTTCGCCGGCACTCTCCATCCAAACATGCAGGGCGTTAATTGCGCCATGATGTTACTTTCAGCTACAACCCTGGCTGGCAGTGGTAAAAGCCGAAAAGCCGTTTTTATCCTCGCTGCTTTTATCGGTTTGCTGGCTTTATGCCTCACCAAGTCCCGGACGGCCTTTGCCGCTATGTTTTTTGCCCTGACCGTGTTCAAAACATTAAGTGGTTCTGCATCAAAGTGTTTAAAAGTCATCTTGGGTATAATATGGATCTTCTGTTTTTCATATCTCCTCTGGGGAGATGATTTGATTTCGGTCTTGGGAAAATGGGTTTTTATGGGGAGAGCGTCCGAAGGTCTGGATACGCTTGCCGGTCGTATGCAAATATATAAACTAAGTCTGGATTACATCGGCCAGCATCCATTTCACGGTTATGGGTTCGCTAGTTTTTGGGTGCCCCGTCACATCCGTGAGTTTTCGCAAGCGGTAGGAATAGGCATCAACGGCGCCCACTCCATCTATCTTGAACTTTTGCTCAATGTTGGACTAGTGGGTTGTATCACCTATGTTTTCATTCTCTTTCTAGGGGTTAAGGATGCATTAAGCTACTATAAAAACACTCAAGCTGCCGAATATGGCTTTCTATTCATGCTGTTTGTTTTCTCTGTAATGCATGGGATGCTAGAAGGGGCACTAATTCAAGTGTCTTTCGGCTTGTTTCTGTTGATCTGTGGCTTCTTACACTTAGCCTTCGGGGCTGTGCCAGCAACCATGCAGTTTGAGGGCGAGCTACAAGATAAGAGGGCCGAGTCTTTACCCTTTCCACGGCAGACAACACCAGAATAATCATGCACAATATTCTAATAAAAAAAATCCTGCGTGTTTACGAGAATGTATTGTTCAAAAATAGTTCCTGGGGATTAATGTCTCATATCTCGCAAACAATCCTGGTAAGCTTTTTTTTCATCATCATTGCAAGAATATATTCTACTACTGAATTTGCCAACTACATAATTGCCATTACTATTTACCAGCTTGTAGCAGCTTTTTCCACTTTCGGACTTAGCCAATGGTTTATTAGGGAATTTGCAGGTACGAGCAACCGAACGGATTTAATAAGTAAATTTTTGAAGATGCAAATTTATTTTGGGGTTTTTTTTTATGTCATAAATATCATTTTTACACTATTTGTTTATAATGACGGGTTCATCCGCCTATTGGCCGCAATCTGTGGTCTTAATATTATTTTTGATAATTCAATTAATGCGATAAAATGTTTGAATATTGCAGAATTTCAGCAAACAAGAACATTTAAAATACTTACAGTTGAGGCGTTTTTAAAGTTAATAACTGGCTGCTTTCTGTTTGCGTATCCATTCTCTATAATCACACTGTCCACCCTTCTAATAATCATACGATTAGTAACCTTAAATATGTTCTTGACATATGGTTCTTCCAGCCTAATCAGTTTGCATTCTCTTTTGAAGTACAAGTTATCATTTATTGATATACGGCACTTGATCATTTTAAATTGGCCATTTGTGATTATTGGAAGTGTGTCCATGGTAAATTGGCGCCTTGCAAATATTATAATATCGAAAACATTAACTATTGCCGATATCGCTAATTATGAAATATCTTATAAGGTATTTTCAATAGCTCAATTGTTACCAGTCGTTGTATCCACCACAGTTTATCCGTTGCTAGTAAAATTATATGCAGAGGGAGACATGGATAGGTTTCGATCTTTATATAAAATGACTCATTTGTATTATCTATTATTTGGTCTTTTTTCTTACACATTTATTTATACATTTTCAGATTTCCTGATACCGTTGGCATTTGGTTCAAGATATGTCTTCAGTGCAGTTTATACAAAACAGCTATTCTTAACAATGCTAGTTTTTCCTACAGCTTTTTTACAAGCAAATATCCTAATTGCTATGAGATATGAAAAAAATGACATGTGGTTAAATATCATTTTACTCTTAGCAAATATTATTATATGTCTTATCGGATTGCATTATATAAAATCACTTGCAGTAGTGACTATTTCTATTTTCTTATCTTTTCTTATCTTTCATATTTTGCAAGATATATTTATGATAAAAGTAAACGTCTCGACCATAAGACACGCCTTCACATTTTATGCTATTAGTTTAGTGGCTGTCATTAGCTATATATTACTATCCAAAGCTTTTGGTTCTTACTTTGCTTTTTTTACCTTTTGGCTCTTGACATATTATTTCCTGATTCGCTCGAATAAACTTAAGCATCACAATGAAAATATTACTTTTTTAACAATTAAGGATGGATAGGATAATGTATAAAATGATTTTCCATATTAAATCTAGAGTAATAAAAGTCGCTAATGTGGCAATTGACAAGTGGATAAACTGTATACAATAAGAAGAGAAAATTAATGGCAAGAGCTAAAAGTGCACTGATTTGCGGAATTTCAGGTCAGGACGGCGCATACCTTTCGCAGTTTCTGTTAAACAAGGGGTATGAAATATATGGTACCTCCCGCGATGCGCAAATGCAAGCATTTCATAACCTGGCCCGACTCGGAATACGTGATCGCGTAAAAACGGAATCAATGGCATTGAATGACTTCCGAAGTGTCCTCCAGATTGTTGCCAAAGTCAGGCCGGATGAGATCTATAACCTGGCAGGACAGAGCTCGGTAGGACTTTCCTTTCAGCAACCTATAGAGACACTAGAAAGTATTAGTGGAGGTACTCTCAATTTGCTTGAAGCAATCCGTTTCATCGACCTTCCCGTCAAATTTTACAATGCTGGCTCTAGTGAAAGTTTTGGGGATACCGGTGGCGCCTCGGCGGATGAATCCACCCCATTCAGGCCGAGAAGCCCTTATGCAGTGGCAAAGGCGACTTCTTGTTGGGAAGTGTCAAATTACCGAGAGGCTTACGGCCTCTTTGCCTGTTCTGGAATCCTGTTTAACCATGAGTCTCCCTTACGGCCAGATCGCTTCGTAACAAAAAAAATAACTTCCGCCGTCTGTCGGATCGCTAAAGGATCAAGGGAAAAACTGAGGTTGGGGGATATTTCAATTTCCAGGGACTGGGGATGGGCCTCGGAATATGTCGAGGCGATGTGGCTTATGCTCCAGCAGGATCAACCGGATGACTACGTGATAGCCACGGGAGAGGAGCATACCCTGGAAGAGTTCACATCTTTTGCCTTTGGATGCATGGGGATTGACTGGCGCGACTATGTGGAAAATGGCCCTGAATTGTATAGACCGACCGAAATCAGGACAAGTCGAGGGAACCCTGAAAAGGCGCTGACTCAGCTGGGCTGGCAGGCTCGTTATAAGATGTGCGACATAGTTAAAATGATGTTAATGGAACAGTAAAGGATGAAGCTGGGCGGAGAATTATAAACCGGTCGCGTTATGCTTACTGGCAGAGATTATGAAGGTGATTTCAAGTAAAAAAAAGAGCTGATGATATGCCAAAATTAAAGAAAAAACTCTGCTGGATAACACCTGATTATTTTTTGTGCGTTGATGCTTTAATTGTTCCAGAGCTATCTAATGACTATGAGATTGACTGGATTCTTATTAATACACGAAATACAGGAAGAAAATCAGATGGCCTAGTATTTAATACATTTAAGCCCAAAGAATATAACCTAAAATATAGACAAAGGGACCCCCGCATAATAATACAATATCTGAGGTTACTAAACAACATCCGGGAATCAGATGCTGACTTAATTTATATATCTTTTCACGGTCTGCCATATTTTTTCCCTCTTTTCTTTTTGTTAATAAACCCCAATCGGGTGATTTATGGTGCTCACAATGTTAGTACTCCAAAAGGGGCGAGTAATGAGTGCCTTATGCGAATATATAATAATTATGTACATAGCAGAATGAAAAAATTTCACGTATTTTCGAAGTCGCAGTTAACCATTATTAGAAGACTGCTACCTGATAAAAAATCATATTATGCTCCCTTAGCTCTAGAAGATTATGGATCATCAGCTGTTATTCCACCTGATAATATAATAAGGTTTTTATTTTTTGGGTACATTAGAAATTATAAAAGGCTAGATTTATTGATAAATGCTTTTCAGGATTTGTACAAATCCGGAATGCAAAATATTGAGCTCTATATTGCCGGCAATTGTGAAAATTGGGAATATTATCAATCAATGATTACTATCAGTGAAGGGATTAAAACAAGAATTGAAATTATACCCAATCATGATATTCCAGATCTAATATCTTCTTGCCATTATATGGTATTGCCTTACCAGGATATAGCCCAAAGTGCGGTGCTTACATTAGCATATCAATACAATAAGCCAATAATCGCTTCCGATATTGATCCTTTCAGGGAGTTCATCGTAGATGGATTTACAGGATTCTTTTTTAAAAGACAATCACGGGAAAGTTTATCTTCTGTTATGAGAGAAGTAATTTTAAAGCATAATGCTAATTACGAAAACATGAGACAAAATATCATGGCTTTTGTAAAGAAAGAGTATTCAATGAGCCAAATAATATCTATGTATAAAGCCTTTTTAGATGAATGTATTTCAAGGGAACAGCAATAAAAAAAAATGGGCTCTGTATGAAAAAAATAGGAATATTAACTTATTTAAATGAATATGCAAATCTTGGTACTAACATGCAAGCGTATTGCACGTTGGAGGCAATTAAAAAAGAATATCCTGATGCCCAAGTAGAACTAATAAATTATGTGGGATGGCGGCGGCCAATGAGGCCCTATCTAACGGATATTTCTTTTCATTCGTTTAAAAATGATATTATCAGAATTAAAAAATATAATATTTTTTTTAAAAATGAAATTACAACGAGCCGAAACAAATTAATGTCTTCAAACCGTGACAACTCTATTGAGTTTATTAAGAAACAAAACTATGACGCAATATATGTTGGCTCTGATACGGTGTTGGAATTACAACAGGCCAACAAAGATAACTTGACTGCATACTGGTTAGACAATACGGTTGATAGTCATAAATTTCTTATAGCAGCTTCCTCTCATAATGTTTATTATGACGCCTTATCTGAAAATCAAAAGAATCTAATTCAGAAAACAATAGATGGATTTTCTTTATTAGGGGTTAGAGATGAGGCTACCTTCCGATTGCTATCAAATTTTACGTCGCCAGGAGATAAAAGGTTGCAAATCGTACCAGATCCAACGTTTACCTATGAAATAGATTATAGTATTGCCGAGCAATATATTAAAAGGAAGAAATTAAATTTTAATAAACCTGTTGTCTGTTTGCATTTATTAAGAAATACAAAATGGGCGTGGGATTTATCGAATTATTTCAGAAAGTCGGGTTTTATTGTAGTATCGCTTCGTCCTGCTTATTATGCTGATATGATTTTTACAGATTTGTCGCCTTTTGAACAAATGGGAATATATAAATATTTTGACCTCGTCATAACTCATCGATTCCATGATTCCATTTTTTGTATAAAAAATTATACTCCTGTTATTTTCTTTACAGAGAATGTTACTGATGTAACGCCAGATCAAGAATCGAAAGCCTTGACGCTATTTAAGTCGTTTAAATTAGACAAATCAAATTACATCGCAAACAAGGATATTTTGACAGCTAAATATTTACTTGATATGCAGCAGAAGGCGATAATGAATTTTAAAAATAATGAGGATTTTATTAAATGTGAACTTAAGGTGCAAAAAAATAAATATGAAAACTTTGTACAGGAATCTAGAAGAATGTGCATGTAATGATTGCACAACAATGAGATTACGCCCGAGCAAAATAGCTCGGATCGAATATCTACTGAACCGCCGACCAAGGAGCCTTGGTTACAAAACGCCATTGAAGGTCGCAGCCTCAAGTAATACACTTCGAGTTTGAATTCGCGACCTTACATTTTATCTGGTTATTCCCAAATTCTATGAAAATTATTATAACCTCACCTTCACTTAAGAAAAATCACAATATAAGTGGCATTTCATCGGTCACACAATTTATTATCAAAAGAAATACGGGAAAGGAATATATTCATTTTCAACTGGGCAAAAAAGACTTCGAAAGTCGTAATTTAGGCTGGTTTTTCCGAATTCTGAAAGCATATCTGAAATGGGGTTATTTGATGCTTACCCAAAAGGATATATTGATACATTTCAATCTCGCCTTTAGCATACTCTCCATATTTCGTGATTCTCCTTTGATTTTATTTGCCCGCTTGTTGCGCAAACCCATGATTATTCATTTACATGGTGGTGAATATCTCACAGAGAGCAAAATGCCATTATTGATAAAGTATATTTTAAAATGCAGTATGTCGGGCCAAAACCCGAAAATTGTCCTAAGTTCTACGGAAAAGAAAATGATCAATCGAAATTTCAGTATTAGTAAAATATTTGTTCTCCCAAATTGCATCGAATTAGAGGATGCAGGCAAGTTTCAACGTACTTATACGAAAAACGAGGTGCTCAGACTTCTATTCATGGGCCGTATTGTTGTAAGCAAGGGAATTGAATTAATTTTTCGGGCACTGGAATGCCTAAAACAGAAAGGCGTTAGATTAAAATTTGTTATAGCAGGCAAAGGCCCTGACGAAAAACTTTATGTCCGTAAATTTAGGGAGTTGTTAGGCGAGGATTTTGAACATAAGGGCGTTGTATCAGGTGACCAAAAGACAGAATTATTAAGAAATTGCCATGTATTTCTTTTGCCATCATTTTTTGAGGGATTGCCAATGGCATTGATCGAGAGCATGTCTTTTGGCTTAGTCCCCGTAACCACGAATGTTGGTTCCATCAAGTATGTAATTAAACATGAGATAAACGGGATATTTGTAAATAAGCATTCATCAGCAGAAATAGCATCTGCTATTGAAAAACTTTCTAAAGATAAAGAACATTTGCAAGAATTAAGCAGAAATGCACGACAATATATCTTTAGCAACTACAATCCGGACGCCTATATTGCCAGACTAAATGAGATCTACGACGATGAATATAATCATAAATATTCATTCAGTTAATAATAGTTTATGGTTTGAGACCATAATTTGTTTCTTAAAATCAAAGTATGCATTGATACCTGTAGAAACTTTGCATGAAATCTACCTGGGACGAATATATATAAAAAACTCATGTCATATTACTGTAGATGACGGCAATAAATCATTTTACGATGTAATTTTCCCCGTATTAAAAAAACATCATGTCCCGGCCTCTGTCTATGTATCTCCCAAGATATGTAAAGAAAAAAGCAATTATTGGTTTCAGGAAATACAAGGATATGACCAAATTGAGTTAAAGCGGATCATTGCCGATATGTCGAATTGCTCATATAATTACCTTCTCAAGTATAGTGCAGAAGGGATATTGAAGACCTTTCCAGTTTACCAGATTCATGAAATAATAATGAGATACCGAAAAATAACTGATACTGAAAAAAAAGTATTTCAGAATCTGACGGTAAACAACCTTAAAGAGATCGATCAATCCGGTTTGGTGACAATTGGGTCGCACACTATCAACCACCCAATATTAACAAATGAAGATGATGCAAGCAGCAAATATGAAATAGTTGAATCTGTACGCGAATTATCAACCCTATTAAGCCGAGAAATAAAATATTTTGCATATCCTAATGGCATACCTATCCTGGATTTTACAGAACGAGAGATGAATTATCTAAACAATATTGGTATTCAATTAGCTTTTACGACAGAGTCAAAAAATATCTCCTCCTTTGACAACCCAATGGGTATCCCCAGAATAGGAATATCGGATGGTGAAAGTTTGTCTTTTTTTAAAAGTAAATTATTTTTAGCTTCTTTTTGGAACACCTTTAAAAGGTTGAACCCGACAGGTGAATATAGAGAAAGAAAGGAATTACGCCGGTTTTTTCAGTCGGGAACACGCATGGATTATATTTCATGAACGTCCAAAAACCTTTTCCATTACCTCATCGTACTATCCTTGGAATGCGGCTCGATGCGGCTAGCAATGCAGATGCAACTCGCATTATTTTAAAGTCGGCAAAGGAAAAAGTGCGCGGCTATGTTTGTGCAGCAAATGTGCACATGGTCATGGAATCGCACGATGAGGAGGCATTTCAAAGGATTGTGAACGGTGCCGTTTTAGTCATTCCGGACGGCATGCCTTTGGTTTGGGGTTTACGCTTTTTAGGGGTAAGAAAAGCTACTCACATTCGCGGCTACGATCTTACCGTGGATCTTCTCGAAGCGTCAGCACGAGAAGGCGTGACGGTCGGATTTTACGGCGGAAGCATCGAAGTTTTGAATAAGCTGCTGCAGGCTTCCCAAAAGAGATTCTCACAACTTAAAGCAGTCTATTCATATAGCCCACCGTTCCGCCAGATGTCACATGAGGAAGATGAGCGTATAATTACGGAGATCAATGACTCAGGAGTGAACATTCTCTTTGTCGGACTTGGATGTCCCAAGCAAGAGCGATGGATGGCAGAGCATGCTGGCCGTATCGACGCGATTATGATCGGCGTCGGTGCTGCGTTTGATTTTTTAGGAGGCTCAAAGCCCCAAGCTCCTCGTTGGATGATGTCTGCAGGGCTTGAATGGTTATTTCGCTTGGTTATAGAGCCGCGAAGACTTTGGCGAAGATACTGTATTTATAATGCTCGATTTATAGTTTTATTTATTATGCAGTTGCTCAGCAATTACTACAGCATTGCCCGGCAAAAAATTTTTAAATGCATGGGCTGAAAACCTCTTATTCTGGATAAGAAAGGAGACCAGACCCTATTCTAGCATCGACAAATCTTTTTTCACTCACACACATATGCCATTAGACGGGATCAAGCATACGCGCGATTACAACTGCTAAGGCAAGAGAGGGAAAAAGAAACACTGCTGTAATTAAAGAACCACAGAATCTTTTTCCATTTTAGTTTCCGGCATCTGAGCAGTATAGGTTTTATTTTCAATGAGCAACCAAATTACTTGGAATCAGAGGAGGAAAGCTAGTGTGTTTTTTGATAATGCTCCACTGCGCTTTATCCTGACGATTTACCTCTGGAATAAGACTCATGCCGTAATCCGTACCGCTCATGCTCGGCCACCATGAATTTGCCCCGGAAGGATCGGCATAGGCATAGTACCAATACGTTCCTGACACTCCATTTTGCTTCAAGACGTTAAGGAAATTGTCAAGTACAGTAAGCCATCGAGGATCGTTTTCTGGAATACCAAACTCTCCGACAAATCCTTTTGCATTGCTCTGCTTTAGCCATTGTAAGAAGGGCTGAACTTTATCGACTCCCCAGTTGGGATACGCGCCTTGCTGGTCATACGTCTGTGTATATGTGCCGCTCCCGTTGCCGTCAAAATACAAGTGGGCCTCATAGATGAGGTTGTTCGCCGGGTCAATAATTTTGAGGCCGCCATTGTCCCTAGGCCAATAATAGGCGCTAGCCCATTGCGTGCCTTCCACGTAAATTGTTGTGTGCATATCGACTGAGCGGATGCCATTAACCGCCGCTTGTGCGGCTTGTGGCCACACGCCTGTGCCGAGGTCGTGAGGTTCGTTCATGATATCGTAGCCAGCGAGACCAGCACTCCCCGATAGAGCTCCCGCCAGTTTGGTCCACAGATCTTGGAAAGCAGAAATGGGGAGAGAACTTGATCCGATAACCAGTCCGCCGGTACTGCTAACCGCAACGATGCCGTAATTAGCCACTGCGGTAGCCGCCCAATTAGGATTGTAGCGCCCATAATTATGAATATCTACAATTACTTGCATTTTGCGGGTCGTTGCTAAGTCTAAAAATGATTTAAGCTTTCCAACTTCAGTTTGATTGAGCGGGCCATTGAGAGTAGACTGTAATTTTTCCCATGCGATGGGCAAACGGACGAGAACGATACCTTTATTTTTGAGATAATCAAGGTGGCTCGCAATCGGATACGTTTCCCAAGAATATTCCGACCCAGATATGTTTATGCCGATCATTGCCCCGGTTGCCATACTTGGCGCAGCATAAGCCAGGATCATTAGTACGAAAAATAATCTCTTTAGCATTTCATTTCTCTCCTTCATAATAGGTTACTCTTTGTAGATTGGGATTAATAATGACATTTCTACAATCTAATTTCAATTATGGATAGAGAATGCTAATGCACTTTTTGAACTGTTCTGAGCGGGAATTGTAAACCACCTGAGCTCCCGTCATTGGCTGCAAGCCAGCGCTTTTTTTTAACCTCGTTTTCCAAGTGAGCTTTTTTGAGCGCTTGTTCCGACTGGCCGATTCGTTCTTCCAACCCAGCTTCTTTTGCGGAATCGGCTTCGAAGCTTTTTTTGATATACTGCTTTCTCCAATGATACAGATGCCCGGAGGAAATGCTGTGTCTCCGGCAGAGCTGGGCTGCGGTGCTCACCCCGCTCAGATACTCTTCAACGACCTAGCCTTTGAATTCGGTGCTGAACTTCCTCTGTTTGCTCATGACAAGATCCTTTCCGCCCCTCGGGGCCGAAGATCCTGTCCGACATTCTAACATAACTTGACTTGTCTAAACAGAGGGGGTCAGTTCAGACGGCGGGAACCTTTCATCTATTAGAGAAGCATGGACGCAAAGCGACTATTGATATGAAATCGGCAAAACAAACATTAGCTGAGAGAGATCTCGTAAGTCAAAGTAAAAAAGAAAAAGAGACAGCAACTTGTTTTGATCCCTAGCTCAAAAATCGGGTTTCACAACCGAAGGTCACGTTTTCAAACCTTGTCACGCTACCAAATCTATCAAGGGGTTACAGCACATGCTGTAACCCCGATTTATTTATCAGGACAGTCTCAGGACACTCTCGAAACATGAGATGTGACAGTGATAAAAGACGAGTTTGACAGCCTCAATGTCGAATGAAAAAAAGGAAAATTATGGGATGAAGTCTATACAAAGAGGATGGCATTGTCATCGAATTCGATCCGATCACAATTCAAAAAAATTTCGCGTTCTTGCTGATAGCAATATCTATAAGATTGGGGATTGTGAATACATAAGAACCAAAATCGAACTCCATCCCGGAGACGAAATTCTCTTCACTCCCATAGGCCCAATGGGTTCATAAATCCAAACGTTTGATCGTTCTGCATCGTTATACTGACTAGTTGAAAGTATCGTTGTATCGGATTTTTTCCCTTGGGATGCCAGGTACACTTATCGCATCAAATTCGTGCTTCGGATCAGGTTCACATTCTTGATAAGTCCTTTTTCGCTGCAGCTCTCGTTCACCGAATCCGCACTGTATTTCTCTGCAAGCTGCCGTGTCCGTTGTTGGAGACCGCGGGGCTGTTTCAGTACGATTTGGAAATGGCCTTCCGCGAAATTAACAGGCATGAACAGCCCCCGCTCTCGTGCGATCAGAGATGCTTGTACGAAGGCCCATTCACTGCCGGTCTTAAACCCTCTGCTCTGACCGATAGGAACGCCAACAGCAAAACCGATCAATACTAAAACGATAACCGACACAATTCGTACTATAATTTTCATAGCTCATCCTCCTTTTTTTACTTGGCAAACGCGAGAGGAATCACATTCCGACGCGATCATTTTTCGGCTTGCTCCCGTGCGCGTCAAAGCGGCGAACAAAGTTGTGCTCATGCCGGTACAAGTTCGTAACTAACTCTTATCCACAGAAAAAGTGAACGAACATTTTGTTTTCCCGCCCCTGACAGTTGTCAGTTAAAGCAACCATTGATAATTATTAATTCACAGCCGGTTAATTTTGTAGCGGGTCACTTTTTGTGTCCGTTTTAATGTTGAATCTTACTCCAACAAACTCCCGAAACTTTTCTTCATCGACTTTGATAAAGTATGCATTCCCGAGTCGTCCTCCGATCCGTGTAATCCCTCGAGGACCGTCTTTCCTTGATACTATTCCTGCACCTCCGTATTTTTCGACTGGCACCATTAAGGAAAAGTTTATTTGTTCACGGAGCGCCAACCTTAGGCCGATGCCGGCTACCCTAAATCCCCCAGGGGATAAGTCGAGAGAGTAAGCTTTTCCCAGATTCTTGCCTGCAACCATTATATTGACTTCAAGTTCTCTTTTTTGGCGATTACCGCTCTTTCTCCGGTCCTTACCAAATATTGCCCGCATATTCCTCCTTTCCGTTCGGAACAGCCTGTCTTTAATAAATCAGAGGCAATTACACCTAAACATTTTTTACTATTGGTACTGGCCGTCTTGCGCCCTAAGACACATGTTCCCAAAATATGCATTCTGCAAACTCACATCATCAGAGTAAAACGATCTCCGCAAGCTTTGGAAAGATTACTTCCGGGTCAATCCGTTCTCTATTCCGGGGACCTCCGGCGGCTTCTTCACTTGGCGGAGATCGCAAAAGTGTTGGGTGCAGTTCGTGAAAGGCCTGGCAGCCTATGGAGTTTTTTGGCTAGGGCGCTCACGATCGATTCCCGGTTAAGATTTGCTCCGTGAACCGTTTTAACTTCGGAAATGATCTCTGAAACATGGAGTGGGCGCCCGGCGCGTATAAGTATGTCTATGACCATATCCATATTAGACATACCTGTTCGCTCCCCTGTCAAACCCTTCAACTTAATCGGCCGAAATTGACGGATAGCGCGAAGCTGGGCCAATAATAAAGATTCATGCATTTCAATAAGATAATCAGGTATGGTATTTTTTAATTGTTTCATGCAGCTTATCCTTTTCTCATTTTACGTTTTGTCAAAATACTGCGATTAATTTTTCTGATTGCTTTTGCTTTTCAAGATGTTCTTAACAATTCTCTTGTCTCCCCCCTGAAAATGAGCTAAAAGTAGTGTTGATAACACCCTCAAGGGAGAGCTTGCTCATGTCGAACACGTCGCGTGTTGCTCGTTTTATCATCTGGATCTGTTCCAAGTTCACTCGCGTTGAAATTGAACAGATCGCCGCCGGGTTACAGGATGTTCTCCAAAATCGCAATCCGGAAGTGAAACCGAAAGACGATTTTAAAGAGAAGCATCCAAACTACCGGCAGTTCGCGGTCGATCCAAAACCGCCGCTCACCGAACCGCTGCTCGAAAAAAAACACAAGAAACGAAAGACTACAACCAACTCTTAGCTCAGTACGAAGCGCTTCACGGAAAGCCTCTTGCTGCTGTAAAGCGCTGGGGCAAGTCTCATGCACTCCCCAAACTGGTTTTTTGCCCCGTCTGCAATGCCCCGCACGACTATCTCTACTACAACGACGGTAAGAAAAAATCTCAGATCAGGTGCAAGGTCTGTGGTCACTTGTTTCAAGCCGACCAGAGATTCCGTAAAAACGATAAGTCAAAATACTTTTGCCCCTACTGCAACCACGCTCTCTTTCGTTGGAAAATGCGGAAAGAGGTTACGCTTTACAAATGCCCCAACGATGACTGCCAGCACCGCGTCCAGGCCATCGCAAAACTTAATCCGGCTGAGCGTGCATTACAGAAGAAACGAAGCTCGCAGTTCAAGCTCTGCTACCAGTACCGGGAGTATCATTACAAACCCCAAGAGCTTCTTCACTCTGAGCCCGAAAAGCCGATCGTCGAGCTTACGAAGATCCATAACTCCGAGAACGTCCTCGGCCTGATCCTTGCCTTTTATGTTTCCTTCGCCGTTCCAGCCAGGAAAACCGCGGCTATTTTGAAGTCCGTCTTCAATATCAAAGTCTCTTATCAGACGGTCCTAAATTATGCGGCAGCCGCAGCGTTTTACTGCCACAGCTACAATCTCCAGCGTAAAGGCCCGATCGATTCTATTCAGGCTGGCGATGAAACGTATATCAGGGTCCTGGGGAAGCATCAATACGTCTTTTTCTTCATCTCATCCAAGAGCCTGAAAATCACCGCCTACCATGTTGCCGATAACCGGGGAACGCAACCAGCAATCATCGCCATGAACGAAGCGATCCGTACCGCAGCTCCCGGTCAGGAGATTATCCTCGTGACCGACGGCAATCCTTCCTACCCAGCCGGCATCCATTTTCTGAATGCTCAGGAAGGCGATGATCCCGATATCCAGCACCACAAGGTCATCGGCCTCCAAAACCTCGATGCCGAGTCAACGGAATGGAGGGCGTTTAAACAGCTCATCGAGCGCTTGAATAGGACCTACAAGTATCACGTGAGGCCTGCGGCCGGTTTCAACAGTAACAACGGCTCCGTGGTCCTGACGACGCTCTTTGTGACCCATTACAACTTTCTCCGCCCTCACATGTCATTGAACTACAAGCCACCCGTTCAATTGCCGGAGCTCCAGGCCATTACCACGCTTCAGGGCAAATGGGCGAAGATTCTTTCTCTCGCTGCTTAAACTTTCCGCCTGCTACATCTCAAAGAACGATCTCGTTAATGGACTTCTGTTGCCTGCTGCGTCCCATGCCGACGGTCGATCCGCCGCTAGATGATCTGGCTCCCCGTCGCTAACCTTATCCGTCGATCATTTCATAGGGTCTACTCTCATTTTCATGAAAGTTTTGACACTATCTCATTTTACGGAATATTGGCACTATAGCAGAATTACGTATGTATGTCAATAAGATAGTTACATACATAATGGGGAGCGTATGGTGATATTTTGCCGTAACGAGAATTAGGATGCCGATGTTCGTTCCAAACTAAAGATAATATTCTCAGAAAACAATGACATAATGATTCTTGACAAGTGTGCCAAATATGGCACAATGGGATTCGCATGGTGATGGTTCATGCTTACTGTGGAGTGGGCTATAGAGTGCGGCAGGTCGTTTCGTGCAGGAATGCCGGGCAGTGCACTCCGGCAGCCCGGTAACAAAAGGAGGGCAGTATAAGGCAGGGAGTAAAATATGATGTATCGGCGGTTGTTTTGTGGGGCTTATTCTCTATCCTCGCTGGTTGCAGCAGCCAGAATCCACAGTCGAATTTCAATCCCGATACGGGAAGACATGTGTCCTCCGACTGGCTTCCTGCGGGCCACATGACGGCGGCGACGGCGGACATCGCCTCCTGCATCCAATGTCATGGCGCGGATCTCGCCGGAGGCATTTCTCGCATCTCATGCACGTCGTGCCATATGGGAAGCCCAACGTCCGTCCATCCGGCAAACTGGGTTCCCCTGTTCAGAACGCATGGGCCCTACGCGACGCTGAACGGGACCGTCGCCTGTGCGAACCAGTATTGCCACGGACCTACGCTTGCCGGCGTTGCCGGCAGCGGACCGTCCTGCACGAGCTGCCACGGTCTTCCCTTCGACCCGACAGTGCTCGTTTGCGGAGACTGCCACAAACAGCAGATGGGCACGCGGAGACCGGTGGTGGGACCAAATGGAGATTTCGGCCAAAACGCAGCGATTCTGTCTCATCATGTCACGGGAACGGCTGATCCCACGCCCAACCAGTGTCGGGTCTGCCATGACATGTCTGAGCACATGTCCGGCACGGTCCGTCTGCGGAACGCCGATACAGGAGCGACCATTGTCTACAGCATAGCCGCTCCCAGCACACTCAAGCCCTTCTGCTTGAGCTGTCACGACGCGAGTGGCGCGCTCGCGACCGCGGTCATGAGCGGTACGCCCTCAGCGCCATTCAACGACGGTTCAAGACTGGGAACCCCGCCATATCCCTTTGCCACCAGGATCTATTCAAGCTGGAACGGCACATACGGCCACGGCACGAATGGGAACCACGCACCCGGATCGAGGCTTACCTGTCTAGGCACAGGCCAGCCCGGCACCGGCTGTCATGGAAATGGCCAAAGCATCAATGCACACGGGTCTGTAAACCAGGTGTTGGCGACGAGGGAATTTAAATATGATATTGCTTCCTCGGGCCCGATGTATACTTATGATGAGGCGCATTTTGACCTGTGCTTCAATTGTCATGAAAGCTATCCTCTTGTCTCGAAGACGGAAATCTTTGGGGTGAAGTTCGGCGGGTTACTGGACACTGCTTACGGTCCTCTCGGACCACGCGGTCAGAATCCACCCTATGATACTGGTGGACTCTTCCTTACGCACTTTGCTGACCATGACGATCTCTTGAATCCCTCTAATCCCCTGAATGATCCGGCCTTTTGGGGTACGACGAACATGAACCTTCACTGGTTCCATATAGGAGGGCAGACAGCCTCATTCCGCGGGACCGGTGCTACAACCGGCATCAACTGCGTCAACTGTCATGATGTTCATGGTTCGAGTGATCCCTACGGTGCAGTTTATGATGAGCTGGCATATAGCAATACGACGACTCTTGGGAACAATGTGAGCGGAGAGATGGTATATTCAGCATATACGACTACCTTGTTGGAAGGTTATCCCACTTATTGTTCCTTCAACTGTCACTTTTTGCAGGGTCCGACAAAGGCGTGGTTTTCCCCGATTGTTGAGTAGTTCGTAACCTGACCAAGCATGCAAGATTTTCCATCAAGAAAGCAGCCATAAGAAAGGCCGCTGCTTCATCCCTGCCCGCGACGGGGCCTGTGGACCGCTGCTGGTCGGCGCATAGGCGGTGGGCCTGATCGCCCGCCGGAGTCTTTCCCGCTGGCCCGGGATTGGGCTTTCCACCTGGATCTCCTGAAGGCATGCTCACCATAATGAGCTGGCATGCCCAGCTGCACGGAATGGCCTCTTTAGTATCGCCTCTCCTCGCTGAAATTTAAACATTAAAAACCTGAAGAGAGGTCTCGTCCTAAGGCCTTTTTGACTGCTTAGGATATCGTCATACAATACTGAACTAATCACGTACATTGACTGCAAAGATAACGGTCCAGAAGAAAATAACAAAAGTTGCGGCCCCCCGGTAAATCTGCTCCAGGTTCCAGGAACCTGATGGCGTGTTCAGCAAGTCGGAAGGGTAGGCCCAATATGCCAGCGGTAGGCCGATAACGATGATCGCTATCCGGATAAAGCGCGCTTTCATGAGAATTCAAACCTTCCTGAAATTATGATACCATGTTCAGCCATCCTGTGTGGGCAGGCCGCAGCGAAATTATAAGAGCCGCTGATCAAGATTACACGGTGGATGATGTTTAAGAGAGTGTAAAAGAGGTCCTGAAGTGTACGCCGTTCAAAGCGGAGTTGGAGCTTCGGGTGGATCTCCGTCCCGTCCCGATTGATGCAGAGCAAGATAAGGCAGGTCTTTTTCAATCTCATGACGAACGCAAAAGAAAAGTTGCTGCGTGTAGATGTCGTAGCCGAAGGAGAATAGACATGCTCGTTGCAAAATCACTTGCTCTTTTTGTAGTTGCCGGTTTATGCGAGATCGGAGGCGGGTACCTCGTTTGGCTCCGGCTCAGGGAAGGCAAAAGCTTGTGGGTAGCCTTTGCAGGGGCGATTGTGCTCATTCTGTACGGCATTATTCCCACCATGCAGGCGGCGAATTTCGGAAGAGTCTACGCGGCTTACGGCGGCGTGTTCGTGATCCTGTCGATCCTGTGGGGCTGGAAAGTGGACAACATTCTTCCTGATCGGTTCGATGTTCTCGGAGGATTGATCTGTCTTATCGGCGTCGGCGTCATCATGTACTGGCCGAGAGGATAAACAGAGCGAGGAGGGAAACGTCATGAAAGAGCTTATGAAAGTGCTGTCAGCAGCAGGCGTCGCCTCATACAGTGCGGTTGCCTGTGCTCAAGGACAACTCCAAGGCTACGGCATGGGTCCCGGCGTGATGGGCTGGGGGTGCGGCATGGGGTAGCCGTGGCCCATTATGGTACAACTCTTCAGGGTGCCCATCAAATCGGCTTAGACAGAAATCATATTCTCCACTTCCCGGCCAGTAAGAATGTTGTTATATTGCCTGATCATTGAAATCAGTTTTTGAAAGTCGACAGGCTTTTCAAAGAATGCATTAGCGCCGGCGGCAAGAAAGGCACTTTCCCTTGTTTCACAACTTAAACCGACAATAAGGGAATCTGCGAAGCGGCACCGCATGAGTCTCGCGAAATCAGCCCCGTTCATTCCCGGCATGTCATAATCGGTCACAATGATATCAAAGTTGCGCTTTCGAGAGAGGAGGAGTGCATCAGACGGGTTATTGCAGAATGATACGACGTATTCTTCTTTTTCCATGAAACGCATAAGGATGGTGCCGAAGAGTTCTTCATCATCTACAATGAGAATTGATTTTTTGTTTTTCATATATTTCTGTCAAAATCTAATATTAAAAAATACGACAAGTTCGGCGCGTTGCTCTTTACACATTTATCGCCATATCGGGCCAATAACTTTAATATTTTGTAAAATTTTATACAGTCGTACTCTCCTGGTAAATAAAAGAGTTTTCCCTTATGTTGTAAATTGTTGAATTAATGATATAAAATTGAACTATGCGCGATGTCTGAAAAGAAAAAGCAGGCCGGATTTCAGCCTGCTTTTTAATCAGTTGATGCATCTGCCTGTTTTCTGAGGTAATCGTGTCAAAAAACGGTAATTCCGTTCCCCCACTCCATGCTCGGCTCGGTTGAACGTAAGCCGCCTGCGGCTGAACCTTCGTTTTCGGTATATTTTACCGGTCGAATGTCAAATGCGGTAATTTCGTTCCCCAGTGCGAGCCCCGATCCGAGATCATGCGAGGGAACAGGTACCTTATCAAATACCGTAATGGCATTATACTCACCAGCGCTCATATCTTTGGCATAAGCAGTTCCGAAGGTAAGAGCAATTACCAGAACGCTCAAAAGAATTAGTGTCTTTTTCATAGTTATCGCCTCTTTTCTTTTTGACTTTACCAAATCATGGTATAAGCTTATCACAGCTTTTGCAATTGTCAAGAGAGTATGCAACTTTGCAACTTATCTGCAGCCAAAGTAAATCGGAGCTGTTCAAATAAAATAGATTGTAGTATGAATCCCGGGACTTGCAATCCTCCGGCTCCTGCCCGGGTAATGCGTCGTAAACAGCACCATGCACTCGCGCTATTTCACTCGTAAACGCTGGTGCAGCCGGGAGGTCGCGATAGATATTAGAGGAAACTCCACTTGGTTGGACGGGAGAGGGGATATCGAAAACCCCTCCGCGGTGCTGCATCCGAAGGTCACGTGCTATTTCGATTATTACTTCCCCTGGAAAAGAAACTAATAGGGAGACACGAAGCAGGTACTTAACCCCTTCGATGCCTGTTCCTGCTGCACTACCTTCTGCAGTTGTTGCCCGTTGGATTCAAGCAGACTGGAAGCGGACAATTGCCCCCAATTACTGACATGTATGAGCCTGACCACGCTGTTGGCAATGCTTTTTCTTTCATCCGGCGTGATTGCCATACACGATGTGCTTTTGCGGCAATATCCGGAATAGCTGCAACTGATATTTTGACACATGTCATTGTCAACGGTTACGCTTTTGGACAAATTCCTCGGCCGGTCGACATTACAGCCTTTGATCACGGCGACATGATAGGCAAGGAGCTGCAGCGGTACAACGGTGACAAAAGGAACGAGCGCGGGATGTGTCGGCGGCACCACGATCATGTCGTCCGCCTTGTCGCGGAAGGCAGCGGGTGAATCCGTGACCACAATGATCCTTCCTCCCATCGCTTTCACCTCCGCGATGTTCGAGAGCATCTTTTCGTGCAGGCCGTCGATCGTTGCCAGGAAAACAACGGGGACTCCCTCCTCGATCAGCGCGATGGGGCCATGTTTCATTTCTCCCGCCGGATATCCGTCAGCGTGAATGTAGGCGAGCTCCTTCATCTTGAGCGCGCCTTCGAGCGCGACAGGGTAGTTTATGCCCCGGCCGACGTACAGCATGCTCTTCGCGTTCACGAGGGTCTTTGCGATCTCCTTGACCACGCTGTCGGTTTGGAGCGCCTGTCGAATGAGCCTTGGCAGATCGAGCAGAAATGGTTTGAGCGTCTGAATCTCGAGGTCGCTGAGCTTGCCTTTCTTGGTACCCAGGGCAATACCCAGGAGGCTCAGGGCGGCAAGCTGAGCGGTAAAGGCCTTGGTGGACACCACGCCGATCTCCAGCCCCGCACGCGTGTAGAGGACCGAATCAGCCTCGCGCGTGGTCGTGCTGCCGACGACATTGCAGATCGTTAAGGTCCTCGCTCCTTTTCCCTTCGCTTCCCGCTGTGCTGCGAGGGTATCGGCTGTTTCTCCGGACTGCGTAATGGTGATGAGTACCGTTCCTTTCGGGATGACCGGGCACATGTCGCGGAACTCCGAGGCGATGTCCACGGCCACGGGGATGCGGACGAACTTCTCGATCATATACCGGCCGACGAGGCCTGCATGGTACGATGTACCGCAGGCTGCAATATGGAGCCGCCTGAGGTCCTTGACGCTACCCGCGATACCCATCTCCTCCATGAGCCTGTTCGTGTCGTCGATCCACTCCCGCAGGGTATCCATGACCCCCTGGGGTTGCTCGTATATCTCCTTGAGCATAAAATGATCATATCCCTGCTTCTCGGCCATTGCGGGCGTCCAGTTGACCGTTACGATTTTCCCTTCAAGCTGCACCGATTCCCGGGTCTCGGCATGCTTCAGTTCGACCCCGGTGCTCCTGAGCGCGGCCAGGTGCCCCTCTTCGAGATAAATGAAGTTCCTCGTATAGGGGAGAAGCGCGGGAACATCAGATGCGAGGTACTGTGCATCCGTGCCTATCCCAATGACGAGCGGGCTGCCGTTGCGAATCGCGAACAGCGTGTCCGGCGTGCCTTCGTAGATGATCCCCAGCGCATAAGCCCCGCGAAGGTGCGCGATCGCTTGTCGGATCGCCTCATCGATGGGAAGGCCGCGGTCAAGGTAACTCGCGATGAGCTGAGGCACCACCTCCGAGTCCGTCTGGGATGTGAAAACATGTCCGGTAGCTGCCAATTCGGTCCGCAACTCGCGGTAATTTTCAATGATGCCGTTGTGTACCACGGAGACGCCTTTCACGGTGTGCGGTTGGGCATTGACTGTGGACGGCGCCCCATGGGTGGCCCATCGCGTGTGGCCGATGCCGATCGTAATGGCTGGTAAGGGGGTAGGCAGTAGCTTCTGGAGGTCCTTCAGCTTGCCTGGAGTCTTGTAAACCTCGATTCCCGATCCGTTCTTAAAAGCAATTCCTGACGAATCGTAACCACGGTATTCCAAACGGGTAAGGCCATCAAAGAGAAGCTGCAGAGAATCCTTTTTTCCAACATATCCCACGATTCCGCTCATGATTTCGCTCCCTCGACTTGCCGGGTCTCATGCCAGTGATAACGGCATTGCTATTTTGGACTTGACATATATAAAGCAAGAAGGGTGCCGGATTAATGAAGGAAACGGCCAAGGCGTGATAAAATACCGTTAATCCCTTTATTTCCTCTATTTCTTCTATTTTTTAATAAGTTACTCGCACGCTTCCTTCTCATTAGAACATAATTAAAGAGAGGAACGAAATATGATTTTGCCCTGAAATTTCACCTATCGCGGAGAAGGACATTAAAAAAAAATTGAGTTCTCCAATAAGTGGTTCCAGGGTATACAATAAAAAATCAGAATTTTAAGTAATTATTCAATATAATATGGTGATGTATCTATGAGATACAATATATTATAATATTATTCAATTGTTTATATAATGTGTATCAAATATATACACAAAATCCGGCCCCGCTACCAAGAACTCATAACTCGACACAGCAATAACATTTCCTTTGAGCCGACAATCACCCTTTGATTTGCTTGATTTTTTCCCCAAGTTGTCCTATTCTCAGGGTAAAAAAGGAGAAGGAAAAGGAAAGGAAGAATTAAGAAGGAAGAAGGGGAAAATAAAAGAACTTCTTAATTCCTCAATTGTCTTATGAAAAAACAGGTAGAGTATCTGCAGAGGTTGTTTTACGATATTTGGAATGATTTTGGAAGCGTCTATCTCATCGTGAAATATTCAAGCACTACCAGCATCGGCAGACGCGGGTTTACCGAAGAAGAGAAGAAACAGGGGCTGCTGCTCGTTTTTAACGATAAGACCAACACCACGCTGGACTGGGACGCCGAGGGAAATCTCACCTGCGTCCTCGCCTTCGGCACCCGCAAAGAAGACGTCTTCATCCATCACGATGATCTGCTGGGCGTGTATTCACCGGAGGCACGGGTGCAGTTTCTCAGGAGCGATGTCAGCAACGAACCTGCCGAATCGCCCGAAACGGATGCCGGGCAGCGTGATAAAAACCACGTCGTTTCGATCAGCAATTTCAAACAAAGGAAGAAGTAAAAAGGTCTGTTCTCGATTCTTTTTTCCAATTGCCTGCAGGAGGGGACACAAAGATGTTAACGAGAATCAGTGTTGCCGCGTTCGCATTCATGATGTGCATCTCGCCCGCTGCTGCCGAACAACGACTCGGGGTCGCCGTGTATCCCGGAGCGAAATACGATTTCATCAGGACGAAGCTGCTCGCGGAGAACCCGTCAGTTCAAGGGGCGGCATACCGGACCGGCGACGATCTCGCAAAGGTCACAGCCTTTTACCGGGAGCATGGGCTCCTGTTCCTGAAGATCGGCAGTACGTCGAAAGAGGAAGTGCGGTTCAAGAAAGTAGATATTAACGTGGATGTGGTCGTTCAGCAGCCGTGGAGGGACCCGCAAACGGGCGCCACAATGAAGGACACCCTTATTCTGATTTTAAAAGAAAAGGAGCAGGGGAAGTAGTGATGCCGAAACGGCCTGTTGTAGATCAAGACCTGTGCATAGGCTGCGGACACTGCGCGGAAGTGTGCCCCAAGGTCTTCGATCTCATCGACGACAAGTCGAACGTGACCGGGCCGCACCAGTGCGGCACCTGCAACTGCCAGGAGGCGATCGATACCTGCCCGGTGCAGGCGATCTCATGGGAAGAGTAGGCGCGATATAAACACGAGAGACCCGAACCGGAAGTTTGCGCAACCGTCCTTATGAGAGAGGTGTCTATGAAACAGATCGCTGACAAAACCTCGTTCTGCCTGCCCTGGACCCAGACGCTCCTGGGCACTTATGTGAACGAACGGCAAGGTGAACTTCATGGCCCTGGACTGGCTCACGCGCGCGAACCGGGGCCACGCCTCGAACGACGCCATCCGAGTGACCCGGCCCTGCCGGGAGGCTTGCCCAGTGCTATAATTTAATTATCCACAACAAATATCCTGAAGGAAAAGGGGTGAGTCTCTATGAACATCGATCTGGACAAGAAAGAACGGGACCTGCTCGTTCATGAACTGGAGGAGACCACGATTCCGCAGATCAGGGAGCTGGTCGCCTCAGGCATGCGGAAGATCAGCCGCGATGAGCTTAAAATGGACGAGGAAGTGCTGAAGAACGTGCTTGAAAAATTGAAAAAGGCCGCGTGATCAGTTTCAGCTTCGGTCGTAAACAGCGGATCGATCCATCGCCCGGACCTTGGAGGGAGAGGTACTTTTTTAAGTGCCTCTTTTTTTGTGGTTCAGGAGAAAAGTGAACGGACAATTAAGACCGCTGCACAAAGGGCCCCTTTACTTTTTTGTGCAGCGGTCTCCCCCACAGGCTGAAGAAATTGCATCGCATCTAATCGTTGGTAGGGAAAAGGAAGAAGTAAGAAATAAAGGAATTTCTAAATTCATGCATTCTTAATTCTTTCTTTAGCCACTAGTACCATTCAAAGCCATAGTTATAACCTGCCTGGTCAGCGTAGATGACCCTGAAGACACCCGGAGTAAAACTCTGTGAGGCCGGCGCCGTGCTGCCGCTGGTTGTCAAATTAATGCTGCCTCGTACCCTGTTCGCGGCGCTCCAGCCCGAGTCTCCGATCTCATACCCGGCGTTGCCAAATACGGTCGAAAGCTCGGCATCGGAAGGCTGGACCCAGGAGCCATCATTCAGTTTCTTCCACCATTGCCATTCGATATTCGTAATGTTACCGTTGGCCATCGTGAGCCTGATTTGAGGCATATACATGTTATAGAGGTTCGAATCGATCGTTTGTGAGTTCACGTTCTGGAAGGTAAACACCGTCGAGCCCACGGTTACCGTATAAGTCCCCGCGGGAGGCGTGGCAGGCGTTGTTGCACTGCCGCCGCAGAAAAAGTTCAGGTTCCTGCCTGATGTGTCTGCAACGTTCCAGCACGGCGTCTGATCATTTGACCCGTTCACGGTTGCCGGAGTATGGAGTGCAGCACTCGGCCAGCTGGCGGAAGGCATATCCGGATTTGCCCAGAAATAATATTCATACCCTTTGTAGGTTATGGCCGTATGGTCGCTCCAGGCCCCCTGAATAGCGGAAAAACTGCTGCTGCCGTTAAATTCATAATCAAGCCCCAGGGAGTAAGACTTGTTTTCCTGATGATCGATCACTCCGTTTCCATCAATGTCCACATTACTCAACCTTGTCATGGCGATGTCCATGATGCCGTACGCCGTCGCTATCGCTTGAGAGAGTCCGAGGTCTTGAAGAAGCGCGGACGACGTTATGGAACCCTGGGCCTCGCTCCCGCTGAGAGAAACAGTACCCAGATTGATGTCCGTCGAATTCAAATTGATGGGGAAGGAATGCATGCCCGTCGTAGCGTCGGTTTTATAGAGGCCGACGATCGAAGTCCCATTTAAAAGACCGATGATATAAGGCTTACCCTTATCGAGGTTGAGGGAAAAATCGCTTCCGCTTGTTGTTGCTGTTGCAAACGTCCCGTCGGAGCTGACGGCCACGATGTTGCTGACCGTGGTCCCGGCTGCAAAAGCGCTTTTTAACGGAGACAGGTAAGCCAGCAAGCGGCTGAATCGGGTGTCTGTTGCGGCCATGGTAACGGTTGCGTTGTCCAGCTTTCCAGTGATTTTAACGGTGCCATTGCCCGCTCCCGCTCCGGGTCCGGACCCGGAGCCGCCGCTGCTGCAGCCTGATGCGACAATACCGATCGCGCAGACTGTCGCGATCATAAGAACATGAACTCTGCCAATCTTCATGATACGCCCCTTTCTTTTCCACAAAAAGATATTGAGCTGATCGTACACCCCTTTTCCCGCACACGCAACATAAAGTTGCAGTTTACGTTGTGCAAAACGCAACAGGTTGTTTTCAAGAAAAGAAAATATTTTGCCTTGCCGCATCAATACTGATTTTGTTCTTTGCCTTCTGCAATTCTCACGCAAAACTGTTGACTGGACTGCCTCTTTCCGTTATGGTGATCATGACCGCCCGCGCTGTCCCGTACTCCTAGTGCAGCACACTGCGACGGGATTACGAGGTCTGCGGCCGGACCGAAATACGGACTCCTCACTGCCTGTTGAAGATGGTCTTTTCGTACTACAATAAACTGTCATCAGCCCAAAAGCGCGTCTATCGGAAGAGCGACGAGATTCACGCGGTGCCCCTCGTTGATGGCAGGACATTCCAGCCGCTCATCGCGCGCCTGGCTTCGGCTTTGGAGCAGGAAGACCGGGCGCAGACAGAAGAGATCTGTAGAGCGCTCGCCTTGGGCCTCGCAAACGGTCTCGGTGTCCCTCCGCTTCGCCTGAAAGTGCTTCCAGCGCGGCCGGCCGGCGGATGGGGAGAACTGCACGGCTTGTATGAACTGGCCCAAGGCAGGGCATCCGCTGTCATAACCCTTTGGATGCGCACGGCAAGGCACAAGCGCGTGGTTGCCTTTCGTACGTTCCTGCGCACGTTCCTGCACGAGTTCTGCCATCATCTGGACTATCACCGGTACGGCCTGGACGACTCGTTCCATACCGAGGGGTTCTATAAGCGGGAATCGAGCCTCTTTCATCAATTGGTGCCGGAGTCGCACCCAACCTCATAAACACAACTGAATAGAGATACGCGAAATGCAGAAGCAGCCATGGCGACAGGGTCTTCGATTTCAAGGTACTTCAGATAATCAACGGCTTCGTGATACTGTGTGATCTATGAGAGAATTGTCCAAAATCACCCTATAGTTTCAGCCAGAGTTGCCGATAAGACAGATGGATGCTAAATGTTGCATAATGAAAGGAGCAAATAATCATGTCAGATGCAATTTCTGGAATTGTTTCCGGGCAACCAGCTTATCAGCCTCAGCAAGTGGCTTCTCAGCAACCAGCAACACAGGGAGCTGCCCCATCATCCAAGGATGATATTGTAACTATCTCGTCTCAGGGCAAGCAAGCAACACAACAACCCGCCCCTTACTCGCCGACTGAGGAAAAGAACGAGTCTTACGCTCAGAAGACCGCAGAGGCCCAGGCTGGCAAGAAGTAGCAGTTTTAAGAAATGGGATGTTTTTATAGAGCACATCGGTACATCGGTGTGCTTATTTTGTTTCCAAGCTGACACACGTCGGAAAGGTAATGAGGGATTGTCGGCCGGCTGAAGGGAGCGTTGCCAGGAGATAGAAATCAAGATTTGATGGGATCCCTTTTCAAATAGCAGCTCTCGCAGAAGGCCTTCCCATCAACGGAATAGTAGCCTTTGTTAGAGCAATCGCGATAAAAATTCCGTGTCGGCGAGCATGCCTCGTTACCGACAGCCGACGGTACGCACAATTGCAATTTGCATGCGGAACAAGTCAGTCTTTTCGGACAAGGACAGTGCTCGCAGTCTTTGTCAGGACATCCGGGGCATGGCTGCGCTGTTGAAGAATCCACAATAGTCTCCAAGATCTACGATCCTAAAGCCGGAATAAAAATGCCGGTGTCAACCATCTGTTCTGCGTGGTGCCGTATGGCAGGGCCGACGTTGTTATCTGCCGCCTTTCTGTTGCAGTGCCCGGTTTTCTAAAGAGTGAGCGCCCGGGGACGCGCTGGGCTCATGAAAAATTATAGTCGAACCCTGATTAATTTCAATCGGGGATTCCCTGATTGCTCTTCTGTGAGAAGCGAATGTAGGTCCGGCGCGCTTGCTTGGCCTGATCAGTCTTCGAGGGAGGTTATGCCTTCGCGGATGGCGAATTTCGTAAGATCGGCGATGCTGCGGGTATTCAATTTGGTCATGATCTGGTGGCGGTGCGTTTCTACGGTCTTCACGCTGACGTCGAGCAGGGCTGCAACTTCCCGTGTTGTTTTGCCTTCCGCCAGGAGCTGGAGCACCTCCCGTTCCCGGGCAGTGAGCGTTGATTTAGCTGCTTTCCGGCCTTGCCGGGACGCCCGCGTCTCGCCTTCGCGATGAACAGCCGCGTTCTGGGGGCAGAAATATCGTTGGTTCTCCAGTACTGCGCGAACGGCCTTCAGCAACTCCGTGTACCCGCAGGTCTTGTGTATATAACCCGATGCGCCGGCATCGAGCATGTCCAGAACAAACCGCTTCTCCCTGTGTTTGGACAGGGCTATGATCTTGATGCCGGGACATTTGCCGACAATGCGTCGCGTCGCTTCCATCCCGTTCATCCGGGGCATGGAAATGTCCATGATGACTACATCGGGAGTAAGCCGCTGCGCCAATTGGACAGCCTCGCGACCGTCATTCGCCTCGGCAACGACTTTCATGTCCGCCTGTTTGTCGAAAAGCGTTCTCAGCCCTTCGCGCACGATCTCATGATCGTCGGCAAGAAGGATTTTAATGCTCATACGTCTCCTCTTTGCAGTCTTGAATCAGCATGAATGAACCACGAATGTCGGTTGTCAGTGTTGTTGTTTCAGATGGACAGTGCAATGGGTGAGTTAAACAGGATGAATGGTACCTTAAATCGTGGCAAATGACAATCGGGGAATTCCTTAGTATTGCTTTTTAAACGTTTCCCGTTCGACTTTTTCCGTCGGTTCATTCTGCTTTCATCTATGCCTCATATGATATGATACCTCTTGCAAAAATTTAGTCAAGACCGCATCGAAGGTCCTCCACACCGTACCGTTATCCACTGCAACATGCCGGGGCTTTTATTTTGACAGCGCTCCCTTTTTTTGCTAAAGTTCCTGCATGACGCGCCACTCCTCAGAGAACATGCCCGTACTGTTTACCCGTTCAAAAACGCTGGCGTTCTCTATCACGATGGTGAAGTCGCATAACCTCAAGCGGCAATGAAAAGAGGGGGATGTTCAAAGCAGACCAGGACCGTATCTGAGAGGTGACCCATGCAGGAGGAACAGAAGCACATACCCGGATCGGTCTGAGCGCCGTCGAGCGGCACCGGGGGGTGTTGCCAGGCGGGTCAGCAGCCGGGGCTGCAACCGGAAGAGATCAGGAGCGCGGTGCGGACCAAATATTCCGAGGTGGCCCAGTCGGCCTCCGGGAAATTCTCCTACCCCACGGGCCGGGAGGGCGCATGTGCGCTCGGCTATGATCCCGCACTCATCGACGCCGCCCTTCCCAGCCTGCTCGAATCCTTCTGCGGTGTGGGCAATCCCTTTTCCCTGTTCCCGATCCAGCCCGGATCGGTCATCCTCGATGTCGGATGCGGCGCGGGTTTCGATCTCTCCGTCGCGGCGCGGCTGACCGGTCCCGAAGGCATGGTGCACGGGGTCGATCTGACCGAGGCCATGGCGGCACGGGCGCGTGAGAACCTTCACAAGGCAGGCATTGCGAATGTCCGCGTGCAGCAGGTGGGGTCGGAGAGCCTGCCGTTTAAAGACAACACCTTTGATGCGGTCATTTCGAACGGCGTGATCAATCTCTCGCCTGACAAAGAGACCCTGTTCTGCGAGATCAACCGGGTGCTGAAACCGGGGGGCTGGTTCGGCTTCGCCGATGTGGTGCTGGAGAAGGAACTGCCCCAGGGCATGGCAGGCAGTGCCGAAGCGTGGTCGCAATGAATCGGCGGCGCGGTCCCGGTCGGGGACCATCTCCTGGCGCTCCGGCGGGCGGGCTTTGCAGACATCCTGTTCACCGGCATGACGGGTTTCCGAACTTCTCCCTACACCGAAGGCGCGCTCTTCAGAGCCAGGAAGAAAGCGGCGTGATACAGGAGCGACGGGCGGAGCAACTGACTCTCTTCTTTGATCTTTCCCGCATTTGAATCTATCAATGGTCGAGAAGTGCCTCCGGTCCTCCTCTCGTCTTCCTGAACCCCATTCGGACAAGCCGGAACCAACGGCAGAAAACAAAAGCATCTCACGCAAAGCCGGACCCTGCCCCGGCATTTCTTTGCGTGCTTGGCGTCTTTGGGCGAAAATTTTTTTCAGTTTTGGGTAGAATTTTACTTATACGTCCCTGATTCCCGGAGCGATAGATGCGCGACGCGATAGCCCTGACCGCGAACATGGACAAACGCCGGAGACATCCCCCCGGATTATACGTCCTCTTTTTTACGGAAATGTGGGAGAGGTTTTCCTACTACGGGATGCGATCGTTGCTGGTCTACTATATGATCAAGCACCTGCAGTTCACGCAGGAACGGTCGTCCCAAATTTACGGGCTCTATACCGGGTTCGTCTACTTCACGCCGCTCTTCGGCGGCATGCTTGCGGACCGGATCCTGGGTCAGCGCCGGACGGTCATCGTGGGCGGAGTGCTCATGGCCATCGGACATTTCCTGATGGCCTTTGAGAGCGCGTTCATCCCGGCGCTCCTGTTCCTGATCCTCGGAAACGGCGCCTTCAAACCGAATATCTCAACGCAGGTTGGGGCGCTTTACCCTGCGGGCGACCATCGCCGCGACCGAGCGTTCAGCCTTTTCTACATGGGCATCAATCTCGGTGCGTTCTTTTCACCGCTCGTGTGCGGGACCCTCGGCGAAAAAATCGGGTTCTCCTGGGGTTTTGCGGCAGCCGGCGTCGGCATGATCATCGGGCTTCTCGTTTATCTTTGGGGCCAGAAACACCTTGCCCCGGATCTGATCATGCAGAAGAAGGGACCCGAACAGCAGAAGTCTTCAGAACCTATGACGCGCGAGGACTGGCTGAAGATCGGCGCGATTTTCGTCATGATGGCCCTCTCCGTCGTTTTCTGGAGCGTTTACGAGCAGCAGGGCAACACGATGGCGCTCTGGGCAGACGCCAATACGGACCGGATGATCTTCGGCTGGGAGATGCCGGCCTCGTGGTTCCAATCCTTTAATCCGCTCATGATTTTCATTCTCGTGCCGGTGCTGAATATGTTCTGGGCCCGGCAGGACCACCGCAGAAAGGAACCGTCGAGCATCGCCAAGATGGGAATCGGCTGCATGCTGTTGGCCTCCGCCTTCCTGATCCTGATCCCGCCGGCACGGGAGCTGGCTGTCAATCCGAAGGCCAGCCTCTGGTGGCTGACCGCATGCACGTTCGTGCTCACGCTCGGCGAAGTCTATCTATCCCCGATTGGCCTCTCGCTGGTGACCAAAATCGCTCCCGCCCGGATCGTCTCCATGATGATGGGCGTATGGTTCCTCTCGAGCTTTTTCGGCAACTATTTGTCGGGATATCTTGGAACGTTCTGGGAGAAAATGCCAAGGGAGAATTACTTCCTGCTCATGTTCGCCCTGTCCTTCTTCGCGGGCCTGGCATTCTTTGCCCTCCTTAAGCCGCTCAAAAAAGCAATCGGACAGGACAAACAGGCAAGAGCGGACCTGTGATTCGAAGACCTTTTTTTAAATAGAAGGAATGAGAAGCTTGGATGGGGAAGGGAAGAGAAGAGAAGACGCAGACCGGCTGCACGTCACCCCGTCTTCGAAAAAAGAAACCGGCAGAACGGATGAACCGTCCTGCCGGTATGAGTAAATGTCGAACTAGGCGTTCACTTCGTTTGTCTCAACGCATTCCGCCTTGGTCGTGGACCAGCAGTGCCCGAGAATTTCCTTGAGGTCGGCCTCCGGCGTTGACGCGATCGGCTTGATGCTGAAATTCTTTACGAGCACATCGAGCACGTTCGGCGTGATGAACGCCGGGAGCGACGGCCCGAGCCGGATGTCCTTGATCCCGAGATGGAGCAGCGTGAGCAGGATGGCAACGGCCTTCTGCTCGTACCAGGAAAGGATGAGCGAGAGAGGCAGATCGTTCACGCCCACATTGAACGCCTTGGACAAGGCAAGGGCGATCTGTACCGCCGAATAAGCGTCGTTGCACTGGCCGATGTCCAAAAGCCTCGGGATGCCTCCGATATCTCCCAGTTCCTTATCGAAGAACCGGAACTTACCGCAGGCAAGGGTCAACACCACCGTGTCCCTGGGGGTCTTTTCCACGAATTCGGTATAGTAGTTTCTGCCGGGCTTCGCGCCGTCGCAGCCGCCTACAAGAAAGAAGTGGCGGATCTTGCCGGCCTTGACCGCATCAATCACCTTATCGGCCACGCCGAGCACCGCATTCCGCGCAAACCCTGCGAAGACTTCCTTTCCCGGCACATCTTCCGTGAATCCCGGAAGGGCAAGCGCCCTGTCGATTGCCGGCGCAAAGTCGCTGTCAGTTATGTGTTTCACATCTGGCCAGCCCACAAGCCCGCAGGTGAATATATTCGCTTTGTACGATTCGTGCGGTTTCTGGATGCAGTTCGTGGTCATTACGATTGCACCCGGAAAGTGCGCAAATTCCTTGTGTTGGTTCTGCCAGGCGGTGCCGTAATGCCCGTAGAAGTGCGAGTACTTCTTCAGGGTCGGATACCCGTGGGCAGGCAGCATTTCCCCATGCGTGTAAATGTTGATTCCCTTGCCCTCGGTCTGCTTCAGGATCGTTTCGAGGTCCTTCAGATCATGTCCGGACACCAGAAGGGCTTTGCCCTTTTTCACACCCAGCGGGACCTTGGTCGGGATAGGGTGGCCGTACGTGCCGGTGTTGCCCGCGTCAAGAAGCTCCATGGCCTTGAGATTGACCTCGCCGCACTTCAGCACAAGACCGACCCAATCGTTCACCCCGAGGTTCGTCCCGGTCATGGCAGCCAGGGCCTCGCTCATGAACGCATAGATTGAATCATCGGTTTTGCCGAGGATCTGTGCGTGGTCTGCATACGCGGCAACGCCTTTCAGTCCGAAAAGCAGAATATCCTGGAGCGATTGAACGTCAGGGTTCACCACCACGTCGGGGACGTGCTCACGGACGACTCGTCCCTGCTTGACGAGGCCCTCGATCGTGGACTCCGGTTTAAACGATGCGCTTGCGTGGGCAAAATCCGTTTTGCCGTCCGACTGGCGTATTTTTGCGCCGAGCTGCTCGCGAAGTTCCACGCTTTTTTTGATCAGCTTTTCGAACCGTTTGGGATCGAAGTCGACATTGGTGAGCGTTGAAAAAAGCGCTTTCGCCAAAAAGACGTTAACGTCCCCATCCACGACGCCGACCTTTCTCCCCTCTACGGCATAGAGCGACAGCCCCTTCAGGGTATAGATCAAAAGGTCCTGTAATGCCGAGACCTCCGGGTCCTTGCCGCATACGCCGATCCTGGTGCAGCCCTTTCCATTGGCTGCCTGCTCGCATTGATAACAAAACATCGTGTGTCCTCCTTGTATGAAAGAAATGCCTGTCGTCGTCACCATTGACGATGAACCGACTATACATGACTTATAGCAGGACACCTATGACAGAGATCATAAGGGTTACTTTTTTTAGAAATTATTTTTCGGAGAGGAGAGTGTCTATCCCGTAAAAATCAATACCTTAATCCGTGGCGGGCCGGTTTGACGATTTTATTTCTTGCACTGGAGGAGGAGGTCCCATGATCCCGAGAGGTGGGCGGCTCAAGCGATACCCTGAAAATACCCTTCTTTTGTTCTTTATCTTATCGCAAAATTCAATTATAATTCGCTTTAGTATACTTTGGCGCGGTTTATTCTTCCGGTTTTAGCATTTTCCCGAAAAGGGGTTGCATTGGGAGAAGCAGACGTATAAGGATATGCCCAGGGGACATTTTCGGGCTGATTTAATCCTACCGTGAATCTACATGCTTTGGAGGAGCCCCGGCGTGGAACAGGATAAAAGGCGGCATAAGAGATACAAACTGAAATTGGTGGAAGTAAACGGAAAGATGAGCCTGGCCGATAAAGTGGAAATCATCGATGTCAGCCTGGGCGGAGTGTCCCTGCGGGTAGATCGTCGACTCAACCCGGGCAGGGAATACCTGCTCAAGCTGGGAGACAAGACAAAAAGTTTCGATCTGAAGTGCGTCGTGGTACGGTCGGAATTAAGCGGGTTTGAGAAAAAAGTCAACGGCGAACAGACCATGATCTACACGGCAGGGATGAGATTCACGGAGAGTTCGTTGGGCCAGATAGAGGGTTTTTTTAAATCGATTGAACTTGTCGAAAAAGGGAACGTGCATTCCGAATCCGATCGCAGGATTGATATACGGTTTCAGATCCACACTCCCGGCGAGAAGATATTGAATTACCCCGCCCAGTTCAAATTGAAGGAGATCAGCCTGAGCGGCATCCGGATCGAAACCGATGTGAACCTTGCCTTGCAAAGCATCATCCCCATGGTGCTCGCTCTTCATGACAATAACTTTGTGCAGTTCAACGGACGGGTTGCCTCAACTCGCATGTTTGAAGAACAGGGTGAAACCCGCTACGATATCGGCGTGGAGTTATCGGACATTTCGGAAACGGGGGCCGCGCTGCTCAAATCTTTCATCGACTATCTGGCAATGTCGGAAAAGTAAGGCGGGACAAAAGAGAAGGACGGTGGCCCGTTGCACGTCCTCGGGCCTTCCAGTCCCGCATGACCCGCCTCCCTCCGCAGAGATTAGACCAATGCCTTCACGCCGTTAAAGAGGACCCGCTCTCGCTCTGCTCGTCTGAAATGGTGAGGTTACAACGGGCTCTTGGCACGAAGCGCTCAACGCACAAAATTCGTTCCATGATTTATTACCTTTGGCAAAGCAATGCGTGAATATGGTAATATATATCCTCCTGAGGCCCAACGACAGTGCCTTTTTGGAAAATTCTAAAGAAAGACACAACGACCGGGAGGGCCGCCCTTTTATGGTGACGTTTCCGTGCTGCGATCATTGAGTACTGTGGGGTCTCAGGACCGTCATCACCATCCCGCGCTCCTCCTTGACACCATGCGATCGAACAATCCGAAAAATCGCCGTCTGAAGCGATTGCCGCAACACCGGCACAGCAGCGTGGAGGTCGACGTCGAGTCGCTCCGGTCGCTCGAGAACCGCTGCAACGGCTGCGTCAAGGGAGAACGGTGCTGCTGCTCGTCGTACGAGGTCTGCGTTACCACCGCGGAGTTGAAGAGGATCATCAAGGTCCTGCCCGAGGCCGCCAAGTTCTGCCCCCATCTCCTGGCCGCAGGAGGATACGACAACGTGTTCGAGGAAGAAGAGCCTGGGCTTTTTTCCATTGACACGACGGAGGACGGCCTCTGCCTCTTTGCCTACTGGTCCCAGCACCGGGTCCATTGCTCCCTGCACACCGTCGCAACGACACTCGGCCTGCCCCTGGCGCACGTGAAGCCGAAGGTCTGCCTGCTCTGGCCCCTGCACTTTTCAGAAGGCAACGAGGTCCTGGCCGTGATCAACGATGCATTTCTGTTCAACTGCAATGCCCGGAAAGCGCCGGGTTCGCGCAGTCTGAGCCCCGGCTTTGCCGAGGCGATTGAACTGGTGTACGGCAAAGGCTGCGGGACCCAGGTGAAGCAGGCGGCAGAGAACGGGGATCGGCGAACGCTGCTGGTCATCCGGCGGTGAGCAGGCTTGCCACCGGGAAATAAGCCTCACGGGGCCGCGGAGAAGCACTACGTGCTCTCTCCCGCGGAGTGAAGTCAACAACTTCATTCACGGTAAGGCGGTTCCTTGGCAATGATTCAACGCTGCGCGTGGGCGACGGGGGATCCTCTCCTGATCGCATATCATGATCAGGAATGGGGCGTGCCCATTCACGAGGACGGAAAACTGTTCGAGTTCCTTATTCTGGAGGGCGTACAGGCCGGGCTCTCATGGTTGACCGTGCTCAGAAAGCGGGAAAATTATCGCGCAGCTTTCGACGGGTTTGATCCTGCCGTCGTTGCGGGCTACCAGAAAAAGGAAATCCAACGCCTGCTGATGAATGAAGGCATCATTCGCAACCGCTCAAAGATTGAAGCAGCGATCATCAATGCGAAGGAGTTTCTCGATGTCCAGCATGAGTTCGGGTCCTTCGATGCATACATCTGGAGGTTTGTCGGCAAGATACCCATAGACCACGGCTTTACGGCACGCACCACGATACCGGCCACAACCGAAGAATCAGGCGCCATAAGCAGGGATTTGAAAAAACGCGGCTTCAAGTTCGTCGGTCCGACGATATGTTATGCCTTCATGCAGGCAATAGGAATGGTGAACGACCACACGACCGACTGTTTCAGGCATAAGAAGGTGCGCTGAAGAGGAACCTTCCGGAGAACGATACCCTCGCGAAGGACGATTTATAAAATAAGGCCGAAGACCGGTCGGAGCTAACTCAAAATGCAGGTTGCCTCAACTACCGCGTGGGCTTCTTCCTTGCTCATGCCGTTCGTCTGATAATAGATATAGTCATCAACCATATCGCACAGCTCTTTGCGGGGAACATCCGGCTTCAATTCGAGGACTTCCTCTTTAAATAACTTTGCGGCGTCGGCAGCCATTTCTTTCTTCTCTATCCTGTTCATAATGCCCTCCCTCGCGCCCGGAAACCGGCGACGAAATACCGTCGCTTGCGATCTCTGAAGGAAAGAAGTCTATTTTTGTCTTTATTATATCATACTTCCAGCTCTCTATTTGCCAGCCGACAGGTCTAGAAAACCGTGATTCCCGTGTTGCGACATGTTTACTCTGCACTGAAGGCTTTATGTGCGGAACGAGTTTCCGTCTGCTTCCAGAATATGAAGCAGGAACCAGTCCTTGAGAGGAGGAAAACGAAAAGGGATAGTGCGGCAGTGAAAAGAAGGCCCTATTCATGAAGCCCGTGTGTATTTTTATACAGCACCCCGGAGGTTAGATTGGCCCGCCCTTGGAGCAGGCCAAAGGCTGCGCGTCCGGATAAGAGAACTGGCGACTTAGGTATTAGACCATAAAAAAGCACTAATTCGATCGGGAAATAATAAGATATACTTAAATTATAAATTAGTTTGCGAGCGCCAAGGCGGTAAACATGGCAGAGACGCTGAAAAAAGGTAAATGATCGAAATGTGGCCTTGTGGTACAAAGCCATGATGAAAAGGAAATAGTCGAGATTGTTGCGCATCATATAAAAAAAGTGCATAATACGAGTATCTCTGAAAATGAAACATGCTGCATAACGCTCAAATGACGGCATATGTTGTCTTAAGGGGCTTGGCGATTTCAAGCCCTTTTTTATATTAATGATTCTCCCTGCATACCCTGTGAGCCAGTGTTCATCGGGGCTGTCATATTCCAGATGCGGGGGATGACGTGAAAGATTTCGGTTGAAAGAGAGGCCGAAACTGCCACTGAGGCGCGCGATGAAGAACGTGAATATTAATGTGCTTGCTATCGAAGATAATCCGGACGATGCGGAACTGCTTCGGATGATGCTGGGAAAGGCACGTGAGCCTTCTTTTACCTTCATCCGGGCGCAACGGTTGTCCGAGGGGCTCCAACTGCTGCGCGAAAGCTCATTCGATATCGTGCTCCTCGATCTGGGACTTCCCGACAGCGCGGGGATGGACTCGGTCATGGAGATCAGGAAGCAATCCCCCACGATCCCGATCATCCTATTCACCGGGATCGACGACGACGAGATCGCCCTTAAAGCCCTGCACCTGGACGTGCAGGACTACCTCGCGAAGGGGCAGATCGACCGCAATCTCCTGGTGCGCTCCATACGGTATGCCATCGAGCGAAAACGGGCCGTCGAAGCGCTCCGGGACAGCGAGGCGCGTTTCCGCCGCCTGAGCGAGAGCGGTATTATCGGTATAGTGTACTTCGATGCCGATGGGCGGATCATCGATGGAAACGACAAATTCCTCGCGATGATCGGTTCCAACCGCGAGGAGCTTGCGGCCGGTCGGGTGCGGCGCTGGGTCCGTCTGGTCCCGCCGGAATGGAAGAGGAGAATGAGGGAAGCTTATAGCGAGTTCAGGGCGACCGACCGCATCACGCCCTACGAAACGGAGTATCTCCGCCGGGATGGGTCGAAATTCTGGGGTCTCTTCGGCGCGGCGAAACTCGACGGGCAGGCGGACGGCATCGCCTTCATCGTGGACATCACCGAGCGCAAAAGGCTCGAAGAGGAGATCACCCATATGGCCCATCACGATGTCCTGACGGGCCTGCCGAACAGGCGGCTGTTTATGGAACTGATCCGCTTCGAGATCGCAGAAGCCCGCCGCAATCGGAAAAAAACAGGCCTCTTGTTCCTCGATCTCGACCGCTTCAAAGAAGTCAACGACACGCTGGGACACGAAGCGGGCGATCAGCTCCTGAGGACGGTGGCGGAGCGCCTCAGGGCCGCAATCAGGGATTCGGACGCCGTTGCAAGGATCGGCGGGGACGAGTTCAGCATCCTCCTTGCGGGCATCACGCGGCCGGAGGACATCACGGAGATTGCTCAGAAGATACTGGATGCCTTTCGGGAGAAGTGCGTCCATGCCGGCCACGAGTTCACCATCACGGCCAGCATGGGCATCAGCGTTTATCCCGATGACAGCGATTCCATTGAATCACTGTTTCGGTATGCGGACATTGCCCTGTATCACGCCAAGAACCGGGGCAGGAATACATTCGAATTCTACGACCCTGACATCAACCGGCGTTCAGTCGAGCGGCTGAAATTTGAAAACGCCCTTCGCCGGACCGTTCTGCGCCGGGAACTGACGGTTCACTATCAACCGCTGATCGACATCGGGACGGGGAGGATCGTCTCGGCCGAGGCGCTGGTGCGCTGGAATCACCCGAAACTGGGCCTGCTTGACGCTAAACGGTTCATACAGACCGCCGAGTCCATCGGGATCATCACGACCATCGATGAGTGGGTCTTACGGACCGCCTGCACGCAGCTCAAGACGTTGCTGGACGCGGGGTATGCTCCCTTTTTCATAGCGGCAAACCTCTCCTCCCGGGTATTTCAGAACCCCGGCTTTGCAGACATGATAACGAGGATCCTCGATGAAACGGGAGTGCCGCCCCATCTCGTTGATATCGAGATTACGGAAAGCGTCGCGGTGGTGGATATCGAACGTACGATCGGCCGCCTGCATGAGCTGGCACAAAAGGGAATCCGCATCACCATTGATGACTTCGGCACGGGTTATGCGTCTTTGAGCTATCTGAAGAAGCTGCCGATTCAAAGGCTCAAAATAGATCAAACGTTCGTTAAGGACATTGCCGTTGATCCGGATGACCGGGCGATTGTCGGCGCCGTGACCTCCATGGCCCATCAAATGAAACTATCGGTCGTTGCCGAGGGCGTGGAAACCGCGGAGCAGCTTTCCTGTCTCACCGAAATCCGGTGCGACGAGGCGCAGGGGTACTTTTTCAACAGACCGCTGCCGCCCGAAGAATTTATCAAATTGATGGCCGAACGAAAGCACCTGAGAGAAACGGCTGCACCGAAGTTCACGGCCACCTCTCCTTGACCGCGTCGTACCAGGGAGATCAAGCGTGCAGCCGGAGACTGAACGGAATGAGGGAAGGACCAACCGGAACGGCCGGCAGATCCGGCGGATTGCTTGGCAGAAATTATTCGAAATGAGCGGTGTCATTCTTCGGAACGTGCAACAAACCTCCCGCAGGTCCTTTTCGTATTCTCACGATCCTTCAGGCACCAGGCATCTGACTGCATTCGTTGAACACCCGGAGCCGGCAGACCCGGCACCGTTCGGGGTCGAGCCGGGGAACGATCGCCCGTATGGCGGCCAGCTTGGACCCCAGGATGTTCTCCTCCCCGATGCGCTCGGTATACCCTCCGCGATGAAGCGTCTCGACAACCTCCCCCTTTAACGAGCAGAGGTAGAGCTTTCTACCCTCCAGGTGCAGCCGGTGGGCCTCGTTCGCCAGGGTCTCGGCGCCGGCCACATCGATGAAGTTGATCCCGCCGCCGACGATCAGGATATGGGCCTGCTCGGGGTTCGCGCGCGTCACGGCGTGCAGTTCCTCGGCAAAGTAATTCACGGCACCGAAGAAGAGTGAACCGTCCACGCGCAGAATCTTGAGCTGCGGGCATTCGGGCAAGTCCATCCGCTCGATGTTGATGAAGCGCTGATGGTCGTCCTGGTGCTCCGGCACCAGCGTCACGAACCCGGGATGGGAAGTTCGGTTCAGGTAAAGCAGCAGAGAGAGCATGACGCCCACGTAGATCGCAAACTCCAGCTCCACGAGCAGCGTGGCAAGGAGGGTGACAGCAAGCACTGCTGCTTCCTGGCGGCTCGTCCGAACGATGGTCGCAATATGATGAAAGTCGATGAGGTTCCATGCGACGAGCAGCAGCACGCCCGCCATTGCCGGAATCGGCAGATAGGCCGTGAGCGGCGCGATAAGGAGCAGAATGAGCAAAAGAGCAATTGCGGCGAACACGGCCGCCAGGGGCGTCCGCGCCCCGGCGTCGAAGTTAACGCCCGTGCGGGTGAAGGAGCCCGATGAGGCGTAGCTCGAGAAGAAGCTGCCGACTATGTTCGCCAGGCCCTGGCCGATGAACTCCTGGTTGCTGTCGATGCGCTGCTGGGACCGTGTGGCCACGGCGCGGGCAATGGAGACCGCCTCGGCCAGGCCGAGCATGGCCACGGCCAGCGCGGCCGGAGCGAGGCTGCGGATATTTGCCGTCGAGAGGTCGGGCAGCGAAAAAGGCGGCAGGTGCGCGGGCAGCGAGCCGACGAGGCGCACGCCATGCTCCTTTCCGTTCAGCAGGAGCGACAGGAGGCTTCCGATGACCATGGCGACGAGCATGCCCGGCAGCTTCGGAAGATAGCGCTTGAACAGCAGCGCGAACATGAGGGTAGTCAGGGCGATCGCAACAACGACGGGATTAATGGCGGAGAGATGCTGCAGCAGGTCGACCCAGACATGAATGAACGCGTGACGCTTCGAACCGGGAACGCCGAGAAAGTTGCTGAGCTGGCTCGTGCCGATCAGGAGCGCAGCGCCCGCGGTGAAGCCCACTACGACCGAATGCGATACGAAGTTCACGAGCGCCCCGAGCCGCGCGACACCCAGGGACAGCTGGAACAGGCCGGCCAGGAACGTTATGGCCAGGACCATCTCGATGTACGACGGGCTGCCCACCTGCACGAGCGGGCTGACCGTCGTGAACAGTACGATGGATATGGCCGTCGTCGGTCCGGATACCAGGTGGAAAGACGAGCCGAAGAGCGCGGCAATGATGGCGGGGACGATGGCCGTATAGAGGCCATATTCCGGCGGCAATCCTGCGATCATGGCAAAGGCCACGCCCTGCGGCAGGACAATGATCGCGCCGGTAAGACCCGCCAGAAGATCGCTGCGCATTGTACGACGGGTAACCTGCGGCCACCAGTCAGCAGGCGGGAAGATTTTTTTGATCAGAGCAGCAGTGTCGCTCATAGTCGTTCCCTTCGGCTCCATGCTTTTTCTCTTACCTTAACCCGCTTCTTGCGGCGGCGATACCTACTAGAAACTATTATATCCTAAACCGGACGAGCCGGTACTACAAGAAATCTCCGACAATCAAGAGAGACACCAACGGGATCATCAATCCCGCGACTTGGAATCCCTGGCTCCGGTTGGAGCAGCTCCACTAAACCAGGATGCACACAACATTAATACGTTACTTATGCACATTGATGCAAATATGCCCTAAAGGCTACCCGTTATGCCAGTAGCTGGCAAATTTAAAAAGAAGAATTAATTTAGGTTTAATTCAGCGTGCAAAGACGAAATTATTGAAAGTCTGCGGGAATACTGTCATTGAATGGAAGGATGTTTTAGTTCAGCGTGAACTGGACATTTTGCCGATTTGAGATAGTCTATCTCGAACGGAGGAAAATTCATGCGAAAAAAGGCGTCACAATACACAACCAGTACCGCACTGCTTCATTTACGCGATGTGTGGTGGACAATAGTAAAGGCGAAAAAAAATATCCTTGCCCTTTCAAAAAGTTTGACAGCAGTATCGATTTCTGCACAACTATTCAACTTTAAACACATCAAGGATTGCATATGAGGCAATCGCGATGGTTAAAGCACAGACAGCTCTAAATAATTGGATAGGAAGTCCAAGAATGGGATTAATAAGCAGCCCCCCGAACACGGCATAGCACAAAAAACCAAATGCGGCGACGTTTAAACCTCTAATCAATTTCGGGATATTAGCGGCTTTCATAGTATTGCCAAGCTTGAACAGTACAAATGCGCTAAACGCCGACCCCACGATGCCAAAGCTGTAACGTGCGATAAGTCCCATTTGACTAATGTCAGAGATACCGAGGACAAAGATGGCCACTATGTATATCACGAATAGAAAAAATGGAATTGCTCTGACGATACCTTTTTTTTCAGATTTGTACGTTATGAGGTTGATTGCAAACTGCAGCAAGAAGACAAAAGATAGAATCATCATTATTTGTCCTACGTAGAGAAGTTGGACAGATTCCGACATGGTTAAAGTCTTGCCGACGAATCTTGCCCAATCGGTCAGTTCTGCCGCACCATGCATGAAACCAAATACAACAAGCATCCAAAACGATGACACTAAGGCAATGGCAGTAGTCTTTACAAGCTCCGTGCCAATAAGAGTCGCCATTACCATGAAACTTAGTCCGTAAACCAGAAAGATATAAAAGAGCGGCTGCGTGAAAAGTTTATCCATATCTCCTCCATGCCACAAAACTAATCGAACGTTTCTAAAAGATTCTTCAAATCTTCATTTACCATCTTTGATTCATTTTTTGATTCAAATAACGATACGGCTTTTGTAATGTTCTCAACGAGGATTTGCATATCGCTCTTATCCAGGCTTGCTACCGGTTTATTCATTTTCGCAAGATTGTTTTTTAGGATAGAGCCCGCAATAATTTTACCGATTTTCATAGTTAAAGCAGCTTCGACTTTTTTCAGAAATTCTTCCTGTTTCATAGGCATTTTATAGCATGAAAGCACACAGAAAGCGAGAAAAAATTGTTTTGTGAAATAAATGTTGTTTGCGGGATAATACTCTGGAAGGGGCGAGGAGAAATTGAAACCATCCTAGGGGGGACAGCCCTACGTATACTACGAATCCAGTACCTCCCTCATCTTTTTCAGCAGGTCCATCGGGGAGAGCGGTTTCATGAGAAATTCAACACCTTTTTCGACGAGGTCCTCGGAAATTTTTTTATCGGCCGTATAACCGCTCACAAAAAGTGTCTTTATGCCGGGTTGAACCTTTTGTATCTCTCGATACACTTCACGGCCGTTCTTTTTCGGCATGATCATGTCGAGGATGACGAGCTTGATGACGTCCTTATGCATCATGAACTTGTGAACGGCGTCTGCTCGTCCTCCGCTTCGACGACCGTATAACCAGCCTCCTTAAGCACCGTATGGGATAGCTGCCGCACTGTTTCGTCATCTTCGGCGACCAGCACGGTTTCCGTTCCGCCGGGAAATTTTTCTTCGGGAATGCCGGCGGTCAAAGTCGGGGGTTCAGCTTCTCTCTCGATCAGCGGCAGGTAGATCTTCTTTCTATATTATATAAGGATAGATCATATATCGAAGAACCTAATACTCTAGAAGTGGTTAAGAAGGGGTATTTTAAGGGTAGGCGGAAAGTATCAGGTTTTGATCCATTTCTTACTGCCGCCACGCCATGCGGCGATGTGGTCCACGAGGTCCGCATCCGGCTTATGCGCACCTGAGAGCTGTAAGCGAGATTCAAAATGGATGTCGTACTGTTTCCCGACGGTTTTATCGGCAAGAACAGGATACTTTAGGAAGATGAGGGGGGAAATCCGGTGTATTCCGCATCCTGGCATTATGTTCGATTACCTTCTCCTTTCTCCGGCCTTGCCATCCGGTCAATGAAGCGCTATCCTTGTCCATATAATACCGCTCTGCATTCGTCTTGAGGCAAAGCATCACTGGCAATTGCATAAGTTCATAGTTAGATCTCGAAGCGCACCGCTTTTCTTTTCAATATATCAATTTCATGATCTCTACAAAGGAGAGCTGCGTGAAAAACGAAAAAGAAAACGACGATAAAAAAGATGAGACCAGGAACTATGCATCCTCGCCGGGGCTGACCCGCCGCGGTTTTCTGACAACCCTAGGGGCAGGAGCCGTGACCCTCGCGGTCTCGGACAAGGTCCATGCAGCGCCTGTTGCGGATGCGGAAATGACCGAACGCGGAGAGATGACGAAACTCGTGCTGCAGATCAACGGCCGCAAATACCGCCTGCTCGTGGAGCCGCGCTGGTCGCTCTTGTACGTGCTGCGCGAACAGCTGGGGCTGACCGGCACCAAGGTCGGGTGCGAACGCGGCGAGTGCGGCTCCTGCACCGTGCTCATCGACGATGTCCCGCGATACGCCTGCATGACCCTGGCAGTTGAGGCCGAAGGAGCGAGGATCACGACCCTCGAAGGGCTCATGAAAGGCGAGGAACTCGGACCTGTGCAGCAGGCCTTCGTGGAACAGGACGCTTTCCAGTGCGGTTACTGCACGCCGGGCCAGATCATGGCCGTCGAGGGGCTTCTGCGCAAGAACCCTCATCCGTCGACAGAAGAGATCCGAAATGGCATGAGCGGCAACCTGTGCCGCTGTGGTACCTACAAACACATCGTCAATGCCGTAAAGAAAGCTGCGGAGCTGAAAAAATAAATCATCATTACGGAGGCACAGCCTGCATTCGCGCGACGCGCTCATAAACGCTGGCCGCAGGCTGAGGCACGGAGAAAGAGAAATGTCCAAAGGTTGGCTCCGATTTCTTGCAGCGCACGCTACGCACGCAGAGCGTGTAAGATCCGAAATGAAAATTAAAGATTAAGCTTTGCGGCCTTCGCGCCTTTGCAAGAAGAAGTCTTTTCTCTGTGTTCTCAGTGGATACTGTTTTGAAGATATCGTGAGGTGGACAATGCAAAAGGACGACAAAGAACTCTACTTCGCGCAGAACATGCCCGTGCCGGAAACACCGCTGCCTGCTCGCGGCGTGAAACCGTGGCAACTAACAAAGGTAGTGGGCAAACCATTGCCGCGCGTGGATGCGTACGAGCGTGTGAGCGGGAATGCGGTCTATCCCTCGGACGTGCTTCTGTCCGACATGCTCTATGCCGCCATTCTTCGCTGCCCCCACCCCCATGCCGTTGTGAAGGACGTTGATACGAAAGAGGCGGAAAAGATGATCGGCGTCCGTGCCGTGCTGACAGATGCGAGCAAGGAAGCCGACGTCCTGTGGCCCTGGTCGCCGGATGTGAAGACCAGGCTCTTTGATCCGGAGTGCCGCTTCGAAGGCGAGGTTGTTGCCGCAGTGGCTGCAGAGACCTTGTACCAGGCATGGGATGCGGTTCGTGCCATCAAGGTGAAGTACGAAGTCCTGCCTTTCGTGTCCGATGAGCGAAGATCACTCGATGCAGGGGCAGCGCAGGTCCACACAACAGGGAATAAGATCAAAACGGACAAGTACGAGCGCGGCGACGTGGCAAAGGGCTTTGCTGAGGCAGATGTGGTGCTTGAACAGACCTACCGGAACGAGTGCGAGCTCCATACTCCCCAGGAGCTGCATGGCGGCGTGGCAAAGTGGGACGGCGATAGCCTCACGATCTGGGAGTCCACGCAGGGGGTGTTTGCGGTCCAGGCCCGGGTCGCTGAAGTGCTGCGTCTGCCGCTTTCGAAGGTACGCGTGATCGGGCATTATATGGGAGGCGGCTTCGGCAGCAAGCTGCAGGCCGACAAAGCAACCATCATCGCGGCATTGCTCGCCAGGAAGACCGCCCGTCCGGTCAAGATGGTCCTGTCGCGCGAAGAGACCTTTCTTGCCGTGGGCAACCGGCCTCCGGGCACGCATGAAACTGAAAGCAGGAGTGAAGAAGGACGGTACGCTGACCGCCCTCGAGTTCAGCGGCATCGGCGAGCAGCGGCGCCTATCCCGCAGGCGGCACGGCGCTCATGGACTGGCTGGTGCGCGATCTTTACCTCTGCCCGAACGTGCGCACCGAGACCACGGACGTGTACATCAACGCCGGACCTGCGCGGCCTTTCCGCGCGCCGGGCCATCCGCAGGGCGCGTGGGCGCTTGAGCAGATGCTCGATAGCCTGGCCGAGGCGATCAAGATGGATCCTGTCGAGCTCCGGCTCAAGAATATCCCTACCTTCAGCCAGGCGCGGCCGGGCAATCCTCCCTATACCACGACCGGTCTTCGGGAGTGCCTTGAAAAAGGCGCAGAGGCCTTCGGATGGAAGGAAGCGCGGAAAAGAACCGCTTTGAGACTCCGGCGACCGGCCATATCAGAAGAGGGGTGGGCATGGCCGCCGGCCTCTGGGTTGCCGGCGGGGGCAATCCCCCTTCCACGGTGATCGTGAAGCTCTTCTCCGACGGCAGCGCAAATCTCAATATGGGCGCGAGCGACATCGGCACGGGCACGAAGACCGTCATGGCCATGGTCGTTGCCGAGGAACTGGGCGTAAAGCCCGAAGCGCTCCAGATCGAGAATGCCGACACGGGCACGACGCAGTACGCAACGCCGAGCGGCGGCAGCAAGACCGTGCCCACGGAAGCGCCGACAGTGCGCGCTGCCGCGCTCAGCGTAAAACAGCAGCTCCTTGAGCTGGCGGCCCAGGACCTGAAAGCCGAGTGCCGGGGACCTGGAGCTGCATCGGGGATGAGGTCGTGTCTACTCTGGACCCGTCGAAAAAGATCAAGATCATCGAGTGTTACCGGGTCTCAAGAAGCGCGGGGTGATCGTGGGCGTCGGATACCGCGGCCCGAACCCCGAGGGCAAGGTGGTGAACCCCTTTGCAGCCCAGTTCTGCGAGGTCGAGGTGAACATGAGGACCGGCGAGGTCAGGATCATCCGGTTCCTGGCAGCCCACGACAGCGGAAGGGTGATGAACCGGCTGACCTTCGACAACCAGGTCTTCGGCGGCATCGTCATGGGCATCGGCTTCGGTATGACCGAGGCGCAGGATCCTGGACAAGAACCAGACCGGCAAGATGGTGAACAAGAACTGGCACGATTACAAAGTGCCGACGATGCTCGATGTTCCCGCGGACATGACGTCGCTGCCGATCGAAGTTCCGGACAACGAGGCCAATATCGCGGGTGCAAAGGGCCTGGGCGAACCCGTCACGATACCGACGGCAGCGGCCATTGCGAATGCCGTGTATCACGCAACGGGCGTACGCGTGACCGAAACGCCCATGAGCCTGTTGCGGCTTGCGAAGATGTTTGCGGAAGCGAAGAAGTAAGAGCGTTTTGTGCCGCGGAGGTGCTCATCATGCTTTCCAATTTCTCGTACATACGGCCGAAGACCTTGAAAGAGGCCTCAAAGCAGCTCGCGGGCGAAGGTGCGTGTCTTCATGCCGGGGGCACGGACCTGCTCGGCTGCCTCAGGGACCATGTCTTCGAGATCAATAAGATGGTAAGCATCAACGCGCTCAAAGAACTCAGAGGGATCAAAAAAACAGCTGACGGAGGCATTCGGATCGGGGCACTCACGACCATTTCCGAAGTCTCTGAGCATCCGGTCGTGCGTTCTCAATATTCGGCGCTGGCGCAGGCAGTTCGCGAAGTTGCGAGTCCCCAGCTTCGGAACCAGGGTACTATCGGCGGAAATATCTGCCAGAAGCCGCGGTGCTGGTACTATCGCGGAGATTTCCTTTGCCTTCGAAAGGGAGGGGAGAAGTGCTTCGCCGTTGCCGGAGAGAACCAGTATCACTGCATTCTCGGAGGCGGACCGTGCTTCATTGTCCATCCCTCGGACACGGCTCCTGCGCTCGTTGCGTTTGAAGCTTCTGTCCGTATCGTTGGCCCAAAAGGAACCCGGACAGTAGCGGTCGAGAAATTTCACGTCCTTCCGAGGGTGGACGTGCAAAGGGAGACCGTGCTCGAACCGGGCGAGATCGTTACCGAGATAGTGCTCCCGACCGCGCAGGGAGTGAAAAGCTCTTACCGCAAGGTGCGGGCACGCGCTTCCTGGGACTTTGCGGTCGCAGGTCTCGCCCTCGCGGTTAAGTTTAACGGCGATACGGTTGCCAGCGCGCGCGCCGTATTGAGCGGCGCCGCACCCGTTCCCTGGCGTTCCAAAGAAATAGAAAGTACGATCATCGGCAGTCGCCTGGACGAGTCAGTCGCGGCAAAGGCGGGAGAGGCAGCGATGATGAACGCACGTCCGTTGATGCAGAATGACTACAAGATACCGCTTTTCCGCGGCATGATCGAAGAGGAACTTCTGGCTGCCCGGAAAGCCTCCTAGCAGGAACCTGGAAAAGGAGAGTCTTCAACGACTGATTTGACGGTCACGACGCCTGAAGATATTTATGAAAGTCAAGGGAATCAAACAGAAGAGCTTCGAGAAGATAGAGGGCCTGATCACGGGTCGTTGACGCACCGGGGCATTTCAATTTCACGTTTTCACGGACGTGTGTATCTCTACTCTAAAGGAGGGTTATGGTATGAAGCGTTTTTTGATCGTAGTCGTGGCATCCCTGTTCGTAGCTTCCCTGGCTTTTGCCGGCATGAGGACGTATCAGGTAACAGGGCCGGTCCTGGAATTAACGAACGACAAGATTACCGTGCAAAAAGGCAAGGACAAATGGGAAATTGCGCGCGATGCCGGCACCAAGGTTACCGGTGACCTGAAAGTGGGTTCCAAGGTAACGATCCAGTACGAAATGAGGGCGGCCAGCATCGAGGTGAAGGAGGAAAAAGGGAAAGGAAAAGGCAAGTCAAAGTAAAATAAAAATCCGTTCGTCGTCGTATTCTCCGGTAATACCGTATCGCCGGAGAATGCTTCATCTTGTCAATCGGCGGATTTATGCAGGATTCTTTTCTATCGCCGATTCGACACGATCGGGTCCGGCAATCTGATCACGCAGGAATGACTTCCAGGAAAAGGAGAATGCCATGGCCTTACTTTACCAACTCAAAGAGGGGTTAACGGCGAAAGGGACGACTGCCGGAGAAGGGAGGTATTGACATGCTGAAAGCCTTCAAGGATTTTATCATGCGCGGCAACGTGGTGGACCTTGCGGTCGGTATTATCATCGGCGCGGCCTTCGGAAAGATCGTTACGTCGCTGGTAAGTGACATCCTGATGCCGCCACTCGGCCTGATCGTGGGGAAAATGGACTTCAGCGGATTGTTCATCAACCTCTCCAAAGAAGCGTACCCCTCGTTGGCGGCGGCCAAATCGGCCGGAGCGCCCACTATCAACTACGGGGCATTCATCAATACGATTGTCGATTTTCTCATCGTAGCGGCTGCAATATTTTTCGTTGTCCTGCAGGTCGACCGGTTGCGAAAACTGCATGAGATGCCGCCAGCGCCGAGTACAAAAGCGTGTCCCTATTGTCTGTCAGCCATTGCGATAAAGGCCACCCGCTGCCCTCACTGCACATCCGAGGTGAAAGAGGTATCGTGAGAAGGCCCCGTGGTTTACTGAATAACGGCAGGCATGTATATCCGCCTCAGGCTGCCAAACCATGTTGCAGGCCATGGATATGCGACAATATAGCTGCGCATAAAAACATGCTGAATCGTTTACTCAGCGAGAGGTGATTGAATGCGCAAGATGATCGCAAACCTGCTGAAGATCCTGAATCCCTAAACCGATCGGTGCTATTCATGCCGGCCATTGAATCCTTTGACAGGAACGTTAGTCAATACGAGCAGTGGTTCATCGATCATCCGCGCGCGTATGTGTCCGAACTTCGCGCGGTGAAGAAGTTTCTGCCAACAGGCAGCGGACTCGAAATCGGCGTGGGAACCGGCAGGTTTGCCGCGCCGCTCGGGATCACGAAAGGCATCGAACCGTCCCAGGCCATGGCCGCACTTGCGAAACGCAAAGGCATCGAAGTCTTTTCAGGAAAGGCTGAGGATATGCCCTTCCGAGATAGCGAATTCGACTTCGCGCTCATGGTGACCACGGTTTGCTTTCTGGATGACATTGATCTGGCGTTCCGCGAGGCCCATCGTGTTATCAAGCCCGGCGGCTCATTCGTCATCGGTTTTGTCGATCGCGAGAGCCCCTTGGGCAGGGAATACCAGAAGCGCAAGGACAAGAGCGTCTTCTACAAGGACGCGACCTTTTATTCCGTCGCTGAAATCGTAGACCATCTTGAACACGCCGGATTTCGCGACTTCTCCTTTTGTCAGACCCTCTTTAAGCCACTCTCGGACATGGAAGAGGTTGAGCCCGTGAAGGAAGGCCATGGCGCGGGTTCCTTCGTCGTCGTGCTGGGGAAGAAGGAAAAGCAGGGCCGGCTTTCCTGAACACACTCGTTCTTGCGGAGGCTTGTAGCAATTTCCGGCTTCGGATTGGCCATGCTCCTCGCTGCCTCTGCCCTTATCGGCCTATTCGAAAATCGAATGATACGCTTTCGATAATCATATAATTCCCTGGTTTCCCTTGCCCTTCATAAGCGATTCTAACGCTTCGTCGACAGCCTTTCCGGACCTATGCCATTGATTTTTCGATGCCGAAAACACCCATGCTCTCGTTCCACGCTCTGGCACGATAGATGCATTTTATCTGGCAGAAAAGCGAAACAGAGATTTGCTCACAAAAAAGGGGGTGGGTGTATGAGGACGATCGGGATTTCCATATTATTAATCGTCTTATGGCTGGTAGTGTGCATGCCTGAACTTTTCAGCGCTCTGGAGTCTACGGGGTCAAGCCTGCAAATCGCCGTTCTGCATTAAGCCAGGGCCGGCGTTACGCAGGGGAAGCAGGGCAGGATGCCTGATCCGCGGTGACGTTGAGCGAATACAGCCCTGTTACGCGCAGGTGCTGCAGTATCTTGGCATCACTACCGGATAGGGTGTGATCGGGAATCTCTTTCGAAGAGCGGCGCGTCTATCATGTCCGGAGGGAGGGATCGGTGAGGGGAGGGATGAATGCGTTTCCTCGTGTGCAGGTGATTTGCCGCATGAGCTAGAATTTGTACTGCAACAGTACTTCCAAATTTTTGATATCGGTCATCGGGTCGAAGCTGAACTTGTCAGACAGAGGTGCAAGACACCATTTGGTCTCATTAGTGTCGTAGAATGGCAGTGCCCACTGTTCGTGAAAGTATTTCGCAGAAAAATCCGTGAACGAATCGGGGGGGATTTCCCTTGGTGCGCGAGCGGCGGTTTCGCTCCTGAAATCCATGTGTATTCCCTGGGAATATTCACTCGTAATATCCACCAACGCCGCTGCCGACGTACAATTTACCGTCCATCGGGAAGTGGTATCCTGAGACCGGTTTGTTTGATCAGCTGCGGCGAAAACAAGAGATGCGGAGAAGACGATCAGCAGAAGAACGGGGGAAAATATTAGTAGACGATTGAACGACATCATGGTACGCCCTTAAAGCCGGTGAGCTCAGCAAATTTGGTGTTTATTATACCGGCTGTCACCAAAAAAAATCTACAAGAATCTTTTCATGCAATTCCAGTATCTTAGAGTACTATCGGGAACACTCATACCGATACCACGAAAAGTTGTTGCCAGGTGATGCTTTATCATATCAATTCCCATTGATTAAGCCCCTTCTTCCTTCATCAGCCAGCTTCTGTTATAATTTGCAAGAGACCCCCCTTTGAAGGGGGAAAGAGGGAAGGAGTAGCTTAATGTTGGAAACAAAAGATTTTGCTACAGGTTGCTTGACGATAATACTGTGCATAATTTTAATTCCCCTTTTTTTTCTGCTCTTCAAGTTGACCCTGTTTTTTGCTATCTTCCTTGCAATCATCACCGGCATTATCTTAGGGATAACTATTTTAGGAAGGATAGTGAGAATTTTCATCACAGGGAAATGACAACGGGACCCTGGGGGGATAGAGGGCGCCCGAATGTTTCCAGGGACGAAAGGCAAAAACAATGAACATCGAAATTTCCACAAAAGAATACCGCGACCTGCTGGACATTCTGCACATCGCCGATATCGTCCTCTCCGGACATCGGAGAGAAGGGGACGAGCGCAGCGTGCGGCACCGGGCGCTCATTCAGAAGTTTTATGCCCTCGCAAGGGGCGAGGAAGGTCTTGACCGGCTTATCAGCCATAACGAGAGCGCGCACACGTATGTCCCGACCGTGGAATTTGAAGAGAGCAGCCTGGCGCATACGTTGATCGACGAATTTGGAGACCACCTCTTCTGGGATGAACTGATCTCGCGTCTGTCATTCCGTGATGCGGCGCGGATTGCGGGCGGGATCGATCACCTCACTGCAATGGACGACAGCGAGCGTCAGGCAGCGGAAGGACCCATCCGGCAGCGATATCTCGAAGAATTCTCAAAGAATGGTGTCGCTAATCTGGCCGTCATCGAGCGGTTCGACATTGGCGGGGGGATCCCGGTAACGACGTCGGACTGATCCCGAAAGCTCCTCTGCGAATTCATCGAAACCGATGGCCTTGCATCGCAGTTCACGCTCCGCGATCTTTTTCTTGAGCTTTCGATGAACTTCCTCCTCTGGGGAACGTGCTCGAACTCATGCGGATACATTTCGAAAGGGCGAAGAGCAGGCACTATCTCCGGGCGAAGCGTGTCATCACGGACATGGAGATTAGGCGCCCCTGGCAGAGCTGAAAAGTTCCCGCCGAGGTGTCGCATGCACGGTTATGAGGAGGGCTGCTCCACGCGACCAGTTCTCTCCTTTGCCCAACCGTTCCGAAGATAATCCCGACGATTTCTGCTAAACTACTTTTATGATTGTCATCGAGCCCTTTAAGGGAAAATCGGTCATCGACCAGCGGGTCGAGATCGTCGAACGCAAGGGGACGGGGCACCCCGACTATCTCTGCGATTCCATGATGGAAGCCGTATCGATAGCTCTTTCCCGGGAATACGTGAGGGAATTCGGGACGATCCTCCATTACAATATCGATAAAGGCCTGCTTGCCGCAGGCAGTACCGAGAAGCGGTTCGGCGGCGGGAAAGTGCTGAAGCCCATGGAACTCATCATCGGCGACCGGGCCACCTTCTCCGCGGGCGGGAAGAAGATCCCCGTAGCAGAGATAGCCGTGGACGCGGCAAAGCAGTGGCTCAAAAAGAACATGCGGTATATAGATCCGGAGAAGCACCTGAACTATCGTGTCGTGCTTGCACCCGGGTCCGAAGAACTGACGGACATTTTTTCCCGGCTCGGCGCCATCAAGAGCGCGAACGATACTTCTGCCGCAGTAGGGTATTATCCGCTTAGCCCTACGGAACGTGTTGTCCTCGCACTGGAACATTATCTGAACTCAAAACCATTCAAAAAAAAGCACCCCGAGACCGGGGAAGACATCAAGGTGATGGGCCTGCGTACAGGAAACAACCTCGACCTCACCGTTGCCATGCCGCTTATCTGTAAATACGTAAAATCCGAGCAGGAGTATTTTGAGCGCAAAGATGCCCTCCATCAGGAAATGCAGGGGTTCGTCGAGAGGTTCCAGGATTTTAAATATATTCGCATTCACTTCAACACGCTCGACACGACCGGCAGGGGGTTGGGCGGGGTGTATCTGAGTCTCCTCGGCACGTCGGCCGAAGACGCGGATTCGGGGCAGGTGGGCCGCGGCAACCGGGTGAACGGCCTCATTTCCCTGAACAGGCCGATGGGGACCGAGGCCGCTGCAGGCAAGAACCCGGTGAGCCACGTGGGCAAGATCTACAGCGTGCTCGCGCACAAGATCGCAAAAGACGTCTATGAGAATATCGAAGGCGTGAGGGAGGTTTACGTTCTCTTGCTCAGCAGGATCGGAACGCCGATCGACAGGCCGCAAGTGGCCACGGCGCAGGTCCTGCTCGAAGGCCGGAGAAAGGTTCGCGAGATCATGAGACCGGTTGAGAAGATCTTCGATTTCGAGTTTTCGAACATAAACCGGTTCTGCCTCGAATTGAGCAAGGGGAAATACCCGATATGCTAGACCGTCCCGGCTGAAGGCAGACGACTGTGATGAGCAGTCCGATCATTTCCCGGTGACGCGCTGCTTCTTTCTCCGTGTTTCTATTCCGGCCCTCACCAAAGCCGCCTCAAAGTCCGGAAAGTCCTTTGTTCGCTTACCTGCTTTTTTCCATGCTTCCCGCAGAAGCTCAAGGACCTTCCCCCTGTCCTTCACGGCCGCCGGAACGATGCCCCTGTCTTTTGCCGCCATGACCACCAGATCTGAGGGAAGAGGATCTGCCTTTTTCCAGATGCCGCGCATCTCCCGAAGGAAGATGTTTACGGTCACGTCGCCGATGCCCCCGGCGAGCGACTTGAGCCGCTGTTCAAGGTCTCGCGGATCAGCTGCAGCACACAGGAGTTTCGTCAAGTCCGCCTGGTAGACCTCCGTCAGCGCCTTGCACATGTCCAACAGTTTGGTCGCCGTCTTGAAGTCGTACCGTACATAGCCGCCCCGGTCCAGGATGGCAACGAGGCCGTCCCAGCCGGTATCGAGAATGGCCTTTGGAGAAACGGTATCTTGAGAGACGAACTCCCGGAAAGTCTTTTTTACGATGGTTTCGGATATCCTCGCTCCGAAGAGGACGGATGCGAGGAACCACTTGAATATCTCGCCGGGGCGTCCTGCAGAAAGATCGATGCCGAGTTCGACCGAGAACCTTCCGGGATACCGGATGATGAGCGTCCGTATGGCCTTAATCGATGTCATGACGCGTAGTACCATTCCAGGACATCCTCGTCGTAATAGATCCGGTGAGTATTCCCGTCGCTTCCTTTCACCCTGAAATACCGTTTTCGTCCCCTGTCCTTGAACTCTTCTTCGATCCAGCGGTCCAGGATCCCTACAATATCGATGCGAAGTCCCCGGAGGATGAACGTGACAGGACGCTCGTCACCTTTGCGGCCTGCATAGGATATGACGTCGATTCGTTCGGTGTGCATACAAAAGACCTTAAACCAGGGAGCTACGGTGACAATGCAATATCTTGCTCCTACGTGGAATCTGTTTCGTGAATCATTTTAATTATAATCAAACAAAATAAGTATTGGAAATTGTTATGCGGTCATGGGGACGCAGGAGAGACGGTGCTACAATAATCGTATACCAATTGGTCAGGGACTCGAGGCAAATACCCATGAAGTTCACACATCCTGTCCTGTTTTGCTCTTTTCTGTCAATCTTCTTTGCGTCAGCCGTTGCCCCTGTCGCGATCGTTGCCGAAAGCAATCCCTTGCCAGGTTCGGCCCACGAAGCAATACCGCTGCCTCCACCGCTCTACGACAGTAAAACATCGGTGGAAAAAGCAATGCGCGGGAGGCGGTCCGTACGACAGTATAAAAACCTGCCGATTAAGCTTTCCGATTTATCACAGCTTCTCTGGGCAGCCCAAGGCAGTTCCGGCATCGGGGGGCGGCGAACAGCCCCCTCAGCAGGAGCTCTGTATCCACTTGAAGTATGTGTCGTCGTCGGTAATGTGACGGGCCTTTCTGTCGGCATATATTCCTATGACCCTCAGAAACATCAGCTTGCCAGGATTGCGGAAAACGATGCCAGGTCAGAATTGAGCTCCGCGGCTTTGAGGCAGTCGTCCATCGAAAAGGCGGCTGCGGTCCTGGTTATTTTGGGCGTATATGAACGGACAACGATCAAATACGGAGAACGGGGCATTCGCTACGTGCATATGGAGGCCGGCCATGCCGCCCAAAACGTCTACCTGCAGGCCGTGTCCCTTGATCTCGGGACTGTTGTCATCGGGGCGTTCCATGACGAACAGGTAAGGTCCGTCCTGCATATTTCCGGACAAATGCAGCCGCTCTATATAATGCCGGTAGGAAAGCAGTAAACCAGGGTTTCATTCACTTGGGGCCGCGCAGGAACAGAATAGACCGGGACGAGGTACCGAACATGGATGGCAGGACCAACCCGCCGTCGAAGTCGCCTACGAAAGTAGTGATGGAAAAGATCCATATTATACCCATCGGCATCATTGATCCGGACATTTTGGCCCATATCGCAGGCGTTCTCCAGGAAGTCTATCAACGCGAGACAGTACTGGCCAAATCAGTATCAATGCCGCACAAGACCTATAATGCGCTCAGAGCCCAATACAACTCTACAAAGATCTTGAAAAAGCTGGAGGCTTTGAAATCCCAGCCGTACGAATTCATCCTCGGCGTGGTTGATGAAGACCTCTATGTCCCGGAACTGAACTTCGTGTTTGGAGAGGCGGACGTGCCGGCAGGAGTTGCAGTCATCGCCCTCGCGCGTTTGCGGCAGGAGTTCTATGGTCTTGAGCCGGACAGGGAACTTTTTCTCCTGAGAGCGTCAAAAGAGGCGATCCATGAACTGGGCCATACCTGCGGGCTCGGCCACTGCTCTGATTCCGGGTGCATCATGCATTTCTCGAACAGTCTCAGTGACACGGATAGGAAGGAACCGAGGTTCTGCACCGCGTGCAGGAACAAGTGCGGCGTCTTGTCCGCAACGAGACGGAGAAAAGCCGTGGGCGTGCAGAGGTGAAGGATGAACAGGCGTGAGTTCCTCATAACCGTAGGTGCAGTCATGGTCATGAATAGAGGAGAAGGAGAGGGGGGCAGCGTGGACAAACCGGTGCGCAGGGCACAGAAAAGCAAAAAGACACGAGTGTCTCTCATCAGGACCCGCGACCGGGCAGCGGGCATCAGGAGGGCCGTCGATCTGCTCGAAATAAACCCGGTGAAGGGGATGGACGTGCTGCTCAAGCCGAACTTCAATACTGCAGACCCGTTCCCCGGTTCGACCCACAACGACACATTGACCCATCTGGTCCTCCATCTCCAAACGATGGGCGCGGAGAGCATCACGATCGGCGAACGCAGCGGCCCCCCAGACACCGCCGACGTCATGAAGGAAAAGGGGATCTACGACCTGTGCGACAAGTTGGGCGTCGACATCATCAATTTTGAACATCTCCCCGCGACGGGCTGGGTGCACTTCAAGCCTGAGCAGAGCCACTGGATGAACGGGTTTGATGTTGCCAAACCGCTCGTCGATTCATCATGCATTGTTACGACCTGCTGTCTCAAGACCCACGGCTACGGAGGGGTCTTCACCATGTCGCTCAAGCTCTCCGTGGGCGTCACCCACAAGAGAAATATGAGGGAGCTTCATACCTCGTTTCTGAGCATGCGCAAGATGATCGCCGAGATCAACCAGGCCTATTCACCCTCCCTCATCCTTCTGGACGGCATCGAGGCATTCGTTGATAAAGGCCCTTCGCATGGCCCCGTGAAGCAGGCAGGCGTCATCCTTGCCGGCACGGACCGGATCGCGATCGACGCCGTCGGGCTGTCGATCTTAAAAGAACTCGGCAGCAACAAGGCCATCATGGAGAAGAGGATCTTTGAGCAGGAACAGATCAGCAGGGCCGTTGAACTCGGACTGGGCGTATCGCGTCCCGGGGACATCGAGATTGTGTCGGATGACGCTACGGGCAAACAGTACGCGGAAACATTGATGCGTATATTGCTGAAAGGCTGAAACACGCTCCTTCACAAGAGCAAGGTTTGGAAGAAATACATAAGGTCTTTTCCATCGGACCTTCTTCCACAAGGATGCAAATACCTTTATCGCGTCAGATACGTGCTTCGGATCAGGCCCACATTCTTGGCAAGTTCCTTTTCGCCCTTGCTCTCGTAAACCACATTTGCCCCGTATTTCTCTGCAAGCTGACGTGCCCGTTGAAAATGACCGCGGGGTTGTTTCAGTATGATTTCGAAATGGCCCTCCACAAAATTAATAGGCATGAACAGATCCATTTCTCGTGCGATGAGAGATGCTTGCACGAAGGCCCATTCACTGCCCGTCGTAAAGCCTCTGCTCTGGCCGATAGGAAAACCTGCTGCAAAACCGAGAGACAGTAAAACGATCACCGACACGATTCGTATTATGTTTTTCATCGCTCCTCCTCCTTCCGGCATGGTCAACGTGAGAGGAATCTCAGCACGACGCGATCGCTTTCCTCCGGTTGCTCCCGAACGCGGCAAAGCTGCGGGCGCGGTTATGCCCAATGCCACTCTCTGTGTCAGCACATGCGTCGCCTTGCCCGATAATCGGTTTCTAACTGAGTTCGGTTATACAACTTAAAAGCAAATATTATGCCGAAGTGAATGGGAAAAGCCCGCTGAACCGAAATGAATAAGAAGTATGTGACATTGTGTAAACAATATCTTCAATAAGCGGTCTAACTCATTTAAAGCGCTTGGTTTTCTGATATATCGCGAAATATTTCATTTTGTTGTGTATATCCACTCTTGACTTTTACAAGGCTTCACGAGGCAGCAAGATACACCAGGGAGCGACATCGTCAATACGGCGGTGAGGGGAGAACTGACTCCGAAAGAAACATTCATGATGAAATTGAAGTTGATTTTGAATGATTAAGTGGGACTGTTTCCAAAGGAACCATAAAGCATATGTAAAGTTTCAATAAGACTGTTACTTTAGGATACACAAGCAAGATGACTGGTTTGCTTTCGCCCTCCTGTGCAAGACCATCCTCGAAAGCCGAGCCTGTTTGTATTGAGACTTTTTGTCGAGCGAACGCCCAGTAATGCAGCCGCGGCCCGGAAGAGCGCAAGAGTATGCAATGTATATAAACTTATCGCACATTCGAAGCACATCCTGTTGCATCCGGTGAATGTGTCAACCGGAGCCCGACCTCCCTGTCCTCCTGCTGTGCTATATTAAAAAAGATAGTCTGTGCCTTTTCAGGAGTGTTGTCCGGAGAACGTGCAGGGTGGCGTCAACGACGGATCGTTGTGCCAAGCATCATTGCTCGTTTATTTCCATCCAAGGAGGTAGTGCCATGAGAGTTGCAAAGCAGATATTCAGTGTGCTCGTTGTCCTCGCCATCGCAGGAGGAGCCCATGCTTCCGACGCTCTTCTTAAGCGCGCGCAGGGGATATTCAAACCTGTTCCTTCTAAACCGCCCGTTATCGCCGATAATTCCGCAACGCCGGAAAAGGTTTACCTCGGCAAAGTGCTCTATTTCGATCCGAGACTTTCTGCAAGCGGTCTCATCAGCTGCAACACCTGCCATAATGTAGGCATGGGAGGCATAGATTTTCAGGAGACCTCCACGGGACATAAGTGGCAGAAGGGGCCGCGGAATGCCCCGACGGTTCTGAATTCTGTTTTCAATATCGCCCAGTTCTGGGACGGCAGGGCCCCCGATCTCGAGCAGCAGGCTAAGGGGCCGGTGCAGGCATCGGTCGAAATGAACAATACGCCGGCGCGGACCGTGGAGACCATCAAGAGCATGCCCGAGTACATTGCCCTGTTCAGGAAGGCCTTCCCCGGGGAAAAGGACCCGGTCAGTTTCGAGAACATGGCAAAGGCAATTGCCGTATTCGAGGCGACGCTCATCACCCCTCACTCAGCCTTTGACCAGTATCTCGAAGGCAAGGAGAGCGCGTTGAATGCCTCTGAAAAAGAGGGGCTCAGGCTGTTCATAGACAAAGGCTGCGGCGCCTGCCATGAAGGCGTCAACATGGGCGGAAGCGGTTATTTCCCCTTCGGCGTTGTGGCGAAACCATCACCGGACATCATGAAGGGAGATGAAGGGCGGTTTAAAGTCACCGGGGTCAAGTCCGACGAATATATGTTCAAGGCTCCTTCCCTCAGAAATATCGCTTTAACACCGCCGTACTTCCACTCGGGTATGGTATGGAGTCTCAACGAAGCCGTGGCCATCATGGGTAGTGCACAGCTCGGTATCACCCTGAACCCCGGGGAAATCAACCGGATCGATGCATTCCTCCAGAGTACAACCGGCGACCAGCCGTCAATCATGTATCCCGTCCTGCCGGCCTCAACGGACGACACGCCGAAGCCGAAACTGGATTAGGAAAATTTGCTTATTCGTGATATCCGGGGGCGCGGACAGAAGGCCGCGCTCCCGGCGTCTTATCACCGTGAAAACACAATCCCCGGCCAATTCCCTGCGGAACCTATGGGTCACCATTCAAAATTATGATCAAGAGGAACGCCGCCTATTGGCCGGGCAAATCGCGAAAGTGAGAAGGCAGCTGGTGAAAACGTAGTTTCCGTGATTTATGATTTCCTTCGCGTCCTCTGCGCCTTGACGGTAAATGGTTTTGATTTTAGATTTATCTAAAAACTTGACTCAAAATTAAAGATGTTGGTCCGTAAAGTACTTTAACATTCGTGCACGTCTTTACCACGGCTCATACCGTCCAAGCTCAGACGTAAAGATTGATTTTACGTACTGGGGTGCGGACGTTGTTGAAATCGCCCGGAATGAACCGTGATGACCGGAATCGGAGAATTCATGATCGTGTCCCGGGCGGTGCTGCCGAGAAAGGCTTCCAGCAGCATATTCCTGCCGTGCGTCCCCATGATTGCCAGCGTATAGCCGCGTCCGCACTCTTGATAAACCGCGCAGGAAGCCACGATATCCTTTTCATCGATTTTGTAATCACAGGGAACGCCGCGGTCCTGAAAGAACCGGACTTTTTGCTCCATCGATTGGATGGAATCATCCCGGAGCTGGGACAGAATTGCATCAAGGTTGCTCGGGACCCATCCGGCGACCATACTGCTGTCGCGAATGATGGCCCGGTATCTGTCTCCCAGGCAATGAAACAAAAAAACTCTTGCATTGATGCGTTTTGCCAATGACAGCGCATAGCGCTCTGCTGCGCGGCTGTTTTTCCCGAGATCGGTCGCAACGAGAATGTCGATTTGTTTTCGCGCGCCAAAATCCTGGACCTTTTCCTGGGCCACGGGGCCGATCACTGCCACGGGCCGCCGGGAGTGACGGACCACTTCTTCAGCCACGCTTCCTATGAGCAGGCGTTCCATTCTTTTCCGTCCCGCGGTACCCATGACAACAAGCTCCGGAACAGCCTTCGCGCGCAGGGCCACCAGAATCTGCTCGGGCGCAGACCCACTCTTTAAAACCGCGTGAATGGGCGTTGTAAATCGAACGCTGATATCCGCAAGCTCCTTCTGATGCCGGGAGTGCCATGCCTGGATGCCGGAGGCATCAAATCGTCCGCGGGGATAGCGTCGTAGGTCTTCTACGAACAGGAGTTCGATGCCGGCCTTGAGCCGCTGGGCCAAGGAAGAGGCTGCACGCTGTATCGCCTGAGATCGTTTCTTGCCAAACTCGGTACGATCATCAATATCGTCGGCCACCAGGATTGAACGCTGCGGCATTCTCTCTTCCCTCCTTATTGTTCTTTTTGGCTGATGGAACCCGGTTTTGCAGCATGCAGGGCTCGCAATCGGCAGGCATCATGTTGAACAGCGTAAGTAAGAGAAACTTTCTCTGCTCAGATACGGGAAGCATTCCCCTGACATCGGTTGCCCGGAGACCGTGCCATGCGGCTTCTGAGATGGATACTACTATTATAGCAGTTGCTCAGCATGAAACATATACCCTCATCTTATCCAAAAGGGCGCCGTAAAGGTCAAAAATTCCTATTGTTCTCCGCCTGTGGCATGCACCTGATTCACAACGATGAAGAACTGGTGGGCTCAGTTGCAGTTCTGTCGGTGTTTCAAACACCTTCTTCGCTTTCCTCCCTAACGAGCGTGTGCTGCGTCACATAAGACATGCGCGTTGACATCAGACTCGATATTTAAGCCAACGCAAGCCTTTCTTGTTTTGAAAAGCAATTAATACTTATAATCCGCAACTTGCTGCGGTTCGCTTATAAGGACCGCGATTCAGCAGTTTATTTGCTAAGATAATACTGAGGAGAATGTGAACATGTTCAAAGGCAGAAAAGACTCTGGTAAGCATTTGGCTGAAAAATTCAAAGACCTTTCCGGACAGCGGAACGTGCCCGTTCTCACATTTCCCCGGGGCGGGGTCCGTCACCGGTGCCGAGATCGCGAATCGCCTCAGAGCCCCTCTCGAGAACGCACAGCAGCGTAAACCGCAGGCCAAGGCATTTCCGTCCATCTCTCATTCCGATGGGTCTGGAGTCCCTGAGGAATGGAATGCTCTCGCCGCGGTCTTGAGGAGAAGTTAAGTTCTTGCGGGAATTCGGATAATACAACAGGCTTGATCTATTTCAGGAGGTAGTGCCATGAACATGACGCCCGCACCATCCTGTCCTCTCTCCAAACTCGATAAGCTTCTTGTAGCCACAGATCGTTCGGCATTCAGCGAGGGAGCTGTACGCGAGGCGATAAACTTCGCGAAGAAGTGCTCCAGCAGGCTCTCTGTAATGTCGATTCTTGAATCAAATCCTCAATATGAAACCATCGGCGCGAACGTGTATGAAAAAGAAGAGGCAGAAGCGATGAAATATCTTGAATCCGTAAAGGCGAGGGCATTGCAAGAGGGGGTATCCTCCTGCGAGGCTGTCCTTCTCTTCGGCGAAGAGCCTTACCGGCTCATCGTCAATGAGGCTATAGAGAAAAAGGTCGACATGATAATCATCGGCAGGCGCGGCCGCAGCGGCCTGATGAAGGTGTTGATGGGGCAGGTGGCCGCAAAAGTCATAGGTCATGCGTCCTGTAAGGTTCTGGTTGTTCCACGGGCTGCGAAGATCGAATGCAGAAATATATTGGTTGCCACAGATGGTTCGGACCACAGTCTCGCGGCGGCCTCGGAAGCTATCGGCATTGCGAAACGGTGTGGAAGTCATATTATTGCGCTTTCGACGGCGCATTCGGACATAGAATTAAAAGAAGCAAAAGCGCATGTTCATAAAGTCGTTGAAATGGCGCAAAACGAGGGCATAACGGTAGAGGCAATCACGCCTCTGGGAAGCTCCCACAACATCATCATCGAAACAGCAGGCGGCAGAGGCGTTGATCTGATCGTCATGGGAGCCTATGGGAAAACAGGTATAAAAAAACTTCTCATGGGAAGCTCGACGGAAAAGGTTATCGGACGTGCGGGTTGCGCTGTCCTGGTTGCAAGGGCATAAGGACCAATGATGACCGGGATGTCGTCTTCTCTCGACCAGCCTTTCTTCAGAACGCCTAAAGATAGCCGACCATCTCTCTCGGGAATTCCTTTTTCTCCTGTTGCCACTGTTCTGTTACTTGTCCGGCTTTCTTTGATGGCATGGGTTCATCGACTCGGATTTTTTCAAACCGCGGTGTGACAACCAAGACCTGATTTTCCTTGATTTCAACAAACCCGCCTCCTACCGCTACATAATAGGTCCGTGCTCCTTTCCGGTAGCGTACCGGAGCGACGGGTATCCGGATCAGCGTGGGGGCATGGCGGGGGAAGAGGGCGATCTCGCTCCCGAGCTCAAAACGCTTTTCCTTGCGCCGGAAGACGACGACATCAACCTGTTTTTCTTTCAAGGATTGTCCGTCCGGCGTAATGATCTTCAAAACAAGGTATTCGCCCTTCATTCCTCGCTCTCTTTCCTGGCCGCAAAAATGTCTTTGACCGCTGCGCCGGTCAGTTCTTTAGCTTTCTTCAATGCTTCATCGATTGTTCCGACCATGTAAAAAGCCTGTTCAGGCACATCATCGTGGCTGCCGTCGATGATCTGCTTAAAATCGCGGATGGTATCTTTGAGGGGTACATATTTTCCCGGGATGCCGGTGTAGGCTTCGGCAACAAAGAGGGGCTGGGACAAAAATTTCTGCAAGCGCCGCGCCCGTCTGACCACGATCTTGTCCTCTTCGGAAAGCTCTTCTACGCCGAGAATGGCAATGAGGTCCTGCAGCGCTCCGTAGCGCTGGAGATAGCTTCTGGTTTTTCTCGCGACCTCGATATGTTCGCTGCCGGCGAAACCGGGCTCAAGGACCTGCGATGACGAGTGGAGCGGGTCGATGGCCGGATACAGGGCCTGTTCGGCGATGCGCCGCGACAGGACGACGGAGGCATCGAGATGGGCGAAGACCGATGCAGGCCCGGGGTCGGCAAGGTCGTCTGCAGGGACATAGACGGCCTGCACCGAGGTGATCGCGCCGTCCCTGGTCGATGCGATCCGCTCCTGGAGCTGGCCCATCTCGGTGAAAAGCGTGGGCTGATATCCGACCTCCGAGGGAATGCGCGCCCTGAGCAGCGATACTTCCAGCCCGGCCTGCACGTAGCGGTAGATGTTATCGAAGAAGAGAAGCACGTCCTGTTTTCGTTCGTCCCGGAAATATTCTGCTATCGTCAGGGCCGCCAACGCCACCCGGAAGCGTGCGCCCGGCGGCTCGTTCATCTGGCCGAAGACCAGGACCGCCCTGTCGAGGACCCCCGACTTCTGCATTTCGAGCCAGAGCTCGTTTCCCTCCCGCGTCCGCTCGCCGATGCCGCCGAAGACGGAGACCCCCCGGTGCTCGATGCCGATGTTCCGGATGAGTTCCATGATGACCACGGTCTTCCCCACGCCTGCTCCTCCGAAGAGGGCGATCTTGCCGCCGCGGGGAAAGGGCGTCAGCAGGTCAATGGCTTTGATGCCCGTTTCCATCACCTGCGGAAAGGTCTCCAGCCTGGCATAGGGTATTGCGGGCTTATGGATGCCGGTGACCCGGCCTTTTGAAAAAGGTTTTTCATCGATTGCTTCGCCGATGACGTTAAAGAGCCGCCCCAGGATCTCAGGCCCCGTCGGCACCGAGATCGGCATGGCCATATCGAAGACCTTTGTTCCCCGGGCGAGGGCATCGG
>CAVWHO010000018.1:0-71480 GCA_963754875.1 Nitrospirota bacterium
CGAAGTCGGCTGCGGGACACACTAAATTGACCAGGAGACCATGAATGTCCAGAGCAGACAGATTCGTTAAAGCATGCAGGCGAGAACCGGTGGATTGTACTCCCGTTTGGATGATGCGCCAGGCAGGGCGATATCTGCCGGAATACCGCGATATCCGCGCAAAGCACACTTTCCTCGAGATGTGCAAGACGCCCGAGATCGCTGCTGAGGTGACGGTCCAGCCCGTGCGGCGGTACGAAATCGACGCTGGGATCATTTTCGCCGACATTCTCCTGCCGCTCGAGCCCATGGGCATCGGCCTCGAATTTGCCAAGGGCGAGGGACCGGTGATCCACAATCCCGTCCGCACCATGGCGGACGTGCAGAAGCTAAAGCCCATCGATGCGGCCGGCCAGATCGGGTATCTCATGAAGGCTATAAAAATCGCTCTGAAGGAACTGGACGGGAAAGTGCCGCTCATCGGCTTCTCCGGCGCGCCGTTTACGCTGGCGAGCTATATTATCGAAGGCGGCGGTTCGCGAAACTACGAACACGCTAAGGCCATGATGTTCGCCGAGCCGCAAGCCTGGCACAAGCTCATGGAGCACCTTACCGGTGTCATCATCAACTACCTCAATGCCCAGATCGACGCCGGCGTGCAGGTCGTCCAGCTCTTTGATTCCTGGGTGGGCGCCCTCGGGCCGAGCGACTACCGTGAGTTCGTGCTGCCGCACCAGAAAAACGTGATCGCAGGCATCAAGAAGTCGGTCCCGCTCATTCACTTCGCCCATGGAGCGACCCATCTTCTGGAAATGGTGTCCGAGGCAGGCGGTGACGTGATCGGTCTCGATTGGCGCTGTGACCTGGATACGGCTTGGCAGCGCGTCGGGTTTGACAAGGCCGTCCAGGGCAACCTTGACCCCGTCGCGCTCTTCGGCTCCAAGGAGTTCATCCGCAAACGGACGAAGGAGATCCTCGACCGTGCAGGTGGAAGGAACGGCCACATCATGAACCTGGGCCACGGCATCCTGCAGCAAACGCCGCTCGAGAACGCGGCCGAGTTCATCAATGCGACCCATGAAATGAGTCAACGGTAAAACTTTCCATAGTGAATTGCAACCATCTAGTGTAGTGTCTCTCAATTAACTGGTGTTATGTCATGATTTGTGATAGGATGCTGTTCATGGCACGACACGCTTTAACCATAAACCTTACTGAGTCTGATCGACAAGAACTAGAGCAATGGGTGCGGGCTCATCGCACCCCGCAACAAGTTGCTCAACGGTGTCGAATTATTCTAGCCGCTGCGAATGGCCAACAAGACAAGGCCATCGCAAAGCAAATGCAAATCAATTATAAAACGGCTGCATTATGGAGGCAGCGGTTCTGTAGTGAAGGTCCGGACTGCCTTTGGGAAGTTGCGGCAGGTCGCGGACGTAAACCAGAGTTAACGGCAACCAAAATTAATAAAATAATTAATGCCACACTGCAAACGAAGCCTGCTGGAGCCACCCATTGGAGTTGCCGAACGATGGCTGAACAGCAGGGCGTGAGCAAAGCAACGATCAATAGGATCTGGCAAAGTCATCATATTCAGCCGCACAGAACCACGGGATTTAAGTTGTCACGCGATCCACGGTTCTTGGAAAAGCTTACCGATGTCGTCGGGCTCTATCTCAATCCTCCAGAAAAAGCATTAGTGCTGTGTGTGGATGAGAAAAGCCAGATTCAAGCGTTAGATCGTACACAACCGGGACTTCCTTTAAAAAAAGGGCGTTGCGGTACCATGACTCATGACTATAAGCGTAACGGCACGACAACCCTTTTTGCTGCGCTCGAATTGGCGCAAGGTAAAGTGATCGGTCAATGTTATGCTCGGCATCGCCATCAGGAATTTCTCAAGTTTTTAAAGCAACTGGATGCTGAATTCCCGGTCGAAAAGCAGCTGCACATAGTGATGGATAACTATGGCACGCATAAGCACCCCAAAGTCCAGAGATGGTTAACACGGCATCCACGTTTTGTTTCCCACTTCGTCCCGACCAGTTCAAGCTGGTTGAACCTTGTTGAGCGTTGGTTCGGAGAACTGACGGGAAAACGAATACGTCGCGGAGTCTTTGTCAGCGTGGACGCGCTCAAGAGCGCTATCGAAGAGTATTTGGCTGCTTGGAACAAAGACCCAAAACCGTTTGTATGGACCGCAACCGTTGAATCGATCGTTAAGAAACTTGGACGCTGCAAACAAACATTGGAGAAAATTCAGCCAGGCTGCACATTACCTCGCTCTCGCAAGAAAAAGGCTGATAACACCAGTCGTTTGTGAGACACTACACTAGCAGTTTCGAATTTCAACATTGATGCTCGAGTTTTCCCGCCATTTATTTTGAGATTTGGAGTTCCCTCTCATGCCTCATACCGCGGTCATACTCATCGCCCTCGGAGGCCCAAGCCACCTCGACGAAGTGGGGCCGTTCATGACCGCTTTCATGGGCCGTCCTGCTCCACCGCCGGTTGTCGTCGCGGTGATCGAACGTTATAAACTTATCGGCGGTAAATCGCCTCTTCCCGAGCTGGTAAAGGCTCAGGCCAAAGCACTCGAAAAGGAGCTCGGCAGCAGGTTTCGCGTCTACGCGGGGTTCAGATACTCACCGCCGACCATTACGGAATCCTACGAAAAGGCGGTTCGCGACGGCGCAACCCGCGTGATCGGACTCTCGCTGTCGCCCTTCGAGACGGAGGTCACGACAGGGACCTACCGGTCGGCTTTCGAGCCGCTCGGAGACGGCACGATAAGGAAGACCTTCATTCCTAGCTGGCATGACAACGCCCGGTTCCTCGACGCATGGGAAGAACGTGTGTTCGACGGCCTGAAGCGGTTCCGCCCGGGACAGCGAAAATTCGCCGTCGTGATATTTACAAGCCACAGCATCCCTGCACGGTACATTGCCGCCGGCGACCCCTATCAGCGGCAAATCGAAGAGACCGTCAAACTTCTGGTCGGGCGGCTCAATATACCGTTGTGGCGAATGGCCTGGCAGAGCAAAGGTACGCGTGCAACAGAACCGTGGCTCGAGCCTGAAGTGGAACCCACGCTGGACAGGATCAGGCAGGAGGGTTATGAAACGGTGCTTGAAGTCCCTGTCGGCTTCACCTGCGATAACATGGAAACACTCTACGACATAGACATCGTCCACCGCGCACACGCGAAGAAGCTGGGGATCGAGTTCGAACGGGCGGAATCTCTGAACACGTCCAAACTCTTCATCAAGGCGTTGGTGGACGTAGTGAAAAAAGTTTAGGGGCGTCGCAGTAAAGAAAACGCGACGTTGCAAATTCAATAGCGCTGCTACGATACTGTCGCCCCTTGGTGAATATTTGTAAAAAAACTCGCTGAAAGTCGCGACTCTGCGATTGCAGGCTATATATAATTGTAATGTGAGTGGTCATCTGCGCAAATCTGCGTCCAAAGGATTTTAATCTATGTCCAAAATCATTATCATAGGCGGCGGAATCGCCGGGCTGGCTGCCGCCGTTCATCTCAAGACGGGGGCCAAGGCCCACGACAAGACCGTCGACGTGCTGCTACTCGAGAAGAACAGCCGCATCGGCGGCAAAATCCTGACGGAAAAACATGGCAAATTCCTCATCGAGGGGGGGCCGGACAGTTTTCTTCCGGAAAAAGTCTGGAGCGTGAATCTTGCAAAACACCTCGGGCTCGAACCCGAGATGCTGCCCTCGAACGACCAGTTCAAGGGCACGTTCATCTATTCAGACAAAGAGCTCCATTCGCTGCCCGAGGGCGTGATGCTCATGGTGCCCACTTCGTTCTGGCCCATGGCGAAGTCCCACCTCATCAGCTGGCCCGGCAAAATCCGGATGGGCATGGAAGTGTTCGTGCCGAAGCGCAGATTCAGGGAGGACGAAAGCCTGGCTTCGTTTGTCACACGCAGGCTCGGGCGCGAGTGTCTGGAAAAAATCGCCGAGCCGCTCGTTGCCGGCATCCATACTTCGAACCCGGACAATATGAGCGTTCTGGCAACGTTTCCGCGCTTCGTCCAGATGGAACAGAAGAGCGGCAGCCTGATCCTCGGCATGCTCTCTGCGCTGAAGAACCGTCCCCACGCGACCTTAAGCGGTCCGCCGCCCAAGCCCGGCCAGCCCCGGATGACCTACTTCATGAGCTTCAAAAACGGCATGCAGACCCTGTCACAGGCCTGCGCCGATTATATCGGTAATAACTCGATCCGCTTCAACTCCCCGGTCAAAGCCGTCGAGCCGAAGGGCAGAGGCTATTCCGTGGTGCTCGAAAGCGGCGAGACCCTGGGAGCCGACCACGTCATGATCGCCTCGGCAGCCTATGATGCTGCCAATATGGTAAAAGGGTTCGATGAAAGTCTTGCAACGCAGATGAACAAGATCGAGTGGTCGTCCTCCTCCACCGTCACCATCGTTTTCCGGAAGAACGACGTCAGGGTCCCGCTCAAGGGCTTCGGCTTCATCGTCCCCCGCGTCGAGGGCAGGAGAGTAAACGCGGCGACCTACAGCTCCCTCAAGTGGTCCTACCGCGCGCCCGATGACACGATCATGGTCCGCGTCTTTGTCGGCGGCGGTCATCACGAGGAGCTCGTGACGGAACTAGATGATGCGGGCATGGTAAAGACGGTGCTCGAGGAGCTCGACACGATCCTCGGTTTGAAGGCTGACCCACAGTTTTCCAAAGTGTACCGATGGTACAAAGGCATGCCGAAATACACCGTGGGCCACCTGGACCGGATCGCCGTCCTCGACCGGATGCTCTCGCTCCACCCAGGACTGCACGTGATCGGCTGCTCGTACAAGGGCATCGGCATCGGCGACTGTATACATGAGGCGCAGATCGCTGCAGAAAAAATATTGAAGAGTTAGAAGAATCGGTCTGGACTGTAGAGACATGTGCAGGATCCCCTATGCACGGGTCACAACTCCGGGAAAGACTTGTCAAAGGCTCTTTTTTTGTTTAAGCTCTGTCAATCGCAGTCTGAATTTTTTCCCAAGATCAGGCAGTGTAAAAAAACCTATCACTTTCCGGCCGTGATGTTCTTGTAACATGCTGCCCCGCGAACATTCTCAAGGTCTGAATCTTTTTTCATGTGTTCCCACCTGTTGTATCCTTTCACAACGGCTTTTTGCAGCCAGGAGCATGACTCTTCTGCATTTTTTCTCAGGGAATAGAGACACGCCATGTTGTAATATGCCGAAGCGTTGTTCGGGTTCAATTCAATGGCCTTGTGGTAATCTTCACTGGCCAGATCATACTCACCTTTTGCCTGGTACGCGGCGCCACGGTTGCTGTATCCTTGACCATTACCCGGATTCAAAGTAATGGCCGTGCTGAGATCGGCAATGGCCGGATCCGTCTTTTTCTGGATCATATAAACAGCCGCCCGGTTGTTGTATGCTTCACTATTACCCGGATTCAGCTCAATGGTCTTGGTGAAATCAGCAACGGCTTGGTCGTACCGTCCTTCCGACATATAAACATTCCCTCGATTGAAATATGCATGGTCCACGGCAGGGTTCAGTTCAATGACCTTGCTGTAATCAGCAACGGCCTCGTCGAGCTTGCCGGCGGCCTCATGGACCTGGCCCCGGTTGAAGTAGGCATGAACATTTTTGGGATTCAGATCGATCGCCTTGTTGAAATCGGTTGCGGCTCGATCCGTCATGCCTTTTAACAAATAGGTATACCCACGCTCGTTGTAGGCTTTATCATTTTTCGGGTCCTTCTCGATCGCCCGGTTGAAATCATCAATGGCCTCGTCAAGCTGCCCCTTGAGCTGGTAGGCAATCCCTCGGTATAAGTATGAGCGGGCGCTGTTTTTCGTTGTAGCGCGTGCATTGATCTGTTTTGAGCACTCCCGAATGATTTCATCGGGTTTGCCCACTGCAGCATACTCTGCGCACAGATCTATCTGCGCAAAGACATGAGATGTCACTAATAAGCTCAGGATGAACACAGCTGATGCCAACAGCCATTGTTTCATTTTATTCTCCTTTTAGGAATCTCCGAATGATAGGATCGCGTAGAACGAACAGACCGTTGCTCGATCATTATTATGCAATGCAACTTTTTGTATTATAGCATAATGAAAATACATTGATCAATGGGCCAGATCCTTACGGAGCGTTTGAGGGTGCCGCGAACCCTGATGGCATGCCTGCTTCACAAGTGTCGGCAGATGATTCGCCGCGTCTTGACACCTATCGGCACACGGATTACGCCCCGCCTGAGAAGATGCATGCGGAACTGTCCGACCTGAGCGTGGTCCCGGTAAAGAAGTTAAAAATAAGTTCGTCATGTCCGCCTCGCCCTCATGATCATCGTCCGTGTCCGGTGAAGAGGAGGACAAACTTCTCGAACATATCCTGATGGAAATGGTCCATTAGCTGTTCTTTCATAAGCTTGAGCGCGCTGAAGGTATCCAGCTTCTTTTGGTAAGACCGCTCGGACGTGAGCGCATCATAGACGTCGGCAATCTAACAGATGCGGCCGTAGGCGTGGATCTCGTCTCCCTTGAGCCTCTGCGGATAGCCTGATCCATCCTGTTGTTCATGATGTTGGACAACGATGATCTTGCACTCTTCAGTCAGCTGATTCGTTTCCGAGAGGATCGTGTAGCCATGGTCAGGATGGGTCCGCGTGACTGCCATTTCCGCATCGGTCAGTTTGCCCCGCTTGTTGATTATATCAGGGGCGATACGGACCTTGCCGATATCGTGGAGGAAAAAACCTGCGCCCAGTTCGTGAAGATCATGGGCATCGACGAGGAAAGGTTTCTCGACACCGCCCTGCTCGAATCGATCGAGCAGAGAGGCGCGCCCGGCAGGATCGCTTTCGAGAACCCCGATGCCGTCATCGTGATCGAGACAGTCGGCACGTCTCGGCTGTCCTTCTGGACCCGCGAGGAGTTGGAAAAGTATCCTTTCATGCGGGTGTCGTAAGCGGCAGATCGGCAAGAGGGAATGCCATTCTGAGGAATTCAATTCCCTCGTGCGCAAACTGATGGATGCAGCGGGTCCGCTGATCGCAGCCATTGCACAAAAGGGCGTCAGATTTGTCGCGGATGTAAAGATGAGAGGAGACATTGTCCTTTTTGAAATGACACAGGACAACCGTGACGTCCTCGTCCGGGAGCTCGTTGAGTGCGTGAAGAGGATGTGGGAGCTCCTCTCATCGGGAGCACTTGCATGCCGCGCCTCTTCAAGTTTATCACGCGGCTTTCTGCATGCCGCAGAGATTTTTCCCGATCTCCAGCTCCTTCTGCTTCGCCTCATCCGCCGGGAGTACGCCGAGGTTCACCTTGCGGATGTCCTGGTAACGTGAGGGGTTTTCCGGGAGGCTTGCGCGGACCCGGGCCAGGAAGTCCGGCAAGTTATGCAGTTGATAGAGGTCGCTCCCCTTCCTCGCCTGCCCGAGAGTGAGCTTCACCGCCCCGTCCTTGTCTTGCTCGCGGATACTGGCGGAATGGGAGGGAAGGACAATGATGTCGCTCTCCAGCCGCGCGTAGCGCTTGAACAGGGTGTCGTAGAGTTGTCCGGCCCACTGCTCGCCCATCCCGCCGAGATCGGGTCGGCCGATGCTTTCCTTCATGATGATGTCCCCGGTGAAGAGCAGTGTCCCGTCCATGAGGAACGACGTGCTTCCGGGCGTGTGCCCCGGCGAGTGGACAACCTCGATGACACACGATCCAAAGGAGATGCGGCCCCCTTCAGCGAGCGGTGTGAATGCATAAGACGCTCCCTGTACATCCAGGGGATGAACGTGATAGGATGCCCCGGTCAGCCGGGCGATTTCCCTGCCTCCGGAGATGTGGTCGGCGTGAAGGTGCGTGTCGAGAACGTGGACAATCTTTACCTCCAGACGTTCGGCAATATCGAGAACAGCCCTGGTATGTCGTGGGGCGTCGATCGCCACAGCGTATCCTCCTGAGACCGCAAGATAGGAGATGCACCCCTTTGCCACACGGTAGATCTGGTGCACCTCAGGTTTAGTTGAAACAAGTTGGTGTTCGTAATATTCGCTCCAGCGGTCCATTCCGCCTTCGAGGGCAACGGCGTCGAAACCGTGCTGCCGCAGCAGGTCGGCGGAATATCGCGCGGCATCGCCATGGGCGCAGAAGATCACGATCGGACGTCCTTTCGGAAATTGCGCAAAGTGCCGCTCCTCCTCTCCTACAAAATCCTCCTGCGGGATGTTCACCGTCTCGATCTCCGTTCTTCCTTCGACACGCCAGTCCTTGAACTCGTCGCGGTTTCTCAGGTCCAACAGGAAAGACACATCGCTTGCATCAAGACGCTTTTTAAATTCTTCAACAGTCAATATTCTTTCGGTCATACGCTGCTCCTTTGTCCTTCGGCGCGGAAGGTCCGTGCCGATGTTGTAATTATTGCTTCAAGTATAGCACGGCGGTTTAACGAAGCAAGGGCTCAAAAAAAAGTGCTGGCCTTGTCGCCTCCGGACGCAAAATTGTTTTTTAGGATAACGAGAGCATTCCTCGGATTATCAGTCGATTGTCGCGGGCAGGTAGATTCCGTCGTATGCAGCACGGGGGATTGCGGGTGCATAAGCTTACGCAGAAAACTTGATGAAAGTGAGAGAGGGGTTGTCCAACAATTTTTATAAGATTGAAATCAGGACAATACCGGCGAACCTATTGTCGCTCCGGCGTCGGCCGTGAGATGCTGGATGCCTCCGAAGCAACTGTACAAATATTCTCTTCCCGCACAGAAAATATGCAAGCCTGCCTATGAACCGGCAGGCCGCTCCTTCATAGACGTCTTGACGATATAATCGACAAGCAGCTGCTTGGCATCGGGTGTGATGTCCGTAAACATCAGTCCGAATTGATGGTCTTCATCTCCGGGAACTGCCGCGGCGGCTCTGATGATCTTACCTGAAACCTGTATCTTCTTTGCATTGGGAAGGTAGAATGAGCAGGTCAGCCTGGCCCCTTCGGTGAGCTGCTTATTTGTTTCGAGCAGCATTCCCGTAGCACTGACGTTCACGGTCCGGCAGAAGAACGATTCCTCATCGGAAAGGCTGTCGACACTGGCGCTCAGGAGCACGCGGAGCGTTTCCCTCCCGGCAATTTCGAGGAGTTGCTGCGCTTTTACCATGAGAACGACGGGATGCACCGGATCGAGCAGCACGGCGTTCGCCCTGCACCGACCGGCTTGTTCGATTGCTTCCGGCGTGTTCGCACAGACTACGATCATTGAAGCCGCGCGCATATTGGTATCATCCCTGATCAGGGAGCAGAAACGTTCACCGGCCATGCCGGGCATGCCGAGCCGAGTAATAATGAGATCCACCAGCTCGGCTTGGTGAATTCTTAACGCTTCATCATTCGTTTTTGCAATGAACACCTTGAAGTCCGTCCGGTCTAAAAAGGTGTTATGTTGCTCCAATAACTCGTGGATATCATGGGCGATCAATATTTTTTTCATTTATCCCTCACAATTAACGACAAGTCTGGGGCACACAACAGGAATGATGACTAGACAGTACTACAACTTTATCGCATTTGCAAGAGGACTGCAAAAAACAGTTCAACAAACTCGGCTCCGGGTCACCGGGTCAAACTAACGTTGATTATTTAAAGTTGCCGTACGACCTGTTCTTTGATATAGTCGACCACCCTGTCTACTTCCTTCCTCATCTCCTCTTTTTTCCTACCCTCTATATCAAATGGCTCGTCCCGAAGTTTCCTGCCGACGAATCCGGCATCGGGATACTGTTGCAGGAAGAAGTCAGGGATCTCAACCGGAGCATCAGCGTCGTTCATGAGGGCCCAGGCCAGGGTCCACGCGCGGGCTACATGTGAAATATCGTACCCACCGCCGCCCAGGGCCACCCACTTCGGGGCCAGAGCCTTGATCATGCTTACCATCCTGCAGAACCCGTTCGTCGTTACGTTCAGGTGGGTAAGCGGATCGTTATGAAAGGAATCCACCCCGAGCTGGCTCACGATGATGTCGGGCTTGAAGGAATCGACCAGTGGAGGCACTACTTCCGTGAATGCGTGGACAAAGAGTTCGTCATCGGCCTCCGGCGGCAGGGGCACGTTCACGCTGTATCTTTCGCCCGCGCCTTCGCCGATCTCTTGTTCGAACCCGGAGCCCGGAAAAAGGGCCGCTCCCGTTTCATGGAGCGAGATGGTCAAGACCCTGTCGGTATCGTAGAATGCCGCTTGTACGCCGTCGCCATGGTCGATATAGGCGACCCGCCTGTCCCTGCTGACGAGAAACTTGATGGCGAGCACAGGATCGTTGATATAACAGAACCCGGAGGCATGGTCTGCCATTGCATGATGAAGCCCGCCGGAGATGTTGAACGCGACCTTCGCTTCGCCGCTGTCAACGAGGGCTGCTGCTTTGAGTGAAGCGCCTGCCACGAGGAGTGACCAGTCGAATACCCCGGCGAATATGGGATTGTCGCCCGGGCCAAGCCCGAAAATATCGGCACCGGCAAAGTGCCTGCCGCTGTTCGAGGCCTTCAGTATATTGACATAATCGGGGGTGTGAAAGGTGAGCAGGTCCTCAACCTGCGCCGGATGAGGTTCGATCAGACGCGGGTCCGAAGGGGCGAGCAAACCGCAGGCTTTGATCAGTTCATAGGTAAGCTTCAATCGAAAAGGCTTGAGCGGGTGGCTCGACCCATAATCGAAAAGGCTGAATTTGTCTGTATAGAGAAATGCCGTCTTCACAGGACCCGCCAGTACTCGTATTTGATTGGCATAGCTTCCCCCCGGCTTATCAAGCAGCCTTTTAGCAAAGTATACCACGCGGCAGAAAGACTAAAGTAGGTCGTTCGAGCCGGACGTAATGGTGCTAAAATTAATCATACACACAATTCCAGGGCGGTGAGCCAGAAAGGCAGTAAACATACAAACAGGCAGCAAAAACATGGTTGGAAGTAGAGATAAGCGAGCTGGTGCCGCCCGTTTCGAGAACAGAAAGGAGAAATACATGGCAACTGCTAAAGACATAAAAAAAGGTTTCTGCGATGATATCTATACCGAACTCGCGGGCATGAAAGTGAGGATCGAGGTATTGCAGGGCAAACTCGCACGATCCTACCCCACGGAGCATGAGCTGTTTGTCCTGTATGACCGGCATCTTCACGAACTTGCCGAGCAGATCGAATGGAAGCTCCAGATCTTGTCGCATGCCTGTCCCAATGACTGGAAAGGCTCTGCAGACATCGAGTACGAAGAAAACACCGTTTCCGTGGGACCTGCCCAATCGTTTGACACAGACTTTTCCGGAGGGTATATCGGCGGATAAGCGCACAGGGAACAACGTTAAAAGCCGGCAAGATCGACTCTTGCCGGCTTTTCTTTGAGATCAATCCTGGACAAGGAGCAGGTCGCCAGTGCTGAAATTTTAGAATGGGTATGTTAAGACGTATCCACACCTTAACTTCCTGAACTTCCTGCTCAGACCTCCTGTTCGAAGCAAGATCAATCGAGCGCAAACGAGCCGGTTTTCAGAGCTCCTGCGCTGCGGTAGACACTGACGATAACGCCCGTACTCGTGATGCTTGATCTTACCAGCTTCAAAGTGCGCGGAACCGTACCGTTTCCGAAGAGCCGCTTCCCTGTCCCGAGAACGACCGGAAAGGTCAGGAGCCTGTATTCGTCCACGAGGTCTTTCTCGATCAAAGTCTGGGCAAGGCCGCAGCTGCCGTGCACCTGCACTTCCCGGGTAAAGCGCTTCTTGAGCTCGACTACTTCCTTCTCGACATCGTGAATAGGCAGGGTGTTGTTCCACGTGAACGCGCGATTGGTACGCGAAGCAACGTACTTGGGCAAAAAATTCAATTTGACGGCAATGAGATTTTCTGGGTCCGTGACCTTCGGCCAGTAGGCCGAAAAAAGATCGTATGTTGTCCGCCCCAGAAGGAACGCGTCCGCCTTTGAAAATATCTCAAACATAGTTTTCCCCATATCAGGGTCGGCATGGGGAACGAGCCAGCCGCCGTAAGGAAAGTTTCCGCTCGGGTCTTCATCCGGAGCGCCGGGCGCCTGCATGACCCCGTCGATAGAGAGAAAGGTCGTCATTGTAAGTTCAGCCATGTTATTCTCCTGTTCAGTGAGTAGCAACTACTCGCTTTTTTAAATTCTATCACTTAAGAGGTGCAAAAACAAAAAAGCCGGAGAGGTTTTCTCTCCGGCCAGTGATCGTTCAAGCGGTGTGCAACGGATGCAACAACGTCACCCGCCTATCCGTATACTCGATAGAGTCAAACGCCCACTCAGGATAATCGCTTTCTTTATTCAAGTGCCAGAAATTCCTCCGGAGACATAATCGGCAGCCGGTCCGAACGGTAATCCGCCTTGTTCCGGGTGATAAGGCAGTCGGCCCGGACGTGGAGCGCTGAATAATACTGCACTGCGTCCTCGAAGTCCTTGAAGGTCGAGACGAGCGAGAGGTCGATCACCTTTTCATCGACTGCCGCGACTCGGAAGACGATTCTGAGCTTTTCGAGGACCCGCATCGCCTTTTCGCGCTTCAACTCCTTCGACAGAATATAAAACATTGTCGGGAAGCTCTGCGCGGACAGATAGCCGTGGAGTTTCTTCTCTTCGATCAGAGTGAACAGCCGGGCGGCAGGGGCGTAATAGGGATCTCGCTTCAGGAAGATATCGAGGATGACGTTGATATCGCAGAGGACGCTCTTCACCGGTACTTCTCCGCGAGATGCTTCCGGTATCCTGCGCGCAGCTGCGCCGTGTCGTGTTTGCCCGAAAGCACGCCAGACACCTCATACAGGACCGGCGATTCCCGCACCTCGTGCCGTTCCTGCTCCCCAACGGACCTGAAATAGTCCTCGACCATGCGCGACAGGCTGACGCCCTTGGTGCGCGCGGTCTTTTTTGCCTTCCGAATAATGGCATCGTCCAGCCGCAGGGTAAGTTTCGTGGTCATGAACGCATCCTCCTTGGGTGACGTATGTATTTTATAATTATATACGTCACATGTCAAGTCCTTCGCGGCCGTAAGTAGAAAAGGCCGGAGAAAATTTCACCCCCGGCCCGTGATTGTTCAAACGCTGCGCAACGGGTGCAACGTCACTCTCGGTCGCTACTAACGTCACGCCATAATAACCTCCACCGCCCTTATCGCATCAGCGGCTGAACTCGTTATCCCGCCGGTATAGCCGGCGCCTTCTCCTATAGGGTAAAGATTCCTGATATTCACTGATTCATATTTTTCACTGCGCAGGATTCTGAGGGGGGCCGACGTTCTCGTTTCCGCGCCGATCACGATGGCATGAGAGGAAACAAAGGAGGGGTACGTTTTTTCCCAGAAGAGGAACGCTGCCACCAGTGCGTCGTTTACAAACGCGGGGAATATCTCATGCATGTTCGTTGCTGCAGTTCCTGTTGCGCAGGAATTCCTGTTTAACCTGGCCGAGACCTTCCGGCTCAGGAAATCCAGCAGGTTCTGGGCAGGGACCGCCCATTTCCCTCCTCCTGCGTGAAAAGCCTTCTGCTCGATATCCTTTTGGAGCTCGAGCCCGGCCAGGGGATCGGCCGAGCAATAATCACGAGAATGACAGGTCACCACGATGGCGGCATTGGAGAATTCCGATGCCCTGCGGGAGTAGCTCATGCCGTTTACAACCAGCGTTCCCTGTTCGGAGGAAGCGTTTATCACCTCGCCGCCCGGACACATGCAGAAGGTATACACTCCCCTTCCTATTTTTCTGTCCGTGTAATTCAGAGAATACGTGGCAGCGCCGATGCCGGAGAAGTCCCCGTATTTATCGCCATAGCGCATGCGATTGATGATCTCCACCGGGTGCTCCACTCTCACCCCGACGGAGATCGGCTTCTGCTCGAGCCGAAGGCCTTTCCTCTGAAGCAGCTCAAAGGTATCGCGCGCGGAATTTCCCACGGCCAGATAGAGGCTTGAGCAACGATATTCCTTTTCGTTGTTTATGACGACGCCGACAACCGCGTCGCCCGACAGAAGCATGTCCGTCATTTTTGATCGGTAGTGGATCTCGCCACCATGCTGCAGGATATAGTTCCGTATATTGAGTACGATCTTGCACAGCACGTCCGTTCCCAGATGGGGCTTGCCGACATACCCTATTTCTTCCGGCGCGCCGAATCGAATGAACGTATCCAGCACCTTGTTGATATAGGTTGTGTTCTTTTTCCGGGAAAACAACTTCCCGTCGGAATACGAACCCGCGCCGCCTTCGCCGAACTGGATATTCGATTCAGGGTCGAGCACCTTTTCTTTCCTGAACTTTTGAACATCCAGGGAGCGTTCTTCCAGCTTTTTTCCCCGTTCGAATATGATCGGCTTCTGCCCATAGGCAATAAGCTCAAGGGCCGCGAACATGCCGGCAGGGCCGAAACCGACGACAATGGGCCTGTCCGCGCTGGCCTTTGATTCCCGTTCTTTTGCCGGTATTTCGGTGTAGAGAGGAAGGTTTTCTCTGTTCTCAAAGCTGTCGGAGGTGTGAACCACGAGCGATAGGACGTAGTAGAACTGCTCTTGATCACGCGCATCAAGCGTCTTGCTCAGGATTTTGACGATATGTATGGCTGTCTCGCCAACGTTCAGTTTTTGCGCGGCTGCTTTTACATATTCATCGTTCCCGTCTTTTTCAACGGGTATGCGCAGATCGATCAGCTGTAATTTCAGATGTCCTCATTTCTTTTGTGTTGCGCAGCCTGATGGCGTTATCACCGCAGAGACGCAAAGAAAAGCAAGGCAATGTCCCGGGTTAAAATCCAACGCCAACCTCTTTTGACGTTCTCAGCGCCTCCGCGTCTCCGCGCGAGATGCTTGTAGTTTGCTATCGCCCATGTGTCGAACACCGTAAGACCTCCGGCGGTTCACACTCGATGACCATCTTGCTCCCGGTGCCGGGATGGATAAAGCTCAGCTCGGCGGAATGAAGAAGATAACCCGGGTCGCCGGGAAGCGCGTGCGTGCCCGGCAAGGGCAGACCGCCCGGACCGTACAGGGGATCTCCCTTCAGAGGGTGTCCCGCGGCTGCAAGGTGGATCCGGATCTGGTGAGGCCGGCCTGTCGCAATACGCACATCACACAAAAAGGCATCAGGGTATCGTTCGAGGACGGTAACTAGGGACAGCGAGGGCCTGCCGTCGTGCCTGGCTGCATGGATCGAAGCGAGTATGGCGTGCGGGACAGGGCCTATGGGCACTGAAATCGTCATCTCATCCCTGTCGGGCAGCCCGGCGGCAAGCGCGCGGTAGCGTTTCCCGACTTCCCGTGCCGACCACTGCCGGACCAATGCCGCACTCGCATGCCGATTTTTGGCGCACAACACCAGGCCCGAGGTCCACCGCCCCAGGCGATGAAGCGGCGCGGCGTCAGGCGCATGCGCGCGCACCAGGTGAAGCAGTGTTGTCTTGAGGAAATTACCGCCGGGAAGCGTGGGCAGCCCAGCCGGCTTGGCCACCGCAAGCAGGTCGTTGTCTTCGTACAGCACGGAAAATGTTCCCGGTGCGTCAGGTTCGATCCATGGCGGGCGCTGCCAGACAAGCTCGCATCCCCTGCGTAGCACGCTGTCGGCATGTGCAGGCCGGCCATCGATGAGCACGTGATTGGACGCAATGCGCGCTGCCCACTCCGTCCGGCAGGAGTGAGGATAGCGCCAGGTCAGATACGCGAGCAGCGTCCGGGCGTCGGCATCGGGGCCGAGTCGTTCGCTATATTCATATCCTTCGTTCAAACGTTCACTCAGTGGAGCCCCCTCCGGCATAAGCGGGACTTAATAACGAGACCTCCCGCCTGCACCCAGCGTTTACGACTGCGTTAGCGGGAGTGCAGGGTGCGGGTTACGACGCATTCCGCCCCCGGCAGGAGCCGGGGAATGCAAGTCGCGGGATGGCGGATAACGGGATTAGAGCTAATGCAGCAACACGAAAAAATTAAAAACAGGCCCTGACATTATCAGGGCCTGCGAAGTATTCCCCAGCGGTTCATGTTCTCTCAGACTCTGAGATTCCCCTAAAAGAATTCCAACGGCTGCACTACCGTCACCTTCGTGCTTGCCTTCTTAAGGGGTTCTTTCTTTAACTTACCGGCGATAATTATTGCTAAACCTTCGATAGTCGATTCTCGTTTGGCAACGATAGCAGTTTGATCGCTCGTTGACATCTGTTTCAGCTTCTGGATCAGCTCACGCGCCTGTTCTATCTGCGCCATGGATCCAGACAGAGATTTCTTTTGAATCGACAATTTCGTATCATCGATTAAAGAATCTATGGCAACTCTTGTCCGTACAAAATTTTGCATAGTAATACCCCCGTCCCTTTTTTTTCAATAGTAGTGCTCTTATTGTAAGGCATCTTGTTGATAAAAGCGCTAAAAAAGAGCGAAGACTAGGATTAAAAACCCTGCCCCAAAGATGCTGCGGATGCAGCAACACGAATAAATAAAAAAAACAGGCCCTGAGATGATCAGGGCCTGCAAAGGTCTAAACGTTAATTCAGAACTTTAGAGCTTTACAACGTTGGACGCTTTGGGGCCTTTGGGTGAGTCGACAACGTCGAACTGCACTGATTGGCCTTCAGCCAACGACTTAAAGCCGCTGTCCTGAATGTCGCCGAAATGAACGAACACATCGCCGCCTTGTTCACGGGTAATGAATCCAAAGCCTTTGGAATCATTGAACCACTTTACCGTACCATTTTCCATGATGAGCTACCTCCTTCTTGTGAATTGAAGCTTTACGGATAAGGACAAAAAAATACCGCAAAGTCGATCTGTCTTTGCGGTTTCCCAACAAGTACATCCGGAACTTCTATGTCGTATAATGCCCCTTCTGCACCTGGATGTCAATGCTTATTACTGCTCAAGCGATAATAGTTCCCAAACGGACGGCCCGTAACGTGGAGAAAGACGCGGCCCAAGCCGTAATAAAGTTGTTATTCCCGCTTGATTCTGAGCCTGCCCCGGTATGTTCGAAGCCGGGGGGAATCGTATTGCTACACATCACGCTGAAAAGCAGGATTCCGGACAGCCTGTATTCGCGCCGAGCGCTCATGAACACGGCCGCAGGCAAGGCGGAATGACGGACTCAGGACGATTTTCGAGCTTTTGCTTTGCCCTTCGCCTTGGATTTGAGCTTAGTTGCTTTTCGTTTCTTCGGCGCATGCCAATTAAAGGGGATGGGCTGAAGCATGCTCACGCGGTTACCCTCCGGGTCGATGAACGATACATATTGACCGACGTTGGGAATTTCCATGGGTTCGCCCAGCACGTTGCCCCCCGCGGCCTGCACTTTCTTGATCGATCTCTCGATATCGTCAACTGCGATAACGATGGAGGGATATTGCGCCGGCCAATCGGGTTTTCTCGGGTAAAAGCCGCCGTTGATCCTTCCAGGCTTCTTGGGGCCTTTCTCGTTGGTTTCCGTGGTGGCTGCAGTAACATAATTACCCATCTCCTCGCCGAACATCCGCGTCTTCCAGCCGAACGTTGATTTATAGAACTTCGTCATGCGCGCCCGATCGTCGTATGGCATCTCAAAGTGTACAACGGGATCCATAATGTATCCTCCTTGGCATTTGAAAAAGGCTTCTCTATAAAACTATATCGCGCGGTGTATTCAAAGTCAAACGTACGTGGGGACTTAGCAGGGGATGCTCTGAGATGAAATCGCTGCCGACGTTCTTTTAAACCAGCGGCAACAGGCTGCTAAAGTCATTATCAATCTGCATCATATCCAAATAAAGAGAGACCATGCCACGATGATGGGTTTGATGATTAAAAATGTGCAGAATGGATCCTCCGACATTTTTACTGACCGTTTCCGCTTTCATATTTTTAAATGATATTATTTTATCCAGTTCGCTTTCAGTGATTTCATCTATCAACATGATCAGCTTTTTATCCAGTCCTTCTCTTTTGGAAAGTAATCGGCAACATCACCAAAAGGCTGAGTACCATAGTTTAAATTCTGATCAAAAAGTGGATCTTTTATAAATTGAAAATCTCGGAATAGACCGAATCTTTTCAGCCAGCTGTAATCACTGATATAAACATGACTGCACAATTGCTTTATCGTCTTGAAGTATCCTGCAAACTCCTGCCTCCACTGCGCTTCACTTAAATTGCGAATTATATTGTCCATTTTTTGATTTGTAACTTGATTATATTGTGCCAGCAGCTTGCATGTCTTGATATCCATATGACCTCCTGATCCGGATATGGGGTAAGGTACAATAAAAATATATCGCGAGGGGTATTTAAAGTCAAACGCAGGTGAGGTCTTGATAGGGGACGCTACGAATTATTTCGGGCACGATGTCCCCAAAATTCTTTATATCACTCCTGTAGTATACACAACATGCCGTCCAACATCAAGCAACTGTCAACTTACGGCTATTGATATAGTCAATCAAGGTAGCTCTCGACACCCTCAGTATCCGTGCTATAGCTGATTTTGCCACTCTGTGCTTCAGGAATGCCTCAATTTGTTCTCTTTGGGTAGCAAGCTTGCTTATTCCCCAAGGCTCCCTTCGGTCGCCCTAATTTGATTCCCTGTGCCTTCTTCGATGCAAGTGCCTGTTTTGTACGTTCTGAAATCATATCTCTTTCCAATTCTGCAAACAGGCTGAACATGGTAATCATTGCCTTTGTCTGCAAATCGTTTTTGCCGTTGACAATGATATTCTGCTTGATAGCTATAAATGTCACCTGCATTTTAGTCAAGTGGTTCACCATATCAATGCACTCGACTATGCTTCCGCCTCCGCAGTTTTATCTAATACTGTCTTTCGGGCTATTAACCACAGAACAATAACGTTACAGGCAGGTTGTAAATGAATGGGAATCGTTGCGAATTTTTTATGTTACGTAGAGCTAGACAATAAGGGCGTTTTGTAAGAGGAAGGACTTATATTAAGAGCAATTACTAAAACATCAAGCAGGATTGATTCTTATGCTGCTTTTATGCCCGCGCTATGATCGAGTAGGCGGGGGCCTTCCGGCCCCAGCCTCTCACACCACCGTACGTGCCGTTCGGCATACGGCGGTTCACGCAAGGTCTGTAAAGCGTCGATGCTCTGTGAGAAGGCTCATGAGTCCCTGTTGTTGTAGCCATTTGGCGGTTACCGCAGCGTTCATATGTGACGCTCCGGCGTTCCACCATGGACCCCGGCCATTGTAGGCTGAGGCAAAAGCTCTTGCCTTTTCTATCCCTAGCTGGATAAGTTTCTTGGCTCTGGTTCGCGGCTTCTTCCATTGTCGCCAGAGGACACAGCGCAGTTTCCGCCGTATCCATTGATCCAGTTCCTCGAAAGCGATCTTCACTTGGGACAGCCGGAAGTAATTTACCCATCCCCGAAGGTACTTCGTAAGTTCGGCAATCACCTTCGGCAGTGAGCGTCCCCGTCCCTTTCGGGTGATCTCCTTAACACGCGCCTTGGCTCTCTTGATGCTTTTCGGCGACACCTTGAGTTTCGGGCTACGATGCAATGTCATGGTGTAACCGAGGAACTTGCGGTTCCAAGGACGATCTACCGCGCTCTTTTCTTTGTTAACCGTCAAGCGTAGCTTCTTTGCAAGGAACCGGGTGATTGACTGCATCACCTGTTCTCCGGCTGCCTTTGACTTGACGTAGATATTACAGTCATCGGCGTACCGGCAGAAGTGGTGGCCTCTTCGCTCTAGTTCCTTGTCCAGATCATCCAAGATGATATTAGACAAAAGCGGCGAGAGTGGGCTACCTTGTGGCGTCCCTTCTTCGTGGGCTTGAACGATCCCTCCGATCATGATGCCTGCCCTCAAATAGCGGCCTATGAGTCGGAGGAGTCTCTTGTCTTTGACCCGTCTGGCCACCCGCACCATAAGTACGTCGTGGTTGACGCGGTCAAAGAACTTTTCCAAGTCCATGTCCACCACAAAGCGATAGCCTGCTTCCACATGGGCGCGAGCTGCTTTTACTGCGCCGTGACAGCCCCGTCCACGGCGGAAGCCATAGCTGCTTTCGCTAAATTGTGGATCGAAGATAGGGGTGAGTACCTGCAATATTGCTTGTTCGATGAACCGATCGAGCACGGTGGGGATTCCGAGCAGTCGCATTCCCTTTCCGTCCGGCTTCGGGATTTCTACCCGAAGGACGGCCGCAGGGTCGTACTGTCCGCTCAGCAACTCTTCCCGGATGCGCGGCCAGTTCGTCTTAAGGTAGGGCGTGAGTTCAAGAACGGTCATGCCGTCTACTCCCGGCGCTCCTTTGTTCGACTGGACGCGATGTAAGGCTGCTATCAGGTTCTCACGGCGCAATACCTCCTCTAAGAGATTCGTCGCTTCCGGCTGGGCGTTCTCCTCTGCCGCCGCGGACGCTTGACGCTCCCTCGCCGTATTCTTACGGGTTCCGCCCGCTACCTTCCGGGAGTCCTCTGGCATCTCAGCCTTCCTTCGCGCGTCTGCTTCGTCCATCGAGGTTTCGGCACCCCTCCGTCCTTCCATGTTCGGGCCTTCATCGCTGTGCGCAGCGACTAGTATGCCCTCGGCTGACTTCTGCAAGCTCATCCCGCCGTCTCTTGACGGTGGTAGCCATAGCAAGCTTGCAGACCTCCCCGGGTATTGCGCACCCACTTTCTCCCCATATACCCGTCGCATCTACTTCCACGTCTTCCGAATGACTATCGGGCTTTGAATATTATGGCCTTCTCGCCCAGACGCGGCTGCCTCGTATGCGCTTCATGTACTTCGGGCCGGGGATTTGCGTTCCGCTTCCTTCAGACCCCGCCTCGCGGCGGCAGCCCTTGCGGTTCGGCTAACGGTTCCCGTCATCAGGGTCCGTAGAGGACTTACACCTCCAAGTGAGCGCGCCCTGCCGGGCGCACCACTAAAAAAGGCCGGAAAGCTTTCGCTCTCCGGCCTTTGTGTGTCAGTTCCTCGTGAAAGGAAACATCTTCATACGTCTTAATACATTCCGCCCATTCCACCCATGCTGCCCATTATACCGCCTGCACCCTTTCAGGCAGGTCGGTGATCATCACTTCGGTCGTGAGCATGAGGCTCGCCACAGAGGAGGCGTTCTGAAGCGCAGAGCGCGTGACCTTCGTCGGGTCGATAAAAGTCTGAAAATTTATATTTTCAATTTATCGAATTATTGAAAATATGGAATTTTATATTTCAGCTTTTTCCCTCAGGAGGAACTGGCGGTATCAGCTTTTCGAGATGACTGATCAACTCCGGAATACGACCAGACGCCACAGCCCATATCCGTTCATGCTTAACCTCGCCGTACTCATGGGCAAGGATGTTACGCTGGCCAATGACGCTCTTCCAGGGAATCTCCGGATGTGTCTGCTGATATGCATCGGAAACATGCCGCGCTGCGCAGCATACGATCCATTTGATAATCTTTGTACGAGCGGGACAGGACGAATTCTCTGACAGCCTTCGCCGCATCCAGCATGTCCCACAAATAGGCCGCATCCTGTTTGTTAGGCTGCATACAATGTCTCTTTAGAAGAAAGGATAGATTGCCTTCGGAAAGGATTGCGGATTGCCCCCTGTTCCACGAGGTCCACTTCACGCCTGAAAATCGACTTCAACTCCTCCTTCATCTCTACGATATCGAAGAGATCCCAACCCGCATCATCGTTAAACCGGACCAGGACGTCAACGTCACTGCTTGGGCGGAAATCCTCGCGTAGAACGGAGCCGAAAAGGGAAAACTCCGAGATCTTCCATTTGGCACAGAAATGCCTGATCTCTTCAATCGAGATATCGATATTTGGTCGCTTGTTCATAATTACCTGCACAAATACTTCCTGTAGCTATTATCTACAAATTCATCCGTGAATGCAAGTGCTTTAGCTACGAATGCTTTCTACGAAAAAAGGCCGGAAAGCTTTCGCTCTCCGGCCTTGTGCTGTTCCTCGTGAAAGGAAATTGTATGTTTAGTACATTCCGCCCATTCCACCCATGCCACCCATGCCGCCGGGCATACCACCGGGCATTCCGCCTGCACCCTTTTCTTCGGGCAGGTCAGTGATCATCACTTCGGTCGTGAGCATGAGGCTCGCGACGGAAGAAGCGTTCTGGAGTGCGGACCGGGTCACCTTGGTCGGGTCGATGATGCCGGCCTGAAGCATGTCGACATACTCTTCCTTCTGCGCATCGAATCCGAAGTTCGGCTTGTCGGAGGACTTCACCTTGTCCACGACCACCGAAGACTCGATGCCGGCATTGTTCACGATCTGACGGATCGGCTCTTCAAGGGCCTTCTTCACGATGTTCACGCCGATCTGCTCGTCGCCGGAGAGCTTCATCTTGTCGAGCACCGGGATGCAGCGGAGCAGCGCAACGCCGCCGCCTGCCACGATGCCTTCTTCCATGGCCGCGCGGGTCGCATGGAGCGCGTCCTCGACACGTGCCTTTTTCTCTTTCATCTCGGTCTCGGTTGCTGCGCCAACGTTGATGACCGCAACGCCGCCCACAATCTTGGCGAGCCGTTCCTGGAGCTTCTCTTTATCATAATCTGAGGTGGTTTCGGCGACCTGGGCCTTGATCTGCTTTACACGGCCCTGGATATTCTTGGTATCGCCTGCGCCTTCGACGATCGTGGTGTTGTCCTTGTCCACGGTGATCTTCTTGGCACGGCCGAGGTCTGTGATCTTCACGTTTTCGAGCTTGAGGCCGATGTCCTCGGAGATCACCTGGCCGCCGGTCAGGATCGCGATGTCTTCGAGCATTGCCTTGCGGCGGTCGCCGAAGCCAGGAGCCTTCACAGCACAGATCTGAAGTGTTCCGCGGAGTTTGTTCACCACGAGGGTTGCAAGGGCCTCGCCCTCGACGTCCTCGGCGATGATCACCATGGGCGCGCCCATCTTGGCGGTCTGTTCCAGGATCGGGAGCAGGTCTTTCATGCTCGAGATCTTCTTCTCCGAAAGGAGGATGTAGGCATTCTCAAGAACGGCCTCCATCTTCTCGGCGTTGGTCACGAAGTAGGGAGAGATGTACCCGCGGTCGAACTGCATACCTTCGACCACGTCGAGGCTGGTGGTCATGCTCTTTGCTTCTTCCACGGTGATGACGCCGTCCTTACCGACCTTGTCAACGGCCTCGGCGATCAGGTTGCCGATGGTGGCGTCGCTGTTCGCTGAGATGCTGCCGACCTGGGAAATCTCTTTCTTTTCATTGACCGGCTTGGAATTCTTTTTCAAGTTCTCGATGACCGCTTCAACGGCCTTCTCGATGCCCCGCTTCAGGTCCATGGGGTTAGCGCCTGCGGTCACGTTCTTCATGCCTTCGCGGTAAATGGCCTGGGCCAGGACGGTAGCGGTCGTGGTGCCGTCGCCGGCCACGTCCGAGGTCTTGGATGCCACTTCGCGTACAAGCTGGGCGCCCATATTCTCATAGGGGTCCTTCAGCTCCACTTCCTTTGCAACGGACACGCCATCCTTGGTGATGGTCGGTGCGCCGAATTTTTTGTCGATCATGACGTTGCGGCCCTTGGGGCCGAGCGTCGCCTTTACGGCATCAGTAAGGACGTTCACGCCCTTCAGGATCGCCGCACGTGCGTCCTGGTCGAACATAAGCTGCTTTGCCATATCTTTTCCTCCTAGAAATTCTTCGTTATCGTTGATTGTGGTTTTTAAAAAACCGAATATCTCGTGAGACTTAGCTCAGGACTCCCAGCACATCTTCTTCTTTTACGATGAGATACTCGACGTTATCAAGATTGATCTTGGAGCCGGAGTAGCGGTCGAAAAGGATCTTGTCTCCGACTTTGAGGGACTTAACATCATCACCCACGGCCTCAACTTTTCCACTCTGCGGCTTCTCCTTGGCAGTGTCGGGAATGTAGAGACCTCCTGCGGTCTTCTCCAACTCTGCCGTGTAGCTTACGAACACCCGGTCCTTCAATGGTTTAAATTTAACACTCATATTGCTCGACTCCTTTCTTTGAAGTAGTAAAATTAATTGTACCAGATAATTAGCACTCGTTCAAGGCGAGTGCTAATATATTTCCCGGTGAGGAAAAATGCAAACGTAGAATAAAGATAAATTTGGCAAAATTAAGCAAATATTAGACAATATTACCTAAAATCTTCGATTATCTGATTTTTTTATAATTATTACTAAAAAAAGAAAGGCAGGATATAATATCCTGCCTTTTCAATAAGTTGCATAAACTATTTTATTCCGCCTTCTATTTTTCTTTTTTCACCGTCGTTGCTATTCCCTTGAACACATCCTCCGCCATTACAGCCGGATTCAGTATCTCGATCGCTTTCTGGAGTTGGATGTCATCCTTGTCCTCCTTCGGCACAGCCTCCATGGTAAAGTCTTCTTCCTCCGCAGGCTGCGGCGCTTTTTTCTTCTTGTCCTCTTTGACCGTGTCGTTCTTCAGGTGCCGCTCAAGATCTTTTTCGCGCACCACCACATGCACCGGCTCACCCTCTTTCGCTTCTTTTATAACAGGCAGATTCACCTCGACATCTGGTGTAATGCCGACGTTCTGGATCGAACGGCCGCTCGGTGTATAATACTTGGCTGTGGTAAGACGGAGCCCGCCGCCGCTTTCAAGCGGGAAAACCGTCTGGACCGAGCCCTTGCCGAAGGTCTGCGCCCCGACGATGAGAGCGCGCTTTGAATCCTGAAGCGCACCGGCAACGATCTCCGACGCGCTGGCGCTTCCCGTGTTCACAAGCACCACGATCGGGTATGTCCTCGGGACGTCGGTGCCCGTTGTCAGGAAGTCCTTCCGGTCATTAGGTTGCCTGCCCTGGAGGTACACCACCAGCTTGTCTTTGGGCATGAACTTGCTGCTCACATCCACCGACGCGTCGAGAAGTCCACCCGGATCATTCCGCAAGTCGATGACCAGCTTTTTCATTCCCTTGGATTCCAGGTTTTTCAAGGCCTTTTCCAATTCGTCCGTGGTCTGCCCCTGGAACTGAATGATCTTCACATATCCGATATTATTGTCCAGCATTCTGGACTTGACGCTTACGACCTTGATGACGTCGCGGACGATCTTGAACTCCCGGGGTTTATCCCATCCTTCCCGGTAGATCATGAGCCGCACCGCCGTGCCTTTCGGGCCGCGCATCTTGTCCACGGCCTGCTCGATGGTCATGTCCTTGGTCCATTCATCGTTGATCTTCATGATCTTATCGCCTGCCGCCAGTCCTGCATGGTAACCGGGAGTATCCTCGATCGGAGCGATGATCGTGAGCTGCTGGTTCTTGACCCCAATCTGGATGCCGACGCCGGTGAATTCTCCCCGGATGTCCATGTTCATCTCTTTGAATTGCTTCTCGTTCATATATGATGAGTGGGGATCGAGGTTCGAGACCATCCCGCGGATGGCCCCCTGAATAAGCTCCTTTGTATCGGGCACTTCGACGTAGTTGCGTTTGATCAGTTCCATCGCTTGCGTGAAGGCCTTGAGATCTTCGTAGGTGTCAGGCTTGGCCTGGACCATCTGCTGACCGATCAAAACCCCCGCCAGCAGGATCACCAGCGCAGCGATTAAGAATTTTTTCTTGTTAATCCGTATCATGTTATCATCCTCCGAGTTGTTCTGCATAATAACTCTCCTCAAATTATTGCAGCAGAATAATTACATCGTCATTATAGAAAAGTATCATAGCAGCGCGAAAAAAGCAAAGAGGTTTTTCCCCCTCGTGGCATCCCGCGCAGCCGTTATCTCTTCGTGAGCCTGGTAAGCGGGTCCTCCGCTTCGCCGTTCCTGCGCATTTCAAAATACAACTTCGCTCCCTTGAGGCTCCCGGTTTCACCTGCCAGACCAATGATCTGGCCTTTAGTAACCCGTGCTCCCTTATTCATGTCAAGCTGTGAAAGGTTTCCGTAGAGAGTATAGAAACCGTTACCATGGTCCAGGATCATGAGCTTGCCGTATCCCTTGTACCAGTCCGCATAGACTACCTCGCCATCGCTCACCGCACGGACCGCCTGGCCTTCCCGGGCCGCGATCTCGATACCCCGGCGGAACACCATCGTGCCGAACTGCGGGTGGCGCTGCATTCCGAAACGGGTGATCACCTGTCCTTCCAGGGGCCAGGGAAGTCTCCCCTTTCCCGTGCCCGCTGTCTTACGTTCCTCCGGTGCAGGAACAAAGGATGCTTTTGCGGCTTTGCGCTCTGCTTCGTCTTTTTTGATCATGGCCCAAAGGCTGGCCGAAGATTCTTCGAGATCATGCAGTGTCTCTTCGTAAAGGCCTTTTTCCTGCCGGACGCTCGCAAGGATCACTGCTTTTTGGCGGCGTTTTGTCTCGAGCTCCGCTTTCTTGGTTTCAACACCCCGTTGTCGCCCGAGGATCTCTTCCTTTTTCTCGCTCATTTCCTTCTGGCGCAGCGCAAGGCGGTCAAGGGCGCTGCCGTATTCCTGCATCATCACGTGGTCGTGGTCGGCAATCAAACCCAGGTATTTGGCCTGCTTGACCGCAATCCCCGGATTTTCAACGGCGATAATCATCGCACTCCCGCTCCGATTCATCTTGTACAGCGCCCGCAGCCGCTGTCCGTAGAGCCGCTTCAGCCCCGTGAGTTCCCGAGTGATCTCCGAGTTACTCGCTTCGATCCCCTGAAGGGTCGCCTCGGCGTCCCGAAGTTGTCTTCGCTGGTTGGCAAGCTCGGCACTCCCTGCCTGAATATCCCGGTCAATTTTATCAAGGTCGACAAGTACCGAATGCTCTTTCCGCTTTGCCCGTCTGAGCTCCTTTTTTTTCTCCTGCATCTCCTGTTTGATCCGCTGGAACTTTCGTTCAGAGTCCGATGAGGTGTCCGCACTCTGCACGGTTGATTCGCTTATGCAAATGAGAAAGACCAGGAGTAATGTACAATTTAAAAAACGGGAACTTGTCATCATCTTGCCCTGTATCTTCCTATTTTATACATGGTGACAATGGACTCAAGCGCCATCGGTCCACATAGGGCTCCTGACTGCGTGGAAAATTTCTCTCCGGTTACTGCGTCATTCAAGGAATTTGCTCACCGAAACAAACGCTCCGGTCAAGCCGAGCAGACCGCCGCCCGTAATCATATATGCTACCACCGAAGGCGGCAGAAAGTCCAGCCTCATGAACCGTGAAAGCAAATACTCAGCCTCCGGAGGCAATAAATAATAGAGCGCCGCAAGGATGCCGATGGCGAGCGCGGAGCCGAGCATGGCGAGTATCATTCCTTCAATGAGAAACGGCCCCTGGATGAACCCCTTCGTGGCCCCGATCCACTGCATGAGCTCGATTTCCTGGCCGCGGGAGTAAAGGGCCAGCCGGACTGAATTGGAGATGATGAATACGACTGACACACCAAGCAGAATGGCGAGGACCGTCCCTCCGTAGGTGAGCAGTTTGTACAGTCCGGAAACCACCTCCGCTCCCTCCTTGCCGTACGAGACATCCTCCACTCCCGGATAGCCGGAAATTTTCTTTGCCATTTTCTCAAGCTGATCGGCGTCCGCATACCCGCGGTCGATGGTCAGTTCGTAGGAATCGGGAAGGGGGTTCTCTCCCAGTCCCTGGAGAAGCGCCTCCTGGCCTTTTAATTCTTTTTTAAACTGTGCGAGAGCCTCTGTTTTGGACAACGAGACAACTTTTCTAACGCCTGCTTCGGCCTTGAGCCTGCCCTGAAGAAAATCCTTCTCATGGTCAGTCAGCCCGTCCTTGAGGTACACCGACATTTCGAACCGGTCTCCCATGGTTTGCACCGCCGACTGCACATTGAAAAAAACGATCAAAAAAAAACCGACAATAAGCATGGCCATACTGATCGTGCCCACGGCGAGGAGGTTCACCAGGCTGTTCGCTCGCAACCCGCGAAAGGCTTCTGAAACATAATAGAAGGGACCATATCCTCTCACGGTTTGTCCTCCAGCGATTTTGTATCCGATGCGGGAGCGTTGGATCTCGTGTCCGGGATTGATGGGGGATGCCGCAGGGGCTGTTTCCCTTCATCGACGACACTGCCGCGTTCCATGGTAATGATCCTGCGCTTCATCTTGCGCACCATTTCCCAGTCATGGGTAGCCACGAGTACGGTCGTACCCTTCATATTAATATCGCGGAACAGGCTGAACATCTCTTGGGCGCTCTCGGGGTCGAGATTCCCCGTAGGTTCGTCTGCCAGCAGCACCTGGGGCTCGTTCACCAGCGCACGGGCCACGGCGACTTTCTGCTGCTCGCCCCCTGAAAGCTTCGGTGGCGTGAGGTGCCGTTTTCCCTCCATGCCGACTTTCTTGAGCACGAGGAAGGCCCGTCGTTCTATCTCTCCGGAGGGAGTGCCCACGACCTTGAGCGCAAGTGTGATGTTTTCAAATACGGTTTTATGCGCCAGCAGTTTGTAATCCTGGAACACGAAACCCATGTTCCGCCGGAGGTAGGGGATGGTCGATGGTTTAAGCCGGAAGGTGTTCATGCCCTGCATGATGATCTGGCCTTCATCAGCATGCTCGGCGCAGAAAAGGATCTTGAGGAGGGTCGTCTTGCCCGCACCGCTCGGGCCGGTGACGAATACGAACTCACCCTTGTCGATGGTAAAGCTTACCTCGCGCAGAGCGGGAACACCCTCATAGTTTTTTGTAACCCGGTAGAGCTGGATCATTCTCGTAGGGTCAGGACTGAGAAACGAGTGCTGAGGACTGAGCTGTCCCCGCAGTTCTCAGTCCTTTTCCCTCAGTCCTTCTTTTTCTTAATGACGTTCTTCACCGCCGCCGCAATGTCGTTTGCCGACATGCTGTAATGCTTCAGAAGCCCTTCCTGGTCGCCGGAGGTCCCGAAGGTGTCCTTCACGCCGACCCGGACGAGGGGAACGGGAGCGGACTCTGCAAGCACCTCGGCCACCGCGCCGCCCAGCCCGCCGATGATCGAGTGTTCTTCTGCAGTGACGATGGCGCCGCACTGCTTCGCCGCCGCGACAATGGCATCGGCGTCGATCGGCTTGATCGTGGACATGTTGATCACGCCGGCATCGATCCCCTCGCTTTTGAGGATGTCCCGCGCCTTGAGCGCCTCGGCAACCATCAGGCCCGTTGCGATGATCGCCGCGTCCTTGCCTGCGTTGAACACGTGGGCCTTGCCGATTTTGAACTTGTAATCCTCGCCGAAAAGCGTCGGCACCTTGTTCCGTCCGACACGCACGTAGCAGGGCCCCTTGTACTCGGCCACGGCCTCGATCGCCTGCAGTGTCTCCGGCCCGTCTGCCGGAACGATCACGGTCATGTGCGGCAGCACCCGCATCAGCGCGATGTCCTCGACGGACTGGTGCGAGCCGCCGTCCTCGCCCACCGTAATCCCGGCGTGGCTCGCCACGATCTTCACGTTCAGATTGGGATAGCACACCGACTGCCGCACCTGCTCCCAGGCCCTGCCCGTGGCGAAGACTGCGAAGGTGCTCGCAAATGGCAGCTTGCCGGCGATGGAGAGCCCGGCCGCCGTGCCGATCATGTCCTGTTCCGCAATTCCGATATTAAAAAATCTTTCGGGGAACGCCTTGGCGAATTTCCCGGTCTTGGTCGAGCCCGACAGGTCAGCATCGAGCACCACCACGTCGTTCCGTTTTTTCCCGAGGTTGACCAGAGCATCCCCGTATGCATCTCGTGTCGCAATCTTTGTCACTCTATCCTCCTGTACAAATGCGGAATTCGGAATATAAATATAATGGAAGAACTTCACGACGCTCGTTCCACATTCCGCTTGTACCCACGCTATCGCAAGAGCAGGGTAAAATCCGCATTCCGCATTATAATTATTTGCAGACCGTCTCTTCCGACAGTTCCTTCAGCGCGATCTCGTACTCTTCCTTCGAAGGCGTGGTGCCGTGAAATTCGACCTTGCCTTCGAAGACCTTAGACCCCTTGCCTTTGATCGTGCGGCAGACGATCATGGTCGGTTTCCCCTTGATTGTTTCAGCTTTGTCGAGGGCGGCCGTAAGCTTTGCCATGTCATGGCCGTCGACGTCGATGACTTCCCAGCCGAAGGCCCGCCACTTGTCCGTGATCGGTTCGACACCCATTACTTTGGCAACCGGGCCGTCTATCTGGAGACCGTTGTTGTCCACGAACGCACAGAGATTGTCGAGCTTGTAATGGGCCGCGGTCATGGCAGCTTCCCAGACCTGCCCTTCCTGCAGTTCACCGTCGCCGAGCAGAGCATACACCCGGTTGGTCATTTTATCGAGTTTGTGCCCGAGCGCGATGCCGTTCGCCACAGACAGGCCCTGGCCGAGCGACCCCGTGGAGATCTCGATGCCCGGGACATACTTGCTGTCCGGGTGGCCCTGGAGCCGTGAGCCGAGTTTTCGGAGCGTGCAGAGTTCCGCGTGTTCGATGAATCCCGCGTGCGCGAGCACCGTGTACAGGAGCGGCGCGGCATGGCCTTTTGAGAGGATGAAATAATCGCGTCCCTTCCAGTCCGGTTTCTTCGCATCATATTTCATTTTATAGAAATACAGCGCTGTTGCGATGTCGGCAGAAGACAAGCTGCCTCCTGTATGCCCGGAGCCGCAGTCGGTCAGCATCTTCAGGATGTCGATCCGGACCTTCCGGGCTTTTTCTTTCAATGCTTTTAACTGATCTTCCGTGACTGCCATGCAACAATCCTCCCCGAACCATGGTATTTCTTCTTATGAGCCAAACGACTAGGTGACCAGCGGCGACTTCGCCGCCCAGGGTTAAAATGAACTCAAAATTAAACGCATTGTTTCAGGACAAAAAAGTATTTTTCCGCACTCCAGCAAAGCGGGCCCCGTGGTTTTCATCACAACAGCAAAACGCTTGAATGCGAATGCTCACAAATGAAAAAACTCATTGCTTCTCATTCCGCTCTTGCTGCTCCTGTGCGAGAAAATCCAGGATGATATCGTCGAGGCTCTTTTCTTTCACATCTTCCTTTGGTGCTGCAGATGCACCGGGTTTGGGAGCGGGCGTTTCCGTCGCCGGAGCGGCCTTCGACACCTGCTCGGCTATTGGCGCAGGAGCTTCCTTCGGGGCAGCTGCGGGCTTATAGGTGGCCTCGTGCGGGGCGTTGTTGAGGTCCAGCTTGCCCCGCATCAGGTCGCGGATCATCTGCTTGTGCTGCTCCATCATCAGTTCGCGCACTACCTCATCAAGACAGTCGGCCTTGAGGATATCGGCATAGCTCGTCTTGCGCGAGGCGAGGATCGCACCCTGTTGGTAGAGAAGAGACGTTATGTACGGGCTGCTTGTACCGCCGTCTTCAGTCTGGCAATGAAATACTTTGCCCTGGAATTTGAAGTCGGTATTGTAGCCGGTAAGCATAGATGGTTATTATACAAATCACAGCAGGAAGATGCAAGCCTTTTTACTTGACAGAGAATGGACGTTGGTGTAATTTTGACTCCGTGCCGGCGTGGTGAAACTGGTAGACGCAGAGGACTCAAAATCCTCCGGGGGCAACTCCATGTCGGTTCGATTCCGACCGCCGGCACCATAACTTTCATACAACTGTTCTTTGTGCCGGGGAAGGAATCGAACCAGGGGGTATGGGGGAAAAAATTCCCCTATGCTTTGGGGGAGCTCACGAGGGGGCAAGCCCCATCGTGAAGCGAAGCGCGTGAGCTTCCGACTACGCGCACCATTCTCTAGCGCGTGCATGCAGTTACTCTTCCTTAGACTCTCCCGGAACACGACCAGGCAATGTATCAATGAGCCCTCGCAGACGCACCGAAATTTCGGCCAGAAAGCCTCTCCTGAACATTCTTCTCATGCGAAAAACAAAAGGATATCACACGGCACCGATTGTTTTGAGGGGCAGCTTGGCATGAAATTGAAAAAGATCATCGTCAGTTTCCCGTTGGTTGCTCTGCTCGTCTTTCTGAGCTACTCCGTCCTGGACAAGGGGACCGCTCTCCTTATCAGAAAAATGTGGATGTCCAGCGCTCAGTTATCATTCTTTGCCATAGATGTTCCCGATTTTTTGTTTCTCCTGGTTTGTCTCATCACCGCCACTGCGTGGATCGCTTTTTTTTACCTCGCTCATAAAGGTATTTACAACGCCCATACACGATTCTTTCAGCTCATTGCCATTGCGGTGCCTCTTGTAAATGTCGTCAAAACGATTTTGAAATTTGCCTTCGGCAGGATTAATACGAGGTTCTGGCTGCAGCATCCCAACGCCAGAGAATTTCACTGGTTTCATGGCTCGGCAAATTACAGCGGTTTCCCTTCGGGCCACATGGCCGTGTTTACGGTCCTTATTATCGCCCTTTCGATTTTTTATCCACGCTACAGGACGATCTATTTCGCTTTTCTCCTTGTGCTGGCTCTGGCTCTCATGATGACAAATTACCATTTTGTAAGCGACATTATTGCCGGCGCTTACGTGGGCGTTTTGGTCCATGTTTTGATCGATTTCTGTTTAACCTATCTGCGGAGATCGAGGGATTTCAACGACGGGGTAAAATCGAGATGAGCTTTGCGGGGTGAGCAACCCGGAACGTGCTGCAGGCAGGTCTGCGGTGCGGAGCGGTTGCCTCGCTGCGGGCTAGATACTGTCAATCTCCCTTTTAAAATATCCGAATGCTTCCTGATCGACGATACAGAACTCGATAAGTTGCAGGGTGTTGGAAGGATTAGATTTCAGGAACGCAGCTGTCTCGCCGACGAGAATCTTTGCACACCGGTCCTTTGGGAACCCGAAGATGCCGGCACTGATGGCCGGGATGGAAATGCTCTTCATTTTTTTCTCCACGGCGAGCGCCAGGACGTTCTTGATTGCATGAGAGAGCTTCTTGTCCTCATCGCCCTCTCCCATCATCGGCCCCACGGCATGGATTACGAACCCCGCCTTCAACTTCCCGCCCGTCGTGATTGCGGCATTGCCGACGGGAACGTAGCCGATCTTGTCGCTCTCCTCCTGGATGATCCGGCCCCCTTTTCTCACGATCGCGCCGGCAACCCCTCCGCCGTGCTGCAGACGGCTGTTCGCCGCGTTCACGATCGCGTCAACGTCACGCTCGGTGAGGTCGGCTGACACCAGCCTGATGATTGTTTTCCCAATACTCTTCTCCAGAATGTCTGCCATAATACGCCTCCCTCGTGATCTTGCGGAAGTCTGCAGCTGCCGGTCATTTCAACGGTTTCACTTCCTTAGAGAACGCTTCAGGGATGCCCTCGTAATCGGTCTATCCACTTGTAATCTGCAAGCACCACCGAGGTTTCGGTCTGCCGTTCGGTGACCGACCAGTATGTCCTGAGCAGCCGGTTCTTCTCATCAGCGCCGACGAGGTGAAATCCGTGTTTTTCGTAAAACCGGATTGCCCAGACCGCTGCAGCCCAGGTACCCACGAGCGTGGGCCTTGCCGTCAGCGTTTTGAGATGGGCGATCAGCGATCCACCGATCCCCTTGCTTCGGTGGGCAGTACGCACATAGGCATGCCGAATGAGCGAAACGTCGTTTACGTGCTGGATGCCCATGACCCCGGCGAGTTCACGCTCTTCCTCATAGCCCCAGAACACGACGCCTGCATCCAGCTCTTGCCGAAGCTGGTCGAGGGACATATAGGGCTCATGCCAGCAGTCCTCTGGAATACGGCCTTGATAGGCGCTTGCCGCATCGTTGATAATGGCGTACAGGGTATTTACATCGTCCTCTGTGCACAATCGGATCATGGGGGCTCCTGTTTTCGCGGGATTGCTGTAAAGTATATCAGATTCCGTGGAAAATCGAAACATCGCTTCATCACCGGGAGCAATGTATCTCCCCTCGACAAACGACAAGGAATGTCTTATTATTTCCCTACGGTCTGCTTACACGCCTTCGAAATGCTGGCGCGGAACGAATCGCATGAACCGATTGAACCTTAAGGAGATAAACAACATTGATGAAACTTCGCTTTAACAAACAGAACGGCCCCGTGGATGAAGCCATCGACAGCCTCATCGCTCTGGCGGATGGCATACAGCGTCCTGAATATATCCGCGAAATGATTATTGCAGCGCTCAAGGCCGGCCAGGAAGACGACGAGAGCGCGGACCTGAAGCTTATGAACACCACGCTCAAGGAGATGCGGTTCACGTCCAAGGTCTTCGGTCCCTACCGCAATAAGCGCAAAGTCACGGTCTTCGGCTCCGCGCGCACCCAGCCTGAAGAGCCGATCTATGAAATGGCAAAACAGTTCGGACAAAAGCTGGCAGAGGTGGGTTATATGGTAATCACCGGCGGCGGAGGTGGCATTATGCAAGCCGTGAACGAAGGCGCGGGGCCTGAGCATTCCTTCGGCGTAAACATCCGCCTGCCGTTCGAACAGAGGCCCAACCCGGTGCTCGAGGGCAACCCGCGGCTCATCACGTACAAGTACTTTTTCAACCGGAAAGTCGCGTTTCTCAAGGAAGCCGACGCCGTAGCGCTCTTCCCCGGCGGGTTCGGCACTCTCGACGAGGCCATGGAAACGCTCACGCTCGTTCAAACAGGAAAGCGCAACCCCCTGCCGCTCATCCTCGTGGACGATCCTACCTGTCCCTACTGGACCGAATTCATCAAATTTATGGAAGAAGGGTTGCTGCAGCGCAACTACATCAGCAAAACCGATCTTGCGCTCTTCGAGCGCGTCGACTCCATAGAGGCGGCTGTCGCGAAAATCAATCGTTTCTACAGCCGCTACCACAGCATGAGGTACGTAAACGGACACCTTGTATTCCGGCTCACTTCACCGATCAGCGAAGGAAACGTCCGCACGTTAAAGGAACATTTTTCGGACATCCTGCTGCCGCAGGGCGATATTGTGCAGTCGGGCGCTCTCCCGGAAGAGCTGGAAGACGCGGACGTGGTCAGCCTGCCGAGGCTCGTCATCGATTTCAACCGCAAGGATTTCGGCAGATTGCGAACCCTCATTGATGCAATCAATGATTTCTGACAAATCCGTGCACAAAAGGCACGAATAGCCGTGGACCTATCAGCCTCTCTGCTACTTAGGAAGTAATGTGGCCTTTCCTTGCTTGACATTCCTTAATCAAATGATAAGCTTTTACCATGCGGCCTCCATCCAGAGGCCGCCTTTTCCTGTCCTTACAAACAATCTGTCGTAATCGCTGCAATAATAATGCATCTCAACCTCGGGAGGTGTTTTATGATCAGTCTCGAAATCAACGGTAAAGCATATCAAGTTGACGTGGCTCCGGACGTGCCTCTGCTCTGGGTCATCAGGGAGCGGCTCAAGCTCACCGGGACCAAGTTCGGCTGCGGCATCGGCATGTGCGGCTCCTGCACCGTCCATATCAACGGGAAAGCGGAACGCTCGTGCCAGACGCCCGTGGGGAGCGTGCAGGGCAAGAAGATTACCACGATCGAAGGGCTTCCGGAAAACCATCCCGTGAAGCAGGCCTGGATCAAAGAGCAGGTCCCCCAGTGCGGCTATTGCCAGCCCGGCCAGATCATGCAGGCGGCCTCGCTTCTCGCCGAAGACCCGCATCCCAGCGAGGCAAAAGTCATAGAGCACATGAACGGCAACCTCTGCCGCTGCGGCACTTACCCCAAGATCAAGAGCGCCATCCGCCTCGCTTCAGCAGGAGGGAAAAAATGAAGACCGACCTCACACGAAGACAGTTTCTGAAAATGACCGGCACCGGCCTTGCCATTGCCGTTGCCACGACCTCCACGGGGTCCCGGCTGCTCTCGGCCGCCGAACTGGAGAAGACCGGCTCTTTTCGGCCGAATGTCTGGCTGGAAGTACTGCCTGATAATACGGTCATCGTGACCGTAAATAAATCCGAGATGGGCCAGGGCGTGTATACGTCGCTGCCCATGATCGTTGCCGACGAACTGGACGCGGACTGGAAAAACATTCGCATGGAGGTTGCGCCTGCAGCCGACGCGTACAAGGACGTCGCTTTCGGCATGCAGGCCACCGGTGGAAGCTCCAGTATCCGCCACATGTTGGAACCGCTCCGGAAAGCCGGTGCTGCAGCGCGCGAGATGCTGATTATTGCGGCGGCCCGCGAATGGAACGTCGCGGTCAAGGATTGCGCTGTCGCTCTGGGGACAGTGCGGCATATTAAGAGCAACCGCATGCTGACCTACGGCCAGCTTGCGAAGGAAGCAGCACGACTGGAAGTCCCGCAGAACCCCTTGCTCAAAAAGGAAAGCCAGTTCCGGTACATGGGCAAAGAAATGCCGCGGCTCGACATGCATGCCAAGGTGAACGGTACGGCGCAGTTCGGGATCGACTCCTTTGTGCCGGGCATGCTCTATGCCGCCATTGCGAGGCCGCCTGCCTACGGCGCGGACCTCGCTTCTTTTAATAAGGAAGCTGCCCAGGCTGTGGCCGGCGTACATGCCGTTGTGCCGATTCACAGCGGTATGGCTGTCTGCGCAGACACAATCGACGCGGCGTGGAAGGGCCGTGACGCGTTGAAACCCGATTGGCAAAACGCTAAATATCCGCTTCTCAGCACGGAATCACTGGCAAAAGAGTTCGTCGACCGACTGGAAACGAAAGGAATTATGGCCCGGAATGACGGCGATGTGAGCAAGGCGCTCACCTCGTCATCTCAAAAAATTGAGTCCCTCTACGTCCTGCCCTATCTGGCGCACGCCACCATGGAACCGATGAATTGTACGGTCCACGTCAAGAGCGACGGGTGCGATATCTGGGCGCCCACGCAGAACCAGTCGGGCGTACAAACCATCGCGGCCCAGCTCACAGGGCTGAAACCGGAGCAGATCCATGTACACACGACGTTTCTTGGCGGCGGATTCGGCAGGCGCTTTGAGCGGGATTTCGTGGAAGAGGCGCTTCTTTTGTCCATTTCAACGGGCAAGCCGGTCAAACTCGTCTGGAAACGGGAAGAAGACATCCGGAACGATTTTTATCGCCCCATGAATGCAAGCAGGATCCAGGCGTCGCTCGACGCAGAGGGCCGCGTCACCTCCTGGTCGCACAAGATCGTCTGCCCTTCCATTTTTGCCCGCGTGTTCCCACAGATGATGAAGAACGGCATAGACAGCGCGGCTGTGGAGGGCGTCGAAAACATGGAATACGAAGTCCCGAACGTTGCGGTCGAGTACGTTCGCTTCGACACGTTGGTCCCTGTCGGGTTCTGGCGTTCCGTGGGAAGCTCCCATAATGCGTTCACGGTAGAGAGTTTCATAGACGAGCTTGCCGCTGCGGCCAAAAAGGACCCTCTCGACTTCCGGCTCGGCCTCCTGAAAAACCATCCCCGCGCGCGCAAGGTCCTCGAAGTGGCCGCAGACAAGGCCGGTTGGGGCAAGGCCCCTACGCAGGGCCAGGCGCGCGGCATTGCGTATCACCTGTCCTTCGGGAGCTACGTCGCTGAAGTGGCCGAAGTCTCGGTTGACAAGAAGAGCGGCGCGATCAAGGTCCACAAAGTGACCTGTTCTGTTGACTGCGGTTCCACCGTAAACCCGGCAATCGTCTCGGCCCAGATGATGGGCGGCCTCACCATGGGCCTCTCCGCCGCACTCAAGGAGAAGATCGAGATCTCGGGAGGCGGGATCAAATCCGAGAACTTCAGCGACTACGAGCTCCTGCGTATGAACGAGGCGCCTGACGTGGACGTTCACATCGTGAAGAGCGGTGAAAAAGTCGGAGGCATCGGCGAACCAGGCGTGCCTCCCATCGCGCCTGCTGTGGCGAACGCCGTATTCAAGGCGACCGGCGCACGTATCCGCCAGCTGCCGATGAAACCGGAGACCGTGCTCGCGGCAATGAAGTCAGCATAAACCACAGAACCTTTTATCAGGAGAAAGGGAGAAAAAAAGCGAAATGGGGAGTAAGAACAGAACATTTGTTCTCTCCCCCTTTCCCGATTTCTTCCCATCCCCATTTCTCCTCAAAAAGGTTTTGCTGTTCTTTCTCTGGCCGTGTTCATCCGTGGTTAGTAATTTTTTAACGAGGTGATTCATGCAGATCTACGAAGAAGTCCTCAGGCTTAAACGCCTGGGCAGGACCTCCGCGATCGCGACCATTGTCGAGTGCCGCGGCTCGTCGCCCCAGAAGCAGGGCGCCAAAATGCTCGTGCGCGACGACGGCTCGACCCTGGGGACCTTGGGCGGCGGTTGCCTCGAGGCCGACGTGGTGCAGGCGGCGCGTATGACCATGAAGGACGGGAATCCGATGACCCTGCCCTTCGAGCTTACGGAGCGCAAAGGGGGTCTCGTGTGCGGCGGCACGGTCCTGGTCTACGTCGAACCGGTGATGCTCGAACCGCATCTCGTTATCCTCGGCGCGGGCCACGTGGGCAAGACGCTCTCCAAACTTGCGCGCTTTACCGGTTTCCGCGTGACCGTGGTCGATGACCGCGTGGAATTCGCAAACCGGGAAAACATTCCCGATGCTACGGACATCGTGGTCAATGAATTTACGCGGGCCTTCGAACAGACCACCATCGAAAAAGACACCTCTGTCGTCGTGGCTACGCGAGGGCATAATCACGACCTCGATGCCGTCAAAGCTGCACTCGGGACAAAGGCCCGATATGTCGGCCTTCTCGGAAGCAGACGCAAAAAAGCCCTGCTCTTCAAGGCGCTCGAGGAAGCCGGTTTTTCGCAGGAAGATATCAGCCGGGTCGTGATCCCGGTGGGCCTGCCTATCGGCTCGATCACACCTGAAGAAATCGCCGTGAGCATCATGGCGCAGATCATAGAACAGCGGAGAACACATGGGAAACAACGTATCGGCGATCCTGCTTGCAGCAGGCTCGTCCAGCAGGATGGGGCGGACCAAACAGCTTCTCCAACTCGGTGAAAAACCGGTCATCCGGCACTGCATCGATGCGCTCATCGCGGCCCGGATTCCGGAGATCGTGGTTGTCGTCAATGCCGCGGACAACGGGATCACGCAAGCGCTGTCCGGGCTTCCCGTGACCTTCGTCGTTAACACCACACCGGGAAGCGACATGACCGAATCCGTCAGGACCGGCCTCGCCGCACTGGGCAGCGCTATTGGCATTCTCGTCTGCCTCTCCGACCATCCCCTCGTGAGATCTGAGACGATTGAAGCGTTGATCACCGAGCACGAGAACCTGCCGGATAAAATCATCATCCCCTGCTACAACGGACGCCGTGGCCATCCTAGCCTTTTCCCGAAAAATACTCTGCAGAACCTGCACTCCGGAGACACTCTCCGGGACATCATCAGGAAAGAACCGCACAGGGTCGTGACAATCGATACTGGTGATGAAGGTGTCGTGCTCGACATGGACACGCCTGAGGAGTTTCACCATATCGTGGAAACGATGAGAAAAAAGCAGGGTTGATCCCACGTTGTCCTCTTCCCCCTTTGACCGTCACCGGTTGCCGCAGCAGTATGCCCTTTCGTACTTACGGTTATATCGTTCCAGCAAGGATGTCGAGTCTGAAATCACGTCAAAGATCCGGCCGGAGAGCTATCATTACGATTTAATGCAACTTTCCGCTCAAGACAACTGTTGCTTTCGTTTATCAGCATACCGGGTGCAGTAAAAGGTTTTAACACCGCGGAAATGACGGGGAAATTCGCCTGCACACAGGTAAGTGATCCCTCTATCCAGCTGACCGGACAGCCGGAACCAACGCTTTCTGCTTGAAATCTATTGACAATAAATCAGCCGCTATGATATAAAAGAGGTCTTTTGAGATATATTCCCGGCCTGATTCGGCAGCTAAGGATAGCATGAAATGGCAATCATAACCCCCTTCCGGGGAATCGTCTATAACCAGGCAAAAGCAGGCAAACTAAGCGATCTCGTCTGCCCGCCTTACGACATCATATCAGCAACAGAGCAGCAGGACCTGTACCGCAAGAACCCCTATAACGTGATCCGGCTCGAATACGGACTGGCGAGCCCCGGCGACACGGAAGAGGACAGCAGGTACACCCGGGCAGCTGCTGCTCTCGAAGAGTGGTCGCGCACGAATGTGCTGCAGCAGGACAAGGCCCCGGCCTTCTATATATATGAGATGGAGTACCCCGTGGGAGCGACTGTCAAAAAACTCCGCGGGTTCATCGGCCTGGTGAGGATCGAGGACTACGACTCGGGCGTCGTCAAACCCCACGAGACGACGCTGTCCGGTCCCAAGACGGACCGTCTTAACCTGCTGCGCGCGTGCAAGGCAAGCTTCAGCCAGATCTTCTCGGTTTTCTCCGATCCCCAGGGGAAGGTTTCGGACGTTCTCGGCAAGGTCCGCAACAAGCCCGGGATGGAAGTAAACAGCAGCGACAACGTCGTCCATCGCGCCTGGGTCCTGAACGACAAGAACGATATCGAGGCCATCGTGCGTGAGATGGCGGACAAGCAGATCTTCATCGCCGACGGCCATCACCGGTACGATACGGCATTGAATTATAGAAACGAGCGGCGCAAAGCAGCGGGCTCCTTCACGGGCGAGGAAGGATTCAGCTACGTTGCCATGTTCCTGGCCCGGATGGAAGACCCGGGGCTCACCATCCTCCCTGCGCACCGCGCGCTTTTCAATCTGACGAACTTCGATCCGCGCAAATTCGAAGACGACCTGAACTGCTACTTCAACATCGAGCGGATCGATTTCAACAGAAAATCGGAAGCCAAGGATCTGCAGACAGTTCTGGACACCCTGGCCCACCGCGCGGACCACTCCCACGTTTTCGGCATGCGGGTCAAGGGAGAGCACAGCTACTATCTGCTGACCCTCAGGAGCGAAGCGGATATGGACGCCCTGCTTCCGGCAAAATCGCCGGCCTATAGGCGGCTGGATGTTTCGATCCTGCACCACCTGATCATCGATAAACTGCTCGGGATCAAGATGGAGACGCACAAGCTGGGGCTCAATATCGAATACATCAAGGATGCCGATGAAGCGGACAAGCGGGTCCACGAAGGGGCCGTCGAGCTCGTCTTCTTCATGAACCCAACCAAGGTGCATGAGGTAAAGGAAGTGGCGGCAGCAGGCGAGCGCATGCCCCAGAAAGCAACATACTTTTATCCCAAGCTCCTGACGGGGCTGGTGATGAACAAACTAGACTGAAGTACAGAGTTCACAGTTCAGAGTACCGAGTGAAGGAAGAGAGCAAAGCCTTCTGAGGGTTCTCCTGTGTACTTTGTACTCTGAACTCTGTACTTTAATATCAAGGAGGCTACCATGGCGGTAAGAGTTGGTATCAACGGATTTGGCAGGATCGGCAGAAATGTTTTCCGGGCGTCGCAGGGCAATAAGGACATCGAGATCGTGGCAATCAACGATCTCACGGACACAAAGACGCTTGCGCACCTGTTGAAATGGGACTCCACCTTCGGCGAGTTCCCCCATGACGTCAAGGCCGGCGACGGCAAGATCATCGTGAACGGGAAAGAGATCGCCGTTGCTGCAAAGAAAGACCCCGCTGAACTGCCGTGGAAAGACCTCAAGGTCGACATCGTCCTGGAGTGCACCGGCCTGTTCCTGGACAAGGCAAGCGCCGGCAAGCACATGACCGCAGGCGCCAAGAAGGTCCTCATCTCGGCCCCGGCAAAGGACCCCGATGCGACCTTCGTGATCGGCGTGAACGAGCACACCTACGATCCTTCGAAACACCACATCATTTCGAACGCTTCTTGCACCACGAACTGTCTCGCGCCCTTTACCAAGGTGGTGCACGAGAATTTCGGCATCGCGCACGGTCTCATGAACACGATCCATTCATACACGAACGACCAGAAGCTCCTCGATCTGCCGCATAAGGACCTGAGACGCGCCCGCGCGGCCTGCGTGTCCATCATCCCGACCTCGACCGGCGCGGCCAAGGCCGTGTCCCTCGTGCTGCCGGAGCTCAAAGGCAAGCTCGACGGCATGTCGCTCCGCGTGCCCACGCCGGACGTGTCGGTCGTGGACGTCGTGTTCGAGGTGTCGAAGAAGACCACCAGGGAAGAAGTGAACGCAGCGCTTAAATCCGCCGCCGAGGGCAAACTGAAAGGCATCCTCCAGTTTGAGGAAGCGCCGCTCGTTTCCATCGACTTCAAGGGGAACCCGCACTCCTCCATCATCGACGCGGCGCTCACGAGCGTCATGGAAGGCACCATGGTGAAGGTGGTTTCCTGGTACGACAACGAATGGGGCTACTCCAACCGGCTCCGCGACCTGGCGATCCTGGTGGCGAAAAAAGGGCTGTAAGCAACCACGGGTTCTGCTCCGCAGAACACACTGATAAACACGGATGAAAGAGCAGAAGGCTGTTTTCTTAAACCGTGTGCGACGAAGTCGCCTGTGGTTGTAGGAGGCATCTATGGACAAGAAAACCATCGAAAAAGTCGACCTGAAGAACAAACGCGTTTTCATCCGGGCCGACTTCAACGTGCCGCTCGACGACGACGGCAATATCACCGACGACGGCAGGATCCGGTCCACGCTGCCGACAATCAATTATGCACTCGATGCAGGCGCCAAGGTGATCCTTGCATCCCACCTCGGGCGGCCGAAGGGGAAACCTTCCCCGAAGTACAGCCTTGCGCCGGTTGCCAAGCGGCTGAACCGGCTGCTCAACAAGGAAGTGCAATTCGCCAAAGACTGCATCGGTCCCGAAGTCGATCATATGGTCGCGGGCATGCGGCCCGGCGATGTGCTGCTGCTCGAAAATCTCAGGTTCCACGCCGAAGAGGAAAAGAACGACGAGGCTTTTTCCAAGGCCCTTGCGGCATTCACCGACGTATACGTGAATGACGCCTTCGGCACGGCGCACCGCGCCCATGCCTCGACCTACGGCATTACGAAGCATGTTCCGGTGTCCGTGGCCGGCTTTCTCATGAAAAAAGAAATCACCTATCTGCAGAAGACCGTTGCAAACCCGGTGCGGCCCTTCGTGGCCATTCTCGGCGGTGCCAAGGTCTCGGGCAAGATCGGCGTGATCGAGAACCTGCAGAACAAGGTAGACAAGATCATTGTCGGCGGGGCCATGGCTTTTACCTTCATCAAAGCGCGCGGATATGAGGTAGGCAACTCCCTTGTAGAACCGGACATGATCGAGATGGCGGAGCGCCTCAGAAAAAGCGCCCGCGACAAAGGCGTGAAATTCTACCTCCCTGTCGATTTTGTCGTAGCGGAAAACACGAACGACGGGGCGGAATCCAAGATCGTCACGTCTCAGGAGATCCCGAAGGGATGGGTTGGTCTTGACATCGGACCAGCCACCGTGCGGCTCTTCAGCGAAGCGCTGCAAAATGCGAAAACGGTCATCTGGAACGGTCCCATGGGCCTGTTCGAGAAGGACGCCTACTCCCGCGGTACCTATGCCATTGCACGCTCTGTGGCCGACGCATATGCGACGACCATCGTAGGCGGCGGCGACACGGACGTTGCCGTACACCAAGCCGGCGTATCGGATAGCATGACGTTCATCTCCACCGGCGGCGGCGCGTCGCTCGAACTGCTCGAAGGCAAGGAACTGCCCGGCCTCGCGGCACTGACGGACGATAAAGAGTAGAAACATTTTTGACAGGATAACTGGATAAAATCGGATTAAGTCCTTTACCTTTCTTAATCGTCCTGTCAAACCTGTCATCCTGTCTAAAAGGGGTCAATAAATACATGAACTCAAAACGACGTCCCATCATCGCAGGCAATTGGAAAATGAACAAGACTACGGCTGAGGCCCGCGACCTCGCCGCAAAGCTTGCACCCCTCGTAGCAGGCGCAAAGGACCGGGAGATCGTGCTGGCGCCGACCTTCACATCGCTCCAGACCTTGGGTGAGGCGATCAAAGGGACGAATATGGCCCTCGCCGCCCAGAACATGCATTGGGAGGACAAGGGCGCCTTTACCGGCGAAATTTCCGCTGAAATGCTGTTGGATTTGGGCTGCAAGTATGTTATTATTGGTCACAGTGAGCGCCGACAATACTTCGGCGAGACCGATGAAACGGTGAACAAGAAGGTAAAACAGGCGCTCAAAAAAGGTCTCCTGCCGATCATGTGCGTCGGTGAAACGCTTGCCGAGCGTGAAGCAGGCAGGCTGAACGAAGTGATCGGCCGCCAGCTGACCGGCGGGTTGAAAGATATCGGCGCCGAAGACATGAAAAGGGTCGTGATCGCGTACGAGCCGGTCTGGGCCATCGGCACCGGCAAGACGGCGACACCCGAACAGGCCAATGAGGTCCACAGCCTCATCCGCCAAAAGGTGAAGGCGCTGTACACGGTTGAGATCGCCGAGAGGCTTCGCATCCAGTACGGAGGGAGCGTTACCCCCGACAACGTTTCGTCGCTCATGGCAAAGCCGGACATTGACGGCGCGCTCGTTGGCGGAGCAAGCCTCAAGCCCGAGTCATTCGCGGCGCTCGTAAATTTTAAATAGAATCGTTTTGTTACCGCAGAGGGCGCAGAGGTCGCGGAGAATGATCCGGAAGTATGGTTCGTCCCCCTTTCTCTTCGTTACTCCGTGTTTATTCCAAGGAGGCAGCAATGCATATTTTTCTGGTATCGCTTCACGTTCTCGTCTCAGCCATCATGATTGCGATGGTCCTTTTGCAAAAGGGCAAGGGTGCCGACATAGGCGCTGCGTTCGGCGGCGCATCACAGACCGTATTCGGTCCCCGGGGCGCGCAAAGTTTCCTGGCGAAGCTGACCACGGCAGCAGCCATCATATTCATGTTCACCTCGCTCGGGCTCGCGCTCACGGCAAGCAACAAGAGTTCGGTCATGGAGAACGTGAAACAGGAGCAGTCTGCACCGGCAGTTCCTCTCGTGCCGCCGGCGCCGACGCCTGCACCGACAAAATAGCCGTTCATAAATTTGATCGTTGCACATATACCAGGGTAGGCGTTGCCTACCCTTTTGTTTTTTGCCATGAGAACTATTGCCCGAAAAAATATTTCACCAAAGAACGTGCAGAGGTTTTCGGTGAGCCTTTTTTCTCTTCGTAAGGGTTCATTTTTTTCTTTCTGCCCGCTGTGGTTCATTTTCTGTTCATTTTTTCTGGTTCTCTTTGCCTGTGGCCAGAAGGTCGAGCGGAACCCGAACACCTTTGTCGAAAGCTCTATCGGCGATGCGAGACGGTTGAACCCGATCATAGCCAACGATTCCGCCTCGGCCACTATCAACGATCAGGTTTTTAACGGCCTCGTGAAGTACGATAAGGACATCAAGCTCATCGGCGATCTTGCTGAACGGTGGAAAGTTACAAACCATGGCAAGACCATCACCTTTTATCTCCGCAAGGGAGTGAAATGGCACGACGGTGTGGAGTTCACTGCAGAAGACTGTTTATTTACCTATAAAAAATTCATCGACCCCAACGTCGCGACGCCCTACAGCAGCTCCTACATGGACGTCAGGAAGGCGGAGGTCGTGAACAAGTACGTCTTCCGCGTGACCTATAAGGAACCCTTCTCGCCGGCCCTCGAGAGCTGGGCCGCCGGCATGGTCCCTAAACACCTGCTCGAAGGCAAGGACATCAACACTGACGGCTTCAACCGTCACCCCGTCGGTACCGGCCCGTACAAGTTCAAAGAGTGGATCTCAGGCCAGAAGATCGTCCTCGATGCGAACAACGACTACTTCGAAGGCAGGCCGCACATCGACCAGTTCATCTACCGCATCATTCCCGACAGTTCGACCACGTTCCAGGAGTTGCTCTCAGGCGGCGTGGACATGATGGGCCTGAACCCGCTCCAATACCTGCGGAAAAGCGAAACCCCCCGCATCAAGGAGAACTACGTTAAATTCCGCTATCCTGCGAACGCCTTCACTTACCTGGGCTACAACCTGCTCAATCCGCTGTTCGAAAACGTGAAGGTGCGGCAGGCGCTCTCCTATGCAATCGACCGCCAGGGCATCATCGACGGCATCCTGCTCGGGCTCGGGAGGCCCTGCACCGGTCCGTTTTCGTACGTCTCCTGGGCCTACAACCCGGACGCCAAGAGCTATGCTTATGATCCTGAGCGGGCGCGCCGCATGCTCGCAGAGGCGGGGTGGACGGATGAGAACGGCGACGGTATGCTTGAGAAAAAAGGCAAACCGTTCCGGTTCACCATCATGACGAACCAAGGAAATACCGAGCGCATCCGCACCGCAGAGATCATCCAGCAGAACTTAAAGGCCGTGGGCATCGCGGTGAGCATCAGGGTGATGGAATGGCAGGCGTTTCTCGAGCAGATCGACAAACGGTCCTTTGACGCCATCATCCTCGGCTGGAGCATGGGCCGCGACCCGGACATCTACGATATCTGGCATTCAAGCAAGACAAAAAAGGGGGAATACAATTTCATCGGGTATAAAAATCCCGTCGTCGACCGGCTGCTTGTGGAGGGCCGGCGCACCTTTGACATGGAAAAGCGAAAAAAGATCTACTATCAGATCCATGCGATCCTGGCCGAAGAACAACCGTACGCGTTCCTCTATGTGCCCGACGCAACGCCTATCGTACACAAGCGGTTCAAAGGCGTCAAGGTCGAGCCGCTCGGCATCTTCTATAATTTCAGAGAGTGGTACGTGCCGAAGAACAAGATGGAGTGGTAATAACGACAGTTCTGAGTGCAGAGTTCAAAGTTCAAAGTGAGAACAAAAACTCTGCACGCTTTACTCTGAACTGTGAACTCTGAACTGTGAACTAATCCATGCCCATCATTACTGTTAACAACCTTACGAAACAGTTCAAACCCTTAACCGCCGTGGATGGCATATCGTTCTCTGTTGAAGAAGGCGAGGTCTTCGGCTTTCTCGGCCCGAACGGCGCGGGAAAGACAACGACCATCAGCATCCTGTGTACGCTGATCTCCCCGACTTCGGGAACAGCCGGGATCGCGGGCTTTGACTGTGCAAGCGACCCCGACCGGGTACGCACGTCCATCGGCCTCATTTTCCAGGACACCACGCTCGATGTGGGCCTGACCGCCTACGAGAACCTGAAGTTCCACGCCTACCTCTATAACCTCGACAGCAAACTCGCGGAAAAGAGGATCGACGAGATGCTTGCCGTCGTCGAGCTCCAGGGCCGGAAGCACGACCTTATCAAAAACTTTTCCGGCGGCATGAAGCGAAGGCTCGAGATCGCCCGGGGCCTTTTGCATTATCCCCGCGTGCTCTTTCTTGATGAGCCCACCCTGGGACTCGACCCGCAGACCCGGAACACGATCTGGGACTTCATCAACATGCTCAGGGAAAAAGAGAAGATCACCGTGTTCATGACGACCCACTACATGGAAGAGGCCGAGAATTGCGACCGCATCGCCATCATTGACCACGGCAAGATCATCGCACTGGATACACCGGGAAAGCTTAAGCAGATGGTCCACGGAGACATCATCCGCATCGTTACCGAGGACAACCGGAAGGCCGTTTTGGAAATCCAACATCTCTTCAACGTCTCCGCGCGTGAGGAGAACGGGACCCTGGTCCTGGAAACAGAACGGGGAGACGAGTTCATCCCCCGCTTGATCCATTCGCTGTCGATCACAACGAGGTCCGTAAGTATCCAGAAACCGACGCTGAACGACGTGTTCCTGAAGCTCACCGGCAGGACGATACGGGACGACGTGCTGCCCGACAACAGGGAAGTCACGCGCGAGTTTGTCCGCAGCCACCGGAGGGCGCAGCGATGATCCAGGTGCGGCCGATCTACGTCATCTGCCTCCGGGAGTTTATTAAATTCTTTCGCGAGAAAAGTCGCCTCCTCGGCACGCTTGCACGGCCCGTACTCTGGCTGTTTGTGGTCGGGAACGGGATGGGCTCGCTGATCAAGCCCCAGGCGGGTTTCTCGTATTTGCAATTTATTTTCCCCGGCATGATCGGCATGACCATTCTATTCTCATCGATCTTTTCCTCCATCTCGATCGTCTGGGACCGGGAATTCGGGTTCATGAAAGAAATGCTCGTGGCGCCGATCTCCCGGCTTTCCATCGTCATCGGCAAAACCATCTCCGGGACGTTGATATCGGTCGCCCAGGCCGTCATTATTTTGGTCCTCATTCCCTTTCTGGGCATCCCGCTCACGGTATCACAGTTCTTTGAGGTCGTGGCAGTGGCCGTGCTCGTCTCCTTCTGCATCACCTCTCTCGGGATCCTGATCGCCGCGCGCCTCACCTCCTTCGATGGGTTCAACATCATCATGAATTTCCTCGTCATGCCCATGCTGTTCCTCTCCGGCGCCATGTACCCCGTCACGGCCATGCCGCCTGCGCTCAGGCATCTGACGTTGATCAATCCACTTACCTACGGCATTGATGCGTTCAAGCACGTCCTGCTCCGGAACGGCGCGCCCCCTCTCGGACCGGAATTCCCGATACTGCTCGACCTTTTTCTCGTCACGGCAATATCCGCGATCATGCTCACGCTCGCGGCGCTGTCGTTCAGAAGAAAGGAATAACATGGTGAAGATCCGTCAGGAGAGTTTGTGAAGATTATCTTACTATCCCTTTTTTTGCTTACAACAAGTGCGCTTGCTGCTGACGTGGATCGTGAAATGCAGGAAGTTGTCAACGGCTTCTATAACGTCTACATTACCGTTCGGCCATCCGGCGTCACTTCTGAAAAAGAGCAACTGAAGTTTAAACCCTACCTATCTGCCTCCCTCGGAAAGCTTTTACATGAGGCCGCAAGGGCGGAGCGAAAATACAAAAAAACCACCAAGGGAAAAGTTCCACCACTGGTTGAAGGTGATATATTCACTTCGTTATTCGAAGGCGCCTCTGCGTTCACGGTGCTCTCCTGTAACGTCAGAACCGGCTCCTGTCTCGTCGAATTCAGCTATCTCGATCCAGAAAATAAATCATCGACTACCTGGAGAGACAAAGTATACCTTATAAAGGATTCCCGTGGTTGGCTGGTCGATGATATTGAGTTTCTTGGCAACTGGCAATTCATGCACAAAGGCCGTCTGAAGGAATTGCTGAAACAAGTTATCGAAGAAGGGGGCTGAGCCCCATGGAAACCAAATCTATCAATGCCCTACTCATCGAAGACAGTCCTGACGACGCAATTCTCATTCAGCGATATCTGGCCAATCTCCCGAATGTTCGATACAAAGTGACGCACGTTGCCCTCTTGGCGAACGGCTTGGAAATACTGAAACACGTCCTCTTTGACGTTGTTCTTCTGGATCTCGGCCTTCCGGACGGACTAGGGGGCCTCAACACGTTTGAAAAGGTATACGCCCATTCTCCCCATATTCCTATCATCGTCTTGACCGGCCACGACGATGATGCATTCGCCATTGAGTCCGTTCAAAAAGGCGCCCAAGACTACCTGGTAAAAGGCCAGGTCACGGGCGTCCTGCTGGGGCGCTCAATTCGATACGCCATCGAACGCAAGAAAATGCTTATTCAACTTGAGCATTCTGCAAAGGAAATTAAAAAGCTGAGAGGGATCCTCCCCATTTGTGCGAATTGCAAGAAAATCCGCGACGATAAGGGCTATTGGACCCAGGTTGAAGTATATATCAGCGATCATTCCGAGACAGAATTTTCTCATGGTCTCTGTCCGGAATGTGCGGTAAAAATATACCCGGCCTATTATAAGAAAACTGGAGAAACCTAGCTCGGTCTCCTGCCACGAATCCCCGCGCCAGACCTTTGGACCTTCCTTCAAAGGAGGTGGCGCGTACTTTTACAATTCCTGTAATGTATTTTCCCCCAATAACAAAATAATCATGAACTACTCGAGTAGCGGAGCCGGCATAGCCATAGATATGTTTTCAACGGTTACGCTTGCTAATAATTTAATAATAAATAATTCAGCATCTGCTGGAGGCGCATACTTCTGGTATGCTTATCCTACGATACTCAATAGTATTCTCTGGGGCGATACTGCGGGTGACAATACTGAAATTGTAAATCAAGGTGGGACGATAAATATTTCATACTCGGACATTTCAGGAGCTACTACCGGGTTGGGAGTTGTCCATTTTGATCCACTATTTCAGAATGCATCAAATGGGGACTATGGTCTCTCGAACGCCAGCCAGATAATTGGAGCCGGAATTTTGCAAACTATTGTGCCCACCTGTCATTCACCAAATCTACAATATGACATGAACTGTTCGACTCACGTCAATCATTATCTTCAAGACTCTACTCCCGGCTCCGAAGGCTTCTTCGGGGCCGCTTCGTTGTTCTCTTCTTTCTTCTCCTTTTTTTCCTCCCCTTTGTCTTCAGCCTTCAATTTTTTCGACATATCCTTGAGCCGTTTGTCTACGAGGAAATTCACGGAATCCTCCGGGATATGATCCGTCTTCCTTGCGCTCGCCCGCGGGAAGGCCGGTCAATAGCTCGGTCGCCTCGCCCACGGTCCGGACTGAATAGACGTGAAATTTCCCTTCCTTCACTGCATCGACCACTTCTTTCTTCAGCATCAGGTTCTTCACATTGCGCTCCGGGATGATCACGCCCTGATCGCCGGTGAGACCGCGGTTCTTACATACGCTGAAGAACCCTTCGATCTTCTCGTTCACACCGCCGATGGGCTGGATCTCGCCCTTCTGGTTGATCGAGCCGGTAATGGCAAGGTTCTGTTTGACCGGGACTTCGGCAATGCCGGAAATGAGCGCGACGAGCTCCGCTGCCGAGGCGCTGTCGCCTTCGACCTCTCCGTAACTCTGTTCAAAGGCAAGCGTCGCGGACAGGGACAGGGGTTTGTCCTGGGCGTAGGTGCCGCCGAGATAGCCCGAGAGAATGAGCACCGCCTTGTTATAGATGCGGCCGGAGAGCTTGGCCTCGCGCTCGATGGCGGTCACTCCTGACTTGCCGAGGTAAACCCTGCTCGTGATGCGCGATGGCTTGCCGAAGTAGAAATCTCCGATGTCGTATACGGACAAACCATTCACCTGCGCGATTGTGGAGCCCGACACGTCGACCATGATCGTTCCCTCGGCGAACATTTCCTGGATGCGCTCGTCGATCAGGTTGGCACGGTAGATTTTTTCATTCAAGGCCTTGTCTACATGTTCACGCATCACGGTCTTCTTCCCGGCCTGCGTGGCCCAGTACGACGACTCGCGCACCAGGTCCGTGAGGTCGCTGAAGCGGAGCGAGAGTTTGTTTTTTTTCTCGGCAAGCCGCGAGGCGTGCTCCACGATGGCTGCCACGGCGCTCCGATCGAAAGGAAGGAGACCGTCGCTCTTTACCATGTTCGCGATAAACACGGCATACCGCATCTTTTCGTCCTTTGAACTCGTGGTCTGGGTGTCAAAATCCGACTTGACCTTGAAGATGTCCTTGAAGTCCTCGTCGTAGTTATAGAGAAGGTAGTAGAGCCAGGGACTTCCGAGCATAATGATCTTGAGCGAGATGGGAATAGGCTCCGGCTTGATGCCGCCAGCACCGTATCCGTAGAGTTCCATGAGGTCCTCGATCTTCACTTCGTTCTTTTTGATGACGCGCTTAAGCGCATCCCAAGAGAACGGGCTCCGGAGCACGTCGAGGGCGTTCAGGAGCAGATATCCGCCGTTCGCCTGGAGCAACGAGCCCGACCTAACCATAGAAAAGTTGGTGTAAAACGCGCCGAAGCGCGCCTTGCGTTCAATGCGGCCCACGAGATTATTGTATGTGGGGTTCACCTCGTCGATCACCGGTCCTCCCTTGGTCTCGGAGTTGTCGACGATGAGGTTTACTTTGTAGCGTTCGAGGAAGCTCGCTTTATCCATCCCCTCGATGGGGAACGGCATTTCCGGCGCTTGTCCCAGGAACTCCCGCAGGTTGCCGAGAATATCTTCTTCCATCTCACCCAGGAACTCGGGGATGCGCGGATTGACGCGAAATTTTTCCCGGAGCTCGTCAAGCTGGTGGCCCATGGCGAAATGCGCGACGCGCCTGTTCAACTCATGGACCTTCTCGTGGGCTTCCTTGTCAAGCAGGCGGGCCTTGGCAAGAAAATCGCGGATCTCGGAATCAACTTTTTTCTCGTGCTCTTCCAGTTCACGCTTCTGCTCTGCGGACAATTCATCGAGCTCCTGCGGCTGAAGCGGCTTGCCCTTCCACAACGGGACCTTGACGATGCCGGTTCGGGTGATCGTGAGCTGGAACCCCAATTCCGTCGCGCGTTTTCCTGCGTCGCCGAAAAGGGCTTCCTTGGCCTTCTCGGACCCTTCTACGATACCCGACTTCTGTTCCTCATACTCCTTTGATTCAAAGACCTTGGGGATCTCGCTCTGCATGAACTCGATAAATTTCTCGATATCATGCCGGAATTCTCTGCCCTTTCCCGGCGGGAGCTTGATGGCACGCGGCCGATCGGGGTCCTTGAAGTTATTGATGAAACACCAGTCGTCCGGCACCGGCATGTCCTGGGAAATGCGTTTGACGATCGACCGGGCAATAGAGTTCCTGCCCGTGCCCGGGATGCCGGAGACAAAGATGTTGTAGCCGTGGTTCTTGATGGAGAGGCCGAACTCGATCGCTTTCACGGCCCGCGTCTGTCCGATCACTTCTTCTTTTCGTGCAAGTTCGTCGGTGGTCTGAAACGGAAATTCAGCGGCGTCGCAGACGTGGCGAAGTTCACTCAGCCCTACTTCACGTTCCTGGATGTTCATGCGGCCTCCCTTAACGGACATCTAGCTTAAGTGTAGGCACTGGATTGCCGGTTGTCAAGGGAGTCGCACACCTCCCCGCAGGACGGGACGAGGAAGCAAATAAGATGTTGCTTTTTCTTGATGGCGCTCTTATAATCGCGTCATTCCTACATTCATCATGCATGCGCCTTATACGAACAGCCGAGTAGCTGAACGAAGGAGGCATTCCATGAATCTCGCCAAATTTTCCCCTCCTTGTCCGGGCCGCGTGTTCGAGCGGGACCGGCTCCTGAACAGACTCCTTGCATGGGAGGACAAAAAGCTTGTCATCATCCATGCACAGGCCGGCCAGGGCAAGAGTACGCTCGCGGCGGAATACGTGCAGGCGCTCGGTTCGCCGTCTGTTTGGTACAACCTTGATCAGGAAGACGAAAACCCCAACCTGTTTCTGTCCCTTCTGGGACAGACCATCCAAAAGACCTGGCCCAAGCAGGTGCCCGAGCTCCCGCCGATGCCCCGCGACCGTTACGTCCAGGAAGAAATCCATCCAGGCATGCGCAGATGGATCGAAGGCGTGCTGAACGCTGTCCCCAGGCACAGCCTCATCATTTTTGACGAATACCACTGTACGTCATCGTCAGGCCCTGCGCAGCGCCTTATCCGCCTGCTGATCGACTCTGCGCCTCCGCTGGTGCGGTTCATGGTCCTTTCGCGCCAACGGCCTGGCCTCGAAGTAGCGAAACTTCGTTCCGCGCAGTCCGTAGGAGAACTGACCAACGAGGACCTCCGGTTCACTGACGCTGAAGTCCAGGACCTTTTCAGCATCGTCTTCCATATGCAGATTTCAAAGACCGAGGCTGCGCTTATCAACGGAACAGCGGAGGGTTGGCCGGCCGGACTTGTCCTGATGCACGAGTACATTGCGGCGTTGCCGACGGAGGAACGGCTTGCGGCCCTGTACGACCAACAGACACCTGCCTTTCGCTCGCACATCTTCGATTACCTGGCCCAGGAGGTTTTTCAGCATCTGCCCCGCGAGATGCAGCAATTCCTGCTCAGAACGTCGATCTCCGATTACCTGCCGAAGGGACTCTTACAGATACTGACCGGCCTGCCGATCACGGGTACTTCGCCCAAACCTGACCTCTCGTCGCTGATCACGGAGCTCAGAAACCGGAACCTTTTCGTGACAACGGCCGGAGCCGACGCGTCCGTCCTCCGTTATCACGCGCTTTTTCGCGAATTCCTGCGGAACAAACTGGCCTCCGAGATCGGACCAGGGTCAGTGACGAAACTCCATACCGTAGCAGCGGCGTATTTCCTGAAAGCCGGCGACCCGGTGCGGAGCATCGGTCTTCTCCTTGGCTCTCGCCAATTCGATAAAGCCGTCAGGCAGATCGAGTCTTGCGGTGAAGAGCTGGTGGCACAGGGGCAGATGAGAACGCTTATCCGATGGATTGAAGCGCTTCCGGCTGCGTACCGGAACCGTCCCTGGTTTCTCTTGTACCGCGCCGTGGCATGCCGTTTCACGGCCCCCCAGGAGTCGCTCGTTTTTTTCGATCGCGCGTTGCAGGGCTTTCGATCGGGCAACGCCGGGGCCCGGAGGTCATCAGGACTCGTCTATTCTCTCTGCGGCCTCATCGAGGCCTGCTTTCATACGGGCGGCGATTTCGGCCGCATGGGCCGCCTCGCAACAATGGCGCAGACCCTTCTGGACAGAAGACGGCGGGAACCGCCCGAAGCGCGGGCCAGGCTGCGCCTGGCTACGGGCATGGCCTGGTTCTTCATCGGCAGACTCGAGCAGGGCACGGAAGCGCTGAGTCGTGCGCTTGAGTTGTTCCGTAAACAAAAAAATCACTTTTCCCAGATCACGAGCGCCATTTACCTGACCCCCTGTGCGCTTTACCAGGGCGAATTCTCTCTCGCCAGGGAGTCGGTGCGAAGAGGTTTTGAAGCGTATGCATGTATCCCCGACGAAACAGGAGGACAGGCCGCTCTCCTCCTGACCAGGGCCATGACAGCGCTCTTCGAGGGAAATCTGGCTGAAGCGCAGGAATGCATCGACCGAGTGTAAGGACCTTGCCTACACTCATGCGCTCCCATCGATCGGCTTTTTGTCACTGGACATCGGCGGCTGGCTCAAGATCGCTCAGGGCGATTACCCCGGCGCAGAGCTCCTGCTCGCGGAGTGCAAGCGTAAAGGCGAGGAATCCCGGAACGCGTTTTTCAGCGCATCTGCCGCCCATCTTCTTGCCATTGCCTACCTGTTTCAGGGAAAACTCGACAAGGCGAAGAAAGAGTCGGACTATGCGCTGGCCATTCGCACGCAAACGGGCAGCAGGCTCTTTCACGCGGTCTACCTCATTGCCAGCGGCGTCATCCATCTGAAACTCGGAAATATCCGTCGCGCGAAACTGGAACTCCTGACGGCCGTCAAGACGCTTCGGCAGATCAAGGCTGCACAGCAGGAGGCAAACGCCCACCTGGCCCTGGCACTGTTGTACCATCGTCAAGGGAACGAGACGGACAAGGCCTGCAGACACCTGCAAGAAGGATTCTCCATCGGCCAGGACCGGGGATTCACCTACTATGCCCTGTTCACGCGTGCGGAGCTGATCGGACTTGGCGAACTGCGCAAAGATCCGCGGCATCTGTACCCAGTACTGCACTGATCTTCTCGATGCGCTTTCGCAGTCGCCGTCTGCAAAGCGGCTCCGGGTCCATTGCCTCGGCGGCTTCCGGGTGAGGCGGGACCGAACGTTGGTGCGGGACGCGGAGTGGAAGAGTAAACGGGCCAAGACCCTGGTGAAAATGCTCGCAGCGCAGGATAACCAATCGATGCCCCGGGAACAGGCCATGGAATGGCTCTGGCCCGATACGAAAACCGGCCGATCTGTCGAACGACCTTTAATTCCCTGCTTCATCGGGCAAGAAAGGTCCTGGAGCCTGAACCGGGCGCAGGAAAGGACATTTTTTGCACCCATGAGGAAGGCGACCTCGTTGCCCTGAGCCGCGATTGGGTCTGGACTGACGTCGGCCAATTTCTCTCTCATCTGGACGCAGCCCGACGGATGAAAGCGAATCAAAACCGGGAAGAGGTCATCTTGGAATACGAAAAAGCCGCTGAACTCTACGAGGGGGATTTCCTGCCCGAAGACCGGTACAGCGACTGGGCAATTCCGATGAGGGACCAGCTCCGGGTCCGCTATCTTGGCGCGCTGGCCGATGCTGCCGTTCTTGCGGAAGCGCTCGGGGACCGCAGCGCGGCGCTGAAATTCCACGAACGGCTCTTTCTCGCCGACCCCTGCAATGAGAAATCCTGCTGCTGGCTCATGATGCGCTACCAGTCGGAGGGCAGGAGGAATGATGCGATCAGGAGCTACGAACGCTGTGAACTGGCATTGCAGAAGGATCTCGAGCTGGAGCCGGAAAAAAGAACGAAACAGTTGTATCGAAGTATTATTGGAGGGTGATGAACGCTTTTTTGCAGCAGCGATCCGGGCGGGCTGAGAGGAACTCAGCTAAGACGATGCCTAGCAAATTACATTCCCAAAATGGATGCTCGATAAAACTTTGTGTTTGAGGACTTCACCTCCAAACATGCATTGTCAATGTTGTGACGAAGGCAAAGAATTCTAAGTTGTATCATGCAAGCCGGAACTTTCCACTTTTGGCTACTCAGTCTTTAGGAGAAGGCCAGTGGTCCATAGATTTCCCTTCCGGGTCAATTCCTATTTTTCGATCAACTCACGGATTTTCTCTAGGAGCTCATTGGGTGGTACCGGCTTTGAGATGAAATCCAGCCCTTCATCGATGCTCCCCTTCTCTTGGAGGATGTCGGCTGTGTAGCCACTTACGAAAAGCGCTTTGATGCCGGGGATCATTTTTTTTGCTTCATCGTAGACCTGTTTGCCGTTCTTTTTCGGCATAATAACGTCAAGAACGAGAAACTGGATCCGGTCTTTTTCCGCTCTGATCTTTTCCAGTGCGGCCTCTCCGTCGATCGTTTCAATGATTGTATATCCGACATCCTCCAGGATCGATGTCATCATCCCCCGAATCGTCGCGTCGTCCTCGGCAAGGAGAATGACCTCGGTACCCCCCTTCATACGGACGGGTCGGCTGTTTGGTTTTTCATAAGTAGATGTGGCGCCAGTCAGCGGAATGTAAATTTTAAATGTGGTCCCGGTCCCTCGCTCCGAGTAGACGTTGATGTAACCATTATGCTGTTTGATGATACCGAAAACGATCGACATCCCGAGCCCCGTTCCACGGCCCACCTCCTTGGTCGTAAAAAAGGGCTCAAAGATCCTCCCTGTTGTCTCCGCATCCATGCCTTCACCGGTGTCGCTGACAACGATCAGGGCATACGACCCCGCCTTCATATAGGGATGCGTGAGAACGTAGCGTTCGTCGAGGTCGACCCGATGCGTTTCGATCTGCAATGATCCGCCATGCGTCATAGCGTCACGCGCATTGGTCGCAAGGTTCATCAGGACCTGATCGAGCTGGGAGTTGTCCGCAGCTACGATGAGGTCTTCCTTCGCAAGGTTCTGCGTCAGTGAGATATCCTCTCCGATCATGCGCCTTAGGAGTTCACTGCATCGTTCGATGATCAGGTTTAAATCGACCGGCATGACCTTGATGACCTGTTTCCGGCTGAACGCGAGGAGGCCCTGGGTGAGATTTGCTGCCCGTTGCGCCGCTGCAAGGATCTCTACGACATTATGCAACAAGGGATCGTCCGCCTTCATTTTCATTTGCGTGAGAGTGCCATAGCCGATGATCGCAGTCAGAACATTGTTGAAATCGTGAGCAACCCCTCCGGCCAGCAGACCTACAGCCTCCATCTTCTGGGAGTGACGTAGTTGATCCTCCGTGCGTTGGCGCTCTGCGAGCTCATGGAGGAGTCGTTCGTTCGCATGCGCCAACTCTGCAGTGCGAAGTTCTACTTTTTCTTCCAGTTGTTGACGGTAGAGATCCAGTTCCTTGTCGCGGGCCTGGATCTGGGACAGCATCTCATTGAAACCCGCGGCAAGCATTCCCGTTTTGTCGCTTTCTGGCACAGTGCTCCGGACCGAATAGTCCCGGTTATTTGATACGCTCCGTGTTAAGCGGACCAAGTCGAGAATGGGTTTGGTGATCGTCTTCTGTAAGCGGGACAACAACAGAAATGCGACCACGAGTGCTATTGCAAAAGCTGCCAGCGCAATCACCGCGTACCATGCCAGGTGACTATGCAGTTCATGAAGATCAGATTGTATATAGATGCTTCCGATACGCTCTCCGTCGTGCAGAATGGGTCGAAAGAGGTACAGCCCGTTGAAATCGAATGTGTGTGCGTCTCCCGAAGGAGCCGGAGGCAGTATGAGATCTCTTTCACCAGGACGAAGATAAGTTGCGAATACCGTCCCATCCTTGGCATAGATGGCTGCCTGAACGATGTTCTTTGCCGCACTCAGTGCACTGAGGATCTCGGTGGCATCTTTGCGATTGTCGAAGGACAACGCGACAGCGCTGTTGTCCCCGATCATTGTCGCTTGTGCCGTCATGTTGCTCACGAGAAAGCGCTTGGAAGACATCACGTCATACACAACGAATACCGCTGCGATGATCAGCAGTGCAATGCACGTTGTCACCAGGCTAACCAGGGAAAGTTTTCCCTTAATGGTGGTCGTATTTAGCAAGTTCATATCATTCTTCTTCCCGACGCGGGTCTTCGTGAACAATAACCGCCATGTTGAGCACTCTTGAGTGAAGCGTTACCCCGGCACGGGCAACTGCGTCAACATTGACCTCAAAACCAATGGTTTTGCCTGTCAGAATGAACCCGATCATTCCGCCGCGGCTGGCAAAACTCTCCATATCGCTGATTAGCAGCACACCTGAGTGGCTGAGCCTTTTCAAGACCTCTCCCAAATGGCCATGTTCCGACGAGCTGATGAAAAGGATATGGCACTTCTGAATCTCGGCTGAACTATGATAGCGACGTACTTCTATCTTTCTGCCATTGATGGTCCTGCTCGTCATGACGTCGATGTCGTTTCCAAAAGGGTCATCTCCCAGAACACCGAAAATGACAGGGTCCGTTGGATCGGAAAAGGTTCCGGCAGGCCACTCAGCGAACTTTGCAAAATTGTACAGATAGGCCGCCTTGACTTGATACTCGGTCGGTTTCCGGTCCTGCGCCCACGCCCGCGGCGCAACGAGCATCCACCAGCATGCCACTGCCAGCAGCATGAGTCTGACGGCCCATCGAGTAAGTGAATCGTGCCTCATCATTATCCCATCCTAGAAACGATAGGTCAACTTTACACGGTAATTCCTGCCGTCCTGTACGATCACGTCCTGGATTTGCTGCGGCGGGCCTGCCGTTGGATCGCCATATTTTTTGTCGAAGAGATTGTAGACGCTCACTGACGCATCAAGTCCTTTTGCCAGGTCCCGCCCGAAAATTGTCAGATTTGCGACCACGAAATCGTCCGCGTAATTGCCGGCGCTTGTTTTCCTCCTACTCGTATACTGCACTTCCGGGTCCGCAAATAACCATTCCTTGTATACTGGCAGGACGACGTTTATTTTGGCCAGATGCTCAGGCGAATCAGTCAGGAGTTCTCCGGTAGACATGTCCGTTGCTTTCTGGTAAGTGTAGCTTATGCGGCACCGCATGCCATTGGGCCATGCACCTTCCACTTCCAATTCACCACCCGTGGCTTCAACCCTGTTCACATTCTCAAATTGGAAGAGGCCATCGGCAGGGTCCGTTATTGACGTAATGAGATCTTTGATTCTATAACGGAAGGCAGACAAGGACGATCTGACGTAACTGCCCAGGTACTGCTCGTAAACAAGCTCATAGGTTGTAATCTTCTCCGGCTTCAAATCAGGATTGGCCTTCTGCGTCGCACCATCGTCATAAAAGAATTCGTACACATTGGGGGTGCGAAAGGCCGTACCGTATAGAAGCTTGAAGGTCGTTTTGTCGAAGGGAGAATAGATCAGGGCCAGCCGAGGATTCGTCTCTCCACCGAAGGTGGAATAGTAATCATGGCGAACCCCGATATTGAGGAGCACGGTGTCAAACATTCTGTATTCATCCTGAGCATACAATGCCCAGAGATGTGAATCCTTTTTGATGTCGAAGTTTAAATAGTATGGAACAAGGTCAAAGTTGGCTTGGTCCTGGCGGATGTTGTCCTGATATTCTGCGCCAACAGTCACTTTATCTTTTTCAAAGAATATCCCGGTATAGCGTAGTTCACCACCCCACCATCTGCCCGTGGCCGTGTCTCTGTTAACCGTTATGGGTGGATAGTTGAGGGCATAATTCCCGGTAAAATTATAGGCGTCATAATAGATTCTGGCGAGCACTGACGATTCGTGTCCATAGTTGTGTCGGTATGCCAGGTCCAGATAGGAGTGTTCATCAATGGTGCTGTTAGCCGAATCGTTGAAGACAGTCCCGAATGACGCTGTCGGTACCCCTTTTTTTCTGTAGCCGTAGGCTCCTTCGAAGGTGAAATCCTGAAAGGTTATCTTCGCGAACGCGCTTTTGAATCGGTCACCGTCTTTATTGTTGGCAATACCATTATTGTTCGCCGGTGTATCGAATTCGGGGTAATAAAGGTTTTGGGTGCCTTTACTGCCGTACGAGGAACCTGAGAGAAGTACTTTCAGACCGCTTGGGTTTTCCCTGCCGTACGTGGCCCGCCCGTAATATGTATCGAAACTTGCCGCGGACGTCGAGACCTCGACACCGCTCACGTCTTTGCCGGCCTTTGTGATAATGTTGATCACGCCGAAAAAAGCATTGCTGCCGTACAACGACGAGCCCGGTCCGCGGATAATCTCGATCCTTTCGATAAGATCAACGTCAAGCATGAACTCGGTCCCAATCTCCGCCGAGTCATAAACGTTATCATTAATGCGGTGGCCGTCAACCAGCAGCAGGATGCGTGTATTATAATCGCCCGGACGATTAAACCCGCGTACGCCGGCATAAGAGTAGTTGCGGTCATTCGTAATATAAAAGCTCCTGACGCTCCGCAGGATGTCGGCCAAAGTTCTATAACCGAATTTCTGGATATCATCAGCCGTGATGACGGAGACAGACGACGGCGCCTCGGTCACTTTTTGCTGATAGCTTGATGCTCCGGAAACGGTAACGACCTGAATTGACCGCAACTCCTCAATAGGTAGGTCCAGGATATCTGCCGATTGCGAAATGGCAACTGTTGAATCAGCCCACGCATCCGGTGACGACGGCATGAGCAGCAGCGCACACACTCCGAGGACCTGCGCCACGTTACCGATGACCCCTGACCCGATAATTTTCATACTGCCCCCTCGCAGGTTTTGCTTATTTATGATTGTTTTATCGTCACCTCATGAATAAAACTTTACGATTCTTCAGAAAGAACTGGAAAAATATTTTTTTAACCATTTCAGAAAACAACGATACTTCCGCAAAGCAACAGCAATGCGACGGGGTCTCTTGTCATAGTGTCAATTTCTATCAAGGAGAATATTGCTAACGGTGGGGATATGCAGCTTCAGGTGGCAGGCAATCCCGCTCTGCTTATATACACAGCTCTCGAGACAGCCTTTGTCATCTTTTAAGGCAGGAAGCGTGGCACAGTCAGTTATAACGCCTGTTAACGTGTTGAAGGGATTGAGAAAAATATCGAGAACTGGGCATCTTTGAAGAAAGACAGCTTTCTTTTCGTTGCCGCGAGAGTCCCATAATACACAGCATCGGGGCATTCAATGCGAAGAGGAAGGGTCACGGGATGAAGGTATCATAGCCAACGCAAAGTACCAATACAAAAGACCTGCATAACCTTATAAAGCGCGGTTAGGCTCATGGGAAAGACGCCAATCATGCCCAGGAGGTGCTTATGCGACTGTACACAGGAATTGATTTACAGTCAAGCAACAGCTATCTGGCGATCATCGATGAAACTGGTAAACGGCTGTTCAAGACGAGGTTGCCCAATGATTGGGGCTTCGCTCCGTTCTGTTTGGCGCAATTCATTTGACGATTGCTGCGGGAGCAGGCCTTCTTTTTCGCCTTGAGTGATCGTCGGACGGGCAGCACTAAGGGTTCAGCAGCTGGCCCAGTACATCGCGCAAGCTGTCCACATTATAGGGCTTCTTGAGAAAGGCATCAAACTTGTGGTCGCGGTAATTCGAGGTGATGGCATCGTCGGAATATCCGCTCGACACGACAGCCTTTACGCCGGAGTCGATTTCCTTTATCCTCCTGACCGTTTCGGCGCCGCCTATGCCGCCCCTAATCGTGAGATCCAGGATGACGACATTGAACGGCCTCCCCGATTGCTTTGCCGACGTATATTTTTCGACGGCTTCGTCGCCATGGGCTGCTACATCCACCTCATGTCCAAGGGCTTTGATCAGTTCGCCGGCGACATCGCGAATAACCGGATCATCGTCCATGACGAGAATTTTCCCCATTGTCCTTCTCGAAGGCTCAGGCTCGATCTGCGTCGCTTTCTCCGCCGTCAAAGCCTGGGGAAGGTAGAGAGAAAACGTTGTCCCTTTGCCGACCTCGGATTTCACATCGATCAAACCACCGTGGTTCTTTATGATGGAGTACGACGTGGCAAGGCCGAGCCCGCTTCCCCTCTCCTTGGTTGTAAAATAGGGATCGAATATCTTCGCGATATAAGGCTCCGGGATCCCGATACCGCCGTCCCTGACGGCGATTTCAACGTATCCGCCTTTTTCCAGACCCTGCGGCAGGTTCTTGTCAGGAGCCTTGACGTTCCGCGCCGTGATCTCCACCTGCCCCCCTTCCGGCATGGCCTGGTCGGCATTCAACACGATGTTCTGGATCACCTGGCCGATCTGCCCTTCGTCAGCCTCGACCTGCCGGAGACCTTCCTCGATTACTATCCGGTTAACGGACCGCGATCCGCTCAAAGCGAATTTCGCAGCAGTGTCGATGACCGGCCGGAGATCGACGGGTTTTTTTATCGGCTTTCCGCCTTTGGAGAAGGTCAAAAGCTGGTTCGTCAGCTTGACCGACAGGTGCAGCGCCTGCTCAGCCTGTTCCAGCGCAGCTAAGCTTTTCTCCCTGTTGCTCACCGTCATTCTCGCCAGGGAGATGTGTAGCCGAACACCCCCTGGAGCAAGTTGTTAAAGTCATGGGCGATGCCGCCGGCCAGCGTGCCGATAGCTTCGAGTTTCTGCGTTTTTAATCTCGTCTCTTCCGGAAGGCGCTTTTCCGTGATATTGCTGATCGATACGATGACCGAAATAACGGCGCCTGATGCATCCTTGAGTGGAAATGCCTTCATTTCCACGTAGAGCGACTTTCCTGCCCCGTTACCATGCTTATGAAAGGCGGTGAATGGTTCGCCCGTCTCGAACACCACCCCGGCCGCGCATTTGCCCTCCTCACAGCATGGTTCGTCGGATTTGTCCGATACGCTGAAACACTTTTCTCCAAGCACTTCCGCGCACGGCCGGCCGAGTTGATTGCAGTAAGCCTTGTTTGCAGTCAGAATGCGAAAGTCCCGGTCTATAACGATGAACCCTTCATCCACGCTGTCCAGCACATTTCGCATCATCTCTTCGCTGCGGCGAAATGCTTCCTCCGCCTGTTTGCGCTCGGTGATATCGCGCCAGATGGTGTGATGGAACGTTTGACCGGACAATTCCAGCCTCTGGACTATGACAAGAACGTCCCGCATATCGCCCTGCTTGGTTTTGTGTTTTACTTCAAATTCGTCCTTCCCCTCTCTCTGGACTTTCTCGAACCTCGCCCTGATGTCAACCGCACTTTCCACGGGATCGACGTCCGCTATCTGCAGTTTGTTGAATTCTTCGCGCGTGTATCCAAGTTGCCGGCTGGCTTGTTCGTTAAACTCAACAATGTCGCCCTTTGCGTTCACCAGCAGCACACCGTCCGGCGATTGGTCGAACAAGGTCCGATAGCGCAATTCGGCGGATGCGGCGGCGTTCTTATGCTCCTCATCCGACCTAAAAATGCGGGCGATCGAGATGATCCCGTACAGGATCAAGACCGAAATAGCAAGCCCGACCGTTTCCACAGACAAGTCTATTTTTGTGGTGCCTTGAGAAAATAGCTGGACCAGTGAAACCAATCGTCGCAAAGCCATGAGACAGACCATAAGGACTAATACGATCGCAATGACCCGCTTCTCGGCATAGCGCATCAGCCGAAGCGCAAAGAAAACCGTAATCAGTTGCGTTCCGAGGGCAAGGCTCAGAATAAATAAATTAATGTCCATGTAGGGAAGGCCTCCAACGACTTTACACTGTGCAAACTCTGCACAGGGTATTGTTAAATACCCGCTGAATGCCAATCAAATATGGAAAGCAGAAAAATGGAACTTATAAAAGAGCGGCTGATTCCCGTAAAAGCCACAAGCGCTTAGTCTTCCAAATTATAACACATTCTTTAAGTATTTATAGCGCAGCCGGGGTACCATTGGGGGTCATTCAAGAATAGCGTAACACACGGAATGGGCCGGCATTGCTGGCTAGCATCAGACGATATGCTCTGAAAATACTGCCGGATAAGATTGATGATCCTAGAAAAGTTAATTTATCACATGAAGGCATTACGGCAACGCAGATACTATAAACACCTCTTCGCGCATGCCCCGTGTAAAGAAGTGTTTCCTAACCGGCATTCGTTTACATCTGAACGCTGTTCGGATTGAGTTCTTTGAACCTGTGCCTGAATGAGCCTGTCACCGAACGTTTTTACCTTCACTTCTTCCTTACCAGGAAATACAGCTCCCCCTCATGCTGCAGGTTCCCGGCAGTGAGTTCCGCGTCTGGCCCCTGGCCGAAAAAGACATCGACCCGGCCCGGCCCCTTGATCGCCCCGCCGGTGTCCTGGTTCATAACAAAACGCGTGAACGGCACCCATGCCTTGATCTCGTTGTTCTCGATCACCGGCTTCTGGGTGGCGATGAATCCCAGTGCCCCTTTCGGGAAGAGCTTGCTGTCCGTGGCGATCGACCGTCCCGGCGTGAGCGGCACACCGATGTTGCCGAGTGATGGTCCGGTGTCGAGCCGGAAGAAGACGTAGCTCTGATTCTGGCTCAGAACATCATTCAGTTTGTCCGGATGAGAACGTAAATACTCACGCATCGTCTGCATGGACATGTTCTCCTTCGGGATCGCTCCTGCATCAATCAGGTATTTGCCGATACTCTTGTACGGTCTGCCGTTCGCTCCGTCGTAGAGCACGGAAATGACGTTCCCGTCCCCGAGATCGACCTTACCCGAGCCCTGCACCTGCAGCACATAGATATCAACGATGTCGGAACACCACAGGATCTCGAGGTCCTTGTGGGCAAGGACCTTCTTCTGGTCGATCTCCTCGCGTGAGTAGTAGGGAACGATTTTTTTTCCGTCGAGCCTGCCGAAAATCTTATTTTTGGGAAAACCGTTCCCGAATTGCGTAAGGTCGATTTCGATGATATCATCGGGCTTGCGGTAAAGGGGGTAGCGGAAGGTTTCGTCTGCCGCGACCCGGCAGGAGAGCAAAGGTTCATAGTAGCCGGTGAACAGCACTCTTGCCGTTGCCGTCCGAACCGACTGACCGGTAGAGAACAAAATCCTTTTTGATGCGATCGAGCTTCTGGTCCGGCGTAAGCGATTCGTTCTCGACGATCAAAAGAAAATTCTGGAGCGTGACGGCCATGTCCAGTGCAGTCACTTTATCGGTCCCCAGAAAGAAGGCCGTGTCCTGCGGGAGCTTCTTGTAATATTCCAGGCTCTGGCGCGCAGCTGCTGCAGCGTCCTTAAACGCCAGGTCATCCACCGACAGTGCTGCTTTCCGCCACGAGATGGGCGCAATCGCTTCTTCCGGTTTCGTTACAATTTTGGGCGGCGGCGTGCAGGCAACGACGGAGAGGAGAAGTACGGGAATAAAAAGATATGTGCTCCTGATCACGGCAATAACCTTCCTTTTTTACTGCGCGTTGGTGCTTTAACGATACCTGGATAAGCCGGTCCTTCCGGACAACGTGCCGAGCCCGCGTGTAAAAAAGGATAACGCCAGCCGCTTTAAAAATCAAGGTAAAAGAGCGTTCTCTCAAGAATGTCGTGAAGAAATATACTCGCTCCGCACCTGGTTAGACACTGCCTGTTCAGCAGGCAGTGATTCATGCAGGACCTCTCTCTCTGATGAGGAGCGATTACCGTTACGGGACGGCTTTATGCCCCATGCTTGCCCTCCACCGCAGCTGAAGCACCACCAGTTTTCCGGCTGTCTGCATTGTAATGTGACGGGGAGGTGTGAGTACGGCGAGAGTGGGGTAGAGGCAGACCAGCCCGCAAACAAAACATCAAGAATATCCATGATGCTCTGCCCCACAGGCCGGCCCGCCTTACCACCGTTGCACAGCTTGCGTCCTCGTTGCATATCCGTCGCAACATACATCCATGGAATGCGCGCTGTGCTTTTTTCCACTTCAATGAAATCTCGTTTTTGCTTTTATTGCACGGTCACTATTCCGATCATTGTGGTCGGGTGAATCGAACAATGATAGTTAAAAGCGCCTGCAGAGGTGAACTTCATACACACTGAGATGCCGGGAGTAACGGTTGCATTGAAGTCGCCATAGAGCGGCACCGTTGTGCCGGTCACGGTGTGGTTAATCGAATCAGTGTTGGTCCATTTTACGGTCGTATTGAGCGGCACGCTGATACTCGCGGGACTGAACCCGGCAGTCATACTTACGATCGATACATCAGTGGTCCCTGCAGCAGGACAAGCTACTACCTCGACCGTGGAAACGGGTGTTGTTGTGGTTCCGCTGCTTCCCCCACCGTAGCTTAAACCTCCACCTCCGCCGCAGCTATAAACCAAAGCCGCAAGCAAGACAGCCACTCCCGTGAGTATAATAAATGATACTCGGGCATTCGTTTTCATCGTCTTCACACTCCCTTATTGAGCATGGCGGAGCGCGGTTTTATCAACCCACTTCTCTTCGATCCAGCGAAGGCGGGCACCTGTGTTTCACAATTCCAGCGGTAAGCGCATCAGCAAACATGAGCATACGCGCATGGCCGGCGTCATAGGCCTCGATATCGGCTGCCCAGTCTTTCCTGAGCCGCGAGACGACCTCGGTTGTCGTAAGGGCCAGATGTTTATAGAGCATGTCCTTCAACGTTCGTTCCGGCCAATTGGGATTCGCCGTGCTGAGGAACGAGGCAATGTCGTCTGCGTTCTTGATCCGCCGCTTCTGCCCTTTAGCCACGCGGTGGCGCCGCACCCTTCAGGCGAACCGCGTGAGCGTGTCATTTCCGCCCTTAAGTTCCTCAAGATCATTGGTTCTGCCGCTGACCTGACTGAAGAGGACGGCAAGATCGTCATCAGCAGCTATGGTTGTCCCATTGCCGGTGCTGTTTCTGCTGATGCGCGGTCGTGCATCACCATGGAGGCGCTTTTAAAGGAGCTGACGGAGTTGCCTGTTACGGAACACTGCGACCATGGCGAGCATCCGAGCTGCAGATTTCAAATCAAAATTCCTGCTGACAAGTGATGTTGCCCGATGTCGCGTTGACACATTAATCTTCAGCCACCGTTACCGCGACTGAGAATGTTCTTCCCGGCTGTTCTGACTTCTGGGCTGAAATGGTTGCAGTTATACCTGACCTGCTGTGCTTGCCCATTAGCGAAGAAACGATTGCTGCCTGTAATCCGAATCCTCCTTCTCCTCACTTACCTGTTCTCCCAGCGCATTCCACACTGGATCGTGCCGCATAAGGGCCGCACGCGCCCGGTCTTGATTCGAATTGGCGTAGCAATAAACGCAGCCGTGCGAGCACGTATCGTATGCTCCGATATCAACACTTTTCGTGCAGGCGCACTCCTTCCTCGTCGAGGCAGATCTCGTGTCGAATGGTGTTTGAAAGAGCTGAGACAGATAGCGCCCGTCGATGCAGCTTGCCTTTTGCACCGTGTCCGACAGGAGATAATCGTTGCAGCAACTTTTCCTTCAATTTCGACGTTCCTCTTGATGCTTAAACCCTTAACGGCTTCGATCTTTGCTCCCAGGTCTTGCGCCACATGGCCCGTGTCCGCATATTGTTCCTGCACAAAGCCCATGTTGCGCTGAGGAGCCACCGTCAGAGTGCCCGGGTAGGCGATGGTTATAACATAGTTCGTCCCATCATCCGCAACGTTCACCGGCAATTCTGCAATGATGTCGGTAGTCGTGTAATCAACCGACGGTCGTCTATAGGTGTAACTGGTAAATTTACTTCCGTTATAATACGTGACAATCATTTTATTCATGCTGGCGTCAATTTTCACACCTCTAACATTTTGACTGAATTCACCAGAAGGCCCTCTATCAGAAGTCCATGTTATTTGCTCTCCCCTATCCCCGGTTTGCGTGAAGATCGCTTTTAGCCCCAACATGACTTCTGCCTTGCTGATCTCCTTTCCCTCAAAGTCGCTTTTCAGCACTTTCACCGATTGCGGCGACTTCTGGGCAGGCAGTTGGACCACGCGAGGTTGAAGCGGAGCGCAGCCCCATAGAATATAGAGAATCGGACAAACCAGAATCATCTTTTGAATCGGAATAATTGATCGTTTCATGTACCCCCCCTTTGTATGAATTGCTAACGTTTTTATAGTTTCATCCTACAGGTGCTATTTTAATGTGATATTTCTATCTAACAGCATCATTTATACAGCCAACAGACGGTTTTCGTCAAGTTTTTTCTATCCAATACATTGTTTATTTGATTATTCAAAAATCCTATGATTGGTCGTAACGGAGATAATCATGGAGATAAAACGACTCATAGGATTGCGCATCAAACAAGTACGAAAGGCCAAAGGGTTTTCCCAGGAGGAGCTTTCAGAAAAAGCTGATGTCAGCTCCAAATATTTGAGCAGTATTGAACGGGGGAACGAAAATCCGACCCTGGACACGTTCATCAAATTGGCGCAGGCGCTTGATGTCGAGGTCTTTGAGCTCCTTCATTACGACGAAGAGAAATCCCTTGCCAACACGAAGAAAGTCCTTATTGATCTTATTAAGAAAAGCGACAAAGAGAAAATCGACCTTGCGGCCAAGATCGTCAGAGCTATTTATCTCTGATTAACCGGCCGTTTCTCTCCTCCCGGGATATTTCTACTTTTTTGCAATTCATAATCCTTCGCGTTATTTAAGTTTTCGCGTGTTACGAATACACCCCATACTCGATCCTGCCGAGTACCTCCAGCACTTGTTGAAATCCTTCAGGTGTTTCGATAAGCTTTGCCGGTATTTTGTCGCCCATAGCCGGACAGGGAGTATTCAGCCATCTATAAAACCGGTCCTTGCTCTCAAAAGTTCGTATCCCCCTCGTTTCCAGCAATCGCAGTTGTATCTTCTTGTGCATGGTGAGGACCCCTTTCGTGCAAAATCGCCAGCCCGGCAGTGCCGGGCTGGCGATTCTTTACATTCCTATACCGTCGCATCCGAGCAATTATTCCTGAAATTGCACTTCGCGCACTTGTTTCTCGTGGGAGTCCCTTTTGGGGAAATCCCCCTTTTCAAATGCCAGTACATCCGCTCCGTGATTCGCCTGACATCTCTGGTGGCGCTCCGGATTAGAGGAGTATCTCTCCGGAATTGGAACGTTTGATCATTTCCGTACCGGAGTTCCGCTTTATCGAGTCCCGTCGCGATCATCTCGGCGGTCACCTGGAGAACGTCGGAGTAGCGCGCCTTGTTCTTCACGTGCGCCATTTTGTGCTCAACCACCCTGTTGCTCTCGACCACGTCGGGCCTGGCTGATATCCGGGCCTGATGATTCCGGTAAACCTTCCCCCTCTTCCGTCCAGATCCTGGCTTTTGACCCATCCCTGGACGCCGGCTTCTTTCTTTTTATTCACAAGCTTCCTGTACATGATAAATACGGCTATAACCGCGATAAGAGCCATAATAAACATACGATCCCTCCTATATATACGGTAGTTTTGAATTTCGACTGCGCTTTCTGCACTGCCTTGATGCCATAGGACTTACTTCTGTGATATTCCATCCCCCTCCTTGCAGCAGAGGTATTGACTTTCATTTTTCCGGTTTTGATGAGGTACCACTGCTTTGGGCAAAAATCGTATCTCTTGAACTCGTTCGAGCCGATGAATGGCTTATTTTTCTTCATCCTTGTCCTCCTTGCTATCATTGTCGGTTTTCGATGGGCCTGAGAGTTTGTCATCCAGGAACTTCTCAAAGGCCGAGCCGTCCTGCCTTGTCAGGTTCGGAATGAACCTCGAATAGACCTTGAACAGCATTTCCACGTTGGCATGGCCCAATTGCCTGGCAACCCATTCCGGGTTCTCGCCTGAGGCAAGCCACATGGTGGCTGTCGTGTGTCGGGTCTGGTAGGGCGTGCGGGGCGTAAGCTCTGCTTTTTTGAGCGTGGGATACCAGACCCTCTTTGAGATATTATTATTGTCGAGAGGCTTGCCCCGTTTTGGTTCGAAAGACCAGTTCTCCGCCCCCAGTCTTTTCCCGCTGCCTTCGAAGCGCCGCTTCGACGATCTTACTCATAGCGATGTCCCTGACCGAGCTGTCGGTCTTCGGGCTCACCCACTCCCTGTTCTGCCATGTTTCCCGGACCTGGATCCTTCTGCCTTCGAAATCCACGTACTGCCATTTGAGCCCGTCCACCTCGGCGGTCCTCATGCCCGTGAAGAACCGGACCTCATAATAGTCGTGGTACTCCGGGGGCACGTTCTTCAGGAATTCAGATACTTCCTTGGGAGAAAAAGGCATGATTTCAGTCTTCTTGAGCTTCAAAGGCTTGAAGTTCGCGAAGGGGTTCGGGAAATCATACTGTTCGGAAGCCTCGTTCATGATCATCCTGAGCACCAGGATGATGTTGTTGATCCGTTTGTTGCTGATCTTCTTCCCCTTCTTGCCGTCAAGCTCGGCCAGGGAGGCCCGGAACTCCTTCACAATCCACTTGGTGATGTCGATCACCGGTTTGTCAGCGAAGTATGGGATCAGGTGCCGGTTCATGACCGACCGGAAGTCCCGCTGGACAGAGGGCTTCCAGGAGATCTTGTTGTTCTTGTACCAGGTCTCGGCGTACTCCTCGAACGCTACGCCCTGGGACTTCGGGGCCTCGGAAACGAATTTCCGCGCATTCTTGCTGTTCGGGAAATACTTCGAATAATCGAAAGTGCCGAGCCTGATTTCGCTTTCTATCTTATTTAAGGCATCGTTCATGATCTTTCGATTCTCGGGAGTATCTTTAAGCTCAGTGAACTCCTTGCAACGAAGGCTCCTATATCGAAAGTCAAAATACAAATAGCCTGCTTCGGTCTGTCTCACCTTACCCATTATTCGATACCTTCCTTAAGGTGATTTTTTCCATGGGATTATCCTCCTTGATTGTAATTCCTTTGCTGACCATCATCTTTTCGATCTCGTTCCAGATGTACAGGATCTTCCTGCCGCCAAAAGGCTGTACGTAGTGAACGCCTTTCTTGAATATGCGATCCTTCATGCGTTCCCGGATATACCGGGGCTCGTATTTGATCCTCGTGCTGAGTTCATCCGTTGTCAGATAAAGGCTCATTTTGCCCTCCTTTCCTACATGCCCTCGTCTTGATCGGTTTTACGGGGTTTCTTTTCTTCCTGCTCGATCTTGTCCATGTTGCGTTCGGCCCTTAAGCCGGCACTTACAATGGCAGCAAGCGCGACGATGATAAGGAACGGTCTGACAATGGCGCTCTGGGGGGATTCGTGAAACAGGCAGAAGGCGAACAAAAGCACAAGCAGGTATTTGCTCATGTCTATGTAGAATTGCGCTACCATCTTTGTCGTCGTGAGGCTTTTCTTTAAGTTGTTATCCATGTCTTTCTCCTTTGAAAGTACGTGATCTTCGTTCTATCTGGATCTTTGCGATAATATTTTTACTCGTTCTTCAAATTCCTTGTTATAAGTAATGGCGTGGTTCTTAATGACGACGATCGCACGGTCCTTGACATAACGGATCGTCAGCTGTTGCGCCAAATGCCAGCCATCAGATTCCCAGAGGACATAGATTGCCCCTTTCCTCTTCGAAAGCT